>JACTNB010000029.1 GCA_014584345.1 Planctomycetota bacterium
GCAATTAAACGGCAACCCTTTTCAATCCGCTTGAATTGGACGTGAATTTTATCGAACTTCATGGCAATCGTCAGGCACAGCCTGACCTACCCTGCTGCATACTTTTATCAGGCACGGATGGTGTTTGTTGTCATGCGCGCAGATTGGCGAGTTGGTCTCCGTATAGTTCAGCATCTTCCCAGTGGCAGGTGCGGTGGTTTGTGGTCGCGCGTGCCGTTGGCGTACTCCAAAGGATTTATTTCAGGAGAAACCTGATCCCGGTTGTCTTCAAATGCGTTGGTCTGAGAGAATCCGGACACGAGGCTTACTTCGAAGGAATGCCTGGAGGGAGAACAGTGATGACCGAGGAAATGGCGGTGCGTGTGGCGGGTTTGTATTGCTCCTATGGCTGGCAATATGTGTTGCGGGACATTCATTTTGAGGTGCGACCTGGCAATATAGCCGTGCTGATTGGCAGCAATGGCGTGGGGAAGAGCACTTTGCTATCCACACTGGGGGGAGCCTTGTCGCCCACTCGAGGGGAGGTCAGCGTGTTCGGCAATCGGCGGCGGGTTGGCGTCGAGGAGGAATCGGCGGCTCGCGGGCGGACCATGTATTTGCCCGAACGATCTTTCCTGCCTGGAGACACAATGGTCACGGACTTCCTGGGGGCGGTGTCCGAATTATTTGAGATTCCACGGGCAGTGGCGATTGATCGAATCGATTCCTTGCTGAAGTTGTTTACCATGCAGGGGATGGGAACCCGATTCATCAAATCCCTCTCGACGGGGCAGGCTAAAAAAGTCTCCTTGTGCGCGGCACTGCTGGCTGATCGCCCGCTGTTGTTACTTGATGAACCATTTGGAGGGGGACTCGATCCGCAGGGAATACTGGCATTACGTCAGGTGCTGCAGCATCGGGTGCGCGAGCGGGGGCAGACAATCATCCTGACGACTCCCGTCGCTGAAATCGTTTCGGAACTGGCTGATCAACTGTTGATTCTGCGAGACGAACACCTTGCGGAAAATCTCACGCGTGCGGAGTTGCTGGAACGCATGCCGGGTGGGCAATTCTGCCAGGATGGCATCAACGAATTGGTCTTTCCCGAAGCCCGGGAGAATGTCCGTGCCTATCTGGATTCTCAGGAGGTCCACTGATGTCTCTCCGAACTCTCCTACCCCTGGAATATCGTTCCGACGCGCTGATGACGATGATACGGTTTCTTCTCTGTCTGCTTCCCTGTGTGATGTTGTGGATAGTGATGTTGAGCACTTTTCCCGAAATCAAAATGGATGTCGGCGGTGATTCGGATCTGGAGAACCAGCTTGTTGTTTCCAGAATTAAGATATTGAACACGGCGTGGATTTCTGGAGGCGTCTTTCTTTTTGTGCTGGTGCAGATGTGGTCCCGAGCCTCGTATTTATCGAGTGAGAATAATCGCGAACTTTTCCTCTGGCAGGCATTGCATGGCTGGGATGGTTCCGCCAGGGGAGCCGTCTATCGGCCCCTGGTCCCACTGACGGAGTGGGGATTGCTAGCGGTAACCTGTATTTTGACAATCCACTTTACAGGCGAATGGTGGATTCGGATTCCCTTTGCATGGGTCTGTGCCCGACTACTGCTGCTGACGTGGGCCTATGCGGGCCTTTTGCGGGAGACACGCCGGGAGTTGTTTTACGGGTTCGCGGGGGCCTGGTTTCTGGTGGGGGCATACTGCCTGGCCCCCAACAACTTGCTGGGTCCGCTCCCCTTGTCGCTGCTGATCGGATTGCACTTGAAGCTGGACTCGACCATGCGGCGGCGGCAGATTCAGGCGTGGAATGAGCAGTCGGAGAGTCTGATCACGCAGGCACTGAAAGTCCACTTGCGGAATCGCGAGAACAAGCAGCGCAAGTTCATCGCGGAATTCCTGTCTCCCAAAGTGCGAGACTGGCGCCCGGATTGGCCCACGACACTGACAGGTGCCAGTGTGTGGGCCTGGCTGGTCTGCACTGTGACCTGGTCACTGGAGGCGAACTCTCAGCAGTATTGGAGCTTGGAAGGTAATCCGGATATCGGAAGCCCTGATTGGATCCATGGCCTGGTCATGTTTATAACGATGTCTGTATATTTTATAATATTTTTAAGATTACTAGGTATTGGGCATTGGCAGTCTCGACTTGGTCTGCTCGGACGTCTCCGTACTGGTCGTTTGATTGTACCATCCTACGACCGAATCTTTCTTCCGATATTGATGAACACGGGGGTTCTGTACATTCATCTGTACTTGTCTGATTTTGTGGGAGTTCCACCGATCTCCTTGTTGGGAATAACTCAAGTAGTATTGGTGATCGTCTTGCTTAAAGCTCCTCCCAGTGATCCGTCATTCCAGATGACTGCGGATGCCAAACTGTCCAAATCGAGCTATCAAATCAATTAGGTTAGCAATCGCCTACGCTTTCCATCTCCTGCTCAGCGAGAGGTGGGCGACAGTTCGAAGCAGGCGAGGCGGGAGCCGCCCCGGAGCAGGAGGTGGTTGTCGCTGAGGACTCCGGCGTATAGGACAGGAGGGGCCTCTCCCGCGCCGGCTTCCCAGACCGAGAACGATTTCAATGGTTTATACTCGGCTCCGGGAGCCAGGACATCGAGAGTCCCATTCTTGCCCAGGAACAAAACCGCGTTGCGGAGCACAATGGGAGTGGCCCAGATGCTGTCTCCAATCCGTTCCGCATAACGTTCCTCTCCGGTTTTCAAATCGAGGGCGTACAGCACACCCGTCCGGTTCACGAAATAAGCCGTGTCACTCGAGGCCGCCGGGGAGCCGAAGGAACTGGTGGCCCGTTTTGCCTGCCAGACGAAACCACACGACCAGATTCCGTCATCGGTGCGAGTGATTTGCAGCAGCCCGTTCGATTCCGCTGATCGGCCCGCGTCTCCTCCTTCACGTCCCACGGTGGCGCCCAACAGGAATTGTCCCGGACCGATCGGCATCGGTGTGGGGGTGGAGTTCCCGACCAGATCGGTGAATTCCCATAGGGTTTCTCCGGTCCCGGAATCCAGTCCTCGCAGTTTGCCGATGCCACTCAGCACGAGATGCATGCTGCCTGCAGCGTGTATCAGACGGGGACTGGCCCAACTGGTGGTTCCCAGGCCAGGGACATTCCAGAGGATCTTTCCGGATTGCTTTTCCAGTTTGAGCACGTAGGGTTCGGTTCCCCGCTCAACCCAGACATACAGACTCTCCGCATCTTGTTCGAGGGAGGCGGAGAGCCCGTGCCTTTCGTCGAGGGGGCCAAATTCAGCCAGCAGATTACGCTGCCAGCGGACTTTTCCCTCGGTCGACAAGGCCACCAGCAGACCCCCTTCGAAAAAGCAGATCACCCCCTGTTTGTCGGCGACCGGAGTGGGGGCCGCCTTGCTGACGTAGTTCGTACTTTCCCGTGGGGAGGGATTCTCGGCGGAATAATCCCAGACCTGCTGACCAGTGGCTCGATCGAGCGCGAGGACGCGGTAGGTCTCTTTATTCGAGCCCTCCACCGTGGTCAGGTAAATGAGATTTCCCAGCACCACCGGACTCGATTGCCCGTACCCGGGAAGTTCCGCCTGCCAGACGAGACGGGGGTCGGCTTCCCAGTTGAAATCGACGGTGTGGAAGTTCTCCACCGCGCTGCCGCCATTCTGGAAGCTGGTCCAATCCCCGGCGAAGCATGCCGCCCCAGTGAGCTTCCCAGTCGAGAGCGAATCCGGCGAAACATGGTTCAACAGGCAGAATGCCAGGAAAGCCCCGGCCACCCATGAAGAGTGATGCCAGGAAGCAGAGCGAAGCCAGTTGTCGGAAGCATCGGCGCGGGAAGCAGACCACGGGAGGTTCATCGAGCGGAATCCTTGAAAAAGCGGGGCAGGGGGCTGCCCCTTGGGGAAACTCATTTCAATATGCCAGAGTGCACGAGGGAGGGGAAAGCCAAACCTACTTGGTCAGTTCCAGGATTTCTACTTCTTCGAACTTGCCCACCTGCATGTTCGAGCCTCCCAGAAAGACCAGGCGGTTGTCGTCCACGGGGACCATGCGGTGGAAGAAGCGGGCATTTTCCAGGTTGCCCAGCAATTCCCATTGCTTACCATCCGCGGAGAGTTTTTGCAGCGTGCCATCGTAAGTGCTGACGTACAAAATCCCGCCAGTGGCGAACGCGGCCGTGCCGAATCCGGTCATGCCGCTGCCAATCAGGCTGGGGCCTTCGGACCAGGTCTTCTGAGCAGGGTCGTATATCGCGGTGTTTGTGGTCACGTTGCCATCCGATTGCATGCCCCCGATCGCATAGATTTTGCCGTCGTGTGCCGCCACCGACAAGGCCCGCCGCTGGAACGGAGGCGAGGGGAGAGCGGTCCACTCGGGTTGATTCGCAGTCAGGTCGCAGACCCAGGCGGTGGTATGCCATTGATTTTTCTCCGCGCCACCCATCGACCAGCCTCCGATCACATAGATTTTGTGATCCAGGACGGCAGCATCAAAGGAAGAGCGGCGTTCGGGCAGGGGAGGCAGATCGTTCCATTTCCCCGTGGCCAGATCGTAACTGGCGAAGCTGTCCGAAGACCATAAATCGTGATCCTCGCCCGGCGCGTTCCTGGCGGTGAATCCGCCCAGCCGGTACAGCTTGCCTTCATCGGCCACCAGCGCGAGTCCCTGCAGCCGCGGGCCCTGTCCGTGGTTCTTCCATGCGCCGCCGTCCTTCAAGTCGATACTCCATAACGTATTCGCTTGCCCTTCGGTCGAGTAACTGTGCGCGGAACCAGTGTGTCCGCCGTAGTAATACAGACGCCCGCTGGCGACGGCAGCCCCGAAACTGGTGACCGTTTCCGGAATGTCTGCCAGTGGATGGGAAGTCTTCAGTGGATGGTAACTGGCGGACGGAAAAGTGGCGGTGGTGTAGTGGCGAATTTCCGAGTATTCCTTGCCATCAAGTGTGCCCGAGGCTTTTTCCGTGAATTTCACGCGCAGGGCATGAATGGGTTTCCGTGTCAAATCGTACGAGGCCTTGCCTTGTGTGTTCGTAATCAATTTCTCATCCAGGTCGACCAGATCGCTAAGCAGAGTCACTTCCGCATCGGCGACTGGCTTGCCCCGGAACAGAACTTGGACCACGAGCTGTCCCGCATCCAGGGAGGGTTGAACGTCCAGGGCGAGCAGTTCGCTCGACTTCTTGTTCTGCCAGGCGCGTGATGTCACTGCTGGACCCGTTTTCCCATAATAATTCAACACAAAGGAGTCCGCTCCCCTCGTCCGGACACCCAGACTTTTACTCAGGACGATCAGGGAATCGCTCCAGGAGGCGTCCAGTGGCAGTGACAGATGTTCGTTGGATAACACTAGCTGAATCGGGGTGGTCTGCTCGCGTCCACTCAGTTGCCAAGTGTTCGCTCCCGTCAGACGTTGGAGGAGTTCGGGATTATCCGCCACGGGGCCTTCGGAAAAATAGACTTGCACCACGGGCTTTTCGCCTGCCCGCTGTTCGATGACCAACCAGGGGAAATGTGCCTGGGCGGTCTGCAGGCAAGTGGCCAGGAGACAGACGCCATAGAACAGGATATTTGCGTTCCGTTTCATCTTAACTCATCCTTTAATTATTGTGTGACACTTCGGTCCCTGGGCACGGTCCAGATTCGTATCCGATTCGCGTGCCGGGGGACGCTGGAATTTATTGTAAGAAGATGCAATTAGATTGCAAGTGCAGAGTTTGTCGGGAGCTGCCCCCTTTATTTCGACAGGAGTTGATACTGTAAATCCCCGGGGCTTTCTTCACGAATTTCCGCGGTCAGTTCGCTGCGCGAATTATACCGGTCGGGAATGACGAGGCGTTGAATTTTCCCCGCCTTGCTGTCTCGCAAATACTTCAACACGGCTTGATGATCATCGGGATCGGGTTCCCGGGATTGGCTGGCGTGAATCTCCACGCGAAAGCGTCCCGGCAAGGGGCCGTTTTCTCGGGGAATCGAGAAAACGCCTTCGGTGATGGTGGCGGCTGCCTTGGGGCCCCGCGTCCCCGTCTGGGGAATCAAGTGAATTTCCCCCAGCGAAAGAGGGGCTCCATCGAGTTGCACATACCCCGAAATCTCCACCCGTTGACTGGCAGGAAAAACGTCCGCCTCGCCACAGCCCGTCAGCCACACTGCGAGCAGTGTGGCGATCGGGAATTGGCACGGGAGTCTGGCGGCAAAGGATTTAGAATTCACCGATCACATTCCCGTCATTACGAGCCGCGAGATTGTTCAGGACGGTTTGATCGAGACTGTCCCCGACAAAATGCACCGAGCCATCCACGAACACGAACTGCACGCCTCCCTTGTGTTCGCTACGGAAGGTTTTCGTCCAGTTGGAGTTATAGGCCCCCGGGCTGTCGAGGCGATCCTTGGGGTTGAAGCCGTGGTACGTGCCGATCCCCGTGGAACCGGGGTAGGGGTTGGCCCAGTAAGTAAAGGAATACCGCGACTGATTTGGGCAGAGGGTATCGCTGGCGCCAAAGCGGTAATTCGGCAGATTGTAGGCGGTTTCTCCGACCAGCAGCGTATTGGACAATCCATCGGTGATGTCGCGGAATGCGGTTCGACCGGGGGTGTTCGTCGTGTACACGATCGCTCCGTTGGCTTCGACGCGGGGAAAGCCGGCAATGCCCCCGTATGCACTCTCGATGAGGGACCCAAAGCAGGCGGCATAGGTGCCGGGCGCGCGACCGCTGTCTCCAGTGCACCCAGGCACTTCGCGGCGAATGGTGGCGGATGGACACAGATAAATTGGAATACGCTGGCCTGCAACCTGTTGATTATGGGGCGAGGTATTACTCTGGCTGAAATCCCAGTAATCGAATCCGGCGGATTGTTCGATCATTGGCAGCAGCGGAACAAACAGGCTGGCCCCGGAGATGGACGAATTGACGCCTCCTCCGGAATCGACATTGGGAAGTACGCGATACACATCGTGATAGTTGTGGACAGCCAGGCCAATCTGCTTGAGATTGTTTTTGCAACTGGTTCTGCGGGCCGCTTCCCGGGCCTGCTGCACGGCCGGTAGCAATAAAGCAACCAGAATGGCGATGATCGCAATGACCACCAGCAGTTCAATCAGGGTGAAGCCTCGGCGGAGGCGGGGGGTGGGGCGGTATGCCATGTCTCTTCTCCTTGGTTCATCAGTAGACAGCGAAGGTGGGTGTTCCACTGTGAACACCTCTGCATCAGTGGGCTGGCTGCTTACCAAGAAGTGGCTGGCACGGCGAGTCTTCGGAAACGAGGGTTGAAACTGAGACTCAATCTCACTAGAATAGCGGGCATGAAACGACTCAGCAAGCAAAATTGCGGAATTTTCCTGAAAAAATGCCAGCCACGTCGTTCGGGAATTCCTATGCCCAGTCGTCAATTCGCCCGAGCTACCATGAACGAACCACAAAAACCAGCCCCTGTCTCGCAGGCTCTGCCCGAGCCCGTCTTGAAAAAAATCACTTTTCAACAGTTGGCCGCAGGAGCCTCCGAGGTCTTGGTCGAACACGACGGGCAGGTCTATCGCCTGCGACTGACCCGGAATGGGAAACTCATTCTGAACAAGTAAATCAGGGGCGGATGTCCCTCGATTATCAGCCCGCTATTCCTCGCGGAGGCGGTGTTTCCTTGCGTTGTTTCCTGAAAAGTAGTTTGGCGGCAAACGATCGATAATTGCCGCGGGAGATGAAGCACAACACAATCCCTCCGCGTTCTCCGCCTCCTCCGCGGTGAATCTTGATTGCTTTACCGCAAACGCTGCCAGTGACACGCCATTTTTCGCCGCGCAAAAAACTAGCCGCGCCCGTAAGGAAGCGGGCCACGCGGGTGTCACAACTCGAAAAACACGCGCCCGGGACATGGTCCACTGTAGTGGAAACCAGGGCAACGATGGAGGCTCCAATGTGGCCCGCTTCCTTACGGGCGAGGCTAGTTAGCCGGGGCTTCGGGTATCCGTTCAACCAATTTCCGACGTCGCCGCCGGAGTTTCGGTCTTTATTGCAGGCGTGCCTGGCTTAACTGGCAGGCGAGATTGACGGCGTGAATCAGGCTGCTTTCCGAGGCGATCCCCTGCCAGGCAATATCGAAGGCGGTCCCATGGTCCACCGATGTCCGAATGATGGGCAGGCCGAGCGTGATATTCACGGCGTCATCGAAGGCGAGCGCTTTCAGCGGGATCAATCCCTGGTCGTGATACATACAGATATAGGCGTCGGTGGTGGCCCGTCGCGCGGGCAGAAAAGCGGTGTCGGGGGGAAACGGCCCGGCAATCTCGATGCCTGCTTGTCTTGCGCTTGCCACTGCGGGCAGAATGAATCGTTCCTCCTCGCGGTTTCCGAACAAGCCATGTTCTCCCGCGTGGGGATTCAGGCCACAAATCGTCAGCCGTGGTTTCTGGCCGCGTAAGACCTGCATGGTGTGGTCTGTCAGTTGGATGGTTTCGAGAATGCGGTCCGTCGAAAGCAGACTCGGAACGTCCGCCAGGCCGACATGGGCAGTCACCAGACTACAGGTGATTTGTGGAGCGGAGAGCATCATCACGCTGCTGCCCGCGCCGGTCTGATCCGTGAGAATTTCGGTGTGCCCCGGATAGGGGATCTTCGCGGCGTGGAGGGCCTCCTTGTGGATCGGTCCGGTGACAAGGGCATCGACGTGCCCGGCGAGCGCCATGGCGATGGCTCGTTGGATAGCGAAATAGGCGGCCTGCCCCTGGGGAGCCGAAATCTGGCCTGGAAGAATGTCCGCTGCCGAGATCCCCTGCATGTCGATCAGGGTCGGTTTTTCCGGGGTATCCGGGGATTGCAGGTACGTTTCCCAGGAGAGTTTTTCGATTGTCCGCCAGGTTTCCGCCCAGGGGCGTAGCGGGGGAGTTTGGACGAGTTTATCGAAGACCACGGCATCGCCAAACAGCAAGGGGAGGCACGGCAGGCAGGAGAGGGGGGCAGACGTGGCGGGTTGCAGGAATGTCCGCAGCCATTTCAGGCAGACTTCGGGGCCGATGCCCGCGGGGTCTCCGGTGGTCAGTGCAATTCTGGGGAGGTGATTCACGTCAACACTTTCCGAGGTACAAATTTCCTGTCGGGTGATGGTGGCTACGGGTTATGTCGATTGTACTCGCTGGGTTGCCCTGTCCGGAGCGACTGGCTGCAACCCGGAAGAATCCCCACGTATTCACTCAAGCCGATGCCGATGCGGGGGATGAGATGTCGATGAAATTCATGAGGGGGGGACAAATTCCTCCCGCTTTCGTGTTTCAATCGATTTCCTTGCGCTCCGTTTATCCCCCTTTTTTGATGTCCAGATTCCCTCATGATATCCGTTGCCCGGCAAGAAGTGGAACGATGGCTGGGAAGGGTTTGTCGTCAAGCCAGGTTTCCCCAGGTTCGTCTGGTGTATCAACCGCGCACCACTGCGGGGGAGGCGGGGAGTATCCTCCGGCGGGACGAGGCCCAGCGGCTGTTGCCACCACGGGGTCTGGAAGAATACGAGGTAGCCTGGCAAGCCCAGGTTCGCGCGATCGGGCAGCCCCTCGGGCATCTGCAGGTATGTCTGACGGATCAGGAAACTCCAGACGAACAATTTATGCAAGCCTGCGCGCTGGCGGATCAGATTTCGCGGATGGCGGGTTGGTATGCGAACCTGTTGAGCACCTGGAATCCCGCGGAACCGGCAGCGGAGTGGTCCCGGAGTGCCATCGAACAGGGAGCTGTCCGGCAGATTGTCGAAGAGACCCTCAAGTCCCTGGTTCGTTTGAGTTCCTATCGCGGCGTGGCATTCTTTCTGCTCGATCCGCAGGGAAAAAGTTTGCAGTTGAAGCATTATCTGCATCAGTCGTTGAAATCGATCCGGCAATGCCAGCGTGACTTGTTTTCCGCGGACCACGATCGCCAGGCGTTGTTGGTGGGACTTTCGGTCTGTTATCGGCAGCAACCGCGAGACGTGCAATGGTTGCCCGAAGGGGTGCAGACAGGTGTTTGTGTGCGCGTGGCCAACCAGGAGGGAGCCATCGGCACATTGTGGGCGTTCGATCGTCGTCTCCGTTCGACGGAGGATCGCGACCTGCATGTGATCCAGTCGATAGCCTCTCAATTGGGAGTAATACTGGGGCGGGCGGTGGAAACGTACCATTCGGCAAGCCATCGGCGTCTGAAGATCGAGTTGAGTCTGGCGGCAGCGACTCAACCACCCAAAACCATCGCATTTGCCACCGCGGACGGACGCGTGGAAGCCTGCGGGCTGTGTCTGAGTCAATTCGATGTGGGGGGGGATCTGTGCGAAGTGATTCCGCTGGACGAAACCCACGTGTGCGTCATTGTGGGGGACGCTTCGGGGAACAGCATACCGGCCGCCATGGTGATGACGGCCGTGCGGGGGGCCGCCTATGCCCTGCTGGCGGAGTACAGGGATCGCGGCCGCGTTTCCTGCCAGTCTGGGGAGGATTCATCGCTGGTGCCGGCGGTGTTCATGCAACGTTTGAATCGGATGCTCGTGCAAATGACGGCATCGCATCAATTCATGAGTTGTATCTGTGGCGTGTTCGATTTGGTTCGCAGGCAATTCACCTTTTGCAATGCCGGCCATCCCTCGCCCATCCATCTGGGAGAAGCCTCGGTGGACTATCTGCCCTCCCATGGTTTGTTGCTGGGGATCGAATCGTCGGTGGAATATCGCCAGGATTGTATTGCCTTCAAGCCGGGCGATGTTTTCGTGCTCTACACCGATGGCATCAGCGAAGCGCTAGGGAAGAGCAATCGCATGTTTCGTCAGGATGGGATCGCAACAGCCGCCAGACTGCACCGCCATGCATCCGCGGAAGCCATCACGACCTCCGTCTGGAATCGGATGCTGGCCCATCGTGCAGGGAATGGCGAATCCGATGACGCGACCATCCTGACCGTGAAACTGCAATAGCCCACATTTCCCGCACAGTTACCAATGCGGTAATTTTTGTCTCGAATGTGCCTGGAAAACTAGCCGCGCCCGTCAGGAAGCGGGCCACGCGGGCGGTTCCCAATGGGACATTCCTTAGGCGCAACGTTAATACTAGCAATGCATTGCAATAAAATAGGCCCCAGTCTTGCTCGCTTCCTGACGGGCGCGGCTAGTTCGTCAATGTCAGCAATCCTGTATTAACGACCCGGGCGGAAAATCCGGGTTAGCTGCATCAGGCGAGCGGCCGGGCATATGCCTGTTGCCAAAAAACGCTGTCGCCAGGGGAGAGGGTTATTCCCACTCTTCCATGATTTCGCTGAGCCGTTCTTCTTCCGTGTCGTTGTTGGCTTGCGACAACAGCGCGTCGTCCACGATCGACAGTTCGCCGGAGTCCATGTTGGGATCCGCCTGGACGGCGACAGCCGTCGCCTCGGCACTGGCCCCCGAATCAAACAGGGGTTTTTGTTGGGAATTGAAGGGGGTGGCGGTCGCGGCATTCGGGTTGACTGCCTTGACGAGGACCGGTGCCAGCAATTTGTTGATCTTCGTCAGGAAATCCGCCTTATTGAACCCGGTTTTAATCGTGTAGTCATCGGTGCCGGCCTGAATTGCGGCGAGCACGGTTTCCTTGCTGGCATCTGAGGTCAGCATCATGACCTTGACGGTGCTGAGGGACCGATTCGAGCGAAAGGCCTTGAGGGTTTTTAATCCGTTCCATCCGGGCATTTGAAAGTCGATGATCACGAGATCGGGACGATGTTCACGTGCTTTCTGAAACCCGGTTTCCCCGTCGGAGGCCACTGAGACCAGAAAATCCTTGCGCAACAGTGTGAACACGAGGTTGCGAAAAATCTGATCATCGTCGATGACGAGGATTCGAGATCGACTCAGCATGAGAACTCGCCTTTCGTGGTGGCCCAAGGAATATTGGCAAAAAAACAAGCTCAGGCAGACCGCTTGAGGCGGCGGAGAGGGTAGCCGTGCGTGTATTTCCTAATAATCGGAATATTGCCGCATGGAATTCATCTCACTGCGCAGTCGCTGTCAAATTTTCGCCAATCGGGGAGGATGTCCCTTTTTCATTAAAGCAGATATTGAGACCCTCGCCGGAATCATATTCGGAATAGATGGAATTGAGGTCACGGAGATACTGTGAATGTTCACGAGAAAGTGACAGGCACCTGCCCACGGTTGAAAAATCGATATCCATCTCGGTTTGCTTTCTAACTCTGCCGGGAAATGTTCCGTACATTTTAAGACTAGTGCATGTTTTGCATTCCATCCACGGACGTTCGGGAATTCTTGCACATCTCACCCTGTTTAATTGCTGCCACCCGCACAATCGATTCCCGTTTCACCGGGAAAACCGCGTCAGCACTGGCCACGGCCGCGATAAATCTGACGGGCTCGAGTGATCGGATCGATTTTCGTCTGTTCATTTGACTCCATCGTTGGGATTGCTGACAATCCAGGCGAGCGTTGCCGGATGCGGTACGGATTTGGTTGGCGCTGTCGCCAGGGTTGCCGAGTGAACGCAAGCCTGGGCACCTTCCACAATTCCCGTTATATGAGTCGAGAGTGAACACATGGCGAATTTTCGCGGATTTCTTGCCTACAACCGGGTTTCCCGTGGGTTGCTGCTGGGGGGAATCTGCCTGGCGGGTGTACTGACTGGCTGCGGATCCCAAGTTTATGAAGACCGCTTGAAACTGACTCGTGCCTATTACGACTATGTCGATCGTCTGAACCGAAATCTGGGACCACAGTACACGAATTTCGGAGTCACCTTGCGCGTGCCCCGGCAGTTCCAGGAAGTCCCCTTGCCACCGCGAAAACCAGCCGCCGGGGGGGAAGCCAGCAATGTTTCGTCGGCAGAGGATCTCGATCCACGCCTGCCCGAGCACATCCCGTTCAACTTGCCAGGACTTGTCGCGGTCTGGTCGACGGCCGGCGGTTCCACTTCTCGCGGCGGCAGTTCCGAGCAGAGCTATCTCTATCTGATTTCAAATTACGAGTACTGGATGACCTATAAAACATCTAAGGAAAAGGGAGATCCGTTAAAGATCGACGAACTGCTGATCACGGCCCTTTCCTTGGGGCTGCGGATTCCGATCGATCCCCATGCCCGCGGCTCCTCGACCGACCGGATTAACAAGTGGTATGGCGAGCAGGTCCCCGATCCCGTCGACGAACAGTTCGTGGCGCGCAAGGAATTCACCGCGATTACGCTGGTTCCTCCCGCGGAGAGCGAGTTGTCCAATCGGGAATTCCTATTGTACCTGTATCAGAATGGCGATATGAGGATAGGTCTGATCTACGACATTCCCCGTAATCAGGGGGGCGAAAATCTGCAGGAACGCATTCCGCTTTCGCTGCAAACGATCGATTTGTCGCCGGATAAACCACGCGGTGGCGGGGGTGGGGCGGCAGCAGGCCGCCCGGATCCAGCCGCTCCGCGCCCGGGGGCCACCGCTTTTTAACCGCGCCGGGCTGGCTTTGGTCGCGGGGGCTTACTTCCCTGCTTTTCCGGGAGTGGGCTTGGTCGCTTCCGCGGTCGCGGGGGCAGCGGATTCCTTCTTTTGCTGCTGTTCCATGTGCCGCTTGATCACATCGCGGACCTTCAATAACGGTTCACGTATTTGTATCGCCTTGTGTCCCTTGATTTGGCCGATATCAGCCGAGAAGGTGGGCTTCCCTTCCACCATCAGCGTCAATCCGTGTTTGACGTCGCGCTCGGTCAGTATCACGTCTCCCACGTCGAGATGCAACAATTCCGCCGCGCTGAGATGTGTTTCCGCCAGCATCGCCACCAGTTCCACCCGTGCCGAGGAGATTCCTACTTCCAGCTGTGCCTTTTGTTGCGGGCTGATCTGCTGCGTGCCATAGGACGACCAGGTATCGGACGAGAGTTTTCCCGCCAGGGGCTCGATGGTGTTGAAGGGGATGCACAGATTCATGATGCCGCGCATTTCCCCCATCGAGATTTCAAAGCTGATCAGCACGATCACCTCGTTGGGCGGAACAATCTGCACAAGTTGGGGATTGCTTTCGACCTGGGTGACCCTCAGTCCGAGTTCGCTGATGTTGATCCAGGAATGTTCCAGGGCGGAGATGGCGGACTTGGTGATGCGGGAAACGAGCCTTAGTTCGATTTCCGTCAGGGGACGACTCGGATAGGTCTGCGCGAACGCCTTTCCACCTCCCAGCAGGCGATCGACGATCGGATAGATAATCGAGGGATTCAAATCCAGAATCACATGGCCCTGTAATTTTTCCGAAAACAGCAGATTGAAGCAGGTGGGGTTTTCCAGGCTGAAAACGAATTCCCCATAGGTAAGCTGGTCGACGCTGATTAACTTGACCTCGATAATTGAGCGGAGCATGCCGCTGAGAGAGGCACCGAATTCACGACTGAAGCCTTCGTGCAGCGCCTGGAACGCCCGCATCTGTTCCTTGCTGACCCGTTCCGGGCGTTTGAAATCGTAGACGCTGATCTGCCCCACAATTTCGCTGCTGGCGTAGGAACTGGGCTCCGGGCGTTTCGGTTTCGCGGCTGGTGTGGTGTCGAGCGCTGCCAGCAGCGATTCGACTTCCCCCTGGCTGAGTACTTCCGCCATGTTTCATCCTCCCTGAATGGACAACCGAAGCATTCGCCGCTCCCGGGGCACGGTGTACGTCCCCCCGGCAACGAAGACCTCTGTTATTTCCGCACTTGTCCGTTACCGTGGACGACGTATTTGTAACTGGTCAGTTCCTTTAACCCGCAGGGGCCTCGCGCGTGAAGTTTATCCGTGCTGATGCCGATTTCCGCACCCAGACCGAATTCGCCCCCATCGTTGAATCGCGTCGAGGCGTTCACCATCACGGCCGCGGAATCGACTTCCCGGCTGAAGCGTTCGGCCGCGGGTAAATCACGGGTGACGATGGCATCGGTGTGTTGGGACCCATAGGTATTGATGTGCGTGATGGCTTCGTCGAGCCCCCGCACCACCTTCACGGAAAGAATCAGTGCCAGGAACTCGGCGGCATAGTCTGCCTCGGTGGCGTGCAGGGCGGCTGGAAACAGCGAACGCGTTTGCTCGCAGCCACGAATTTCCACGCCCAGGTCGACAAGCGCACTCAACAGTTCCGGCAACAATCGCGGGGCGAGCGACTCGTCAATCAGCAGCGACTCCGCCGCATTGCAGACACCCACCCGGTGGCATTTGCTGTTGATGGTAATGGCTTTTGCCATGGCGGGGTCCGCCGAGGCATGCAGGTAAACGTGGCAATTCCCGTCGAAGTGTTTAATTACGGGCATGGTGGCTTCCCGGGCCACGCGTTCAATCAGGTCCTTGCCACCCCGGGGAATGGTGACATTGATCAATTTATTCAGCTTGAGAAAATGCCCCACCGCTTCGCGGTCGGTCGTCGCGACCATCTGCACGGCATGTTCCGGCAGCCCGACATGGCTCAAAGAATCCGCTAGAATGCGGTGGAAAGCCTGATTGCTGTGAAAGGCTTCCTTGCCCCCTCGCAGAATCACGGCGTTTCCGCTCTTCACGCATAGGGCAGCCGCGTCGATGGTCACATTGGGACGGGATTCATAGATGAAGAAGACCACTCCCAGGGGGACCCGTACTCGGGAAACCAGCAAACCATTGGGGCGGACGGAGCTTTCGATCACTTCGCCGATCGGTTCCGGCAACAGGGCGATTTGTCGCACCGCGCTGGCGATGGCTTGCAGGCGGCTTTCATCCAGGCGGAGTCGATCGATCATGGCGTCGCTCAAACCATAGTCCGGAGCCATGCGGAGATCTGCGGCATTTGCAGTGAGAATCTCGTCCCGCCGGGAGTGCAGCGCGTCCGCCGTTTCGTGCATCCAATCAATTTTCTGCTGGCCGCTGGCGGTAACCAGTGGCGTAGTTGCCGCTGCAGCCTGACGGGCCACGCGAGAGGTATATTCCTGGAGATTCGAAGTAACGCTTGCGGACATGGACAAAATACAATCAGGTTTCAGTAAGAATACATATCGAAGGAAGAAGGTGCACCCGCTCCAGCGGGACGTCGCGACGGAGACTCCCTGGACGTGGCAATCCTCCATGCGAATTTCCGTCGCATGAGACCACCCTCGATCAGCGGTAGTCCGCCATCGTACTTTTCAACTGAAGTATCAGCAATGAGGCAAGTTGAGTCAATCGACGTTTCCGTTCCCTGGTCGACAGGTGTGAAGGGAACTTTTCCCATAAAGGGGAGGAAACAATACCGAAAACATAGACAGCCTCGCAGTAACTGGATAGGATTGTCCATAAAGTGATTCTGATCGGTTTGAAATAGTGTGGCCCGTATCTACAGCCTGAGAGAGAGCCCCGTGTATTATGTGATTGATGGAGACGAGACCGACCGTTGCCGACTGGCGGAACTATGCCATCCCCAGAGGGATGCAGTATATAGTTTTGCCTGTGCGGAGGACTTTCTCGGGGCCTGGGAAGCGGACCCCACGCCGGGGATTGTCGTGGTCAACGAGTCCTTGCCCGGTATGCGGGGGTTGGAACTGCAGACCAGTTTGAACTCCGCGGACGTTCCCACCGTGTTGATCTTCATCGGTGAAGGGCCTGAACTGGAGACGGTGATCACGGCTGTGAAGCAAGGGGCGGTGAATTACCTGAGAAAACCGGTGTGCGAAGAGAGTTGGTTGGAAACGGTTGCCGAGGCGCGGGAACAGCTGCGCGAGAAACTGGATCGGCATGAGTTTGGGCAGACGCGCCAGGAATCCTTCGAGAAGTTGACCCCCCGTGAACGGGAAGTGTTTGAACTGGTTTCAAGGGGCTTGATGAATAAGCAGATTGCGATACTCCTGGGAATCGCCGAGAAAACCGTGAAGATTCATCGGGGCCGCGTAATGCACAAGCTGCAACTTTCCACGATCGCGCAACTGGTGCAGTTTTCCCTTCAACTTCGTCCCGAGCGCTTGTATGAAACGTTGATTACCCTGGATGAAGACTGGCCCGATCAACCCGAACGAGTCGCGGCGTGTCGCTGTCAGCAGGAACTTGTCACAGGGGAGCAGGCGGAGTGAGCCGCAGATGGCTCCAGGCGGCTGCTGTGACCATGCGTCCCCGGGGCGTCCGTTGAATGAACCCCTGTCTCAGCAGGAAGGGTTCGATTTCGTCTTCGACGGTATCGGTGGGCACATTCATGCTGTGTCCAATCGCGCTTAGCCCAGCCGGGCCTCCGGAAAAAATGGTGATCAGCGTCATGAGGTATTTGCGATCGAGCTCTTCCAGTCCGATGGCATCGATTTCGATCATCGCCAGGGCCTCCCTGGCGATGGACGCGGTGATGCTGCGTGCTTGCTGGACTTGTGCAAAATCACGAATCCAGCGGAGCAGATTATTGGCCTTGCGGGGCGTGCCTCGGCTGCGCTGCGAGATTTCGATGGCGGCCTCTTCCTGAAGTTCTGTGCGCAGTTTGCGTGCGTTCTTGCGGAGCAGGGTTGCCAGCTCGGCCGTTTCATAGAAATCGAAATGTGCCCGATTGACAAAGCGATCCCTAAGGGGGGCGGTGAGCATGCCACTCCGGGTGGTTGCTCCCACGATCGTGAAGGGCTTGAGCGTCATATTGACCGTGCGGGCATTCAGCCCTTCCCCCAGGGCAATATCGATGCGAAAGTCTTCCATCGCCGGATAAATGAATTCCTCGACGGCCGGTGGCAGACGATGGATTTCATCAATGAACAACACCGAGCGCTCCGTGGCCCGGGTCAGATAAGGCAGCAAGTCCTTGGGGGCTTTCAATGTCGGCCCCGACGTGATTTGAAAATCGCTGCCCAGTTCCTTGGGCAGCACCATCGCCAGGGTGGTTTTCCCCAGCCCGGGCGGACCTTCCAGCAACAGGTGTCCCAGCGCGTCGCCGCGCGTCTGGGCGGCCGCCAGCATGATCCGCACGCGATCGACAACCTTCTGTTGTCCCACGATTTCCGTAAGCGCCTGCGGACGGAGATCGTCGTCCATTTCGCGTCCGTCGATGACGAACGGAGCCAAGGGGGGGGACGCCGCTTCGGGCGGCTGTTCCGATGTGCCTCCCATGACTACCGTTTTTCTGGCCATCCTTGTCCCCTTTACCCGAAATTTGAACAAACGCTTGCCTGTTGCGGACGCAAGGCCTGCCTCTGCCCCTTGCGGGGAGCATACGTGATCCCGGCGGGGAACTCAATCCCGCCCTGGAGAATCGGGACGGGCGGGGCGTGCGACGAGGGCAGGCGGTTTGCGAAGGCTGTTTAGATGAGGGGAATTCGGTATGGCGGCCTGGGGCGGAATTCGCTCAAATACCGCTCACTTACTGGTTTGGAAGCGGTCTGTCAGGTCTCGTTACACGGAACTTCATGCCGCGAATGTCCGTTGCCGCCCCTGCGTTTCGAAGCGGGTGCAATGGTCTGTTTTTCGTTCGTCTTCGCTCCGAGAGAATTTCATGAGTAGCCCAGCAGTAGCCCAGGGACAAATACCGGTCGTGGACGATGTCGTGTATCGGCGGGAATTGTTGCAGCCGGGGTTTCTGGCCCTGTTGATGACTCAGTTTTTCACTGCGTTCAACGATAACTTGTTTCGCTGGCTGGTGGTTCCCATCGGGCAGCATTATCTGGGCGATACACAGGCGCTGGCGTGGGGGGCGGTGTTGTTCACCTTGCCGTTTCTGCTGCTGGCTCCCACGGCGGGATTTCTGGCGGATCGATTTGCCAAGCGTTCGGTGATTGTAACCTGCAAACTGGCGGAAATTTTCGTAATGCTGGCCGGGGTGTTTGCCATCTGGTATGGCGATGTGTACCTGTTGATGCTCCTGGTCTTTTGCATGGGGGCCCAGAGTGCCCTGTTTTCGCCGGCCAAGTTCGGCGCGATTCCCGAGTTGTTGTCGGTCAAGGCGTTGTCGGAAGGGAACGGCCTGATGGCCATGATCACCATCACGGCATGTGCCCTGGGGAATTTTTCGGGGTATCAGGTCTATTATGCCGCATTCGGCGGCGACAAGACACTCGAAGTGTTCTGGCCGATTCCGCTGTCGCTGCTGGGGATTGCCGTGCTGGGCTGGCTGGTAAGCCTGGGAGTGAAAACCGCGTCGTCCGCCGATCCTGGTCGCGTCTGGAAGATGAATCCCATCGAGGAATTGCGCCCGAGCTTGCGTGTTTTGTTTGCGGACCGCCCCCTGGCCCGGGCCGCGTTGGGGATTGCCTTCTTCTATTTTCTGGCGTTGCTGTTCCAGGTGAATATCGACGCCTTTGGCGGAGAGACCCTGGGGCTCAACAAAGGCCAGATTTCCTATTTGATGCCGATGCTGGTGGTAGGTATTGGCGTGGGCAGTATCCTGGCCGGTTGGACCTCGGGGGCGGTTATCCAATTGGGCATGATACCATTGGGGGCGATGGGGATCGCCTTCACGGCTATGATGCTGGGGATCACCGGCTGGAACGTGGATGTTTCCTCGGCGGAAGCCGCTGGCCAGGCCTTCAATACCACGGCACTGTGGCTGTTTCTCCTGGGGACGATCAGCAGTTTCTTTTACATTCCCCTTGAATCCTACCTGCAGCATCGCAGCCCGGTGGAGATTCGTGGCACGATCCTGTCCGCCGCGAACGCCTTGACGAACAGTTTCATGCTGATCTCGATGGCCCTGTTCGCGGGCTTGCGGGATGGCTTGCAGTTCTCGCCGGCCACGGTCTTTCTCATCGCCGGGGTGATTACCTTGCCCGTGGTTGTGTCCAGTTTTGCCTGCCACGCGACGGCGTTTTCGCAGTTCATGATGAGGGTACTGTTCAACACCATGTATTCGGTCCATCTGCATGGCTACGACAAACTCCCGGAACGGGGAGGAGCCTTGCTGGTGCCGAATCATGTCTCCTGGGTGGATGGCCCCGTGATGTGCGGCTTTGCCCCCCGTTTTGTCCGCTTCATCATCTACGCCAATTTTACTCGCAAGCCGGTTCTGAGTTGGTTCGCGAGCATTTTTCGCGTGATTCCGCTGTCACCCAAGGAAGGTCCAAAGGCGATCATGAAGGCCCTGCGGGATGCGCGGCATTCCCTGAAGGATGGCGAAATGGTCTGCATCTTTCCCGAGGGGGCCATTTCCCGCCTGGGGCGTTTGATGCCTTTCAACAAGGGGGTCCTCAAAATCGTGCAGGGGACGGACGCGCCGGTTTTTCCCATCTATATGCACGGTTTATGGGGGAGCAAGGCCAGCTATCGCAACGGAGGACTGTTCAAAAGCCCGTTCCGCTGGAGGAGGCGGGTCGATATCTACATTGGCGATCCCCTCTACAATGTGGAGAGCGTGGGAGCACTGCATCGGTCTATCGAAAAACTCGCCGCCGATTCCATGCGGGATCAGATTCTCAAACGCCCGATTCTCTCCCGGCAATTCGTACGGCAGTGTCGCGGCAGCCTGTTCCGCAAGAAAATCGCGGATTCCTCGGGGCTGGAACTGACGGGGGGCAAACTACTGGCGGGCACGCTGGCATTCCGTCGTGTCCTGCTGCGCAAGGTGCTGAAAAAGGAGATTGCGAACGTCGGCGCGCTGGTTCCGCCCAGCGCGGCGGGCGTGCTAGTGAACACCGCCTTGGCCTTGTCGCAAAAGACATCCGTGAATCTGAATTATACACTCGACGAAAAAGTCCTGGACTACTGCCTGCGGGATGCTGAAATTCATCAGGTGATTACCAGCCGCCGGTTCCTTGAAAAACGACCGTTGCAACTCGATACGGAATTTATTTATCTCGAGGATCTCAAGGAACAAATCACCCGGGCCGACCGACTGATCGCCGCCGCCATGGCTTATCTGCTCCCCGCCTGTCTGTTGGAAAGACTGCTGGGGCTGCACAAGGTCGATCGCCATTCCTGCCTGACAATCATCTATACCTCGGGCTCCACGGGAGAGCCGAAAGGGGTCATGCTGTCGCATAATAATATTCTGTCGAATGTCGAGGCGGTGAACTACATGTTCTCGCTGAAGCGGGAAGATGCCCTGATAGGAGTGCTGCCGTTCTTCCATTCGTTTGGATACACAATTTCCATGTGGCTTGTGCTGGCAACACCTCCGCTGGGAGCCTATCACTTCAATCCACTCGATGCGCGCGTGGTGGGCAAGCTGGCGGAAAAATATCGGGGCTCGATCCTGCTGGCGACGCCGACCTTTCTACGCGGCTATCTGAAACGCATCGATCCCGCGCAATTCCGCCATATGTGGTTGATCGTGGTCGGGGCGGAAAAACTTCCCGAGGATCTCACTTCACTCTGCCAGCAGGTCTTGGGAGTCACACCCATTGAAGGCTATGGCTCCACGGAAATGTCCCCTTTGGTGTCGGCCAATCAGCCCGATTACAAGGACAACTATGGGACCCAGGTATTCAACCGGATCGGTACGGTGGGGCAGTGCGCGCCAGGGGTGTATGGGAAAATACTGCATCCCGAGACCTTCGAGGAACTGCCGCTCAACACCGAAGGCCTGCTGTTCGCAACTGGACCGAACGTGATGCTGGGATACCTCAACAAACCGGATAAAACAGCCGAGGTGATACGCGAAGGCTGGTACAACACGGGAGATATTGGCCGGATCGACGAGGATGGCTTCATTACCCTTACGGGCCGTTTAAGTCGATTTTCCAAGATCGGCGGGGAAATGGTGCCCCATATTCTCGTGGAAGAAGTGCTCACGGGACTGCTCGAAAAACTCGCGCCCCCACCCGCGGCTACCAGCGATGAAACCGCCGCCCCCGATCTCCGCCTCGCCGTGACGGCTGTGCCCGACGAGAAAAAAGGCGAGCGGCTGATCGTATTGCATAAGCCGCTGGGATTTCCCCGCGAGGAACTGCTACGGGAACTCAATGCCTCCGGGTTGCCCAATCTGTGGCTGCCCGGCACGGAGGGCTTCGTGGAAGTCCCGGAAATTCCGCTGCTGGGGACCGGCAAACTCGACCTGCGCGGCATCAAGGAACTGGCCCTGCAACTCGTGAAAAATTGAAGCCCGATGTCGCCGGCCAGTGGCAAGTAATGCAGTGGCCTACAGCCTTCGTGGTTATTTCATGGGGCAGTTTCAGCGATCGATCCAGCGTTCCAGGCGGTCGAGAATTTCCTGGAGGAGAAAGCGGTCGGATTCCGGTCGCGTGGGGCTGCCCGGATACGTCTGATCGGTGGCGATCCAGTGGCGTAGATTCAGGAATTGGGCGGCATTGTGCTTGTAGGCAGGCACGGGAGTGCGGAAGGCAAGATGTCCCAGGTACTGCAACGTATCGTTCAGTTCGTAAAACTCGTTGTTTGCTGCTTCCCAGAAGCGGTCGCGGAGGGCGAACAGGTCCGGGGCAAAGGTGGATAGTCCCAGCAGGTAATCGGAACCGTACATCACCATGTCGATGGCCAGATCGTTGCCGGTAAAGACTTTGAATTCCGGGCGGGTGCGATTTCTCAATCGCAGGCGGTCCCACTCGAGGGAACGGGACAGCGAGGAATGCTTGGCTCCCAGGCACTGGGGGAGTTGCATCAACTCGCCATAAAGTTCGAGGGAGTAAATTTTCCCGAAGGGAGCAAACATGGTTCCCAGTTCAAACCCGATAAACCGTTCGCAGGAACGGGCGAGGTTCTGGTATCGTGCAAGAATTTCGCGATCGGTGCCGCTGGTGAGCCCGTGGGACTGAAACAGAACGGGAATACCGCCAAATGCTTCGATCAATTCCATTTCCCCGCGATAGGCTGCTTCCGCGAACGGATCCCCCGGTCGATCGCCAACAAATGCCCCGGCCACGAAAGGCCTTCCAGCGGTAATGAAGCGCGTGCGTTCCAGAACTTCGGTTTTTGTGCCCGAATCGATGAGGTTGGCGTAGCCGGTATCCATATTGACGGCAGGACCGAGTCCGGCATCGCAGGTGCGGGCTACATGGGCTTCGAATCCGGCCCAATCGACCTTTCCGGTGGACAGCAGTGGGAGCAGGATTGCGGAAAACCCCTCGATTTTCCGGCCTGGAGTGAGTAAATCGTGGGGCATCATGGGGGAGCAGTCTAGCTTGGATGAAGAAAAACCCTTGGAGCGAATTCTTCGCGGTTGGCCGTTGCAGAATACTCGGAATTCCCCCGGGGCTCAACCAAATCGCATCCTGAACCAGCAGTAAGGCCGCGCGGGGGCAGGGAGGAAGGACAGTGGGCTAAAAACTGACGAAATGGGATTGCGATTATGGCAACGGGTGCTAACATGACCTCTCGCCACAGGCGTCCATGGCATTTGGTCAACTGCCGTGTACGGGGGAGAGCAAGGGGATAATCGAGCATGACAACCGGATCGGGCCAGCAATATTGGTTGAAAGGGCGTGTCCCTAGTGGATTCTGGGACCACGCGAAGAACCGCCGCGCTTATATGAAGTGGCTGGGGCAGCAGTTGGGATACAGGAAGCCGGACGACTGGTACTCCGTTTCCAAACAGGATTTTCATCGGAATAATGGGGGGGGGATGCTGGCCAACTATTATCGCGATTCGCCCCAGGAAGCGGTCATGGATTATCTGCCCGAGCATCCCTGGAAAAGCTGGCTGTTCCGGAGCACGCCCCAAAGGTTCTGGCAGGCCAAGGCGAATCGCCTGGCCTACATGGACTGGCTGGGGGAAAGGCTGGGATTCAAATCGCTGGATGACTGGTACACCGTCTGCCGTTCGCATTTTCATACGAATCGTGGGGGAGGCCTGCTGGCGAATTATTACGGGGATTCCGTGTTTCGAGCCTTGAAAGAGTATGCTCCCTCGAAAAAATGGCTCCCCTGGCAATTCCCGACGGTGCCTCAAGGCTTCTGGCAGGATCATAAAAACCGTCAGAATTATTTGAAATGGCTGGGAAAGCAAGTCGGCTTTGAAAAGCAGTCGGATTGGTATCGGCTGCATCGCCAGCACTTCATCGATCACCGGGGCGATGCCTTGTTTGCCACGTATTACAAGGGGTCGGTGTTGAATGCCCTCAAGGATTACAGGCCGAACCATAACTGGAGCCGGGAACGGCTCAAGAGTGCACGAAACTAGGGGATTGTTCTATCCTTGCCGGCCCCAGGGCGGGGCATCCGGCCAGCAAGGCCTGGAACTGATGCGGTTTTACGTCCCTTGCCTGTTTTCGATTCCAGCTCGATTGCATATCATGCAGGAAGTGTCCCCATCGCAATGAACGAGTCAGAGGAAATTTCATGCCCAAGCTCGATTTATCGGAATTCGAGTGGAAGACAATCGTTCGACCCTTGCGCAATGAAGATTTTCCTGCAATGGTGGAAATGCAGGAATTGTCTTTTCCCGGCATGAAACCCTGGACGCGGGAGCAGATCGAGAGCCAGATCCGCATTTTCCCCGAAGGTCAGTTGTGCGTGGAAATCGAGGGTCAACTGGCAGCCACGGCCAGTAGCCTCATTCTCAACTACGTTGCCGACATGGCTTGGTGTGACTGGACCAAGGTGGCCGACAATGGATACATCCGCAACCACAATCCCAAGGGGGATACCCTGTACGGGATCGAGATTATGGTGCATCCCGAGTTTCGGGGGATGAAATTGTCGCGGCGTCTCTACGATGCCCGTAAGCAGTTGTGCCGCGAAAATAATCTGCAGCGGATCATTATCGGGGGGCGCATTCCCGGTTATCGCGCGCATGCCGGCGAAATGACCGCCCGGGAATACGTGGATCAGGTGACGGACGGAGCCTTGTACGATCCCGTGCTGACGGCCCAGCTGGCCAATGGTTTCGCGCTGCAGGGATTGATCGCGAATTACTTTCCGTCGGACTCGGCTTCGTGCGGCTATGCCACGTTTCTGGAGTGGTTGAATCTGGATTATCAGGCCACGAATAAACGGCGTTCGACGCTGGTGATCGAGCCGATTCGGCTGGCGGTGGTGCAGTACCAGATGCGGGTGATTCGAACATTCGACGACTTTGCCCGGCAATGCGAATTCTTTATCGATACCGCCTCGGAATACAAGACGGATTTTATTGTTTTCCCGGAACTGTTCACCACGGAACTGCTGTCGTTTGCCAACGAAACCAGGCCGGGACAGGCGGCCCGTGCCCTTGCGGAATTTACTCCGGAATACCTCGATCTCTTCACGGAAATGGCCGTCAAATACGATGTGAATATCATCGGGGGATCGCAGTTCGTGGTGGAGGACGAAACGCTCTACAATGTGTCCTACCTGTTTCGTCGCGATGGCACGCTCGGCAAGCAGTACAAAATTCACATCACGCCCAGCGAGCGAAAATGGTGGGGTGTTTCTCCCGGCAATACGGTGAATGTATTCGACACCGATTGTGGCAAGGTCGCGATTTTGATCTGTTACGATATTGAATTTCCCGAGTTGGTGCGGATTGCAGCCAGCAAGGGAGCTCAAATTCTATTCGTACCCTTCAACACGGACACGCGGCACGGTTATCTGCGAATTCGTCATTGCTCGCTGGCCCGTTGCGTGGAAAACCATGTGTATGTCGCGGTGGCGGGATGCACGGGGAATCTGCCGTTTGTTGAAAATTCCGATATCCACTACGCGCAATCCGCAATTTTCACGCCGGCCGACGCGGAATTCGCGCGCGATGCCATTGCCGCGGAATGCAATGCCAACATCGAAACCATGATCATTCACGATGTCGATCTGGAGCAGTCTCGCAGGCATAAATTGGCGGGGAGTGTCCAGAACTGGAATGATCGCCGTGAGGATTTGTATCACGTGGTCTACCGGGAAAACGGGGACGAATTCCGCATATGAACGGCTTGTGTGGTTCGGCTGGGGATCGCGAAACTACGGCAAGGACCGCGCCCGCGGCAATTTAGTTCCCATGCTGGTGTCGAATTCCCGTAATTGAACTCGCAGAAAAATGTTACTCCGTTTATGAATCTGGTGATCATTTCCGGCGGACAGACAGGAGTCGACCGTGGGGCATTGGATGCGGCCCTGCGGCTGGGAATACCATGTGGAGGCTGGTGTCCCGCCGGACGCCGAGCCGAGGATGGGCGTATCGATTCCCGCTATCCCTTGCGGGAATCGAATTCCGCCGACTATTCGGCTCGCACGTATCAGAATGTGTTTGCTGCGGAGGGGACGCTGATTATTTCACCTCAGCCGCTCGTCAAGGGGACCTTGCTGACGCGGCAGTTCGCGGAGGTGTTGCGCAAACCCCTGTTGATCGTTCCGCCGCGTGGATTATTCTTGACCGAGTTGATTGAACAGTGGCTCAAAGCGCATAGAATTCACACATTGAACGTGGCGGGACCACGAGAAAGCTCCTGGCCTGGCATCCAGAAAATGGCGGATGCCCTGCTGACGGAGTTGCTGCAAAAACTGTTCCCCGCGGCGGAGTGGAAAGGGAAAAAACCCCTTCCCGCAGGGGAACGTACCGACCAGGACACATAAAGGGTATTCACGAAAACGGATATGGCACAACAATACATATTTCAAATGGAAGGTCTGACCCGCATTTACGACGAAAAAGCGGTGTTGGAAAATATCTGGCTATCGTTTTATCCGGGGGCAAAAATCGGCGTTCTGGGGAGCAATGGCAGCGGAAAAAGCACCCTGCTGAAGATCATGGCGGGGGAAGACAAGGATTTCATGGGGACCGCCACCCCCGCAAAAGGGATCAAAATCGGCTATTTTTCGCAGGAACCGCATCTCGATCCCGAGATGACCGTGGACCAGTGCGTCGAGCAGGGAGTGGCGGAATCCCGCGCGATTCTCGATCGCTACAACGAAATCAACGAAAAATTCGGCGAGGAAATGACGCCCGAGGAAATGGAAAAGCTGATCGAAGAGCAGGCGAGCGTGCAGGACAAGATCGATCACGCCAATCTGTGGGAACTCGATCGGCAATTGGAACTGGCGGCCGATGCGCTTCGCTTGCCGCCCGGAGAGGCCCGGGTGGCCCATCTTTCGGGGGGAGAAAAACGCCGGGTTGCGTTGTGCCAGTTGCTGTTGCGCAACCCTGACATGCTGCTGCTCGACGAACCGACCAATCACCTCGATGCCGAGTCCGTCGCTTGGCTGGAACATTTTCTGGATCGCTTCCCCGGCACGGTGGTTGCGGTCACCCACGACCGATACTTCCTGGATAACGTGGCTGGCTGGATTCTGGAACTCGATCGGGGGCGCGGTATTCCCTACGAGGGGAATTATTCCGCCTGGCTGGAGCAGAAACAGAAGCGGTTGGAAGTGGAAGAAAAGCGGGAATCCCGGCGGCAGAAGGAATTGAAACGCGAGTTGGAGTGGTCGCGGATGTCGCCCAAGGCGCGCGCGACGAAGAATAAGGCCCGGTTGCAACGTCTCGACGAACTCCAGTCCCAGCAGTACGACGAACGGGACGGCGCGGCCGATATTCAAATCCCGGTCACGCGTCCCCTCGGCGATCTGGTGGTCAACTTCAAGAATGTCTCGAAGTCGTTTGGCGACCGGGTGCTGTTCGAAAATCTCGATTTCAGTCTGCCACGCGGGGGAATTGTGGGGGTGATCGGGCCCAACGGGGCGGGAAAAACCACGCTGTTCAAACTGATCATGGGGCAGGAGCAACCGACGTCGGGCGAAATTCGGATCGGCGAAACCGTCGACCTGGCGTATGTCGATCAATCACGCGATGCGCTGGCCGGGGAGAAGACGGTCTACGAGGAAATCTCCGGAGGGCACGATATATTGGAGGTGGGCAAGGCGAAAATCCATGCGCGCGCCTATTGTGGCCGGTTCAACTTCAAGGGATCCGACCAGCAGAAATTCGTGGGAGACCTTTCGGGGGGAGAACGCAACCGCGTTCATCTGGCGAAGCTGTTGCGTTCGGGCGGGAATCTGATGCTGCTCGACGAACCCACGAACGACCTCGACGTCGAAACCTTGCGTTCGCTGGAGGAAGGCTTGAATAACTTCGCCGGCTGTGCAATGGTGACCAGCCACGATCGCTGGTTCCTCGACCGTATCGCCACGCATATTCTAGCGTTCGAAGGGGACAGCCAGGTTTACTGGTTCGAAGGCAATTACAAAATGTACGAAATTCAACGCAAGGAGCGACTGGGGCTGGAATCGGAAAATCCCAGACGTTTGCAGTTCAGGCAAATCACGAGGTAAGATGGAATCAGTTCGGTGCAGGCTGGTGACGTGGATCGGTAGCCGAGTCCTTTCTGTTCGAGAACGGAAGGCGGCATTATTTCACGAGTATTCGCATCGGACGAGAATCTGTCTTTTTCTGATGTTAAACGGGAGCGACGCCACTTGATTCCAGGTGGGGGATCTCGCATGTTGGCCAAGGTGGGCCGGAACCTAGCGGAGTAGATGATTATTTCCACGACTACCGATTTTGCCTCGGCCGCCTATCAGGCTTGTTTGTTGTCGCGCCATACCGACACCTTCGCGGTGACGGATGCCTGCCCCCGCGCGCCGCAGGATGACTTGCTCGATATCCAGTACGACTGGGACCGCATTCCCGTGCCGACCAGTCTCCGGGAATTCGAGGCACGCTGGAACAATCGCCGCAATCCGTTGGATTACAGCGGCGTGTGGCGGTTTCGCGAATTACTTCCGTTTGCTCCCGAAGACCAGATCGTGACGATCGGCGAAGGGCAGACCGTGCTGCAAAACAATCCCGGCGTGGCCCGTTACGCGGGCATCAACTCCAGTGGATTGTTTTTGCAATACGAAGGGATGAATCCCTCGGGAAGCTTCAAGGACAACGGCATGACGGCTGCCTCGACGCATGCCCGCATGATTGGCGCGAAAATCACCGCCTGTGCCTCCACCGGCAACACCAGTGCCTCCCTGGCCATTTATGGTGGGGTCACCGGGTTGTTCAATGTGGTGGTGTTTGTCGGATCGGGTAAAATTGCCTACGGGAAATTGTCCCAGGCCCTGGACTACGGCGCGGTCACTCTGCAAATCCAGGGGGATTTCGACGATGCCCTCAAACAGGTCCGCCGCGTCTGTGCCGAAGCGAACATTTATCTCTGCAACAGTGTCAATCCCTTCCGACTGGAAGGCCAGAAAACCATCATGTATCGCGTGCTGGAAGGCCTGAACTGGGAAGTGCCCGACTGGATTGTTGTACCGGGCGGGAACCTCGGGAACTCCAGTGCGTTCGGCAAGGCCTTCATGGAACTCAAACACCTGGGCCTGATCGATCGCATGCCGCGATTGGCGGTGATTAATGCACGCGGGGCCAGCACGCTGGCCAGGTTGTACAACGATCACGGGCTCCGCTGGAATGGTGGCGCGCCGGACGCGGGCATCATTAATGACTATTACCGGCGGATGGACGAGGAAGACGGGCGGGCCAATACACTTGCCTCCGCAATCGAAATTAATCGCCCTGTCAATTTAACGAAGTGTCTGCGGGCACTGGATGCCTGCGAGGGCGTGGTACGCGATGTTTCCGACGAACAGATTCTGGATGCCAAGGCCCAGGTGGGACGCCATGGGTTCGGCTGTGAACCGGCCAGCGGTGCCAGTGTCGCGGGTGTCAAACTGTTGCGCGAGGAAGGAGTGATTGCCCCCAGCGATCGCGTCGTCTGCATTCTCACGGGGCATCAGTTAAAGGATCCGGACATCACTGTGGCCTATCATGCCGACAACCGCCAGGCCCTGGCGAAGTCGGGCCCGGTGGTCCCGCACCACGGCAATGCCCCCATTCCCGTTCCCAATGATTTCACGGAGATTATGAAGGTCATTAACGAATTGTCCGCCTGAATTCGCTGCAGGTCCTGAAGGATCGCTTGTCTCAAAATTGTTCTCCGTCCACGCGGCGGATACCTAACCGTTATTGAGTGCCGAGGCCCCTATGAATAACCCCTACGAAGACCTGGAATATCTCGCGGAATTCCTGCCCGAGGAAGGGGAGTCCGTGATTGTCACTCGTCGACGCGGACAACTGGTCTGCGAATCGTATTTCGAGACCCATCCGACTCCCCCCGCGCAAGCCGGATTGATCGATCGGGAATTTTATGGCCGACTGACCACGATCGATACCCGCTTGCGGATACTGTGGCATACCCCCGCGATCATCGCCGTTCTCACCTATTACTGGGCATGCGTGGCCTTTCACCGAGGGTTTGGCCTCGGGTGGTCCGCCTGGTATCTCGACCTGGGGCTGGCCTTGATTGTCGGCGTGACCTGCCTGGGGTACATCCAGCAGCGGCGGAAACACTACTTCCTGAATGCCATCTGTCCCGCGTTGCAGAAATGGATGATCGATCATCAACTCGACAAATACACGTTGATCGCTTGGCTGGCGACGCATCGAAACCTGGCCACGTTGCGTCAGGCATTGACCCGCTGGACCTGACTCCGTTTCTTCGCAAGGCTCGGGGTGAACGGTCACAAATCACCCGTGTTCGAAATTTCTTGGTGACGTCTGCTCCAGCTACATCGGCTTAAGAAAATTTGTCTCACTCCGTTTATCTGCCACGATTGCGATCCGTTCCGGCACGAAAATATGCCTGGAAAACTAGCCGCGCCCGTCAGGAAGCGGGCCACGCGGGCGGTTCCCCGAGGAACACTCCTTGGACACAACATCAATTCTGGCAATGTAATGTAAAAAAACGAGCCCCAGTTTGGCCCGCGGCCTGACGGGCACGGCTAGTTCGTCGAAGTCAGCAAGCCTGTATTATTGACCCGGGCGGGAAATCCGGACTAACAGATCAAATGCGAATGCCTCCCGCTGGGGAAAGCGTTTTCACCGGTTACCAACGGAATGTTTATGTCGAATCGCCACGTCGTCCTTGTTTCCTTGCCAGGTTTGCGCTCTCGGGATTTGGCGACAATGCCTTTTCTCGCGGACATGGCCCGCCGGGGATCGTCCTGTCGCCTGATCCCGAGTTTTCCCTGTGTCACCTGTCCAGTGCAGATCACGCTGTCGACGGGAACGCGGCCCGATCAGCATGGCGTGATTGCTAACGGCTTTTACTGGCGCGAAAAACAACAGGTGGAAATGTGGACCGCCTGGAATGAAGTGATCGAATCGCCCCGGATCTGGGATCGCTTGAAAGCTCACGATCCCGCGTTGACTTCCGCTGTCTGGTTTCCGCTGCTGACCAAGGGGACCACCTCGGACTATGCCTGCACCTTTGCGCCGATTCACAATCCCGATGGTTCGGAATCGCTCTGGTGTTACACAAAACCGCTGGAACTGTACGGCGAACTGCGGGATGCCCTGGGGCATTTTCCCCTCAAGCATTTCTGGGGACCGTTGGCCAATATTGAATCCTCGCGCTGGATCGTCCGCTCGGCGAATCTGGCAGCCGAAAAGTATGCGCCGCGATTTTCCTTCATCTATTTACCACACCTCGATTATGCGGCACAAAAGTTTGGGCCCGACAGTCCCCAGGCAATTCAGGCCACGACCGAGTTGGATCTCGAACTGCAATCACTCGACGCAGGGTACCGGGCGGCAGGCCTGGAGGACGTGCTTTGGCTGTTCGCGGGAGAGTACGCGATCACGCCTGTCAGTGCCGTCTCGTACCCCAACCGTTTGCTGCGGGAGGCGGGTTTGCTAACCGTGCGGGAGACGGAACAAGGCGAGATTATCGACTTCGCCCAGTCTCCCGCCTGGGCCTTGGCCGACCATCAGTTCGCGCATGTCTTCGTGCGCGAGGCCAGCCAGATTCCGCAAGTGGCCGCCGTGCTCAAGACGGACCCGCTGATCGAACGCGTGCTCGTCGGGCCAGACCGGGCCGAGTTGGGGCTTGATCATCCGCGCAGCGGCGAGATCGTGATCCTCTCCCGTCCCGAAGCCTGGTTTGCCTATTATTACTGGCTGGATGATGCCCGGGCCCCGGCGTTCGCCCGCACGGTCGATATTCATCGGAAACCGGGGTACGACCCCTGCGAAATGTTCATCGACATGCCGAGTCGGCAGACCCCCCTGGATGCCACCCTCGTCCGGGGTTCGCATGGCTACCCCGCCGATGCCCCCGAACGGGAAACCCTGCTTGTCTCCTCGGACTCCACTGTCGTGGACCGCGACCTGCTGCACGACTGCGAGATCGCGGACATCGTGTATCGCCAGTTTGGCCTGAAATGAGGCGGCCGCGCGATGGAGCAAAAACAGGCAGGGGAACACCCGGAGTTGCTTTCCGATTTAAACGTGATTGCGGCCTACGATTATGAACTGCCGGAGGAACTGATCGCGCAAGCTCCGGTCACGCCGCGTGATCAGTCCCGGCTGCTGGTTTACAACCGGTCCACGGGCGCGGTGGCGCACCGCCGTTTTTTTCAGTTGCCGGAATTTCTGCGTCCCGGTGATTGCCTGGTGTTGAATCGGACGCGTGTCGTGCCGGCTCGGCTGTTTGGGGTGCGGGAACGGACAGGGGGTAAATGGGAAGGTCTGTTCCTGAAGTTGCTGGCTTCGGGGGAGTGGCAAATTATTGGCCAGACCCGAGGCCGCCTGCTGCCCGGGGAAATCCTGCAAATCCAGCAGCCCGACCGGGCAGGATCGCTCCGTTTGAAACTCGTGGAGAAGGACGATCAGGGACGCTGGCGGGTTGTGCCTGTTGTCGCTGGAGTAGACTCCTCCGCCACGTGGGACCTGCTCGAACAATTCGGCTCGGTTCCCTTGCCACCCTATATTCAGCACGGGCACGCCAACCCGGCGGATCGGGCTCGCTATCAGACGGTGTTTGCCGATACGCCGGGCGCGGTGGCGGCTCCCACTGCTGGCCTGCACTTCACGCCAGAACTGCTGGAAACATGCCGGCAGGCCGGTGTCGAACTTGCCACGGTCACGCTGCATGTGGGACTGGGGACGTTTCGCCCCGTCTCGGTGGCGCATCTGGACGAGCATCAAATGCATGCCGAGTGGTGCGAGGTTTCCGCAGAGGCGGTAGAGACAATTCGGCGTGCAAAACGGGCGGGGGGGCGTGTGATCGCCATCGGCACCACGTCGGTGCGCACGCTGGAAACCGCGGCGCAATCGGGTGAATTGCGTCCCTGGGAGGGAGAATCGAATTTGTTCATTCGCCCGGGGTTTCCGTTTCGGGTCGTGGATGGCCTCGTCACGAATTATCACCTGCCGAAATCGACGCTGCTTGTTCTGCTGGCCGCCTTCATGGGGCATGACCCCATGATGCGAACATACGAGTTGGCCAAGACCGAACGGTATCGGTTCTACAGCTATGGGGATGCCATGCTGGTGTTCTGAAGGTTATTCCACGGGGAGAATAAAGCTCAGGTGGAGTTCCGCGTGGCGGAGTTGGAATTGATTGGTCTCTTCCGTCGTCAGTTTGCCAAACAGGAAATGCGTGGCCCGGTCGGGAGTCGACTGGCAGCGTTCAATGGCCGCAATCAGATCGGCCAGGCCGGCCTCGGTGGTGACGTGTTCGTCAGGCAGGAATTTTGCTTCCAGGGTTTTGGGAAGCTGGAAGCCCGGCTTGGGTGTCTTGCGTAACATGGAGGATCTCACCAGGGGAACCAACAGTCGCATCCAGAGAGGTGGTCGGAAATCGATGCCGTCGATGGAAAGGTGCAGGGCCTTGGCAATGTGCTGGTAAATCTGTCCCTGCGACCAGTTTCCCAGTACCCGGGTTTCCTTGCCCGCCAGTTGCTCGGCATCCTGTCGCAGGTCTTCCAGGGTAGCGAAATGCAGTTCGCGCCGTCCGGTAATTTTTCTGGTATCATGTGTAGAGTGACCAGGCATGGGAACGCCTTCCGATTCGTTGGAATTGTGATCGCGTGGTTTGCCCACGTTTTGGAAAATCCTCGGCTTATGGTACAATGCCAATTGCGGGTAATCGAGGCAGCGATGGTTGTGACCAGGGAAGAGAAAATATGGGCGATGCTGTGCCATGCGTTGGCGTTGTTGCGGATCCTGCCCGTGATTTGGACGATCCTGATTCCGCTGGCGATCTGGCTGGGGAAGCGGGATTCGTCCGCGTTTGTGGACAGGCACGGTCGCGAATCGCTTAATTTTCAAATTTCGATTGTGTTGTATCATCTAGTGCTGGGTACGTTGCTGTGGCTTGTCGGTTTGTCATGGTTTGCGAACTACGTGTTGGAATCCATTGTGATCGTCTGCGTGATCATCGCGGCGATTCGTGCCAGTGAAGGGCGATTGTTCCGGTATCCCTTTACCATTCGTTTTCTTCGATAAGCATTTGCTGAAACTTAGCGGAGTGCATTTTGATGTCCGAACAGTCCCCAAGGATTCTGGCCATACACGCTCATCCCGACGATATTGAACTGCAATGCGCGGGAACGTTATCCCTGCTTAAACAACGGGGGCATGCGATTGTCTGCTGCACCATGACCCCCGGCGACTTGGGCAGCATGGAGTTGTCTCGCAAGGAAATCGCAGCGGTGCGACGGGGCGAGGCACGCGCGTCCGCCGATCTGCTGGCAGCGGAATACATTTGTGCGGAATTTGGCGATCTGGCGATCTTCAATAGCGACGAAGCCCGCCGCCGCGTGACGGAAATCATCCGCAAGGCGCGCCCCGCCATAGTGATCACCGCCCCGCCCCAGGATTACCACTGCGATCACGAGGCGACCAGTCAACTGGTCCGCGATGCCTGCTTCGGTGCTACCGTTCCCAATTATCGCACGCATCAGACCGATCCCGCCCCCCCGCTGGATCACATTCCCCATTTGTACTACGTCGATCCCGTCGAGGGGACCGATTATTTTGGGGCTCCGACCCCTCCCGAATTCATTATCGATATCTCCAGCGAGATGGAACTGAAACTGAGGATGCTGGCGTGCCATGCCAGTCAACGGGAGTGGTTACGAGCGATTCATGGCATGGATGAATATCTCGACAGCTGTCGGCGCTGGAGCGCCGCCCGCGGTCAGGAAATTGGTTGTGCCTACGGCGAAGGATATCGGCAACACAAGGGGCACCCGTTCCCGCACGACAATCTGCTGCTGGAATTGTTGACAGCCTGATAGGGATCCGCATCCAGGCCACTTTGCTCTCAGAGAGAAAATTCATGAATCTGCCTTCTCTGTCCCAACCGTGTGAATCGATCGATCCCGAGGATGCCCAGGCTGGGAAACTTATCGGGACCATGCTGAGCGTCTTCTTCTGCTACACCGTGGTCTCGGGCATTTATGTCATGTGGTGGACTTGGGACAGCATACGCAATTCGGTGTTTCAATAAGCCTGCCTGGTCTGTATTTGCCCAGGTACGAAAGTCCGGAAAACTAGCCGCGCCCGTCAGGAAGCGGGCCACGCGTGCGCAACAACGCGCACACATACTTCCGATGCTTGGTCCACAGGAGTGGAATTCTATATGCATGAATAATCCCAAACGTAGCCCGCTGCCCGGTGGGTGCGGCTCGTTCGTCGTCGTTGGAATCCCGATTTATCGCTGGTGGGAAAACCGCATTCACCGTGCATTTGCCTTGGGAATTCACCACGGATTCACGGAGCTTTCCAGCGGAAGCTCGCCCGCGATGAGAATTGCGGGGTTGTGCCGCACCGCTCGTGTGGCTCTGTGGGGAGTGCGGTTTAGCGGAGGATCTGGTCGCCGAGATCGTCGGGAAACTCGGCGGTTTGGTGCAGTTCCACCGGGGCCATTTCTACGGTCTGTTTCTCTTGCAGGTCCAGCAATATATTGCCGGCGACGATATATCCGAGCGTGACGAGAAGTCCGTACGTGACCGTGGTGGCGGTGGGGTCCTGGCTGGCGAACTTCAAGGCGCTGCCTGCGGATTTTTTCAGCTTGAAACGAATCCCCGTCCATTGCACGCTGTAGGCTTCGTCGAGAATCAGATGCGACAGGAAGCCCACCATGATGCCCAGTGCGATCAACCATTTGGTTCCGACGTCGGAATCGCCATGCGTCAGAAAGGCAATCTGCCCGGCAATTAGTGCGGCCGGAATGCTGTGAAACATACCGCGATGTACCGCCACCTTGCCGATTAGCCAGGATCCGCCAAAACGAATCAGTAAATAGAGGGCGATGAAGGTCAATGCCGCCGCTTCCCGCGTGTTGGGCAGGTGTAGCGCCCGCAGCACTTCTCCCAGGATCAGCAGAGGGCCCACCGCTCCCAGAATGCCGAACAACTCCCGGACAGGGCGAGACGTTTTCGAATCCAGGTCCGGCAGCATTCCCCCAAAGGCGGTCAGAAAGCCGGCCAGTGCCGATTCCGTCGGCGAAAACCCGTACGCGATATGCGCCGTCACTCCGTAACCCACGCCGAGGATGCCACTGACGGTCACATGTTCGCGAAATGCTGCCATGGGGGGCTCGCCTCGGATCGGAAGCCAGGGGAAGGGAATCAGGGACCGATCAACGCGTCCGTTCGCAGTTGATTGGCCCGGTTCAGCAGGTCATCGGTGGGGAGAATGTTCTTGGGACGCAACGGCCAGGTGTATTCGTGCCGGTTGGTCACCTGAAAGGGAGACAGGTTGTCGGACAGAAAATCCACAGGAAAACGCTGATACCAGGGGGGAGAAATCGTCTGCAAAATGGTTTCCGTTTCGTACCCATCCTTGATCAACTCGATTTCATAGGTTCCGTAATAGGTGAAATCGGTCGAAACGGGCGAAAAACCGAGTCGTTTGCCATTCAGTTTCACCAAGGCCCCCGGCGGGTTGGTGCGTATTGTCAGCCGACGACTGACGCACCCGCTTAACAGCAGGCTGCTCAGCACCATCAGACAGGCAATTCGCCACGCGAGGTTCGAGTCCATCCCGTTCTAAGTTCCCGTTCCGATACCGTATTTCCTACAACGGCGGGGAGCGTATCGAATGCCAGGCAAATCGCCAAGAGGAACTTTGCGTGCGCAAAGAGCGTATCTTGCCTGGATTTACTTAGCCGGCGGGGTCTGTCTGTTCCAGGCGGAAAACAAGCTGAGGCTGGTACGTATTCGTCCGCCGGGGGGGACAGAACCGAGGCTGGAATTCCCAGCCCCGGATTCATCTGTCGACAGGGGGGGAAGCAGGGTCAAGCCTCGTCGGAATCCGATGTTGCCGGACTGGAGGCTTCGCGTTCGTTGATTTCCGCCGGGATGCGGGCCAGACCTGCCAGGTGATCCCCTTCGGAAAGCCGCATGATGCGAACTCCCTGGGTATTGCGTCCCACCTGACTGATGTCGGCGGCCCGGATACGTTGAATCTTTCCGCCGCTGCTGATGATCAAGACATCATCGTCATCGGCAACGGCCAGCACATCAATGGCGCGTCCGTTGCGTTCGCTGGTCCGGATATCGCGCAATCCCTTGCCTCCGCGGCGTTGCCGACGGTAACGCATGTTGCTGCGGGTATCCTGGTCATCCTCGGTGATTTCCGCTTCGGTTTCTTCGGTAATCGCTTCCACTTCGTCGCCATCCTCGTCGGCTGGTGTTGGCCCGTCGCTGGGGGCGGGGGCGCCAGCCGTTTCCAGGTCGGCCAGTTCCGCCAGGCCGAAGGGGGTTCGTTTTCCGTACCCGTTTTCACAGACGGTCAACAGGCAGAGGCTTTCATCGGCGACAACCATACCCACCACGCAGTCATCCTTGGAGAGAGAAATCCCCTTGACGCCTCGTGTGTTGCGTCCCATGGCCCGGGCATCTTCGTGGTGGAAGCGAATCGACATCCCCTTGGCTGTCGAGATGACTACGTCGTCGCCGGGGCCGACCTGGACGACGTCGATCAACTGGTCTCCTTCGTCCAGCTTGATGGCAATAATGCCTCCCTTGAGGGGGCGGCTGTAGGCGGTCAGCGCGGTTTTTTTCACGATTCCCGCGCGGGTCGACATCATCAGGAAGTGGTCGTCGTCAAACTCGCGAACAGCGATGCAGTTGGCAACTTCTTCTCCCTCCGACAGCGAGAGCAGGTTGACCAGGGCGCGTCCCTTTGCGGTCCGGTTTTGCAGCGGCAGGTCGTACACCTTTTGCCAGTACACCTTGCCCAGATTTGTGAAAAACAGCAGATAGGCATGCGTGCTGGCCACAAACATGTGGCGGATGGGATCTTCTTCGTCGAGCTTTGCCCCGGTAATCCCCTTGCCACCGCGATTCTGGGCCTTGTAGGCGGTCAGTTCGGTCCGCTTGATATAACCCCGCTGAGTGAGCGTGACGACCATCGGGGCCTCGGCGATCAATTCCTCCTTGTCGACGTCGGTCAGTTCTTCCTCGCTGATTTCCGAACGCCGCTTGCCGGGATACTTCCGTTGCAGATCCTCCATTTCCGCGCGGACGGCGGCTCGGATGTGGGCTTCGTCGGCCAGCAAGGCCAGGCAGGCATCGATTTCCTCGAGCAACTTGCGGTGTTCGTCGCTCAGTTTTTCCCGTTCCAGGTTTGCCAGGGAGCCAAGCTGCATCGACACAATGGCTTCGGCCTGATTGAGCGACAACGAATAATCGGTCTGCACGCCCTGTTCGCGCTGGAATTCCTGGAAGCCCTTGTCCCCCAATGCCCGGGCAATCATCTCCGCGGGGACCTTGATCTCGCGCAAGCGATTCTTGGCTTCGGAACGCGAGGGGGAATTGCGAATTGTGGAGATCACCTGGTCGATATCCAACTGGGCAATCAACATCCCTTCGACGGTGTGTTTTCGCTTCCGCGCTTCCGCCAGTTCGAATTCCGTGCGTCGCCGAATTACCGTGACGCGGTGACGCACGAATTCCAGCAGCATATCCTTGATCGACAGCAACTGCGGGCGGTTCCCCACCAGTGCCAGCAGAATTACGCTGATGGTCGTTTGCAGGGGCGAATACTTGTAAAGCTGGTTCAGTACCACCTCCTTATCCGCATCCCGCTTCAATACAATCTGCAGGTGGACCTGCCAGTTCGGGATTTTCCGATCCGTCAGGTCGACCACTCGGGCGATCCCCTTGACGCGTTCATCCTTGACGAGGGCTTCCAGCTTTTCGCGAATGCGGTCGCGGGTTTCCATGTACGGAATTTCCGTCACCACAATCACATCGGAATTCTTCTCGGTTTCAAAGTGTGTTTTGGCACGCAACGTGATGGTGGAACGCCCCGTCATGTATCCCTGACGGATCCCGTAGCGACCGCAGATGATGCCGCCGGTCGGAAAATCGGGGCCGGGCATCACTGCCAGAAGATCGTCGATCCCGCAGTCTGGCTCGTCGATGAGCAGTTTCACCGCTTCGGCGACTTCGTTCAGATTGTGCGGCGGAATACTGGTCGCCATCCCCACGGCAATCCCGCTGGAACCATTCACCAGCAGATTCGGAAATCGCGAGGGGAGCACCGTCGGTTCGAGCCGGAGCTGATCGTAGGTCGGAATGAAATCGACCGTTTCACTGCGGATGTCCGCCAGCATGTCCGCTGCCACTTGCGACAAGCGGGCTTCGGTGTATCGGTGGGCTGCCGGGGGGAGACCGGCCAGCGAACCGAAGTTGCCTTGCTTGTCGATCAGCGTTTCCCGCATCACCCAGTCCTGGGCCATGCGGACCAGTGTCGGATAAATTGCCTGGTCGCCGTGCGGGTGATAGTTACCCATCGTTTCGCCGGTGATTTTCGAGCACTTGGTGCGGCTGCCGCTTGGACCGAGATTCAGGTCGTTCATGGCCACCAGAATGCGTCGCTGAGAGGGTTTGAGTCCATCGCGGACATCGGGCAAGGCCCGGCTGATGATGACACTCATCGCATACGTCAGGTAGCTGTTCCGCATCTCGTCCTGAATGTCGAGCTGCCGTATGCGATCGTCTCCGGGGGCGGAAAGGGGTTGTTTGGGTTCCTGCTGTGCGTCGTCAAATCCGTCGGCCAACCTGATCACTCCTGAGAAAATCCACGGGAAAGACTTCCCGTAATCCAGGGAAATCCAGCAAAACCGAACCGCCCGCTCAATTTGCGTTCAGCATTTCGGCTCGCTCTTTCCCGTCTTAAAATTGTCAGAGACCATTGTAATGGATCCCTCCCCATGACACAACGCACTGGCTGTTTGCGGGGGTGTCGTATCGTATTGCAAGGCAAGGGGTTATGGGTGTCGTGGAAAACCTCCGGGAGTTCGCCCAGTTCTCGTGGAATGCATCGTTCCCAACCGATGCGACCGCCGCAGAATTTGCATGGATTTCTCACTCGGTCCATAAAATTTGGATGCAGACGTCGACGAACTTGCCGCGACTGCAGGAAATGGACCACGCATACGTCGCTCAGAGCGTGTCGTGCTCAACGTAAGTGGACTGTATGACGAGCGAGTGCCATGCAAGATCCCGCGTCCGTGTGGCCTGTTGCCTTACCGGCTCTCACTAGAACGCGTTTCATTTAACCGAAGCGGGCTAAAGTCTTCGTTTGATGGCGCCTTCGACTGATTCTTGAATCAACCCCGGCTGGCGGCGTCCGCTCGGAGTTGAGTTGCTTGCGTCGGGAGCACCCTCGCGTTTCCTCTGGATTGCTTTACACGCCTCGCGCGAAGATCAATCCATCAGATACAGAAATGCCTGATCGGCCCTGTTTTTCAAGTCTTCGCGCTCGATAAACCGCTTGAGCACATAATAGCCGTACAGGGTTTTGATGCGGTGAGTCAACCGGGCTTCGTCGCGTTTTAACATGCCTTTCCAGTATGCGGCGACGCGCGGGGCCTGTGTGGCTTTCAGCACCGGGCCCAGTTCGGATTCCACGTCGGGCAGGGAACGCCAAAGTTGCAGGTGGTAGCGATGGGCAGGCAAGGCGCGGAGTGCCAGTTCCTTGTATCCGTAGCGATTGAGCTCCGTGATGGCAGCCGCATGATTGATGAGATGCCAGAGTCCGCCAAATCCTTGTTTTCTGACGGCTGCGGTGGATATGAATTCTTCCAGGGTCGTTTCCACCATGTCGTGTATCGAAACGTAGGCCGGCAACATGGTGTCGGGGGGCAACTTGATTTGAGTTCCATTCAGCCAACCTGTCTGCTTTCCGAAATAGCCCCGTCCTGCATGTGCCTTGTCGAAGCCCTCGATCAGTTTTCGGATTCCTCCCACAATCCGTGGCGTTGCGTATTCGGAATGGTCTTTAAGTGCTCGAATCGCGATGGCAGCAAAGATGATGTTGTGGCCGGATTGCCTTGTCTCCGCCACGTTTTTTTGAAGGGCGGTGGCCAGGGATTCAATCAGATCCGGCTGCGGAGGTTCGTCCGGCAGGGGCTTGAACAGGTCGGCAGGTGTGATACCCGCTTGCTGCGTATTCCACCAGATCGCCTCTTCCCCGGCGAGGATCCGTTTTATCTCCCCCTCGATTCCGCGATAGACCTCATCGGGAAGCTCGCTCTGGTCTTCCCCGAAAAAGTAACCTGCCAGGACGGCTGCACCCAGATGCCCGGCCATGGTGCCTGCCCGGTGTGCATTGGCTAGTCCGAACAGACCCGTTTGCAGGTACTGAAAGTCAATCATGGATAAAGTTCCTTCTGGTGAGCGGGTGGGGTGTTACTGCCCGGTGTCACTCGGCTTCTGTTGCTCGATCAAGCGGACCTGGCGTTGCGTGCGGTTTTCGATGGGTTTTCCGACTTGAATGGTGATGGTGCCGTTCTCGTTGCGAGCCTCGGCGTAGTCGGGGACGCCTTGGGGATAGATGGCATCGCAACTGATCAATGGGACGGGCAGGTGGTTGAGACGCAAATTACCGAACGTGACCACGAGTTCCGGAATCTCCTCGACAGGCCTGCGTGGGCCGTAGATTTCCACGAAACTGGCAATGCTGTTTTTCAGTTCCAGAGTTTTTCCAGGAAACCGAAGCGCGCCGATAAAAATGTTTTCATCGCGCTGGTGGCTGTAGAGCAGGGCGGCGACCCAGGTGTAGTCTTGATCGTAGCGGCGTTCAGTATCCATCTTGATCAGGGAATAGGTGTACTTGCCGGCGGTCCAGGGATAGGGGCGGCGGATGCTGACGAAATCCCCCTCGTGCCCGGAGGACTGAAACAGGCCCCCTTGCGCGGGGCGAATCGCTTCGAGTCGCCGTTCTCCCCACATCGACATCAGCAGGCCCCGGCCAATTTCGCGGAGTTTCGGGTCGGCCTGGCTGTTTCCGTCCGAACGCGTCTGTATGCCACCGTAGAACGGAGTGTCGTTCAAATGGCCCAGGCCGATCGGGGCCACGTACAATCGAACATCATCGGCAACGTCGGATGACAGGGAGACATCGATATCATACCGTTCGAAAGGGACCGCGGAGGAAGCGTCCCACTTCCACCACAAGTCCACCAGATGCCAGGGCATCTTTTTGTATTCCGGTTCCTCGGCACGGGTCGCGGGCGAACTGGTTATAGCGGCCACCAGGGAAAGCAAAATCAGCGGAGTTGGTGTTTTCATGGGATCGAGTGATTTCAAAGGAAAATCGAAGCGGGAAAAATCTGGCATCGTGGACAGTCATGATATCCGCTGTCATTATGTCTGGAAACCTTGGGGAGACGTGAGCAGTCGCGGAGTGTTAGGAGTCGAGGATGTTCGTCTGGCCACGGCTCGCTTTTTCCCGTGTCGCGTGAATTTGTTCTGGAAAATGCGGCGATCATGACCGACGAACCTTCCACTCCGGTGCCAGTGATTTTCTGCATCACGGATCTCGATTCCGGGGGAGCGGAACGGGCGCTGACGCGGATTGCTGGTCGACTCGAACGCGCGGAGTGGGATCCCACGGTGATCTGCCTGGGCCCGCGTGGTGAAATGGCCGATGAACTGGAAAGCCTGCGCATTCCCGTTATCGCGCTGGGGGCGACCAGTCGCTGGGATGCGAGGATTCTGTTTCGCCTGGTGGCTGCATTCAAACGCCTCCGGCCTGCCGTGGTGCAAACTTTCTTGTTCCATGCGAATCTGCTCGGACGGCTGGCGGCACGTCTGGCCGGCGTGCGTTGCGTGGTGGGAGGAATACGTGTCGCCGAGCGGCGTTCGAAGTGGTATCATCGGCTCGATCGCTGGACCGAATTCCTGGTGCGGCGGCAGGTGTGCGTCAGCGAGGAAGTCCGCCGTTTCTCGGTGGAAACCGCGCGACTCTCCGCGGACAAGCTGCTGGTCATTCCCAATGGCATCGAGGTGACGCGGTTCGAAACGGCAACTCCACTGCCGCGACAATCCCTGGGCTGTTCCGACGACGATCAACTGGCGTTATGTGTCGGTCGCCTGGATCCGCAAAAGGGAATGCATGCCCTGCTGGATGTCGCGGGGCGATTACGCGACACGTTTCCCCGCTTGCGCTGGCTGCTGGCGGGCGAGGGGGCCTTGCGGCAGACGCTGCAACAGCGGATTCGAGAAGAGCATCTCGAGGGGGTTGTGCGCCTGCTGGGTCGCCGCGAGGATATTCCCGAGTTGATGCGGACCGCGGATCTGTTTGTTTTCCCCTCCTTATGGGAGGGGCAGCCGAATGTCGTGCTGGAAGCGATGGCCGCGCGGCTGCCGATTGTCACCACCGCGGTGGAGGGAGTTGGAGGTCTGCTGGAAGCGGGTGTCTCGGCGGAAATCGTCCCCCCGGGCGACGTTTCGGCACTGGCGAGTTCCGTTGCCAGCTTGCTGGAAAATGAGGAGATGCGTTCGCAATACGCGGCACGGGCCTTTGTCCGAGTGACCGCATGCCCCACGTGGGAGTCGGTCTCGGAGGAGTACGCCAAGTTGTATCGCGAACTGCTGTCAGTACCACAACCGGCGGGGTCTGGCTGAGCATGCCGCGGGGCAATGGATACTTCGCAGGGTAAGCCGTGCGCTGGCGATTCAGCATTCCACTTTGAAATGTTCCACTTGCATCGTGGCGAGATTGACCAGGGCGATGGTGTATTTCACGGCTCGATGCATGGCGCCGGGATTGACGATGGTCGTGTTGCCCACGCTATGGGTTTCGTGTTGATGCGTGTGGCCGTAGCAGACCAGATCGTAATCTCCGGATTGGGCACAGTGGTCCAGTTTGCCGATGACATGGCTATGCAGCAGGGCAATTCGCCGGTTGAACAGTTGAAAATCGCCAAACAGATGATGCCATTGTTGCTCGGCGGCAAGCACTTCCTGCTCCAGCAGGATGCAGTCATCGCAATTCCCCGCGACGAAGTGGGTAGGCCATTCCTGAAACTGGGAGACGATCCCGGGGGAGCCCACGTCTCCGCAGTGCAGGATGACATCCACGTCAATTTTGCGGAACTCTTCCACCGCGCGGTGCGTGTGATAGGTGTTGCCATGGGTATCGCTGATTATTCCCAATCGCATGATGGAATTCCCTTGCGTTTGACGGAAGGCGCTGAATGCAGGCTTCGGTGCGATGTGTTTCACCTGCGCCGTTGTGCATTCAGGGCTGATTCAAATATCGCCCCTTGTGTAATCAGTTCCAGTAGCTTCCCTCGGGAAAGCGCGCCTGTTCGATTGACGAGGCCCGCATCGTGATGCTGTAGCCCGGTGCCTCGGGAACCAAGTATCGTCCGCCACGGATGGCAATGGGGTTGACGAAATGTTCGTGGCAAGTCCCCGCGTGTTCTGCCAGGCGATCCTCCAGTTTACCAGAGATCCGGATATAGTCGATCAGAGAGAGGTGCTGAACGTATTCGCAAAGCCCCACGCCCCCCGCGTGCGGGCAGACGGGCACGTCGAATTTTGCGGCCAGCAACAGGACTGCAAGGACCTCGTTGACTCCCCCCAGCCGGCAGGCATCGATCTGGCAGACCTGCATCCCCCCCGATTCCAGGAACTGCTTGAACATCACGCGATTGGCGCAATGCTCGCCCCCCGCCACGCGGATCGGAGCCAGGGCCCGGGCAATTTTTGCATATCCCAGGACGTCGTCGGGACTGGTCGGCTCCTCGATCATCCAGGGGTCGAATTCCGCCAGCGACCGCATCCAGGCAATGGCACCGGGCACGTCCCAGACCTGGTTCGCATCGGTCAGCAGGCGACGATGCGGGCCGATTTCCTCGCGAATGATTCGGCAGCGACGGCGGTCATCCTCCAGGTCACGGCCGACTTTGATCTTGAACACATCCCAGCCTTCCGCCAGTCGTTGACGACACAAGTCGCGCAACTTGTCGTCGGAATAGCCGAGCCAGCCTGCCGATGTGGTGTAGGCGGGGTACCCCTCGCGTTCCATTTCGGCGATTCGGGCCGACTTCGTCGCGTCCCGTTGGCGGACCATTTCCAACGCCTCCTGTTCGGTCAATACGTCGGTCAGGTAGCGAAAGTCTATGCACCCAATCAACTGTTCGGGAGTCATGTCGGCAACCAACCGCCAGACCGGCTTGCCTTCCGACTTGGCCCACAGGTCCCAGGTGGCATTCACCACGGCAGCCGTTGCCAGATGGATGGCTCCCTTTTCCGGACCGATCCAGCGCAGCTGGCTATCCCCTGTCATCCGCCGCCAGAATCCTCGCATGTCACCGGCGATTTCCGCCAGACTTAATCCGACCACCAGCGGTTTCAATGCGCGAACCGCGGCGACGCAGATTTCGTTCCCCCGGCCGATGGTGAAGGTCAAGCCGTGTCCTTCCAGGTGAGATTCATCGGTGTGCAGCGTGACATACGCCGCGGAATAATCCGGCGCCTCGTTCATGGCATCCGAGCCGTCCAGTTCGCGTGATGTCGGAAAACGCAAGTCGTCTACGGTCAGATCAACTATGGTAGGCATGGTGAAGCCGATCAATCTGGAAAAGCGAAACACCGGGTATCGTTGCCCCGATTGTTGCACATTCCGGATTCAATCTTCAATGATGATTGCGGGGAAGGTTTTTCGGGCGGAAATGCAGGCCGGATGACCCGGATACCGCAACGTCGAATTCAACGGAAGCTCCACCCTCGGGCTGGCAGAGCGGCGACCGCGACTGATTCCCTGCCTCAATGGGGAGGCGAGAAAGAGATGGGAATACAAAATAGTGGAGCCGATGGGATTCGAACCCACGACCTTCGCATTGCGAACGCGACGCTCTCCCAGCTGAGCTACGGCCCCGTGTTGTGTCATCATACAGAAAATTCGGCATTTGAGAAGTCCGTTGCAATTCCGTGATCAACTGGCGATGATGTTTGAACTCGGGCAAGCTTGTGAATCCTGGATAATCACGGCCTGTCTGGGAGTTTCAGGTTGTTCGGTAACCCGCATTCGCGAAATCAGTACTCACCGAATTCTTCGGTGCCATTTGTCGGAATTTTTCTGGGGGAATCCGGTTGGTTTCCTCCGTGCAAGTCCGGCACCGGACGTGATTCCGTATTGTCGAGCGGCGTTCCCGGGATTTCTCCACAGGATTTGTTTCAAGTTCGCGCAACGGGCATCGGGTAGGCTTCAAAGGATCAATTCATGGCGAAATGGCACGCAAAACTGGTGAAAGATGGACACATTGGTGCCGATCAACTACAGGAAGCGGAGGCAATTGCTCGTAAAAAAGCGAAAAAAGTAGAAGCCATCCTCGTGGAACTGGGATACGTGACCAGTGACGTGTTGCGGCAGTACCAGACGGCTGCCCTCGGCTATGAAATGGTCGATCTGAAAGCCATCGAAGTCGACGCGAGTGTCATCGAGCAGGTTCCCGAATCCGTTGCCCGGGAAAACGTGGTGTTTCCCGTCGAAATGCGTGGCGATTCCCTGGTCGTGGCGTTAAACGACCCGATGAATCTTGAAGTGCTCGATAAACTCCGCTTTATTCTCAATCGCGACGTGCAGGTTGTCGTGGCTCCCACCGAGGCCATTCAGGCTGCCATCAACGCCCATTATGGTCAGCACCAGAACGAATCCGTGGATTCCATCATTGCGGAATTCACGGAAACGGCGATCGATTTCACGGAAACCGAGCTGGCGGGAGCCGAGGCGGAGGCGGATGCGGACGAAAGTTCACCGATCGTCAAATTGGTGAATCTGATTATCTCCGAAGCTGTGAACATGCGCGCCTCAGATATTCACATCGAGCCGTTCGAGGATCGCGTTCGGATTCGCTACCGTATCGATGGCGTGCTGGTCGAGCGGGACAGTCCTCCCAAGCGTCTGCTGTCCGCACTCAGTTCCCGCTTGAAGATCATGGGGAGCATCGATATTTCGGAACGGCGGCGCCCACAGGACGGTCGTATCAAGACACGCATCAACGGTCGCGATTTCGATTTGCGAGTCAGTATTCTCCCCACGCACTACGGCCAGGCGCTGGTGCTCCGCATTCTGGATCGAGACAATATTAAAGTCGGGATTCGCAATCTGGGGTTTAGTGAACAGAATTACAAAAATTTTCAGAAAATCATCCGGCGACCGAATGGAATTTTTCTGGTGACGGGGCCGACCGGGAGTGGCAAAACGACCACGCTTTATAGTGCCCTGGGTGAGCTGAACCGCCCGGATCGCAAGATTATCACCGCCGAGGATCCAGTCGAGTATTACTTGCCTGGCATTAATCAGGTCGAGGTGAAGCATAACATCGGCATGACCTTCGCACGGATTATCCGGGCGATGTTGCGGCAGGCTCCCAATATCATTCTCGTGGGAGAGATTCGAGATACCGAGACAGGCGAGATGGCCATCCAGGCTTCTTTGACAGGACACTTGGTTTTCAGTACTCTGCATACGAACGATGCGCCCGGATCTATTACACGTTTGATCGACATGGGGGTGCAGCCATTCCTTGTCGCTTCGAGTATTATGGCGGCAATGGCGCAACGCCTCGTGCGCGTTGTCTGTCCAAAATGTAAGCATCCGTACACTCCCGAGCCTTCCGAACTGGAGGAGTTTGGGTTGACTTCCGATCAGGTGGCGTCGGCCAATTTCCTGAAAGGGAAGGGGTGTAATCATTGTCAGCATACGGGCTATCGTGGGCGGAAGGCTGTCTTCGAATTGATGATGATGAATGCGACGTTGCGGGAGATGGCGTTCCACAGCGAGCCGACGCAGAATATCCGCCGGCAGGCCCGGCTGTTCGGCATGAAAACACTGGTTGAGGATTCGGTAGATAAGGCCATGCAAGGAGTTACGACATTGATGGAAGCCTTCAAGTTGAAAAGCGGAGGGCATTGAAGGCATCTGCCTGGCTCGCGTTTGCCGCGCCGTCTCGGTCCGTCGAAAATTACGGGCAAGTGGTCGGCAGTGTTGCGGCAGGTCGGGCTCGGGCAGGTCGTGTGGGCCGTGAAGTGCAAGCTGCATCGGCAGAAGGTCGGCAGGGCAAGCGAGGGCATGCCGGTATCCTGGTTCGTCTTGCTGAGGAATTTTCCGGAGTGGAGCCGTGATGGTTGAGGCAATGCGGAACAGGGGATTTTGTGCTTGCGTGGTTGAGTGGCCTGTAATTGTTATTTTTACTAATTTTTCTGGAGTGTGGCGCAAACGCTACGAATAATTCGGCATCTGAAATAAATGTTCGCACGCTTATGTCTTATGAATCCCGATTCCGGGAGCGGCGCGAGGGTGGATGTTGTGAGTCATGTCTTGGTGGCGAAGAGTGGAAATCTGGCGACAGGTTTCAGGATTCCGCAATTCTTCACTTTCCCTTCATATGAAATACATCGCAGTCCTGCATAACACATGGCATTGAAAAACCGATCGCAGTCTTGAAAGGCATCCATGGCCACGATTCAGATTGACAAGTTGCTGGACACTGTTGTGAAAGAGCGTGTCAGCGATTTGCACATCACCACGGGGCAACCTCCGGTCGTCCGGTCGGGGGGACGCATGATCCGGCTCGACACGAAATCGCTGGAGCCGGAGGATACCGTCGCGTTGATGAAGAGTATCACCCCCGAACGGAATCAGCAGGAACTCCAGGAAATGGGGGGGACCGACTTTGGTTTCGCGTTCGGGGACAAGGCTCGTTTTCGTGTCGCCGTGTTCAAGCAGCGCGGGCAAATCGGCATGGTATTGCGGCGTGTTCCGAACGAGTTTCTGACTTTCGAACAACTCGGGTTGCCTCCCGTGATTGCCGACCTGATCAAGCGGCCTCGCGGGTTGTTTCTGGTGACTGGTCCGACGGGGTCCGGCAAAACGACCAGCCTGGCCAGCATGATCAACTATATGAATGATACCGTCGATCATCATATCATCACGCTGGAAGACCCGATCGAGTATTATCATCAGCACAAAAAATGCACGATTAACCAGCGCGAGATCGGCGTGGACGTGCCCGACTTTCCCGAGGCGTTGCGGCGTGCCTTGCGTATGGATCCCGATGTGATTCTGGTCGGTGAAATGCGCGACCTGGATACCATTTCCTCCGCCATTACCGCTGCCGAAACCGGGCACGTGGTGTTCGGTACCTTGCATACGACCGGTGCCCAGGGGACGGTCGACCGAATTATCGACGTGTTCCCCACGAATCAGCAGGAACAGATTCGCACCCAGTTGTCGGTGGCCATCATCGGTATCTTGAGCCAGGCGCTGTTGCCGAAAAAGCCCAAGGGGCTGGTGGCTGCCTATGAACTGCTGGTGGTGACACCCGCCATTGCTAACCTGATTCGCGAAGCCAAGACCTACCGTATCAATTCGAGCATTCAGACGGGACGCAAGTTCGGCATGCAACTGCTGGACGATGCCCTGTTCAACCTGTGGAAGACGGGGTTGTGCGAGGAGGATGACGTGGTCGTCAAATCGAATAATCCGGGCGAACTCAAGGCAAAGATCGCCATGGCCAAGAAGGGCTTGCTGGAGGAAGAGGACGAAGAAGGAGACGAGGACGACGATTTCTAAAATCGGGCCGGTTGGAACGGGGGAGTCCCGGCATGCAGGGGGCATGCGGGGCTGTTCGAGACAATTACAGAGATTGGCTGAGTGATGGCAAGGCGCAAGCTGGGACAGGTGCTGGTCGACCTCGGATACATGTCCGAGGATCAGCTCTGGGACGTAATCGAAGAACAGAAGCAGAGTCCCGGCGAACTGATTGGGCAGGTGGCGATTCGCATGGGGTTTGTCACGGGGCCTCAGGTGACGGAAGCCCTGGCCGAGCAGCACGGCATGCCGGTCGTCAATCTGGCGGAAACCAATATCCCACCCAAGGTGCTGGAGATGGTGCCCGAAACGATGGCCACGGTTTATAAAATTGTGCCGATTTCCCACAAGGAGGGCGTCTTAACCGTCGCCATGGCCAATCCCGGCAATGTGGCGGCCCTGGACGACCTGCGAAACTTTCTGGGAGTCGATGTGCGGGGGGCAGTCTCCTCGCCGACCGATGTCGAAGCGGCCATCGCGCGGGTGTATGCCGGTCACGAAGACAGTATCGAAGATGTCATCGGCATGTTGGAAAAGGATGGTCCGGATGAAGAGCGGGTACGCGGCATCAGTCTCGGTAATATCGAGGAAATGTCCGATGCGGCTCCCATTCGCAAACTCCTGAACATGATTCTGCTGCTGGCGATCAAGGATCAGGCCAGCGACATTCACTTCGAGCCGTTCGAGGATGAATTCAAGGTCCGGGTGAAAGCGGACGGCGTGTTGTACGAAATGGTGCCCCCTCCGCGCCATCTGGCAAATGCCATTACCACGCGCATCAAGGTGATGTCGGAACTGGATATCGCGGAGCGGCGCCTGCCGCAAGACGGACGGATTGAATTGAACGTGGGGGGAAACCCCGTCGACTTACGGGTCTCCGTACTCCCCACGATCAACGGCGAATCGGTGGTTATGCGGGTGCTGGACCGGACCGTGATCCAGTTGGATCTGAATAAGATCGGCATGGATGCCAACACGCTTTCCCGTTTCCGCCGCATGCTGAAGTTACCCAACGGAATTGTGCTGGTAACCGGGCCGACCGGTTCCGGAAAAACCACCACCCTCTATTCCGCCTTGAATGAACTGAACGATATCGAGACCAAGGTGATCACCACCGAGGACCCGATTGAATACGAAATCGACGGCTTGATTCAGGTCCCCGTGAACGCGGATATCGATGTCACCTTCGCGAACGTGCTGCGGGCAATTTTGCGGCACGATCCCGACAAGATTCTGGTGGGGGAAATTCGCGACTACGAAACCGCGGAAATCGCGATTCAGTCCGCCTTGACCGGCCACCTGGTGTTCAGCACGCTGCACACCAACGATGCCCCCTCGGCGATTACCCGGTTGCGGGACATGGGGGTCCAGCCCTTCCTGATCACCGCGACCGTGGAAGGGATTCTGGCGCAACGCCTGGTACGCAAAATCTGCACGGAATGCCGCTCGGAATTCGAGCCGAGCGACGAGTTGCTGATGGAACTGCAACTTCCCATCCAGACCGCGCGGCAATACAAGTTTTATTATGGCCGAGGTTGCCAGCGGTGTAACAACAGCGGCTACAAGGGCCGCACCGGGTTGTATGAACTGATGACCGTCGACGATGAAATCCGCGATCTGATTTCCAGCAATTCGTCGGTCGATGAAATGCGAAACCTGGCACGAGCCCAGGGGATGACCACCCTGCGGGAATCGGGCCTGAAATTAATTTTCGACGGGATTACCACCATCGACGAGGTGGTGCGGGAAACCGTCATGGAAGATCTGGAGTGATACCTGCCCGCGTCGGGTGAGTGAATCGAGTTTCGAACAATTTTCCTCGGATGGTAAATTAAGTTTCCGCGGCCTGAAACCAGGAATCGAGAGGGAGTGGAGCAATGCCAACTTTTGTCTACGAGGCGATGGACAATACCGGCCTGGAAGTGAAGGACCATATCGAGGCGGCGTCCGAACAGGAAGCCCAGCAGAAAATCCGCGAAAAGGGATTTTTTGTCACGAAGATTCAGGAAAAGAGCAGCAAGAAAAAAAAGGAAAAGCAGAAGGTCACCGCCAAGACCGATCAGCAGGGAAAGAAGCGGTCTTTCTCGCTCGGCAAAGTGAAATCCAAAACCCTCTGTACGTTCACTCGACAGCTCTCCACGCTGCAGGATGCCGGTCTGCCGATTTTGCGCTCGCTCAGAATTCTGGAAAGCCAAGCCAAGCCCGGCCCCTTGAAGAACTCCCTGATTGGTGTGATTGACGACGTGGAGTCGGGGAATACCCTGTCTGAAGCGATGACGCGCCAGCCCAAGGCCTTCGATAACCTCTACTGCAACATGGTGAAGGCCGGTGAAGCCGGGGGGGCCCTCGAAGTCATTCTTCAGCGACTGGCCGAGTTCAAGGAAAAATCCCAGAGCCTGAAACGCAAGGTCCAGGGGGCCATGATTTACCCGGTCTCCGTGCTCACGGTCGCGGGCGGGATCGTCGGTTTCATCATGTATTTCATTATTCCCAAGTTCAAGGAAATTTTCGTCGGTTTCGGGATCGAACTCCCTGCCGTCACGGTTGCCCTGATAACCGTCAGTGACTTGGTGGTCAACTACTTTTACCTGATTCCCGCCATTCCGTTCGCGATTTGGCTCACACTGAAAATCATCCGCAAAAACAAAACGGGAGCCTTCGTAACCGACTGGCTCGCGCTGAAAATTCCGATTCTGGGCCTGATTCTTTCCAAGTCGACCACCGCGCGAACCTGTCGCACACTGGGCACCCTGATCGCTTCCGGCGTGCCAATTCTGGAAGCCTTGTCCATCTCGCGCGATACCGCCGGTAATCACGTGTTTCGACGGGCCTTCGATCACATCTACGCGGCCATTCGCGAAGGAGAATCGATGGCGGTGCCGTTGCGGGAAACCCGCATCGTCGATGAGATCGTGGTCAATATGGTCGACGTCGGTGAAGAAACCGGAGCCCTGGATAACATGTTGTACAAGGTGGCCGACATCTACGAGGAAGAAGTGGAAGTCCTCGTCGAAGGTCTCATTAGCATGCTCGAACCGTTGATGGTCGTGGTGCTGGGTTTGATCGTCGGCTTTATCGTTATCGCGTTGTTCTATCCGCTGATTCAGCTGATGAACGATCTGAGCTAAAAAACAATCGGGCGCGGTTCAATCAGCCGCGCCCGCCGAGAAGCGGGCCACGCAGGAGTTGAAAACTTCAACTGGTATTCGTTCGCGATGCACGAATGTATTCCCAGTTGTCATCCGTGGTATCGTTTCCATTCCCAACTGGCCCGCTGCCCAACGGTTGCGGCTAGTGGAACGCATCCGATCGATCCGAGAGATTAACCCATTAAATCGCCGTTCGTTGAACGCCCAGGAGTCTGCCATGTATCCCCGCAACCGAACACGGACGTCTGAACAGAATCAGCCGAACGGCTTCACCCTGATCGAACTCCTGGTCGCCATCGGTATCGTGGCGCTGCTGGCGGGGTTGCTGCTCTCGGGCATACAAGCCTCGATCTCGGCGGTTGCGACCGCGAAGGCCGCCAACGAAATCCGTAATCTGGAAACCGCACTGGCCCAGTTTCATTCGGAATTCGGGATGTATCCGCCGAGTTCCATTCGACTGCACGAAACCGTGGCCGGGTGGTCGAATACCGATACCGAAACCGTGCGCAGCCGGGCCTTGATTATGAAACTTTGGCCCAACTTCAATTTCACGATTGCACGGGACTTCGATGGCGATAGCAACGCTACCGAAACACACGATTTGAACGGTGCGGAATGTCTGGCCTTCTTCCTGGGGGGAGTGATCCGGATCCGCTCCAGCAGCGACCCCTTCGCGCCGATGGGGTTCTCCAAAAATCCCGCCAATCCCTTCGATCGCAGCAGCGATAACCGGATTGGGCCTTTCACCGAATTAGTCCTTGATCGCCTGATCGACAGCAACAGCAACGGCATGCCCGAATACATCGATACCTACTCCGGTCAATACAGGCCGATCTACTATCTCAGCAGTTACGACGGGCGGGGGTATCGGGCCGTCGAGCTTACCCCTGCCGGCATGACCGACGTCTACCGGCAGTCCGCTGGTGCCAGTGGCCAGCCCTGGAAGGACAAAACCTATCAGTTGATTTCCCCGGGGGCCGATGGGGAATACGGCACGGGAGGTTTTTATGATCCCTCGGGAAAGGGGACCATCGGGGAAAACGACCTGGATAACATCACCAACTTTTCCAGCGGCAAGTTGAAGTAAGTCGCCAATTGATCATGGCGGACCTTTGTGAGTTTTTTCTTGACACCAGGCACAAACCGCAAGGAGCGGTGGCATGAAGTGGCAACGTTTACATCCCGGAGGGAAAGCCCTTCCCACGCACGGTTTCACGCTGGTGGAACTGTTGATCGCGATGGGCATTCTGCTCTTGCTGGCCTCGTTCCTGCTGGTAGGGATGGGGGGCATTCTGGGGGGGGCGAAAAAGACCGCCACGCAAACCACACTGAAGAAGATTAGCGAGATTCTGAGGCAACAACAGGCGGAATTTAACGTGGCCATGTCCAGTACTCCCCCCAAGCGGGCCCAGGAACCGTGCCTGGGTTTGGACGCCGATGCCGGTTTGAGGTCGCTGCTGGAACGCAAACGTCTGTTTCGCGAAGCCTTCCCGCAACGGGCCGCCGACTTGCGCGACGCCAACGGGAACTTCACCCGCATGGGAGTGCTGGTGAATGCCAAGTTGACCGAAATCTACATCGCAAAGAATGGCTCGTCTCCCAGCACAGCGCAATTGGATGCGGCGCGCGATGTGGCGCTGGGGTCGCATGGGAGTTCGGAGTTACTGTTTCTGATACTCACGGAAGGGACGGCGTATGGCACGAGCGTGCTCGATTCCGATCAGTTTTCGTCGCGCGAAGCCCGGGATACCGATGGGGATGGCCTGTTGGAGTTGATCGATGCCTGGGAACAGCCACTCCTGTTTTATCGCTGGCCGACCCGCATGATTCGTCCTTGCGATCCCGATGCACCGACCGTTCCGTTGTCCACCGATCCCGTGCGGGTTAACCTGCCGGCGGTCGACACTACCTACTGGAAACTGTTATCCAGTTCGAATGTTGATATAGGGGTATTGGGACGCGATGGGGAAGACCCTCTCTCCTCGTTGTACCGCCTGGTGGGAGGCTCGATTTCGGGAGTGCAATCGGTGGAGAGTAATGCCAATCCCACCTGCAATTTCCATACACCAGATACCTATGCCCCCCTGTTGGTGGTTTCGATGGGGCCAGACCTGGCAGCGGGGCTGTATTTGCCAAACGATACCGCGAATTTCGGCCATCTCGCGCAACCGAGCGTGGCTCCGAATGTCGCCGCCGATAGTGCACTCAACGACAACATCACCAATCTGCAGGGGATCGAATAATGCGTACCCCAAGGACTCAACGCAGACTTCGTGGATCGGGCGTTCGCTCCTCCCTTCTGGCGTATCGCTCGGGGTTCACTTTGATTGAACTGCTGGTGGCGATCACCATATTCATTATTCTCACCACGCTCACCGTGGCGACGATCAACCTCAATCTCGGGAACGAGCGGATCACGGCGGCCTCCCGCCAGGTGCAGGCCATGCTGGAAGGTGCGAGGTCTCGCGCGTTCAAACTGCAGCGGCCCGTGGGGGTCCGGTTTATTCTCGACCAGAACTTTCCGGGCGAAGTCACCGGCATGGTGTATGTCGGGGCCATTGAAAATCCCGGAGGAAGCAACTATCAGACCGGAAAGCTGCGGTTTGTCGACCTGGATCTGGATGGCGACACTGTGGTGGGTGTGCCGGCATTAACACCCGCCATCCAGCAACTTCCCGCCCCCGGCAGTATTCCCTGGAGCGAACTGAACACGCTGCAGTTGCTGCGATCGGGCGTACGGATCCGGATCCCGGCCAGTACCGGCACCTGGTACACGGTCTCTTCAGATAACTTCCTGACACCCGATTCCACGGTGTTGCGACTCACCTCGCAACCTTTGGATGTGGCCAGTTATGGTTTGCGGACGGATAATTACAGCAATCCCCGGGGCACGGTCTACAACTACGAACTGGACCTCTCCACCGTGATGGCCCCTTTGCCGGGGGAAGATCCGGTACAGTTACCGCCGGGCACGGTGATCGATCTGCGCAGCAGCAAGGTGCCGAGTAACTGGAACATCAACCGCTGGAGGTCGGGTGTTACATACTCGGGTGGATCCTGGGTGGCGGGTATCACAAGTAACGGGCTGAAAGCTTATCTCACCAATAACGGGGGCGTTTCGGGTGGCAGCGAGCCGAACTGGAACTCGGCGAACACGAATGGTGCCTCCCTCAACGACAACGGCGTTATCTGGCAGTGCTATCAGGTGCCGTTGCTGGATGTGGTGTTCACCCCTCAGGGGACATTGATGGGAGCAGTCTCCGCCGAGGGGTTGCTGCATTTCACGTTGGCGGAAACGCGGGATACCCGCGAGCCCTTCGACGATGGCACCGTGGGCCTGGCCGCCTGGGATGTACGAGACACCAATGGGGACGGGCGCAAGCCCGATCATAAAGGGTCGTTTCGCGTCGTCACCGTGTTCGCGGCGAGCGGGGCGGTGAATGTCAGCCCGGTCGACCAGACCGATGCCAATGACGATGGCGTTACCGACGACCTGTTCCTTTATGCCATCGAGGGGGCCACCGCGAAATAACAGATCCTCCCGGGGAGAGAACGCGGGCCGGGTAATTCTTCTCGCCAAGGGATTCAACTTAGTTCACTTCGGAAAGAACCAGCCGCGACAGGAGCGGTTTCTAATGAAAACTCAATACGAAACAACACGACACGCCCCGGCAGCCCCGCCCCGCGCGGGGGCCTCGCTGGTCGAAATACTCATGTCGTTGATGGTCATGAGTATCGGGCTGGTCTCCGTGGCGGCCCTGTTTCCGGTGACGATGCTCCGTTCCATGCAGGCCACGCAACTCACCAATGCCGGGCTGCTGTATTACCAATGCGAGGATTACACCCGTGCGTTCCCCAGACTGGTGTTTAACGATTTCAACACTTCGTACGGGGTGGCCGGAAACATCGTCTCGAATGTGGAATTTACCCCCCGTTCTCCCGTGTTTGCCCGCTACGGCATTTACAATGCCGCCGATTCGGATACCGTCAATCGCGAACGCTACGAACGCAGTCTCCCTTTGAAATTTGTCACGGTGATCGATCCCTTGGGAGCCGTCAGCAACCCGGGTAGCAATGCCCGTACCTATGGCAAGGACAACTACGGGCTGCACACGGTGCAGAATTATTATTATCAGGCCGTCCGAACAAATGCAGGCTTCGATCTGTTCAACGCAACGGCGGCGATCCGCCTGGCCCAGCTCAACCTGGCTCAGAGCATGTTCGCCTCGAATGACAGTTGGAGCACGTCGGTCTCTTCCAACGAAGTCGGCGGGGGGGCGGGTAATACCACGCTGACACTCGCCGACATTAGCGTCAACGACCTGCAGACATTCGCGGATGCTCTGGCCAGCAACATCACCGGACGGGCGGTCGTGTTCGATCGCAACGGCAAGCAATCCCATGTCTCGCTGGTGACGGGGGTGAATGCCGGCACACAACAGATCACGCTGGCCAGTGCGGTTCCCAATAATGCCCTGTATGCAGCGGTTCCCGAAGTCCGGTTGGATCTGCTGGAAGCCCGTTATACCTGTTTGATCACGGTGCGACGGCAACTGATGAACCTTGGCCCCGCCGGTACGCCGGGCGCGGATGGTGAAGATGACGATGGTAGTGGGTCCGCGGACGGGTTGGGCGAAGTCGGCTGGCCGGGGACCGACGACGAAGTGCGAAATCTGGGGGCGAATCTGGTGGTCTTCTTCCGCCGCGATTTTTCACCCTTGGCCGAGCAGGTTTACGAAGCTGGCAATCTGCTTGCGGGGTTGAGTTCCCTCAGCGGCGCGCAGCAAATCACCATTCGCTGGAATGGTGCAAATGCCGATTCCAAGCCCCGGATTCGCAATGGGGGCTGGCTGTTCGATCCGGTCAACGGTTACTGGTATCAGATTTCCTCGGTGGTGGTGGATGAACGCACCTCCCAGAATCCCGTTAATGCCATCAACACGCGCGAAGCGGTGGTGCTACTCGATCGGCCGCCGGAAGCATCCGGGGGGTATCTGATGGTTCCCGAACGGGTGGTGGAAGTGTTCGATTTCACGGGATTCTGAGAGCGTCTTTTTAATTGTGTCATGAGTGGGCCAGCAGGCAGGGAATTATGAAACAGATGCAAGCGACACATCGACACGCGGAAGTTCACCAGCGCCCCATGGGATTTACGCTCACGGAAATGCTGGTCGCCGTGGGGCTGTTGCTGGTGATCATGACCATCTTCGCCCAGATCTTTCAGTTAGCCGTCGGGGCCATGTCCAGCCAGAAAGGCCTGGCCAATAACGATTCCCGGGCCCGCACCGCCTTTTCGGTCCTCGATGCCGACCTCAAACGGATGTCCTACCGCTCGATCAAGGGGCAGGGGGGAATTGTACCGCTGGTCCCAGGACTGCTTTACAACGGCCAGGGGTACACCGACGAACAACGGGGCTATTTCTACTACTCCGAAAACAACCCCGCCGACGACACCGACGACGTGCTGCAGTTCACCGTCGATGCCACCGTTATCGGGCAGTATTCGGGCGCGCGGCGGTATGCGAATCAATCACAACTGCCCTACTACGGCCGGGCGGCTTCACTCAACAGCGACACTTCGCGTCGCGATCAACCCGACTGGGACGATGGCACGTTCGGCAACAGCGTGGCCACGTCCCGCTGGGCGGAAGTGGCCTACTTCCTGCGGCATGGAACGCTGTACCGTCGTGTGTTGCTGATTCGCGATACCGACGATGGGGTGCCGGGCAACATGGGCCGCTTCGACGATGGCGATACGCGCAACCTGGCCCAGCCTGGGTTTCTGAATGTCGTGGGCATGACGACCGAGGCCGTCGATATGATGAGGCCCGATGCTTTTAACCCAAGTCCTTACACCGGGAATTTTTATACGGACTTTGACTTTTCCGCCCATCGCGCCATCTCTCCCTACGATGCGGACTCATCGAGTCCCTATGGTGCCTCCTTGGCGGTTTTTCACGGCAGCTTGAGTAACGAATTCTTGAATAACTGGCCGTTGGGGATTCCTCATTTTCGGTTTGGTTTTAGTCGTACTTCCGGTTTGCCCCGCGAGTTTGTCACCGACACCACCACGAACGCATTTATCGGCCGCTACACGCACGAGGAAACCTCGCATGGGGGCTTCGGATATCCGCATCAGTCCAGTGCTGCCTACACACGGACCGATTTCAACATCGCTTCCCTGCAGGCGACTGGTCGCGTGAACGTGTATCTCGGAGGATCCCGCCGAGGGACGGATATCCTGCTGACCAACGTCCATGGGTTCAATGTGGAAATCTGGGATCCAACGGCCAACGGAGCGATTGGCGGCTTTGTGGATATCGATTCGACCGCCGCGCGGGATACAGGTTCCCGCAATGGCACGTTGCAGCATGCGCACGAAATTTCCAGCTACGGTCCCACCAACAATGGACTTGCCTCCGGCGTGATGAATGTGAATGTGTTTGATTCATGGCACCACGATTTTATCAATGCAGGCATTACAGGCTTGACGCAAAATCCGCGCCCGCCGATGGCTCCGCTGCATGTGCATCCGAACGATGCCACGGTCCCCACGTATCCTGGCATCACGGTGAAAAATCGCTGGGCATCCGGCGCCAACCTGTTTGATGCAAATGGCAATCCGATCATGATCTTCCCCTCGGATTCCTCCGCGGTGTATTCCAATCTGGTCGTCTGGCAGGCGGTTATCAAGAATCCGATTCCCGCCGCCTCGACCCTGGGAACGGAACCAGTAGATTGGCTGCCCGGAGGATCGAAATTCGGCAGCGTCGATTGCAACGCCGGCATCGAGGTTCTCGATCTTCAGGATTACGACGGGAACTCGGGCAATGATCCCGATGTGGTCTGGGTTCCGGTCGACAACCGCAAACCGATCAAGGCGATTCGCGTGACGGTCCGTTTCCTCGATCCTTCAAGCGGGCAAATGCGGCAGATGAGTATGATCCATTCCTTCAACGAAGACGAAATCCGTTCCAACTAACCGCGCCCGTCAGGAAGCGGGCCAGGCGGGAAACTCAATTAACCAGCATTCCATACAAGAAAAAATCAACAGCATCAAAAACAACACGAGTTAAGAAATTCCAACGTGGCCCGCTCCCTCACGGTCGATACTAGCCGCGCCCGTAAGGAAGCGGGCCACGCGGGAAAATCAATTTATTAGCATTCTGCGGAGACAAGCACGAACAGCATCGAAAACAACATGCGGTAAGAAATTCCAACGTGGCCCGCTCCCTCACGGTCGCGGCTAGTTGGCGCCCGTAAGGAAGCGGGCCAGGCGGGAAAATCAATTTATTAGCATTCTGCGGAGACAAGCACGAACAGCATCGAAAACAACATGCGGTAAGAAATTCCAACGTGGC
>JACTNB010000032.1 GCA_014584345.1 Planctomycetota bacterium
TCCGTGAGACCGCCGAGAAAATTGCCTCTGCAATGCATGGCATCGAAGTGCCAGGGGTCAAGCAGGAGATCACGCTCGAGAAGAACTACGAAGAAATCGAGGGGGTGAAGGTGGACCTGATGATCACCCGCACCACCAGCGATGACGGCCAGTTTGGTGGCTTGCAGGAACAGATGAATCAGATCCTGTATGGCAGCGACGGCGCGGAAGCCCGTTTCGCCTACCTGGATGGCGTCTACATGCAAACGGTGGGCGGCGGCTCGGAATTGATGAAAACCGCCTTGCAAGCCTACAAGCAAGGGACGGCAGACAGCGATCCCGTGCTTGCCAGGGATCTCAAGCCCCTGGGCGAGAAGAACAACGTGGTCGGCCTGATCGATTTGCAATCGCTGATCCTCGCGGGGTTGAAGATTGCCGTCAATTCCCCCCTGCTTCCTCCGATGCCATTCGACGAAGATTCGCTGGATGAACTGAAAGTGGAACGCGGTTATATCGGTGTTTCCGTCGGCACTACGGAAAATGGCTGTGGCGGCAAGCTGCACATTCCCAAGCAAACCTTGCAAGCCGGGCTGCAAATGTTCGGTTTCTTCCAGGAACTGCAACAGCAGCAGAATGCCTTTTAACCTCTTGTTTTCTGGATTCCGATGCCGTTAGCGATAAAAACTTCCACTCGCCCGCGAGTGGAAGTTTTTTTGTCTCCCGAGGGTGGATCGGGATGCTTGAAGCGGCAGCGACACGTCCAGCGCGATACAATTCCTTAGTTGCCTGCCCGTCTGAAACTGGCAGTGGTTGTTCCCCTGGTGTGTTGATACTCCATGTCCATTTCCCTGCTCAATTTTGGCATGCTTGCCGGTTTACTCGGCGTGACCATCCCCGTACTGGTGCATCTGCTCAACAGGCGGCGTTTCGACGTGGTCCCGTGGGGGGCTATGCAGTTTCTGCAGTTGGGTGAACGCACACGTCAACGGATTAAACTGAGCGATCTGCTGCTGCTGTTGTTGCGAATGAGCCTGGTAGCCCTGCTGGTGTTTGCATTTACCCGGCCTTTCGTGAAAGGGAGCACTTGGATACGCAGTTTGCACCCGGAACCAGTCGATCTGGTTTTGATTATCGATGGATCCTACAGCATGGGTTGGACGGGCGAACCACAGACGCCACACGCCCGAGCCATTCAAGTCTGCCACGAGATTCTGGACGACCTGACATCCGTTGATCGGGTCGCCATTATCGACGCCCGTTCCCGCCCATTTCTGATGACACCCGCCCCGCTGACCGATACTGCCAACGCCCGGCTCGAACTGGAAAAAATCCAACGCCCGGATGGTTCCGCCAACCTGGTAAGTGCCCTGACGCAAGCATGCCAGTTATTGACGCAATCGTTCAGTACCCGCCGGGAGATCCTGGTGCTCACGGATAAACAGCAATCCTCCTGGAAGCTTGCGGAGTCTGCCCAGTGGAACGAAATGCTGCGTCTGCGTCATGCGGCAGCGGTTCCCATTCAAATCACGGCACTGGATGTCGGCCTGCCTTTAATGGAGCAACTGGAAAACTTTCAAGTAGAGCAACTGCAACTCTCCCGGGAACTGGCTGTTGTGCAAACCCCCGTTACCGCCACGACGCGCGTGAAGTACGTCGGTCCCCTGGAGGAAACCAGTTGCGAACTATTCTGGTCCGTGGATGGTCAACAGTTAAGCCGGGAAACTCGTTCATTGCAATTGAGACGTGGCGAGCAGACGGTCGTGCAATTCACCACGCGATTTTCCGATCCCGGCTCGCACGTCATTACCGCTTCCGTGACGCCGGATTCCCTCCCTGGTGATGATACCGCCACCTCAATTGTGCAGATCCTGGGAGAAATCCCCGCGCTGATCGCCATCAACGGTGGCGATCCTGCCCAACCGATACCCTCTGGGGCCAATCACACTCCTGGCACGGAGTATTATCTTAAACTGGCCTTTGGAAATCCCGATCTCGGCAAGGTGTGGGTGAAAGCCAGCGTGCGCGATCTGTCAACGCTGGATACCCCGTTGCTCCAGAATTATCGCATCCTGTTTCTCACGGGGAATGTTCCAGCGGATTTCAACTGGCAACCACTTACGGAATTCCTCATTCAGGGGGGAGCGATTGTCGTGCTGCCAGCGGCGGCATCGCGTGTGGAATCCTGGCAGGCCTTCACGGACTGGCAGTGGAATGGGCAGGTGGTCCCGCCTCTGCTGTTTAGCGAGCGTGTCGAGCATGCAGAGCAAGTGGAGCCGGAAAAACTGGATTCGTCCTCCCTGTCCGGGGCCTGGCTGGACCGTATCAAGCAAACCAGCGACAGCGATCTGGCGGACGCCTTGTTTCGGCTGTACTGGCGACTGAAGCCTGCCCCACTGCTCCCCGCCCCCGCGGATAGCTCAACTGCCAACGAGCCCGCTGTACTCTCACCGGTGACCATCGATGCACGCCTGCAATCGGGGGAGCCCCTGTTTGCCCGCAGATTTGTTGGACGAGGACAAGTCCTGATTAGTGCCGTGCCGTGGGATGGCGAGCAGAACGATCTGGTCCGTTTGCGATCGTTTGTACCGTTTGTGCACGAACTTGTCTTTGGCCTGACACGCACCACGTCGAGCCGCAACGTAGAACTGGGCCAACCACTCCTGGTCAGTCAACTTCCCTGCCAGCCCCTGGTCATACCGGTCATCGGGCCCGATGGAGGCCAGGAGACCGCCCAGCGATCGGGGAGTGGCGAACAGATTCGATGGATTCTGGCTCCCCCTCGTTTGTCGGGCATCTATCGATTTCAGCCGGACTGCCGAGTCGATAACAAGGGAATTCCCGGAGAAACGGACATGCCCTTCTCCGTGCATGCGTCGCGCGAGGAATCGCAACTTGTGCGTCTCACCGCCGAGGAGTCGCAGCATCTGGCACAATCGTACGGCTTGCGTTGGAAGCAGGATTCCAGGGCCATGCTGGCGGATCTGGCAAGTACCTCCACGGGTATTGAAATCTGGCCCTTGCTGCTGTTCGTGGTGACCGCGATGCTATTACTGGAATTGCTCCTGACCCGCAAACTGGTTCAAGGGGGACACGCCCAGATCGACTTGCCCTGAAGTCCCGTGGCTCGGACCAGAGCGAGGAGTCGAAACGGCACTCAGCCTTCCCAGCCGAGGATCGTCGCAGAGTGTATACGGCAGAGCCCCTGCACCTGGCGGAGCAACAGGGCGCCATCCTCGTCGATTCCCTCGCAGCGACCCACGAGGAGTTCCCCCGACTGTTCGAGGGAAACAATTTTGCCATCCAGTAAATGCGCCGCCCGCCATGCGGTGACCAGGCATTGCCTGCCCATGTCCGGTTCCTCCAGCAGCTGCGAGAAGAGCCTCGCGAATTCGATCAGGATCCGTTCGCGCGAACAAGCCGCCCCGGCGACATCGCACAGGGCGATGCCTCGATCGCGAAGATCCTCGGGGGCGGTGTTCCAGGAATTGTTGACATTCAACCCGATCCCGATCACCAGGCAATCCGTGTCGGAAACCGCCTGTTCCAGCAGAATGCCGCAAACTTTACGTTGATTCAGATACAGATCGTTGGGCCATTTCAACTGGAGTTGATCCGGGCGAGCAATCCTCGCGTCGCACAAGGACTGGCGGAGCACTGCGGCAGTCAGCAGGGAGAGCAGGCCCTGTTCCCGGCGCGCAATCTGGTACTGCGACGCACGAATGACCAGGGAGAACGTGAGCCCGCCCGGCGCGGACCACCAGCGGTTGGATCCCCTGCCCCTCCCCGCTGATTGTTCCTCGGCTACGACCACAGCAGGCAGGGATAGATCCCGGGCGTGCGCGCTGGCATACCGGTTCGTGGAATCGACCTGCTCCAGATAGATTATCCGCCACGACGGCAATGCCGCTTCCAGTGACTTCAGGTTCAATTGAGGAGACATGGCTATCGGAGCATACGGGGGTTGATGGGGCGGCCTTTTCGAGAGTACATACCTGGCGCGCGTTCAATGCCGATCCATCAAATACAATCCGGCAATTGTCAACAGGACTCCCAACGACAACCAGGGAGTCAGGGGTTCGGCGAACCAGATCACGCCAACCAGGGTAGCCATCGCTATTTGCGTGGTGTTGATCATATTGACCTGATTCACATTCAAATAGCGAAACGATACGCCGATGCAATAAAAAGCCACAGCGTTGAAAATCCCCGCGAGTTGCATCACTAGCGTTTCTTCGAGCGTGGTGGAGGCAAGCACATCCCAGGGGACACGCCACACAGCCAGGGCACCAATGGCCACAACACCAACGGTGCTGAAGACAACCAGTGTGGCGGAGATCGGCAGTTCCCGCACGTAGCGCCGAATTACCACGCCAGACACACCGTAGCCGGCTCCTGCCAGCATCGCCATGAAAACTCCAAGCGAGATTTCCGTAAGAGTGGCCTCCTGCAGGACTGACCGCGACGCATCGCCCGCACCAACACTCAACATGGCCACGGCAAGAATGAGCGTGGTGAGAGCCAGTGCCGAACGATTCGTGATGGGCTCTCCGAGCATCGCACGACTGGTAATCGCCCCGGATAACAGCAGGAGGGCGAACGTGATGGGGACCGACATAGCCAGTCCGATCAGGCCCAATGCATATTGAAAACTCAGATTCCCTGCAAACTGCATGATCAGCCCGGCGATGGTCAAAGGGACCATGACACGTGGCGAGGGGAGCGCGGTTTCCCTTTTCAACAGGTTCCTGCAGACCAGTCCCCATGTCAGGAGTGTGGCGGGGACTGCCTTATGGGCCGTCACCCAGATGGACCAGTCGAAGTCTCCCGGGCGGGCACTTTGACGCAGTGCCATGTTGGCCAGCGTATACCCGATGGCGGCAACCAGTCCGCACAACAGACCAATCATTCTTTCACGGGTTCGCCGATCCGCTTCGGACGAGGGATCGGTCGCTTGACTGGTTGCCATCGTGATGAGTGTAACTACAAGGGGGGTGTGGTGAGAGGCAGATCCTGCCGCGGGGACAGGCCCATGGCAGGGGATATTATGACGAGCCCGGCGGCGAATTCCATGCCCGCAACGGAACAGTCGCCACATTCATGGGAAGTTCTAGCAGACAAGGGGTGGGGAATACCGCAAGTGAGCTTCAGGTGGTATCATAATTTTTTTCATTTCCGCGTCGTTCGAGTCTTTCCCTAATTTGTGTACCAGGAAAACCGGCATGATCTGCATCTCCGTTACGCCACATTCACGTGTCCTTGCGAAGGTTGATCTTTTCAACGCTTCCCACCAGGGGGATATCATCGAGTTGTGTATTGATCACCTCGTGAAAGAGCCCGATTTCAAGGATTTGCTGTCGGACGTTTCCAAGCCCGTCATCATCTCCTGTCGTCGAAAACAGGACGGTGGACAGTGGGATGGTTCCGAGGAAGACCGCCTGATGCTGCTGCGTCAGGCGATCGTGGCTGGCCCAGATTATATCGAACTCGATCTGGATATTGCTCCGAAGATTCCGCGATTCGGCAAGACCCAACGCGTGATCTCCTTTACCCGCCTGGACCGTCCGGAATACGATATCGATTCCGTCTTCGAGGAAGCAGCCGCCCAGCACGCGGACATTATCAAGTTTCGCTGGCCCACGCCCACGCTGGAAGATGTCTGGCCCTTGCTGGCTGCGGTCAGCCAGCGGCGTGCGATACCGATCGTGGGGCAGGGTCTGGGACGTCCGGAACTGACCTTCTCGCTGCTCGGTAAAAAATACGATTCCCCCTGGATCTACGCCGCCCTGGAAAAGGGAATGGAAGATCATCCCGGGCAATGCACGGTAAATGAATTACGAGAAATCTATCGCATTTCCGACATCGACAGGAAAACAAAATTCGTGGCGGTGGCAGGAATGGGGCCCTCCGAAACCGCGACGCTACAGGCCTTGAATGCTGGTTTTCAGGATCTGGGGTTGAATATTCGCTGCCTGCCCGTCGTGATCAATAATCTCGAACGGTTGGCGAAGATGTTCGATATCCTGAAGATACACGTGTTAATCGCCAATTCGAGCCTGGGAACGCGGATTCAGCCGTTTGTGGAACACTGCGAGGATACGGATCGGCGTACGCGTTATCTGGATACACTGCTCAAACAGACCGATGGCTGGCATGGCTATAACTCCTTGTGGAGGAGCCTGGCGAAGAATTTAGAGTTGGCGTTGCAGCACGCCTTTGGGCAGGAAACACACTTGAATCAGCGTTCCGCGCTGGTGATCGGCACGGGAGGCACCAGCCTGACGGCCATTCAGGCACTCCGGCAGAAACAGGCCGTCGTCAGTATTACCGGCCCCGATGACAAGGTGGCCCGTGAAATGGCGGAAACGCTGCAGTTGCGACACGTTCCGTTCCAATCTCTGTACGACGTCCACAATGATATCGTGGTGCTGGCCGACCCCGAGGTGCAACCGGGTTCGGGACGGTTGCAAATGAACCCTTCGTATTTTCAGCCGCACATGCTCGTGCTGGATTTGAGTCACTTGCCCGAGGAGCATCCACTGACGGAAGAAGCCCGCCTGCGAGGCAGCCGGGTTTTCGATTCCCGGCAAATCTGGCATGCCCAGATCGCAGCACAATTCCGCGCGATCACCGGGGAAAACTATCCCTTATAAGCGGAATCAGCGTCTCGCGCGGAGCGGCGGGCGTCTCCGTCAAGCCTTCCCCCGGGAGGTTACCGCCTGTCCGTGGAGTCGATCTGCCCCACCCGCCTGGAGACCTTGATCTCCGAAATGCGTAGTGGCTGAGTCAACTTAAGGTGGTACTATAGGAGAGGTTTTCTCTCCGCCGGGATATATCCGGACCTGCCCAACCTTCACGATTTCCCCAACAATTTTTTCTTCAGGCCGATTCAATGTACACCCCACTCCGGCTCGCACTGGCGGAGCCACTGTTGTTAACATCACGTCGGCCCGAGTCGGAGTTTCGCTAGGATTTCAAGCGATACTTGGCGAGATTCAGATCGCGTTGAATATCGGCCTGCACTTCCTGGATGGGGCGATCCCCCCGCACGGAGATCACCAGTTCCTTTCGGCGGAACAGATTCAGTGCTGGCAGGGTTTTTTCCTGATAATCGAGCAGTCGTTCGCGAATTGCCGATTCGTTATCATCGGGACGCCGGATCAGGTCCCGGCTACTGCAGGCATCGCAAACACCGGCCAGTTTGGGGGGAGCGGAGACCAGATTGTAGGTGGCTCCACAATTTCCACAAACTCTCCGGGAGGAGAGGCGTTCGACAATCAGGTCGGCGGGGACATCGATGAACAGCACCGCATCGATATCGTAACTTTCCAGAAAGAACTCCGCCTGCGCTTCGTTGCGGGGAAATCCATCGAGCATGAAGCCGTAGTTCCAGTCGTGCTCCTGCAACCGCTGCTGCACGATATTTTCGACGAATTCGTCGGGGATGAGTTTTCCCGTGCTCATCAACCGCTTGATCCGGGCAGCGAGCTTGGTGTGGTTCTTGATGTTCCAGCGCAATATGTCGCCTACGCTGATATGCACCAGATTGAACCGTTTACACATGATCTCCGATTGCGTTCCCTTGCCGCAACCAGGCATGCCCATAATCACGTATTTGTGCATTGAACACATCCATTCCGAAATCAATTCCCTGCCAAACGTGCAGGAATGCAAGTTCCAGGTTTGAAGCCCCGCATGATATCGTTTCACCGAATCTGCATTCAACTGTAGCTATTGAATTGAGTGTCCCGAACCACTCATGCCCGGGCATTGATGTGTCGGATTTCCGGATTAAGGGGGGCGCCCGCCCTGCTCCGACCACCGGCGGTCTGCCAGTTGCTCGCCGTTCCCGGTACGGCCTTCTATCTAGGGCTCCCATACGTTTTTCGCATCTGGCCGCGGAAAACGGTTGCTCGTGTATCTCGTCTGGAAATACCTTCGAACCGAGCTACAATGCGATGGAATGCGCGGCTCGAAGACGCAGTTTTCCTACCGAATTTCCTCAACTGGCCTGCATCCACCCCCATGAACTGACATAATACGGGAAATGGGATTGAAACTGACGTGCCGACATCAAGGTTACGAATTCGATTGACGGGTTCGAGAAAGCACAAGCCGTCCGCGTAATACAGACCTGACAGGAAGGAGAGTCGATGGACTCCATTGCCATGCGATTTCTTCGCCGAGGAATAGTCTCCAGCCTTTTGGGGGCCATCCTGTGTTGTCAGACCGATGCTCTGTCTGCCACACAACGTAAACTGCCTCCTCCGCCCGGTGTCCCCGAGGTGACCCCTGCCTTGCGCCGGGAATTGCTACGAGAGTTGACAGATGACGACTTCCGCGTGAGAGAACACGCATCGAACGTGCTGAGGCAGGGTTCCGTTGATACCATCAAATCCCTGAAGCAGTATGTGGCCGGACAGGAGGAATGGGAAGCGACGGTGGAGGGTAAGGTTCGTGCCTTGCAGATTTCCCAGGATGTCTACCTGCGCCTGCTGCGTTGGCAACTTGATGACGACGCGCTGCGTGTGCGTGGGATGATCGACGAAATTCGTCTGGCGGATGATCCCCTGCTGGGACCACGACTCGACACTTTTCATGTCACGCACGCGGCGTTGATGGAACGGGCCTCGATCCGCTCCCTGGTGCGTCTTAACGCGGTCATGGAATTCCGGAAGGTGCCGCGTTATTTTCCCGGGATCTCGAAGCAGGATTTTTCCACGGAACTGCCGTTTCATGTATTTATCGGGGAAGACTGGCTGGGTGAAGAAAAAGACCTGAGACATGTCGAACTGCTGCTGTTGCTGGGTGAAAGCCAGTTCGGAAACTCTCGAGCCTTGTATCGGATTCACGGCTGCCCCATTCCCCTGGAAGCGTTTCAAGACCTGGCGGCTGGGTTACCCGGAGTGTTTGTGGAGGAAAGGAGCCGAGCGCGACTGGGCATTGCGGCGAACAATCCGCAGTTCGGCGACTTTCTCGACTGGGAAGTGACGCAGATTCACCCGGGCTCCTCGGCAGCCCATGCGGGGTTGCGCACCAAAGACCGCATCGTGCGACTTGAAGGGGAAATCATCAAGACGTTTCGCGATCTGACGATCAAGCTCGAAGCATACAAACCCGCAGACATCGTGACGCTGGACGTGCTGCGTGATCAGTCCGTCGCGCGAGAAGTGACCATGCAGGTTCCCGCATCCCTGGAGGAAATCGGCATAAAACTCGACGCGGACTTTCAACGATTCACGATCATTCAATCGATCAAGAAGGATTCGGAAGCAGAGCGTCTCGGCTTGAATCACCTGCTGCGCATCGACCGGCTGAATGGTCAACCGGTCAACGGGCCCGACAATTTTCTACTGTACTATACCCGCTTGAAACCGGGAGAGACCATGGTGTTGACCGTGCGTGAATTCGAACAGGTGTCGGTAACGCTACGAGGCTGGGTGGGACCGTACCGTTGATTTTCACGTCCAGGAGGGGGTACAGGCGAATTGTCGGAGCGCTGCCTGAGCCACGGGTTGTGGGCAGGACCAGACAAGAAAGAACATGGCTTCGCGCAACGTACGTTCGGCCAGATGCCCGGCAATAAAGCCCGCCCCCTTGGTCGCAGTTAAATAAGCCTGCGCGGCGCGGAGCACCAGGGAATTGGCTCGAGCCCGCAGGGTTTGCGTGGTGAGAATTTCCATTGTGGGGGATTGTTCTTCGGCAATCAGCAGTTCTTCCACCATCGCCTCCCATTCCTCTCGCAGTTTATTGCTTTCGGACTGGAGTTCGGTTCTCGAGCAGGCCTCGTGCTCCAGGGCATGCACGGCACGTCCGGCAACGCCCAGGGCAATGGTGCTGGTGGTGAGCGATCCGGTACCGCCGCCCCCGGATTTCATCACACTATTGCTCGGTTCGGTCAGCGCGGCCTCGTGCGGCACGTAGACATTCCTTAGCTGGAGATGACCGGTATCGGAGGCATTCAGAGCCAACATTTCGGCGGCTGATCCCCGTTCCAGTCCCGGCGTTGTGGCATCGAGTGCCAACAGGAGTTGACGTCCATCGGGTAGCGTTCCACCGGTGACAAGCAGATCGGCATGATGCACCCCGGTAACCCACGGCACGACGCCGTCGAGTCGGTATCCCGAATCCGTTTCGAGTAGGGTCACGGAGGAACGCTGCAGATGCTGTCGCGAGGTGGAGAGATGCGATATTCCAACAGTGGCAAAAATTTCCCCGCGTGCCAGTCTGGGCAACAGCGATTCCGCCAGTGGGTTATTTCGAGCGGCAACCAGGCGACTAACGGCGGCATTCCGCTGAGAGAGGACAAAGGCGGTCGTCAAGCAACTGGCACTACAATCGAGGTAAAAACGGGCGATCTCCGTGGCGGGAGTCGACTCTCCCTGGAAATTCTCGGGGATCCCCCAGGCCAGAATCCCAGCTCTGTTGAGTGCCTCAAATTGCCGGACGGGCCATTCGCCGGTTCGATCGGTGTGTACCGCCAGTTCCGCGATCGAGGAAAACATCGCGTGATATCGGGGGGGACTGCTATAAGGCAAGTTACTCATGCCTGCATTATGACACCCCACACACGTCGAGCAACCGTGGCTACCCCGCATCCGGCGAAAACGGGCGAGGAGGGCTTCCGCTCATTTACTAATTCCGAGAATCGTGCATGATATAGCCAGAACGTGTGCATGCGGAAGATCCCGGAAAGTAGTATCTTGCGGATGAGGAAGATTGTCTCTCGGGCCATCGAGTAAACACAGGTGAAGCATGGGTTGTCGCGGACTTTTCGTCGGAGGGACGGATACAGCGGTAGGAAAGACATACGTCAGTTGCCAGATCCTGGCACAATTACACCGTTTGGGCAGGAAAGCCGGAGCCTACAAACCGGCTTGTTCGGGAGCCATCTTCTCGGAATCTGGCCAGGGCCACTGGGAAGACATCGATCGTTTGTCGGCATGGGTAAACCCGGCAGTGCCCGACGAGCGTATATGTCCGCAACGATTTCTGGCTCCGTTGGCCCCCCCTCGTGCAGCAAGGCTGGAGGGTCGGGACGTGGATCTAAGCAAGCTGCATGAAGGCCTGGCCTGGTGGAAAACCCAGGTCGACTGGCTGGTGATTGAAGGGGCGGGAGGCCTGCTGTCCCCCCTACACAAAACGGCCGCGGTAGCGGATCTGGCTGCTGCCTGGGGCTTCCCCCTGCTGATCGTTGCGCGGGCGGGGTTGGGGACGCTCAATCACACGTTAATGAGCATCGAGGTGGCGGAAGCCCGGGGCTTGCGCGTCGCCGGCGTGATCCTGAATCCGTCAAGCGGGAACGACGACATGGAGACGATTCAATATAACCTGGAGGATTTACAATCACGAACCCCGGTCCCCGTGCTGGGTTGTCTCCCCTGGGGGTCGGAGGAATTTGACATCGCCTGGTCGGAACTGTTCGACTTTTCGACGGGGGCCGTATAAAGTGTTAACTTCCCGCGAATAAGCGATTTGTCGCGTTTGTTCGCACGTCCAATGGAATTCGCGATTTGTTGTATGCCGAGGAACCGGGACCATGCCCGACGAAAAGATTCCAGATTTCAGTTTTCTTCACGATACGCCAAAGGGTAATGACTCTTCCGTATTGGAACACCACGCGTCGGGCTCTTTTGTGGAGAATCCCACCAGCCCAATCGCGGAGTCTCGCGACACGCCCGACCAGAACGTGCCGGAGGGCAAAACGGAGGATACGTCCCCTGCCGAGTCTCAACCCGCCTGGATGGACCATGTCGCCACAACGGGCGGTCCCCAGGATAGCAGCACTCGCTTCGCAGCGGTGTTTGGCCATTCCGCGGACACAACTCCGAAAAGCACTACAGCCGAAAGTCCGTCAGGCGGTCTCACCGAAGCCGTTCCTTCTTCCTCGGAGACCGACGACACGGGAAAAGAGGAGCAGTGCCCCCCTTCCCTTGAGCAGTCGGAAGAATCCGGGGAACTTGAAACCAGCGACAACGAGGAAACGCTGCTTACGCCGGAAGCGAATGCCGCAGCATCGGCTCCTGGCGACCTGGAGGAAACCGTGCCTATGACGACCGCAACAGAGTCGGAAGCGGCCGAGGCTGGTACCTCAGCGACGCCCAAGGCAGAAAGCGACGCGACAGAGACGTCCGAGTCCGATTTGAACAGGGCAGACGCGGATCAGGCGGTGGAGTCCCATGGCAAGGATGTCGGTGTTGTAGCCGCTTCGGTTGCCGCAGAGTCCGTTGCCTCTGCTGTCGTGGCGACTTCCTCCGCAAAACAAGCTGAACAGTCCTCGGGAGAAAAAACGCCGTCCAGCCCGGGCGCTGCCCGAGGAAGCAGCAAGGACGCTAAGTCCTCGAATCTGCTGGTCATGGTCCTGATCAGTTATGCCAGTGCGATGACTTTGTTCTGCCTGTATTTGCTGATGCAATCGTACAGCGGGAAACCTCATGAACTGGAAAGTCTGCCCGACCTGAAACCTCCCATGAAGAACGACGAAATAGCCTATCGTCTTGTTCCCGAGGGGGCGAATTTACCGCCGGGACATACGTTGAAACTCGGCGAATCCCGGCGATTTGGCAATGTCGTCGTAACCCCGTTGCGTGTCGAAAAGGAGCCGTTGAAATTCTCGCATTATTCGGGCGACCCCGGGCGGAGCAGGCCCGCTGCCGGTCCCGTACTGAAACTGTGGTTGAAGTTTGAAAATGTCTCTTCGGATCAGAAATTCGCGCCGATCGATCGGCTGTTGGTATTAAAACGCATCGTGGATGCATCCCGCCCGGAGTTCCTCCGCTCGAACCAATGCATCGCACCGGCTTCCCGGAAGGGGGATTTAACGGAAACCATGTTGTTGTATGATCTGGAGATGCACGGCGACTGGAATTTCGCGGGGCTGGCCGACAACCCGCTGATTGGTCCTGGCGAAAGCGTGGAAGTTTATCTTCCCTCCGAAGAATTAGATTCCATCTCCCTGGATCAGCCACTGATCTGGCGCGTGCAATTTCGGAAGGGATATCATCCTACTTCCTACCGCGGCGTAACCACGCTGATTGAAGTGAAAATTGAGGCGGGCTCCATCCAGGCATAAATGGTTGCCACGCGCCCGTGATCGCTCTGCTCAACGCGACGCTGTTCGAGAATTCAGTTGTCGAGCAAATTCCTAAAAATGCCAACAAAATCTATTACCTGTGACAGTATGTTGTCATAAGGTTCGATTATGTTTTTTAGAGTTCGGGCCAAAATCAGGGGGAAGTGATGGGCCTGAGTTGTACAGCCGCATGTCGGCTGTTTCGCCACAACGAAGCCATCACTTCCCCGCTGGCCGCATGGTTCTATTCGCATGCTGCCGGACAATACCGAACAGTCGCTTTCTCTCCTTCGCTTTCTCTCCTTCATCCTGGCGGGTAGGATTTATCCAGATTCCCGCTGCCGAATCCCTGTAACGGGATGTGTTCCGCCTGAGCCACGGTTTCCGCAGGCAAGGAACTTCCGACGGTTTGAATTCGATCCGCTTGTGTGTGCCGATCAACTTCACCTAAATCATAGCATCCCCTGCAACATCAACAGTGGGGAATCTCAAATTTCCCGGCATTGTTTTCCATAACCATCAACCACCGTCCAGAAATACCATTGTGAATTGGATGGTGTGTTGAAATCGGTCAGAAAGGATGTGTGAAATGACGAGACGATGGTTCCTGGGCTGCGTGGCGGCGTTCGGTCTTGGCGTGTCTTGCGTTTCCCCGTCGGAGGCCGAGGACTTTACCACTTTGTACGGCACAGCCCGCAAGCAGGCCCGTCAAATTTCCAGCAATTCCCTGGCGGTTCCCATGCCGCCCGAACAATGGCAGGCCACCCTGGCGGAACGCCGGGAACAGTGGCGGGAAATGCTGGGGCTGTCTCCCCTTCCCGAACGGACACCCCTCAATGCGAAAGTGACCGGCACACTCGAACGAGGCGATTACGTAGTTGAAAAAGTCTACTTCGAAGCCGTTCCGGGCGCTTACGTGATAGGCAATTTGTATCGTCCTGCAGTCATTACCGAACCCTTGCCTGCGGTCCTGTATTTGTGCGGGCACACCAAGGGGAAAGTCAGCCCCACCTATCAATCGCATCCGCGCTGGTTCGGGCAGCATGGTTACGTGGCGCTGGTGCTCGATCCGATACAACTGGGGGAATCGCAGGGTTTGCATCACGGTACCTATCGCGAAGGGCGCTGGGACTGGCAAAGCCGGGGCTACACCCCCGCAGGGACGGAAGTGTGGAATGCGATGCGGGCACTCGACTATCTGGAATCGCGTCCCGACGTGGATGGAGACAGGATGGGAGTGACCGGCCTGAGCGGCGGGGGTGTCATCTCCTGGTGCCTGGGAGGGGCGGATGAACGGGTGAAGGTGGTGGTACCGGTCTGCCAATCGGGCAGCATCGAACAGGTGGTGACCGATCGCAGCACCGATGGACACTGCGACTGCGCCTTCTGGATCAATTACTACCGCTGGTGCTGGTCGGACATCGGCAGTCTCATAGCCCCCCGACCGTTTCTGATGGCTTCGGGGTCGGAAGATGTGTTGTGGCGTCCCAGCGGATATCGGGATGTCGCTCATCGCATACGGCATCAATATACGGCACTCGGCGCGGGTGACAACTTCGATCTGGTGGAAGATCTTTCGCCCCATGGCTACACCCCCAAGCTGCGACGGGCGATATTCACCTGGTTTAACACCCATTTGAAACAGGACCCCAGTCCCGTGGCGGACGACGTGACGGATTTTGTCGAGCCCGAGGAAAACCTGCTGGTGTTTGGCGGCAAACTCCCCACGGATGATCGCATGCGAGAGATCGATAAAATCCTGGTACGCCGTCCCGAACTGCCGGAAATCACGGATGAAAAAAGCTGGCAGAGTCATCAGGCCGCGGCACTCGCCAAGTTGAAAGGCCTGACATTCCGCCATACGACGGAACAACACACACCGCATCACCGGGCCTTTCGAGACGATGGCAATTCGGGAGGCCTGACATCGGGGACCTACGAATTCGAAAGCTACGACGGCATGACGATCAGCGTGCGTACCAAGCGATTCGCCGGAAGTCCCCTGCCGACTCCCCTGCTGGCGCTGGCGGCTCAACCCGACGCAAAAAGTACATTCAACGGCGGGGGAGCCTCGCGTCCCGGTGTCTCCGCGCCGATCGCCACGGCAGTGGTTGAAGTCCGCAATACGGGAGTAACATCCGTGGGGCCGGGATATTTATGGACGGTCCGGCGGACCTATCCGCTGCTGGGAGAAACGCTGCCCGAACGCCAGTTGAGCGATCTGCTGGCAGGTATCGCCCTGCTGCGGAACCAATCGCAAACAGGTCCCATAGCCGTTTATGGGCAGGGCGTGACCGCGCCACTGGCCATCTACGCAGCGCTGCTGGATGATGAGATCACGGAAATCGTCCTCGCCAATCCCCCCGAGACGCATGCAGACCCGGAATCAGGAGAATTTCTAGGCGTGCTTAGGATCGGAGACTACCCACAAAACCTGGCGCTGGCATATCCCCGTCCGATTACGTTTGTCGGCAAGATGCCCGCAGCGTATGAATGGACACGTCAGGCCTACCAGAAATTGGGGGCTGGCGACAAAATCCGAGTGATCCCGAATATGCAGCAATGGCAACCGCGCTGAAGGGAGTGCCTGCGGAAAACGCAGGCCGTTGATTCCGTTCGCAAAACCCTCGGGAAAGTGGGACGCGCGCTGGCACGCACTTCGGATGACAGGGTAATACCGTACACGACCTCGTCTGGCATCTCGGGACGGGATATATATTTCGATGGAAGATACCGTCGAAAACGCGGGGAAAATTGCGTTGGGAAACCCAGGCCGCGATGGATTTGGGCCGTACATGGATAATTCACTGCTTCTTCACGGAATCTTTACAAAAGGCCTGTACCCTCCACACACGCGAACAGCAAATCAACATAGCGGATGTTGATCACTGATTTCTTTTCATTAGACGTGGAGTCATCAATGCCAGTCTATTCCTTGTTTCGTTCCAAAGGGAAGATATCCCGACAAGCCTTCACCCTGATCGAACTTTTAGTAGTGATCGCGATCATCGCTATTCTTGTCGCATTGCTGTTGCCTGCCGTGCAGCAGGCCCGCGAAGCGGCCCGCCGATCGCAGTGCAAGAACAATCTCAAGCAGATCGGGTTAGCCCTGCATAACCACATGGACACTCACGGTTCCTTTCCTCCGGGTTATGTCAGTTATGACGAAACCTCGCAGCGCTATCGTACCGGCGGGTGGCAGGACGACAGCCGCAACGAAATGGGATTCTCATGGTTGCCTATGTTGCTCCCTTTCATGGAAGAACCCGCGCGCTGGGACCAGGTGTTTGCCTGCAACGTCGCGCGCCTGGATGTCCATGAACACAATCCTTCCGACGACTGTGAATCGAATGCTGCATTTGGGAACATTGGTCGTGAACCCCTGGGGTTCAATATCTGCCCCAGCAATCCCAAAATCAGAAAGCAATTCGGAGGCAAGATCGGGCTGGAAGCACTCGCGAAAGGAAATTACGCGGCCAGTTGGGGATCGGGAGACATGCTGAGTTGGGAAAGCAACTCAACCAAAGGGGCGTTTGGTTGTCTTAATCTTCCCCAAGAAAAAATTGTCCGCTCCCTGGGAGGATCGGGCGATCGTTTTCAACACAACCAGGGGACTCGTTCGAGCGATATCACGGACGGCATGAGCAATACCGTGGCAGTGAGTGAAGTGATTGCCACCGACGGCAGTTCAACTGCAGCCAGCAGCGACGATATCCGGGGCGTCTGGATGAATCCCGGCATGGGAGCCACGATTTTTACGGGTGCCCGCAATCCGAACTCGCCCCTGGAAGATATTCTGGCCGCGTGTGATACAACGATTCCCGCTACCGAACGTCCCTTCCTGAAATGCACGGAGGCCCGCACCTCCTCGGCGCTGTTCGCGGCGGCCCGCAGTTACCATGCGGGAGGAGTGAATGCAGCGATGTGCGATGGTTCGGTGCGTTTTTTCAGCGAAAACATCAGCGATGTCATCTGGGCCGGTGTGAACACGATGAGAAATGGTGAAACGCTGGGGGAATTTTAATTACGGCTCTTCGGAATCAGGAGGGGTGACAGCTATTCTTATTGAGCAGATTGCCACCTCTTTATGTTGACCATTCACGAAATCTTAAACACTTCTTAATCATAACTTAAAATTACCCTGCTATGTTCGTTTGGCTTATTCAGTTTCACATTCTGATTACTCCGTGAAAACAGCAGATTTTGATATTTTTCAGTGTATGTGATCAACCAGGAGACTTAGAATGAACAGGAAATCCTGCATTATGCACCGTCGACAAGCTTTCACTTTGATCGAACTGTTAGTAGTTATCGCGATCATCGCTATTTTGGTCGCATTGCTTCTGCCTGCCGTGCAGCAGGCGCGCGAAGCTGCTCGCCGGTCGCAGTGCAAAAACAATCTGAAGCAAATCGGCCTGGCACTGCATAACCACATGGACACGTACGGATCCTTCCCACCAGGTTATGTTTGCTATGATGAAACCTCCCAACGTTTCCGTACCGGAGGCTGGCAGGACGACGATCGCAATGAAATTGGGTTTTCGTGGCTGCCCATGCTGTTTCCCTTCATGGAAGAACCAGCACGCTGGGACCAGATCGACGCCTGCAATCGCGATCGGGGAACGGGTACGCACAACCCTTCCGATCACTGTGAAGCAGTAGGTGGTGCGGTTGGAAACATAGGCCGGGAGCCGCTAGTGTTCCATACCTGCCCAAGCAACCCCAAGATCAGAAAGCAATTCGGGGGCAAAATCGGACTGGAAGCCTTGGCAAAAGGAAATTACGCGGCCAGTTGGGGCTCGGGAGACATGCTCTCGTGGGAATCCAACTCCACCAAAGGGGCGTTTGGTTGCGTTCACATTCCACAAGCCAAGGTGGATGCCTCGGGAGATCGCTTTCAGCAAAGCCAGGGGGTGCGATCCAGTGACATTACGGACGGGATGAGCAACACAGTAGCCGTCAGCGAAGTGATTGCCACCGATGGGGCGACTACGGCCACGAGCAGCAACGATATCCGGGGCGTATGGATAAATCCCGGCATGGGTGCCACGATTTTCACGGGGGCTCGCAATCCGAACTCTCCCCTCGAAGACATTCTGGCCGCGTGTGACACGGCGATTCCCGCCACCGAGCGTCCGTTTCTGAAATGTACGGAAGCCCGCACGTCCTCGGCATTGTTCGCGGCGGCCCGCAGTTACCATGCAGGAGGAGTGAATGCGGCGATGTGCGATGGATCGGTGCGGTTCTTCAGCGAAAACATCAGCGATGTCATCTGGGCCGGGGTGAACACGGCGAGAAATGGCGAAACGCTGGGTGAGTTTTAAGCATGTGTGATTGATTGTCCTCAGCCACGAATCACTCCCTGCGCGGTTGCCTCCGGAGACGACCGCGCAGGCTGTTGTGCGGACGGCTATTGGCGAGAACAGATTATCCTCGAAATGAGGCCAGTGGATCTCTACGAAAAGAAAGCAGAGCTGATGTTGTTGTTTCGTGTGTGGTACGTGATGCTCGCGGTTTGCGGTATTCTAGGATGTGGCGAGGGCGCATTGCCCGGTTCCACGCCCCCCGAAAAAGTGGCCTCCCTGATTCAAGGTCTGAATGATTCCGCCAGCAGCGACGAAACCTTTCAAACCCTGTTTGTGTCCGGAGCCGTGCCCGAGGATCGCGCGAAGTATTTTAGCGCGCTGATTGAAGTTGTAGATGTCCCCAAGGTGCATGGGAATGAAGCCACGGCACAAGTGAAGATTTCCCAGGCATCGATCGGTACGGAAGGGGGCCACAGCAAGGCGGTGGAGGTAGGCGAGGGGACCGTCACCTGGAAACTGAAACTGGAAGGGGAGGAATGGAAGCTGGTCGAGGCCCCACTGCCTTGAATTCAGGCTCCGTCCCAGGGATTCCGCGTGAAAGCCGTAGCGTGTCCTTGAGCAGTCAGACTCCGCGGTGGCAGGCCGAGCATGGCTCGTCTGTAATTGAAATGTTTGGGAGTGAAGATGTCGCGGTGGGGGCTACTGGCGGTGTTGCTGGGAGTGATCATGGTGACGGGGGCCTGTTTCTGGTGGCCCAGTTCGCCTGTGTCCTCGGTACCGTCCTTTGCCCCGCAATACGGCTCGACGGATCAATGGCTGTCCTACCTGGACCAGCATTTTGCCCGGGATGAATCGTGCCGGGAATGTCATCGCCAGGAATACGACGCTCATCAGCGATCCGGACATTCTCGGACAGCACGCTGGATGGAACAAACAGACCAGGCAGCCGAATTGCACGGCACACACTATCCGGACCCTCGGCGCCAGCAGGTGCTGGAGTTCGCGTTGCGCGAGGAGGGCTTCTTTGTGGGAGTCCGCGGAACGGATGCGGAACCGATATTTCCAGTTCACTGGCTGATCGGTTCGGGAACGCATGCGCACACCCCTCTTTCGATCGATCCCGTATCCGGTCGTGGGGTAGAATTCCGCTGGAGCTGGTTTGCGGGGGAATGTGCCTGGGGCTTGACGCCGGATCACGAGCGATTCGACGACTACCGCGAGGGAACGCTGGAAACCTTTGGGCGCCCAATGGACCAGCAACAGGCTCTGGCCTGCCTGGGATGCCATGCCACGGTGACACCACCTCGTCAAGTACGTCCGACGCGTCAGGCCATTATTGCCAATATCGGCTGCGAACGATGTCATGGCCCGCGCAAGGCCCATGTGGAACAGGCCCGGCTGGGAAGACCGGAAGACTCTCCTCCCCTGTTGACCTACACTACTCCCGAACAGTCGATTCGCCAGTGCGCGCAGTGTCATCGGGACGAATCCAACACACCAGCCGACAGTAAGCCGGAGACGCTGGCACGTTACCAGCCCTACGGCTTATTGAAAAGTCGATGTTACCTGGAAAGCGACAAAAGCCTCTCCTGCATGACCTGCCACGATCCCCACGACCGCACTTCGACCGACCGTACCCGTTACATTCAGACCTGCCTGAAATGCCACACTGGCCCCGCGCAAACCCCCTGCTCCATCGAACCCGCCGGGGATTGTGTGAAGTGCCATATGCCCGCTGTCGAGTGGGTTTCGGGAATCAAGTTTCACGATCACTGGATTCGTCGGCCCACCGAAATCAATTCCCCAGCTACCCGCGGGGACCAGTCCACTGGAGCAACTCCATGAAACCGGTACTGCTTCTTCTGGCAGGGATCGTGCTTTCAATTGTCGGGCTGGACTTCTGCTGGAACGCGACTCCCAGGAAAAGGGCTGAGTTCTCCGATCTGCCCCAAGCGGGCACGGTGCAACCTGTGTTCATGACAGAGTTACCACGCTTGCCGGATCGAGTCGATTATGAAACAGAGATTCTTCCCGTATTGCATGCCGCATGCATGCAATGCCATGCCGGAGCCAGTGACGGTGCACTACCAGATTTTCGACAGGAACCAGCGGACTGGCTCTCCTGGCTGATTCCGCATGAAGCATTCCCGCAGGGATGCCAAGGCGAGAATTGCGTATTTTCAAAAGGTCACTGGCAGTTGATACGACGTTGGATTGCCGAGGGAGCCTACTGGCCCAAGCCTGGGCCAAGAATCTCGCGCGACTGGGACCATGAGACTCAAAATCACTGGGCCTTCGCCCCATTGCGCAAACCCGCCATTCCCGAGATTCGAGCCCGTGATCGGATCCGCAATCCCATCGATGCCTTCATTTTGAGCCGCCTGGAGGCTGTGGGACTGGAAATGGAACAATCGGCGAGAACGGAGCAGCTTGTCCGACGACTATGTCTGGCCGTGACGGGCCTGGTGCCGACACGAGCGCAAATCGAGCAATACGCCGCGGCCGATCATTACGAACTCGACCAGTTTGTCGAGGAGTTGCTGAACGACGTAGGATACGGCGAACATTGGGGCCGTTACTGGTTGGACGTTGCACGCTATGCGGACACGAATGGTTACGAGGACGATGGCCTGAAGCCCGATGCATGGAAATATCGCGACTGGGTAATCCAGGCAATGAATGCGGATTTACCCTATGATGAATTTGTCGTGAAGCAACTGGCTGGTGATTTGCTGCCACAGGCAAGTCCGCAGGATTTTATCGCGGTGGGATTTCTGCGTCTGGGCGTCTGGGACAGTGAGCCGAACGACGCTTTGCAAGACCGATTCGAGCAACTGGACGAAATCGTCAGCACCTGCGGCCTGGTTTTCATGGGATTATCCGTCGGCTGCGCACGCTGCCACGATCATCCCGAGGAGCCAGTCACCGCGCAGGATTATTATCGCATGGTGGGGCTGTTCGATGGCTTGGTCCGTCCGACCAAGGGTCGCCTGGAGGAGGTCGCCCCTTCGGGTACGTCGGCTCAACTTATGAAAGCGGAAAGGCTTCAGCAGCAGCAACGGGTATTACAGCGGGAAGCACTGCTGGAAAAGAACGACTTGCGGGCAAAGGAACTGAGACAGCAGGCGAACGCGCTGGAGGCACAAGCACAACTGGAATCGGCCTACCGGCTTGTCGAAACCGAGGAACCGCGGGCCCCCACTCGGCTGCTGTTGCGGGGAGACGTAACTCGTCCCGGCGAAAGGATTCCGGCAGGCATTCCCGCGATCCTGGCGGATGAATCATGGTGGGAAGCCTCGAGTGACCGATTACGATTGGCCAAGTGGCTGACAGAACAACAGCAGGGTTTGACGGCCCGACTGCTGGTCAACCGCATCTGGAGATGGCATTTCGGTCGCGGGCTTTGTCCTTCGGCAACCCAACTGGGACTCGGCAGCGAACCTCCCACGCATCCCGAACTATTGGAATGGCTCGCGGCGTGGTTTGTATACGAAGCGGACTGGTCGCTCAAAAAGCTGCATCATCTGATTCTGACCAGCGCCACCTTTCGCGCGGGGAGTGCCGCCTCCTCACTGCCAGGTCGCAGGCATTTGTTCGGTGAATTTCCGCCTCGTCCCCTGAGAGCCGAGGAAATTCACGATTCGCTGTTGTTAATTTCCGGTCAGCTTTCACGCCGTCTCCACGGGCCGCCCGATTACCCCTTCCTGCCGGAAAATCTGCTGGCCACGCTCCCCGAACGTGGTGCCTGGTCAAATCCGACGGTTGAACGACGACGGGCAATTTACCAGATCGTCAAACGGAATTTGCCACATCCGTTTCTGGAAGCATTCCACTTTCCCGTCGGCCAGGGAACGTGTGTGACTCGCTCCAGTTTTTCAGATGCCTCGCAGGCCACCTCGCTCTGGTACGGCGATTTCAGCCGGGAATGCGCAGCGCGCTGGGCGGATCAAATGATGGCGACCCCCTACCCGAACCGTGAGATGCTGCTGGACGAGGCCTTCCTTGCGGCACTCGGCAGGTATCCCGTCGACGAGGAAAAGTGCTTGTTGTCGAATCATCTGACAAGTTCCGACGAACATTCGGGACTACGCGAATTGTGTCTGGTCCTGTTCAACCTTCATGAATTTCAGTGTGCCCCATGATGATTGCCTGCCCGACACATACTCTGGAATGGACGCGCCGCCGCTGGCTGGGCTGGGGGGGACACAGTGGGTTGTTGTCGCTGGTAGCCATGCTCGGCAATACCCCCTGCCCAGGGGAACACTCGGAACAGCGGCCATCCCGGGCCACTCGTGTCGTGTTTTTCTTCATGAATGGCGGTCCCAGCCACATCGATACCTTCGACCCCAAACCTGCCCTTGCCCATCTGGATGGAACCAACTACACGGGGGAAGTGAACATCAACTCCGGCATGCGTGTCGCGGGGACTTTGTGGAAATCGGATTTCAAGTTTCAGCGTTGTGGTGAAAGCGGGTTGGAGATCAGCGAGTTGTACCCCGAGTTGAGTCGACGGGCTGATGACTTATGTATTATCCGTTCGATGCACACCCCCTCGTCCCTGCATGCCCCCGCGCTGCTGCAAATGAACACGGGACAAACGCGACTGGGAGCCGCCAGTCTGGGGGCCTGGATCGAATATGCAACGGGGCCTCAGGAAGAAAGCTTGCCCCCGTTTGTGGTGATGCTGGATCACCGGGGGGGCCCGATCAATGGGCATGGAAACTGGTCGACCGGCAAACTCCCGGTCTCCTCTCCCGCGCGTATTCGCTCCCCGGAACACCCCTTTGAGATTTCGAATGCCAGCGATGAACTCGCAATGGACGAAACGCGGATGCAAGAACTGCTTCGCAAGCTCAACAGCAGTCACCTCGGACGGGCCGCCCCGGATGCCCAGCGGCAGTCGCGGGACCGCTCGTACGAACTAGCCTGGCGAATGCGCCGCGGCGTTCCCGAAGCCGTGAATTTGTCTCGAGAAACACTTGAAACCCAGCAACGCTACGGCATTCATCGCCCCGAATCGCGGGAATTCGGCCTGCGTTGCCTGTTGGCTCGTCGCATGCTGGAGCGGGGAGTCCGTTACGTTCAGATCTACTCGGGTGGAGGCGCGCAACGAGACACATGGGACAGCCATGGCGGCAACGTCGAGCGGCATCGCCAGTTTGCGGGAGAAACCGATCGCCCCATCGCCGCTTTTCTCGAGGATTTGCGGCTTACAGGACTATGGGATGAAACCCTGGTGATCTGGGGTGGAGAATTTGGACGCACTCCGACACGCGAAGCGAATACCAACGGCCGCGACCACAATCCGCATGGCTTTTCCATCTGGTTGGCGGGAGGACCGATTCGCGGAGGACAAGCGATAGGCGCGACCGATGAACTCGGAATCGAAGCCGTGGAGACCCCCTGCCATGTCGCGGATCTGCACGCCACCATCCTGCACGCCTTAGGGAAGGACCACTCGTGCCTGAACTATGACGATCACGGAACGGAACTCAGTCTCACCGGCACGACTCCCTGCCGGGTCATTACGGAGGCACTTGCGTGACTCAATTGATCGTAACGACAACGACCTACCCGGCCGGTTCGAAGGCCTCCGTGGTTCAAGCAGCTGCACAAACGGCGAAGCTGCCATACCTGCTTGGCCCTTGGCTGGATCTGATTTTTCTGGCGAATCTGTACTGGCCCGCTCTGTTCATGGTCGCTCACCTGGGAGGCACGGAAGTCGAAGGACGTTTGTTGTTCTGGCAAGTCTATTTCATCACGGCGCCGCATCGCTGGATCACGTTGCTGCTTGTGGCTTGCGATCGGCACAAGACGCACGGACGCGAAGGGCGGTTTCTCGGTTTGACTAGTGTGATTATTCTGGTCTGCCTGCTCTGGCAGGCCGGTTCCTCCACCCTGCTCTGCCTGGGGGTTGTTGATTACCTGTGGAACGCGTGGCACTTTGCGTCGCAACATCATGGAATTCACCGCATTTACGAGCGAAGATGCGAACGGGCAACATCCCAAGCTTCGGTCTTCACGGAAAAACTGTTATTTCGAGGCTTTCTGTTGTACGTTATCGCCAGGGTAGCGGGCTTCGGCTGGACCAGCAGTGAATGGCTGAATGGATGGCAGGCAACCTCGCTCGACCCCTTCATCGCCATCATCCCGGCCATGTTTCTGCTCAAGCAATTCCAAACCATCCGCTCCAGGGACAGACTCTGGAATTCCGCGTATCTGATCAGCGTGATGGTCTTGTTTTCCGCTCTGCTGGCCGCGGCTCACTGGGAACGACGTACGCTCATGATCCAATTGGCTCTCTGTTCAGCGGTATTTCATTCGATCGAATACATGGGCATCGTAACCTGGGCGTCCACCACGCCACGTTATACACAACGCATCGACCTGTTCGGCAAGCTGGCCCGCCAATGGGGATTGTTCCTGGTTTTCTTTGTGCTGTTTCTAGGGCTTTCCAATTACATTTTGGCACATGGAAACCCCGATCTATGGATTTTGATCAACCTGATCGTGGCTTTTCTGCATTATGCATTCGACGGCATGATCTGGAAGTCTCGTCCGCAAGTACAGGGAAACGTGACGTGAATTCCTTGTTGACTTCACCGCCATCTGGCGGCAGTACCAGCCGTTCATGGAACATCGCCTTGTTCGTGAGTTTGCTGCTGGCCTTGGCTCTGGCACTCGCCAATGTCCCCGGGTTCCTCGCCTCGACGTTTGGACGCGCTGATATTTTCGGTGTGACCTGCCTTGCGGCGTTGCCCCTTGCCTGCTGGCTCGCACAGCGATCCTCAACGAAAATAGTCTCCAGGTCCTGGGGGCTTTTGAATGTCGCCATCGCCACCGCAAGCGGGTGGTGGCTTTTTCAGCAACCAGACCCTGCCAGTGGCCCCGAGTCCCTGCCCAGACTCTGGATTGCTATTGTGGCGACGGTCTCTACCAGCAGCATGCTGGCAATCCTCTGGCAAACACGATCCCAACCACGAAACAACAAATCGCAGGTACTAACCGGCCTGGTACTTCTGATGCAGGCGATACTCATTCCTGCTGCCTATGCAGATTCCGTTTCACGCGAACTGCAAGAACAACTGGGAGAAGCATTGGCTTCGCAACGGATCGTGCATAGCCTGCATCTGGCACGGACATTACTGATGATCGCCCCCCGGGCAGAAGTACATGAACTCTCGCTTACCGAACTTGCACGGGAACTTGATTCTCACGTTCGAGCATTGGATGCCTCTCTGGCAAGGCCACAAACCTCCTCGACCACTCCTCGAGAAGCAGGACAAAAGGTAGCCATTTTGATCCAACTGGAGCGAAACCATGAAGCCTTGGATCTCTTGCAGGAACTCCTCCCCTGGCCCGAAACAGGGCCTATTGCACTGGACTATTGCGGACTGTGCTGCCAGCGACTCGGTCGCTGGAAAGAGAGTCGTGACTGGTACGAAAAATCCCGCCAGACCTGGGAACGAATCCCCGCCAATGATCAACGCACGCAGGCATTGGTGAGCGCCTATTTGGGCATAGCCTATGCCGAACGGCAGATGGACCACCCCGTCAATGCCCAAAAAGCCTATGCCTCTGCACTGAAGATACGTCCATCCGCAGAGATCCATTTTCTGCTGGCAAGGTTACACGAACAACAGGAACAGACCGCCTCAGCCCGCTATCATCTCGATCAGGCCTTAACTATCGCCCCTGGGGAATTCCAAAGCGAAGCACGCGAACTTCTGCATAAAATGTCCCTCACTCACTTTGGCTGCCTACTATTCACCCGACCAGCCCCCCCCATCGCCCCATCGGAACAGACACACGAAATGCAGCAACCTCGTGACTGATTCCAGCAAATTTTCCGCCGTGGCCCCCAGCACCCAGAAACAACACCACCCACCTCGGCACACATAACGCCATATCTCTCTACACAGAAAGATGTTACAAAAACACTCCATATACAGAAATTCTTGCAAAATGAGATTTTTTACAAGATCCTCGTTTACTTGATTTCAAATCCACCCGATAATACAATCCCCTCCTTGAAGGCAAACCACTCGATGCTTTGCTTCAAAATAAATTATTCCCCTGTAGCTCAGTCGGTAGAGCGAGCGGCTGTTAACCGCTATGTCGTAGGTTCGAGTCCTACCGGGGGAGCTTTTCGGTCGTTCTGCGAACGCAGAGACCCACCAGTTAACGCCCGGAACCCGATATTCGGGCTCCGGGCGTTTCGCGTAAATAGCGATGGCACAAAAGGATTTGCGTCGACAAACGCGGGAGCCAAACTCTCTCCGGTTCGAGAGAGTCCAACCGGGATCGGGGAGTAACCCTCAAGGTTTCGTTCGGATCTCAGATTTTGGCGTCAAAACTCTCAAACTCTCGGATTAACAGACCTCTCGGGGTTAACAGGGTGGTCCCGTTAAGACTCCGAAAATGAACGCTCTCGAATCCTCAGTCTTGTTGAACAGAGTGGCCGCCACCCCAGTCGCGTTGAGCCATGTAAATGACGATACCCGCTGACGTTTCCGACACATCTGACGAGGCCCTCGCGGTCCAGTTGGAGTGCCTGCGTCGGATGTCTCCCCACGAGCGATTGCGAAGGGCCTGTGCCTGGTCGGGTCAGATTCGGCGGATGGCGTTTGACGCGATTCGCAGGCGTCACCCGGAATATTCTGAAGACGAAGTACGTCTGAGGTTCATCGAACTGACCTACGGCAAAGAACTGGCGGACGAGGTTCGAAACTGGCAACCGGAGGAGCGGCAGTGAGTGACTACGACGATCTTGTCACTGCACTCTCGCCCGTTTCCGCGGCCCTCACCAAACTCGGCATTCGTCACTATGTTGGCGGCAGCGTTGCCAGCTCGTTTCACGGTGCTTCCCGATCCACGATGGATGTGGATCTCGTTGCCGACATGACGGACTCGGCCGTGTCCGAGTTTCTGAAATGCTTCGACCGGGACTTCTACCTCAGCGAAGCCGCGATCCGGGATGCGATCCAGCGAAAGTCCTGTTTCAACCTGATTCATCTCCCGACGTCCTTCAAGGTTGATGTCTTCGTCAGTCGTCAGCGACCGTTTGATCTCACCGCGATGAATCGTGCCACGATGGAACAGTTTGGTGACAACCATGTACTCGAGATTCATGTTGCCACCGCTGAGGACGCCATCATCAGTAAGCTGGAGTGGTACAGGAAGACCAACGAAACGTCTGAACGTCAGTGGGATGACGTGACGCGTTTACTGAAGTTGCTCGGTAACGCCGCCGACATGGAGTATTTGACAGCGTCTGCCGAGTCTGTCGGCGTTGAGGATCTGCTGGAACGGCTCCTTCTTGAGGTCAACGACCCGAATTCGGATTGATTTGGCCCCAAAAGTCCCTGATGCCGGCGCTGACAGGTTCCCGTTGCACACCAGATTATCGATCCAATACTCTCGGAATCTCTGATCAACAGGTGTCTGAAAGTTAACAAACTGATCCCTTTCGATGACCAAATGGAACCTCTGCGGAAAAAGTGCGAGTATGTTCACGCCATCGTCACGCAACTGGGAAGAGATGAAGTACGAATCTGCTGGATGCTGGCCGCTACCGATCAACAATGGAGACGAATTTGCGATTGTGACTAAGATGGGAGCCTCGACGATCAAGGCGGCGTATCGATCGTGCCCAGTGTCGCTCACAATTGCGAGAGCGGAAACGCCGGAAGGCGTCGTGCTGGCGACCACGCTGAAGGTCGAGGATGATCCGAGTGCGGCGTTGATGCTCTCTGGAGTGCTGCGACATGCTGAAGAGCAGCTGGCCATCGAGAACATTTTGCGAACTGGAAAGACTCTGATGGTCTTTTTCGACGAGTTGAGCCGGCCGGTTGCCCGAGCGACATGTACGTTCAGTACGACGGAATGCGGTGAGGCATCCGAAATGGTCGGCACCGCTGGAACGCGGTATGTAGGGGCGTGGATTCCTCTGCTCGCAGCAGTGCTTGATGAGGTACAAGGATTTGCCGATCCGCAACTGGTCGTGCCCACGAAGTATGCACCAACATTCGTCACCATCCCATTGACGCTTTCAGAATTTGAGACTCAGAAATTGACCGCAATCGGAACGAGAGAAACCCTTGATTTCCGACTGGATGATCCGGACGAAGGATTTGGCCTCGAACAATCGACGTGGCACTTGCTGGAGAATTTGTTCGAGGGGTGCATTATTCACTCACCTCACGTGCGTGAAGGCAAAAACCTACGTGAGCTGAGCGATATTATGACTCATTGCAACGCTGGGATTTGTTTATTCGAATCGAAGGCTGCGACTATGCTTACTCCCAGCCTGGATCGGTCAACTGAGCGGCGTGCGAAGAGCGTCCAGAAGCAGATTAACAAAGGCATCGATCAGCTAGTTGGTGCGATGCGAAATTTGAACCGCGGGCTCCCGATCCTTACCAAAGTCGGTACCGAGATCGAATTGCCATCGACGGTTGGAAACGTCCACCAAGGAGTCGTGATGGTGTCGGAAATGCTGCCTAGCCTGGACTGGGAAGGCATTACAAACCAGCTCATCGATGCTTCAAAGCAATCAGGTACGATGCTGCAAGTCCTCGATTTGCAAGAACTGCGAATGCTGGTCGGTGTCAGTAAGGATAATCCAATGCTGTTTGCCGGGTACTTGGCATATCGCTTCGATGCGATAGAGGAGCGGAAGAATGCCATGCTTCGAACGGTCTTCGATGGACCTCCGATGCCTTGAGGTATTCCGGTCACTAGAAGTTAACAGGCCGGTTTCGGCGGATCAGAAGCGGAACGGGAGACTAAGTGCTGATGCAGCGGTTAGAATACACCAACAATTAGTTTCAGGACATTTGCTTATGCCGCTACCCCAGCCACGCACAGGACGAGTGCTGCGAATCAAAGATCGTCCGCTTGAATTCTCGTTTTGGCCGATGGAACGAACCACGCGACGCTATGGTCTCGGCACGCGAGTATTTGCAACAGATGCGTGGACGGTAATCCGGCGATCCGCTGAACGTAGATGCATTGCCGCGCATAGGAATGCCGCGCTTGCCCTGCTGGAACAGGGCGAGGACTTCTACAAAGCCTCCGAATCGGGCGTCAAAGCTGCGAAGCCGCTGCTGTTGTATTACTGCTTCATGAACCTTGCCAAAGCGTTCGTCCTGACGTGTCAACAACGCCATGATGTGAACAACGCACAACATGGATTGGCTGAGAGGCTCGACCCGCCGCCAAACGATAGGGAACTCATCAACGCATATCTCAATGCGTTCCAATCTGCAGCGCCGGGACCGCTGCCACCCGCAGGCGGCAAATTAAACAACTTTGACGAACTCCTAATGGCGATTAGTGGCAATGGCGTGCCCGCAAACCCCCATCGATACGATCTACCGGTTCTTTTGCCTCAGGTGGTTCCGGGCCATCGGCTCTGGGTTGAAGGGACGCGTGGTGACGATTCCGAGCGTTTCGTTTCTGTTGAAAAGATTGAGTTTTGCCAAGATCCGGGACCGAAACACATTTGGCTCAGGCTATTCGTATTTGCCGATGACCTCCGACGCGTCGGAATTACGCATCAGGACTTGCTAACTCGCTCCCGAATAGGCGGATTGTTTCGGGAAGTCGCTTACAACGAGAAGATTTTCGATCGATCGTTAGTTTGCCTGGAGCAACTCCACACCGTCGCTTACGGACACCGTCCGTCCGACGAAGTACCGAACTTGGTCGCAGCAGTCCGGCACCTTCTTTGGCGCACCGTCCTCAGCACACCACCGTATCGAAAGTATTACTTGTACGCCGCGCCACCTGCGGAACATCCCCAGGTGCTGCCACAAATCCTTTCAATCTATGCCATTACTTACTACCTCGGCTCAATCGTTCGGTACCGGCCTCATCACTTCGATCGCATCTTGGCTGACACCTTTGGCCCCTTCATTGAGGCCTTCATGAACGATCAGCCCAAACAGTTTCTCTACTTAATGGCGTCAGAGTTTGCTGAAAAGGAAGTGACCAAAGCAGCCATCGTGTAGCTCGCGGATAACCGGTTCGTGTAATCTTGCATGGACAACTTCGTCAATCGCTGGCCCTGCCGGGTAAGTTAGCAGCTTCGTCACGCTCTCTGCTCCCGCGCGAGTCGATCCAAAAAAGTTAACAATCTGGTCCCTTTTGGGGTTACTTTTTCGTCAGTTCTAACTCGAACCGGGTAGTTCTACAGATAGGGACTTGATTTGTCCCCACGCACACCGCTCAGTGGTGATCTCGGCACTGACCGATTGATCTCGCTGATCGCCCCCGTTCCCAGATGACGAGGAGATTCTATGCGCTGCCAGAACGACACCAATTTCCCTCCTGGCCAATCCCGCAGGACTCAAGTTGCCTCGATTTTCGCCGAGGCCATTTTACGGCTCCACCAACGGATGGCGTTGTCCAGCACCGAGGTCCAGGAGAAAACGGAGACATGCCTTGATCTTGAGCCCGAAACGGTGCTCAGTGGTGCCAACGGTTAACGGTGACGAGACCGTTGCGACCGGTTGGTTTTCCACGTATCTGAAAGGAAGTGAACATGTCTCTGAATGTCGGAATGGAGGTTTCCGCGCTACGGCGGATGAACGTCAAGCAACTGCGAGAACGCTATGCCGAGGTCTTCGGCGACGAGACCCGGACTGGCAACAAGGCCTGGCTGGTCAAGCGGATCGCGTGGCGATTGCAGGCCATTGCAGAAGGGGGCCTGTCCCAGCGGGCTCGGCAAAGGGCTGCGGAACTGGCCAATGAAGGGGACATCCGCATGACTCCACCAAAAGCAAAGCCCGCTCTCACCCAACCGAATGAGCGGACTGTCACCACAGCCGTGCGGTTCTCCAGCGACAACCGTCTGCCCCTGCCTGGCACCGTGCTCCTCCGGGAATACAAAGGCGATACGCTACAGGTTCGGGTGCTGGAAAATGGTTTTGACTACGAGGGTGAGATTTATCGATCCTTGAGCGCGGTCGCCAAAGCCATCACCGGATCGCACACGAATGGATTCCACTTCTTTCGCCTGCAGAAGGGAGATTTGCAATGACCCGAACTGTAACGCGAAAAACCCCGACCGTCCGGAGCATGATGCGGTGCGCCATCTACACTCGCAAATCGACGGAAGAAGGCCTCGAACAGGAATTCAACACGCTCGATGCCCAGCGTGAAGCTGGTGAAAACTACATTCGCAGCCAGGTGAATGAGGGCTGGGAGATCATTCCAGAAGGATATGATGACGGCGGATTCACTGGCGGCAACATGAACCGACCGGCGCTGCAACGCCTGATGACGGACATCGAGACCGGCAAGGTGGACTGCGTGGTGGTCTACAAAGTCGACCGGCTCAGCCGTTCGCTGCTCGATTTCGCGAGGTTGATAGAAGTCTTCGACAGACATCGGGTGTCGTTCGTTTCCGTCACCCAGCAGTTCAATACCGCCAGTTCGATGGGCCGGTTGGTGCTGAACGTTCTTCTATCCTTTGCCCAGTTCGAACGGGAGATCATTTCCGAACGAACCCGGGACAAAATCGCCGCCGCACGCCGCAAAGGAAAATGGGTTGGTGGAATGCCGCTGCTCGGTTACGACATCGATCCTCGCGGATCAAAGCTGATCGTCAAGGACGATGAAGCCGCTCGGGTGCGGACCATTTTTAACCTGTACCTGCAGCATCAGTCGCTGATCGCGGTGATCCGGGAACTGGATGACCGGGGTTGGGTTAACAAACGCTGGGTCACCAAGAAAGGTGTCGAGCGTGGTGGCAAGCCGTTCACAAAGACCAGCCTGCATAAATTGATGACCAACATCACGTATCTCGGCAAGGTGCGTTACAAAGACGAAGTACACGAAGGCGAGCACGCCGCGATCATCGAACCCGATCTTTGGCAGCGGGCGCATGCGATCATGCAACGCAACAGCCGCACCGGCGGAGCAGCCGTGCGGAACAAATTTGGGGCACTCCTGAAGGGTTTGCTGCGGTGTGTGGCCTGCGATTCAGCGATGACCCACACACACTCGACCAAGAATGGCAAGAAGCGGTACCGGTACTACGTCTGCTGCCATGCCCAGAAACGGGGGTGGCACAACTGCCCGTCACCGTCAATCCCGGCCACCGAGATCGAACGCTTTGTTGTCGACCAGATCCGCAGCATCGGTCACGATCCCGAATTGATCCGGGAAACGGTGGCCCGGGCCCGCGAACAGGCCCAGCCGCAGCTCAGTTTATTAGAAATGGAACAGGCCAGTCTGGAACGGGAACTCGCTCGCTGGGGAACCGAAATCTACGACGTGGTCGCCCACGTTGGCCCGAGTGACAAAGACTCGCCCGCAGTCGCCCGTCTGGCCGACCTCCAGGACCGAACGCGTACGGCGGAACGTCGGGCCACGGAAGTTCGCGAACAAATTCGAGCCATCAGCGCCGGTGTCATCGACCACAGTGAAGTTGCTGCCGCGATGGCCAAGTTCGATCTGGTGTGGCAGGCACTCACGTCACGCGAACAGATCCGCGTTATTGAACTGTTGGTCGAGCGGGTCGACTACGACGGCAATCGCGGCAAAGTGGCCATCACATTTCACCCAGATGGGATTCAGAACTACGATCAGGAATTCGTTACAACAGAGGACGTCGCATGAAATCAATCACCATTGAAGCTGAAATCCACTTCGATCGCCGTGGCCGTGGAGCCAGACGCGTTATGGAATCGGGATCTGCCCCGAATGCCAACATCCCTGTCGGCCGTCTGCCCCGGATATCCCGTCTGATGGCTTTGGCAATCCGGTTCGACGACCTGATCCAAAGTGGCGAAGTCACGGACTACGCCGAACTTGCCCGCCTTGGCCACGTGTCCCGCGCTCGAGTCACGCAGATCATGAACCTGCTGATGCTGGCCCCCGACATTCAGGAAGAAATCCTGCATCTGCCGCGTGTGACCGGCGGCCGCGACCCGATCCATTTGCGGCAGCTACAACCCATCGCGCTGGTTCCGGACTGGCGGAAGCAGCGGAAGATGTGGAAGGAACACTGCTCAGAGGCATTTACTGCAGGCTGAAACCTTCCTTCAGATCTTCCAGCAAGGTGTTGATCGCGGCCGTGGATTCCGGGTTCGGTGGAGTGGCACCGTCACCGAACTCAATCTGCACACGGAATACCAGCGGTGAACCTGATTTGTTCTTGATCTCCAGCAACTGAGGGATGATGTCGCCAAGATCCTGAATGTCGGCCGGTTCGAGTTCTGCTTCTGCAAACAGGGCTTTGGATTCCCGGACGACACCTCCGCCGCCTCCGAATCCTCCTCCACCACCGCGACCGCCACCAGAGGCCAGTTTCAATTTCACGCCCTGTGCCGCTGGATATTCGCAGGGCCAGTCACCTGACGTCGGATCAAGCTCCGTGAATCGTGCGTTGAGCGATGCGGCGATGACATCGCGAACTGTCTTCCACGGAAGCGTCTGACCGAACTTCTGTGAAAGTGCGGTGGCGATCGAAAGCGCTGTTGCCTCGCCATCGGTCCACGCTTCCGGTAGGTTTTCCGTCAGGATTTCCGCAGCGGAGATCGCTGCCGGTGGCTTCTGCAGCTTCGCCTGTCCATTGAGAATGCCCGCCGGAATCGGCTCGGCCAGCACACTGGCTGGACCATTCGTAAGCCAAAGGGCCCCTGTTTCCACCGCCTTGGTGATTGCGGCATCCACAACGTCCGCAGACGCCTTTGGCACTGACATGGGCTCGGTGTACCCATCTCGCTGGACCTGGACGACCTTGCTGCCGTCGAAATAATCGAGCACGGCCTGCACCGGGATCGAGTCGGATTGCCACAGTTCCGCCAGTCGCGACGGTTCGAGAAGTGATGGGACGATCTCCTGAAGTTCCGCTGCTTCAGCCAGAACTAACTCCAGTGCAGGATCGGCCATCGCGTTTTCATCCGGCCGTGAGTTCCACCAGGTGCGTGCAGAACCGTCCGGACGAACCAGCCGCAATACGAATGAGCCATTGGCACACCCATCGACCAAGGTGTCCACAATGGCCTGAGCCTTAAGCATCTTTGGCAGGTGAGGCAATTGCGCGAACGCGCCGGACAGGTCCTTCACTCGGCGACTCGTCTCGCCTTCGCGCCAGAGGTTGTATGGACCATCGGGTAACAGCGAATCGGCTTCGATGGCCGATTCCTGAATCCTCGACCGCGAATCATTCTTGATGATCGTAAAGTGCGGTTCTTCGGTAACGTTGATTTTGAAGGCCTGTGCGTCATCCTTGTCTGAGACGGCGACCACAGTGCAGTATGCCTGTCGGATCGATTCCGGGATCCTCTTCTGAGACTTGTCGATGTCGATCGCCAGTGTCTGCAGCCGGGCAACGTCGACGTTGCCATCCTTGGACTGATCTTTCAGGTCGACACGGACCTGATCCCATGCGAGGAAATCTCGCACTCTCGCCGACGCCACTTCGAGCCCATCCTTTGACGGGGCCAGCAGAATCACGGCATTGCGGTAGACGCGGGGCTTCTCAGGCCCGGTTGTCTCGTCCAAATATCGTTTCGCCTCGGCGTTGGGACGTCCAGAGTCGCTGGCACCACTGGGGCCAAGGATTCCGAAGTGGAACAGGCCATCGTCTTCAATGTCACGAGGCTTCGTTGGGAGCGTGTGAACACGAACGCCGGCGGCAGACGCACCGGACGAGAGTGATTTCACCTTGCCGATCTCGTCGAGCAGTCGAGCCTTCACGACCTCGTCGGAGATCCGTGTCGCGGCTACGGCATGCATCTGCGTGAGGTTGGGTCGATTTCCCAGTCGCCACGCGCTCGGGAGTTCGTTGTCATCGACAGTCTTGTTCTGGTCATCCAGCCAGAAACTGACCTGAGCCCATCGACCCAGCCCCTTTTCCAGTTCGATGTTGTCGGGTCGACTTGGTCCAATCAGGACCTTCAAGTCTCTGGTGCGGGCACTTTGACCAATTGGCTGAGAATGCAGGAATGTCGCAATGATGGCCTGTTCCACCTCCCGGAACTTCAGGCCGACAGAATCACGCTGAATCTCGCGGGCACGCCCGAGTTCCCCTTCAATGATTCCTGTCCATGCCTGTTTTTTGCCCTCATGTTCTTCGGTGTCCGCCACCGTCACGAGTTCGCGCATCGCCTCTGACAGTCCGTCCTTCTTTTCCGGGGATAGAAAAACTCGCGGTCCGACCAGTGGGCTGTCGTCCCATTTCTCTGCCTCGCGCAGTGCGAGCGCAAATGTCCGCAGTACACCACGAGTTCTCTGGAACCGATCGAGCTGCGTCCATTTCGCATAGAACACTTCGGTCAGGTCCGGGTGAAAGGGATAGCTGCGGAAGAAACGCTCTTCGGCCTCCGCTCCCTGCTTCTTTGACTGTTCATCGATGTCGAACACACCCTTCAACGCAGCCTGAACGTGCGGACGGAATGAGTCCTTGTGTTTGATGGACTCCACCGTGAAGAAGCGACGACGCAAGACTTCGGCCACGTCTTCCTTTACGACCGGCTCGACGGCCTCCTCGCGCTGACGCTGGAAGATGTCGTACAGATCGCCCTGCAGATGACGGCCGAGGTTGTCGCTCTTTGCGGGCCAGGAGTGATGCCACGATGCAGCAACGGTCCACTTTCGTGGCTGCCTGCGTCAGGTACTGGAAAAAGTTGATCATGCGGTCGCGCCGGCCGGTCGCCTGCCCGACCTTTTCACGAACGTACATGAGCACTTCGTCGATGAGGATCAGAACGCCCATCCCATCCTTGACCGGCACTTCCAGCAATTCGGTCAGCAGGTTTTCTGCCGGAGCGGAGTCACGTTCCTCGGCTTTGTCGTCTGCGTACAGGATCTTCAAGCCGGCGTCGCCGGCGATCTGGTAAGCCAGAACACTCCACGGCTGCCGCAGCACGCGTTTTTTTCCGTCTGGCCCGCGGACTTCCATGCCCTTTTCGACATCGAGCTTGTCGAAGCAAAGACCGGCAACACGTGCCTGTGGTGGAGCCTGGCCAATCGCCTGTTTGAACTCATCGACTGCTGGAAGGTCCGGCAGGTTGTCCGGGTCAGCCACCATGTGACGGAGCGTGATGAGCGTGTGCGTCTTGCCGCCCCCCGCTCGGAAAGAGCGTATCATCATTTGTAAGGAGAGCATTGTATGTCAAAGACATCGTCGGAGTTTTACTGCCCAGTTCAAGCGTGAAGCAGTGCAGATAATCCAGAAGCAGGTGCTGTCGGTCGCCGAGACGGCTCGGCGGTTGAAAGACGCTGCCAATCAGAGATCTGGTGGGAGATGAGGCGCTTCAGTCAACGCTGAGTTTGTCGCTGCTTTCGCCCTTTGCCGCCCCGGTGAATCGTGGTGGGGTCGAAGGCAGGGTTCGGTTCAGATGGGCGGGGGGCGTTGAGTGTTGATTGCCAGTCAGTCAGCAGGCTGAGCATCTGATGAGTTTTGTCTGGGTTTGACTGTGCGAGATTTCTCGACTCACCAGGATCGTCGTGCAGATTGAACAGTTCCACCGACTTGTCCTCGAATTTCTGAATCAGTTTCCAGTCCCCCGCACGGACGGTGCTGCACGGTTCTCCGCGGCCGATGTAACAGGGGAAATGCCAGTAGACCGCTTCGCGGTTGAGTGTCCCGGACCGGTTGAGGAAGGGAATCAGACTCACGCCATCGATCGGTTGCCGGGCTGGCAAGTTCGCACCTGCCAGTTCCGCCAGCGTTGGATAGAAGTCCATGCTGAGCACTGGCTCGTCACACGTTCGACCGGGACTCTCGATGCCTTGCCACCAGACTGTGCAGGGGACGCGAATGCCTCCTTCGTACAGCGCGCCCTTGCTGCCGTTGAGTGGTGCGACGTACTGCGGGGTGCCGCCATTGTCGCTGGTGAAGACGACGACCGTGTTGTCCGCCAGTTGCTGCCGTTCGAGGAACGTCAGCAGTCTGCCGACGTTCTGGTCAACGGCCTCGATCGTCGCGGCGTACACCGGATCGTTGCCGTCTAATCCGAGTAGGCGGGCTTTCTCACGGTATTTCTCGACCAGTTCCGGCTTGGGTTCGAACGGGGCGTGAACCGCGTGCGTTGGCAGATACAGGAAGAATGGTACGTCTGCATGCTGCTCAATGAATCGCAGCCCTTCGTCGAACAGGACATCGGTCAGGTAGCGACCGTCCGTCGCGAAGTAGGCATTCTGGTCGAACCCCAAATCCTGAGGCTTCTTGTAAAGGTCGAAACCCTGTCCTGTCGCGGTGGTTGGGCCATTGCGTCCGCGACCGAGGTTCCACATGCCGAAGCAAGCCGTCGCGTAGCCGCAGTCCTTCAGCACTTCCGCAATCGTGATGGTTTCGCCGCTGAGGGATTCCTCGCTGCGAGCCGTAATGATGCGATGGTGCGGTTGGCCGGGATCATGCCGGGGATCGATGACGGTGTAGACACCGTGCCGAGGTGTGTACTGACCGGACATCAGGCAGGCCCGTGTCGGCGCGCAATTCGGAGCACTGGCGTATGCCTGAGTGAACTGGATTCCTTCGCTTGCCAACCGGTCGATGTGTGGCGTTTCGACAAATGTGTTCCCCGCGAATCCGACATCTCTCCAGCCCATATCGTCGATCAGAATGAACACGATGTTGGGCGGTCGCTGGCTTGAAGTCACTCCTGTTCGGTACTGTAACGGCCGCCATGATTCAACAGGGGGAGATCGAGTGTCACCTGGCGGAGGAGTGTCCTGCGGATCAGTCTTCGAAATGATGATCCGCCCATCCTGGTCCGTATCGGCCTTGCCGAACATCCGCAGGGCGTTTTGAAGAACTTCGTCCCGCGAAAGCGAACCGTTCTGGTCCCGATCCAGTTCTTCTCGATGCTCGCGAATGAATCCTCCCATTGCTGAACGGACCGGACGGCCATCCGCCAAGTCCTTCAGTGAGACCTGGCCATCCTGATCCGGATCATAGGCTGCGAACGCTTGCTCAGATTCCGCCCGGACTTCAGCGGTCGTAAGGACTCCATCACCATCAGTATCCACTTCGGAGGCATGAACCTCGATCCAAGGTCGACGAGCAGGGTTCTGACCGACTTGTCCTCCCCTTCCCTCGGGCACTGGGCCACGGTCATTGCCCTGGTTGGTGTCGGGGCGCGATCCTCCCGGACGACCACCGGGGCCGCGTCGAGGGGGTGGTTGTTGTGGGCCGCGTTGCTGACCTCCCAGTTCACGCTGTGGACGAATCTGAAACGTCTCCCTGCGAGTGCCATCAGACCCGTCGTTGAACGTAAAGCTGATGGACCGGCCTTGATCGATGACATAACCCACCGATCGCTTCTCTCCTTGCAGTTCATATTCCACCCGCCAGATCTTGTCGTCGTCACTCCGATTAAAGCCGGTGATCTTCGCGCCGCGAAGGGGCGGCAACGCGGGACGTGGGCTCTGGGCGCGGGGCTGTGGGTCGACCTGTCCATCACGCTCGACCACTTCCCCATAGAAACCGCCGTTCAGATACGGATAGGTCTTCGTGGCGTGATAGTGGTAGTTCCCGGCGGCATCTTTGTGGCCGTTGAGCCAGTCGAGCGGAGCGAAGTCGGTCGCCTTTTCGTCCTGATAACCGTAGATGGGGTAACCGTCGAGAGCATAGGCGATCGGTTCGCCAGCACCGACGACTTTTTCCAGATGCACTGGAGCAATGTGGTAATGGTAATCGTCGCCTCGACCACAATGGCCCCCCCACTGGTCGAGTTCCCCAGCCAGCAGCGTGTCGGTTCGACCATCGTTCTTGATCGGATTGAAGATCGGCACCCCATTGACCGCCAGCGCAATGGCGCCACGAAAGAAGTTCGTCTTCGCGGACATTGGCTGTCTGGCCGGAACGGGATGCAGAGGAATCCGCCAGGCATTGTTTCCCGTGTAGCTCTGCGGCAGCGGCACCTGCTGCTGCCAGGCGGTGATGCCGATCATCATCGGATGATCCGGCAGGCCATTGGATTCGACATAGTAGAAACGATCATCCCATCGCAGTCCGAGTGTGTCCTTGTACGGTGTGAAGTGCTGATGGATGGGCGGTGGGACTGCCGACTCGGGTGCCGCCTTTCCTCCGGAACGTGAACGGGACCGGTTCTGCGCGAGTACGATCGTCGGTGTCGACTGATTCAATCGCTCGATCTCTGCCAATCGGTTGGCAATCCATTTCCGGTCGCTTTCGATCAGTTGTTCAATGGCAATGGAAACGGTTTTGCCGTCATCCCGCTGGAACGTGGCTTTCCCGTCTTTCGCCGAGACGAACGTGCCGTGCCAGTGCGCTCCGCTGTCGGCAAGCGTCCAGGTGCGGGACGCCGCAGGAGCGTCTGAGTCGCCGTGACTGTGACCACCGGGATGGGCCGTAGCATTCACTGACAACGTCAACAAAAATGCCATGCCCAACAGGTAAGGGGTCGCGCATCGTGTGATTGACTTTAGTGGTCTCATTTATGGCTTCTCCGGACTACGGCGTGGTCGTTGCGAGTTTCTGTCGCCACCACGTGGCGACACGGGAACGGTATCTGTCAGCCCGCGAAAGTCGGGACGGGACTTTCTATCAGGTGGCGTATTGACCACATTGCGAAACAAGACGACGTTGTCGAGCTTCACATCATCCGACCAGATGAACTTCGCCCCCTTGAAATCGTGCTGATAGAACGGTTCCTTCGGGCCGACTTTCTCTTCCGTGTACTCTCGGGCGTGTGACCAACTGCTGTCATCGAATCCGACGGTGAACCAGTTGTCGGGAACAGGAATGCGCTCAACGCGAGGATTCTTCGTGTCACCATCGACAGGGCCCCAGGAAATCTTCTTTGCCTTCCAGGTGGCGTTGGTCACCGTCCCGTCGCCGAACTTCAGGATGAAGCCGCCATCACCGATGTTGGTGTTGGCGTACTCCATGCCCGTCTTCGGGTCCGCATTGTCGATCGCCATCACCGCAATCGTCATCGGATACGCTGGCAGAATGTCGACCGAAACGACGTTGTGCGGAACAAACGTAATCGAATCGACGGCGACAAGTTCCCCGTTGATGTACAGCTTGAATGAGTTGTCGGCATAGACATTGGCGTGAATCGTGTCCGCGATCGTCGGCTTGCGAATGCCGGTTCGGGCTGGCGGCGATGTCTGTGCGAACAGGGCAGAACTCGCCAACGCGACAATAACAGATAATGTGGCTATGAAGCTGAATCGAATCATCGTGGCACTCCTTTGTTTCGATTCGGCTTCGTCGGTTTACCTTTGCGATCAGCGCGTATGCGCTGATCCGGCGGAGTCGCAAGATCGTTATCGGGATTCGGCGTCGCCATCTGGGCATCGACTTCGGCGAGGTACGTCACGAGCAGCCCGTCAAGTTCCTTGACCTTCTCGGGCAGCTGCTGGGACAGGTCGTTTCGCTCAGAGATGTCTGCGTCGAGATCGAACAGGGCATGGCGACCATCTTCGTAGAACTTCATCAGCTTGAGGTTGCCCAGGAACAACGCGGAATGTGGGCCATCACCTCCCTGGTAATGCGGGAAGTGAAAGACCATTTCTTCTCGCTGACGTTTGACGGTCCCTTTTCCGTCATCCAGTAATCCCGAGATGCTCCCGCCTTCGAGATCACGCGGCAGCTTTGAGGCTGGAACGCCCGCCCATTCACAAAACGTGGGATAGAGATCGTAACCCACGATTCGCTTGTGGCACCATGAGTTGGCAGGGATTCCCGGCCCGCGGATGATGAACGGGCAGCGAATGCCTCCTTCCCAGACGCCTCCTTTTCCGCCTGCGAGGCCATCGCGTCCTCTTCCGCCACCGGCACCCCCACCTCCCGCACCATTGTCGGACATGTAAATTACGTAGGTGTTGTCCTGAAGTCCGAGCCGTTCGATCGCATCCAGAACGACTCCCACCCCCGTATCAAGATTCTCGGCGATGGCAGCACTGCCGACTCGTTTGTCGTCGACTGAGCCATTCAACCTGGCGGCGTACTTAGCCAGTGTTACCTTCATCGCGTTTTGCGGGGCATGCAGGGCGTGCCACGACATCTGCACGAAGAAGGGTTTATTGGCCTGATGGTTTTTCTCCATAAAGGCGACCGCTCGATCGGCCATCCCAAAGATGTCGGTAGGATTGGGATCGCCATATTCGTGCGCGTATTCGTTCCCGATGTCCCCGTCTCCTTCGTCGTAGCCATTCGCCGCGGGACCGCCTCCGTTGATATGCCACTTGCCGTAATGTGCCGTCGCGTAACCCGCTTCTCGAAGCAACTCGGCAATGGTGACTTCGCTGGGGTCAATCTGCTTGATGTTGCGTGGTTCAATCATCTTGTGTCCGGTTTCCGGCGGGGCCGCCTTTGTCCAGTGCAGGGCTACGGGCGACTTGCCGGTCTGAAGACTGATTCGTGTCGGTGAGCAGACCGATGCCGGAGCATAGGCTGCCGAAAACCGCATCCCTTGTGCCGCCAGTCTCTCCAGATGCGGGGTCTCCACCACGGAACTCCTGGACCATTCCAGGCCTGGGTGCATGGCCACGGACAGACCGTTCCATGCCTGGTCGTCCGACATCATGAACACGATGTTGGGACGTTCCGCTGACATGACCGGAAGGCCGATCAACATGGTCGCGGCGAAAACGAGTATCCGAAGCATGTTCTATTCCTCAATGACTTCTCGATTGATGTCGTGGTGGCTTGTGTGTTCGAAGTACGCCGGTCCCAGATTGCGTTCGTCCGTCAGTTCCAGCAGGACATTTCTCGGACCGCCCCTTGCCTGCGGAAGTCGCTCCAGCAACATCCTGTGAATCGTTCCGGACTGCACGTCGTACCACAGGGTGACTTGCTTTGGACCACCGTTGGCTGTCGTCTTGCGAGTCGCATTCATTCGTCGCCAGCCTTCCGGAGTCATTTCCGGAGACAGTTCAAGTTCATAGGACTCCTGCAACTGGTTCAGGCTGTTCCGCATGTCGATGAAGTGAATGGCTTGCTGCTGGCCGGGAACGGCCCCACGAAACCTCGTGGCATCACTGCTCACACGCACGCGCCCACGAGGTGGAACAGACCATGCTGTTGTCCCGTCGCTGCCAGTGATGAACTCGGTCCCGTCGGCAAAGTACCGTACAAGGACATACTGATTCGGGCCTCGCACATGCAGCAATGCGCCATCAACGGACGGCTTCGCGCCCCGGACAGTGGATGGCAGCGCTTCCGAACCTACGTTTTCATCCAGTGCCATCACGACATAGGTGCGGTCTAGCGCAGCTTCACTGGCCTGAATGATTCGCTGTAACTCATCGCTGGCAGCCAAGACTGGCGAGCTGACGGACTGCCAGAAAATCAATCCCACGACTAGAGTGAGGCACAGGGCGGTAGAGAGGGCAAGCACAGTCCGGCGCGCTCGACTCGTGTCTCCGGATGCAACCCGACGCGTAAGGGAGGGATTGGATGCGGCACCTCCATGCTGTCCCTCGCTCACGCTGGGGGTTACCAGCAACTCTTCGCCCGCAAGCATTTCGGCCCGCAGTCGATCATGCAGCAGAACGGTTTCTGAAAACTGTCGGGCGTGTTCGGGGGATGCCTTGATCCAATTCGCCAGTTCAACTTGCTGTTCGGCAGTGAGCGTCTCGTCCAGGTAACCGTGGATCAGATCTGTCGCGGAAGCAGACATCAGGCAACTCCCTCCGCCGTTTTGCGGATGATGCACTCTCGCAACTGATCGCGGATGCGCTGCAGCGCCTTCGCCACCGCATTCGGAGCCATCCCCAGCTTCTCTGCGATCCCGGCTGGCTTGAGATCATCTTGGTAGCGAAGCTGGCACAGCTCACGGGCACGGCCCTCCAGCAGCTTCAGGCATTCCGAAAGCGCATCCAGCTTGTGACGCTCCTGTGACGAGACTTCGGAGAATGCGGTCGCCAGACAACTCACCGTTTCTTCGTCGAACACATGCCGATCACGCCGGCGATGTCGCAGGTACAGACCCACCTGATTTCGAGCAACTCCCATCACCCACGGAACAAACGGCCGTTTCGGATCGTACGCATCGAATGATTCGATGGCCGCCACGGCAATTTCCTGCAGCACATCGTCCCGATCCTTAAAGTCCCGTACGACCGACGTCACGAACGCCGACACCACCGGTTGGGCCAGTGTCCACAATCGCGTTGCCTGTCGTGATTTCTCATCCATTGAACATTTCCTGTTTGCGTCATTGAATACTTATCTGCAAGCCTCAATTCATGACAGTGATTCTGCCAAAAACAGGAACTGCGGACCTCGCGAACGTGGTCCGACACGCGCCACTCTCGGAAGGCAGCGGAGTGAATAGCCCTTGGTCACAGTAAGGACTCAAGCCGTGGCAAACGCCACAAGTGCCTGCAGCAACAGACTATATTTTGGCGAGGTTACTCTCAGCCGGTGGACAGAGACGTCACACGATTCCTCGACTGTGACGGCAGCGAATATCCGTCGCGAAACGCGAAAAGCTCTGTACCGCAACGAGATGCGATACAGGGCTAATGGTGTGTATTACCGACCGAAAAGTTGAAGCTCCCCGAGGCGTTCTCAGTTCACACCGAGGATTCGTGGAGCTAGGTTCCTATGCTACCAACAAGTTACGTCAGACGCCGATCGTCGAATTCTATCCTTGGGAACGTCCTCCCGCAACGCCGAAGCGGGAATCAAAGCCCGCGTCACAGAAGCGTGACCCGCTCCGTCTGGCTCGGTATTACCAGTCCCTGCTGGACTCTGTAAAGTTCGAAAGCCGGGCGGCCCTCGCCCGCCACTTGGGGGTCAGCCGAGCACGTGTGACACAGGTGTTCAACCGCTTAATGGTCAATGCCATTTCGCAGGAAGTCTCGCGCCGCCTGTATGCCGCAAACAATCTTGCCGGGTCACGTTAACGGTGGGCCGTTCGTCGCCCCTTTGGCGTTTGGTGGCGATGGAGCAGTCCCGGGAATCGATTCGGCATAGGTCCTAACTATCACGGGATCGCGACTCTGCGCGGAGACCCTCGCGACATTGATGGCCGCCAGCACGATGCATTCAAGGAAGTGTTTCAGCAGGACTCTGCGCAACAGAGGGCCGGCTGAAGTGGACATGCAGATCGCTCCCAGGTTGGAAACCTTTCGATGGTTCGCGCATCAGCCAAAAGTCAAATTCAAATTGATGATAACCCTGTCCAGTCCGCCGCTAAAATGGGTTGGAACGTCGTAGGACGGGGGAACGGTTCCGTGGCGTCGAAGCGCCATCTTTCGCCGTTAGTGAAGCTGGAGTTGGACGCCGGCTTGGCCTGTTCGAAGCAGAGCCCCCAGCTAGCACCCCGCCTTGGGTGATAATCATGCCCGACTCGTCGATCTTCAGATCCTGGATCCTGTTTGCCCTGCATCCTTTCTGCACTGGGTCAGGAGTGATAGAATCATCATTTTTAATGTTGCGATTGGGATCCTCAGGGAGAATTCATTATGCGTCGGCCGAAAGCTTCAATGATGGCGGTGTTCGTGCCTGGGACCATCGTAGTGGCCGGGGCATTCCTCGGGTGGTTGGCGGCCTCAGTGCCGTTGCCGGTAGTTCAAGCCGAAGAAACGAGATTAGCCGGCACGGAGCCCAAGCCTCCCGGTGACTTCAAGGGGACGATCAAGCTCGATATCCGTGATTCGAAGCCGGATTGGGGACCGTACACGCCGAAGGCGGCCCCGAAGGGCGCGCCCAACGTCCTGTTCATTCTGTACGACGACACCGGGCTCGCGGCGTGGTCGCCGTACGGCGGGCGGATCAACATGCCGACAATGGACAGGCTGGCGAAAAACGGCCTGACCTACACCCAGTGGCACACGACGGCGCTCTGCTCGCCGACGCGGTCCACGATTCTCACCGGTCGCAACCACCACCTCAACGGCTGCTCTGCCATCACCGAGGCATCGAACGGGTTCCCGGGCTGGAGCGGCCGCATCCCGGCGCAGTGCGCCACTGTCGGACAAGTCCTGCAAGACAACGGGTTCAGTACCTTCTGGCTCGGCAAGAACCACAACGTCCCTGAACAGGAAGTCGCCTCGGGCGCGAGCCGCAAGGAGTGGCCGCTGCAGAAAGGCTTCGACCGCTACTACGGTTTTCTCGGCGGCGAGACCAACCAGTGGTTTCCCGATCTCGTCGAAGACAACAGATTTACTGAGCAGCCCTACGGTCCGGACAAGGGCTATCACGTCTCCAAGGATCTGGCAGACCATGCGCTCGAAATGCTTCGCGACCAGAAGGCCTCGAACCCGTCGCGACCGTGGTTCATGTGGTATTGCCCAGGTGCCAACCACGCCCCGCACCATTGTCCGAAGGAGTATGTCGAGAAGTACAAAGGCAAGTTCGACGACGGCTACGAGGCGTACCGGACTTGGGTGCTCGGGCGCATGATCGACAAAGGGGTCATGCCGAAGGGCACACAGCTCACGTCACTCAACCCACTCCCGAAGGACGTGGCCAACCCCGGCGACTTCGTTCGGCCTTGGGACTCGCTCAACGCCGACGAGAAACGGCTGTTCTCCCGCATGGCCGAAGTGTATGCGGGCTTTTCGGAGTACACCGACGTGCAGGTAGGCCGGGTAATCGACCACTTGGAACAAACTGGCCAACTCGACAACACGCTCATCTTCTACGCTGCAGACAACGGCGCGTCGGGCGAGGGGAGCCCGAGCGGCTCAGTCAATGAGAACAAGTTCTTCAACAACTTCCCGGACGACCTGGCGGAGAACCTGAAGTATTTGGACACGCTCGGCGGGGTGGACACCTACAACCACTACCCGACCGGATGGGCTGCCGCGTTCTCCACGCCATTCCAGATGTTCAAGCGGTACTCGCACGCCGGCGGCACATGCTGTCCGATGGTGATCCATTGGCCCAAGGGCATCAAAGCGAAGGGTGAACTCCGACACCAGTACGCACACTCCGTCGATATCGTGCCGACGATTTTGGAAGCCTGCGGGCTGGAGATGCCAAAGGTCTATCGCGGCGTCGAGCAGTATCCGCTCTCAGGCGTCTCCATGAAGTACAGCTTCGACGCCAAGCCGGACGCGCCCACGAAGAAGAAACGGCAGTATTACGCCATGCTGGGGACCCGCGGGATGTGGGAGGAAGGTTGGAAGGCCGTTGCGCTGCACGCCCCATTTACCAGCAAGGGCCATTTCGATAAGGATGTCTGGGAACTGTACCACGTCGATGTGGACCGGTCTGAGTCCAAGAACCTGGCAAAGGACCACCACGAAAAACTCCAGGCCTTGATCAAGGCTTGGTCCGAGGAGGCGGAGAAGAACCTGGTACTGCCGCTTGACGACCGGACGCCAGCCGAAATCCTTGGCATCGAACGCCCCAGCGAGGAACCGACTCGCGACCGGTACACGTACTTCCCCGGATCGGCTCCCGTCCCGGAAGGCGTGGCGGTGAGCGTCCGCGGGCGTTCCTACAAGATCCTGGCCGGCGTCGAGATCGCCGATGCCAACGCCTCAGGTGTGATCTTCGCCCACGGTTCGCGATTCGGCGGCCACGCCCTGTTTCTCAAGGACAAGAAGCTGCATTACGTCTACAACTTCCTCGGCATCAAGCCGGAACAACATTTCGTTTCCTCGGAGGAACTCAAGCCGGGCAAGTACGTCCTCGGCATGGAGTTCATTCGTGAAGGCGAAGGGCCGAACAAGGAGAATCTAGGCAAGGCCAAGCTGTACATCAATGATAAGGTCATGGCCGAGGGGCCGATGAAGACGCAACTAGGAAAGTTCACCCTCTCAGGCGACGGACTCTGCGTTGGCTATGACAGCGGTGATGCCGTGAGTCAGGAGTACAAGACGCCGGGTGCGTTTACGGGTGGGAAGATCCAGTTCGTCGATGTGGCCGTTGACAAGACCGGGTATCTCGACCTTGAAATGGAGTTGAAACGACGTCTTCGTGATTGACCGACTGGAATGTGCCCGGCCGGGTTTATGACCATCAGGCACGCGATAACCGAGACTTTCTCCGCGTCTCATAACTCCAGTGGGCCAGATTCGTATGGAAAACCGTCGCGAAATCCGGGTTATGGAGCATAGATCATTACCAGTCTTCTCGGATTCATAAACCAGAATTCGGGATTTCGAGCCGAGTGCAGAGCACTCCACTTGTTTCGACGGTAGCGAAACTGTGGTACCGTCAATCTATACGAAAGGCCGCCATCTCCAGATCACCGCGCTTTGACTTGTCTCGACAACCACCACGTTGGCCGCTACGTGGGCGTTTGGCTCTCAGTCACAAATACGCATGAAGAAGGACTGAGCGGCGATGGTTTGACCGCGAGTAAAACGAAAAAGTCGCAAGTATTTCACCTGATATGACTTGCGGCTTGAGCCCCCCGAGGCGGTCACCATACACACCACGGATTCGTCGAGCTAGGTGCCTTAGCTAGCAACACGTTACGTCAAACGCGTGAAATCGTTTTCTACCCTTGGAACCCGGTTTCCGCCATTCCGAAGCCGCCAAAGTCGCACCAAGAACCGCGTCGTGATCGGATGAGACTGGCTCGCTATTACCTGTCGCTGCTGGACTCCGGCAAATTTGAAAGCCGCGCCGCTCTCGCTCGCCATTTGGGTGTCAGCCGGACTCGCGTCACGCAAGTCCTGAACCGGTTAAAGAACGACAATGACGTCCGAGAGACCGCGTAGACTCAAACACTCAATCGAGGAGTGCGCCCCAACTACGTGTGGTGTGTACGGTTTCAGCCTCAGAGTCGATTCAAACGTTCGCATTTTTCAGCGTTTCCTCACGCTTTCTATCAATGTTTTCTATTCTTTTCGAAATCTTTGTCCCTAAACGCCCCATTTGCGACAGTAAAGGTGTCGGCAAAATCGGCAAACCCTGGTTGGACATTGTTGTGGACACGAAAGCACGAACAGCATTTGAGATTCTAGCCCGTGAAAATTCACGGATGCTGATGGTGTATCTGCGTAGTCTGGTCCGTGACGAAGCCGCAGTTGATGACCTGTTCCAGGAAGTCTTGGTAGTCGCTTGGCGGCGACTGGATGAGTGCGATTTGGACCGTCCATTTGGGCCGTGGCTTCGAGGAATCGCTTCGCGATTGGTGCTGGCTTACTACCGAAAACAGAAAAAGGCTCCAGTGTTGCTGCATGAATCGGTGCTTCAGGTAGTGGATCGCCACTTTGAGAACATCAATCAGTTGGCTGGCGACACGTGGGACGACAAGGTGGCTGCTCTTCGTGTGTGCATCGAAGCGTTGCCCGAGCGGCAGAAGTCGGTGATCGGCGGCAGGTACTTTGATGGTCTGTCCGCTGCGGAAGTGGCTGAGCGATTCGATTTGTCGCTGGATGCGTGCAAAAAGCGGCTTCAGCGTGGTCGTGCGATGTTGGCTGAGTGTTTGAAGACGAAGGGCATTTTCGCGGCGTCGGAGGCGACATCATGAACGATTGGATCGACGATTTACTTTCGGACTGGCTGGATGATGGGGATGAGAATCCTGAAGGCAAAAGCGATGTGACTTCAATTGAAGCGAGTGAGACTTTTGCCGAATCGCTGCTGATTCATGGCATACTGGCAGATATCGGCAGCCGCGACGACGACGCTGTGGCCGAGCGAATCCACGCAGTGATGCAGCAGATCGATGCAGAATCTGCGGCGGCTTCCGTGAATGTTTCGTCAAAAAGTGTGCCGCATAGTCGACGCAGGTTTGCGATTTTGACGTCGGCTTTGACGATCGCGGCTGCTGTGATGGTGATGTTCGTCGTGTTCGGTCCGCACCAAAGTGTTTCGGCGGCAATGGATTCACTTGAGATGGTGTTGGAAGCAGCAGCGAAGCCGTTTGACCGCACATACAAAATACGCGTCGTTGAAGAATATCCTCGGGACAAGCGCCCGCGAAATCTCTCGCAGGAGGCATGGGATCGCAAGGCGCCTGAGCAAATCGACGGGGCGACGATTCATGTTCGTGGTGCTGACGAATACGTGATGACCGTGCTGCTGAAGACGGGCGAGACAAGAATCTCTGGTTGCGACGGTCAGGTCAGTTGGTCGTTCCGCGAGAACGGACCAGTGCATGTCTCCAAGGATTTGAATCGCTTCCGTGGTGGAATGCCGGGCAATCAGCAAGACATGCCCTTCCTGAACATTCACGCCAACTTGTCACAGTTGAAAATCGGGTTTGACGTTGAACTTGCAGGTGATCAGGAAATTGGTGCAGACGGCACGTTGCTGTCGCGGCTCACCTGTGTTCGCAAGTCAAGCGATGTTCGCGGTCCCAAACAGGTTGACATCTGGTTTGATGCTGAAGATGGAATGGTTCACAAGATGCTGCTCGATGGTCTTCCGCGAGGCCGAGGTGGCCCGAAGAGCGTGATGCTGGAGTTGGTGGATCAATCCGAACTGGCTTCAGATTTCTTCTCGCACCATACACATCACGAACCTGGAAAGCGCGTCCGATACGAGGATGAATAAAGATGAGGCATCAATTGGTTAAACCCTCTTTTGCGAGATGACTATGAAACTCTTAGTAATCCTCTTGATTCCGATAACCTTCGTGTGTCTCCCCACGTTGCAGAGCACTGCATTTGCCCAAAAAGGCAAGCAAGTCGGCGGACAGAAACAGGCGGGTGGCAAAGGGAGTGATCAGAAAGGACGTGGCGGCGAAGCGAAGAATGGAAAGGACTCCCCTGCTGCTCATCTTCCGCCCGGTTTTCAGCAACTGTCCAAAGACGAAGTAAAATTGCTCGAATCCCTTTGCGGTCGTGTCCTTGAACACATCGTCGGGTCGCAGGCTCGATCGAAGTCATCTTTGCTCTCGATCGCCGACTACTTCGGCTCAATGGAATTACCGAAAGACAAGGACGTTGTAGCCGAAGGTGATGCACAACCTGAATCTCCGATCTCCGAAACCGATATCGGTTTCTACATTTTGAGCCGACTCGATGGTGAACAACGAGGTCAACTTGGCAAACTTGTTGCGGGCCAAAGAGCAGAAATCGCCGAGTACGAACAGCTTCGCGAGAATGTTCTCACCATGCTGCAATCGCTCTCAGAAGAAATGCCACCGCAGCGAGGCTTTGAACGATCACTCACCGATGCAGCGAAAGCGGTCGGCGAAAAGGAGATCGGCATCGCAATTGCTCAAGCACGCGTATTCGCGACTATCGCAAAATCACTGACGCAGGAACAAGAACAATTCCTCCTGCTGGTGCGTTCGAGTCCGGCGGCCGTCAACACAAACAACGAATCCATCGCTGAAGTGCGTGCAGCGCTCGCTAAACATGACACAAAAGATCAGGAAGCGATCGCCATACTGGCCTACAAAGCCGCCTGCTACTGTACCGGCAACGCAGCACAAAACGCCGCTTCTAGTACGGGCAGGTCGAACGGCCTGTTTGGAGGCAAATCAGGCGGCAAAGAACGGCAAACGGCCGGTACATTTCTGAATACACTCAACCGAACGCAGCAGCAGCAACTTTACCAACTGCTCAGCAGCCAGGTCAGAACGTTCCAGACTCAAATGTCGCGACGTGCACAAATCGTCATCGCCCTCGACGCAATGAAAACCGGCAAGCCCGCAGTCGAGATAAAACTCCAGCAGGCGGGCGGGCAATTCGCCCAAACCGAGGTACAGACTGCCGTCGCCGAAGCAAGGGCAATCCAGATCATCAAGGACTCTCTCACGGCCACACAGAAAGGATTCATTCAACAGAATCTGGTCGATGCCGGAAGGTAATGGTCGAAGTGCAAAAGCGATCGAGGCGTTCACTTGCCATTTCTCGAACGATGACGACCAGGATCAGCGAGGGCGAACGGAATGATGGTGGCAGTTCTCCCACAAAAGATCCGTTACATCAGCCGTAGAGCAAAGTTGATTGGGTGACGCCCATGTTCTCCATCAATGACAAAACCCTCCGCCACAAAAAGGTGTGGCGAAGGGTTTCGATGTGTATAGTGCCCAGAAAGCTCCCCGAGGCGTTCTCAGTTCACACCGAGGATTCGTGGAGCTAGGTTCCTATGCTACCAACAAGTTGCGTCAGACGCCGATCGTCGTATTCTATCCTTGGGAACGTCCTCCCGCAACGCCGAAGCGAGAGTCGAAGCCGGCGGCACCGAAGCGTGATCCGCTCCGGCTGGCTCGCTATTACCAGTCCCTGCTCGACTCCGGGAAGTTTGAAAGTCGGCGCCATATTTGCCAGAACATTCGACCAGAAGGTGGGGTTCTCGAACGGATGCGTGCAGTTGGGGCCGAAGAATCCGCCACCGTTCGTACCCAGCTGTTTGATTGCCACAAATGCAGCGACTGGACCACGAGAAATCGTTTGTGTGGCTCCTTCAAGAGTTGTCGCTACTGCTGCGCCGTCGAGCGTCATCGGCATTCCAAGCCCAGCGAAGCAGCTTGCCCAGACCAATGACATCGGCAGCAAAATCAACCCGGTTGCTCGCCAGACGTCCTGGTAGAAGTTTCCGAGTTCTGCACGACCAGCCAGTCCGCGACACATCGCCGTGACCGCCGCGATCCCTGTCGCTGCACTGAAAAACTGAAGCCACATCAATGCGAACAACTGGGAAAAGTAACTCATCGAAACTTCGCCCGAGTAATGTTGCAAGTTGGTATTGCTGGTGAAGCTCGCGGCGGTATTGAATGCTAGCCCCGCTTCCAGACCGTCTTTCCCATCGGGATTGAGCGGCAACAGATGCTGCAACGAGAGAACGCTAAACACAAATGCAAACATCAGTGCGTTGAAGCACAGCATCGACAAGCAGTAAGTTTTCCAGTTTTGTGTTTGGGGCGCACTCTTTCCGAGCATCAATGCAATGACTTTCTCGAAGCGATTCCGACCCGTCCCCTCAGTCTTGGGGTCCATCGCCCACCGCATATACTTTCCGAGCGGCCACGAAATCGCGAGCGTCGCTCCAATAATCAGGATCGGGACAAGGATTCCGACCATCGTTGTCTCCTTGAATCAATAGGTGCTAAAACTTGTCGGGGTACAAAATCACAAACCCGAGGTACGCGAAGGCAAAGATTGTGGTGACAATCACCAGCCCATTCGTGAGCCATTCCATAAGTGGTTCCTTTCAAAGTTTGTCACAGACGTGCGTGAACCCGATCAAGGCTGCGAAGACGGCCAGACCGAGCAAAAACATTCCAATCGCCATGAGATTCTCCATCGAGTCATCAAACGAAACTGACTTCGACAAATCCTAGGCGAGGCCGTATCAAATAGGGCTCAAAAGCAGAGTCGATCACATCAAGAAAATATCAAGACATGTACGGCACTCAGCCTGAAGGTAATAAGCATGGTCACTGAGACGGGGCGACAGTGTGTTGGCGGACTCCGGCTTGGAATTCTTTAGTTCACAGCCTGTTTCCGGCGGAACAATCGGTCGCAAGCCGATCTCTTCCTTCTCGGGCAGGTTAGAACACTTGCTGCAGCTCCGCCTCAAAGCTGGCAGGAGGAAGTTCTTCCTCGAAGGTGGGCAGGCACCTCAATTGATTGAGTAAAGCTGGCTCACGCCGCCCGCCGCCAATGATGTTTCAGCAGTCCACCCACCTACCACGTTGGCGCCAACGGCGTGTTGGTGCATAATGCGTATCATCACTACTGGCCGCGTTGGCTCGGGAGCGATGTGCCGCATGGGAATAAGATTCTCACCGATTTGTCCGACAACGACCACACCGCATTGCACACGGCGCTACGCCAATGGCTCCAAGCGAATCACCCAGCGATGATGCATGGTCCGGGCAACAGTGGCGCCGTTATTACCAGCCGATTCCCCTACTGGCAGGATCGAGTTGCAGTGTTAGATGATTTCTACGCCCAGTATCAGGGAGGAGCACACCTGGATGCATTTCGCGCTGAAGTGCTAGAAACTGTATTGCGAGGGCTGTTCCATTGAAGTGGTTCTGGTTGAGTGGATATGACGCAAAAGTCGATCTCTTCCTTCTGCACGAGTACAATAAGGGGGACGAGAGTCTTGTATTGCTGCCGCCATTTGCCGCCATCAGTCGCTGTACCGGATGCGGTAAATTCAATGAGCAGCAGATTCTCGATGTCGGGTTCGACCTTAACCGCGTGTTCCGGCTCCCGCAGGATATCCTGACATGGCCGAACGACAGCCATTTTACGATTGTGACTGAACGCTTTCGCGACGCGTGCCTCCGAAACAGCATCAGAGGAGTTGAGTTCATTCCTTGCGGGAGAAGAAGACGGGGCGGCCTGCTCTACATTATGTGGGCCGTCCATCGGTCCCAGTGCGATGAACCGGTCGAGAGATGGGACCGAGGATACACATTGAAGCCAGGCTTGCCGCCCTATAACACTTGTCGCGCGTGCGGACGCCCTGTGCATGTGGCCGGCTTCCCACACCGGTTTGGTTTGAAACTTCCGGACGAGTTGACGATCTCAATCCCATCGATTCCCACGGAACTGCGACACGGGCTAGATTTTCGCTTTTTCTGTTCAAACACCGTGCGCAGAATATTCAAGGCCGCGAAGCTCAGGGGCTGCTGCTTTACCGACTTGGAGACGCGTTGTCCCTCCAGTCCCCCGCCTGCAAACGACCTGCAATGGTTAAGAGCGGCCCTCGAAAAGCTTCCAAACGCAAACCCGCGCGTCGAGAACTTGATCGATGAGCTTAATCAGTGAGATAGACAGAACGGAACGATTCTACGCCTTGGACAAATTCTATGCACAGTACCAGAGGGACGCGCACTTGGATGCATTCCGCTCCTAAGCGCATCAGACGATTTTGGGAGGACTCTTCGATTGAAGTGGCACTGGATCGGTGGAACCCTCGCGCGGGTTGATCTTTTCCTCTTACTCGAGTACAAGAGGCCGGACGATCCCGTCCTCTTGCCTCGATTTGCGACGGTCGATCGCTGTCCCGGATGTGGCAAATTCAATGAACAGCAGATTCTCGATATCGGGTTCGATGTATCCCGTGTGTTTCGTCTTCCACAGGATATTCTGACGTGGCCCAACGACCTTCCACAGACAGTGGTCAACCACCGATTTCGCGATGTCTGCCTTCGGAACAACGTCAAGGGAGTCGACTTCATCCCGTGCGGCACGCGGAAGTCGGGCGGACTGCTCTATATCCTGTGGGCGGTTGATCGTTCTCCATGCCACGAACCGGTGGAGAGATGGGACAGGGGTTCCCCGCTCAAGCCTAGCCATACACCGTACTACACGTGTCATGTCTGTGGGCGGCCTGATCAGGTCATAGGATACCCGCACCGCGCTGCTCTGGAGCTTACGGATGAATTCACCATTTCCGTCCCTTCAATTCCCACTGAACCTCTCGGCGGACTCGATTTTCGGTTCTTCTGTTCGGATGCGGTGCGTACGGTGTTCAAACTCGAGAAACTCAAGGGCTGTTCTTTCGCTGAAATGGAGCGCAGAGAAAAGCTGTCGGCGAAGTTCCAGGAGTTCCATGCTCGACGTGGAGGGCGCGGCACCGATGAGTGACTTCCGCGTCGGCATGAGGCCGTCTTGTCGAATGATTGTTAACGATCCCCGACCGATGAATGAGTTCGTCCGCCGCACCGTCTCGGCCGCCTCCCTTCTGCTCGCCGCGTTCTGCTTCTGGAATGCCTGGTCGGCGTCACACTCCGTCGCGACTCCAAGTCAAACGGTTCAAAGCCCTCGGCAACTGCTGACGATCCCGATTCAGGACGTGCGCCCCGGCATGCGCGTGCAGGCGGAAAACCCGGAAATCGAACAGAACATGCCCGATACGGTCATCCATCCGAAGACATGGCGGCTGGTCAAGCTGCACCTGCAAAAATCGGACGGCTCGGGGCTGGACGTCGAACTGCTGCGGCCGCTGGACTGGCTGATCGTTGAAGCCATGCAAATGCTGGAAGGCAGCGACCACGCGGAAGCGTTAATCGCCGAGGCAAAAACCGTCCCGGCCGGAGAACCACGACTGGTCCACCTGCTCCAGGGGGCGACGATTCACCTGGACTTGCCGGAACTGGGAGCCCGGGGACCGGCGGAAGTCGTCGCCATCACCCCTTGTCCGGAAATCGAACCTGCAGCCAAGGGCAAGCGTCTGGTCACCGGCACCTTCCGCCACGCCGCCGCCAACGTAATCGATATGACAATGGAAGGTGAAGCGAACCCCCTCGGCGTCACCGATAATCACCCCTTCTGGTCCGCCGACCGGCAAGAGTTCGTCGAGGCCGGTCGACTCCAAGTCGGCGAGCGATTGCAGCGAGCCGACGGCACACTCACGCAACTCACCCGCATCACCCCCCGCCGCGGCCCCCCGGTCCCGGTCTTCAACTTCGAAGTCGACGTGGCCCACACCTACCACGTTGGCGCCAACGGCGTATTGGTGCATAATGCGTGTGCTCTGCCATTTCCACGTGCCGCCACGCATGGTAGTCCATTACACAACCACATCATGAACCGCGAAGCCTTGTTGCAAGCGGGGCGATCCGGGGTCACAAATGTCCGCACGAACCAAGCCTTGTCCGATGGCACGCACACCCTGTCACAGTTGCGTCCGGACGTTCAATACTGGGAAAATGGGCTGCTTCATGTCATTGAGGTCAATGTCAGCGGTGGCCCGAATTATCACGCACTGCGAGAGGATCAATTGCGAAGCATCCTTGGCTCGCTGATGGGGAATTATGCCGGCCTCTGATTGCAGTAGAGGTAGTTTCGAAACTCGATTTAACTATGGGTGAAATGCGAAAAAATTCAAGGTTTTCGCGATCGGCGGGTTCTGCCGAAGCAGCTTTGAAACTACCTCTAGTCATAAGGTGAATGTTGGATGTCCGAAGAGCCTTGTCAGGTCGACTGGCATTGTATCCAGGTTGTCTATTTCGACAATGAGGATCGCGTTCCCCGTGGTTCCGATTATGCCAAGGTCTGGTCGGGAATGGCTCGTCTTGGTAATCGGCGGGTGCATGGCGCGTTCTGGCATGATTTTCGTCGAGACCCGAAGATGAAGCTTCGCAGTATTCCGCTGGGTTCGCCGGATGTGATTGCGCCGCTGCTCGCTGTGTCCGATGAGTCGATCGGCGGAGGTGGAGTGAGCCAAGACAAGAATGCGGCCCGGCTGACGTTGGATTGTGACTTCTACCTTGCGATGGGGAAGTGCTCTCGCTGTGAATTCGGTCCAACACCCCCCTATTTTCAACTGGCCATTTCCAACCAGTGGGCGGAGGAAGCGGGGTCGCAAACGGTGCTCGAGATCATGCGTGACAATTTCGAGATTTTTGACGCACAAGCACCATTTTACGGCTTCATCGATCTTTCTCGTCCGGAAGAGTCGACCGCAGGCCACTCCTACGGTCCGATTCGACTTCACCCGATCTCGCTCGCGAGTTGGACTCAGCAGGGACTTTGGGTGCAAGTGGTCAACGAAGGTCGCGACGAGGCCCGCGGTATCTTCTGGGGGAATTATTTTGGTCCGAGAATTCTCGAAAAACTGGGGGGTAGAGAACGTTTTCTCGAACGATTCCGCGAATTTACGACGTTGAAGGACGGAACCCGTTGCGCAATGGAATGGGAATTTACGAATGGAGTTTTTGTAGGCTTGAGTCTCGACCCTTTGAATTGCACTCCAGGAGAACTGTTCGAGACTCATGCGCGTCATAACTTTGTCAATCTGCACAACGATCTGAGCCGGCACAGCGTCCTGATGGGGGCGCACGGCCATACCAGTGAGTTGATCTGGAAGGAGGTCGAAGCGGCGCGGCAGCGAACCATACGCCCCGCTGCCTCGCAGTTCTCGCAAGGCGAAGTCCCGACAGACCAGGGTCGCCAGGTCGGTAGACCGGTGAAGAGAATCAAGCTGATCAACAAGTCGAAGCGCAAACGACTGCTCAAGGAATTGTCCAGGCTGCCCGAGCCTCAGATCGTTCCGATTGATCGTTTCTTTGATGGAAACAATGATCCGGGCTCCATTGGTTGCAATCTACCGGAGCATCCCGGTATGGATGTATTTAGGGATGTCCTGGTCGGCTTGACGTCTCGTTCCGATATTGAAGCGGTGTATGCGCAGATTGCGGAACTCGATCCCGGAGAAGATTCGTGGCCCTTCGCCGATACCATTTTGGTGGTCGGCAACGTCTCAACGGGCGAGTTGCGGCGACTGCTGGCCCCCTTGCAACCAGATGAGATTGGCCCCGCGGACACGTTCGGCGTTCCGACATCCGTGAGTGATAGGCATCGGACACCGATCCTCGCGGCGTGGTGGGACTAGGCAAGCGGCGGTGGGGGCATCAGCCAGCTGAAGGCTATCGCTCGGCCGACGATGGACTGTGACTTCTATCTGGCCATGCCGGACAACCCCCCGGTCGGTCTTCAACTTCGAAGTCGACGTGGCCCACACCTACCACGTTGGCGCCAACGGCGTGTTGGTGCATAATGCGTATCATCACTACTGGCCGCGTTGGCTCGGGTGCGATGTGCCGCATGGGAATAAGATTCTCACCGATTTGTCCGCCCCAGATCACAGGGCTTTGCACGATGCCCTGCGAAACTGGCTCAAGGCAAATCATCCCGACATGATGCATGGTTCTGGATATGGTAAGGAGCAGATCCTTGATAAATTCCCGGATTGGACTGAGCGAGTGAGCGTATTGGAGGACTTCTATTCCCAGTATCAAGGTGGTGCTCATTTGGGTGCATTCCGCACCGAGGTACTCCAGACTCTCTTAGATGGACGTTTCCAATGAAATGGTACTGGTTAGGCGCACAAATGGCGCGAGTGGACGTCTTCCTGCTGCATGACGACATTGATGGAAATATGGTTCGACTCCCTCGATTCGAGAAGGTTGCGCGCTGTCGAGGGTGCGAAAAGTTTGACGAGGAAGAGTTGATCCGTATTGGGTTTGACACGGATCGACTGGTCAGCATGCCGCAGGATATTCTGAGTGAGATCAATGATCTTCCTCAAAAAATAGTTTCCGAGCAGTTCCGACAGGTCTGCGAGAAGCATCGAATCAAGGGAGTTAAATTCATCCCATGCGGACGTAGCAGAAGACGAGGTGCCGTATATCTCCTGTGGCCTTCACACGAATCCCCTTGCAGCCTGCCTCCCAGTCACTGGCGACAGGGACAAAACTACGACCATACGAATCCAGCTCCAGTTGAATACTGCCATCGTTGTGGACGCCCGCGGTGGGTGGGTGGTTTCCCGCCGTTGTGGTCGTTGAGTCTGCCAGACGAATTGACCATCACCGTGCCTGCCGGTCGAACGGAATGTCGAATCGGGCGTTCCTTCCTTTTTATGTGTTCCGACACGGTACGTCAGATCTTCAAGGCAGAAAAACTTAAGGGTTGCTCATTCTGTGAAATGGAACGACTGGAGAAACGAATGGCCCACCATCAAGCAGTCAGGGCCGAGATCGAAGCGAGAAAAGCCAGCGAATCTCGTCACGAAGAATCATCTTAAAATCCGCCATTCGCAACAACGCGGACATAATTAGCGTCACCAATTACCACCCCTTCTGGTCCGCCGACCGGCAGCAGTTCGTCGAGGCCGGTCGACTCCAAATCGGCGAGCGATTGCAGCGAGCCGACGGCACACTCACGCAACTCACCCACATCACCCCCCGCCGCAGCCACCAAGATGCCTATAAGACTTACGGCATGGCTGTCAATCAGGCTAATCACGACCTGTTGTCGGTCCCCCTCGAATACTACAACGTACAATACACCTCCCCCGTGGACAATACAGTTCAATGGGTTCAGTACCACGAATCCTGGACGGTTCAAAGCCAACAGCAGCAGCCCGAGTATCAGCAGGCTCTGCAGCAGGCGGCAGATCAACAGGCCGTAGCGATATCCGACGCCTCCGCGGCCCACCAGAATGCCTCCTGGTCGGCACAAATGGCCTGGTCGGCTGCCCAGGACCAAGCCATCAATACGCAAATGAACGCCCTGGCTGCCGCCAGCTATGAGCATCACGGTGCGGTCATTTCGGCGGAATTTGCTGCCGCTCAGACTGCCTGGCAGGCACAACAAACGGCCGACGAGGCCATCAACGCGAATGGCCAGACTGCCTACCAGGCCGGCTTCGACGCCGGCATTGAACTGCAGGAATCCCAGATTGATGCGGACGAAGCCCAGGCGATCGCCGAGGCGACCGCGGCCGAACAGCGAACTGTCGATCAGGCGCAGGCCGCGGAAAACTATCAGACCGCGCTGGCCCAGGCCCACTTCGATGCGATCAACGCCTGGGATCAGGCCCTGGACACCCCCTGGTCCAACTACCAGAAAGCCGTCGCCCAGGCACAGCTTCAGCGGGCCACCGCCCAGGTGGCCGATCCTGCCAGCTTCGGCGGCACACTGGGGGGATCCGCCCATATGCTGTCCGTGCAATCCCGCTCCGCCGCTTCGCTCGAACGGGCCACCGCCGCCGCCCAGCAATTGGGGGCCACCCGCCGCGCGCAACTCGGCCGGTGCCAGTTATGCCGCGTCCAGCCAGTCCGCCAAGGAGGGGCTTTCCCGCATCGAGGCCACCCAGACAAGAGACCTCCGCACAAGCCAGGTCACCGCCGCGTCCAGTCTCCGCAACGCGGTCGATACTGTGAATGATCAGCGACGCCGCAATGTGGAATTCGACGCCGACGGTAACCCCTACGATCCCGATCAGGCCCACGACCAGGCCGAACTCAACTTTACCCAGCAGGTTTCCCAGAACCAGCAGGAG
>JACTNB010000015.1 GCA_014584345.1 Planctomycetota bacterium
TATCGCATAGGGTTACAGCTCGTGTTGCCCGTTGACCACATGATGCAAAAACGCCACGGTCGCGGAATCTCGCAACTCGGGCTTTACCGGGAAGCGGCACAACTGATAAGAAAGGGGAGTAATTTCGGCGTAATCCCCGTCATCGCGGGTGTTTCCGGGTGAGTGGCCGGATCTGGTCCTCGGGGATGTCGACTGATTTCAGAAAGGTGAATCGGTGGTAGAGACCTTCCATTTATGTCTGCTGGCGACGGAGTCAGAGCCTGTTGCGGACGGTCCATCGGGGGTACGGCGGCTGGCTATCCGGGTGAGAGACTCGGATTCAAGCACGCTAGTCTCCCCCTCCGTTAAACGAACACCCGGTTTGTTATTGAGCCTGTTGGTATGTCTGCTGCTGGGAATTACGGGATGCAGCAACAGCCGCCTCCCGGGAGGCGGCTTGACCCTGTTCTCTGGCCAGGGAGTGGCCGGACAATGGGAACCAGACGTCGATTACGAAGCAGAACAGGCGGAATTGGACAAGGAAAAGTCCTCTCGGGCGGCGAAGTCGCCCGCTCCGAAATAGCCGCAACCTCTCACTTGTGACAACAATTTGACAAGGGATTCACCATGGCAGGGACGCCAGGGAACATTACTCCATCTCGCAGACAGCCGGGCGTATTGTTGTGTTTGTGTTTGGTGTTGTCTTCGGGCTGTGAAATGGGCCGCACGATGTTTGAATACAGCAGTGGTGGCACCCCCTGGATCGGAATCGATCTGTTGCCACGTCGAAAATCACCCACCACAATTCGTCATACGCCCGTTCCTGGTTCAGGCAAGCAGAAGGGGCAAGCGGGCGATGTGCACCTGGTGGAGCATGAGCAGGGGGAACCGAGCGAATTTAAGAAAAAACCCTTGCGGCTGAACCTTCCCGCAAGTCGCGAGACACTCCAGGCGACCCGTTTTTCCGCCACGCGGGATGTTGATTTTTCAGTGTCGTCCTTCACGGAGACAAGATTTTAGGTTCGTCGCGCGAACTGCCCTTCCTGCGGAACAGTCGTTGTCTGCCGCAACATTGTTTCCGACCCGACCAGGTTGAACTGGGAATTTCTCTGTGAACACGAAGTTACAATTGCTTGGCCGAGTCACTACCCGAGTGGCCACGCATCCCCGCAAGGCACTGGCACTGGCATTGATGGTGGTGGCCATCAGCGCGGTGCTCGCCCTGTCGAGCCTGACGTTCAAATCCGATCGTAGCGACCTGATCAGTCCCGAGGCGGAATTTCATCGGCGCTACCTCGAATTTTGCGAGCGTTTTCGCGAGACGAACGAGTTGCTCATCTTGCTCGAAAGCTCCGACGAGCCTCAGTTGCTGGCTGCCCGCGACTGGCTGGTCGATGAACTGAACGCACGCGAGACCCTGTTTGAAAATACGATGGTTCATTCGTCGCTGGAGGCCTGGCGGAACTCGGCCGATGCCAGCGTAGGGCAGCGCGTGACCACCCTGGGACAACACTACGGTCTGGCCCGCGCGGTTCAGGAGCGTCCCGCGCAGGGGACTCCACTCGAAGTCTTCCTGCACGCAGCCCAGGCGGAGATTGAAGCACGGGCCAGCGAGGAGGCCATCACGGCATCGCGAGACGCGGAGACACCCGGCGGACTGGACATCGCCAGTCGCGTGATGGGATCGATGGAACAGGCGTTGCAGGCGATCGATTTTTCGTTCCAGCGTTATTTTCCCGAAAAGCAAGTCGAGAACGAGGATTTCTGGAAATCCTACCTTAACCCCGAGGCTCGGAATTCCACCGTCTTCACCCGCGGTGCGAGGACATCGGAGGATGTTGCCAGCCTGGACCAGAGTGATCGGGCCTCGAGTAGTGTCTCGCTGGATACCCAGGAATTGGTGACAGTCGTCCCCTTGCAGTCCGGTCGCAATTCTGGCGGCGAGAAGTATGCGGAAAACCTGCGCGAACTGGAACTGCTGCTGGTCGCGGCCCGGCAGCGTTTTCCCGAGACGACGTTGGGGGTGACGGGAATTCCCCAGCTTGAACACGAGGAAATGGCCCGTTCCCAACGCGACATGGCCATTTCCTCGCTGGTCTCCTTCGCAGGCGTGGTGCTGTTGCTACTGTTCGGATTTCGGGGCTTCCTGATGCCCTTGGCCTGTTGCCTCACGCTGGCGTGCAGCATGATCTGGACGCTCGGATACACGACGCTTGCAGTGGGGCACCTCAACATTTTGTCGATGGCATTCGCCGCGATTCTGGTCGGTTTGGGGATCGACTTTGGCATCCATTTGTTGTCGAGTTATCAGGGATATCGCCAGCAAGGGGTTCCGCGGATTCGGGCGCTCGGCTTGGCCAGCGACACCGTGGGGAAGGGGATTATCACAGCCGCCGTCACCACCGCGGTCGCATTCTTGTGCGCGGGTTTGACCGACTTCCCAGGCGTGGCGGAATTAGGACTCATTGCAGGCGGAGGCGTGCTGTTGGCGGCCGCGACAACGTTTCTGGTGTTCCCCGCGATCGTGGCCCTCATGGGCGCGGCGGCGGACCGGGAAGTGCTGGCGGGTTCCCTGGGCAGTCGACAGGGGTTGATGGCATCGGCCTTGTCCGCCGAACCCTTGCGGAAGTTCATTGCGTTTCGTCCCGCGATCACCCTGCTGATTCTGCTGGGGCCGATCCTTGCGATTTCCTGGCAGGCCTGGGACTGGGACGAGCAGGGTTGGGAGTGTCGAGTTAAATACGATGCGAACCTGCTCAACATGCAGCCGAAACACCTGCCTGCCGTTTCCACGCAGCAAAAATTGCAGGCCGGACACGAAGCCGACGTGCTGTATGCCGTCACCTGGTATCCCTCGCGGGAACAGGCCTCTCGGCAGGCAGAACAGTTTCGTCGCTTGCCCACGGTGGGAAAGGTGACCGAACTGGCCTCGCAGAAACAGGTGGATGTCTCGGGGCAACTCCCCGCGGAGGTGGTGGAACTGCTCGAGGCAACGGACCGACTTGCCCCTCCACCCGGACCGTCACTGCCACATAATCCCGCGCGGGTGGGAGGGATGCTGGAAGGCGTGCTGGGCCAACTCGAACACGCTTCGGGAGTGCAGGAAACCCAGTTGCGTCTGCAACTGGATCATTTTCTGGATCGCTACTCCCTGCAACCCTTCGAGGTGCAGATGCGGATCATGGAGGCGACCGAACAGCAGTTGTTGCGATCCCTGTGGTCGGAGATTCGCCTGCATGTGACGGAACTGCGCAAGGAACTCGCCTGGCATCAGGAAATGAGCCAGATTCTCTCGGCCCGCTTTCATAACGACCAGGGAGACTGGCTGGTGCAGATTCATCCCCGCTTCGATATCTGGGATGATCGCGGGTTGGCGGAATTCGTGAGTGAAATCCGAGAAGTGGACCCGCAGGTTACCGGGACCCCCATCCAGAATTTCGAAGCCTCGCGGCAGTTGAAGAACAGCTATCTTAATGCGGCCTTGTACGCCGCGTTGGCAATCGTGCTGGTCGTTATGGTGGATGTCACTCGTGTTGCGACGATCGTCAAGGCTTGGCTGCTGTCGGCACTGGCGGTTTCCTGCATGCTCGTGACTAAAATCGTGGCCTTCGACGCGGACCTAACCCAGATCCATCCGTTACAACCTTTTCTGGCCTTTCTGGGTTGCGTCTTGCTGGTCAGCCTGATGATTGAACGCAGGCAATGCGTAATTGGATTGCTGGCATTGCTGCCCCCCATCGTGGGGGCGATGTTGTTGCTGGGGTTGATGTCTGTATTCCAGCTGCAGTTTACCCCCGCGAATCTGATTGCGTTGCCCCTGGTGATGGGGATCGGCATCGACGATGGCGTGCACGTGATTCACGATTTCCGGCGTACGCGCCGGCGGTATCATATGTCGGCCAATACGTGGCGAGCCCTGGTGTTGACCACGCTCACCTCGGTGATCGGGTTCGGTTCGCTGTCGATCGCCTCGCATCGCGGCCTGGCGGGATTGGGGATCGTGGTGGTAGTGGGAATCACGAGTTGCCTGTTTGCGTCGGTGGTCATTTTGCCAGCGGTGTTGTCGTTGCTGTCGGGGCCCCGTACGAGTCCTGTCGAAGAGCAGGAGGAGGTCAATGTGCATCGCTTTCCCGGAAGTTACCGGACACACGAACAACAGACCTCAAAACGCTGGGCCGCTTGAGGGGCAACCCCGCACCGCCCGAAAAGTGAACGTATGGCAACCTTCCTGTCTTCCGGGAAAAGGGGGATGGGCAGAGGCTGTGAATGATTTGATCGCGGAGGTGATTTGCCACTCTATGTAGTGGTTCTGTTGCCGAGTGGATACCTCATACATGGTACGCATAGCGTACCTTACGAAAAAATTCACGGCCTGACAGCGTGCCCCGTGAATCATTCACAGCATGGCAGGGAGGAGGGCAAATTCGACTTACTGCATAGGGGAAAATACCTGTAGTCGTGAGAAGCGCGGAACAGGGCTTAATATCTGTAACGGTTCTGCCGATTCTAAAGCATGATGGAAGGAGGAGAATCGCAAATCCCCAACCAGATCTTTTCGCCCCCTCCCTACGCCAGACAGCAGTCTGAACATCACGGAGAGAGAGTATGCCCGCGGATAATCCAAATCCTCTGCCCCAGTTCGTGATCACCATGGAAGGGGATATTCTGGGGCAGGATACGCCGGAAAATCGGGACCTGGTCCGTCGTATCCATGCCTGTGTAAATGCCTGTGAAGGGATCTCTACGGAGGAACTCGAACGAGGGATTATTAAGGATATGTGTCAGGTCATGGGACAGGTGATCCCTATTTTGCAGCAGAAAGTTGCCTGACAAACTCGGATTGCAGGCTCGCTAGCCCAGCATTTTTTCCAGGACATCCTTGGGGGCCGGCGCGTATTTCAGAGGTTCCATGGAATACGAGGCACGCCCCTGGGAGAGGCTTCGCACCTGGGTTGAGTAGCCAAACATTCTGGCCAGTGGGGCTTCCGCTTCCAGGGCGGTTAAGTGCCCCCGTTGCTCCTGTCCGACAATCGAGGCGTGTCGAATCTGCAGGTCCGCTTGGATGTTGCCCAGAAATTCATCGGGGCAGACTACTTCCAGCTTCATGATCGGTTCGAGCAGGACGACGTTTTTTGCATCCATGGCTTCATCGAAAGCTCGATCCAGGGCGGCATTCAGGGCGATTTCGTCGGTTTCGCCCTGACGGTAATCGACCTCCACGACCGTCAACCGCAGTCCCATCAGGGGATACCCGTAATACCCCACGCCGTTGAGCAGCTCCTTGCCGCTGATGTCCATTGATTTGCGGAGTTCTTGCGGGAGGGCATCGGGTTTCAGTTTGTTGAGATACTCCGTTTGCTGCGAGGCCTCGATGGGGGTCAACTCCAGCGTCACCCGGGCTTGGCGTGTGCCGTTGGGAGTGGTTTGATGATATTCTCCCGTGCCACGCACCGTATTGGCGATCGTTTCCCGGTAACTCACGCGGGGTTTGTGAACCTTGGCGTTCAGCCCGAAATCGCGTTGAATGCGGTCCTTGATGATTTCCAGGTGCAATTCACCCATGCCGGAAATAATCTGTTGTCCGGTTTCCTCGCTGGTAATGCAGCGAAACGTGGGATCCTGCTTTTCGAGGCGTTTGAGCACCTCGTTGAGTTTTTTGCGATCCGCATTGGTTTCCGGTTCGACGGCCATGGAAATCACGGTTTCGGGGAAGGTAATTGTTTCCAGAACTATCGGATTCTGGGGATCGCAGATGGTGTCGCCTGTCGCGGTTTCCTTCAGTCCGACCACGCCAGCGATTTCGCCCGGTCCAATGCTTTCGGTCTCGATTTTTTCCTTCGAGTCCGCCTGGATATGCCAGATCTGGTTGATCAATTCCTTTTTGCCGACACGGGGATTGAGGACGCGCGAGCCACTCTTCAACACGCCGGAGTACACCCGTATGAAATACAAATCGGCGTGGGGCTCGGCGACGATCTTGAACACCAGCCCGCAGAAGGGCTCGTCCGCGGCAGGTTTGCGAGAGACGATGGCGGGCTTTTTGGGGTGTTGATTGTCTCCCGCAACGGGGGGGCGATCGAGAGGGCTGGGGAGAAACAGGTTCACGCCATCCAGTACGGGCTGCACGCCGATGAAGCTCAACGAGGCTCCGGTATAGGTCGGTTGGATATTTCGATTCAGCGTGGCCCGCCTCAGCACGGGAATTAACTGGTCCGTGTGGATTTCCTGGCCTTCCAGATAAGCCGTCATCAGATCGTCGTCAAATTCCGCGGTCGCTTCGATCAGTTCCATCCGGGCGAGTTCGGCCTGTTCGCGCATGTCCTCGGGGATCTCGTCCTCTCGAATATCGGCACCGCGTGTTTCCGGGTCGAAGTAACGGGCCTTCATCGAGAGAAGATCGACCACGCCCCGGAACGGGTTGGGGTTTTGTTGTGGACCAGCCCCAATAGGAATGGTGACGGGGACGGGGCGGGCCTTGAGGCGTTCCCGCATCTGTCCCAGCACGCGATCGAAGTCGGCTCCAATGCGATCCATCTTGTTGATGAAGCAAATTCTGGGGACATCGTATTTATCCGCCTGCCGCCAGACCGTTTCGCTCTGCGCTTCGACCCCTTCCACCGCACTGAAAATCACCACGGCCCCGTCGAGTACGCGCAAGGAGCGTTCCACTTCCGCCGTGAAATCGACGTGCCCGGGAGTGTCGATGATGTTGATCGTTTTGTCTTTCCAGAAACAGGTGATGGCCGCCGAGTATATCGTGATGCCCCGGGCCGCCTCGGCTGGATCGAAATCAGTCGTCGTAGTGCCTTCATCGACATTTCCCATGCGATGCGAAGCACCCGTGTAATACAAGATTCGCTCGGTCGTCGTCGTCTTGCCCGCGTCGATATGAGCGATAATTCCGATGTTTCTCAGGTCTTCAAGTGATTTAGGCATGGTGGCTATGGTTTCAGGTGTACATGTTTTGTCTGTGCGAGGGGGCTCCCCTCTTCCAGCCGCATCATAGGTTTGTTCCCTGGGACTGTGTAGTCAGAAACAAAGGGGTGGCGGTTCGTGCTGACACGGGGAGGAGCGTTTTTTGGGCAACCCCGTCCCCCGTACCGCATGCACAATCGTTACAGGAGACATTTCCTGGGGATTCCTGCCGACCGTGCCCGGACCAGAACCGCAGTTTATGCATCGCGCGGTATGCTAACAACGGGCACCATGTGTGCATGTTTTGTGGACTAATTGCCGATTTCGGGAAGAATCATGGTCTTACGCCCCATCACGAGGGAATGGTTACTGGTACTGGGATTGCTGTTTCCGGCAGGCTGCGCCGACGAGTCCTCCCAGGTCTCGGGTCCCTCCGCGCCGGTCTGGTATGAACCGACTCCCCGAGAGGGTGAACAGGCCGCATTTCCCAGGGAGAGCCTGCCGGAAATCGATGCCATCGCGGTGACTCCTGTCGCGACACCCGTTTCCCAGGCGACGGATGGGAAATATGGGATTGGAGCTTCACTCTCGGGTTTTCGTCCCTTTCCCGCGGACGACCCCTGGAATACCGATATCTCTCGGGCGGAAGTCGATCCGCAGTCGTCACAAATCCTGACGTACATTGGACTGGATGGTCATCTGCACCCCGATTTCGGCTCGGGAACCTGGAATGGGGCTCGCATCGGCATACCTTATATAGTGGTGCCGGGTGATCAGCCCCGTGTCACCGTCAAATACGAAGCCTACGGCGACGAAAGCGACCCCGGCCCTTTTCCCTTGCCGTTCAACACGCCTGTCGAAGGGGAGCCTCACGATGAGGGGGATCGACATGCCGTCGTCATCGATCGCGATAACTTGAAGCTGTACGAGTTGTTTCGCGCCTTCCCGGTAAACGGCGGTGCCAGTTGGCGCGCGGACAGTGGCGCGATTTTTGATTTGCGCACGAATACACAACGTCCCCGCGGTTGGACGAGTGCCGATGCCGCCGGGTTGCCGATTTTCCCGGGGTTGGTCCGCTACGATGAAGTGGGCGAACAGAAGGAAATCAAGCATGCCCTCCGATTTACCCTGGCCCGTACCCGCCGTGCTTTTGTGCCGCCTGCCAGCCATTGGGCCAGTTCCCAGGAGCATCCCTTGCTCCCCCCACTCGGGATGCGCGTTCGATTGAAGGCCAGTGTCTCGCTGGACGACTACCCGGAATCGGTAAGAGTGATTTTGCAGGCATTAAAGACGTACGGCATGATCCTGGCGGACAACGGCAGCAACTGGTTTATTTCAGGCTCTCCCGACGAACGCTGGGATAACGACGAACTCCGCCTGCTACGGCGGATCAAGGTGCGTGACCTGGAAATCCTGAAAATGGAGGGTCTGGTGACTCCCTATACGTTCTGAGTCTGGGCAACAAATTTTTTCAGGACCGGGAGCAACGACTGGAATTCGCCACATGAAAATTCTCGCAATCAGCAGTCTGGGGGTTAATCATCGCTACGTGCTGGAACAACTGAATTCCATCAGACCCTTTTGTGGCGTGATTCAGCCGACGGGACTTCCTCCCGCCCCCCCCACAAGTCGGTTCGCCCGTGTGTGCAAATTGGCGAGGCATCCAGTAGCCTGCCTGACGCATCGCATTCACAATTGGTATCAGGATGCACTGCTGCGCCGCATTGAGCAGCGCGCAAGGCAGGAGTTGTTTCCGGGAAGCGATGTCTCTCCCGAAACCTGGCCTGGTCCACGCGTTTGCATCCGCCGCGACGAGATCAATGGAGCAGCGGCGCGGGAGTGGATTGAAACCGCGCAACCCGATCTGATCATTACCTCGGGATGCCCGATATTGCGGCCGGAACTATTTCAATTTCCCCGGCTGGGGACCTTGAATCTGCATTGGGGGATTTCGCCTGCCTATCGTGGCGAACACACGCTGTTCTGGCCGCTTTATTGGGGCGATCCGGAGGGATTGGGGGTGACTCTCCATCAGATTGACAACAGCATCGATTGCGGCCCGATTCTGGCCCAGGGCTGGCCGGAATTATCTTCCGACGACGACGAGGCCAGCATTACCATCAAGTCCGCCCGCCTGGCAGCAAAACTCCTGTGTTGTGTTGTCGATCGGATAGAACAAGCGGACGGCATCCACGGCCTGCGTCCGACCGAACGTGGTCGGCTCTATCGCCGGCGGGCTCGCTGCTGGCATCACGATGCCCTGCTTCGCGGCAGTCGGCTGACAGGGTTTTCCAGCCTGTCGCCACGACCTGTCCGTGAATTTCATGCCCTTCCCGCCACGCGGCCGACTGGACGCGGGGAAGCTGCATTTAGCCAGGCCACTTCCGCTTGTAACGGATGAGGGGAGCGTAGGCGATGTGCCGGTTGCGCCGGGTGAGTCAATCCGTGTCGGAAAATGGCGGAAAATGACGGAATGTTGACTAAAACCAACATACCCTGCGACAAAAAGGAATCTAGTGTTTCCTGGGGGTGAAGGAATTCACCTCCACAAGCGGTCTCGGTACAAGACCCGTTCCGGAGTGTGGATTGGATCTGTTTTCCGCCGAGACTGCCCCTCCTTGTTCGTACTGGCGAAGCGAAACATGAAATCAAAAAGGGACATCCAGCGCGCTCATTGCGCCACCTTGACGAACTCGCTCAAGATCATGCAGGATCGGGATCGTTTCCTGAGGGATTGCCTGGGATCGGTCTGCAATGTTCTGGCGGCAACCTTTGTCGTGGTGATGCTGATCGATTTCTCGCTGATAGGGAAGAATCACCCTCCACTGCTCTTGTTTATCGGTTCCTGCACCGCGGCGGGATTTCTAGGGTTGAGCGCCTATGTCAATCGGTATCCGATTTCGCTGCGGTATGCGAATCCCCTGGCGGTCGTGATCGTCTTGTGCGTGTTGGTGAACCTGTTGGCCCGAGAGATACTGGCCAGTTCGCAACTGAACCTGACGGTACTGGCCATGTTCACGCTTTCGCTGGGCGTGTTTTTTCTCTCGACATCCTGGCTGCTGGGAAGTTTACTGGGGACGACGTTGCTGAGTGCCATCGTCATGGGAAGCCAGCCGAATTGGACTCTTGGGCAATTTCTGCAACTGCAAACCGCGGCGACAATTTTCACGCTGGTGCTGCATATTTTTCGTGTCCGCACGTTTACCCGCATGAGTGAATTGCGGATCAGCGACGAACTGCGGGCGGAAAAGCTGAAGGAGGCCGTGTCGCAAAGCCGGGAAAATGAAAACAAATTCCGAAGGATATCCGAATCGGTCCCCTTCGGGATCTTTCAAGTGAATTCCGAGGGGTTTTGCGAGTATTCGAATAACATCTATCGCAGTTTCTGTGTCTCGGCGGGGCTGACCACCATCGAACATCGCTGGGTCGATATCCTGCCCCAAATGGTTCGCGAGGAAATCCACCAGCAGTGGTGCATGGCGGTGGCGGATTTCACCAGTTTCAGCGGTGTCTACCTCACGCGTACGGTCGCGGGCGAGGATCGCTGGCTGGAGATCCTGGTTACGCCGGTCTTCTCGGATGACGGGGCCGTTTTCGTCGGGACCGTGGAGGACATCACCGAAAAGAAACGGGCACACGATGAATTGAAGAAAACCGCCGACGACTTACGCATCAGCAAGGAACAACTGGAAAAAAATTCCCAGCGGTTGCAGGAAGTGGTCGAACAACTGGAGGTCGCCAAGGAAAAAGCCGAGCAGTCCGCTCGCTCGAAAAGTGAATTCCTGGCGAACATGAGCCATGAAATTCGCACCCCCATGACCGCCATCCTCGGGTATACCGATATCCTGCTGGGAGACGTGGCGGAGAACCCGATGTTCAAGGATTCGCTCAACACCATTAAACGCAATGGCGAACATCTGCTGCAGATTATTAACGATATTCTCGATATTTCCAAAATCGAAGCCGGCAAGATGCAGGTGGAAATTATTCCCACCTCGCCCGCTCAACTCGTTGCCGATGTGCATAAGTTGTTGTCGGTTCGTGCCCAGGAAAAACAAGTGGAATTGTCCTACGAATTCACGTCCCCCTTGCCGCGGATTATTCATACCGATCCCACGCGATTACGGCAAATCTTGCTGAATTTCGTCAGCAACGCCATCAAGTTCACGCAACGGGGCAGCGTGAAGGTCTCGGCCCGCATTGTGCCGCCCGTCCCGGGGGAAACCTCCTCGCGGTTGGAATTACGCGTCACGGACAGCGGAATCGGCATGACCCCGGAGCAGTTGAGCCAACTCTTCCAGCCCTTTACCCAGGCGGACAGTTCGATGTCGCGGCGCTTCGGCGGGACGGGGCTGGGATTGACGATCAGTCAGAGGTTGGCACAGCGACTGGGGGGCGATGTTTCCGTCGAAAGCACCTTCGGTGTAGGCAGCACCTTCCAGGTGAGCGTACCGGCTGGCGTGATCGACAGGGAAGAGATGCAGGTCGATCCGCAAACCGATTCCGGCATACTGTCGGCCGTGAAGGCCGTCGTGCCGCCTCCCGCGTTGTTGGCGGAACGCCTCGATTGCCGATTGCTGCTGGCCGAGGATGGATTGGATAACCAGAAACTGATTTCCTTCCTGCTGAAAAAAGCGGGAGCGGAGGTCACGCTGGCAGTAAACGGGGCCATTGCCGTCGAAAAAACGCTGGAAGCAATACAACAGGGGCAACCCTATGACGTGATTCTGATGGACATGCAGATGCCCATCATGGATGGGTATACCGCTGCCAGTACGTTACGCGGACATGGCATCCAGACGCCGATTATCGCTCTGACGGCTCATGCCATGTCGGGGGATCGCGAAAAATGCCTGGAGGCCGGTTGCAGTGAATTCGCGACGAAACCGATCAATCGACCGATCCTGATCCAGACGATTCAATCGCAATTGGCAATGGCACGCGGTCAGCAGGCGACGAGCGCAGCGACATAATCCGCGGTGCTCGATGTGGCGAACGTGCCCCTGCCGGGATTGTGTCACCATCCATTGAAAACCGGGGCTGGCGCCCGAGGTTCAGACGGGGGCGGCTCGCAGCGGGTCTTGGGGGTGAAACAGCAATGTGGACTCGGCCATGAGGAAAGCCGTTCCCGTGATCAGGGGAATGATCTCTCCGTGGATCATTTCCGCAGTGGCGGTGAAGAGTCCCCCCGTTATGCTTTCCTGACGCCACGGTTCTCCCGGGCCGAGTTTCCCCTCGGCAATCAGGCAGGCCACCTTGGCGCTAGTGCCAGTTCCGCAGGGAGAACGGTCGTAGGCTTTCCCGGGACAGAGCACGAAGTTTCGGCCATGATTGTGAGGATCTTCCGGGGGGCCTGTCAGTTCGATATGGTCAATTTCCGCCCCATCGGCTCCTGTAATTCCCTGTTCACGCAGGGCCAGTCGAATCTGCCAGGCGGAGGCGGTCAGGCTATCCACGTGTTCGAGTTTCAAGGGATGCCCGGCATGTTCCGCGATAAAAAACCAGTTCCCTCCCCAGGCAACATCCCCCCGCACCGTGCCTAGCCCGGGCACGTCGCAACGGACGTTCCGCCGATGGCGGTAGCTGGGCACATTCTGAATGGTCACCCGGTGATTGTCGTGGTATTCGAAACCGACTTGTCCGACGGGAGTTTCCAAACGATGTCTGCCAGGTGTAATTCGTCCCAGGTGAGCCAGGGTGACTGCCAGGCCAATGGTGCCGTGCCCGCACATGCCCAGCAGGCCGACATTGTTAAAGAAGATCACCCCAGCCACACATGCGGTGTCTGTTGGTTCAACAAGCAGAGCCCCCACGAGATAATCGGCCCCTCGCGGTTCACACACGATCGCGGAGCGGTAATGGTCGAACCGTTCCCGGAACAGACGCGCCCGCTCTGGCAGGGGGCCATTCCCCAGCGGAGGGCCTCCGGCCACCACCACACGCGTCGGTTCGCCACTGGTGTGCGAGTCGATGACACGAATTTCAGTGGGAAGCGTGTCGCCTGTATAGGCATCTACAACCATGTCTTGTGCTCCGTTTCGGGAGAATCTATATGCGCACGTGCATTTGTGATCACTAACTGGTCATTCCTGGGATGCGTGACCGCGAGCAGGTTCACGAATCTTCCAGTGGACGGTTTGTGGAATCAAGCCCGAAGGTATTAAAGGTCTCATCAGACAGGCGCAGGGAAATTTTGTCTAAGTGAGTTGACCTGCGTGGAGAAAAATGTCATCTTTACCCCTTACCGTTTGCGTTGCCGAGGGGCAGGGGTTTCCTGGTCCGTAACGGCAACGAAGTGTTGTTGGATCCATGCTACCTAGTACTTCAGTCTGATTGCTCATGGCCTCGAAATCAAAAATTGAAAAACAGAAGCGGAATCGCCGCCTCATCGATAAATTTGCGGCAAAACGCAAAGCCTTGAAGGAAGCGGGGGACTATGCGGCCCTGGCGAAACTTCCTCGTAGCTCCAGCCCCACGCGTCTGCGCCGGATCTGCCAGTTGACCGGCCGTTCGCGTGGGAACTTCCGCAAGTTCCAGATTTCTCGTATCATGTTGCGAGATATGGCGTTGGATGGTTTGATTCCCGGCATGAAAAAAGCCAGTTGGTAATCAGACCGCGATGTCTCGATCAGCCGGGCGTCGCGAGCAGCGGGAACAACGAAACGTCATGTAAACAGGCACCCTGAATTCAGGGTGCTTTTTGCTGCGCAGCGCCCGAATTCCCTACGGTCAGGTGGGGTTTCAGCTTTTCCAGGGTTTTGGGGCCGATTCCATTGACCCGTCTTAGTGCGTCGACGGTTTGAAAAGGGCCATTCGCTTCCCGATCGGCAACGATTTTTTTCCCTAGTACCTCGCCGATCCCCTCCAGCAGCGCTAATTCGATCCAGTTTGCGGTATTGAGATCGAGCATATAGACGTAGTGTTGCGCTGGCTGACGCTCGATTTCAACTTCCTGTCGGCCCCAACGCGACCGTTCCAGCCAGTGAAAGCCACTCCAGCCCAGGAGCAGCAGGCAGACCAAGGCAATGACCCACTGATCTGAAATGCGCAGCCAGGCGTCCGGTTCGGGCTCGTCTGCTTCTGCCGTTGATGGTCCTGTCCCTTCCGCCGCATGGAGCAGGGGGGAGGGTTTCCTCGACGGATCGGGTTCGGATGCGGTCTCCTCGCGCTGGGCGATGGGATCCTCTGGCCTGGGAGCTTGCGGGGTGGAATCAGGGGCTGGCATCACAATAGCCACTAAAGCAAGGCCGATGGGCGGGAGTGAACTGCTGCTCTCCACTTGAAGTTATCCATCCCGCGCGACAGAATCAATGATCACCCCCGCGAATCATGCTTCAAACTCATGGGGCAAGCAGGGGTAGTTTGTTCTCTCGGTTTCGAAATCAGGCGTTTTGCGGATGACATCGTCGGAAAACGAACGCGATCCTCTGGAAGTGTTGTTTTCGGAATACCTGGATCAATTTCGTCGAGGGGCAGCAACTAGCATCGAAATGTTCGCCCGGCAACACGAGGCCCAAGCCGAGGAAATCCGCGAATTATTTCCGACCCTGCTGGCATTGGAGCAGGCGAGCCGGCCCACGCTAGATGCCAGTTCTTCCCAGGCCAGCGAAATTTCTTCCCTGATTTCAGGGGGACTGCAACTGGGGGAATACCAGTTGCTTCGCGAAATTGGGGCCGGGGGCATGGGCATCGTGTACGAAGCGATACAGGAATCGATGCAGCGTCGCGTGGCGGTGAAGGTACTGCCTCGGGAATTCTCGAAGGATCCGGTCCGGCGCATGCGCTTTTTGCAGGAAGCCCGGATGGCCGCCCGGTTGTCGTTTCCCAATATCGTTCCAGTCATTGATTTTGGAGAATCGGGCGGACGCTGCTTTTTTGCGATGCGGTTAATCGAAGGCGTTGGGCTCGATTGGGTCATTCAGCGATTGCGAGACAATTCCGAACCGCTCGTGTCCAGCGAAGTCGGCGAACACTTTCGGATTCAGGGCATCCCCTTGCAGGGGGATGATCCGGAAGCCGACGACGACGACAGTCTCGCCTGCGAGTTCAATTCGATCCGCAGCCAGGAAGGCGCGGCCGAAAAACCCGCGGAGAAATGGCAGTTGAGGCGGGATTCGTGGCGGCAATTCGCGCGGATTGGTATTCAGGCCGCCAAGGCGTTGCAGCATGCCCACAAGGCCGGTATCTGGCATCGCGATATCAAGCCCGGCAATCTCCTGCTGGATGAAGCGGGAGTGATCTGGATTACCGATTTTGGCTTGGCGAAATCCGAGCGGAACTTGTCACTGACGGCATCGAATGACGTGGTGGGGACCTTGCGTTACCTGGCCCCGGAGCGGTTCGATGGCAAACTCGACGCTCGTAGCGATATTTATGGCCTGGGATTGACCCTGCTCGAGTTGGCGCTGCAGCAGCACGCGTTCGAGGAATCCGCGCGGACCACGCTGATTCGCAGTATCATGGATGGGCGAATCACGCCTCCCCGGCAGATCAACCCGCAGCTACCGGAACCGTTGGAGCGAATTCTGCTGAAGGCGACGGCAACCAAACCATCGGCCCGTTATGCCACGGCGCAGGCGTTGATTCACGATTTGCGGGCCTTTGCCAAGGGAGAGCAGGTTTCCTTGCCCGTGCCGGCCCAGAGGTCGCCTCGCCGCCTGGTGATCCCCTGGAAGCCATTGACGATCGTGTTGGCCGGGATTTGTCTGTTGCAGGGAGCCCTATTGTGGCACGCGTGGAAGAAGGACAAGGGGAGCGTGTTGCCTGGCGAACAAGCTGCTCCCTTTCAGGCGAGCCTGCGCGAACGCCTGCAGGCGCTGGATGGTTTGTACGAGCAGGTACTCCGGCGCGATCTGGCGCATGACATCAGAAATCGGACGACCGTGGAACCACTTCCCGCCTACAGCATTCAGCATGCGGCACTGGAACATTTGCTGATTCTCTACTCCCGCGCTAGCGATGAAGCGGAGGCCGCGCAGTGGACTGCCGACCGGGAGGAATTCCAGGTGCGTGTCGATCTGCTGAGCCGTCTGAAGGGACGATAGCGTATCTTCCGGGAAAGACCTGGCGATGTGCCAGAGTCCGGGATGTGTCCCGGCCTGCTTGAATGGTGAGTTATAGAGACGTGCCGTTGTCTCGTGGGTTGTTTGTGGCACGAGTTGGACGCGGGAGGACAACGGCCCGGGATTCCGGCGTTGCCTTGGGACAACATTGGCTGCCGGCTTTAGAAAAAAACTAAAAAATCGCGAAAAATAAATTTGCCCATTGCGAAAGCTGACCTAGGTTTTAACTGTCTCGGACAAAGCATCTCTGAATGAGAAATTAGAGAGACGTTTTTCCAATGGGTGTCACTCGCGAGTCGCCAAAGGCAGCGAGATATAATGTCAGGTTTACAGAATAAAGGGGAACTCGGATGAAAAATTTCATCGCCAATGTGAAGCACTTCATCACTTGTGAAGATGGACCGACGGCTGTTGAATACGCCGTGATGCTGGCTCTGATCGTCGTGGTCTGTCTGACCGCCATTCGTGCCATCGGTACGAACGCCAACACTCAGTTCGGTGTGGTTCGCGACGCCTTGACCTAATCCTGGCGTGTGCGGCTCTGTCGGCGGCTTGAATTTCAAAGACCACTTCGAAGCGATTCGGAGTGGTCTTTTTTAGGTCACGAGGGCCTTGGGAAATGGAGCGTTTGCTGGCCCGGCAATGGTCGGGGCCGGCCGATATCCCGCGACGGTTGTGGTTGACCGCGGGCTTTGGAGTTTCAGTCAATTAGGGATTCAGGAGAGGTGTCATGTTCCCATTCTGGTGCGACAGCGCGTTGAACATTCTGTTTCAGGTGATACCGATGATCGTGGGGACCATCGGCTTCTGGTTGTCGGGCGTGTTGCGTGGTTGAAAGGATGCGCGGCGTGCTGGCGTGTCCGTCAAGGAACCACTTCAGCAGCGGACTTGTTGCCTTTTGGCAACATTTTCCCGAAATTTTCCGCGCGGCGGCAATTCCCGAACTACGTTGAAAGTAGCGGTCCATGTTTCGAGGGAGCAGTGAGTAATGCTGCTCCGCGGAAATGGCAGGGCCGATCGGAATGTCAACTACGACGCTCAACGACGAAAACCCCTCATTCAATATGGAAGGCATTTGAAATGGATTGGCAATTTCTCCTGGAAAACTGGCATGTGAAACTGGTTGCCGTGATTCTGATTGTCGCCGCCTGGATCGACGGGAAGGAATTGCGGGTACCCAACTGGATTACGTTTCCGATGATCTTCAGCGGCCTGATCTACTGTAGTGTCATGAACGGCTGGATCGGGTTGGGTGAAGGCTTGTGGGGTATGACCGTTGGCTTGCTCACCTTGCTGCCGTTGTATGCAGTCGGAGGCATGGGGGCTGGCGATGTGAAGCTGATGGCCGGCATCGGTGCCTGGCTGGGAGCAATTGTCACCTGGAATGCCTTCTGTGTTTCCGTGGTGGTGGGGGCCATCATGGCTATCCTGATGGTGTTGAGCCGGCGGAGCTGGGATAAGCACTATACGAATTTCCTGATGATTCTCATGGAATTCATGACCATCAAGAAACCAGCGGAACTGTACCGCATTGCCGCGGAACGCAAGCCCAACATGCTGTTGCTGCCATATGGGATTCCCATCTGTATCGGGTCGATTGCCTATTTCTTCTACGCCGGCATGATCTGATCGAGAGGCGAAAACCGAGAGGCTGAGCAGGAGACGAGGTTCTGCTCCATGTGAGGCTGGTAAAAGTGGGGGATTAAGGGGCTTGGCGAGTGATTCCGGCCCCCTCATTCCAATCGTTACGTCCGTCATAAGCTGAAGAGTTTAACAACTGCCTGCCGATGAAGTGAGACAGCGGACGTTGCGCCGCGAACCACCTCGGCACGTACCGACTCCACGAGCGAGTCACCTAACGTCAGGTTGCACGAGGTGTCATCATGAAAATGAAAACGGTTCTAGTGCTGGCTTTTGCGGTCGGCAGTGGCTTGATTGCGATGATGGGTGTTCAGCAGATGGTCTCCCGGCAAAGTAACCTGGATCAGAATAAGACGATCAACGTTCTGGTCGCGAAGGTGGATATTGCGCCGGGGGTTCTGTTGAGCGATACCAATGCGGAGTTCCGAGAACTACCCGTCCAGGGAATTCCCAATGACGCGGTACGCGAGAAATCCGAATACCATGATCGCGGCTTGCGGGTGCCCGTGATGGCAGGCGATATCATACGCATGACGAAGTTAGGGGACCGGGGAGAAATCGCTGCCTCGGCGAGCATTCCCGCGGGAATGCGTACGGTCTCGATTCAGGTGAACGATACAAAAACACACAGCGGCTTGTTGCAACCGGGAGATCGCGTGGACCTGCAGGTCACGTATGAAGTCCGTTCTCCGGATGGGTTCCGGCAAACGAAGACCGCGATTTTTCTGGAATACATCGAAGTATTCGCGGCAGACTCGTTCCGGAACATGGAAGGGGGAGAATCGAAGGAGATCAAGGCCAAGAATATCACGCTGCTGGTGACTCCCAAGCAGGCTAATTACATTGCCCTGGCCAATACCAAGGGGAACTTGGCGCCGATTATGCGGAGTAAAACCGATACGCAGCTGACCTATCCCGAAGGACTGGATGAAACCGTTCTGGTGGAACTGGAAACGGGCTTGGCGTACGACAGTGCCGCGCAGAATGCCCAGAAACTGGTGGCGGAACAAAGCGAAGTCAAAGCCCGCGAGGTGGCCCCCTCGCAAGCCTTGAAGGATTTTCTGGATCAGGGAATCGCCCGGAAACAGCCGGAGCCTACCCCCGAGTTACCTCCCCCAGGCTGGACGATTACGATTTACGCGGGTGACGATGTCATTACGCAGGAGGTCGCCCTGACCAGTGAAGGAGATGCGGGGAGCCGGAATCCACGCACGACGACCACACTCCTGAAGCCCTCTCCGGGGACGCGCGGCACGAAGCCGACCCCTGCGTCGGGCGAGTCTTCGGAAAGCAGGCCGGATGCGAACAGCGACAAACAGGAAAAATCGGTAACGAATTCGTTGCAGGAACTGATGAACAAATTGATGTCCGGCAAGCCGCTGGTGGAATCGGTCGAGGAAGAACCGGTGGACGACCAGGAAGACGAGGAACCGAATGCGGGCAGGTTTCCGGAACGAGAGTTGTTGCCATCCATCTAGTGTCGGTTCAGAGGAAGAGTCAGGTTGAATTTGGTGTGCCGCTGGCTTTGCCAGTGTGGGGGCTGGCGGAGCCAGAGGCACGTTTCCCCTTTGATGTAATAAGATTAGTGTGCATCAATGATGTGCATTAATAACGAGAAAGGGACAGCCCAGGGATATCAACCAGGCCAGTCCAGTGTTCTCGTGAGAGTAATTTTCGGATTTGCGGCAGAGACCGCCCGCCAATTCCTTCTCGTGAAAGCGGAGTGCAAGGATGCAACCGTTGAGAGTGACGATTAACGACCCTTCGCCTTGCACCCGGGCTGCTGGCCTGCCGCTGGCCGTATGCCGTGGCGTGCCCGGCCTGTGGACGCTGCGCCTGCTTGCCCTGCTACTGGTGGGATTTTCCGTGACAGGCAAGACCTGGGGACAGGCAAATTTCCCTCCCGTGACGCAGGGTGAAATCTATCATGTGGTATCCAGTCGCAATGAGTTATCCCTGACGGAGCGTTTTTCCCGCGTCATCGAACTGGAGAAGCGGATCACGCGGGTTGATGGATTCGATCCCGCGATCTTGACGGTTTCCGCCCTGTCGCCCCATCGGATTCGCGTGCAGGCCGTCTCCGCGGGCGTGACAACCCTGGTGCTCGTGGATGAATTCGACAAGCCCTATACGATCGAGGTGTTTATCGAAGGGGATGTGCGTTATTTGCAGTCGTACATCAACCGCTTCTTTCCCGATTCCTCCGTAAACGCGGTAAAGGTGAAGGATAGCGTGGTGTTGCGGGGCGTGGTGGCGGATCCGGCGCATATTTCGCAGATCACCGAAGTGGCGGAACAGTTCTTTCCCAAGGTGATCAATCACATGCAGTTCGGGGCCGCCAACCAGGTTCGGTTGCAGGTTCGCATCATGGAGGCGCAGCGTTCTCGGATTCGGCAACTGGGTTTCAACTGGTCTCTGTTGAACAACAATGGGTATATTTCCAGTAACCCGGGTGGACTGGCGGCGCCGGCATCGGCGGGGCTGGTTCCCGGAACCTTGCCCACGCTTGATTATGGGGGATCGGCGCTGTCGGATTCTTCGATCAGTTTTGGGCTGGTCAATTCCAATTCGGTATTTCGTGGCTTTCTCGATGCCCTGAAGAAGGAGGGGTTGCTGCGTATTCTGGTGGAAACCTCCGTGGTGGCCGATAGTGGCCGACCGGCTTCGCTGCTCTCGGGCGGGGAATTTCCCATTCTGGTGCCACAGGCGCTCGGTACGCTGTCCGTGGAATGGCGGGAATTCGGCGTAAAGCTGGAAGCCGTGCCGATTGTGCTGGGACAAGGGCAGGTGATTCTCGAGATTGCACCGGAATTCAGTGAACGCGATTTCGCGAATGCCGCCACGTTGAATAACACCACGATACCGGCCATTACCACTCGCCGCGCAAACACCCAGGTGCGGATGAAATTTGGCCAGACGCTGATGATCGGTGGCTTGATTGCGACTCGTTACACGGCGGAAACGAACAAGGTGCCGATTCTGGGAGAGTTGCCTGGCATCGGCGCGGCCTTTCGACGCGTGAAGTACGACGAAAACGAAACCGAACTGATTATTCTCGTGACGCCGGAATATGTCGCGCCCCTCGATCCTCACCAGGTGCCGGATGGCGGACCGGGACGCTTCAGTGATGTTCCGACGGATCGCGAGTTGTACTGGCAAGGGCTGATCGAAGTTCCCAACTACGGCGGCCCCATGCCTCCCGGAGCTTCTCACGAGGATCTGTTGCACGGACAGCCGCTTGGAGACTTCGACGTGCTGCCAGTGCCTCCCCAACCCCCTGCATTCAATCAACCACCACGATCCCTGACGCCACCAGGCATGCCTGAAGAAGGGCCCATGCCCTATGTGCCCAAGGAACCGGCCCCCTTGCAAGCTCCGGGATTGCGTCCCGAGATTCCGATGCAGGTTCCCTTGGAATCCAGACCCTCGGGAATACCTCCGGAAGTCCCCGGTGTCGTCCCACCCTTGGATGCATCCAGCCTTCCTCTGTTGCCCGGGCCCGCGCGTCGGATGCCGACCAATTCGACTTCCGCCGTCAACGAGGCCGGGCATTGGCAGCGGAGTTCTGGTCGCGTCGAGTTAAGTTCGGGGCAGGCAATGGCAATTCCCAGTGAGATTCCTGCCGTGCCAGCTCAGGCGGCGGGACCGGGTGAGCGACAAATCGAACTGGAGGACTTCGCATCGGACCCCCCCGCGTTGATTGGTCCGGCACCACGGAAGGTGGAAGCAGCAACGACACTCGAGGCTCCCATGCCCTGAGACAGGTCGACGGGTACCCACGGGCGAAACACGATACATCACAGTTCTGAAGTTTTTAGGAGTATGCGACAATGAAAAGGGTCATTCGACTGGCGGTCGTGGACCCCAACGACAATTCTCGCGCGCAGCTCAAGAATCTTCTTCTGGGAGTGGATACGGTCTGGCTGGAAGCAGAATGTTCGCGCTATGAGTATTTCATGGATGTCGGGCTGCAAACCCAGCCCGATATCGCGTTGGTCACGTTGGATTCCAACCCCGCCTCGGCGTTGGAACTCATCAGTAAATTACGACAGCAAATTCCTGCCTGCGCGGTGCTGGCGGTCAGTTCGTCGCAAGAGGGGAGCCTGATTCTGCAGGCGATGCGGAATGGGGCACAGGAGTTTTTGTCCATTCCCTTGAACCTGGAAGATTTTCTGGCTGCCCTGGAACGGGTCAGGCATAGCACCATCGGTCAGGGTGACGACAGCGATGTGATCCAGTCGCAGGTGATCACGGTCGCGGGGGTGAATGGAGGTGTCGGGAGTACGTCGGTCGCGGTGAACCTGGCATGCGTGCTGGCACAAAATCCACGGCATACTGTGGGGTTGATCGATCTGGATCTGGCGCTGGGAGATGCGGACGTCTGGCTGGATATCATTCCCGATTACACCATTCAGGACGTGGCGGAGAACATTTCACGGATTGATTATTCCCTGCTGAAACGTTCCCTCACCAAGCACGACAGTGGACTGTTTCTGTTGCCGCGTCCCGTGCACATCGACAATAGTTTTCATCTGGGGGCCGAGGAACTTCGCCGCGTGATCGCACTGCTCAAGGCGACCTTCACCCATTTGATTATCGATGTGAGCAAGGCCTACAATAATATGGAAATGGCGGCCATCGCGGTGTCCGACTCGACACTGATGGTGACACAAATGGACCTCCCCTGCCTGCGGAATGTCGTGCGGCTGATTCAATACTTCGAGACGTTCGATTCCCTCAGTGAAAAGTTAAAGGTCGTGCTGAATCGCTTTGGGCTTTCCGATCAACAGATCAGCTACAACAAGGCGATGGATACCATAGGGCGCGAGGTCTTCTGGAAGATCCCGAATGACTACGCGACGATGGTGGAATCCCGGAATAATGGAGTTCCACTGATCATGCAGGCTCCCAAGGCGAAGCTGACCCGCTCCTATATCGATCTGGCGGCATTGCTCACCGAAGGGGAAGAGTCTTCCGTGAAGGAACAGTCGGGCAAGAAAACGATGTTCCGCTTTCTCGGGCGTGGCAAGTAGAACCTCCGGGTTTCTTCCACGGAGACCGGATCGCTTGTGCAGCGGCCGAGTGGCCTCTGCGGCAGATTGCCCGTGACCCAGGCTTGCGGCCGGGCTTCGTGGAGATGGTGGCCAAACCTCGCTGCTTTTATGCCGCGAACGCATGTTGCATTTTGTCAACATGTTGCCCGGAAGCCTGCCTTGAAAGCCCTCGTTTCTCGCGTGCAACATGCCGTGCGGATGCGGGTCACCATTTGCGAAATTCCACGAAAAAATCGCAAAAAATCAGGGACAGCGTGCCCGTTTTGTTCTAGCGTTGCATTGGTTGAGTTCCCCCCAAGGTGGTCAAGCCTGGTCTGGATCAAGCGACGTTGCCCCAAGGGTGGAACTGGCATCGAAATGCAAACATAGAGCAAAGCCATGCGTCGACTCCTGTTGCCCCTGTTGCGAAAGAACATGTCCGCGGGACAAGATCCTCGCCGAGGCGCGGCATTGGTGGAGTTTGCGGTGGTGGTTCCCGTGTTCGGTTTGTTCCTGGCGGCAATGGTGGAGTTCGGCCATGCCTACATGGTGCAGACCACGTTGCGTGGCGCGGCAAAAAAAGCGGCCCGGCTGGGCATTGGCGATGGGGTGACATCCGCCGAAGTCGCCGCGGAGGCCCGCCGGATCGTTTCCGCCGCGTGCGGGACCGAGCAACTGAACGTGCTGATCAAGGATGCGAACCTGTTCGATCTTTCAGACACGATACCTGAGAATATCCAGTTCGGCGATTTGCCCGATATTGAATTGTCGCAAACGTCAACCAGTCGGCTGTTCATCGTGCGATTGGAATTACCCTACGACACAGTCGCGTTGTTTCCTCCCTTCTGGGTGAACAACCTCACGTTGCATAGTCAATCGGTGATGAGGCACGAGTGAATCTGCTGGTGGATTCCTCTCTAAACTTGTATTGAGAATTCGCACCCATGAAACGGCATCCCTGGCAAAAACACGAGCGGTGGCAGCGCGACGATCGCCGCGGGGCGGCAATGGTGGAGTTCGCGATTGTGGCTCCGCTGTTCCTGCTGCTGATCGTGGGGACGGTGGAAATGGGAAATGCGCTGGAAGCCTCGACCCATCTGTCCTCGGCTTTGCGGGAAGCAGGGCGTCTGGCGGGCATGGACTGGACGGGACTCCTGGCAGAAAGTGAATCGCCCAACACGAAGATCATCCGCGACATTCAAAATTTCATGACGGCGGCGGGATATCCGGGCGATCAGATTGCGATCACGATCACTTCGGTGGAAGGCACGGACGAGGGGCAGACATTTGATCTGGGGAATCCCGACAACGAAATGCGTTTGTTCAAGATTGAAGCCAGCATCCCCTACGAGCAGGTCAGTTCCTTCCCGCATGGATTCATGCAGGGACGCGATGTGGCTGCCCGGCTCGTAATGCGGGCGGGGCGTATTTCCCTGATGAATTGAGAGGGGAGGGTAGGGACGGGGAGTGTGCTGCGCGAGGTGATTTATCGCAGGGAGGCTGGCAGACTATTTCTCCTGGGTGGGCCCGAGGTGCAAGATCATGAGTGACAACATGCGATACAACAATTCTTCGAGTGGTTTGATTTCCCCGTCCCGGCGCGAACCGTTTGACTCCCGGCGGGGAGCATTCATGATGCTGGCGGCGATCTGCCTGGTGGGCATGATCGGTTTCGTCGCGCTCAGTGTGGACCTGGGTGTCGTCTCGCTCACTAAAACCAATCTGCAAAAAACCGCGGATGCAGCCGCCCTGGCAGCCGCCCAGGAAATTATCGCCAGTGTTTCCTCGGCGGCGGGGGAAAATTCGTCCGGGTTGACGGACATCAATTCCATCTCGATCAACGCCGCGAAGGAAATGGCCCGCAAGGTGGCGGAACTGAATGGGGTCTACATCGATCCCGATCGAGATGTGGCATTCGGTCGCCGCGTTTTCAACAGCGAAACGGAACGCTTCCAGGTGGAATGGGGGACGGCCCCCTACAGCGGCAGTGAATCCTACAACGTGGTGCAGGTCACGTGCCGGCGCGACAACATCGACGAGACACAACCAGATGGAGTGCTCCGGCTGTTCTTCGCCCCGGTGGCGGGGTATGAGACAGCCTCGCTGACCGCATCCGCGGTGGCTTTCGTGGAGGCGCGGGACATTGTGTCGATTCTGGATTTTTCCGGCAGCATGAATTACGACAGTCAGTTGCGTTCGCTGGATACGTTTGGCCGCGCCGCACTGGAAAGCAACATGCAGGATATTTTCACCGCGCTGCAACCGTTGAATCTCGGGTGCATGGAATTTGCTCCCCAATGGCTGACCGTGGCCGGGCCGGACCCGCAAGCCAGCGGCGAGGCCAAGGTGTATGTGACATTCCAGGACATAGAAGTCTTTATCACTTCCAGCGAGCAAATCGATGAAGTGTTGCTCGTGTTCGAGGATGGCAATTCGCAGTTGTTCAGCGCGACATCGGGGACGTCCGGGACCTTCAAGGGGACGGGGAGTTACTACAATAAACCGATTTATGGGGTGTGGGTGCGATCGGGGGCGAGTGCGGTCACGGTTTCGGGACAACCGGCAAAGGGAAACAAGATCCCGCACATCGACGTCACCTTCGAGGAAAATCTGATTCACGTGGTTTCCACCAAGGACTTGTCGAACGTGGTGCTGGAATTTTCCGATGGAGTCCATCAGAAATTCGAAGGCTTGACCGGAAAGACGGGGACATTCGCGGGGACCGGCGATAACGAAGGGAAGTCGATCGTCGGGGCCTGGATTAAATCGGGCAGTAACAGCAGCGGTGACGGGCCGGGATATGGCGAACGGTTCGAGAACCCCGGCTCGGGACTTGCCGATCCCCAGTATTTCGAGGACAACAATACCGAAGTCAAAAAGGCCTATTGTTTGCAGGATATCCCTTACCCGTATGCTTCCGGGACATGGGATACGTACATCAACTACGTGCGCACGGCGTCTTCCGTGCGGAGCGCGGGATATCGCAAGAAGTATGGCGGACTGACCTTTGTGGACTATCTGCTGAGCCAGAAGCCGCGTGCCAATCAGACCGCGGACTTGTGGAAGACACCCCACTATCCGTTCCATGCAATGAAGAATGGAATGTCGCTGTTCCTGGAGTTTCTGGAAGATTTGGAGTTCGGGGATCATGTGGGGCTGGTGACCTACGATTCGGTGGCTCGCGTGGAAAAGCAGGTGACCGATGCGCAAGGGGTCTCGCTGGCCGATCTCGGCCAGGACTGGATTACCAGTGATTACCAGGCGATCGATATTCTCCAACGTCGCAAACAGGCCGGACATTACGATATTTATACAGGGTTGGGATACGGCATACAGGAGGCGACGAATTTGCTGAGCACGCATCGCCGCCCCGGTTCGCGCCCCACTCTGTTGATCATGACCGACGGGCAGGCCAACCGCAGCCCGTCCGGCTGGTCGTTGCCAGGAAGTTGGAACTGGAATGAACTGACGGATTACGACGGAAATGGCGTGGCAAACTACAAAACCAATGACCGCCACAAACAGTACGCGTTCTATCAGGCAAAACTGGCCATCGATAAAGGGTACACACTCCATACACTTTCCGTGGGGGGAAGTGCCGACCGCGATTTGATGCGGGCCATCGCCTTCGCCGGCAAGGGGGAGTGGATTGACGTGCCCGGAGGGACAACCATCGACGAAGTGGAAGAAATGATGCTGGCGGCATTTTCCCGGATTGCGGCAAATGTCCCCCCCGCCAAACTGTTGCACACGGGAGAATGATCGCGTAAAACTCGTTTGGACTCTGGTTTCCATGAAAACCGAAGATCTGTTGCTAGAGATGAAGACGGGGTGATCCCGCTGCTTCCCGTCCTGTAGGGGGATCGTTACATTACGGTGTAACGATCCCTTTTTGCTTTCCTGCCCTGCCCCGGATTTCTCACCCGGGTCAATAAAACAGGATAGCTGACTTAGACGAACTAGCCGCGCCCGTCAGGAAGCGGGCCTGACTGGGGTCAAGATTACCGCAATACATTGAAAAATTACTGAGGTTGTGCCAAAGAAGTGTTCCATGAGGAACCGCCCGCCTGGCCCGCTTCCTGACGGGCGCGGCTAGTTTTTCAGGCCCTTTCGAGGCAATATTTACAGCAACGGTAACTGTGTGCGAAATGTGGACGAAAGAGCGGATCTTCCGTGAATGAAAGGTGTGCGGGGGAAATCCCGTCGAGTGGTTCGGGCCGGGACGAGTAGCATTTGTGCACAGATAGATTCGAAGACAGAAGTCGTCATTATGAAATTTGCATTAGTGATTCCCGATGGTGCTGCCGACGAACCCCAGCCGATTCTGTCGGGACAAACGCCGTTGCAGGCTGCCCGGACCCCGCACATGGATGAAGTGGCGCGGCGGGGGATTGTGGGACAATCGGATAATGTTCCCGCATCGATGCCTTCCGGAAGCGATGTCGGGACGATGTCGCTGTTTGGTTATGATCCGCTACGCTATCACACGGGCCGTGCTCCCCTGGAAGCGGCTGCCCAGGGGATCGAACTGGGACCACATGACTGGGCCATTCGTTGCAATCTGGTGACGATTCTCGATGGGATCATGCACAGTTTTACCGCCGAGCAGATTCCGAATGAACTGGGACGGCATCTGATCGAACGGATGGCGGAAGCGGTGCGCGACAAGCCGGAATGGGAATTTCACGCCGGGGTAAGTTATCGCAACCTGCTGATGTATCGTAATCCTGGTGAAACCGCGCCGTTCACGGCCGACACGCTGACCTATCCTCCTCATGATTACACGGAGCAGCCCATCGCCCAGGCGCTCCCCACGGGGCCCGGATCGGAACGGTTGCGGGAATTGATGGTGATCAGCCAGCAACTTTTCGCGGGGGACGAATGGAATTTGCGTCGGCAAGCGGCAGGGTCCGTTCTGGCCACCCAGATCTGGCTGTGGGGGCAGGGAAGTCGACCGGCACTTGCCCCGTTTTTCGAACTTTACGGGGTCAGCGGGGCGGTGATTACGGCGGTCGATCTGCTGCGGGGGATCGGCCGACTGATCGGCTGGAAGATTGTCGACGTCCCGACCGCCACGGGTTACCTGGATACCGATTACGCAGCCAAGGGACAGGCGGCCATCGAAACATTGAAATCGGGCATCGATTTTGTCGTGGTGCATGTCGAAGCCAGCGACGAGGCTTCGCATGAAGGGAATGTGGAAGCAAAACTGGAAGCGCTACAACGGATCGATGCCGATATCGTGGCACCGCTGCATGCGTATTTACAGTCGCAGGGTGAGTATCGCCTGCTGATCTCTCCCGATCATCCGACGTTCCTGCGCACCAAAACGCACAGTCACGGCTATGTCCCGTTTGCGATTGCGGGGACGGGAATCTCGCCGGATGAGGCGCGTACTTACGATGAAGTTGTCGCTCGCGACGGGGAAACCTTTGTGAGGGGACATGAACTGATGCCCCGCTTTCTACACGGTTAAATCGGAAAGGCCTCCAGGTATCGATGAAGTGCGTGTCTCGGCCAAGGGTGACTGACGCGGTCGGTTATCAGGATTTTTCGCGGCGATTTTCCCTCGGCAACCGGGCGGGATATGCGAGCAAGTTGCGTTGAATTCTCCCGGATGGCCAGGGGGCAGATCAATTCCTGTTGAGCACTTGTGGAACGTGATGGTGGGGGGATTGCCGTGACGGAAGGTTTGCTGGCACTTTTGATTTTCAGCTCGGTGCTATCGAGTCTGTTGCCGGGCACGCGCGGCGTGTCGTTTGCGGCCTGGGTGATCTCCGCGGTGGGGGTTGCCTTTATCCACCCCGGGTGGTTTCAAAGCTGGCAGGGAATGCCGCTGACGGTGCTGATCGTCCCCTTGATTCAAGTCATCATGTTCGGCATGGGGACAACGCTTTCGGCGCGGGACTTCCTTCGTGCCTGCCGCAACCCACGCCCGGTGACGATTGGCGTCGTGCTGCAGTTTCTGGTAATGCCCTTGTTGGGGGCGGGGTTGGCGCATGCGTTTGGTTTCGAGGGAGCCGTTGCGGCAGGCATTGTGTTGACGGGAGCCTGTTCGGGAGGCGTGGCCTCGAATGTGATGGCCTACCTGGCGAAGGGGGACGTGGCGTTGTCGGTGACGATGACCGCCTGTTCGACGCTGCTGTCGCCGCTGGTAACACCCGTGCTGATGAAACTCCTGGCGGGCACATTCGTGCCGATTGACGTGCTGGCGATGACCCTGTCCATCTGCAACATGATCATCACACCGATATTGGCGGGATTGATTGCCCACGAGTTTCTGTTTTCGCGGCGGGCCGCCGATTTCACTCCGCGGTTCCTGTTGGCATCCCTGCTGGGGGCCGGGCTGCTCATGACATACTGCTTGTTGCTGCCCCTGCCGTGGTGGGGTTCACTCCTGACGCTGCGGAACGGAGTGCTGATCGGCGCGGTGCTGATCGGAATTTCGCTGTTGGCCAGACTGTATCTGGGAAGGCAAACTGCAGCCGCCCGCCCGCGATTGGAGCAAGGATTTTCACTGTTATCGATGGCGGGTATCTGCCTGATTATAGCGATCATTGTGGCCCAGACTCGGGAAACGCTATTAACCGCGGGAGCGTTATTATTGCTGGTGGCGGCGCTGCACAATGGCGTGGGATACCTGGCCGGATATTGGCTGTCGCGGGTGTTGGGATTATCGGAGAAGGAATCCCGCACGGTGGCATTCGAGGTGGGGATGCAGAACAGCGGGATGGCCACGGGATTGGCCCTCGAGACGTTGAAAAGCCCGGCCGCGGCACTGGCACCCGCGTTGTTCGGACCCTGGATGAATGTCTCGGGTTCGCTGCTGGCAAGCTGGTGGAAAAGCCGCCCCGTGCCCAGCGAGTCCGGCGTGATGGTCCCCGTGGAAACGGTGTGACCGACACACTTGGCAAAGCCCGAGACATTCCGGATACAACGGTTGCCGTCGGTATCAATCTCCGGTCAAATGGCGTCGGGCAGTTGCTTATTCCGGGGAGGGGGCCTTCAGGAGTTCCTCGACGAGGGGGATGACATGATCCTGGTAGGTAAACCCTTCGTCGCCATATTCGGAGGACTCGTTATCGAATCGCTTCTTGAGTTCGCCGTTGTTCTGATAGACAAAGGCGACCGGAATGGAGGCCAAATCGATGGTTTCGTAAATGGTTTCGTCGGGAGTGGTCGACAACAGGTTGATGATGCGGGCATCGAGTTTGGCAAGCAGTTGCAGCACTTCCGGGGCATGGACATCGGGGGTATCGCTGCCATCGAAATTCAGATTCACGGAAATGCAGACAACCTGTTCCGGGTGTTTTTTCTGCAGGGCAACCAGGTGCGGAAGTTCGCGCACGCAGGGAGCACACCAGGTAGACCACAGGTCCAGGACCACTACTTTCCCCTTGTGTTTCGCGAGTTCCGCCTGCACCTCGTGCCACTGCGCCGCTTTCAGGGCAATGCCGGCCTCTTCCCAGGCTTGCGGAGTGGCAGGCGTGGCGGTGGTGTTTGGCGACGTGCTCGCCTCTTCGGGGGGAGTCATTGCGCCGGTTTCCGCTGGGGCTTCGGTGGAGACAATTTCCTCTTCGGTGGTGCTGCCGCTACGGGAACCATCAGGTCCGCAGCCGGGAAGCGTCAGACAAGTGGCGAGTGCAATCGCGAGAGAAAAATGACGAGGCATGGCGGGTTACTCCTGTAAAAGGTCGAAAGCCGACCTGGCGGACCGGATTCTGGTAATGCTCAGCGGGACACTTCGATCAGCCCCGTCTCGCGGGCCTGGGGAATGGGATCCTCGAACGGCAGGGCCTGCAGAAACTCCACGAGATCGGCCAATTCACCGGGAGACAAGTGGCTCGTTTTTCCATGGCGATCCTCCCGGTTTCGCTTGGTCAGCACGTCCAGGAGGGAGTTGGCGCTTCCATCATGCAAATACGGGGCCGTGCGATAAATACCCAACAGAGTGGGGGTATCGTAGGTTGGTCCCATCAATTCCGTGGGATCGTCCTTTCCGGTTCCCACATCGTGCATCAGGAATTTTCCCTGGGTCGGTTGCGAGTCGGTATAGAACGCTCCGGAATGACAGGTTGCGCAGCGGGTTTCGGCGGAGTGAAAAATCTGTTGTCCCCGGCGTGCCGCCTGGCTCAAGCCATTTTTGGCAAACGGGCTGAGCGTGAATTGATGGGTATTGCTGTAGGCGGCCAACGCGTCGAGTTCAGGGGAAAGCCCGTGATTGGGAGGGCCGAGTGCTTCGTGGACGCGACCTCGGATCAGCCCGCGTCCCTGCATGAGAGGCCCTCGGACGGTCAATTCAAAATCCTGCACTTCGTCCCGATCGGCCGACCAGTGAATCGGGTGAGTCCAGGCCATGCCCGCCAAGGACTGTGTGTTGCGAAGTCCCTCGGGATTGTGCCAGGTTCGTCCGTCCGGCTGGCCATCGGGATGACAACTGGCGCAGGAAATCCACAAACGGGAAGACATTGGCTGATGTGCGGTGTAGAACAAGCGTTTGCCGAGCAGAATTTCCTCGCTCAAGGGATTTTCGGTAACGGGAATGTCAGCAAGTTTTCGGAGAGTCGCGGCATCGTAGCGTGCGACCTGGAAATCGAGGGCATTGTAAACGAAAAAGTGTTTGCCATCGGGGCTGAAGCGGACGGCACGCGGGTTGTGGCTCAGATTCAGCGAGGCGCGGTAGGTGACTTCGCGATAATTGTCGTCCAGCACATTGCATACAAACATGTCATTGGTGCCCGCAAACACAACGAGCAGGGTGTTGCCGTCCGGTGAGATGGCGGTGTCCCAGGGATTGCAGGTGACACGGGCTCCCACGAAGGAGTCGAGCGGAATCCGGCTGCGGGGGGACTCCGTTTCGAGCGTGTCGGTGGTGATGACCGACAACAGCGGGAAAATGGAACCTGCCCCATGGGCCACGCTGATGCGCGAACGAATGTGGGGGAGATAGGCTTTCGGCCTCTGGGGATGCAGCGTGACCTGCCGGCAGAGATTATCGTGGGATTTGCCGGGCCATTGACGCTGGATGGTTCCGGTTGCCGTCTCGATACAGGAAAGATTTCCGGTGTAATATCCCGTTGTGAAAAGTTGCGTACCGTCGGCGGTGATCGCCAGACCGCGCAGAAAGGGTTCGACTTCAATTTCACGGAGAATCTGGAAGTTGCTGGTATCGATTTCCGCCACGCGACCGGGGAAATCGAGCGTGACGAACAGACGCGTGCCTGCACGGTTGGAAACAACTCCGTAAGGTTCGTCAAAGACGGGGGTTTTGCCGATTACGGTCCCCTGTTCCGCATCCAGGAACAGTACGGTGTCGTCATCGTACACCGCGGTGGCAAGGCGATAGCTGTTTCCCAGAAAAGAGAGCCCCTCGGGGTGCCGGCCCACGGGAATTTCGTGGAGTTTCTGGTCATTCCGCAGATCGATGATGGTGACGGTTCCGCTGTCGCGGTTTGAGCAGGCAAGATACCTTCCGTCACGGGAAAGATCGAGCAATCCATTTGCCTCACTGGCGGCAGCGGCATGCCAGGCGATTACGAACAGCGACACGACGCAGAGTGGACAGGCAAGATGCCTCGATCGACGGACAAACGGAACTCCCATAACGATCCCTTCCGATAAGAGGAGCACCAGGCGCGCGGCGTGGTACTGGCGAGGAAATAAAGCGGGGAGATAGCAATGAATCCAGCGAAAAAACCTCGCATTCCGGCGAGGGAATACGAGGTTTTCGCCATTCTCGCGGAAAACCGGATGGTTTCCGGGGTGATCAATTCAGGATCTTTTTGGTATCGCCGACGATCTGGGAAATTTTCTGCTTGTTCAGGTCGTCAAACTTCACGACGTGATTGACCTTCACTTCGCCCTTCACCCACATCATCACGGTGACTTCAGCTTCCTTGGCGATTTTGTAGCTCGCAGGGCCGGCGGCACCTTCGTAGTTGGTCAGCGGGGTGTACTCGAGACCGGCATCCTTGGCCACTTTCTTCAGCTTTTCGGCGGAGGCATCAGTGTCGTCGGTCAGGTGAACGACGAAGGCGGCCATTTTCTGGCTCTGGTTGGCGCCGACGGTCTTGTCGATTTCCGCGATCAGGCTTGCCACTTCGGGAGTGATGTCACGGGTGAAAATGTTGACAACTGGGCGAGCCCCATATTTGCAACGGTAGCACAGGGATTTGCCAGCACTGGGACCGGTGCAATCGTTGACATTATAGGCGGGAGTGCTTTCTCCAACCTGCAGTCCCGACTTCACGGAATCCGGGGCAGCCGCATAGCTGACCGCTCCAGCCGCGACCAACAGCATCGCAACAGCAAAAGTTTTCTTCAGCATCGTGTTCTCTCCCTTTCGGACTAAATAATTAACCTGCGTATCAGGCGAGACACAGGGGTAACGCTCCATCAGTAAGACGTTGATTTTATCCTGTGCGGCCTCGAATGGCAAACAACACCCTGCCATCGCGGCACATTCCTGAGTACGTGACGAGCGTATTTTCGCCTGTCAAGCCGCCGTTGCCTGTGAACTATTTCACAAGGATTCGGATTCTGGGAAATTCGATTGATTTCCGGATTGCCCGCACCCTGCTCCGGGCGGGGACGGTATGAGACCCGACGTGTTGCGTAACATGTTACGATTGTGCGGGTTGTCGCGATAACCGCGATAACTCAGATTGTGCCAAGGGGGAGTTCGCAATCGTGCGGGAAGAATACAGGAATTCCGAACATTCAGGCGGGAGAGTGAATTTCTCAGTTGCAAGCAGCGGTGTTGCGGCTTTAGATGGGAAGGGTAACAAGAATCGGCGGAGAGCCGTTCTGGATGAGTGATTGACTGAAGTATGGGAGAAACCTGATTCGTGTCCAAGAATATTCGCCTCGGATTCGTGGGGGCCGGTCAAAACACCCGGCGGAAACATCTGCCGGGATTTCAACAGCTTGCCGGCGTGGAACTGGCAGGCGTCTGCAATGCGCGGGACGAGAGTACGCAGCGTGTCGCGCGCGAATTTGGAATTTCGCAGACCTATGGGACTTGGCAGGATCTGGTGGCCGATGAGCGAATTGATGCGGTCGTGATTGGCACCTGGCCCAACCTGCATTGCGAGGTGACCTGTGCAGCCCTGGCGGCAGGCAAGCATGTGTTGACGGAAGCGCGCATGGCGCGCGATCTTGTGGAAGCGCGCCAAATGCTCGCTGCCCAGGCGGCGCATCCGGAACTGACGGCGATGGTGGTTCCCAGCCCGTTTGGCCTGCAGCACGGCGCGTACCTGCGTTCCATTATCGATCACGGGTTTCTGGGCGATCTGCGCGAGGTGGTTGTCCTGGGGGCGAACGATGCCTTTTGGGACTGCTCCCAGTTTCTGCATCCCCGGCAGTGCCAGCAGGTCAGCGGGCTGAATGTGCTTTCGTTGGGTAACCTGCATGAAACCGTTTCCCGCTGGATTCCCGCAACCACGCAAGTGTTCGCGCAGTCGCGCATCTTCGAGCCGAATCGTCCGTTAGAAGATCTGGCGATACAGGGGCAAGTGACGGTGCCCGACAGCTTGCAGGTGCTGACCCACCTCGCGGGGGGAGCGCAAGGCCTGTATCATTTCAGCGGGATTGCCTTGTTTGGCCCCGGGTTGCAGATTCATCTGTATGGCTCGGAAGGGACCATTAAAGTGCAGTTTGATCCGCGAGATGACAGCCGTGAACTCGTGTTGACGGGCCGTCATGGCGATGCGGAACTCCGCCCCTTGAAACTGCCCGAGGAACGTCTGGGCGGCTGGCGCGTGGAGGCCGATTTCATCGACGCAATTCGTGGCGAGAAACAGGTGACCCTGAACAGTTTCGAAACCGCCTGTGAGTACATGGAATTCACCCAGGCCGTGCACGAGAGCAGCAAACGTAACGCGGCGGTATCGCTTCCGTTGTAGGGGAGGTCGTCGGGTTTTGTGACGGGATTGCTGGAGGATTGCGAAATTTCTCGCGGGATCCACAATAGGGGTTATTATCCTGGCCCCAATTCCGTTTTCCGCAGGGAGATGCGATATGTCCGACAAGCCGCTGGTGGTGGTGACCGACTTCATTCCGGAACCTCTTGATATCGAACGTGCTGTTCTGGGAGACGCGGCGGACGTGATCGCGCTGGAGGCAACCGCGGAATCCGAATTGCGGGAGATCGCTGGGCGCGCGAATGCGATCATGATGTATCACTCCCTGTCCATCACCGCGACAACACTGGAGTTGATGCACGCCTGCCGACTGATTGTGCGTTGTGGCGTGGGGATCGATAATGTCGATCATGCCCACGCCCGCCGACTGGGAATTACAGTGGCGAACGTGCCGGATTACGGAACGGAAGAAGTCGCCGATTCAGCCATGGCGTTTACGTTGTCACTGACGCGGGGGACGCATGTATTGAATAGTCGCCTCAGGCGAAGCTCGGGAGCGTGGTCGTATTCCCAGGTGGTTCCCCTGCAGCGATTGCGGGGGCGTGTCTTTGCAATTATCGGGTTGGGGCGGATCGGCACGGCGACGGCATTGCGTGCCCGGGCGCATGGATTCGATGTGGTGTTTTACGATCCCTATCAGCCCCAAGGGATGGATAAGGCGCTCGGGATTCGGCGCGCGGAAACGCTGGCCGAACTGGTCGAACAAGCCTATGTCCTGAGTCTGCACTGCCCCTTGACCGAGGAAACTCAGCACATCCTCGACGAGCCGCTGCTGCGCAAGATGCCCCCGGGGGGATATCTCGTGAATACCGCGCGTGGTGGCCTGGTTTGCCCGGACGTGGTGCTGAAACTGATCGCCTGCGGCCATCTGGCGGGAGCAGGCCTGGATGTGTTGCCCCAGGAACCACCCGCTGCGACCGAGCCGTTGCTGCAGGCTTGGCGCGATCCGGCACACCCGGCACACGACCGTTTGCTGATCAATCCGCACGCGGCATTCTACAGCGAACAGGGATTGCTCGATATGCGGGTGAAGGGGAGCCAGAATTGTCTCCGCGTATTGCGGGGCGAGTCCGCGGTGAATGTGGTGAACTGAACTCGGGTCGAAAAGAGTGGGCAGGCCAGTCCCGAGAGACAAACGCTGTTCCCGGAGGGCTTCTCCTAGGCATTCCAGGGGCGACGAGTCGGCGGCGCGCGGGATCCTTTCCTGGCTCAAGGGTTACATCGCGGCCCGAGGCGATTCTGATCTCGCGTGCGATCAGGATTGCCTTGCGAAGAATCGCAATCGAAACGCTTCGCGCGGTAAGGGGGCGCAATGGACTTCAGGGTTTCTCGTACCGGGGAACGCGTCGCCCGGCGTTTGCTTCTTGATCTGCCGGTTATCATCTGTGAAAACCCTGAACTCAACTGGAGCAAGCTTAACGATTAGGAAAAAACTGCCACGTAGGAGGAAGGAATCGACTGTTTCGCAGGGAACAGATTTTTATTTCTCATTCTCCATAAATCTGGCGTCGATCTTGTAAACCAGGCAGGGGCTGCGCGACGACCGCAGCGGTGCGATCGGGCGGCCTTGATGGGAGTCAGTGAGGTTTTTCCCTGAATTGTTCCAAGGGTGAGTCACGGACCTGCTCGATTCGCGTGTCCGCTTCGAGGGATTGAAGCTCAAAGAGTTGTGCTATGAATTCGAAGAACGTGTTGCTCGCCTTGTTCATGGGGGCGGCGTGCCTGACGTTGCCCAAGCATGAGGTTCAGGCCTCCGAAATTGTGCAGGCCCACGAGGAAACCCAGAGCGCCGGACCAATGGTTTCGCTGGTGAAAAACGAATCGTGTGGCGACGACTGTCAGGATTCGTGCGTGGTGGATTCTTGTGTTGAGGGGTGTTGTCCCGATGAATTATTCTGCGACGTGGACAAACCCTTCCTGCGCGAACTCGATTCCCTGACATTCGGCAAGTGCGACTGGAAGGGGACCGCCGGGTTGGAGTTGCGTTATCGTTACCTGCATGAAACGAATCGTTTGCGTCCTCCGGGGCCCGGGCTCAGCAGCTATGATCAGTGGCGGTTTATGCCTTATGCGTCGATCACGTACCGGGACACGATAACCGGTTATGTCGAAGCAATCGACGCTGCCACGTTCGGGGAGGACATGCCGCTTCTGCCGATCGATGAAAATCGCACGGACCTGCTGCAATATTATGTGGATGTCAAGGTGGCGGAACTGTCCGAGGGGAATGTGAATTTCCGTTATGGACGCCAAACCCTGAACTACGGCGACCAGCACGTGATTTCGCCCCTCGCTTGGGCCAATACGATGAGGAATTTCGAGGGGTTCAGGTCGTATTACAAGGGGGGGGAATGGGATATCGATGCCTTTGCCGTGCAACCGGTCAACGGAGCGGCACGGGGGACGGTGTTCAAGACGCAGTCGTTCGATACGCCCGATCAGAGTGAATGGGTGAGTGGTGTGTATGCGACCTATCGTGGGCTGGAGCAGGGGACACTCGATCTGTTCTGGATCTGGGATGTGGAGAACGAACCCGTTTCCAATCGACAGGATGGGGATCGCCACTCGTTCGGAGCCCGTTATTACGATTCCAAGGCGATCAAGAATTGCTGCGACGAGGTCGAACGGACATGGGCCTACGATCTTCAGGGGGCCATTCAGATTGGCAACGATATGTTCAATGGGACCGCGGTTCCCAGCCCGAGCTTGAATGTTTATTCCGGGTTCTTCAATGCTCAACTCAGCCATACCTGGAATAAGCCACGCATGAAGCCCCAGGTCTTCGCGTTGTATTACATGGGGACCGGCGACAAGGATCCGACCGACAGCCGCAACACCACATACTTCTCGCTGTACCCCCTGGGGCATGCCTACTGGGGGATTCTGGACAACTTCAGTGGTGAGAACCTGGTCGATTATTCCATGGGATCGAAGTTAAATCCCAGCGAAAAACTGACACTGACAGGCCAATTCCATTGGTTCGATAAGCACCGCAGGGAAGACTTCATCTACAACATCGGCGGCGTGCCGCAGGGACCACGTTCGACCGATCCGGGAGGGACGAACGACGTCCACATCGGCAACGAACTGGACCTGATTGCCACCTACAAGGTTAACAAAAACCTGACGCTTGAAACCGGGTATTCCTGGTTCTGGTATGGGGGTGCTGTCACGAATACCGCGCTGTCACGCGACGACGCCAGACAGTTCTATTTCCTGGCGAACTACAAATTCTGAATGGAATCGACACACGATAGCCCGCGGGAAAGCCGACCGGACTTCCCGCATTTATTGTTGGTGCCGATTATCACCCCGCGGATACGAGCAGGCGACGTGCGGAGGCCGATTACGGCTCCCGGGCCTGGGGGGACCAGATGTTTTCCCCTCGATACCTGGTCCGAAGACTCCACAAACTTCCCCCGGCAGTGACGTACAAGGTTTTCCAGTCCGCGCCGCCAAAGCCGCAATTGGTGGTTTCGTCGCGAGGAATGGGGGCGAAGTCCAGCAGTTTTCCCGTCGGGGAAAACACATAGATTCCGGCAGTCGGGGGATCTGCCGTTTCGTGAGGCAAGTTGGGGCGATTGAGTCCCGCTGCGACATACAGGTTGCCCGCTACGTCCAGTTTCATGCCGTCCGGACCACGGGTTGTTCCCCAATCATAGATCAGGGTTTGCGTGGTGAAGTTGACGGTCCCTTCGGGAGTCAGTTCGAATCGCCACAGCTTTCTTGCTCCGCCCTGGGAATTATTGTTGTCGGCGACAAATAACAGTTTGTCGTCGGCGGTGACGACCAGTCCATTGGGCCGATCGACCTCGTGGGTGATGATTCGCGCGACCCTCCCATCGGGGTCGATACGGTAAACGCCCTCGATTTCACGGCCAGCCGGGTCCAGCAGTTCCATCCCTTCGCGACTGCCATAGCGGGGGTCCGTAAAATAGATCCGGCTTTGGGAATCGATAGCCAGATCGTTGGGTTGATTGAATTTCTTGCCTTCGAAGGTTTCCGCCAGGACGGTGGTCGATCCATCCGCTTCCATCCGCGAGACGAGCCGCCTCACGGGTTCGCAGATCACCAGCCTCCCCTGCCGATCGAACATCAGGCCATTGGAACCGGCATTTTCACGAACGACGCTGTGTTTTTCCTGCAAGTCGCGGCGGTTTATGTTCCCTTCGCCGCTGGTCAGCAATCCAAGTTCGGGATGCCAGGCGGGGCCTTCGCCCGCACCGTGCTCTTGCAGCAATTTCGGTTGAGTGACGAAAATCAACGGGGGATCGATGCCGAGGGTTGCGGTGACGGGGATATGGTCCGACAGCAGTTCCGTGGTTGCGTTCCTCAAAATGCCCGCCCCGGTCACGCGCTGGACGAGATTGGGGCTGACGAAAATGTAGTCGAGTCGGCGGTCGGTCCCATGGTTTTCGTCGCTGACCAGTTGCGTGGGAAACGTTCCGGCAAACGGAGCATCCGCTGCACGCTGCCGCGCGATCACGTCGACAAAACCGAGTTCCAGAATCGCTTCAATGCCGCCGTAATCAATGCGCCCCCTGTTCAAATTGCGTGCCTTGTTCCGCTGGTCGAGCATCTGGAAGAAATCGACAAGTTGCGTGTCGGCATCGTACCGCGCGCGATCGACCGGTGAGAACCCATTAAAATCACCGGCCAGCACGATGGCGGGATCAGTATCGGGGAGGGCATCGATATCCGCTTTCAAATGTCCCACTTCCTCGATGCGACGGATGAAATCGGAGGGGTGGAAATGGATCACGTAGAACCAGATTCCTCGAATACGGCATCGCAGCAGGCCGTGATGCAGCCCCTCGCGAATCCGCTTGACGTCCGTAATGGGATACCGCGACGTGATACCCGTGGGAAAACCATCGGTTTTGAGCAGCACGGTATAGGGGTGTCCCCAGGCGGCGGCGTCTTCGGCGAGTTTTGTCGGGGTGTACCCATTGAGTTCCTGCAGCGAGACCACATCGGGCGATTGCGAGGACATCCAGGCCAGCCAGTTCTGGTGCCGCGGTTCGGGCTTCTTCGTGAAGCCGTACCAAACATTATGGGTGATGACTTTGAGCGGCTTCTGGACTTCGGAGGCCTGCAACAGCGGATTGCCAAGACAGACTGCCGTGACGAACAAAATCAGGAATTTTATGGTATTCATGGGGATTTGATCGGACACAAGAGGAGCGATTCCAGTATCGGAAATTGACAAAGGTCAGTGTATCATCGAGCCAATGTCCTGTCTTGGGATCTGGCGAAATGACAAGTCTATCGCCCGTTGAGTACTACGATGCGCCCACTAGCCGCGCCCGTGAGGTAGCGGGCCACACGGGCGTAACATTACGCAAGGCACTCGCTCGATAAGATATTCAGAGGCGGGCCGGATTGACGGGGGTGGCGGGGGGTAGTCCTTGGACCTTGTCCGCGAACTGTTCCTTCAAGCGAAGAATCAGCGGTTGCAGGTCTGGTTTGCGCGCGAGGTTGGTTGTTTCCGCCGGGTCGTTCCAGTGGTCATACAATTCCGCTCCATCCCGGCCTTCGTTCCATTCGGTGTAGCGCCAGCGCTCCGTGCGGATGCTGCGGCCCATTACCTGCCGGGCGGGTTCTTTATCCGAGACACCCGGACGCAGGATCTGAGTGAATGCGGGATGATTCCACGGACGCTTGGGGTCCCGCAGCAAAGGGACCAGACTGCGTCCACTGGCTGTGGTCGGCCGCTTCAAGTCGCACAGTTCCGCCAACGTGGGCAGAATGTCCACAAATTCCACGATCCGTGAACAGGGGGTGCCGTTACCGGATCGGGAGTGTTCGGTAACGTTCGACTGTAATCGATCGTCCGCGAGAGTCTCCCTGTCCTGGGCAGACGAAAGCCGGGTCAGAACTGTATCGGGAGCATGGATGATCAGAGGCGTGCGTGCGGACTCCTCGAAGAGTGTCCGTTTCTGCCAGATTCCGCCATGTTCACCCAGATGATAACCATGATCACTCCAGAGGACCACGATGGTGTTTTCCGCCAGATGAAGTGTCTCCAGCGTTTCCAGGACGCGGCCGACCTGGGCATCGACAAAGGAAACCGATGCATAATAGGCCTGCAGGGCTTTCCGGCAGGTTTGCTCGGGAAGGCCGTAGTTCGGAATGCGGCAGTTATGCGCCAACGCGGCTTCGGGCAGATTCGCGCGGTCGCCCGGTGCACTCGGCGGCAATTTGATGTTTTCCAGCGGGTACAGCTCGAAATATTTTCGGGGGGCCACATACGGGGTATGCGGCCTGAAAAATCCGACTCCCAGAAAAAACGGTTGAGGTGTAGTCTGGGCCTCTTGCTGCTCCGACAGGTACTGGGACAACCAATCAATTGCCCGGGTGGCCACCATGCCATCCGTCTGTTCCGTGTCGTGCCCTTCCGCTTCCAGCCAACTCAAGGCCGCGCTGATCGGCCTTTGTGGAGTGGGATTTGTAATGAGCGCCTCCTCTGCAACGTCGCGCCCCCTGGGGTTGAAAACCGCATCCCACGAGAGCGGATCGTCCAGGCCGTTGGTGCCTATCCCCGCGGGAACATTGTAATGATACAACTTGCCTACCCGCGCGACGCACCAGCCTTGCGAACGAAATAACTGGGGCAGGGTGACCACCTCCTCGATTTCCTCGCGGAAGTGCCGATCCAGATCGTACACCCGAATCTGGTCGGGACGCATACCCGTCATCAGCGAGGCACGGCTCGGATTGCACAACGGCAGTTGACAATAGGCGTTGTCGAACCGTACCCCCTTTGCCGCCAAGGCATCAATCCGCGGACTCTTGACCACTGTGTTGCCGTAACAGCCCAGGCAGGAAGCCAAATCATCCACAGCGATAAACAGCACGTTTGGTCGCGAGGTATCCCGTGCTGCAGATGTTTCCGCCCGAACGTTGTCGAGCAGGAAACCGCACAGGCAGATCGACACGAGGAGAGCAGGGATCGCGTGACGAGGCGGGCGAACCTGTTGTACAGACCATGGAGACCGCACCATGAGGGGCATGAATACCTCGAACTCGAACGACGAAATGGGCCACGAGGAAGCCTCGAACAGGGCAATCAACAGCTAAGTTCGAAGGGGGAACAAACCGGGAGCACGAGGAGCCGCCACGGGAATTCGCCCACGGGTCGATTGTAAGCAACTCCAACTTCTTGAGACAATCAACAGTATCTACGGATGGGCAGCCGTATCGTTTTTTTCCCTTTCGGCGGCCGCGATTCCTGCTGTGATATGCCAGGGGATCTTACTTCGCGGGTTTGTCGGGTTCCGCTGGACTGGTGTTGGCCGCGGCGATGGCGGTAAGCCAGAGCGTGGAAAACGAGCCGTTCAAGCGTGCGGGCGTGCGGACGTCGTGCTGGAGTTCGCGGGGGGCGGACATGGTCCCCACAAGCCTGATGCGTCCCGAAAAGGGGCTACCATTCCCCGAGAGTTTTAGAGTCACCTTCTTGGAGGAATCGCCACTGGTTTCGGAGACTGCCGGTTCGGCGGTGATGCCCTCCGGCAAATCAACCGCTGCAACGGTGATGGGGCCGGCGGCACCGCGGCGCACCACGTTGACAACCACTTCAAGCGGTTTGTCGGCAGGCAACACAAACTCCCCACCCGTGGTGGTGAGTTCGAAATCGGGTTCGTCCAGGCGGGCCGTCAACTGGTAGTAAGCCCGTTCACTGCCGGCCCGATGCCTGTCAGTGACCACGATCGTGTAATCGCCTTCCCGGGCAGCGGTATGGGCGAGCACGGCATCGCGGGTGCCGGCGGAATCGTCGATCTCGGCGACCTTCTTGCCTTCGGGATCGAACAGACGCACCAGGGGATCGGGAGGGAGGCCGAGCGTGCGGGCCTCGACGGTCAACAGAAGTGGATTCCCTTTGCCGAGCGAAACCAGAAAGCGGTCGGCCTGACCGGGAGTGCGCAGGCACCCCGTGACTGCGTGCGGCAGTTCCAGACGCTGGGGGGGCTCCTCACCGGCCCGGGGGAGCGCCAGGCTGGTCGCATAGGGGACCAGCCGCACACGTCCTCCGTGGGCGAAATCCTCGCGATGGGCAAATCCCAACCGAGAGGGGAGGGGGATGCGCAAATCGGTTCGCGGTTCCTGTTCCAGCAAATCGGCGGCATCGGGAGCACCGAAGGGAGAGGCCACCGCCTGGGTCCCCGCGGGAATGTTCCAGCCCCGTGGTTCCACGGTGCCGGGATTATCCGCATTGACCGAGAGCGGAACCACGTGAGTAACGTACGGGCCGGTGGTCAGCGTCAAGCGGTAGACGCAGTTGTCTCCGCCTTGCAGGGAAATGTTGGTATTGGGTTCGGAAGAAAAACCGAACACGCGCACGATGTAACGTCCGGCGGTGCTGGCCGTGAAGGCGAGACGCGGGTCCAGCCCGTGGTCGTCGTGGTTATCCGCCACGACAATTCCGTTGGGCAACGCGACCTGCAGGATGGTATCGATGGGCGAACCCAATCGTGTATGGGCATCAATGGCCGCGACCAGTGTCTGCCCCGCTTCCAGGGGGACCGAGTAGGAATCGGTATCGGCTCCCTTGAGCACTCCATTTACAATCAGCCCGGCCTGCTCAAAGGACTCTGCTTCCTGGGGGGCATTGTTGGGCTCGGTTTCGTTGATTTCCCGCAAGTCGCCGATCAGGAAGGGGACGGCTACGGAGGCCCCTTCGGCGTTGTACAACCGAATCCAGACACGGTCGGCCGCCAGATCGGAAGGGATCGTGATGGTGAGCTGTCCTGATTTTTCTCCGGGTTCGACAACCACTCCCGGGGCATCAATCCGTATCGGCCAATCGAACTTCCCCGTGCAGGTCACCGCAACGGTGCTCCCCCGCTGACCTCCCCCGGGAAACAGATAAGTGAGCGTGGGGGCCGCGGCACTGGCCAAGTTGGTTAAGCCGAGGAACGTCAGGAGAAACAGAGGATACTGTAATTTGAACACGGCAACTCCCCCGGAATGCACCAAGGCCGACTGGAGTGCCCGCGGGGTTTTCAAATTCGCCGCGGGTGGGACAGGGCAATCACTTCGCGTCTCTGACATGCGAGATCGGAACACGCGAAATTAAAAATTTAGCCCATGACTTCCCGGATGGGTTTGGGATCGGAGACCAGGTGCGCGGGGCGTCCCTCGGTCGTGATCAGCACTTTGTCGGGATCGATGCCCAATTTGCGATACACCGTGGAGACCAGATTTTCGGGCTTGTAGATGTTTTCGATGGCAGCATATCCATTCCGATCGGTGGCCCCCACAACCTGCCCGCGCGGGGTGCCGCAGCCGGCCATGAGGATCGACATGGCACTTGACCAGTGATCGCGTCCGGCGGTCTTCGAGCCGGAGAGCGTCGAGATGGCGGGGGTGCGTCCAAACTCGCCCATCACCAGAACCAGAGTGGTATCGAGCATGCCCCGTTCATCCAGGTCGCTAATCAAAGCCGCGACAACGGAATCGAATTCCTGCCCCTGCGAGCGGAAACGGGCGAAGATATCGGAGTGATGATCCCAGCCCCCGTTATTCACGGTGATAAAGGGGACACCCGCTTCGACCAGGCGACGCGACAGCAGCAACTGCTGCCCGAAGCGGTTTCGGCCGTAGGCATCGCGGACATGGCCGGGTTCGCGCTGGATGTCGAAGGCCTCCAACGCGGCTTGGGAAGTCATCAGGGAGAGGGCCTGCTGGTAATTTTCATCGGCTCCCAACACGGGGTCGTTGGCGGATCGTTCCTGAATCCTGAGCATGCTGTCGAGCTGCTCGCGCAATTCCCGTCGTCCCAGCGCCCGGGCTTCGTCCAAGCCGCGAGGAATCGTCACGTCGCGGACCCGGAACGAATTATTGTTGGGGTCGTCGCCGACCACGAAGGGGGCGTGTTTGGGGCCCAGGAAGTTCGGTCCGCCGGATCGGGTTTGCGAAGGCAAGGAGAAGTAAGGAGGAATTCCGGGAGGGGCCCCCCGTTCCGCGGAGACCACGGCTCCCATGCTGGGGTGAAAGCTGACAAAGGCGCCGCAGCTGACCGGAATTCGAGTCGGGGCTCCGGTCATCATGTAATGATTGCCCGCGCCATGATTGTTCTGGTCGTGGCGGACCGAGCGGATAATCGTGAATTTATCATTGATGGCAGCCAGCCGAGTCATGTTCTCGGAGAACTGCACTCCCGGCACCTTGGTATCGATAGGGTTGAGTTCGCCACGAATTTCCAGGGCGGCCTGGGGCTTGGGATCGAAGGTTTCAAAATGGCTTGGTCCGCCATCCAGCCAGATCAGAATGCAGGCGGTTTTGTTCGAGGTCGCGGCCGTGGAACTGGCCTGGGCTCGCAAACGCAAGCCTTCAGTCAGCCCGCCACCCAGCAGTGCGCCGACTCCAAGTTTCAGGCAATCTCTACGGAACGTGCCTTCGCAGTTGCGATGAATGTTCATGGAATGTGTTCCTGGCTACCGAGGTGGGATTCTGGTCCGGTGTCTGGTGGGGAGGGAGATTTATCGCGGTATCACATTGTATGCATCACCACTCATATCTTCCAGATTTTAGTGGGTATCGTCAATCAATAAAGTAAAATTCCGGCGTGTTTATCAAAGCCCAGAATAAATCCTGGATCGCGGCTTGCCGTGCCGACATTTCCTCCGGAAAGGTGTGCAGTGCCGTGGAAAGTTCGCTCTCGGTGGGCAGACGGCTGAAGGCACGCAGGTAGATTTCCTGGACCACCTGTTCGTTTGTCAGATCGCTGGCGGCTAATTTTGCCGGTTGCGCGGATTTCTCCGATAATTTCTGATCTATGGTGGTGGCATTCATCAGGTGCAGCATTTGTGGGGTCGTCAGTTCATGAGACCGCTCGTAGGGGGGATCGAGATTGGCATCGGGCCGCCCGAAGGTGTCCAGGAAAAGCGAGGGCGTGCGATGCGTCCACATCTGGATGGCTCGCGAACCCGGTGGCATCGCTGCCAGGTTCTCCGTGGTGCCGAGCACGTCGTTCACCGCATCCAGCAGCACTTCGGCCCGGAAGCGTTGCCGGTAGTAGCGGGAGAAATTCCGCGTGTCCGAGACGTTCCGTTCCCCGGGGAGGCTTGACAGGGCAAACGTATGCGACAGGGCAATGCGGCGGATCAGGTGCTTGATGTTATAGCCGGAATTGCGAAAATCTTCCGCCAGGTAATCGAGCAGTAATTCGTTCGAGGCAGGATTCGTGGCGCGGAGGTCATCCACGGGATTGACCAGTCCCAGTCCCATCAGTTCCGCCCAGATTCTGTTGGCCATCACCCGAGGGAAATAGGGATTGTTCGAGGCGACCATCCACTGGGCCAGCACTTCGCGGGGGTCGTGGTCGGCGGCCAGTTCGAGGGAATCGCCAGTTAATGTTTTGGGGAGTACCTCTTCGCCGGTCCGTCCATGTTTCAATGACCCCTTGTCGGCGGTGAAGATCATTTCCTCGCTGCCCGAAATGGGGGGAGACAGGCCTGTTCCCTTGCGGCCCACGCGGGCAAAGAAAGCCGCGAAGCCGTAAAAATCGTCCTGGCTCCAGATTTCGAACGGATGGTGATGGCACTTCGCGCATTCCAGGCGAATTCCCAGGAACAACTGGCTCATCGAGGACGCCACTTCCACCGTTTGGGGACGATCCCGGAACAGCACCGTGGCCCCATTTCGCCACGTGCTTCCCTGGGCTGTCACCAGTTCCCGCACGAATTCGTCGTAGGGTTTGTTCTCGCGGAATGCGGCACGCAACCAGGAATCGAGCGTATAAACTCCCTTCATGCCAACCCGGAACGGATTAGGGCGCAACAGATCGGCCCACTTGTTGGCCCAGAAATCGGCGTATTCCGGCCGTGCCAGCAACTGGTCGACCATTCGTTCCCGTTTGTCGGGGCTGGTATCGGCAAGGTAGGCACGGGTTTCGTCGGCGGTGGGGAGGCGGCCGATCAGACGCAGGTAAGTCCGGCGGTGCAACGTGGCCTCGCTGGCTGGCGGGGAAGGCAACATCCCCAGCAATTTGAGTTTCTCCCAGACAAAGTCATCGATTTCGTTATTCCGGGGCAACTCCGCATATTTCTCGGGAGGTACATTTCCCGGCAAGGGGATGGTCACGGCGCAGACGGCAATGTGATTCATGTAACGAGCCATCACGGCCGTTTCGCCGGGAAGTTCGCCGGCCTGCACCACCCCGTTCGAGGAAATTGTCGCCACGCTCTTGTCATTGGAATCAAACGCCGCGCCGTCGGTGACATCGCGGACGACCCCATCGGAGTATTCCGCCAGCACGCGTAACGGCACCGCTTGTTGTGGGGTCAAGCTTTGCCGATCCGGTTCGAGACGGACATTCAGCAGTTGGGCGGCGTCCCGAGGTGTCCGTGGAGCCCCTGCTTCAATCCATTTCCGGATCATTTCGTAATAGGGACTTTCTCCGGAAAAGCGGCTGCCCCCTCCGTGAGGTTCCGCACCGATCGCCTTCCGCAACAGGAGGCTGTGTTCCGGGGCGGTAAATTGCACGCGACGCCCTCGGCTTTCCAGGACAATCGCGGCGTAATCGAAGTCGGCATCGAATCCGAATAGCGACAAGGCAAACCCGTTCTGGCCGCGAGATTTACCGTGACACGGGCCCGTATTACAGCCGAACCGCGTCAGCAGGGGGAGAATATCGGACTCAAACGTCACCTCCGGACTTCCCTCCCGGGGTTGGGAGGGCTCCTCCGCAAGGGCAGCCTGCCTTGTCATTCCAAACAGGCCGAGCACAAGCCCCAACCCCAGCGCCAGATATCCTCCAGGGCGGGGAACAAAACACTCGGGACGATCCGTGCCCTTGGTTTGTGTGTGTACGCTTCGCATGTGATCGCCCTCAAGAAAACTTCCTGTATTCGACGTGCCGAGTTGCCTGGGCAGACCGCGCACTGCCTCGTGATATCACACCGTAGATGCAGGCTTTTGTTGCGTCAAGCGGGAATCTCCAATTTCCCGATTGACGGGGCTGAAAATTCCCTGTGGGTTCCGCAAGTATAAGCATCGACGGGCCGTCGGGTAGTTTCAGGGCCGTTCTTGGCGGGTGTGTTGATTTACACCATTTCGCGTGCCACGGCTTCGCGAGGCCGTGAACTTTTTTATTTGCACTCAATTCATCGCAAGCTGATTGTGCGCGGAAACGCGCGTCGCAACCGCATCTATGGTATGCACCGTCACTGCGGGTGATGCCGGAGAATCGCTTTCCCTGCACGACCGAGCGGAAAAAGGTTGATCAGCGAGTGTTGATCTGTTATTCTCCAGAGCCCACTGAACATCCTCGCAGGGAGCCCCCCACCGATGGCTGCACGCGTCCTTCTGGTTGTTGCAATTGCGCTGGCGACATCTCCCTGCCTGGGGGACGAAACCGCGGGGGCTTCACCGCTTTCCGTTCCCGAGGTTGCCCGGCGGATCGACGAGATGATTCAAGCCCGGCTCGACGAGCGGAACATTGCTGCGTCGCCGCGGGCCTCGGATCTCAATCTGCTCCGGCGGGTGACGCTGGATCTGGCGGGCAGGATTCCTACCCGTTTCGAGATTGAGGAATACGAAGCGGCGCCGGTGGAGACGCGTTATGAACAGGCGGTGGCGCGATTGGTGGAATCGCCCGATTATGCATTCCATCTGCGAAACGAATTGGATGCCTTGTTGCTGGCGCGAAAGCGAAATGATGATTCCTGGCGGGAATACCTGCTGTGGGCTACTCGCCAGAATCGCCCCTGGAGCGACATCTTCGCGGATCTCCTGCTCCCCGAGCCGGAGGACAAGCCGCGGGCATCCGCCGTGGCGTTCCTGAAGGAGCGTGTCCGCGAACCGGAGCAGATGGCCAATGATACGGCCGTGCTGTTTTTTGGCGTCAACATCGGTTGCGCGCAATGTCACGATCATCCGCTGGTCGCCGATTGGCAGCAGAAGCATTTTTACGGCATGATGGCCTTCTTCAACCGGACATATAAAACGAAGAAGGAAACCCTGGCGGAGAAGCCCGATGGGCAGACCCGTTTCAAGACGGTGGCGGGGGAAGAGTTCGATGCCCCGTTCATGTTTTTGAATGGAGAATGTGTCGATGAACCGCTGGTGACGAAATCGGATGAGGAGCGCAAGGCCGACCTTGAGGAAGTGAAGCGACAAATGAACGACGCGGAGGCACCAGCCCCGCTGCCTCCCCCCTTTCGTCCCCGCGAGGAACTCGTGAGGCTGGCCTTGAAGGCGGATCAGGATCGGAACGGCTTCCTGGCCCGGGCGATCGTGAATCGCACGTGGGCGCGGCTGCTGGGATACGGATTCGTCGAACCTCTCGATCAGATGCATTCCGAAAATCCCCCCAGTCATCCCGAGCTACTGCAATTCCTGACGCAGGATCTGGTAGCGCAGGGTTACGACCTGCGGCGTCTGATCCATGCAATCGTATTGACCGAAGCCTACTGCCGTTCGACCGAAACCTACGAGAATCGCCCTTTCACGGAACTGGACTCGTTTGCAGCCGGCCTCACCCGGCCGCTCTCTCCCTGGCAAGTCTCGCTCTCCCTGCTCGTGGCGAGCCAAAATCCCGACTGGTTTGCGAAACCTGAAGTTCGCACGCAATGGGAGAACAAACGGGGCGAACTGGAACGACAGTCGATCAGTCTCAGTCGGGAAATCGAACTGCCAGGCGAGAACTTTCAGGTTGGCGTGGAGGAGGCGCTGCTGTTCAGCAATCATCCCCGCATGCAGAATGATTACTTGCGAGACGGGGGAGATAAACTGTTCGGCAAGCTGAAGGGCCTTTCTGCGGAAGCGATGATCGAAGAAGCGTTTCTGGTGGTTTTCACCCGGCGACCGACGGAGCAGGAACGGCAATTCGCCTTGGACTATCTGACTGCCACCAGCGAATCGCCTCCGTCAGTCCGGCAAAACCTGTTGTGGGCCTTGTTGACCAGTCCCGAGTTTCGTTTTAATCATTAACCGATATTCCATGCTGGCATCACATCGGCGAAGGGCGTGAACATGAACCACGGTTTTGAAAAACGGATGAGTCGCCGCGCTCTCCTGCAGTCGACCGCGACTGCGGGAATCCTGGCCTCCGATATGACGTTGCTGGATGTGCTGCAACAACGTCTGCTGGCGGAGGAGGTTCGCCAGCAGAGCAAACGCGTAATTCTGCTCTGGCTGGCAGGGGGCGCCAGCCAATTGGAAACCTGGGATCCCAAGCCGGGACGGCCTACGGGAGGTCCCTTTCGCGCGATTTCGACTAGCGTGCCGGGAATTCACATTAGCGAGTTACTGCCGCGGATGGCTCAGCGCCTGGGAGATACCGCAATTATTCGTTCGCTCAATACCAAAGTGGCCGATCATGGCACCGGGGCGACCATCATGACCACCGGTCGCGTGCCCGAACCCGGGATCGACTTTCCCGATCTGGGAGCCACCGTGGCCCATGAACTGGGGCGCGTCGACAGCAAGGTTCCCCATTACGTTTCAATGTACACGGCCACGGAAGGGCGGCGCAAGGGGGGGCCGGGATTTCTCGGTTCCCGCGTGGGCCCGATGTTTCTGACGGACAGCCTGATGCCGGCCAACCTGCAGCGGCCGGAAATCATTACCGAGATCGACCACCAGGATCGGGCGCAACTGCGTGGCTTTCTGGCGGCGGAATTTGCCAAGCGGCACGCCAGCCCGGCAGTGAACAGCCACAATTCCGCGTACGATCGGGTTCGCGGTTTAATGTCGAGCGAGAGCCTGTTCGATGTGTCCCGGGAACCGCAAGCCCTGCGCGATAAGTACGGCCCCACGCAATTTGGAGAGCAATGCCTGGTTGCCCGCAGGCTGGTGGAAGCGGGAGTCCCCTTTGTCAAGGTGGCTCGCGCCTGGTGGGATAGTCACGGACAAAATTTTGAAACCCACCAGGAACTGTGTGCCGACCTGGACCACGTCATGTCCGCCTTATTGGACGACCTTGCGGAGCGGGGTTTGCTGGAACAGACGCTCGTGGTCACGCTGTCGGAATTCGGGCGGACACCCCAAATCAACGGCAGCCTGGGGCGAGATCATTTCGCATCGGCGTGGAGTTGCACACTTTCGGGGTGTGGCATTCGGGGAGGTTCGGTCTACGGAAAAACCGACGAAGACGGCCGCAAGGTTATCGAGGACGAAATCTGGGCCGGACATCTGTTTGCCACCATTTTCCGGGCGATCGGAATCGACTGGAAAAAGGAATATATGTACGGAGCGCGACCGGTTCCCATTACCGATTTTCACTGTGCTCCCATCGACGAGGTGCTTGCCTGATCCTGGCCGTTACGCACATTTCCGACGTCTTGCAGGCAACGTCTTCGAATTTCCCCTCGTGGCCTCTTGCAGTTCAGCAGGGACGAGTATTATGAAAATTACCCGCGAAAAAAATCTGTCGACTCCCGATATCCTGTTTTCAGTTGCCCGGGAAACCGGGGCCTCACTGATTTATGCTGGATCTTCGGATGCGGGTGTGCAAGCGTGGGATCTCGATGCGGAAAAACCGGTCCGCCAGGACTTCGCCGAGAAACGGCACACCAGTTACGTGACCGGGGTTTTTGCGAGGCCAGGTCAATTGATTTCGGGGGCTTATGACGGGACCCTCTGCTGGTGGGACTTGAACGCGAAAACCGTGCAGCGATCGATCTCGGCCCACTCCAAGTGGATCCGCCGCATCGCGTTGTCCCCTGATCGATCCCTGGTGGCCAGTGTGGCCGACGATATGGTCGGTAAACTCTGGAATGCGGAAACGGGTGAACTGGTCCGCACATTCGAGGGACACGCCCAGCAGACGCCCCATCATTATCCCTCCATGTTGTACGCCACGGCCTGGTCTCCAGACGGCCAGTACCTTGCAACCGTCGACAAGACGGGCATCATCCTGGTGTGGCAGGTCGCCACCGGGGAACTGGCGCGGAAGCTGGAAGCGCCCGTCATGTATACCTGGGATCCGCGGGCCCGTCGGCATTCCATTGGGGGGATTCGCTCGGTCTGTTTTTCGCCCGATGGAAAATTGCTGGTCGTGGGGGGCATGGGGAAAGTCGGCAATATTGACCACCTGGAAGGTCATGCCCGCGTGGAGATATTTGATTGGCAGCAGGAGACCCGCTTGCACGAAATCGAAAGCACGAAGTTCAAGGGGCTGGTCGAAAAAATCGAGTTCCATCCGCATGACAACTGGTGCCTGGCGGTGGGGGGAGACCACAAGGGATTCCTGATGGGGATTAACACCGCGACGGGCGAACTGTTTCTCGAGGAAGGTCACGACACGCACATTCACGACTTCCTGCTGGACCACGAACGCCAACAGCTTATCACCGGGGGACACAATCGCCTCTCCACCTGGTCCTGGTCCAGTTAGGCCCCGGATTTCCGCCAGCTCGGGAAGGCAGGAATTTTTGCGATGGGATTTCGTAGAGCGGCGAGGTCGAGTCGAGAGGTGAAGCAGTGGCTTGTCGCTCCATTTTAATACCGATCATCGAGCCGCACAGGGTTGATAACCCATGCAACAAAACGACTTCACGATTCGAGTGATGACTCGGCAAGACCTGGAACTTGCCCTCGAGTGGGCCGCCGCGGAAGGCTGGAATCCGGGCTGGCACGATGCCGACTCCTTTCTGCTCGCCGATCCACGGGGGTTTCTGGTCGGTTTGGTGGGTGATGAACCGGTCGCCACAATCTCGGTGGTGCGCTACGGCGAAACCTTTGGTTTTCTGGGCTTGTACATCGTACAGCCAGGTTACCGCGGGCAAGGGTATGGTCTGCAAATTTGGAACGCCGGGCTTGCCCATTTGCATGGGCGCACGATCGGTCTGGATGGTGTCGTGGCTCAACAGGAGAATTATCGGAAATCCGGTTTTGTGCTGGCCTATCGAAACTGCCGTTACGAGGGGATAGGCGGGGGACAGATACCCGAGGATTCCGCGATCGTTCCCCTGGCATCGCTGTCCCTGGACCAGATCCATCAATACGACAGCCCTCTTTTTCCCGACATCCGCACGGAATTTCTGCAGGGCTGGATCCGTCAGCCACGCGGCACGGCCCTGGGGATACTGCGGAGTCGTTCGCTGGCCGGTTACGGTGTGCTGCGCGCGTGCCGCGTTGGCTACAAAATTGGGCCGTTGTTCGCGGACAGTCCGGAACTGGCGGAACGTCTCTTGCTGGCGTTCAAGGCGCGCGTGCCGGAAGGGGTGCCCTGCTTCCTGGATGCGCCGACCATCAATACTGCCGCAGTGGAGTTAATGGATCGACATCACATGCGCGCCGTCTTCGAAACCGCGCGGATGTATCAAGGGGAAATCCCCTCGACTCCACTACATCGAGTGTTCGGCGTAACCACATTTGAACTGGGTTAGTCGAGCCTGTCTGTCGCAATGATGCCACCGGGCTGAAGTCCCTTTTTCCTGGCCTCAGGGCAAATCTACCGCGGTATAGCGGTACATATTCGCGGCTTCCGGATCACAAAGTCCTGCACTGTTATAGGGCGCAATCGCGTTCGCCACGTTCCGGAAGAAGACGTGGGTGACGTCGGGTGAAGCTGAGTGCGCCAACGCGACCCGCAGTTTTCTTCGCAGGTGCCTCACGACGCGGCGGAAATTCGCGTCGTTCGCGCACCAGCAGGCTCTACCTGGTTGAAAGCCCGCCTGTAATCGTTGTTGCTCGTAAGTGGTCGCGGCCGCAAAGTAAAGCATTGAAAACGGCACAAACAGATCGAAGATATGTCGCACGGCGTAACTTCCCTCGACCAGTTCGTCTATCAAATCCAGCTCTAATTCCACCACGTTTGCATACTGTTGCAGGTACCCGTGGAGGGATTCACGCCGCCAGTGATGTTCCAGCAGATGAGCCAGACGTTCCACGCCGCAGAGTGTTTGCGCCAGCCCCACGCTGTAGAGGGGATCGACGAATCCCGCCGTATGTGGCAACAGCGCCCAGTTTGTACCGGTCATCCGTTCCCAGCGTCGTTGCAGTCGTCCCGTTCTACGGAGTCCGGTTGCCGGGGCCACCCGCCGTGCCGAGGCAAACTGCTGATGCAGCGACGGATAACGATCCAGCAGTCCTTGCCATTCTTCCTCCGGGGAAACAGTCGGCAGGCGAGATTGTGCTGTTGTTTCCAGCACGAAACCCGCGCTGGTCACGCCATTCTCGAATCGCAGTTGCCACATCCAGCCCTCCTCCAGCAGCTGGTGCAAAGCGGAGGCATCGCAGCGAAATGGATGGGCCTGGGTGTCGGCTCCTTGCTTGGCCAGCAATTCCTGCCAGGAGGCGACTCTCTCGAAGTGTGCAAAGATAGCCCGCGAACGGGTTCGCATCGTCTCGCCCATGTTCTTCAGGGAGAGGGCCTGGGGCAGAAAGGCCGCCGTGCCCGAGGCATCCACCAGAAAGGTGGCGCGGAGATCCAGGCACATGCCCGGGCGGTTACCCGCGAGCTGCCAGGTGGGCGACTTCTCGCGGATGATAATCTCTGTCTGGTCGAAGTAGGGAATCCCCGCGTCTTGTACCTCGTTCGCCAGAAACGAATCGACGTCCGAACGGAGCCAGTGGGTATCGGCATGCGCATCGTCGCGACTTGCTGCCACCAGCAATTCGTTGCCGTGATCGGCCCGGGCCAGAAAAGGCTGCCCTGCTCGTTGATGAAAGTAGGAGAAGCCTCGCTTGAGGCCGCAGGTCAGCTGGGGATAAGTCTGCCTCCAGGTTCCGAAGCGAGACAGGGGAGCGAGTCGCGGGAGAGCGTATCGCCGGGCCAGATCGCGAAGTACCAGATCGGCAATGGGAGTGGAGGATTCACCAATGGCGAACCGGGGATGACGTCCACGATCCAGTAGCACAACGCGAAAACCGATCCGGTTCAACAGCAGCGCCAACAGGCTGCCACCCACTCCCGCGCCCACAATCGCGATATCCGCCGAAAGCCTTTCCGTCATGCCGATGCCTCGCGGCACACACAGGGCACCAGGGGCAGGACTTCCTGTGACAGATTCATACGATGCATCCGCTCGCGGCGCGGCCCCAGGCACAAGGAACAGGTCGCGAACCGTTCGATGTCCCAGAGATCCACGAACAGGCGTCCTTGGGGCGGTTTGCGCCGCAGGCCCTGTTCCTGCACCAGTTCCAGCGACGACAATCGGGGTGGGGCAAAGGCCTGCTCGGCCTGCAGTCGCTCCAGGATGCCGTTGCCTCCCCGGGTGGGAATGACCGAGCAGCAACCGACACCCAGGGCAAAAGCGTGGTCCACGGAACGCAACGCCCAATCAATGCCTGCCTCCTCGTTCAGAAAGGGAGGCTTAAGGAGCACAAAACAGCGTACGGCTATGCCCAGGTCGAGCAGGAATTCGACGGCCCGCGCGAAGTCGTCCAGGGTCATCTGCTTGTTGAGCCGGGGCAGGATCTCCGGATGGATGGTTTCCAATCCCAAAGCCATTTCCAGCAGTGTTTCTTCCAGAAGATGTTGAAACCGTGGAACGGCCGCGGTGCACAGTCGTGGATGATTCTCGACGATCACATTCTCGAATCCGCGGACTCGCTCCGCGATGATGGGAAGGTCCGCGGGGGGTATGGCCCGGGCATCGAAGAAGTTCCCGCTGTTGTACAATTTGATCTGACGCGCCGGGGGAAGGCGCGACAGGCCATGGTCGATTTGCTCCGGGATGTCTCCGGGGAGCACCGGTTGATCGGTCGTGTGCTTCCACAGGTCGCACATCAGGCAGCGGAACGGGCACTCCCGATTCGTGAGAAACAGGGCCGCCACATCGATCACCTCACCGTTGGCCGAACATTCCTGCTCGACCAGGAAAGCCTGGGGACGTCTGGGATCGACAACCTGCTTGGCGGAGCGGGCCGCGAGGATTTCCCGGTCGGTCGGTTGAGGCAGCCTGTTATGCATACTGTCCTGCAAACGCTTGTCGGTAGGAGGATTCTTCCGCTGGAAACAGGTCGGCAAACTGCCGTTCCTCGAGGGCTCCGCGCTGAAATCGTCGCTTTTCGAAGAGGGGCATGGTCAGCCCCGTGAGGGCTTTCACGCCCCGCCGCACAATTTCGCCCTTGAGCGCGTAGAGGCGTTCCTGCTGCCAATTGGTCAACTCGATAAACGGGATGCCCTCTGCTACTTCAATCACGTTTGGCAGGGCATAGGGACTGAAGCCGTAAAACCCCAACTGCCTGGCGGGGGCATGTGTGCGCACGTGTCCGCGACTCTGGCCCCCGGAGTAGGTCAGGGAATGCTTGACCGCCTTGACTCCCCAGCCTTCCTGGTACAGGAGAGGATTGTTCAACACGCTGCGGATCGTCAGTTCGGGGTTTTCCTCGATCGGATAATCCTTGAGGTTTTCGTCTCCCCCGTCGCCGTCGATCAGATATTTCCAATCGGGATATCGTCGCCGGATTCCCCTGCACAGCGCCAGGGTCATGGTCGCGGCCTGGACGTCCAGCGGTTTGTAATCCTCGATCACCCGGATGGCCTCGCGAAAGTCGAGCTCTTGAAACGGGACGGAAATCGGCTCCCGAAACATCATCAAATCCAGCGCGCCCAGAAACTGCTCGGCCTGGGAGGCATCCGATCCCCCTGCATCGACGGAAAGCGTAAATGCTTTCAAGCGGGCAGGGGATTCGCCTCGCGTGAGCAGAACGTGATAGAGCACCAGCAGCACCGCGCCACTGTCTATGCCTCCCGAAAAAAGGACCCCCAGAGGTTCCGCGGAGGGAATGGTATCGAGCCAGCGGTCGATTTCCCTGGCCAGCGTGCCGATGTAGTTTCGCCCGATGTCGTCAAGATCGGTACTCAGCCGATTCCGTTGCGGATTGAAGTAACGGATGGCCTCGGGATTGGGGTCGGGACACCCCACCAGCGCAAGTTCAACGATGTGATGCGCCGGTACCATGCGGGTGTACGAGGGGTGAAATTGTCCTGCCAGCCCCTCGCTGCAAAGGAACTGGTGAATCTCGTCGATCCGCTCGGCCACAACCAGACAGGGCCCTTCCGCGCGCTTGGCAAGAAAGTACCGCATGGGTCGACCAAGGGAGCGGGCCATGCGAATTCGTGTGCCCTCTTTGTGTAGCAGGGCGAATTGACCATCAATTTCGCGCACCTGCCGAGGGTCGCCGGAACCGACCCGTTCCACCGCCTCGCTCACGGACATATTGAACAGTAGATTTCCCGCGGGATCAAGCAGGTTGACCAATCGTTCAATGGGAACGGACGTGTGCATAATTGCCTCGGAGATCTGGAATGGACGCAAGTAGGACGAAAACAACATGACGATTTGCGTGTGAGATTAAATCCGCCAGTACGTGGCGTTCCCTTTCTTACCGCGGCTTGTCTGTTTTTGCCAGTTCGAGGCGTGCCTTTTCCAGCAGTTCCAGCTGTGCAGGGGTCGGTTTCGGGTATTCGAGGTCAAGGTTTTGAATGGCCTTGGTGACGACATCGGCGACGACCGCCCTGGTGACCCATTTGTGGTCGGCCGGTACGATGTACCAGGGAGCCTCTTCGGTGCTCGTTGCGGAAAGGGCCGCTTCGTAGGCTTCGATGTACTGGTCCCAGTATTCCCGTTCCGCGAGGTCCGCCATGGAGAACTTCCAGTGTTTTTCCGGTCGTTCCAGCCGTTCCAGAAATCGGCGCTGCTGCTCCTGACGGGAGACGTTCAGGAAGAACTTCAGCACCACCGTCCCGTTTCGTGTGAGGTGCCGCTCGAAGGCGTTGAGATCCTCGTAGCGTTCACGCCAGAATTTCTTGCCCCGCTTGCCCGGAGGGAGATTCGATTCCAACAGTTCCGGATGCACCTTCACGACCAGCACGTCTTCGTAATAAGAACGGTTGAAAATGCCGATCCGCCCTCGCTCGGGCAGGCATTTTGAATAGCGCCACAGAAAGTTGTGGTCCAGTTCCTCTGCCGAGGGTTTTTTGAAACTAAATACCTGGCAGCCCTGCGGATTGACCCCGGACATGACATGCTTGATGGTGCCGTCCTTGCCGGCCGCGTCCATCGCTTGCAGTACGATCAGCACGGCATAACGATCGTTGGCATACAACAACTGCTGGGCCTCTGCCAGTTGGGTCAGGCTCTCGCCGAGAATCGTTTGCGCCCGTGCCTTGATCACGTCCTTGCCGAGTTCCTTCATCTCCTCGGTCTGCGCCCAACCGGTGTCGTAATCCTTGAGCCGGATCGATTTGCCAGGCGGAACGCGGAACAGCTTGAGTAGTTCGGCTGAAATCATGCGGGGTCACTCCGTAGCGCGTCGAGGTTTGTTGCTGGCGGTCTCTATGGAGATGATGACCGGGACGTTGGCAGGGTGCAAGTTCCGCAGGGCAGCTTGCTGGTCTGACGCCGTCGCTTCGCTTTGCGGTCGGGTTTGATGGCCGAATATTTTCCCGTGGCATCCACGTTGCGACGCAGCTCTCGCGAGAGGGTGCTGGGGTCGCGATTCAGTTCACTGGCGATGTCTGCCTGGGAATGCCCCAGGGCCTGCATTTGAGCTATCGTTTCGCGTTCCTCGGCGGTAAGATGCGTGTATGACATTCGTGGTTTCCTCTTGAAGGATCGATGGTCGTTTGGTCAAAACAAACCATCCCACGAATGTCATTCTTTTGCCACCAACCCGTGCACTTCAGAATTGAATCCACCACATTCTATTCCGAAGGCAAGTGCAATAATGACATTCCCACTGGAGACTGTAAATAATGTCACACCAAAGAATGTTGCGAGCATTTATATTAAGAGTGGTACGCCTTAACATTGGCAAGCCCCTATTGATTACTGCTCTCGTATTCGTGTCTCTATTAGTGGTCTTCATCACTGGGAGTACCGGGAGTAGAAGTGGAGTGGCTTCAGGCGCGAAAGAACTTGAGGACGGTTTGGCACGAGCGACAAGGGCCGACTCCCTCATAGGTACTTTACTTGCCGACGGGGAATTTATCCCTACGATTGGAGAACTACGATGGCGAGTCGGCTACTCCCCACACGCATTCTTAATTACGGTCTACGGTATCGCAGAATTGGGAATCACACCCAACAGCAGTGCAAAAGCAGTATGCATTAATCACACATTCTGGGCCGAATCATGTGAATGCACCAGTGTCGGATCTGCTGAGTCCATACTCGAAATTGTACCTGGCTGGAATAGTGAATTCACAACAATTCCCGACGAAGAGGCAATACTTATAAGTCAACTTGTGAACAATAAATCTGAACCACATCTAAAAGGACATGTACACTATGCGATCTGTCTTGATACTGGAAAGTTCTTTTCAGGTTGTGTCAGTTATAGGCCATAGTTGGTCATGTAATCCGTCGCGAACCGTTGGAGCGGGGTAGGTCAGGCTGTGCCTGACGATTGCCATGAAGTTCGATAAAATTCACGTCCAATTCAAGCGGATTGAAAAGGGTTGCCGTTTAATTGCAATCCTG
>JACTNB010000024.1 GCA_014584345.1 Planctomycetota bacterium
TTGCAGATTCTCCGCGCTTCCCTCGCCCCACACGGCCCATTGTTCGTGTTCGGGCGGTAGCGAAATCAGGGCCAGCCCCACGGGCAGCGGATAACTGCACGTGCACCCCTGATAAAAGTAGGGGACGTTCAAAATGCCCCCCGCGGGAATGACGCTGTTGGTACAGCCCGAGCGCGGCCCGCTGATGTGAATTGTGCCGCTTTCGAGCCGCTTGTCGTAAAACGCGGCCGTGCCGGAACGGAGGGTATAAAGGTGCCCATAATCCACTCCTCCATCGCAGCCGTACTGCTTATGAATGGCACGCGGTTCGCTGCGACCGTTCAGCGGATTCACACGTTCGCCGATCACCGGCTGCGGCGGGCTCCAGGGGTTGGTTTGTGTGGGCGGGCGATATTGTTCGAGCTGTTTCTGGGTGATGTCCCGCGTCGGCAGCGACTGGGCCAGCCGGCTGGCTTCTTCCGGTTCGAAGACCCGCCCCGTGTAAATATCGGAATACTTGGGTGGAATCAATTTGTAGGGCGGACGCACCCCTTCCGTCCATCCCAGCCAGTCCTTGTCGTAGGAGATCATCACGCCGTCGACGATCATGGGTTGTGGTGCCCGTTTGAAATGCGCGGTTTTGTCGTCGAACCACAACACGCCGAGCGGGGCTTTCACGTGCTCGTCCCGACTCGTCCAGCCATCGGTATAGTTCGTCGCGCCCGGGGGAGCCTGGGAACGCGCGAGCAGTGTCAGCCCTCCCTCGTGGCGCGTGGCCGCCGCCGGCAGATTCGCCTGTTGCACCACGGCGAAAAAGGTGTCGCGCTGCGCATCGGAAAGGTCCAGGCAGGCGAGCCCTTCAAAGGGACGCAACCAGCGATACAGTTCCGTGACCGGTTCCACCGCGAAGGTGAAGCCGGTGGCCAGGAGATCTTCGGAGACAACCAGCGTCGCCAGATAGGGGGGCAGACCCAGTTGCCAGAGGTTTCCCTGATACACGCCGACCCGCGCGCGGGGGAGGTCGAGTTCGTCCAGTCGGTCGCGCAAGGCGGCGCATTTACCCGCATCCGCGTCGACCACCAGCAAACGAAATTCCGACTGCCGCGCCAGTTCTTCAATCAGGCCACCGCTGCCAATTCCCGCCACCAGCACATAGCCGTGGTTGATCGCGGTCGTCGTGAGAATGGACTCGGCCAGCGCGGTCCACTCATCGGGTGCCGGACGGGCGGAAGAAGTTGCCTGTGTATTGGAAGCGGCGGGGAGCCCGCGCGGCTGGCCGTTTACTGCAATCGGCTTCGGGCCGAAACAATGAATCTCCCCTTCCCGAGTGACCACGAACAAGCGTTCGTTCGCTGCCAGCAGACTGTGAATGGTCCCCTCGACTCCAGGATACCCAGCCGAGAAATCGTATTCCCGCTCATTCAAGGAGACACGTGCGCGCGACCCTTCACTCCCTCCCGGGCCCGTGTTCCAACCCCCTTCGTGCCGATCCCGATTGACTTCCGGATCCAGCAGTAACCGCTCGGACTCCGGGATTGTCGCCCCCCGTCGCGCCGCCAGCGAGGCCGCAAACCAGCCTCCCGGAGAGCGGCCCGCCTTGGGCAGGTCGAACGATTTCAAGGTGCCCGTCTCTCGCTGAAACCGGGCCGGGAGCGCCGTCCCACAGGGGATGATTAACTCGTCCCCCTGCACCACCAGGTAACCTTGCGGTGTCAAGCCCCCAAAAGCCTGGGTATCGTGCGGATGCTGCCCGTAAATGTAGCCGGTGCGGTCGTTGACCCATTTCACGTCGCCTGTCTGGGGATCCAGGGCGTAAACAAAAACCCCTTCAAACGACCACACACCCGCCGCGAAATACAGGGTGTCGTCGGCAATCACCGGGCCTCCTCGCACCGGCCAAGCTGAAATCAGGCGCCCGTTTCCCAGGAGTTTCCGTTGCGAGGGGACGGCGCGAAATTTCCACACCAAGGCTCCCGAATCGGCTTTCAGACAGTACACGAACCCGTCATCCGAACCGAAATAGACCCGATCCCGCCAGGCAACCGGGGCAAACCGGACGGGCCCTTCGGCGGCAAACCGCCATTGCTCCCTTCCGGTCGATACATCGTATGCGGTGACGCTATCGTTCCGGGAAGAGCCCACGAACAGCCTGCCTTGCGAAACGATCGGCTCGTAACCCAGATCGAACTGCAATCGGGGGTTCTGATACGCCGGTTCGAGAGGGGGTAGCCGAAGCACCCATTGCGGATACAGCGTCTCCGCCAGTTCTCCCGACCAATCGGCGGAACGTGCCGCGTCTCCCCGCCACATCGGCCAATCCGCCCCTTGGGCCGGAGGACTGGCCCAGGCCAGCCCCAGGCAAACGAGACCCAGGCAAACAAAAAAACGAGTCTGTATCATTACAACGTGCCTCGCGCTTGCGTATTCCCGAAAGCCGCCCCCGCGCCAAACGCCAGGGCGAATTTCCATTCTAAAATCCGCCCGTCAATTATTCACCCCGGAGACAAGGATTTTCCCGGAGTCTCGTCCATTTCCCCATCCCTTCCCGCCAGGGGGAATCGGACCGAGCGCGCACGTTCCGCTTGCTTCATTTTTCGCGGGCTCGACGGAAATTCGATTGCTATTTCTCTTGACTGAACTGAAAATAACCAGTGCCGGTCTTGCAGACATGAACATTCCAGCTATTCAACGAAACCAGGACTATCATGCGTCTTTTTGTTCTCTCAGCACTGTGTTGCGGTTTCTTGCTGATCCCGCGGGGATGGGCCCAGGATTCTCTGACGAAAGCCCTCCTGGCTCCGGTGGAGCTGGCGGACGAGGTGGTTGAAACCCCACTCGAGTTGATTGTAGTGGGTGAATCCGCCTGGATCCTGAACGAAGACAATGAGCCGGTCGAACGGGTGTTTCCTGGCGACGTGGTGAGGGGCATCGAAAAGCAGGATGACCGATACCTGTTGCAAGCAGGTCGCCAGGTGCTCGCCAGCGATGTGCTCGATATGCAGTCGGCGTTGTCGCAGTTGACGGGCAAGGGACGCCGGCGGCGAACCGATGCGGCTTCGCTGTCGAATCGCGCCCTCGTCCTCCTGAGGCAGGGAAACAGCGAGGAGGGGCTGAAGCTGATCAATTCCGTGCTCGAAACCCATGAAGACCATGTGCCCGCCTGGTTGACGCGGAGCCTGATCCATCTGGAACTCGGCAAATTTGAGCAGGCCCTCTCGGATGCCCGGCAGGGATTGAGCCTTTCCCCGGAAAACCTGCAGGCGGCTCTGCTGGTGGCGCGCGGTCACCGCGGCCTGGAACAGCACCAGGAAACGCTGGAATTCCTGGGCAGCCTCCCCGAGGACTTGCAGGCAGAACCCGAGCTGGTACTCGAACGGGGATACACGCACTGGCTGACAAAAAACTACGAGGCCGCCCTGAGGGATGTCGAAGCCGTGCTCGGGGAACGACCGGAATTTGTCCAGGCCTGGTATAACCGGGGACTGGTGGCCGGCATGACAAACGACGATGCCGGTGCGATCGAAGCCTTCACGCGGGCGCTGGAGTTGAATCCGCAATACACCAACGCCTGGTATTTTCGAGCATCCTCGCACGAGCGATTGGGTCACCTCGAGGAAGCGGTTGCCGACTACACTCAACTGCTGGAATTGAAGGATTCAGATATCGACGCGCTGCTCGCCCGGGGAAGACTGTTGCGACAACTGGGGAAATCGGCAAAAGCCGACGAGGACTTCGCCCGGGTCACGCACGCGGACAACGCCAGCCACGGAGCCCGCGCGGAAGCCAGTTTTCTGCGGGCCTTGTGCGCGGAGGATGCCGGTGATCTCGAACAGGCCCTCGCGCACCTGGCCCTCAGCATTGAACTGCGGGGAGATGTTTCGGGACCCTATCGGGAACGCGCCCGCATCTATTCCCGCATGGACCGCATGCAGGAAGCCGAACAGGATCTGAGAACCGGGTTGAGCAAGGACGACACCGATTCGCTGGCCTGGCGCTATCTGGGAGACGTGCTACGCATGGGGAATCGTCCCCAGGAAGCGCTGGAGGCCTATAACCGGGTGGTCGCCCTGGCACCACGGGACTCCGTGGCCATCAACAATCGGGGCATCGTGCACGAGATGCTGCAACAACCGGAACAGGCGCTGGCCGACTACGAACAGGCCGTCAAAATGTTTCCCGGCAACGTGACCTTTCGCGGAAACGCCTCCCTGATGCATCGCAAACTGGGGAATTTCGAAGCCGCGGATCGTCATCTGGTCGAAGCGCTCGAGATTCACCAGGACGCGTCGCCCCAGATCCGCGCGGAACTGCTGGAGCAACGGGGCGAAACCGCGCGGCTTGCGGGCAATTTTCCCTTGGCGCTGCAGTGCTTCAACGAAGTGCTGGAAATCGATTCTCAAAACGCGGGCGTTTTCAACACACGCGGCATTTGCCAGCATCATCTGGGGAAATATCGCGAGGCCATCCAGGATTACAGCCGTTCCCTGGAACTGAGCGCCGACAGGCCCATCGTGCATATCAACCGGGGCGATTCCTGGGTCAAGCTGGGCGAATTCCAGAATGCCGTGCAGGACTACGATAAAGCTGTAGAACTCGATCCGCAAATTTCGCTGGCTTACAACCAGCGCGGCATCTTGCATCTGGAACGGGGAGACTATTCCTCCGCGGTCAGGGATTTCCGCAAGGCACTGGAGGTGAACGCCGACGATCGTGTGGCACGGGGGAATCTGGCCGTGGCGTTGCGGCTCAACGAAGAATACGCGGAGGCCCTGGATGTGTATGCACGTGTGGTGGAACTCGATCCGGAAAATCCTGCCACGCTCTGGGGACGCGGAGAATGTTACCGGAATCTGGGGCGGACGGAAGAAGCGGAGGCAGACTACCGCGCCTCGCTGAAACTGGACCGCAACTACACCCTGGCCTGGATTGGATTGGGCGATTTGTTCGAGAGCCAGGACGAATTCGAAGAGGCCCTGGAATATTACGAGGAAGCCTTGAAGTTGGAGCCCCAAGACAAATGGGCCCTGTATCGCAAGGGATTCTGCCTGACCATGCTGGATGAATACGAGGAAGCCATTCCCGTTTATACGCAAGTCTTGCAGCTGAATCCCAAGCATCTGAATGCCTGGTTGTTTCGCGGCAATGCCTACCGCGATACATTGCAGTACGCGGAAGCACACGCCGATTATCTGCGCGCCCTCGAGCTGGATCCCGACTACGAATACATCTATATCGGGCGAGGGTTATGCCTCGAAATGGAAAAACGCTACCAGGAAGCCGTCGCCGATTATGACCGGGTACTGGAACTGGCACCCGATGACCTGGGGGTCCGCAACAGCCGCGCGCTGCTCCAGGCGAGTGTACGGGCCAAGTCCGTGTTCAATCCGGTGCAAGCGCTGGCCGACGCGCGGCTAATTTGCAATCGCACAAATAATGAAAACCCGACGTACCTGGGGACGCTGGCCGCCGCGCAGGCGGCCTCGGGCCGTTATCAGGAGGCCTACCGTACCCAGCAGAAAGTGCTGCAACTGGCCGAGAAAAGTGGCACGTTTTCGCCGGGATGGCTGGAGTCGGCCCGCGAGCGACTGAACCTCTACCGCAGGTCCCGGCCTTTCATCCTCTCCGAAACCACCGTTTCGCCGAAAACCCAGGTAATCCCCCCCGTCTCCGAGCCCGACCCCCCCGCGAAGGGAGGAGGCTTGCAAGGGGGAGCGCGGAAATTACTGGGAGCCCCGCCTGCCCCGTCCGCCCCGCCTGCACCGGAATCGGACATCCCGGCTCCCCCTTCGAGCAACAGCAAACCGGGTACCCGCGAGGAAAAACGGATTAAATTGAACGGCCCGACCGCGCAAATTCCTGGAGAAATTTCCCGAAGCAGAGCCCTTACGCGTGGAATTGTCCGGTCCGTTTCCGTTTCGTAAGAGATCGGTCAACGATTCGATAACGCAACAACCTGGTATCGCCGTGATGTTGTGTCGCTTTCGTAGGGTACGCTATGCGTACCTTTGATGCAGTATCCACGCGAGCTTCGGCCACAATAAGTTGCCCTGCCTTTTAACCCGAGGCACAACATCCCGCGTGCAGTTTCCCGCAAATTCAAACAGGTCTCGGTTTCAAGGCGATTTTTTGTCAACGGGAAAACAGCAACAAATTTGCAATTCCCGATTCTTCCCAGTAAGATCGGATGACTCAATATACACCTGATACCGCGACCACGGCCTTCTAGCATCATAGTCTGATCGGGTTGCTACCGCGGCGCGGAGTGCTTTTTGAAATTACCCCCGTGATTTTCGAATTGCGAGACCACCTTCTGGAGAAAGCGATGTCTGCAAGAAATCCCCGTACTTTGTCTCGCCGACTTGGTTTCACGCTGGTGGAACTGTTGGTGGTAATCGCGATTATCGGTGTGCTGGTGGCTTTGTTGCTCCCTGCGGTGCAACGGGCCCGCGAGGCGGCCCGCCGGACCGCCTGCCGCAACAACCTGCACCAGATCGTGCTGGCGGCGCATAACTACCTGGATAGCCACAAAAGCTTTCCCTCCGGGTACATCCGTCCTCCCTTCGGAGATGTCAACGACAACGGAATCGCGGACATCAGCGAGGACGCGGACGGTGACGGGTTTATCGATGGAACTGGCATCGACTACGCCAGCACGGAGGCCATGCTCTCCGTCACGGTCCCCATCAATTTTTCCGAGCCCGCCATTTTCAACCTGAACTCCAACCCCAATTATTCGGTCAGCATCTGGTATTTTGACAACCTCTGGGGCTGGCATGCCTTGCTGCTCCCCGAAATGGATGCCGCGGTGGCGACCGGAATTAACGTGCGTTCCTCCAAATTCGGGGTTGGCGGGGGCTGGAATGCCAACAATCAGGCGAGTGTCCGCATTGAAATGGAAGCCTATGTCTGCCCCAGTGCGGCTCTCCCCTCCAACCGTCCCCAGGGTATGGCCTTCACCACCTATCGGGGAGTGGCTGGTCGCACCAACACTTCCGGGTCACCCATTACCAATGGCGTGCTGTTTCGCAACAGTTCCGTGACGGATCGCGATATCCCCGATGGAATGTCGAACACCCTCATGGTGGGAGACTCCCTGTTTGGCTTCTGGGGGGATGGCCAAAGCTGCTGCTCCGTCGTGCCGGCGGTCGGTGACAATGCCGCCCAGATCTTCGATGACGTCTTCAACAGTGGGGCCTCCCTCCCTGCTGGAAGCAATCCCCTGTTTACCTTTGGTAGCTGGCACGATGGCATCGTGATCTTCTCGATGTGCGATGGTTCCACCCGGGATATCAATAAAAACATCGACCGGGCAGTGCTGGGCAATCTCGCTACCCGCAACGGCGGCGAACGTGTCGGGAACTACTAATCCGACAACCATTCCTCCGCTGGGATAACCCGGGGGGCTGGCAAGGCAAACAAACAGACTCGGCGGGCTCTTGGGGCGCGCCGGGTTTTTTTGTTGATGGAGCAGGCAGAGATAACACCGAGACGCAAAAAAGGCATGCCTCCCCGGGAGGCATGCCTTGGACTTCAGTAAGTATTCCGCAACGGAGAATTACTTGGGTCGGCTCATCGATTCGCGGCGTTCAGCCCGGCGCCGATTTCGACGCGCTGTTTCGCTGGGCTTTTCGTAATACTCGCGGCGACGCATTTCCTTCTTAATTCCGCTGTGCTCCACAGCCTTACGGAAACGCTTCACGGCATCGTTCACGGACTCGCCGTCTCGAAGACGCAACTTAACCACGCAATTCACCTCCCCTCGGGGTCGTTTATGTTCTGGTGTCTCGATTACGCAAAGAGAACTCTCTCTCGCTGGAACTGGCACTATACCGCAACCCTGTCGGGGATTCAATCGCAGCCTGTGACGCAGGTTGCCCAGTTTCCCGACCGTTTGCAGAATTTACCAGGAATGGCCGCATTATTTTGTGAAATTAAGTCCTCTTGAGGAAAAATCGGTAAAGAATTAGTTTTTCTGAAATCTCATCCGGGAAATTTCTCCCTTTCACTCAATGTCACCTCTCCCTTCCTGAAACCCTGCCTTTTGCCCAATCTTGCTCTGAATGAATTATTCAGAAGGAGACCCAGGCTTGTCTTTCTTGCCAGGGCCGCCCGCCGCAGACACAAAGGATGACTTATGATTGCCTGCCTTCATCGCCTGTTGCTGGTTTTCAGCATGCTGTTGACTTCGATGTTACTGGTGAACCTGTGCGGCTGTGCCCGCGTGAATGGGTTTGTCATGAACGAATCGGGCCAGGGGTTTTACAAACATGGCAATTACGCCATGGCCCGCAAGGAGTTCCACAAGGCCCTGATGGACGATCCCACCAATCCCCATTACGCCTACAATCTGGCGGCCGCCACCCATAAGCAGGGGGAGTACGAAGCTGCCGAACAACTTTATCGCCATGCCCTCAGTCTCGATCCCGCCCATCAGCCCTCCTATCATGGCTTGGCCTCGTTGATGCTGGATAACGGACGCGGTGACGAAGCCGAACAACTGCTCGCTTCCTGGGCCGGCTCCCAGCCCTATCTCGCCGAACCGCATGTCGAACTCGCCTGGCTGCAACGCTCCCAAGGGGATATCGGCTCCGCCGAGCAGTCCCTCAGGCAGGCGTTGCAAATCAACCCACAACATGAACGGGCCATCGCACAACTCGGCCAAGTCTTCGAGGATCAGGGACGCGGCGAGGAAGCACTCACGATGTATCAGCGGTCGCTCTATGTGAACGGCTATCAGCAGCAGGTCCGTTCACGCATGGTGGCCCTGCAGGATCAACTCCCCCAGGGAAATTCCTACGCGAATACCCCCTCCACCACGCTGGCGGGGTTCCCCTACGATCAGTACGGAACTTATGACTCTTCCCGAATGGCACAGTCCCAGCCGTATTTCCCCGGCATGCCTTCGCCGCATCAGCAGGCGTATGCCGCACCCATGGAAATGGGCTGGCAGTCTCCCCCATCCCCAATGATGGCTCCCCCTACGCTCACTTCCCTGCCGTACGAGGGACAGATGACGCTGCAGCAGCACGGATACCCCATGGAGGCACAAACCTCCATGATGCCCGGCACTCCCAGCCACTTCGATCACCACGCACACGCCATGACTATGCAGCCGACCTTCTCCGGGGAAATGCCCCACCATTACTTCCAGGGACATGCCCCTGGCCCGATGATGGCGCCACCCCAGTTCGCTACACCCCAAATTGCCATGCCACCCGGTCACTCGTATTATCCCGCCGAACAGTACGCTCCTCGGATGTCACAACAATACGTGCCGCAAATGCCGCAGCAGTATGTGCCGCAGATGACACAAGCGGTGCCTCTGCTGGAAGCCTTTTGACGGCAAAGCCGAATGTCAGCAAGTCCTCACACACAGCCGCCTTCCTCCCCGAGGAGGAGTACGACCGGCTGCTGGACGCCAGGTTCGGCAACATCGCCCGCGTGCTGGTGCCGGGTCTCGGGTTCTAGATCTGGGGCGACTACGTCAACTGCGCGAACGACCCGCCGTTCCTGAAAAAGCACGGGCTGTACTTCTCACAGGCGCTCATTTGGGACAAACAGCACCCGGTCCTTACGCGAAAAGACAGGATGGGTCGCCATGTGGAACGGGTTTCCTTCGCGTGGGAGCGGGGGAATGTGGTCCGGCGGTAACGACCCAGCTCAGCAGCGGCGGGGCACCGGTGAGTTGTGGTTACGAAATCGAATCACTCCCCGCTGTCTGCTGCAGCGTTTGGTTCTGCCCGCAGTGCGTGTGCCAACCGCAACTCCCTCAGCGTGGCTCGCTTCTTGGCTTGGTGGGCCTGCATCCGGCGCAAGATGTCGTCTAGGACTTCCACCGCACTGAGCACATGCGGGCCCTTGTTGAGCATGACGCACTCAGCCCGGTCCCCCATCGCGGCGTCCGTGATCTCGGCGCGGGAAGGCATCCCTTCTTTGGCAAGCGTCTCCAGAACCTGCGTCGCCCAGATCACGGGGACGTGGGCGGCCTCGCAGATCCAGAGGATCTCCTCCTGAACTTCCGACAGTCGCTCGAAGCCGCACTCGACGGCCAAGTCGCCGCGGGCAATCATCACCCCGCAACACGGCGACTGCGTCGCGGTGAGCAACATGTTCGGCAGGTTGTCGAAGCCCCGCCGGGTCTCGATTTTCAGGACGATTGCGGGGAACCGACCTCCCAATCGCGTGAGGTTCTTCTGGAGCGACTCCACGTCTTCCGCGCAGTTGGCGAACGAGAGTTCGACGACGTCTGCGTGCTGAGCCACGAAGGTCAGGTCCTCAAGATCCTTGGCGGTCAGGGCCGGCAGTCGGAGATCGCTCTCCGGGAGGTTGATCCCTTTATCGGCTCGCAATCTCTCTCCGCGCAAGCGCGTCCGAGTGATCCGGACCAGAACCCGCTCGGCCTCCACCTTCTCGACCACGCCGCCGATCTTGCCGTCGTCGAACCAGATCGACTCTCCGGACCGGACGGTATCGAACACCTCCGGAATGGTGCAGCCGATCTGGGCGGGGGTGAGTACCTGCCCTGCTCCATCGCGACTGGCCGGGCGGCCCGGCTCGAGGTTCCGCGTCAGGATGAGCAGGTCCCCCCGCTGGAGGAAAATGACGTTCTCGGCCGGCGGAATGTCTCCCACCACCCCTTCGCGATCATCACCCTCGCGCGAGTGCCGCAAGACGGTGCCGGGGGCGACATAAGCCGTTTTTGTCGCCTCAACCCAGCAACCGCCGGCCGTCACATCGACGACCACGAGGGTGCGCGCGGCGTCCCGCGCGTCGGCGAACTTCACCCGTTCGCCCGGTCGGAGGCGCGCCAGCCAGGCCTCCGGTACCGGAAGGCACTCGTCGGGCGGCGACGGGGAAGGGTGGGGGGCTGTCCCGGAGGTCAACCAGACGCGCGCCGGAGCGGTAACCCGGCCGAAAACGTCGCGGCGAGGATGAATCCGAACCACCGCCGGGCCCGGTTCGAGCGGGCCGGTGCGCAGCTTCGGCCCGGCCAAGTCCATCACGACCCGGCACGACCGCCCAAGTTCTTGCTCGGCTCGCCTCAGGTGCTCGATCATCCGTGCCCACGCCGCGGGGGCGTCGTGAGCACAGTTGATCCGCATGCAGTCCATGCCCCGCTGCAGGAGCGAGTGAACGAGAGCATAGTCGTCCGCCGCCTCGCTAGGCATGGTGACCATAATCCGTATCCCGCGCCCCGGGGTTGCGGGGCCGAACAGCGCTTCGGTGTGTTGCGCCAGCAACCGCTCGCCGGTACCGAAATCGACGGCTGCGGTCTCTGGCGGGGGCGTCTGACGGGGGCGTCCGGTCAGTCGGTAGAGGATGTCCAGAACCGCATCGACCGTGGCGAGGACGTGTGACTCGGCGCGCCCGAGGGAGGAAAGCCCGAGCGCTGCCAACCGCAGTTGCAACGCGCGGAGATCGCGACGCCGGAGGGCGAGGTAATGGACGAGGTTCCGGGCGCTCTCCCGGTAGTTGGCGTGAACCTTATCGAGCCGTGACGCCGACCGTGCTGCGTCGGCAATCATCTCCGCACGGATGACCTCGAGTTCCTCGACAACGCGCTCAAGGCTCGCATTCCCCGGCCCAGTACCGCCGTCGGTGTGGTTCTCTGTCAAAAGGCATACCCTCCTGTGGCTGAACGACACGGTTAACCGGGCCGCGGCCAACCAATGTTGATTTCAGAAACCGCCCGGCCCGCGGCTCCGGTTGAACCGATTGTTCGCCATTATCGTTTTGGTCGTTTGAAGATCATCTCGTAGCTGGCTCCCCCATACTCTGAAGTTGCACGCCGCGCGAAAACCAATTCCCAACCTTGATCGCCAAGTCGCGTAAGGGTCATCTCGAATGTGGTATCGCCTGGAGATTCTATGGTGTACTCCCACTGAGTTGTGGATGTCTTGGTACTTGTGAGACCGAATAGATGAGCCACCAACATCGCCGCAAGCAGTCCGATCATGATTCGTGTATCGGTACGCGAGAAAGCCTGTCTCTGCGGTGGGCAAGTTTTCTTCGGCGGTTCTTCAGCAGGCTTTGGTTGCGCCACTGCGGCAACCGGTTGTGGTGGTGGCTTCGGTGGCGACTTGGTAATTTCGCCGCGTGCTTCACACTTTAAGCATTTCGCAGTACGCCCAACGTACTCGTCGGGGGCATCTTGCGTATGCGAACAGTTTGGGCAAACGAAAACTGCCATGATGTCTCAATGTAATGGCGAACGTAAATGGCTCAGTTGCCTGCCGCCCGCGGAAAGCAGGCTCCGAACCGACAACAACATCTTATCGCGGGCGTCGCCGGTCAACTGCAGCCGGTGGTTATGCCCGCACTCGCCAGCCTGTCACATCGACACCAAATTCTTTGAAAACATTCCGCTTTGCATGTTCGGATGTCTCGTTAAATTCAAAGGTCACGTACTGCCACGTCTCAGTGCAAAAGACAGTGTAGTACCCATCCACACCTTCTGCCTCACAGATTGCAACATGCTTGACTGGTCGGAGGGATGGTCGGCCGTCCGATGGAGGCACGTAGCCTAGGGGCAGCCGGGGTTCCGTGAACGATCCGGTTTCTATTACGCGGAAGTTGTTGATGCGAGGTGGAGCTGTTGAATCGCTTGCGTGCATAACTTGGTTATCTCTCAACAATCTGCATTGAGAATACTCCGGGCAAGAATGGCAGTCAATCTCTGGCATGGAATGGAGATGCATCAAATCCGCTGCGTGAATTGACCGAGCAATTCTTGCGCGGCAAACTGTGTCGATGAAACTTCTCGAACAGTATCGCGCGTGTTGTGAAGTCCGCCGGTTGGCAAGGCGAACCATTCAGACCTACTGCCGCTGGGTCGAGGAGTTTCTGCGGTTCCATCACAATCGCACCGGCCATTGGATTCATCCCCGAGAGATGGGGGAGAAGAAGGTCGAGGCGTTCCTCACACATCCTGCGGTGAATCGCCGGCTGGCGGAAAGCACGCAGAATCAGGCGCTGGGGGCCATTCTGTTCTTGTATCAGCATGTGCTCGAACAGCCGCTGGGTTCACTGGATGCCGTGCGGGCCAGCAAGCCGAAGCGTCTTCCTACAGTACGCGCGAAAGATGTTCAATTTCAAAACCGCCCAGCTCGGAACTCCGGTGCACGCGATTGTTCGGCGTCCGTCATACGCTGTTAGTAGTCGAGCACTTTGTCGGCATCCAAAATCAACTGAGCAAGATCGCCTTCATTACCGATCCGAGCCCCATCTCGAAGATTCTCATCAGTTAGTCCAGCGGCGTGCGCACAATGGGGGCAAACGAGCATCTTGCCACCCGATCTGACGAAGTCCTCATAGTAGGTCGCTATGGGAGTTTCTCCGCCCCAGCGAAGGTCTTGGGGTTGACGGGCATCAGCGAGTCGGACGCCATCTAAGTCAAGCATTAGAGTGACCGCTGCTCCCTTTTTCTGCAGAGCGCTGCCCAATTTCAATGCCATATTCACGGCATGAAGATCGTCGGTGTAGTGCTTGAGGTGAATGACCACCTTCTGGGACACCTTGGAGTCCTGCGCCCTTGCGGGAGTCGTCGCGAAAGGAAGGGCCGCAATTAGCGCTGCGAAAATGAGACCTGCCGTCACGTGATTACGAATCATTTGGATGTCCTCCATATTTAGGTTGTTTAGTGAGTGTTCGCCGAACGACCAGGATCACGCGGGCGGCCCGTTCGACCCAACCATCATCCCAGACCCGATGGCCGCCTCGCGTGCATCCGCTGGTTCGGCGTCCATTTCCATTTCCGCCAATGCGCAACCGCTGCCGTAATCCAGAATAAAGCCAACACCGGGAACGCGTAAATCCCGACGAACAAGAAGGCGATCGGAGATTGCGGATCGGGATTCACATAGACCGCCTGCGTGTAGACAAACGCAAACCACACGCCGTACAGAACGGAACTAACCGTGAGCAGGTATTGAGCGACGGTGGAACGTAATGCGAACGCCAGCCCAATTGTGACGGCAAGGGGACCGAACGCGAATGGCACGAAGAACAGCCCTCCAAGAAACGGTTCCGATTTGGAGCACAGGAGTAACGTCCCCACCGTTACGATAGTTGCCGTAGCCCAAAACGCGAGGGCAAACCGCATGGGACTCCGTCTGTTGGTTGCTTCGGTCGCGGACGGCGGATGGCGGCTCTGTGTTTGCATTTGAGTAGTGGCCCGTTTCGTCGGATCGCTTGTCCAGCCTATTTCAAACAGCACTCATTACACGTGCTGGGAGCACGGAGGGGCTAAGTTGGCGAACAGGTATTCGACCGCCGAAGTGCGGTCGAGTTTTACCACACTTCGGCGGCGTAGTAGGGACTTGTCAACTTTAGATTTATCAAACTGAGAAACGAGTACGCAGCCACAAGCCCCTAAGTTCCGAAGCCCGGCGAGCCACGGTTGACGTTGATCTCAATTCGGCGTGAATCGCCACTCCGGTTCACGCTGTTGTTATGCACCCCGTCACCACAATTCACGCCCCGGAGGGATTACTGAACATTCTGGGTGCTGTTCGATGAAGTCCACGATAGCAGAATCGGATATCAATCTGGAGTCAATGTAGACATATTCAAGATTGGGCCAGCGGTCAACGAGCGACAGCCCGGAATCGGTAACATTACAGTGTTTGAGGTAGACGTGTGTGACAAGTTGCAACTGAGGCATTGAAACGAGGGCTTGGAGGTCTGCATCGCTGACGTTGTTTTTCAGTGAAATCTGTTCAATTGGCGCGGAGGGCAACACGCTGTGTGTCTGGACTGTGACTGTGTCGAATCGCGATAACGACCGGACGAATTCGGCATGTGACGTGTAAGCACGAAATTGAACGATGACTATCCAGCCAACGGCACCGACGAGCAAGAGTACTGCGATAAGACCAACGGACCTGCCAAGGCGAAATGCCCCGTAAATGTAAAAGTATACGGCGACTGCAAGTATGGACAGGAGCAGAAGTGGGGCGAAGAGCTTGCCGATCGGCAGCAGAAAGACGAGCAACGCAAGCACAAGGAACGTTTGCCAGCCACCACCGCGGGTGAAGCTTCGGCGAGTTGAATTTGGATCGGTGGGACGTTCAGCATTCAACGGAGTATCGGTGCTCTACGATTGGGGCATAACAGGTATTCGACCGCCGAAGTGCGGTCGAGTTTTACCACACTTCGGCGGCGTAGTAGGGACTTGTCAACTTTAGATTTATCAAACTGAGAAACGAGTCAGTCGTCACCATCGGGATTCTACCCGTCCGCAAACGCAGCCACAAGCCCCTAAGTTCCGAAGCCCGGCGAGCCACGGTTTCTCGACCAGGTGGCGGGATGGCCCGAAAGTTAACCTCCGGTTGTGCAATCGAACACGCCGCGCCCCTGGCTGGAAACAACCAGCAGAAGATCCGAACGTTCCCCGAACCCCACGGCCATGAGTCCGCCAATCGCGTGGGTGCTCTGCCGCCTCCATGGTGACGGTGGGGCAGAGCATCGAGCCCGCGTCAGCATCTCGAGCACAGGTTTGAGATGGGGTCTCTTCATGTTTTTCGGGTAACGCTCCGGTTGCAACGCCGTCCGCTGCAACCGGTTGTTAGCTGGCCGCCTTGACCTGGTGTTCAACTGCATTCATTTCCCATCAGGCTCGGAGGGGTAGATGCGCCTCCAGTCGCGTTTCATGTCGACGATGATCCATCCTCTCCGCTCCGCAACATCGAGCGCCTTGTCGAGACGACCAACGTGCGATTCGCGGTCATACTGGAACTCGCGTGTGCCATCGGTGTGATGGACGATGAGGGCAAGTCGTGATCCGCCCCCTGAAACGGTCCACTCGAGCATTTCGAAGTCGCCATCCGAGTTGCCTACAGCGATCAGCGGGCGCCGACCAATGTGTGCCTGAATGCCTATGGGCTTCCCGCCCCCGTCGTCAATGAAGTTCAGTTCGGGCAGGCGCACGAGGGCAGGACGGCCACCGCGGACTTCGTACTTGGTCTTGATACTACTGCCCACGACCTGCTCCGGCGGAATGCCGTATACACGCTCGGTCCAAGGCCGCATGAACTCGATGCCGCCTCCTGAAACGATAAACGTCTTGAATCCACTTGCCCGCAGGTAAGCGAGAAGCTCGAGCATCGGCTGATAGACCATTTCCGTGTAGAGACGGCCTGTCTTCGGATGCCTCGCGGTAGCGATCCAGTTGCGTACGATGTCGTCGAACTCCGCCGTCGTCATGTCTGCATGCGTGGCCATGGCCATCTCGAGCAAAGCCTTTTCGCCACCGGCGAGGGCGGCGTTCACGTCGCCTTTGAGCACGGAGGCGAAAGGCTCCTTGGACTCCCATTCCGGATGTTGGGGCGCGAGGGCCTTGATGCGGTCGAAGATGAAGAGGGCTTGGAAGTACATCGGCTGCTCGACCCAAAGCGTGCCGTCGTTATCGAAGGTTGCGATGCGCTCCGGTGCCGGAACGAAATCGGGCGATCCCTCCTTCGTGACCTTCTCCACGAAGGCGATGATCGTCTTCCTCGGCGATGTGTCGTTCCACGACGGCAGTGGCTCCACGGCTCGGGCGGTAACGCACGAGAGGGTGAGTGCCAACGCACTGAACAGCAGAAGAGCGCGGACTATCACAGTGCATTCTCCAAAACAGGCAGAAGAGCGCGGGGCGCCCGCTACGGAACGCCCCGCCCGATCACTCGTTCACTTCCCTCCCACGGACATGGCCTTGATCTGTCTTTCCAGAGAGGACAAGCTCCAGTCGCCCGGGGCCTGGCTCGGCGGGTAGTCCTTCAGTGTGAGGAGGAATTGGCTGGCGACGACTTGCATGGGCCCGAGCAAAAAGGCGCGGTCTATGTACCAGTCCTCGTAGGTGTTGGAGCCGATCTTGGCCTTCTCGAACGGATCCCGGCGCAGGTTGTACAAGTCCGGCGCGCGCAACGCGACGAACGGTTCCTTCCAGATCTGAAGGCGATGAGCCCGATTCTCGAGATAGACCGCCTTCCAGTCGCCAACCCGGATGCAGGCGACAGCTCCGCCGTCGTCCACGTAGATGAACTCCTTGCGCGGCGACTCCTTCGACCTGCCACTGAGGTAGTCGAGCATGTTGTAGCCGTCGATGAAGTTCTTGTACTTGCGGCCGTTGAGTTCGACGCCGGCCTTGAGCTGTTCCACGATCTTGTCGTTGCCGGCGGCGGCGGCAAATGTGGGCAGCCAGTCTTCGTGGGCGACGATGCCGTTGAGGGTTTCGCCGGCGGGCCACTTGCCCGGCCAGCGCACGAAGGCCGGGACGCGATATGCCCCCTCCCAGTTCGAATTCTTCTCACCGTGGAAGGGCGTGGTGGCGGCGTCGGGCCAAGTGTTGAAGTGTGGACCGTTGTCGGTGGAATACATCACGATGGTGTTGTTCGCGAGGCCGAGGTCGTCGAGGAGCTTCAGCAGCTCACCCACATGGCGGTCGTGCTCGACCATACCGTCGTGGTACTCGTTGCCGCTCGGGCCGGAGATCCCGACGTGATCCTGCTTGACGTGCGTGCGGAAGTGCATCCGCGTGGCGTTCCACCAGACGAAGAACGGTTTGCCGGCCTTCTGTTGACGCTGGATGAAGTCCTTGGCCGCGGCGAGGGTCTCCTCGTCTACAGTTTCCATGCGCTTGCGGGTGAGCGGACCCGTGTCCTCGATGGTCTGGCCGCCCTTGCCATCGGCCTTGGTTCTGAGCACCCCGCGCGGGCCGAACTGCTCCCGAAAGGTCTTGCCGTTGGCGAGCTTCAGGTTGGCGGGATAGTCGCGGTTCTCCGGTTCCTCCTCGGCGTTGAGGTGGTAGAGATTGCCGAAGAACTCGTCGAACCCGTGCATCGTGGGCAGATGCTCGTCGCGGTCGCCCTGGTGGTTCTTACCAAACTGACCCGTGGAGTAGCCGAGGCTCTTCATCACGGTAGCCATGGTCACATCCGTCTTCTGCCAGCCTTCCTTGGCGGCGGGCATGCCCACCTTCGTCATGCCGGTGCGCACTGGCACGCTGCCGTTGATGAAGGCGGCGCGGCCTGCTGTGCAACTCTGCTGGCCGTAGTAGTCGGTGAAGGAGATGCCCTCCTTCGCGATGCGGTCGATGTTCGGCGTCCGATAGCCCATCATGGCGCGGTTGTTGTGGCTGATGTTCCAGATGCCAATGTCGTCGCCCCAGATAACCAGGATGTTCGGCTTCGTGTCCTGCGCTTGCGTGCTGGCGGTGAGCATCGCTCCGGCCGTCAAGGCAAGGAGAATGCTGGTCCATGTCCAACCGTACTTCTGTCTCATCGTCTTAATCCTTTCGTGGTTGATGCTAATCGCCCGCCTAACGCCGCAAATCTCGGGCGGCGAAGCCGTACCGAGCATTTGCTGGTTGGCCCATCTATCTATTGCTGTCTTCTTTTCGCCCCCCGACCCGACGGTCCAAGACAGCGCCATTGCCTACGCCATGACCTGAGCCCGCAGGCCCTAGGCCGTAGTGTTGCGCCGTTCGAACGCCTTCACTAGCTCCATAATCGCGAGTACAACCATGGCGAACGCGACACACAAGCCCAAGTTCACGCCGGTCAGGCTGACGGTGTAGAAGAAGGTTTGGGCGCCGGGCGTGTAGAGGACGAACAGTTGCAGCACCACGACCGCGAGGATCATGCCCGTCAACACCTTGTTCGCACGGAGCGGTTGTTTCCAAAACGGTTCGATGAACGAACGCGAGCTTAACGCCCGGCCCACCTGCATCAGCGCCAGAGCCGTGAACATGAGCGTTCCCCACATCAGCACTTTGGGGTCAGTGAGCAGCGCGTTGCGACTCGCCTCGTCCTTGATCTGCAGCGGATTGGGGAGACCAAGGAGTTGCCACTGCCAATAGCCCATCGCCAGGAGCAGCAACCCAATCACAGGGCCGATAACGGCGATGTGGCGGCCCGCACCGCTAGACAAGATGCTCTCCTGCGGCGAATACGGCGGCCGCTGCATGGTATTCTTCTCCGCCGCCTCCATGCCCATGCCGAGGCCCAGCAGGCCGTCGGTGAGCAGGTTAGAGAACAGGATCTGGATCGGCTTGAGCATCGCGACGAGGCCGACCAGCGGCGACACCGCCACGATGATCACCTTCGCGATGTTGCCCGAGATCGAGAACATCACGAAGCGTCGCAGGTTGTCGTACACCACGCGGCCCTCTTCGACCGCAGCCACGATGGTGGCGAAATTGTCGTCCAGCAGCACCATGTCCGCCGCCTCCTTCGAGACGTCGGTGCCGGTGATGCCCATTGCGACGCCGATGTCGGCGCGCTTGAGGGCCGGCGCGTCGTTCACGCCGTCGCCGGTCATGGCGACGACGTGGCCCAACTCCTGCAGGGCGCCGACGATGCGCAACTTATGCTCCGGTGAGACGCGGGCGAAGCAGTTCATGTTGGCGTCCTTGAGCGCTTCTTTCAGGGCCGCGTCGCTCATCTTCTCCATCTGGACACCCGTGATGACCTGCCCGTCGGCCGTGGTCATGGCAAGGTCGGCGGCGATGTAGCGGGCCGTGTCTGGGTGGTCGCCGGTGATCATGATCGTACGGATCCCGGCCGTCTTGCACCGGGCGACCGCAGCCTTCGCCTCCGGCCGGGCCGGGTCGATCATGCCGACCAGGCCCAGGAACACAAGCTCGCGCTCCACCGTGCCCGGATCTTGGTTCTCCGGCATGTCCGGGAGGCCGTGGTAGCCGACGCCCAGCACGCGAATGCCGTTTGAGGCCATCTTGCTGTTGGCGGCCTGGATCCTCGCCCGGTCGGCTTCGGTCATGGGCCGCACCTGCCCGCGGCTGAAAACGCGGTTGCAGATCGCCAGCATATTGTCGGCCGCGCCCTTGGTGAACGCCATGTATGTACAACCGTATAGAAATGTCGCCATGCCGGAGATCGCGGCCGGCATCGCACCGCTCTGCGGTAGCTTGTGTACGGTCGACATCAGTCTGCGGTCGGAGTCGAACGGAACCTCGGCCACTCGCGGCAGGACCGCCTCGAGGTCGCTACGGCTGAGGTGGTGGCGGTGCGCCGCCACCACCAGCGCCACCTCGGTGGGGTCTCCGACGCCGGTTTCGCCGTCGGGGTTCACTACGGCGTCGCAACAGAGACCGCCGCCCGCCACCAGCGCCGCGAGCGCCGGCTGGTCGTGCTCGACCTCGTAGTGCCCGGCGTGCGTGTCGAGTTCCACCCGCTGATCGAACGTCTCCAGCACCGTCACGGCCATCTTGTTCTGGGTGAGAGTGCCGGTCTTATCGCTGCAGATGACCGTCACCGAACCCAGCGTCTCGACCGCCGGCAACTTCCGTATGAGCGCCTTGCACTTGACCATTCGCTGAGCGCCGATCGCCAATGAAAAGGTCTGCACCGCCGGAAGTCCCTCGGGCACGATCGCGACCGAGATCGCGATCGCGATGATGAGCACCTCGGCCCACGTCTTCCCCTCGATGTAGACGCCGGTGAGGGCCACGACCACGGCAACGGCCAAAGCGATGACCGCCAGGGTCTTGCCGAGCTTGTCAAGCTTCTTCTGAAGCGGCGTTTGCTCATGCTTGACGTTCTGGATCATCGAGGCAATTTTGCCCAGCTCGGTGCGCATTCCGGTTTCGACCACCAGCGCCTCGCCCCGCCCGTAGCTGGCGAAGGTGCCCATGTAGCCCATGTTCTTCCGGTCGCCGAGCGGGAGGTCTTCCCGTTCGAGGGGACCCGCGAACTTCTCGATTGGCTCCGACTCACCCGTGAGGGTGGCCTCCTGAATACGCAGGTTTACGCTCTCTACGATCCGGCAGTCCGCCGGCACCATTGTTCCCGTCTCAAGCTTCACGAGGTCGCCGGGAACGAGGTCGCACGCGCTCAACTCCTGCACCTGCCCGTCGCGCACCACCTTTACCGTGGGCGACGACATCTGCTTCAGGGCGGCGATGGCTTTCTGGGCGCGGTACTCCTGCATCACGCCTAACACCACGAACAACACCACGATGGCAAAGATCGCGATAGCGTCGATTGGCGGCCCGCTGCCTCCCTTGAAGAAGAGTGCCAACACACCTGCGATCAACAGAATCACGATCATCACCGAGGAGACCTGCTCCCACAGGATGTGCCAGACGGTGCGCCCGCCACTGTCTTCGAGTTCGTTCGGGCCAAACCGTTCCCGCCGGGAACTCGCCTCAGCGGTGGTCAGGCCGCGACGACACACGCCCAGTCGGGCGAGCGCGGTCTCAAGCGGTAGCAGGTGCCAGAGATTGTTCTCCATGCCGCGGATGTCTAGGCTGCTTGATGTCGTTGTTGTCATTTCCGCTCGATCCATCTGGTCAAGTCTATCCCATGCTAACGTCTACCATCACCGGGTTGCCGCCAGCGACGCTGATTTCAAATTTGGCCCCGATCGGCAACTCCGGTGCCTGGTGTTGTTATGCGGCTCTATGCGGTTGACTGTTTGAGTACCGAGATTCGATCTTGTGAGTCGAATTCGATCATCACTCGCTCCCCGGTCGGCGTGACAGCCCGCAGCTGGTTGGGGTCTTTCTCCAACGAGAATCCCTGATCAGTGAGAAACGCCTCTGCGAAGACGCGATGCTGAACGTCGAAGCCGGCAAGAGTTTGTGCGATCATTGGGGCGATCTGCTCAAATGGAAGCTTCGAATCGACGGTTGTCGGCACATCATTAACAAGAAAGTAGATCGAGCCCTCCGCAGTTGGGCAACGGTAGAAGAAGCCTCCGTCGCAGATTCCTGCTGCGAACATTGCCAGTACGAAGCCATTGAATTCGGTGAGTTCGTAGTGACCAGTCGTCAATTCCTTGAGCGAGTGTTGTTCGCCATAGCTCTTCACCCGTTTGGCGGCCGCAAAGAGGTTGTCATCGAACCAGGAATCGGGGTTATGCCAAGCCCATGTCCAACTCGTGTTGACTTCCAATCCGATTAGCTGGACCGGGTGAACCAGGTCGTCCCCGAATCTGGCTTGCCCAGCGTCCAAATCCAACGAAAAACCGCGATCGCCGAGGTAGTCCGCAAAACGAACCTGCCGTGCAAGACTTGCTCCTGCATACTTGGAGAACTCGTTGACGAATCGGTTCATTGTTATGTCGATCCAGAGGTTGTGATTTAGAAATCTGCCGAACGACCGCCGAAACCGGGCGGCGACCAAAAAACTGTGATTTCAAACCCCGCGTAACCGGCGGCTCCCGTTCACCGCATGGTTTTCCCATATCCGCTGTCAGTCGCCAAAAACTCGGCGATCAGCACGCTCGGCAATGATCTCGCCAAACTCAAATGCTCCGTTGGATTTCGTGTATGGCAGAAAGCAGGTCACGGGTTGATCGTCAACGTGTTCAACTGTGACACTGATCGCATCCGACTTCGTGTCGCCATCGAGTGAGATCCTTACGTCAGAAATCAGTGCAGTAGATTTATAGTTACCAGATGTTGCACCGGTCTTGAATCCACGCAAAAGCAAGTCAATGACCTCCTGGGAGGGCGGACATTCGTCGTCGGTATATCCCTGTACGTGTGCAATGCTTCCGTCGGGTTTCATCGTTACTCCGAACGGAAAGAACTCGCCGTTCTTTTCGAGGAAACGAATCGCGGTCTGCAGGCCCTCGTTCAGCAGGCCCTCGTTCAGCAGGGCATCCATGTCAGGGTGTGCCATCAGTCTGACGTCTCCGATTGTGCTAGAACTTCGTTGGGATAACGCTACCAATCACCCGGTCGCGGTGGTTGATTTTCCATTGGAACACGCCTTGCTACCGCGTGTTCGTATGCATTGGATTGTTATACCATCTTTCGGCCGATAAATTGCACGACCGAAGCCATGCCAGTGTGGTGTTTTCCTTCGGAGACCTCTCGCTGAATCTCGTGCAGCATCAGCGGTTCAAGATTTGGAAATTCACGCTCAATTTTAGAAACGGTCATCAGCATGTCTGCATCATTCGGGCCACCTGTATTTCGGCGCAATTGATTCTCGGAATAGGCCTCCAGCAGAAGCAGTCCGTTGGGCATCAGGCAGCGCTCAACGAGGGGATATAGCCGGTTTCTGATGTTGCTTGGCAGGTGTGCCGAGATGGATATGACGGACATATAGTGATTCGGCGCTGGATTGTACGTCGCAAGGTCGGCCACTTCGGTTAGGATGTCAACTCCTTTCATACTGGCCAGCTTTCGCGCTTTCGTCAGCCCAATCGACGAACCGTCGACACCAGTAACGTGTAATCCGAGCAATGCCAAGAAGACCGCGTTCCGCCCTTCTCCTTCGGCGAGCGATAGCACAGGGCCACGAAGCTTCGAAGAGTGTTCAACCAGAAACTCATTCGGATTGGTACCGTAGATGAATTCTTCATCTGAGTAGCGATCATTCCAGTCGATGTGGTTCAAAGGCTGCCTTTGGCATAACGCCACGGTTAACCGGGCCGCGGCCAACCAACGTTGATTTCAGAAACCGCGCGGCCCGCGGCTCCGGTTGAACCGATTGTTAGGTTGCCTGTTGTTGATGCAGCGCCTCCAAGACCTTCTGTACTTCCGGATCGTGCATGCGCATTTTCTCAAAACCAAATTCAAGTATCGCGCGACCAAATCCTGTCATACGGTAGTGCAGAATCTCCTCGATGCGATCCTGCCCTTTTGATTCGAGAAACTCCTTTGACAGTTCCGGATACTCTGTTTCGAGGGCGCCCAACTGGAGCAAACGCGTGACTGCGTTATTGTGTGCGTCGTTTTGGAGCGCTTGCGCAAGGCTACGCCGCGGTTCCATCTTTGTTGTTCCGGTCTGGAGCGTTCTCGCGAGTGCCCACCACGAATGACCGTCGAGTGTATGTGCGGCTGCGTGAACCGCGAGTTGTTTTCGCAAATCGACCTCGCGAAGCGTTTCAGCAATTGCATCCGTGACAATCTTTCGTGCGCCTTCAGGGTCTTCGTTCGGAGAGTAGGCATTGACGCGAACGTTGGAGACGTCAAACAGTAACGGGTCGGAGTCCGAGCGAAACAGCAGAACTTCTTCTGGGAGCCGCACGGCGTGAGCGATGCCGATTTCGTACATCACGTTGCCATTTCTGACCGGGCGATCTATCAGTGTGCCAATCGACGTCACGTCCCCAATGATCAGCCGAGCGTTGCGAATATGTGACAAGATTTCCGTGAGGATCGAGTCCCCGATGCGGCGTGTGTCGACGCGGTCAGCGGTGAGTGGATTGCCATCTACGGCTACGGCGGCGACCCCAGGCGCTATTACATTCTTCCAGCGATCGTCGAACTCCGGGGCAAAGCTCATCGCGACGAAGACGGTGTCGTTCCGCGGAAAGGCGGGAAACAAGTTGAAGTAGTTGTTCGGATACATCTACGCGCCGCGAACTATCTTTTGCAACCTAACTAATTGATACACAGAAGTCGGCTTCTGTGTAATGGGAGTTGACATTCAGTATAACACAAGCCATAAATGTACACTAATGGGCGGTGGTTGTCAATTCGCGAGGGAGCGTTTTCGGTCATTTCTCGCATGGCGGAGCCACTCATGAAACCGGTTGCCACCAACTCTCCTAAGCTGCTGGACAAGTTGCGTTTGCGGCTGCGCACCGGCCACTATTCGTATCGCACCGAGCAAGCCTATGTGCGGTGGATGGAGAAGTTCCTGCGGTTTCATCGGAGGCGGAACGGCGGGGTGTGGCGGCATCCGGACGGGATGGGAAAGGCAGAAGCCGAGGAATATCTGACGTTCCTGGCTGCGGAGCAAAACGTGGCGCCCTCCACGCAGAATCAGGCATTTTCAGCACGTCTGTATTTCTGGAGCCACGTGCTGAACGCAAACTTCCGGAGATTCAGGCCCACGCGGGCGCAACAACTCGAAATCACGCGCCCGACGCAGGGTCCACTGAAGTGGATGCCAATAGGAGTGAATGGACTCAGGCGTGGCCCGCTTCCTCGCCGGGGCTGCTCGCTTGTGCGCGCGAGCGGCGGCCGAAAATCGGCAGGCAGGTCAACAACAGGCCCCCCGTGGCCAGTTGGCAGGTCATCGCGAACCAGTCCCCCCACCACAGGTACAGACTGCCGCGGGAATCGAGCGGGAGGGTGTGCACGGCCACGGCTTCCAGTTTTCGGCGGTAGCGGCCCGAGGGCTCCCGATAGGTTTCGGGGCGTGGTTCTCCGCTGACGGCGTCCTTGGTGAGAAACACTTCGGGTGTCAGCACCACGCCATCGCCATCGATAATCGAGGAAATCCCCATATTGGCCGCGCGGACCAGCGGCATGCGGAGTTCGACCGCGCGGAACTGGGCGGTAATCAGATGTTGATCGTGTTCGCTGGATCCCGCGAACCAGCCATCGTTAGATAAATTCACCAGGAAATCGACCGGGCGACCGGATTCGTCCTGCCGTTGAATGGAGCGGACGATTCGCCGCGTGACGTGGGGCACCGTGTCTTCGAAGCAGATGACCGGCGCGAAACGCCATCCCTGATATTCAAACAGAGCGGCGGCTTTTCCGGGGGAGAGGCCAAAGTTGCGTGGCACCACGGAGGCCAGCAAGGGAAATCTCGCTCCGGGGATGTATTCGCCGAACGGGACGCGATGCAGCTTGTCGTAACGCGTCTGCATGCCACTGTCAGGCCGGATCAACTGTGCGGAATTGTATTGATCCAGTTGCGTGGGCGAGGCCACGTAGGCACCCAGGCCAATGACCAGGGCCGCTCCGGCCTTTTCGCTCATCGCTTCCAGGGTGTCCTGCACGTCGGTATTGGCCCAGCTGTCGACCGGGAAATAGGGGGCGACTTCCGCCAGGTCGGCACGTGACATTCCGGGAGCCGATTCCTGCAAGGGGTAGCGGAACATCCCCTCGGGCCAGACGATGAGATCCGGCTGATGTTGGACGGCGTAACCGGTCAATTCGTTGTGTACCAGGAACGAGTCCTGATATTCCGAAGGGGGGGTACGCAAGGCCGCCCGGAAATTACCCTGTATCAACGCGACCCGCGGCCCCGGGGAGAAATCGGCGGCGGCCCGTCGTCCGTAGCCATACCCTACCACCGCAAGCAGGCACAACGTGGCCAGCACCAGATAGCGCCGCGGGGAATGGGCGTCGAGCGTCGCGGCTTCATTTTGACGAGACAATCCTGGAATCAAGCCGAGGCGGACATACCAGGCAGAGGGAATCTGCAGGGCGATGGCCGCGGTGAACAGCATCATGACAAAACTGACACCATAGGCTCCCACGAGATCGCTGATCTGGATCAATTCTACCCAGCGGTATTGCGTGTGTCCCAGGTAATACCAGCCAAATCCGGTCAGAAACCAGCCCCGAAAACACTCCAGGCCGGTCCAGACCACCGGGGCAACCACCAACAGCGGGAACTTCCAGCGATGCACCGCCAACCGCGACAGCCCGATGAATATTGGAATGTAGGCGGCCAGGTAACTGGCCAGGGCGATCCAGCCGATGTACATCAGCCGGTCGCCGTAACGCATCCACTGCAACGCGCTGAGCATAAACACCAACCCCCCGAGGTAACTGGCCAGTACCTGACCGCGGACGGGGCGAGGCAGGCGGATCAGCATCAACCAGGGGAGCGGAGCCAGCCATGCCAGAAATCCCAGGTCGAGGGGGGGATAACAGGCCCACATCGTCAGCCCCGCCAGCAGGCTGAGACCCAAACCGTTGCGAAAGGGGGCGCGCCGATTTTCCGCGCGGTCAATGATTTGCGCTACACTCATTTCCACCCGTCCCTGTTTCTTCGGTGCGGAAACCGAGTCGGTCGCTGCTCCCGTCCGTGATGCAACACTCGTGCCTTCCATCTCGTCGTCACTTTCTCGTGCTTAAGAAAGGTTTTCACAGGATTTCCCGGACGATTCGATCCTGCTTCGCCCGGCACCGTCCCTGTCATTCCTCGCATCTCGGCAGGTCTGCTCCCCAGGGAAACAGAACTACCCGATCCCCAACCTCGTACGAGGTCTCGCGGGGTTCGAACAGGATCATGCCATTCGCCTCGGCTGTTCCCCGCAAGTCAGCCGAGCCGACCCAATGCGCGGGTGTGGCCTGAATGATCCCCTCCTTGATGTTCCAACGGGCTGGATAATAGACAGGCCGGTCCCCCTTGACCAGATGAGCTTGAGTCAACTCCGCCAGAATCGACACGTTCTCCATAATTTTACGCCCGCAGCGCATGCCCAGCGCCGGTTTCACAAACAGTTCGAAACAGACCAGGGAACTGACGGGATTTCCTGGCAGCCCAAACACGGCGCATTCGGAAGCAGACGCGGAGAAATGACCAAACCAGATCGGCTTGCCCGGTTTCAGATTCACCTGATGAAATACCTGTTTCACGCCGCACTCCGCCAGAACGCTTGGAACCAGATCGAGCACCCCCGCGGAAACCCCTCCCGATAACAGGAGAAAATCGCAGCCGAGGCCCTGGACAATTTTGGCCCGCAATTCCTCCCGGTCATCCCTGGCAATTCCAAGCGGTACTGGAACTGCCCCGCATGCAAGGAGTTGCGCGCACAACATGGGCTCGTTGGAATTGCGGATTTCCCCTGGTCCTGGTTCCTGGTCCACCGGCACCAGTTCATTCCCCGTGGCAAGCACGGCAACCCTGGGCCTGGGAAAGACCGGGACCCGGGCATGCCCTAATTCCGCCAGCAATCCGAGGCGTGAGGGCGTAAGCGAGGTGCCTGCCTGTAATACCGTTTCGCCGGTCCGCAGGCTTTCACCCCGACGCATCACGTTGCGACCGGAAGCAATTCCCTCAAGAGAGACGCTGATGGACTCCAGGTCGGCGGAAGCGACATCTTCACAGCGGACCACGGCGTCGCACCCCTCCGGAACGGCTGTTCCCGTCATAACTTGCGTTGCAGAAACAGGTTGCAGGGGGAGTGCAGGAACTTGACCGGCAGTCAAGCGTTCCAAAATCCTCAGGGTTGTTCCTGGTCCCCGGATATCTTGCGAGCGGACGGCGAATCCATCCATCAGGGCTTTGTCGAACGGCGGGGAATCTTGAGTGGCGATGATCGCATCCGCAAGCGTCAACCCGTGGCACTCCCCGAGGGGGGACAGAACAGGACTTGCGGGGACGATCGTCTGCTGAATCAACGTGAATGCCTCGGGCACTGTAATCATTAGCGTGAGCCTGCCTATTTCCTGCACACTATTCATACACAAGGATTGCTGGGACTCTTGTCGTGACGCATCCCGGAAACGTCTTCTATTCGCCAGAAATGCGGATTCTATAGGGGCACCTGTCCGCCGTGTCTGGATCGCGATTAAATCAACGCGAGTGGATATATCTTGTGAATGGTGTTGAGGTAACACATGAATGCCGCTGTGTAATCTGACAGCAGATCCGTGAGGAGGCAAGCCTGTCCGGGCTTGCGGGCCGGTCGTTGGGATAGCTGTTTGGTCTGTCAATATACAGAAGATGGGGCATGTGGATTGGTTCGGGAAGACCTTGTCGATTTTTCCAGTTTTGTGGCTCCTGCGGATGCAAACGGTTGGAATGATTGCAACGTCGGCTATCGATTTGATTTTCCGGGGAAAGTCGGGTCGATACATCAGGCAGGCACCGGAAGGGGGAGAGCTGTCGAAAGCGAACGAACTTCGACACTTATCCCGCCGGACCCGATCGGGTGGACCATTCTGGAAATGAATGAAAAACCTGCTCCGATCTGACAATGTCATCTTGTCGCATTTGTTGACTGACACACTTCGGCCAGGCCGAAGCAGAGGGGATGGAAAATGTCTGGAACGAAAAAGCTGCTGGTCGGCGGGTCCATGGCCGGACTAGTGTTGTCACTGGCATTGCCGGTCAGCACACTTACGGGAACGAATTCACCCGCCGAGCTTTCCGCTGGCGTTCGTCCCGAGTTTAATAAGCCCTGGTTGCCCAAGAACAACAAATCCAGCTTCACGCCGACGAAATCGTATCCAATACCCGATTACCTGAAGTACCAGCGGGAGGAGCAGCGGTCTACAGCATCTCCAGCTCCCGAGGCCTATGTTCCTCCGGAAATAGACGAGCAAACACCGGGCAATTTGCAGTCTCAACTGGAAGATGTGTATCGCGAGCGAGACGGAGAGGAATCGATCGGGGAGGACGTTCCCATCGCGCCGTCTGCTCCCCAGACCTTACAGGTCCAGCAGGCGTCTGCTCGCAAGGAAAAACGGAGCGTTCCTGACCAGCCCGAGCGCTCCAGTGGATTGTTTGGCCGCATGTATGATCGCGTCATGGGGCGTACGCCCGAGCCGCATCGCCGCCGCCGCGGTGACGAACAGGTCCCCCCACTTGAAGAACCCGTTCCCCCGGTGAACAACGTCTTCGATCCCGAGGACAATGTCCCTCTGGTGGAATTGCCTGAAACGGAAAATGCACCGCTTGCGGACGTGATCATTCCGCCGCAACCGCAACCCAATTTGCTGCCGGGCATGGATTTTTCCAATCCCGAGTCCTTCCTGCCGGACGTCGCGCAGGGAGACGGAGAGGCGAACGACGACCCCTTCCCGCTGCCTCCCTTGCCGGAGGGTTTTAACTCGCCCCGCCCGAATGCCGCAGTGACGAGTTCCGTGCCGTCCGAACAAGCGGAATCCGTCCTCCCGGGGGACATGCTGCTTCCGCCGTTGCCGGAAGGGACAGAAGCGGTGGCCATCGAAGGGGAGGCCGCGCCGGTCGAGGAACTGCCTCTGAATCAGGAACCCCTCGCGGAATTCGAAACTGGAATTCCGATCCCCCCGATACCGACCGGGCTGCCCGTGCCCGCTAAAACTCAACCCGAGTTGACGGAAGAAATCGCCAGCGGCGATCCGATGCGGGAAGAATTGCAGGAACCGGAACAGGTTGCTTCCCAACCCCAAGGCGAGGATGCGGATATGCCAAAACCAGCCGGAGAAACGAAGTCGAATCTCCCGCTGGCCCCTTCGGTTGTCGACGACTCGCGCTGGGAACATCGCCGCCCCGCTTCGAGCCTCGCCGAGGACGAAACCGGCTTGCCCAGAATGCATGGATGGCGGTCTCGCGAACAACGGGCAACCAGCCAGGAGCCGAATACCCTGGATATCCCCGACGAAGTGCGGCAGGCCGAACTTCCCCCGTCCGCGGGACAGGAAAGCCAGATTGAAAAATATCGGCGCATCGCCGAACGGGGCGAACGGTCGGGCTTCAAGGGATTTTGTCCCGTTACGTTGAAGGATCAACTGGAGTTGGAAGATGCGTCCCCCAGTTTTCGTGCCGAGTTCGAGGGACAAATCTACTACTTCAGCAGCCAGGAATGTCTCCAGCAGTTCCAGCAGGATCCGATTCGGTATGTTCCCGCGAACAGCGGTCTGGATCTGGTTAAATTCATCAAGGAAGGCTCCGAAGAACCGGGACGGCTGGATTTTGCCGTCTGGTATCAGGATCGCCTGTTCCTGTTTTCCTCGCAGGATACCATGCAGACCTTCCGGGCCGAGCCCAGCCGGTTTGTGGGTGAACAATAACATCCGGCGAACCCGGTAACTTGCCATTCAGATAACAGCCGCAAGAAATACTTGCGGCTGTTTCTCTTTCCTGGCATGATGAGGTTGTCTCCTAAACCATGATATGGAAGTGGAGACCGGCACCGGCGGTTCCTGATGAGGAGGGACGTGATGGCCGTTGATCCAGTCTGCGGTATGACCGTCGACGAGCAGTCCGCTTTGCAATCCCTCGTGCACGGCGAAACCTACTTTTTTTGCAGTGACCACTGCCGACGTAAGTTCCTGGCCGGCGTGGAGCAGGAGTTGCCTGCCGCTTCGCGGCATGCCTGCTGTCCGCGGGAATCCTCCGGAACGGAAGCATGCCAGCCAGACAAGTCTGGCAAGTACATTTGTCCGATGTGCCCGGGTGTCGCGAGCGAAACACCGGGCGTTTGTCCCCAATGCGGGATGTCGCTCGAACGCAATCCGGCGCGCGGCAAGCCGACCAGGCGAGCCGCGCTCTACACGTGCCCGATGCATCCTGAAGTGGAACAGGCCGGACCGGGCATCTGCCCGATTTGCGGGATGGATCTGGAGCCGGCGGGCATCGAGCCTTATGCGGAGGAGGACGATGTTGAACTTCGGAAGATGACTCGGCGGTTCCGGTTTTCCCTGTTCCCGAGCCTGCTCGTATTGCTCCTGGCCATGTTGCCGATGATGAATGTCCCGGTGAATGCCTGGTTGGGACATACGGTGCATTCCTGGCTGCAACTGATTTTGAGCACTCCGGTTGTGCTCTGGGCGGGTTGGCCATTTTTCGAGCGGGGCTGGCGGTCCGTCGTGACCTGGAAGCTCAACATGTTCACGCTGATCGCGCTGGGAACGGGGGCAGCCTATTGCTACAGCCTGATGGCCGTGTTGTTTCCCGGAATGATTCCCGAGGACTTCAAGCACCACGGTCAGGCCGAATTGTACTTCGAGGCGGCGGCCGTCATTATCTTGCTGGTTTGCCTGGGCCAAGTGCTGGAACTCCGCGCCCGCAGACGGACCAGCAGTGCCATTCGGGAGTTGCTTTCCCTGGCTCCGCCGATCGCCCGCCTTGTTCAAGACGGAAGCGAACGCGAAGTTCCGCTGGAAGACGTCCAGCCGGGGAATCTACTCCGCGTTCGCCCGGGAGAAAAAATTCCCGTGGATGGCGTACTCACGGAGGGACACAGCACCGTCGATGAATCGATGATCACGGGCGAAGCCCTGGCCGTGGAGAAAGACCCGGGAGCTATTGTCATCGGGGGAACGGTGAACCAGACAGGCTCGTTCCTGATGCAAGCCGACAAAGTCGGTGCCGAGACGGTGCTCGCGCGGATTGTCGGCCTGGTTGCCGAGGCACAACGCAGCCGGGCGCCCATTCAAAACATTGCCGACAAAGTCGCGGGGTATTTCGTGCCCGCCGTGGTTCTGGTGGCCGTGCTCACCTTCCTGACCTGGGCCTTGTTGCAACCCCGGCAGCCTGCATTGGCCTGGGCCCTGGTAAATTCCGTGGCCGTGCTGATTATCGCCTGTCCGTGTGCTCTGGGGCTGGCCACGCCGATGTCGATCATGGTGGGGATTGGACGTGGGGCGCAGGCCGGGGTCCTCGTCAGGGACGCCGAAGTACTGGAAACGCTGGAACATGTAGACACACTCGTCGTGGACAAAACAGGGACGCTCACCGAGGGGCGACCGAAGCTGACGGAATGTCTCCCCGTGGCCGGTTTCGCGGAAGCCGATCTGCTGCGGTATGCGGCGTCCATCGAGCAGCACAGCGAGCATCCGTTGGCGCGGGCAGTGCTGCAGGGGGCCCGGGACCGCAATCTGTCGTTGCCCGAGGTTGTTGAGTTCGATTCCATCACCGGATGGGGGGTGCAGGGAACGGTCGCCGACAAGAGTATTCTGATCGGAACGCGTGCGTTGCTGGAGGAACGAGAAGTAAGGAATCTGGAAGCCCTCGACCAGACTGCCCAAGATCTGCAACAACAAGGTCGGACCGTGATGTATGTTGCGGTGGATCGGCAGCTTGCCGGACTGGTCGCGGTTTCCGATCCGATCAAGCAGTCCACTCCGGTGGCCTTGCGCGCGTTGCGAGCCCTGGGCTTGCGCGTGCTTATGCTTACGGGCGACAACGAACGCACAGCCAGAACCGTAGCGGAGGGACTGGGAATTGACGAATTCCATGCCGGCGTGCTCCCAGCTGAAAAGCTCGGGTGGATCAAGACCTTGAAAAACGAAGGGCGGGTCGTGGCGATGGCGGGAGACGGCGTTAACGATGCGCCTGCTCTGGCCGAGTCAAATGTGGGCATCGCCATGGGAACAGGAACCGACGTGGCCATCGAATCCGCCGGCGTCACGCTGGTCAAGGGGGATCTGCGTGGCATTGTCATGGCGATTCGCCTGAGCCGTCGTACCATGCTAAACATCCGTCAGAATCTCTTCTTTGCCCTGGTCTACAATGCCCTGGGCGTCCCGATTGCAGCGGGTGTGCTGTATCCGCTTTCGGATCAGTTGCTGCTGAACCCGATGATTGCCGCCGCCGCAATGAGCTTCAGTTCGGTCTCAGTCATTGGGAATGCCCTGCGCTTGCGGACGACCTCGCTCGAATAACACGACCGCGGGATTGTTGTTGTAGCATGCGAGCGGGGGACGTGAGTCCCCTGGCAGTTGCGGCTGGAATTAGAGGTTGGTGGCCGAGTCGCCATGCGGTCGAAATAGACAGGGGACGGACGTGTGCCACTGGCGTGCAGCAATGGCGGGGTTTCGCAAGGCGTCAACGCAAGTGGATAGGAGCGCCTGTTCGCGTATCGCATCCCGGTTTCCGATGGGCCAACATTCGCTTGTGTAAATGTGCCAGCAAACGTTTGCGCGACTGCGGGCAGGATCGTGCCGATGTTTGCCACGCGAGAACGTGAACCCGTCAATCCCTGCCGATGCCAGGCGCAATTCCTGCCACGGATTGGCCAGGACGAGGTGAATCCAGGTTGCCTGTGGGTCTGAAGTTATGTCGGGTGAGTGACTGTCCGCACTCCCGGTTCGCGAATTTTGAACATTCCACTGGCACGCCGCTTGCGGGAAGTGTCCGATAACTCGTCGCTGCTCCCGCACTGCGGGAAACGTGCGAGGATGCATCGCCAGCGAGGCATGCCTGAATCCGTCCCGAATCGGGCAGCGGTTGAACCAGGTCCCCGCTGGCTTCCCGGTTTCCGAACAGCTTGCCGCTGTTCCCCGCCTGAAAAAAAGGAAAGTTCTTGTGAAGCATCTAACGAACACCTCCCGGGGTTTGTTGCTCGACATGGATGGCGTCATTTATCGGGGGAGCGAATTGATTCGCGGTGCCGATCGTTTCATCGGCCAATTGCTTGCCGACGACATTCCCTTCCTGTTCCTGACCAACAACAGCCAACGGACCCAGCGCGACGTGGCGACAAAATTGCAGCGGATGGGGATCCCGGTGGAAGATCACCATGTCTTCACCTGTGCCATGGCGACGGCAAGTTTCCTGTCCGACCAGAAACCCTGCGGGACCGCCTACGTGATTGGCGAAGGGGGATTGCACAGCGCGCTGCACGATGTCGGGTATTCCATCGTGGAGAGTCAACCCGATTATGTTGTGGTGGGTGAAGGACGCACCTTCACGATGGAAATGCTTGAACGCGCCTGCAATCTGATCCAGGAGGGTGCCAAACTGATTGCCACGAATATGGATCCCAACTGTCCCACTCAACATGGGTTGAGGCCCGGTTGCGGGGCCATTGTCGCCATGCTCGAATCGGCGACCGGCATCAGGGCTTTCAGCGTCGGGAAGCCCAGCCCGATCATGATGCGCGCGGCCCGAAAAGTCCTCGGCCTCTCCGCTGGGGAAACAACCATCGTGGGAGACACCATGGAAACCGATATCCTGGGAGGCGTGCAATTGGGATATCGCACGGTGCTGGTGCTCTCAGGAGGGACGCGGAAATCCGATCTGAGGCAGTACGCCTTTCAACCCGACCGGATTGTCGATTCCATTGCCGACATTGATCTTGGGGCCTTGCTGAACGAATCCCAGCGACTGGTTGCGGTGTGATGTCGTACCCACTGCATTCCCCGTCGTCCTCTCGGTCCGCCCCAGCCACGTATTCAAGGGAAACGGAGTCTGCTAGCCCGGATTTCTCACCCGGGGCAATCAATCAGACTTGCTGACTTCCACGAACTAGCCGCGCCCGTCAGGAAGCGGGCCAGTCTGGGTGCCAGATTTTGCCGCAATGCATTGTCAGTATTGACGATGTGTCCAAAGAGTGCTCATTGAGGAACCGCCCGACTGGCCCGCTTCCTGACGGGCGCGGCTAGTTCTCTGGACATATTGCGATTGACATATCTATACATCTCGGTGTAGTATTTTCTGGTCGCATCCTCGCGATGGGACAAACGACCCTCCCCCATTCCCTGCCTGCGATTTTTCGAGAGGAGTTCTCATGCCTGATTATCCTGCCCACATCGAGTCGACAGGCAAGGGCCTGTCACGTTTACTGATCGTTGTTGTGTTGACGTGGAGTGGCATGGGGACGATGGCGGAGTCGGGGGAAACAAGCATCGAGGCGGCCCGGATACGTGCCCAACTGCTGCACGAAACGATTCACGGCTCGCTGCAGGTGATCCATCGGGATTTTTTTGAAGAGGAGCGTTCGCGCAAGTTGCCTTCGCAAGCACTGCAGGATGTGTTTGGTGAACTGCAACGGAAACATGGGATCGTGGTCCGCTGGATCACCGTGGACGCCGACGAAATGACGAGCGACCATCGCCCCGCCGGGAGCGCGGAACTGGAGGCCGTGGAAAAGTTAAAAGCGGGCGAAGAGTCTCACGAAGTGGTCACCGCCGAGGCGCTGCATTTTGTGGGAAGAATCCCGCTTTCCTCGCAATGCCTGAAATGTCACGTCAAGTTGAGGAACAGCAACCGCGAGCGGTCCTCCGGGCTTTCCATTCGCATTCCACTGTCAACGCCTGCCAGTCCGGAGTGAATTGTGTTCGGCGTGCTCTTTTCGATTCCAGTGGTTAACTTTCGTCCCAAGTGGCCGAAAGTGTGTCCAGGGAGTGCAGCGCCTCGTCCAGGCTGGGGGTTTCGCGACCGGGGAGCCGACCTTCGCGGTCGCAGCGGGCCAGGTCGAGCAGTTCGTCATACGACTCGGCCTTGCGGAGCGACTTGCGCGGCGTTTCCCCCTGGAGAATGGCGTGGGCGGCGGGCAATTCGGAGATTAGAAAAAGGACGCGAGGGCTTACTTTCCCTTGTAATACCCGAACGGCGGCGGACTGGGGGTCTCGTGCATCGATCACATAGCCCACATCATGAAGCAGGCAGGCCCACTGGAATTCCTCGTCCCAGGGGTGCATTTCCCGCCCGAGAGTGAAGACCTGCAGGGAATGATACAGGGCGTTTCCTTCCGGGTGTTCGGATCGGTCCAGTTCCACCTGCTCCAGCGTTTCGAGCAAGGGGCGCAGGGAGCTGCTCCAGTTACGTTCCGTGCTGTCCTGAAGGGCCAGGGGGGCGGCATCCTCGTCTGGCGATGCAAAAACGGTTTCCGCTGCCGTGAATTCCAGCGTTTGGCCGTCGAGGGTCAGGCGGGCCAGGGGGCAATTCATGGAATCGGCTTCGGTCAGATCCATCAGGGTATCGGGGGCGGCCAGCAGCACCTGGGGCAATTCCCGAAAAAACTCGTAACGAAGGATCTCTCCCGGGGAAGGGTTGGACTGGCGAGGGAACTCGCTGGCCAGAAGCAAATGTTCGAACTCATTCACATAGCGGCGCGAAATCAGCCAGTGCAACACGATTCCGTGCCGACTGCGGGCCGCTTCCCAGTCGAACAGAACCCAGGGCTTGCACGAGTCAAGCCAGCGGGCGGTCTCGGCGGCAATCCATTGGATGCGCGAAAGTTGATCCCAATCGTCGGACAGCGTCAACGCCTGGAGTTCCGCGGCGATTTCTTCCTGCGACGGAATAGCTGCCCCGGAAAGTCGCTGTTGACTGAGCCAGCGAGTCGCGCGGGTTCGAGCCTCGTGAAAGCTCTTGGCTTTGCCGCGGGCCAGCAAGCGGGCCGCTTCCCGGGCAATGCGTTCTCGCAGAGCGGCAGCCTGGGGGGGAGTCAATTTCGAGGGCGCCATGATGCAAAGTTCGGCAATAGTCGAACACGGGGGGCAGGAGACATCAGATTCTGGTTATGTATGCTCAATTTGTGCACGGTCGGCCCCGGCACTCGCGGAACAGGTCCCCTTATGGCATAATCCGGTTGCCTCATGCCGAGCTCGGGGAAGCATTCTTTTCTGGAGGGGGTGGGGTCGGTTTGAATTCGCGGTCCACGAAAACCCAAAGTGAGTGAACTCGATGACGATACTGCATTCTTTCTCGCACGTGGCGCGAACTCAAGTCGGAATGCTTGCCCGGGCCTCATTTTGGTGCGGATTGCTCCTTGGGATGTTCCCTTCGCTGGTGCCAGGCGAGGAGAACTGGACTGAATTTCGAGGTCCCAACGGGACTGGGATTGCCGCCTCGGCTCGTCCCCCCGTCCGCTGGTCCGAGACCGAAAACGTAGCCTGGAAAGTTCCTATCCATGGTCGAGGCTGGTCCTCTCCGGTGCTGGAACGGGGCAAAATCTGGCTGACAACGGCCACGGAAGACGGCCGGGAGCAGTTTGTGGTCTGTGTGCGAGCCGAGGATGGCCAGATCCTGTTCGATCGGTTGCTATTCACAAATGAGTCTCCCAGCCAGATCGACGTTACCAACAGCTATGCATCCTGTACCGTGGCTGCGGATGGGGACCGGGTGTACGTCCATTTCGGAAGTTACGGGACGGCCTGCCTGAATGCGGAGACGGGAGAGACCTTATGGCAACGCCGCGATTTTCCGTGCGAACATTATCGTGGTCCCGGCTCGTCGCCGATTGTGCATGGAAATCTGATGATCGTGCATTTTGATGGCTTTGATTTTCAGTATCTTGTTGCCTTGAATAAGCTTACGGGAGAAACCGTTTGGAAGAAGGATCGTCCGGATCTGTACGGCACGGATAATGGGGACGTAAAGAAGGCATACGGCACGCCCGCCATTTACGAGATCGATGGCCGTCAGCAACTGGTCAGTCCGTATGCGAAGACGACCATGGCGTACGATCCCGCGACGGGAGAGGAGTTGTGGTGGGTGCGCTACGAACAGCACTCGACCGCGAATCGCCCCCTGTTCGATGGTGAGCGCGTGTTTATTGGGACAGGCTTCGGCAAGGGGAGCCTGCTGGCGGTCAATCCCCATCAGGCGCGAGGGGATGTTACCGATACGCATGTTCCCTGGGTGGTGAGCCGGTCGATGCCTTCGAAACCTTCCCCATTGTTGATCGAGGGGCGAGTCTATACAATTGCGGACAAAATCGGCATCGTGTCCTGCGTGAACGCGGAGACGGGAGACCTGTTGTGGCAGGAACGGCTGGGGGGAACGTTTACCGCATCCCCCGTGTATGCCGCGGGCCGCATTTATTTTTGTGACGAAGACGGGAAAAGTTTTGTGGTCACTCCCGGAGATACCCTGCAAATCGTAGCGGAAAATCAATTGGAGGCGGGTTGCATGGCGACCCCCGCGCCCGTGGGAGACTCGCTGTATTTGCGAACTCGCACGCATCTGTATCGCTTGAAGGAGAATCCCTCTGTCTCGGCAGACTAGGGGGGCGATCAGTTGATTTTAATAAAATGGAGTGAAACGAAAATGGTGGCTCGAGTCCACCCGTTCAAGTGTCTGGCTGTTACGGAAAGCCTGTGCCCGACGACAGGAATCCTATAGACCTGTCCGTGCTTATGCTGGCCCGATTCGGGCCAACGTGCCCGGCACACCAGGGGAACCAGGCTGGGAATCCGCGCCAGGGATTCTCTCAGGCCGTGATTACTCTCAGACCCGCATGACTAACCATGCAAAACGCCAAGGAGTGCTGGCGTTCATCGAATTCACTTCGCACGGACTGGCAACCCGTGGGGAGTTTACAAGGATTATCGAGAATGTGTCGTTGTTTCGGCTGGTTTTTCAGCCTGCTGTTGACAGGCATGGCCCTGGGTTGCGGCAATACGAGCCCCGTGGCCCTGGTTGTCACGAATGCTTCGGAATACACGGAGGAAGCAAAGTCCGCGACTTCACCGGCTCCCGGCGTGGGAGAGGCCCTATGGCCCTGGTGGCGTGGACCTCACCTGGACGGCATCTCCCGCGAGAACAGCTACCGTACCGACTGGTCGATGGAACCTCCCGTCACCTGGAAGCAGGAGATTGGCATCGGTTACAGCAGTGTCAGTGTCGCCCAGGGGAAGCTGTTCACCATGGGCCACCCACGCGAGACGGACACCGAGACCATCTGGTGTCTGCACCCCGAAACGGGGGAGCGGATCTGGTCGGTATCGTATCCCTGTGCCTTGCTGAATCACCTGCATAAAGGAGGACCGGGGGCGACGCCCACCATTGCGGGAGAGTTTGTCTACACGAACAGCCGCGAAGGGGAAATCCGTAAACTCGATGCCAAAACCGGCGAGATCGTCTGGCTGCTGGATCTGCGCAAGGAACTTCAGATCGATTTGCCGGAGTGGGGCTTCACCTGCTCCCCCTTGATCCATGGAAACGAAGTGCTGGTCGAAGCCGGTTCGGTCGTGGGGATCGATCAGGAGACAGGCCGGGTGACATGGAAAACCGAGCCTCACATGCCCGGTTACGGAACGCCCGAACGGTTCGTCTTTGCGGGGAAACCCTATCTGGCCGCCTTGAACAACGATGGGTTGTCGGTGATCGACCTGACCCGGAAGGAGGAAATTGCCTTTCATGAATGGCCTTCCCCCTATAACACGAATGCCACCACGCCTCTCTGGCAGGACGGGCAACTGTTTGTTTCAACCGGCTACAACATCGGTTGCGTGTTGCTGAATTTCGATGGGGTCTCGCTGTCGCCTGAGTGGCAAAACAAGGAAATGCGGAATCACATGAATTCCTGCGTATTGCACCAGGGATATCTGTATGGTTTCGATGGCAATTCCCATAGCCGGCGAACCGTAACCCTGAATTGCGTTGAATGGTCCACCGGCAGGTTGGTCTGGTCCCAGCCTGGCATGGGATGCGGCGCGGTTTCAGCCACGTTGGAACATCTGCTGATCACCAGCGATGAGGGCGAACTGATCCTGGCCGACCTGAGCCCGCAAGGCTATCGGGAAGTGGGGCGAGTCCGCGTGATGAATGAACAATGCTGGACGGTCCCCGTGCTCTGCAATAACCTGGTCTACTGCCGGGGGGCGGATGGCACATTGGCGTGCGTCGACGTGCATCCCCAGGGTAACCGCTGACCGGCCCCCGGGAATAGCTGCACCCTTCGCGTACGCCGCTCCGTTCTCGCTAAACTAGCACCGGGTTTTTTCAAGAAGCCGCTTGCCAACGTCCGACGATGGCGGGTACGGCTCGGAGTCTCGGGCGCGGTGGCGGACAATTCGGCATTGGCTCCCCAGCAGGGGCCGCTCGTTCGATCCGGCATCGACTTCAGCAGTAAGCAGCACGGCGCGGTTCGCTTATATACATGCTCGCTCTGTGAAAGTTCGTGTATTTCCTCAGGTGAGAAGCTAACCCACAGATCTCACACACTTACCAATGCGGTCAATTTTGCCCCGAAAATGCCCAGAAAACTAGCCGCACCCGTCAGGAAGCGGGCCAGTCGGGCGGTTCCTCAACGAGCACTCCTTGGACACAACATAAATTCTGGCAATGCATTGCGACAAACCGGGCCCCAGTCTGGTTCGCTTCCTGACGGGCGCGGCTAGTTCGTCGAAGTCAGCAAGCCTGATTGATTGACCCGGGTGAGAAATCCGGGCTTGGGTGGTGTTGCTGGTTGCTTTCAGGCGTTATTTAGAGTATTCAGGAGGAGTTGAGACCTCTCCCAGTTTGGCTAGTTCTCCCCCAGCGGACAAAAACAATTGCGATGGCAGACCACCTGAAAATCTTCACTGTCGACAAATCCCCTCCCCATCTGATTGTGATTCCGAATGGTCAGGGGGCCAGTTTTCGTTACGCGGATTTGCAGATGGAATGCAATTTTGTGCGGACTCTGGTCGCCGACAGCAGTTGCCTGTTTCTCGTGATCGACTTGAGCAATATGGCGTATTTCGGTTCCGAATTCATCGGCGCGCTGATCATGTTAGGCAGGGAACGCAAAAATCGCGGGGGAAAGGTGGCGATCTGCTCCGCCAACGACAACATGTATGATGTACTCAAAGGGATGAGCCTGTTCAAGTTATGGCCCTACTACGCAACTCGTGAAGAAGCCATGGCTGCCCTCAGTGAATCCAGCGGCATCTGAAGCTGGGAGGCACTCTGCCATGCCTGCGGTCAGTCTGCCCAGGTGAGGTCTCGAACGACGTCTGCAGCAACCGTGACAAGCCCCGCGTTGGCCACTATACTCGCCCCAGCGGCATCGGCATGGCTGATTCCCTCCTTGAGGAGACCATCCTGCGTCGCCGTGGAGCCGAGCAGGTCCAGCCCCTTTGAAAGGGACGACGGAGCCTTGTCTTCACGGGGTACGCGACACGACAAGCAGCAGGAGCAGGCAGGCAATGAGTGCAAATTATCGACAGGAACTGGAAGTGGCGTTGCAGGCGGTTTCGGAGGCGGCACGGGTGTGTCGCTCAGTACAATCCAAGATCGCTCCGAATTCGATGGAAAAGGCGGATCGCAGCCCAGTCACCATCGCCGACTACGCCTCGCAGGCCATTGTGGCCCGGCTGTTGTCGCAGGCCTTCCCTCACGATCCCATCATCGGCGAGGAAGATGCCGGCGAACTCCGGCTGCCCGAGCAGACGGCCTTCCGGCAGGCGATTCACGAGGAATTACGGGGGGCGGGCATTGTTGCAGACGACGAGCAATTATTCGCCTGGATTGATCATTGCTCCGCAAAAACCTATTGCGATCGTTTCTGGACCCTCGATCCCATTGATGGCACCAAGGGGTTCTTACGCAAGGAACAATACGCGATCTCGCTGGCGTTGATCGTGCAGGGGCAAATCGTGGTGGCAGCCGTCGGTTGCCCGAATTTGGGAGCCTCCGCGGAAGGGAACGGTGGTGTGGAAGCGGGGCTGTTGTTTTCCGCGATTCGCGGCCAGGGAGCGGAGGTCCGCACGATCTGGCAATCTGGCTCCGCCCAACCGGTACATGTCAGCACGGAAAGTGACACCCGCAAGATGCGGTTCTGCGAATCGGTGGAATCGGGGCACAGTTCGCATGGCCATTCCGCCCAGGTTGCGGAATTGCTGGGGATTACGCATCAACCCGCGCGTCTCGACAGTCAGGCCAAATATTGCGTGGTGGCACGCGGCGAAGCGGATATTTATCTGCGGTTGCCCACCCGCGCCGGTTATCGCGAAAAAATCTGGGACCATGCCGGGGGGGTGCTGGTGATTGAAGAAGCCGGTGGCACCGTCACCGATGTGCAAGGCCGCCCCCTCGAATTCACTCATGGAGCGGAACTCACGGAAAACCGGGGTGTTGTCGTCACCAACGGGCAGGTTCATGACAGCGTCATCCAAGCCTTGCGCGAAGTGGGAGTCTCATAACACGGCATGCATAAAGTCGCGGCGGATTTCGCCTAACCAGCCCCGCACAGTCACAGGCAGTTTGCGCGGCTATTACGCCTGGGCTGGCGCGTGCGGCTGGAACCGCGCGGAAACTCGAATCGCGAAGCTCCGTTTGCCTGCCTGCAACCCAGCCCTTGATTTTCCAGGCGCGATATGGGAGAACACGGCTGGTCATGCCCCGTGTTGTGCCAACAGGGAAGGAACGAATTCGTCTCTCCGTGCAGCAGGCAGGATCCCTTCGCTTTTCACGTTGCGAATTTTCAGGAGTCAATTTTGGACCTCGAACAAATCAAGAAGTGCATCCCTCATCGCGAGCCTTTCCTGTGGATCGACGAAGTGCTGGAAATCACCCCGGACTCGATTCACGCCACCAAATATCTCAACCCGGACCTCGATGTGTTCAAGGGACATTACCCCGATTTCCCTTTGGTGCCGGGCGTACTGCAATGCGAGATGGCCCTGCAGGCCTCGGCCATTCTCATCGCCCGCAAGCATGAACTGGAAGGGGAAAAGGTTCCCGTGGCGACCCGGATGAACAACGTGAAATTTCGTCACATGGTCCGTCCCGGAGACACCGCGAATATTCATGTGGAAATCACGGAACGGCTGGGAGATGCCTTCTTCATGATTGGCAAAATCGTTGTCGATGGCCAGGTAACCACACGACTCGAATTTGCCGCCACCGCGACCGATTCCCCGTCCTGATCGCGGGCGCTCCCCGATCTTGCCGCGTTTGTGCCGCTTTCGTCTGAACGGGATGCCGCGCGAACGTGTGAATCCGATTGCCTTGTTGGCGTGGGACTTCCCGGTGAAGTTCATTCCACCGGTGTCGGTCCTGCCAGTTCCAGGACATGAATGGCGACGCTCTCCGCCAGGGCCTGCAGATGGTAGCCCCCTTCCAGCAGGCTGACAATGCGGCCCTGGCAATGGGTTTGAGCGATCTGCATCACGAGTTGCGTCAAGGTGCGGAAATCGTCCGTTTCCAGCCCCAGTGATCCTATCGGATCCAGCCGATGCGCATCGAACCCGGCGCTGATCAGCACCAGATCGGGGCGGCAGCTTGCCGCGAATTCCGTCAGGTCGGCGGTGACTTGGCGGAGATAGTCCACGCGAGATGTTTCGGCGGGGAGGGGCAGATTCCGTGTGGCCCCCAACCCGCGTCCGGCCCCTGTCTCCTCCCGCGCTCCCGTACCAGGATAAAACGGAGAGCGATGGACCGAATAATACCAGACCTGTCCATCCTCGTAAAAAATTTCCTGCGTCCCGTTTCCATGATGCACGTCCCAGTCCACGATCAACACCCGCTGTAAGCCGTGCCCGCGGTTTGCATGCCGGGCTGCGATCGCCACGTTGTTTAACAAGCAAAAGCCCATCGCCGAATCACGCAACGCGTGATGCCCCGGAGGACGCACCAGGCAGACCGCCGTTCGGGCACGCCCCCGCAGCACGGCATCGGTCCCTTGCAGGGCCGTCCGGGCCGCCAGCACGGCCACGTTGTAGGATTCCCCCGAGACGACGGTGTCTGCATCCCAGTTTCCTCCCCCGTGAATTGCAAACTGCTCCAGGCGATGCAAGTATTCCGCGGGATGCACGGCCAGGATCGCCTGCCATTCGTCCGCAGTGGTCTCCCAGGTCTCCGGAGCGGCGGAAAATTGAAGCGGGTTCGAGGTAATCCGCGCGGAGGCCGTTGGCGTGTTCCCGTCATCCAGATTTGCCAGGCGGCGGCGAATTTCGGCCAGCCGCTGGGGCGTTTCCACATGTCGCCCCGTCCGGTGCTGCTGAAAACGCTCGTCCTCGAAAACCAGGCAACCAGCAGGGACGATCGGACGGGAATTCATGGAACCACCTTCCACGGGAGTTCGAATCGGTAAACACACACCAAGCCACGTTGTGCGCCACTGGATTTGCCAGTGTGGAGGACTTGCCTTAAGTTGCTCGCGAAAATTTGCCAGGATCGCGCTTCCCGGTTTCCGGGTTGCCTGTTACGTCAATAGCTGCGAAATCCGTTCCCGGGTCACCGGTTGAATCACCCCTTTTTCGGTGACGAGGGCCGTAATGTTTTCCGCGGGGGTCACATCAAACGCCGGATTGTAGGTTTCCACTCCCGAGGGTGCGGTTTGCTTGCCGAAACCTTCGGTGATTTCCCGGCTCGCGCGCTGTTCGATGGGGATCGAGGCCCCTGTTTCCAGGCTGAGATCAAATGTGCTGGAAGGAGCTGCGATGTAAAACGGTATCCCATGGGCGCGGGCCAGCACCGACAGGGAATAGGTACCAATTTTGTTGGCCGCATCCCCATTGGCAGCGATGCGGTCGGCCCCCGTAATGACTGCCTGGACGCGGCCTTCCCGCATCACCCAGCCGGCCATGGAATCACAAATCAGCGTGGCGGGAACGTTCCGTTGCATCAATTCCCATGCCGTCAGACGGGCACCCTGCAGTAGCGGGCGCGTTTCGTCCGCAAAGACATGAATCTGCTTCCCCTGCCGGTGAGCCGCAAATATTATCGCCAGGGCTGTCCCCTCACCAGCGGTGGCCAAGGCTCCGGTGTTGCAGTGAGTCAGAATACCGTCGCCCGGTTGAATCAGTTCGGCTCCATAGGCACCCATCGCCTCGCACATGCGGCGATCCTCCTCTTCGATCTCTCGGGCCTCGTCGAGGATGCGTGCGCGCAGTTCGTCGGCTGCTGCCTGGGGAAACCGCGCCGATAAATTACGAATGCGATCCAGTGCCCAGAACAGGTTCACCGCGGTCGGTCGGCTCTCTGCCAGATAATTGCAGACGGAGTCGATCTGGTGAACCATGCGGGCGCGATCGACGGACTCCAGATCTCGCAAGCCGGTCAACACCCCATAGGCTGCGGCGACACCTATCGCCGGAGCCCCGCGGACACACAACCGTTGTATGGCCGCATAAACTTCGCTGGGGACGTGGCAATCCACAAACCGGGTTTCACAGGGGAGCGCGGTTTGATCCAGCAGCCGCAAATACCCATTCACGTCTCCCACCCATTCAATCGTCTTCAACATGTCAACATTGCCTCAAGAGTAAAGTAGAAACGACATCAAGCATCCGTCCCGGTCACGGGGCACGCGTTCCCCATGATTCACGTTTCCCTGCACACGGCCGCAGGGACTCTCCGCGGAGGAGTCGGTGTAGTATAAAGACCTGCCCCGCGGGAACGCACCTCCACGACCGATGCCGAGGGAGAGCCGATTTAACGGCAGGCTTCAGGGCTGCATCACACGGACTCGCAACGGGCCTGTATTATCCCCCCACTCAGAGGGAATCTCGTTGATGCGGAAAAACAGTGTGCCATCAGTCGGTGCCTGCCACTCCCGTTGTCGCCCGACGGGGATCACGGTTGTAAACCCAAAATCCCTGGCGGGAGAGGAATCGCCCGGCTGATACAGTACCATCTGCAGTTCGCCCCGGGGGCGACCGGAAACATACGCGAGCGAAACCCCTTGTGGCTCGCTTTCCCAGGGAAGGGGATCGACTCCCAGCACATAGTGACCCTCTGCCGAAATCCGATAGCGAGTTCCGGCAGTCACCGATATTCCACTGTTCTGCCAGTGACGATTCACTTGCACCGAAAAATTTCGCGTTGTTCCCGGCGGCTCTGCATCATCCGCGTCGGGAGCATTCCAGTGAATTCGCGAATTCTCGAAATCATACCCGGGCACCAGATTGTTCAGAAAGACGGCCCAGTCTGCTTCCAGACGCGAACTCTCCCGGGACAATAGCTGCTTGAGCCGAGAATGAAAGTCGCGGCTCTGCCGAGCGGATGTTAACGTTGTGAAGTCCTCCGCGGTTGCGGGATGTCGCGACAGAAAATAGCAGAAGGCCCACGACCATGCATACGACGTTTTGTGCGGATAAAAATTACCGAAATCCAGTTTTTGCACGTCGGTAAGTGTCCGAAATCGACCCGCCCGAACCTCCTCGCGCAGCAGCCCGATTCGTCCAAAACCTCCTTCGACGTGTGACTTGCCCGGCATCAGGGCAAATGCCGTCCGCCCCGCGCCGTCCCGTTCGTGGATCGCCAGCAGTTCGGCCATCCCCTCCAGATACCAGACCGGCCACTGATGCGGACGCGCATTCATCACACAATGCAGGGCTTCATGCAACAACAGGTGCCTACGATAGTAATGGGTCGGTTGATCCACCAGCCAAAAGTCGCGGCCCCGATCCTTCCCATGATTCAGATCGGCCAACTCCTCGGGCAACAGGCCAGCCTGCACGAACAACGCTGGCTCCCGCATGACATGCCCCGTCAAGGGCAGCAACGTCTCGCGTTCCGCTTGCCGGAGTAATTCGGGATAAGCCCCGGCCAACCACTCGATCCAAGCATCCACCAGATGAGGCAGTTGAGCGAATTCAATCCGCTCCTCCGGACTCACCTGGTCCACCAGTAAGATCAGGCTGCGCGAACGAAACACCTCGATGCCGATTTCCCGCAACGCCTGCTCGTCCACATTACGTTCGGGCACACTCGCCAGGGGAGGAACCGGGACCTGCTCGGCAGAAGAGTGGTTCGATTCCTGCCCCCCGGAATACGCCTCCAAGGCATCGGGCCGTGGGGGTGCAGATTCCCAACCCGCCTCGCGACCCTCCGACGGATGTCCGTCAACCCGCTCCAGAGGTTGCGACACGGCAGGCCGCTCTGGCCTCTGCTGCTCCCCACACCCCGGCAGACAGATCAAGACCACCCAGGCGATCTGCCATGCGAACCGAGTTCTCTCCAGTAAAACCGGCACGGGTCCGCCATCCTTTCCCAGGGATATTCCACGATTCAATGCAGCTATTATCGTAACGACGCAATTGCATTTGCCGAATCGATGCTGTAAAACGGCATTCCGGCCCAAGTTCGGCATGCTCGGGATTCACAGACCATCCTGTGCAATCCCTGAAAATGGGTCAAGTCCAGCAAGGAATCGTCCGAATTTATTGACGACGAAGAATTAAACGCTAAAATTGGCGTGTGTTATTTGGCCCTGTAGCTCAATTGGTTAGAGTACCGGACTGTCGATCCGGTGGTTGCGGGTTCGAGCCCCGTCGGGGTCGCTTGAGAAAAGCGATGTTTTGCTGGTAATCAGGTGGGATGAGGCCGCTGCCGTAAGGGTAGCGGGGTTGGCCAACAGCGTTTGAATCACGGCTGCTGCCGATGCTTTCCGTCCGCTTCCTTGGCTGGCTTTCGAACCTCTCCCGCCTTTTTCTTTTCTCCAGGTTGCCACATAGCGCACCGGACACTTATTCCGGGGCGCTGTAAGGAATGACGGAACAGGAAGTCATTCAAGTGCTGGGTGACGGCTACATCGTGATGGCGGACCTAGGAGTTTCCAAGGTGCTACAGTGGTCCAACAGTGAAGAATCCGCCGCGTTCGTAAATTTCACTGATGGTAAAGTCGCCAAACAATCGAGCGTGCTGCTGCCGAAGTGATTCACGGCTTTCCGGATTTTTTTCAAAGGTCGCTTGCAATTTGCTCGCGACCTTGTTTATTTTGTGCGTGCTGAACTTGCCAGCCACCCCGTCGAAAGGGTGAGAGAGTGACGGAAAGCAAATCGCTTCGACTAATCTTCGTGATGCCTGTCGGGTGTGAGGCTTTCCCAGTTTGTGGTTGAAAGTTTACGCCGGTCCCGTTTTGAGCTTTTCCGTCCGGGATGTTTCGAACGACTGGCCTTCACGGGAGCTGTTTCGGTTTCCTTGCCCGGTGATTCCGTTTCCTCGTGCGCGTGTTTCCCAGGCACGCGCACGAGGAATGCTCCCGACTCCTGTGACAGAACCTGTCATAGGGGGCCTGCTCTCGACCGCATGACGCGAAAAATCATTACGTAATTCACGTGTTTTCGGGAGAGCGACGACATGTCGGGGATTGCAACCGGGTTTCTCCCGGACCATATTCGCGAGCACCTATCCGAGTTATCAGGAGTTGACCCCCAGTCCAATCACACGGAGGACCCCAGGGAGTTTCCGGCATCGCATGCTGCACGGCCTGGTTGGATTCCTTTTCTGGAGGTAGTCGTAGTCTATGTCCGCTGTCTGTTCTCTTCGCCTGTATTCCCCCGAGGACCAGGGGCCGCCCGATCGGTCATACTCTCGCATGACGCTGCGGGAGATGTTCTTAGCCCGCATGCGGCCCGAGATGTCCGGCCGCGCGGCCAAGACCATTGCCGAGTACCACACGCTGCTCTCGGACTGGGAGCGACTCACGGACGATCCGCCCATTGCATGTCTGTCACGCGTGCAACTGTTCGAGTTCCGCGAACAACTGCAGCAGGAGCGGTACCGGGGCCAATTTCGCTCGTCGGCGACGATCAACAAGAAATTCCGCACGTTACGGGCGATGGTGCGGCAATGCTGGCCGGCGGACAGCCACAACCCGGGAGGCCTGGGGGCCTGCGGATACTTTTTGTTTCCGCAGGAACTGAAGGAAACCAAGAAGCTGCCGTACATCTTCAGCCAGGAGGAACTCTCGCGACTGTATCAGGCCTGCAACCTGCAGTCCTGGCCGAGGCGGCATGCGGCGTTGACCTGGCGGACAATCCTGGTGACGCATTTCTGCTGCGGTCCCCGCACGTTCGACCTGCTGAGCCTCACGTGGGACGACATCGATTTCAGCTATCGAGATTGCGGGGCGGTGTCCTTCGCGGCGACCAAAACCAGCAAGCTGCAGCGGGTGCCGTTGCATCGAGCCGCCAGGTCGCATCTGCAGGCCCTGCGGGCCGTGTCGCAATCGCAGCGTGTTTTTCCCGGCTTCACCGCGACGAACAAGTCGACGATCCGGCGCCACTGGCGCAAGCTGAAGGAGGCTGCGGGGATATCCGCGACGGCAGTCATGGAGGACATGCGAAAAACCTGCAACACCGCCTACACGGATCGCTGGCCAGGCGTCGGAGCCTGGATTCTTGGGCACCGACTGGGCGGCGTGAACGCCCAGAATTACTACAACCCCACCCGCATCGTCCTGGAGGCCGTGGAGAATCTGCCGGTCCCGGACTGCTTTCACGAGACCGGATGAACACACTTAACACTGATGTGACCCGGTGCGTTGCCGGGCTCGCCCCGCCGGTTCCCGTCACGTCCCAGCGGGGCATTTTTGTTTTTGAAAGGAAAGAATCATGACTGAAGAGCAGAAACAATTCGCAGCCGCCGTGCGGCGAGGCCCTGCGGTCTGTGTACGACCGCTGGAACGATCTGTGTAAATCCCGCCCCTTGACGACACGGAGCCCCACCAGTCAGCGATAGCGACGTTTTGCGGCGCGTGGATCAATGGCTGAAGCTGGGGGACTGGGATTAGGTGGTTTGGCCCGGCTTGGGGAAGGGCGGTATCCGGACTGCAAATCCGGACACCGCATGCGGGTTCGACTCCCGCCTGGACCACTGGAGTTATTTTTCAATCACTGAAAGGAGTATCCAATGCAGGAAGTGACGCCGATTGACCTGGTGCGCAGTCTCCGGGTCGACGCCATCGAGGCACAGATCCAGGAGACGGAGGCCGAGCTGGCCGCGTTGCGGCAATTGCTCAAGGTGGCCGCGTGCAAAGAGGGAAAATCCGAAGCCCGGTCGAGACGGTCCGCGTCGTCCGGGCAAGAACGCTCGCCGGAACAACAGCGGCGCGTCGAGCTGCTGGAGCAAGTCATGCAGGACGGCCCGAAGACCTTCGACGAATTGAAGACGCTGACCGGGCTCGATCGCTACACGCTGGTCCGGCCGCTGTCGGAGGGGCCGTTCGTCAAGCTCCGAGACAAGAGGTGGTCTCTCAATACGACTCAACCGAAGTGAAGTTTTCCCCGCCATTCCGCCCGGGCTCGTGGGCCTACGCGGAGCTGAACGGCAGGTACCGCCAGGTGCATGTCGAGGAAGTGTTTCCGCACTACGCGATCGTCACGGCCCGCGTGCCTGGTTCGCCGTCCAAGCGCATGCTCCGCCGCTCGGTGCGGTGGGCGGACCTCGACGCGGAGCCGCGTCGAGAGTTCGTGAGTTATTCACAATGAAAGGAAATCCGATCGTGGAGATTCTGTATCGCGTACTTTTTTCGGTGGTGGGGTTCATTGTGGGGTTCGGCCTCGCAGAACTCTTCGTGGAATTCTATTTGCGAAAAGACCTGAACGATATCCGCCAGAGACTTGCTGAGAGCCGCGAGTCTCTGCGATCTACTCAAGAGCTGCTGCAGAAAATGCAGGGCCTCGTTCACGAACAGGACTCACGACAGGAGTGAACTCATGCAGGAACGTGACAGATACGCCGAGCTCGCGGCGCAGTTGATCGAGCAACGCTGCCAGTTGCGGCAGATCGGGCTTGTGCAGGCCTGCCTGGCTGCGGTGGTGCTCGGACTGGCGATCGCACTGGGTGTCCTGGTTCTGGTTATTTTGTGATTTTTACGGAGGCGACATGAAACCAACAATGCTCACCAATTTGCAACTGCTGGCGGCCGCGATGCTGAAGTCAGTCACTCTGGCTCGCAGGTCGAACGATATGCCGACCTCGATCCGGACGTACCGCCCTGGACGGGTGCGGTCTAGCTTAGCCAAGCATCGGAGTCAACGCCAGCGACGTCGCGACCACCGCCGCCAGGGTGTGCGGCGGTGCCGCGTTTCTGGCAGGCTGCGACCGCGGTAGTTCTGTTTTGTTTATCGATCTGTATCGGAATTTCAACGGAAGGAGTCTGTCATGCTGGTGTTGTCTCGGAAGCGATTTGAATCGGTGCTGATCCCCGATCTGGGGATCGAGATTTGCGTAGTGGATATCCGCAGCGACAAGATTCGCCTGGGGATCACCGCGCCGACGGAGCTGAAGTTCTACCGACGAGAGGTGTGGGAGCGGATCCAACAGATGATCGCGGACGACCTGCGGTCGGCTGTTGACGCGGAACAGGATTCGGCGGCTGCCGCTTAGCATGATGGAGGCTGTCACGATGACGCAACTCGATTTGCCCTTTCAGAGAAGTTCGCTGTTCCGGGCGGTCGATCAGATCGCCCTGATCAGCAAACCCGAGCGGGACCTGCTGCGGGTCCTGGTGCGGATCTACTGGCAGGCCCGGGAACTCGGGACCGGTTACCGAGCCGACACTGACGGGACAATCGTCCTGGAGCTGCGGGCGGCCCTCATCGCCGAACAGATGGGCGTGAATGAACGCACGCTGCGGCGGCGGATCAACGCCGTCAAACAGTCGGGCCGATACATCACGATCGAGGACCGCGACGGCCGCCCGTCGCGGTTCGAGCTCGACATGCAGGCGATCTACTCCGCCATCCGACTGTCTGGACCGATGCTGACGGCCGAGACAGAGGCCGGCGACTTGGACCGGATTGCCGGGATTGAGCAGTTGGAAGAAAAGATTCGGTCGGGCCGCTCCGCAGTTGCCCCAGAGACAACCCCGGACACCCCGGACAAAAGCGCGGACACCCCGGACAAAAGCGCGGACACCCCGGACAAAAGCGCGGACAACCCCGGACAAAAGCGCGGACATTTACACCATACCATAGATCCATACCATAAAGACCATAAGGAGCCACAACTGAAAGAGACCATGGGACCATTGGTCCAGGATGGTCTTGATGGTTCTCTGAAGAGATTTTCTTTCCGGGACTTGAGGCGGGGCGAATTCCGGGATCCGGCGGCCATCGAGGCCCGGTACCGGGAAGCTGTCGCTGCCGGAATCCTCAGGGACCTGCCGCTCGAACGGATCGCGTTCTTCGCGCTGATGATCAATCTGGGCCGCTCGAAGACGCTCGCCAATCCGGCCGGGATGCTCACGAAACTGCTGCGCGGCGGGACAGACCCGTACGGCAAAACGTGGCGGACAAGGCCCGCTGGTCGAGATGACGAAGCGGCACAACTCATGATCGCGAAGCTTGACCGCGAGGCCCGGGAACGGGAACGGGAAGCGGTCGAAGAGGACTGCGACGAGTGGGCCGACACGGAACTGGATGCCGCCGACGCTCCCTTAACGGCAGTGGTGGCAGCGACACCGTCCATGTTGTCGCTGGAAGTGATCGAACAACTACGGGCCGCGTCGGCGATCGCCGCGACGCGGGTGAGGGAGAAGCCGCCGGACATCCGGCCAAACTGGAAAGGGAACGCGAATGGTACGAGTTAAGCGGGCCTGCGGGCATCTGATTACGGAGCAACTGTTGCGGCGATCGGGAGCCGAGAAGGACAACAATCTGGGGCGGTGGAGTTGGCCGCCAGTCGTCGACGGGGAAGTAGTGACGCATCTGTCCGTGGTGCCACTGGCGGATCATGAGTGGATGCTGGATATCAGCCAGCGAGACAGGCACGAGCCACAGGAGCCGAACTACCCGACCGCCATCGGCTTGCCGGTCCGGACGATGGAGCAGCTCATCGAGTTGCTGCATGCTATTTATCGATCTCTGATACCGAGAGGGGAATGATGAGCACGAAAACTTCACCAAAAGCGAAAACACAAGCACTGCAGTTATGGATCAGCCGTAATGAGGTTGATCTGTTTCTGGCGGAATGCTCAGTGCTGAAAGCGAAAGAACCGTTCGAGGCCGATACGCGATTGCGGACCACACACGAGCAGTTCGCGGCAGCGGCGAAGGAGACGCGGATCTGGCTGTGGAGACGTAAATCGCAGACGAAAGACACCTGTCTGGATTACAAAGGCTGGGACCGGCTGAACGCGGCGGCCGTGGAATTAGCGGACCTGCTGCAAGGCCTCCGCATAGACCAGGCAGTAGAGGTGATGCTGACGCGAGTTCGCTGCAATGCCTTCCTGCTGCAGGGGATGACACAGAAGCACCGGTTCTGGGAGCACCCCAAGTCGGAGGTGCTGCAATGAGGTACCATCACCTGGCGAAGGCGGCTTACGCCGCCTACGCGGAGTCCCTGGACTGGCGTGACGCGTCGGGGACTCCCTTGCCTCAGTTCAGCTCGCTCCCGGAGGCGCAGCAACGGGCCTGGGCAAACGGAGCCGATGCCACACTGAAGGAATGGCTCGACAAAAATTTACGATGCAGCCTGCAGGATCGTGCGCGGGTCGCCCAGAGTTTTGTGGTGCAGCTACACACCGGCCTGACCCGGGGCGACGACATCTGCGTGGCAGCAAGCGTTGCCATGGCCAGCTACGTGATGGAATTGGTTGATCCACTGGCCGCGCAGCGGTCTCGGATCGAATAGAAAGGCCCGGCCGACTGCGAACAGACGCAGTTGTCTGGCTTACCCCGGAAAGGAATAAGGTGGCCGGGCCACCGTGATTCTACAACAGCAAACGAAAGGAACACCATGAAAATCCAGATTGAGTCAACCGACGAAATTACAACGCTCGACGGCGTACCCTGCCGGGTGTGGCGTGGCACCACGGAACGCGGGATCGATTGTTTTGTGTTCGTGCATCGCATCGCGGTGCACAAAGCGGACGACGCGGCAGAGTTCGAGGCGGAGCTGGCCGAGATGGACACGCCTTCGACCTTGCCTCTTTTTCTCGGAGATGCCCTCTGGGGGAAACGAACACATTCAGAGGAGAACTGACCAGATGGGAAAGCTGACACAACACCGAATGTTCCAGGTGGCCGCTGAATGGTGCGAGAAGCACCCGAAATGGAAAAGAATCTGCGATATCGAGAACAGCGACTCGCTGACGCTCGGCTGGGCCGAGCTGCCGAAGCGGATTCGGCAGCCCTATGAAAGATACAACGATCCTGAATCGCACTGGCGGGAATTTGCCACCAAACCGTACCGCCATCGCTACGGTTTCGTTGGCGAGAATGGCGAATTCTATCCGGAGATCACTCAGTTGCCGCTCGGCGTCAACTGCGTGATGGTGTTCGAGGTCGGCGGTCGACCGGGCACGTTTTATCGCGGAGGCCAGTCCGTTAAATCTGGCGTCATCGGGTAATGAAAGGTGGGAGAACGAATGCAAATCAAGATCATGAGAATCGCACCTGATTTTCGCCGCGGGATTCGTGGGTACTGGAAGGCTCGGTTTGTTGACTCGTTCCTGATTGCTGGGGTAGGGCGATCCGCGAAGGAAGCGATCGGGGATCTAATCATCCAAGCCATCAAAAAGCAGGCGTATCCCGAAATTCACCTAGAAGAGGTCGTGAAGGTGCAGGGTAATCCTCACCTGTTGAGGTGAGGCACTCGTTGGAACTTTTCTTAAGAAAGCCAGAGAAATGAGATGCACAATAGAAAAGTCCGTCGACATTGTCGCGGAAGTTGATGTGGACATTGACGACGTGTTCTATGAGCTATTTTCCCGCGTCAGCGACGATGCCCCGCGAATGAGGATGCGAGTCCTGGATTCGTGCACGCGCATCCTGATGACGGTGCCCGATTCCGTGATTCGCGAGCTTCCTGATTCCGCCAAGGCGGAAATGCGCAAGCGGCTCCAGCAGGAGCTCGACCGCTACCAGTCCCCCCAGGCGATCACGGAGGAAGCCCTGGCCGCGTCGGGAGCGGCCCCCGGCCAGTGGCCGCACGACATCGAGCACGGCCGCTGGTGCTGGCTGCCGTTCGAGGACTCGGACAGCAGGACGTACGTGTCCGTGCTGCCGCTGGGAGGCGGTGTCTGGATGTGCGAAATCACGCAGAGTGGCATCGAGGAAGAAGAGCCGCACTGGCCGATTGGCATCGGCCTGGCGGTCTCGACGATGGGGCAGTTGCACTCGCTACTGCAACTGGTCCGAGGCTGCCTGCTGGTGGTCGACGCGGAATAACTCGCGTCCCTGGTCGGACACATCGTAAACACCTAACGACACCCGCGACGCCAGTCCGAGCGTGCGCAGGCGGTAGACTGCCTTCTTCACCGCCCGTGCCCGATGGCAGCGGGCTCGCAGGCCATCGTAATCCGTTGGCCCGAACACACGCAGCAGCCGGAGGATGCGCCATTGAAAATTCGTCAATTTCAATGGCCGCTGTTTGTCAGATTTGCAAATCATGATCGTTATCGTTCTCGGGGAGTCCCGTTCGCCGCCAGCAATTGCAGGTCGGTGCGTGCCCTGGCGAGGGTACGGTACACGTGCCCCTTGTGCAGGCCCATTGCCATGGCGATAGAGGGCACGTCCCAGCCATCGCCGACCAGGCTCAGGATGGCCAGTTGACGCCAGCGGTGCGGCCTCCCCTTGGCCCAATGTTGTTCCAGGTGATGCCGGAAGGTCATCGGGTCTTGCGGCAGATCGATTTTTTCGCCAGCGAGATTTGTCACGGACATGTCGCCTCCTGCGATAGGGAACGCGCGACTCTCGCGCGACTCTCACGCGATTATAAACGCGGTCGACCGCTCCAACGGCCTGGCCGCATCATGGACGATGCGGCTAGGTTCTGGGGCAGCGAATGTTGTACCACGAAGCAAAAAAACAAATCCAGGACGGCGATTTCCTCTTCTTCAGAGGCAACGCATTGTACACGAGAGTGATCCGCCTGTGGACCACTTCACGTTACTCGCACGTTGCCGTTGCTGTCTGGATCAAGCGACGCCTGTTCGTCGCCGAAGCCGTCGAGGGCCGTGGGGTACAGCTATACCCACTCGATAAATACCTGCGCAATGGTTGCCGCGTCGATTGGTTCCGCCTGTCCGATCCCCGGGTGGATCGATCCCTGGTGGTGCAGTGGTTCATTGATCGGGTTGGTAATAAATATGCCAGTCCGCGTCAACTGCTGCGATCCTTCGTGACGGTGCCAATCGCCAATTGGTGCGGGGTCGGAACCAAGATTGACAGGGATCGGTGGTTTTGTTCCTTCGCTTCGGTTGAGGCTCTCCGGGCGGGCTGCGGCGCACTCGCCTCGGAAATTATACAAGAAGCAGCTGAAACCGCATCGCCTGGCGATGTGTCTTATATCCCAGCCTTGCACATTCAGGGCACATTGAGGTGGGAGACTGATGACAATGAGTGAGATCATGCATGGTGTGGATTGCGTGACGCGGTGGCGAGAGAACAAGCCACTGTCGAACAGTGAGCTGAATCAGATGCGAGTCCAGGCGATTCTGCGAGTCGTACTGGCCATATTCGTGTTAGCCTGGGTAGCCGTGGCGCTGTGCGGCTGCGCGACCCTGCAAGCTCAGGTCCAGGGAAAGTTTCCTCCGGCCGCTGCCGATGCTGACACCGAATCCACATTCGATGGCGTAACGATTGTTGTCTGCGTCAAGGAACTGACCGGATTCGCTCCCGAGTTGCGTCGCAAGGCGGCCCTGGATGCGGATCGCGTGCTCCGCGAGCTGGCGGAACGCAAGCTGCCCGGCAAAGTGCGCACCAGACTGATCGCCGAAGTTGCTGAACCGTACGCATTCCGCAACTTCGAAGCCGCGTCCATGGTCGCGGCGAAGCCCGTGCTGGTGCATGTGCTGATACCAGTCACTAACCAGAGACTGACATCGGCACTTGTCCTGAAAAAAGTCGAGGAGCTCGCCACGTCACACTTCCTGGAAGACCTGCAGCAATACCAGGTGATGGTAACATTCCAGCGCACGCAGCCCGAGCGGTACCAGGTGGGCGTCATGGCAGCCACATTGCAGGATCCACCCCGGGAGGAACGCCCGACAACCCTTTCGGCGCCGGATCCTGTCAGTGTCCCCTTGCCGCCGGAACCGTCCCAGAGTGACCTACCCGATTCCGGAAATCACTCGGGCCTCATGGTGACGATGATCTCGGCCTGGCTGACCGAACGGTCACGCCTGGCGGCTAAGTTGCTGGCGGGTTACCAGCGGCTGCGTGGCCCCGCCGCCTGACGTCTGGGAATATTTTTCCGCTTTTCGGATTCGGGAAAGAGCAGGGAGACAACTGTGATCACATCGATACTTGCTGGCGTGCTGGCAGGCCTGGGCATCGAGGCTGTGGGGCTGGTCGGATCGGCCGCGGCTGCCGGAGGTTCCTCGCTGGCCTTACGGCTGTTGCGAGTCGCCCCGGCGGTGATACGCCTGGCAAAGGCCGTCAGGTCTGCCGACGCAGCCCCAGAACTCCACCAGGACGCGGAGCGAGTCATCCAGGAACTGGAGGCAAAATGAATGCCCCGGTCACCCCAGCGCAGGGCCAACGGACGACACCGGCCAGTCGACAGACGGCCGACAGCCACGCAGCGAGGCTACGACGCACGCTGGCGGAAGTACCGGGCGGCGTTCCTGGCGACCCCCGCGAACGCGCTGTGTCGGGAGTGCCGGAACCGCGGGCGAATCACGCCGGCAACGGTCGTTGACCACATCGTGCCACATCGGGGCGATCCCACTCTGTTCTGGGATCGCCAGAACCATCAGCCATTATGTCACCGGTGTCACAGCCGCAAGACCGTCCAGGAGGACGGCGGATTCGGCAATCAGAGGAGGTCTCATGGCTCGCATACTGACGCAGGCGGAAAAGGATCTGCTCACACAGAAAATCCTCCGCCTGGAAGAGGCGTTTGATCGTCGCCTGGCCGCTGTTCAGGACGAGGAAATGTTGTTCACCCAGGTGCTGCAGTCGCTGCGGCCTGGTGACATGATGCGACTGCCGGACGGCAGGACCTTCCACGTGAAGGATCCATTCACGCAGGAAGCCGAGGGATCGATCGAGATGGCCTGGATCCCGGGACAACGGTTCCCGCGCTACTCCTGGGAGTTGCGGGAGGACGACCGGCGGCGGTGATCGTCAGGCCAGGGGGGGGAGGTCGAGACACCGGGGAATCGCCCCGAAACCGCCTCTCTAAACGCGCGTGTTTTTTGTCGAAAAATAGAGGGGGGGGGGATCGGTGGCCGGGAAAAAGGGACGCAGCGGCCGCAAGCGCACCTCGCCGGCCATTAAGACGCTCAGGGGGACTGGCCGCGGGGATCGCGGGAAAGCGGCCGCCGGGATGCCTCCAGGTATCCCACTGCCGCCCGACGAAATCCGCGAAGACGCCAAACAGGAATGGCTCCGCCTGGCTCCGGTCATGGCTGCCCGCGGTTTGCTCACCCAGGCCGATTACCTGGCCTGGGAAATGGGCTTCCGCGTGTACTCGATGTGGCGAGACGCAATAGACGAGCTGCTTCGCACGCCACAAATCGAGATGAGCGAAAAGGGTGGCCTGTACGCGCACCCGCTGGTGTGGGTCGAAAAGTCACACGGCGAACGCGTCATGAAATTCTGCGATCGATTTGGGCTGACTCCGACCTCCCGGAATGGGCTGCAACCTCTCGGCGATGGCGGCGAAGAAGTGGATCCGCTGGAGGCGATGCTCGATGACTAAGTACCGCTCCAGGCACAAGCGGGAGATCGACAAGTACATCCGGGAGGTGCTTTCTGGTCGCAAGGTGGCTGGCGAGCTCGAACGGGCTGCCGTGCAGCGGCACGTTAATGACCTGGCGAGCGGCAACAAGCGGGGCATCTATCACGATTCCGCCGCCGCCGATCGGGTGATCGACTTCATGCAGCTGCAAAAGCACACGACAGGCGAGTTCGACGGCCGGCCGTTTATGCTGTTTCCATACCAGAAATTCATCATCTGGAACCTGTTCGGCTGGCGGCGGCGGGACGATGGCCTGCGCCGGTTCCGCCGGTGCTACTATTCGGTCGGGCGCGGCAACGGCAAGAGCCCGACCGCCGCGCTGCTGATGCTGACGCTGGCCTGCTGCGACCAACCGCCCGAGCCCCGGGCCGAGCTGGTCCTGGCCGCCACGGAGCGACGGCAGACCAAGTACGTCGCCGATGAAATCGCCCGCATGATCGCCCGGCAGCCGGCACTCAAAAAGCGATTCGAGATCTACAAGGATCGGATCGTGTACCCTCGCAGCGGGACATACATCGAACAACTAGGGAAGGAAGCCAAATCGAAAGACGGCATGAATCTCCACGGGTTTGTGGCCGACGAGTTGCACGAGTGGCGAGAAGAGCATCGCCCCGTCCTGGACAAGCTGCAGACTTCGATGGGGAAACGGCGGCAGCCGCTCGAAATCCTGATTACCACGGCCGGAAGCGACCAGTCCGTGGTGTGGCTGGATATTTACGACGACGCCTGCAAGGTGGCTCGCGGCGTATACGAAAACGATCGGTGGTTCGTGTTCATCGCCCAGATGGATGACGGCGACGATCCTTTCGACGAACACGTCTGGGGCAAGGCCAACCCGAATCTCGACGTGTCGGTCAAGCGGGATTACCTGCGAGGCCTGGCCAACGAAGCCCGCCACAATCCGGGCAAGCTGAATCAGTTCCTGCGCTACCACATGAATGTCCGCGTCCGCTCGCTGGTCAAGGCGATCGACCCGGGCCTGTGGGCGGAATGCCAGGTGGATCTCCCGGACCTGGCGGGCCGCGAGTGCTGCGCGGGCCTCGACCTGGGCTGGCGCGACGACCTGGCATCGCTCACGCTGTGCTTCCCGCTGGGAACGCAGGAGTTCCCGCTATTCGCGTGGCGGAGCTGGTCCTGGATCTGCGAGGAGACAGACAAACGGGACCTGACCCAGCCCCCCTGGGCGAACTGGATTCGGAGTGGCCACCTGATTGTCACGGAGGGAAACACGACCGATCCCCAGGCGATCTACGCCAAGATTGCGCAGCTGCGGAAAGAGTACACAATCCGCACGCTGGCCCTGGACCCGAACAATGCCCGGGCGACCGGGATCCACCTGGCAAACGACATGGGCATGCAGGTCTTCGAGTTCTTCCAGACGACCCGGAAGTACAACGAACCGCTGCAGACCCTGATGACGCTGATCAAGAACGGCCAGTTCGTCCATGACGGCGATCCGGTGCTCACCTGGGCGGCCGACAACCTGGTACTCAAGACGGACGCGGCCGGGCTCGCGATGCCCGACAAGCTGAAGTCGAGCGACAAGATCGACCCAATGGTGGCGGGGCTGATGGCGCTATCCGAATGCCTGTTTGTAGACAGAAGCAGCGGAGGATACAAAACGAATCCGTTCCGGACATTGTGAGGAAGGCATGCTGAAGCGCACGATTGACTGGCTGGCAGGGAAAATTGCAAAGCGGTCCCTCATGGCCCAAATGCTCGATGCCCGGCGTTCGCTGGCCGCTGGCGGATCGGCAGTCAACATCCCCGTCACGGAGCGGACTGCCATCAAGTTCTCGGCTGTATTCGCCAGCGTGCGCATCATCGCCGAAACAAAAGCCTCGCTCCCGATCGACGTATTCGAGCGGAAGCCAGGCAAGGACGCCGAGGTCAAGGAACATCCGGTGGCCCAACTGCTGCGGTTCGAACCGCATGAAGATTTCACGCCGATGATCTGGAATGAAGTCCGACAGGCGCACCTCTGCCTGTGGGGAAATTCGTACGTCGAACTCGAATTCGCCGGACGCACCGCGGAGATCGCTCGCATGATCCCCCGGGCACCCTGGGACGTGCAGCCCTTTCGCGGACAGGACGGGCGGATGTATTACACGATCACGGATGCCGAGCGCGGCAGTCGCGTGGTGGATCGCTCGCAGATGCTGCACATTCCGGGTTTCGGGTTCAATGGCCTGGTCGGCATGTCCGTGGTGCGCCACTTCATGGCGGAGTCGATCGCCATCGGCATGGCAGCCGATCGGTTCGTCGCCAGTTTTTACGGCAACAGTGGCCGCCCGTCAATTGTCGTCGAGGTACCAGAAATGCTCGATGACCAGGCCTATTCTCGACTGAAGGATGGAGTTGAACAGCAACTGCAACAGTGGTACAAGCCGCTGCTGCTGGAGCATGGGGCGAGCCTGAAGGCCTGGACCATGCCCCTGGCGGAGGCGCAACTGCTGGAGAGCCGCAAATTCCAGGGTGAGGAGATCGCGGCCCGCGGCTTCCGACTGCCGCCTCACGTGGCCGGATACCTCGACCACGCAAAGTTCAACAATATCGAAAGCCAGGACCGCTATTTCGAGAAGCACACGATGCGACCCTGGCTGATCCGCGATGAACAGGCCATGAATAAGACCCTGTTCCGATCTAGTGAACGCGGCCGGTTTTACGTGAAGATCAATTCCGATGGCATCCTGCGGGGCGATTTGAAAACCCGCTACGACGCATATCGCCTGGCCCTGCTGGCCGGCTGGAAGACGATCAACGAAGTGCGAGCCCTGGAGGATCTGGAGCCACTGGAGGGGGGCGACGTGCTGCCCCGGCCGGCGGCGATCTGGGGCAAGGATGATCCCAGCATGGACATCGTCAATCCCGGTGGCGATCAGGGCGAGGGAGATTCCCGGGTCGATCCCCGCCTGCAGGCGATCACCGCCCAGACCGTGCGGGGCCTGATACATCGCGAGGCCGTGCAGCTGAAACGCCTGGCCGGCAAGCCGGCGGAGTTCCGCCAGGCCGTGGACGCGTTCTACGGTCGCCATGCGGCGATTGTCGCCGAGAAGCTGGGGCCCGTCAGTCAGTCCCGGCAGCGGCTGGCCATGCTGGTCGAATCGCATCGCCAGGAGATCCTCGCCCTGACGCAGGGGCGCAGTGATCTGCGAGAGAGCGTGGACCGCTGTGTCCAGGGCTGGGACCGATCCGCGGAGGACGTGGCGGATAGCCTGCTGCTGGATGCCTATTACCAATCCGGGGCGCCGGAGGAAACCACGACGGAGGACGACGATGACGAAGATTGAACACCGCACCCTGGGCCAGAACCTGGCGAACACGCGGCTGCAAAAGCGTGACGACAAGCCTGCCCGCATCGAGGGGCACGCGGCCATCTATTATGACGAATCCGACCCGCAGGGATCACAGTACCGTCTCTGGGAAGACTATTACGAGCGGATCATGCCAGGCGCCTTCGATGATGCGATTCGCAACGATGACGTGCGATGCCTGTTCAATCACGACCCCAGTCAGGTGCTGGGGCGCAGCAAATCCGGCACGCTCTCGCTGAGCGTCGACAGCAAGGGCCTGCGGTACGCGTGCGACTGCCCCGACACCACGATCGGGCGGGATGTCGGCACGATGATCGAGCGGGGAGACGTCTCGGGCAGCTCGTTCGGCTTCGAGGCGGTCGAAGTGCAGTACCGGGAACAAGATGGTATCTGGTACCGGGAGCTGCTCAAGGTCCGACTGTACGACGTCAGCCCGGTCACATTCCCGGCCTACGAGGGAACCACAACCGAGATTGCCCGGCGATCGCTGGACCAGCACCGGAAGCTGATCGGCCAGGCCCGAGGCGCTCAGATCGCCCGCGACCTGGCTCTGCTCGAGCTGGGGCCGCGCGACTGATCCACCAAGAGAAGAACACGACGCGCAGGCGTCAGGGACTGTCAGAGACGCGAGCGGCGTGCATACGTGGCGGGCGTCGGTTTGATTCCTCATACCGCAAGGAAAATGCCGTGGATTTCAAGAAACTGAACCTTCGGGAGCTGCTGGAGGAACGCGAAAAGCGATTCGGCAAGGCCAAGACCCTCCGCGACAAGGCTGTCGGAGAAAAGCGAGACCTGACGACCGAGGAAGCCGCCGAAGTCGATGGCCTGATCAATGACGTGCGCACGATCGATCAGTTGATCAGCGAGAAGCGTGCCGCCGAAAGCCGGCAGCACGCCGAGCGACTCAATCAGTCGTTCGACGAACTCGAGCAACGAGCCAGCGACGCCGGATCCGGCCTACGTGGCCCTGAACCGGAGCAACGGGATTTGTTCGACGGCCACAGCCTGCAGCAGTATTCGCTGCTGCGAGCGGTGCGAATGCGAGCCGCCGGCAAGCCGCTCGACGGGTTCGAAGCCGAAGTCTCTCAGGAACTGGCACATCGGTCCGGAAAGTCCCCCCAGGGCTTCCTGGTGCCGTGGGGCTTACCCGTGCGTGCAGATCGCTCGAATCGCGAGCAACGGGCGTTTGACGCCACGGCTGGGGCGGGGGCCATCCCGACCATGCTCGCGGGCACGATGATCGAGCTGCTGCGAAATCGCGTGCTGGTGCAACGGCTCGGCGCGCAGATCCTCAATGACATCGTCGGCGAACTCGACATCCCCAAGCAGACGGCCGGCGGCACGGCCTACTGGCTGGGCGATGATGGGGAGCCGACGGAATCCGAGCAAACGATCGGGCAGGCTCAGTTGCGAGTGAAAACGGTCGGAGCCTACACCGACATCACGCGGCGGCTAATGAGTCAGTCCTCCATCGACGCGGAGATGTTGATCAGAAACGATCTGATTCGCACGCTGGCGATCGAGATTGACCGCGCGGCCCTGAACGGATCAGGGGAAGACAATCAGCCGCTGGGAGTGCTGCAGAACGAAAATATCGCCATCGTCGAAATCGGCGACGACGGTGGAGCGCTGACCTGGCAGAAGGTGGTCGAGCTGGAATCGGCGGTGGCCCTGGCCAATGCCGACCAGGGATCCCTGGCCTACGTGACCAGCACCGGCGGACGCGGGACGATGAAGTCGATCGAACGGTTCGCGGGGACCGGGAAGACGCTGTGGCACGACGACAACACCGTCAACGGCTACCCGGCCCACGCCACTAATCAGTTGCCGATCGACCTGGCCAAGGGTGAGGGCACGGACTTGTCGCCGCTGATCTTCGGGGACTGGTCCTCGATTATTATCGGTTTCTGGTCCGGCCTCGACGTCCTGGTAGATCCTTACAGCAAGAGCAAGTCCGGCGGAGTCCGGGTGGTCGCGCTGCAGGACACGGACATCACGTTCCGCCACGACGAATCCTTCGCGGCGATCTTGGACTTCGATCCGTCTGTCCTGGTTGCTCCCTAGGCGTAATCCAGTCTGATTGATCTCTCGTCTGGGAGGCGGGTTGCCTTGACTCCTTTCGACAGCCCGTCCTCCCTTTTTTTGGAATGATGACTATGCAAGGGGATCCACACATGCGAGTCGCGATTCTTCGGCCGGTCCTGATCGGCAATCGCATGCGCAGGCCTGGCGAGGAAATCGACGTATCCAAGGCCCGGGCGCAGCGACTGACGCGGGGGGAAAACCCGGTTGCCAGACTGCTCGACACCGAAGATCTGCCACAAATCGTGCGGCAGGCCATCAGTCACCAGGAATCGCCTCCCGGCGAGCCTCCGTTGACGCTGGAACAGCTGGTCATGTTGGGGATTCAACCGAAGGTGGCTCGCATCCTGATCGATGCGGGACTGACCAGCAAAAGCCAGTTGACGGCCGAAAACCTGGCACAAATCGAGGGAGTCGGCGAAAAGACCATCGAGCTGATCATGGCGTGCCTCGACAAGGCAGCCATGGGGCCGTCCTGAATCAGGGCGGAAGCCCCGTTTCGCCAGCGTGAGAATCATTAGGAGTCACCTGATCGATGGGCGTCCGAGTCATTCAGCAGCCGACCGAAGAACCGCTGAGCCTCGCCGAGGCGAAGGCTCACCTGCGCGTCGACGTGGATGACGAGGACGCCCTGATCGGATCCCTGATCACGGCCGCCCGGCTCACCACGGAACGGCGGTGCTGGCGACAAATCGCCCAGGCCACGCTCCGCCTGACCCTGGACGCGTTCCCGGCCAGCGACGTGATCTATCTGCCGCGTCCCCGGCTAGTCAGCGTCGAGAGCGTCAAGTACCAGGACCTGGAAAGCCAACAGCAGACGCTTTACGACGGGTCGTACTGGGTAGATGCCACCAGCGAGCCTGGCCGCGTGGTGCTCCGGAGCGGATACGCCTGGCCAGAGACAAATCTGCAGCCTGGCTGCGTGCAAATCGATTACATCGCGGGCCAGGAGCCCGCGGACGTGCCCGCCGACGTGAAGGCCGCCATGCTGTTGATTGTCGGCCATCTGTACGCCCATCGCGAAAGCGTGGTCACGGGCATGACGGCCAGCGAGCTCCCTCTGGGAGTGTCGGCGTTGTTGTCACTGCACCACTTCCGGGATCACCGCGTCGCGGAGCAATTACGCCAATGACCGTCGCTGCAGGCAAACTGAATCGCCGCGTCACGGTCGAGCGACCAGCCAAGGTCACCGACGCGGCCGGCCAACCGATCACCACCTGGGAGACGCACGGTGCGTTCTGGGCCGCGGTGACGACCGGCGGCGTCGGCGAATCCCTGCAGGACAACCGGCAAGTCAGCGAAGATGTTCGCTGGCAGATCGTGCTGCGCTACAGCAGCCAGTCCGCGGCAATCGCGGCGGACTGGCGAATCCGCCTCGGCGACCAGGTGCTGTCGGTGCAATCGGCCGTTGACGTGAATGATGCCCACACGCACATCCTCCTGACGGCCCTGGAGCGCAAGGCATGACCGACAGCACCATCACCGGTGACAAGGAACTGGACCGGCTGCTGCTGCAGCTCGGGCGCGACGTCGTGGGCAAGGTGACGCATCGGTCGCTGGGCAAGGGGCTGACCGTGTTGGCCCGCGCGATCCGGAACGCGGTTCCCGCGGCCATGACTCCCGGACACAGCAACCGGTCGATCAAGCAGTCCATCGGCCGGCGCACGAAGCGATACAAGCGGGCGGATTTGTATTTTGCCAAGGCCGGCGTGGCCGTGGGGGCTGCCCGCAAGAAGGGAGCCCCCCACGCGCATCTGCTCGCCATGGGGACGGACCATCGCTATGCGGGCTTCTCCAGCCGCGAAAGCGGGCACCGCGGAGATTTCCGGCGCACTCGCAGCGTGATTGCCTACCGTGGACGCGTCGCGGCCGCGGATTTTGTCCGTCGAGGCCTGGCAGTCGCCGGTGATGCCGCCATGCAGCGCATCCGGGAGGCTTTCCTGGCCGACGTCACCAAGGAATACACCAAGCTGCGGGGGGGGCGATGAGCGAACCGACACTGGAACAGGCCGTGCGGGCAATGCTGCTGAGCTTCGATGCGGTCACGGATCTGGTAGGACAGACGATCCGCCCGGACATCCTGGATCGGGCAGACAATCCGCCCGCCATCCTGATCCAGGTGGAGGACGAAATCATTGCCGAGGACATCGAGGGGCGGGGAGGCCTGGTCACGGCCACGGTCACAATCGAGGTCTTGCATTACACCCGCCTGGGCTCGCGTCAGCTCGAACAGGCGATCCGCACGAACGGTACGGATCCCGGGACGGGGCTGCAGGGGTACGTGGGTCTGGTGGGGCAATTTGACGTGCGTGGCAGCTCGTTGGCGCGACGAAAGCCGTTTTTTGTGGAGCGTCAGACAGACGAAGATCGGGACTGGTACGGCATCGCCTGCCAGTACACGATCGATTACCAGGAAATCACCTGATCCAGGGAGGGATCATCATGGGCAAACAGGCCAGCACGGGGACGCAGCTGCAGTTGTCGATATCGTCCGTGTACACAAAAGTGGCATATGTGACGGACATCAGCGGCCCCGACGCCGATGGGCAGTTCTGGGACGCGACCGACCTGGACTCGGATTACATCGAGGACGGGGAACCCGTGGGGCAGGTGTCGCCGGGATCGGTGACAGCCGAGCTGTTCTACGATCCCACGGACGCGACCCACCAGGCGATCATCACGCGCAAGCTCGCGCAGACCAAAAGTGACTGGAAAATCGTCTTTCCGGACGCCGAGGAAATCGCCTTCGAGGGGACGCCGAAGAAATTCGCCCCGAAAGCGGCCAAGGGGGATGGCATCAAGGCAAGCCTGGAAGTCAAGCTTTCTTCGCTGCCGACGTATCCGGAGTAATTCCCTCCGATCCCCGCGATGCGAGCCCATCTGTTATCTTGCACCCTGAAAGGAGCATCCGATGCGAGTGCGACTGATTGCCGACCAACTCGGCCCCAACCCAAAATTCGACCGGCGGCGGCCCGTGAGCGCCGCGAACCCGATCAACGTCACGGTCCCGGCCGGGACCGTGATCGATGATCCCGAGGCGATCTACCTGGTGATCAATGACCAGGCCGAGCCGATCGACGACGAAGCCAAGCAGGCGTATGCCCGGCACATCGAGCGGAAGGAGCAGGCGTTGCTGGCTCGCAGGCACGGACGCCGGCCGACGATTCCCTTCCCGGCTCCGGCTCCCCAAGAGCAACCGCAGCCCCAGGAAGCCAAGCCCGAACCGGTTGCAACACCGGCAGTGCAGGACAAACCTTCGCAGCCGCCGGCTGGAGACGTCAAGGGTGCGGAGGAAGCTTCCGCGCCGGTAGTAACTCCAGCGGCGGACAGCGACACGCCGGGTTCGAGCCCGGCAGCCAGGCCAACCGCCCACGTGGCCCCCGCAGCCGCGACACCGACGCCGCTGCGAGGCCTGGACGACCTCCGCGACGCAGCCTGACGTTCTTGATGTAACCATGTGTGTTACATGGTTACATTTTAATATCCATGACGGCCAGCAAAAAGGATTTTGCAATGCCCGAAGCTCCCGATCCTCAGCCCCAACAGACCGCTGCACCGCAGCCTGCAGCCATCCCGTTCTTGAGTCGCCAGGCCGTGTTCGGCCCCGAATCCGCCGGTCCCGCGTTCGAGCTAGTGACCGTGTTTGTGCACCAAAAGGATGGCAGTCGCAAACCGTTCCACGTGTATGTCTGCGAGATGTCCGCGCGGGCCAAGACGGAATTTGACCAGGCGATGACCGACGATCCCCAGCATCCCTGGGAATCGCTGTCCAAGGAAGCCCAGAACGCGCGGCTCGAAATCCGGCAGAGCGAAATTCGCGAACGCCTGGTGATCGCCACGGCTTGTGACTCCCAGGGGAACCGGATTTTCTCCTTCGACGACATCGAGCCGCTGGGGCAACTGGGCGCCAGCGTCGTCGAGCCGCTTTTCCTGGCAGCGCGACGACTTAACCAAGCGCAGGGGTCGCTCGAACAGGTGGGGGAGCTCTCCGCCGCGACGAACGTCAGCGTTTCGTCCTGACGCTCGCTCGCGAACTGGGGGTGGCGAATTACGATCAGATGATGGCGTCCATTACGGAGCGGCAATTCCGCACCTGGTGGGCATATCACCTGTTCGTGGAGCCGTTCGAGGCCGAGCGGATGGATCGCCGGTTCGGATTACTGGTGGCCTGCCTTGAGTCATTGCTGTACGGCGAGGACGCGGGCTACAACCCGGCCAACTTCAGCCTCGGTTGGCGGGAGTCGTGCCGCGACGCGGGCACACAGCCCGCGGGCGAGGACTGGCAACTGATGAAGGCCAGGCTGGGGCAGATCCTTCAGGAGCATACGGGGGTGACGTGATGGCAGTGAATGGCGATCTGGTCGCGAACGTCGTGGCGAATACGCGGCAGTTCGGGCCGGGACTCAATCGAGCCCGGTCCGATTTGCACTCGTTCGTGCGCGGGGCCCGGGCCACGCTGCTGCCTCTCGCGGGCATCCTGGCCGGTGCGGTCAGCACCCGCGAGTCGATCAACGCCGCCAGAACGCAGGTCGCCGCGGAACGCAAGCTGGAGGCCGTGCTGCAGGCCACGGGACACGCGGCCGGGCAGTCCGCTCGGCAGATCAAGGAATTCGCGGCGAGTCGCCAGGACATCACGAACTTCGGCGACGAGGCGACAATTGCCGGAGCGGCCGTGCTGGCCACGTTCAAGGAAATCAAGGGGTCCGTGTTCACGGACGCGATCTCCCTGGCCCAGGACATGGCGTCCGTCATGGGAGGCGACCTGCAGGGGAGTATCGTGCAGGTCGGCAAGGCGCTGAATGATCCCATTGCCGGGATGTCCGCACTCTCCAGGGTAGGCGTCTCGTTCACCGCGCAGCAGAAACAGCAAATCAAGGCCCTCCAGGAATCGGGCGACCTCCTGGGCGCCCAGGCGATCATTCTCGCCGAACTCCGCAGCGAGTTCGGCGGGGCCGCCGAGGCAATGGCCGATCCGCTGACGCAAATGCGAAACATGGTCGGCGATCTGGCCGAAAATATCGGATTTGTGTTGTTGCCTTCGATTCGCGAACTGTACGCCGGCTTCAAGTCTGGGCTAGGGGCGCTCACGGCCAACGTGGACGCGTTCAAGGCACTCGGGGAGTGGATTGCGTCGGGGGTGCAGTTCGTGGTGGGTTACGGCAAGCATATTGTTGCAGCGGCCACGGCCATGGGCACATTGGTAATTGTCACACACTCAATCCGCGCGGCCACGCAAGCCTGGTCGAAGGCATTGCTGCTGGTGCAGGCCTTGTCCGGCCCAAAAGGCTGGGCCACGGCAGCAGCGGGACTGGCTATCTATGCCGGCGCGGTGGTGGCCATCGATTATGCCTTCCAGGACGTGGAACAGTCCGCGCGGGCAGCCGCGGTGACGGTCGAGGACCTCCGCGGGGGCCAGGCCGCGGTTGCCGCCGTAAAAGGCGAGGTAACAGGCCTAACGGGAGCCCTGCAGGCCCAGCAGAGCGAAGTAGATGCCCTGCTCGGCAAGTACCGCGACGGGGCCACGAACCTGGCCGTGGAGCTGACCCAGATCCGTAAGCTGGTGGAAGAGGGGCTACTCACCACTGAGCAGGGGGAACTTTTCAGCGAGCGGGCGACAGACCAGGCTACGGGGATCCACACGCGGATACGAGACATCCGCGACGAGTTGGCCATCCTGCGAGGAGAGGCCACGCAGGCTGACATTGACCTGGCTCGCCTGTTCGACAAGGGGGCGGCTCCCGCCGACATCACCGAGTTGCAGAATCTGACGCGCGAGCGTGACCGCCTCGAGCAGGAGCGAGCAGACGCGACGGCTCAAGAGGAGTCCCGGCAACGCATCGCCCAGGCCGCGAAGGCCTCGCAGTCGCCGGGATTCTTCGATTACCTCGATGACGCCAATAAGCGGGCGGAAAGCCTGATCGACAGCCTGAAGACTCCCGCCGATCGCCTGGCGGACGACCTTCTGGAATTCTCGTCACTGCTGGCCCTGGGCAAGCTCAATCAGACGCAACACGATGCGCTCATCGCCAAGCGCCAGCGCGAAGAGGGCGAAGCCGGCATGTCGCCCACTGGCGAGAGCGATCGTCCGGGCCCGAATACGGCCCTGGAGGCAGGGAGCACGGGAGCACTCTCGCAGCTCGCACGAGCCATGACCGGCGCGGGCACGATGTCCGTGCAAGAACGATCCGCGAGAATCCAGGAGCGGATCGAGCGGCACCAGGCGGCGATGCTGGAGCTCCAGCGAAGACAACTGGAGCGTGACCAGCAACGCCTGGATCGCAAAGTCACCGTAGTCAAGATGGTCTAGCCGATGATCACGCAAGTAAAACGCATCCCCCAGGCCTCCGGAGACTGGGGAGAAGATGGCCACCTGCAGATCACCGACGTGTATCGAGTGCACACGTCGGGCCGGGTCGACGTGCTGGACATCCTGTCCGACTCCAGGATCCCGAAGCGATACACGTTCCACCCCGATGTGGATGCGGCCCTGTGCATGCGAGTCGCGCCAACTCGCACGGGACGCGGCAACCGCCTGTGGGATGTTACATGCAGCTACACCACGGACTGGCGGAACAACATCGAGAATCCACTGCTGCGTCCCGCCGACATCACCTGGCGGGATGCGGAGCATCTGGTGGGAGCCCTGTACGACCTCGACGGGCAGCCGTTCGTCTCCACGTCGGGCGAGCTGCTTGAGGACGTGCAGCTCGAATCCCCGGGCGAGATCGCCACCATCGTCAAAAACGTCGATGGCATGCCTGCCTGGTACGGTGCCAGCCGGAACGCGGTGAATCAGCACGGGGTCTGGATTGATGGATCGTATTACGAGGCCGGACTGTGCCGCATCAAGTCACGGCAGCTCTCGGGATGGAAGACGGAGAACGACATCAGTTACCGCACGCTGACACTGGAGATCCATATCCGCGAAATCGGCTGGCAGTCCGCCATGCTGAATCGCGGATTCTACGAGCTCGTTTCCACGACCGAAACTGAGGGGGAAACGACAACAACAACGGTGTCCCGCAAGCGGATCCTGGTGGACGGTCGCCCGGCCGTCGAACCGCAGCTGCTGGACGTGGACGGCAAGGTGATCGAGTTCCTCGACTCGGAAGGCAACCCCGTCGAGGGAGCGCATCAAAAGGTGATCGAAGCCGTGCGGCACTTCCGGGTGCGGCCTACGTTTGATTTCAGTCAGTTGCCGCTGACGTAGCGCTGATGTATCGCTGAAAAATCACTGAAAAGGAGGTCGGCGTGTCTGATGACGGCGTGATGTTTCATGCGGACGATGCGCCCCGTATTGCCCGTGCCGTGCGGCACTACGAGGAATCGCTCACGCGCCTGCCGAGCGGTCGCCGGCGGGCCATGGATAGCGAGGCCCGCGAAGGGCTCGTGGTCCGCACGCACGCCTCGCACGGTGTTGGACAAACCAGGCCGTGTCAGGTCCTTGTGGGCACGCCAGGATCAGAGTCGGAATCGGGCGAAGAGGTCCTGTGCACCAACCTCTTTGCGGCTCTGTCCTCCGCGATCGCGATCGCCGTCCCCTGCCAGGGCGCGGGCTATTACCTGGTCGCGGCACGGTGCCCCTCGCCGGAGGATGGTTGATGTGTCACTTCTGGCCGTGGTGCTGCCGCGATGCGGACACCGGTGGCGGTGGTCCCCCACCGGAGATCCCGTGCCCTGGCTGTGTTGGCGGTGACCAGCCCCGCTGGTACGAGCTGGTGATCCCCGCTCTGGCGACGATTCCCAGCTCGGGATTGCCGTCTTCGCCCGACCTGGTGGATTGCGGGGGGGAAGACTTTTGTACGGAGAATGTCGCGGGGTCGTATCTGTTGCGGACGCCAGTCGGGGGAAACTACTGCATCTGGAGCCAGTACCCGCCAGGCACTGGCGAAACCTTTGTCTGCGGTGATCGCAGTTATTCGCCATCGATTAGTTTTCGGATGATTCATCAGCACCTGGCCGTCCCCCAGACCGTGTTCATGGAACTGAAAATCGATTTCCTCGACTCGAACCGATCCGCCCCGAAGGACATTTTCAGCGTGTACGCCGACACGGTGGCCTGGCCTGTTGAGTGCCAGTCCGCGGTCGTGCTGCCACGATTCTCGGCGGGGACGGGGTGCGCGTGGCCCGACACGCTGACTCTGGAGCCTGTGGGATGACCAGGTGCCAATGCCCCCTTGCTGGATTTTGCGACACGCACCAGCGTCAGATGTCCGATTTGCGTCACCGGCAGTGTCACGACGAACCTGGCTACTTTGAAGCCTTCGCCAGGGGAGTTGTCCGGGGAACGACTATCCCAGCGGACATGCCGATCTGCGTGCACCGTGGGCCACTGGCGCGGCGTGAGCCATGCAGCTGTGGATCAGCGACCACGGTGCCGGTCTATCGCTGCGAGCTGCACCAGACACGGCGAGGGACCCGCAGGCTGTGCGTGCCCACGCACGTGGACCGGCAGGCGGTCCAGGATCCCGACATGCGGCACGCGTTGCTCTGCTGCGATTGCTGCAGCGATCACGCCAAGGAGTAGGCTCCGCGCTACTGCCGCGGGCATTATGAACAGGATAAACGGACGCAGGGAGGCGACATGCTGGCGATTGTGGTGTGCCATTACAACCCGGGGGGATTTGCTCGTCCGGTTGATAATTTCCGGATTTTCGAGCGGGCTCTCGGGCACGCGGAGCACGTCTACACGGTCGAGGCGGTTTTTCCCGGGCGCGAGCAGGTGACGCGCCAGCATGCCATCGCGGCCGGGCCGGAACACGTGATGTGGCAAAAGGAGCGGCTGCTGTCGCTGGCCGTCAGCCGCCTGCCGGCACATTACGACCAGGTCGCGTTCATCGATGCCGATCTGTTGTTCCTGAACCGCGACTGGTACGAGCAGGCCGCCCGGGAACTGCAAACGTATCCGGTCTGCCAGTTATGCGAATCGGTCTGCGACACCGATGCCCACGGCCATATCGTGAGGAGCGGCAAGACGCTGGGCTGGCGCATGCGGCACGCCCCGACCGACTATAAAATCTGGTACCGCACGGGGGGAGCCTGGGCGGTCCGGCGAGAAGTGGCGGAAACGTGCCTGTACGATCGCGACATCATCGGGGGCGGTGATGCCGCGATGGCGTTCGCCTGGACCGGAGAACCAGGCCGCTACAACCGGCACCGGTTCTACCATGCCGCGTGGAGCGAACACTACCTGGCCTGGGCCGCCCGGCAGTTCGCCCTGGTGCAAGGCCGCGTCGGCGTGGTACCAGGTGATGCCGTGCACCTCTGGCACGGTGATCCCGAGGGGCGGAACTACGTGCGTCGCGTGGAGATCTTGCGGCAGCATCGGTTCGATCCGTTCGCCGACATCGTCCTGGACGATAACGGCCTCTGGCGCTGGACTCGCGAGGATCCGACGCTGCAGCACGCCGTGACGAAGTACTTTCACCGCCGCAAGGAGGACGGATGAACCAGATTTACCCCGCGACGCCACTGCCCGAGCTGACCGCGGATCCAACGCCAGTCCCCGGCGCGGTGCTCCTGTTCGCGCGGCAGGATGGCTATGCCTACGTCCTGAACGACGCCGGCGAAAAGTTCCGCCTGGAACCAGTGGGTGAGGGTGGCGGAGGCGAGAGCCCCGCGGGCACCAATCTGCTGGAAGTCCACATTCCCCCGAACTCCATGGTGCCCCCGGCCACGTACGCCAAGGCCGCGGACCTCGACAATTACTTCCTGCTCGATGGCAGTCGGCCCATAATTGGATTGGCCACTTTCCTCTCGACGGTCAACATCGCCGAGTGGGTAAATTCCTCGGGCACATTACAGGCAGCAATCACTGCCGCCGGGCAGCTGCAACTGATCAACGTCCCCACGTCAGACCCCTCCGAGGCCGGTGTGGTATGGTCCGATGGCGGAACTCTCAAAATTTCAGCGGGAGCGTAATCAATGCCAATTGAAGCAACCATTCCAACGATTGTCCCGGGCCGGGACGAAGTCACGTACCCTCACTGGTACGTGGTGGGGCTGACGTTGAACGGCCGCGACCGGCACCCCGATGAGCCCCGGCAGATGGTGAATGCCATTGCCACGTTGGCTAAATGCCGCGTTCTGGAGGACGGATCGACCGAGTTCGCGCCAAGCGGCGAAACCGTGACCGTCTCAGTCAGCGATGTCCTCGGCCTGGCAGCGGAAGACTCGGATGTGGCGGAGTGGCTCGCGCGATCGATTGCCCTGATAGTCGCCAAGGCGACCGAACAGGAGGTTTTGTGACGAACGAGTACCTGGAGATCGCCGCAGATTCCGACGCGGAATACTGGACGCCGCCCCTGCTGCTCGGCGAGGCCTGGGCGGCTGCGATTGCCGACGCACAGCAACTGCTACTGCGTGTCCCGGTCGGTGCTGTCGGCGACGGCACGGTGACCCTGCAGGCGATCGCCGAGTACTGGATTGATCAGACGTCGGTGCTGGGCTCTCCGACTCGGAATTCCTTCGCGTACGACTCCCATGTCAAGGCGGACTACGTCCACGATGGCGTGGATTCATACAATTTGACCGGCCTTTCCGAGTCGCTGATGATTCACCAGGAAGACGAATTTGCGGAGACTCTGTCGTACAGCGAGCTGGCGGTGCTGCTCGATCACGGAGCCGCGTGGAGCGAGAGCGGCCTGGCGGACTCGCTGCTGTTTTTCGCGGATCTACCGGCCGGCACTGTGCGAGTGCGAGCCGCCATGGATTCCGCCACGCCAACACTCCCGGCCACCACGGGTGCATACGCCGCCATGACGCTGACGGACGCCTACGTGGACATTGTGGGGACCGGCGGAGGCGTAGGGACACTGACGGCAGATTTTGCGGCCGTCCTCGCAGAGGTGCAGTCTGCCGTCGGACCGATCGCACAAATTCTGATCGTCATCACGCCAGTGGGCAACGAGCCGACGGGAGGCCTGGAGGCAACGTTCGCGTCGATTCCCGCCAGCGTGGAGGTGGGCGAGGAAATCGAGGGCGCCCCGGAGGCAGGCCCCCAGGGCCTGGTGTACGAGGGCACGGGCGGCGTGTGCGATGCCGATCTGGGTGAGATTACCGCACAGACCTCCGAGGTTACGCTGAGCGACGCTGTCGACGTACCCCGGCAAATCGTGGAGTTCGCCTGGTCCTGGTCCCCCGGCGTCGGCGTATTTGAGTTCGCGGACCACATGATGGTGCGTTTTCGATTGTCGCGTCTGACGGAGTATGCACCCGTGGTGGCCGGGGAACTGCGAATTTACACGCCGATTGTCACGGTCGGCGAGGCGCCCGCCTACGGATATGGGGGATAACATGGCTAACACGCCTATCAGAGTGAACCACAACCTGCAGGGACTGAGCGACCTGAAGGTTCTGCTGTTTCCTCTGCCCGACGGTGCGGCCGTCAACGGCTCCGGTTCTGCTTTGTCCCAGGTGGCCAGCAGCTCGTTTGCCTGGCAGGCTACGATCGCTCAAGAGGTCGAGGGCGCGCACCGCTACGAGGTCCGATCGGGCAGTTTGGCCGTGGCCTGGGGGTTCATCGTCCTGCAGGATGACACGGACGTCTATTACGGCGAATACACCCTGTCGGGTGCTCGGATGCAGGGGCTGGACATGGCGGCCGTCGCAGACCTGGCCGACGTGCTAGAATCGCTGGGCGAAGGCCTCGCGACACTGAACGGAGCGTTCGCCGGCGGGCAGATCAACGTCATCAGTCACCAGCCGCCTAGTGGATCGATCGTGATCGTCCGTGGTGACACGTATGCCGCCGCCAACGGCCGCCCCCTCCGCTGGATCAACGCAACAGGAGCGGAATGGCCCGAGGACCTGACTGGCGCGACGATACGTTTCACCGCCATCCTGGAATCGGAGAAGGACAAACCGACTGCCGAAGTGGCTGCCGGGAAAAAGATCGAGGGCGTTGGGTCGGTACACCAGGCGACCGCCCCGGATCAGGAGGTCCGCTGCGAGCTCACTCCCTCCGACACCACGGTCGAGCCCGGATTGTACGAATACGACGTCGAGGCGACGTTGCCGGGCGGCGCGGTGCACACACTGGTCACCACGGCACCGCAGACACTGCAGTCGGCCCTGGGCAAGCTCAATCAACGCAAGGCTCGAGCCCTGCTCGAGGTGCTGCCGGAATACACGCAAGCCGGGGAATAAGTCGTTTTTTTCTTCGCGGTTCGCGGTCTCGTGTTACACTGGACGGCATACCCCAAAAAAGGACGCTCCGATGTCGAGGCTGGAACTGACCACCTGGTATGCCGCGTTGCTGTGTTGCTGTGTTGTCGCGGCCGCTGGCGACAGGACACCGGCAATCGTTCTGGTGCCTCCGCCGTACGGGGAAGGCGTGCGGCATGTTCAGGGGCGACTGAAGGACACGCAGTCGCCGGCGGAATGCTGGATGCGCGTGGGACACTGCACCGGCGCGGGCCTGGCCCCCACGTTCTGGGCGGCGGAACTCAATCGTGTTTCCTACGCCACGGACGATACCGTCGAGTTCAGCCTGTTCGTGGAGCACGCCACGCCCCAGGCCGTGCTGGGGGCCTGGAAGCAGATGGTCTGGACCATCGACGGAGAGGAGTTCACGACGCCGATCCGGTACGCGATCGACACCCGGCGAGACAAGGGCAAGACGCTGTACGAGGAAACATTCGAAACGCGGATCCCGCTCGATCGGTTCCGTGCCCTGGCCAATTCAGTTTCTGCTCGCGTGCAGTTCGGAGATTTCCTGCTGGACTGGTACGAAGCGGATCGGGACGGCATGCGGCAGTTCATGTCGCACTGGCCGCGCGGCGGGGCGGGGCAATTCACGATCGAGACCGATCCGGAGATCGAAGCCGCCCTGGCCGAGCAGGCCGCCGAGAAAGCCGCCGGCCAGACGGAGCAAAAGGCCGCTGCCGCGCTGAGGGGGATCGAGCGTCACATCCTGCCCAAGCAGCCAGCCAAGGCCCGCCAGCTACTACGAGAATTGATCGAACGTTATCCCGGCACTCCCTCCGCCAGGCGAGCCGCGGATCTGCTGCAGTGAGCGAGCACCGCCTGTACCCGCTCAGACACCTGCGCCCTACATCCTCGCTATATGTGCTGAGGGATGATCGGCCGGCAGCCGATGCCCTGCGGGCCATTGTGCGTCACATCATGCCCCGGGATCCCGATCATGCCCGGGCCAAGCTGCGGGAGTTGACGACAGCGTTTTCATAGAGCGCGCCGGACTGTCGATCCGGTGGTTGCGGGTTCGAGCCCCGTCGGGGTCGTTTGAGGTCACTCGGTGACACAACAGGATATGAAGACACAAACCCTTGGTTCGCCAAGGGTTTTGTCATTTCTGGAGGAAGCTTTGCGGAATTCGCGACAGCGACACAAATGTTTATGCTGTGGCAGGGGAGGGTTTGGGGTACTGCAGCCGGGACTGCAATCAAACTTTCAGGTTGCGACTCATCTTGGCTGGTGTTGAGGGTGGCTATTTTGAATTAAATACTCCAAGGGTATGTTCAACCGCTGTCTTTCGCAGGGGCGTTTTCAGACCTTGGCTTACGGCTTTTTGCGCAGGACGTTTTGCGTTTACCTTGTCGCTGCAGGAGATCGACTCCATCGAGCGAGACTTCCGGCACCGACACGTCCGCGGATGAGTTCAGGATACTGGCTGAACAGCTGAATCAGCCGTAAATTCGCGATGGAAGGTTGGCGTGTTCTCTGCTCCCAACTCTGTTGGGTATTCGTGGAAACACTCAGAACCCGGGCAAACATCGCTTGGGACATGTGAGATTGTCGCCGGAGGGCGGAGAGTGTTCCAGGATCGATTTCTGGGGGGAGCTTCAGGGACTTCCGCTGTTTTCTACTTCACTTGACCCTGGGCGTGAGCCATCCCTTCCTGCTGCCCCTGGCTGAGTCGGCGGATTCCTTTTTGAAAAACACGGAGTTTATTCGGGCGTCGCTGGGAGGGGAGTAGTTGGGGCTTTGCGTGCCGTGAGGTTCAGGCGGCGTGGGTTTGGTCGCTGGGGGAGGGGCCGATGGTTCGGGTTCCGTGGCCGGCTCGGGCCTTGAGGTCGAACAGGCCGAAGACTTCGGCGGCGTTCATGGACAGCGATGCGGTTGAACTGTCTCCTTCGCCGAGTATTTTTTCGAAGAGTTCCCGTTTTTGTCGGAGGACGAGGTCAATTCGTTCCTCGATGGTGTCCTTGCAGATAAAGCGGGTAACGATCACGGGGTTGCTGACGCCGATGCGGTGCGCGCGATTGATTGCCTGATCCTCGACGGCAGGGTTCCACCAGCGGTCGTACAGGAAGACGTACTGCGAAAACTGCAGGTTCAACCCGACCGCGCCGGTGCCGTAGCTCATCAGCAGCAGATGGCTGTTGGGATCTTCCTTGAATTGCTTGAGGATCGGTTCCCGTTTTTTCGTGGGGACGCCGCCGTGATAGACGAGGGCACCAAAGGGCCTGGTGTATTCGGCCAGCCAGTCGATGGTTTTGGTCCACTGGCTGAAGAGGATGGCTTTTGCGCCGCTGGCCGAGATTTCCTCCATGTCGGCGATCAGGCGATCGAGCTTGACGGATTCTCCAGTGAGCGGGTCGCAGTTCGTGATTTGCTTGAGCCGCATCACGAGTTCGAAGACATGTTGAATGGTGATTTCGTCGCCCATGTCGTTGAGTTGGATGACCCCTTCCTTTTCCGCGATTTCGTAGGCCGATTTCTGGGCCGGCGAGAGTTCGAGAATGGCGTCGCGGTCGAGCCTGGGAGGCATGTCGGGTTGTACGAGATCCTTGGTGCGGCGGAGGATGTAGACATCGGCCAGGCGCTTGAGTTGACGCAGATCGGGAGTGGAGCGATCGGGAACGACTCCCAGGTATTCAAAGATGGAGGCAAGTTCCTCGGGACGATTTTCGATAGGGGTTCCCGTCAGCGACCAGGAACGGACGCGGGGGATGCGTCGGATTACCTGGGAAGTGAGCGAATCCCGATTCTTAATCCGTTGCGATTCATCGAGCACGACCAGGTCGAAGCGGGGGAGATCCTCCTTCTCAACGTTCTGCAAATCGCGTACGAGGACTTCGTAATTGGTGAGCAGCACCGGGACGGTCGGCATGTTGAGCAGCATTTTGCGGCGTGCCGCGTCTCCTTCCAGCGTGGTGACGGGGAGTTCCTCGGCCCAGAGCCGAAATTCGCGCTGCCAGTTGGGAATGAGCGGTTTGGGGCAAACCATCAGCACCCGCCGAATCTGGCCGCTCCGCAGCAGCAATCGCACCGCCGTAATGGTCTGCATGGTTTTGCCGAGTCCCATTTCGTCGGCCAGCAAGGCGGATTTTTGCGAGAACAGCCAGGCGATGCCCTCGTATTGATAGGCGAATGGCTCGAAGGGCATGACGAGTTCCTGCCCGGCCAACCAAGTTTCGAGGGGAGGCTGGAGGATATAGAACAGGCGATCCTCCATGGAGAGCATTTCCTCGGGAGGTTTGATCCGCGTGGTCTTTTTGGGGCGTGGCTTGCCGTGGTCCTCTGCGGCGGGGGGAGCAGACTGGGGGCGGATGGATTTCAGTGTTTCGCCATCGGTCTCCTTGGGCGCGGGCGGACGAAAATCCACGAGATCGGGAAAAGCGACCTGCAGCGTTTTGGGGGTCTGCCAGTAGGGTTTCCAGGCAGGGACGAAGCCTGGACGAGCGATCAACTTCCGTTCCTGGACCTGCAGATTCGACCAGCGATGCAGGGCACTATTCATGCCGGTAGCGGGAATTTCCACCTTGATATCTTCTCGGGATGGGCGCACGGGGCCCGGCAGGAGGAGTTGTCGTGGAGGCTGAAACAGGAGGCTGGGAAGGACAGGCTCGTTCATGGCATTGGAATCTGGGTTAGGGGGCGTATCACCTGAGGCTGGAACCGCGGTTTTCAGACACGGGTGCGAGTTTGGCAAGGCATCAGGCGGCTTGCCCCAGGGCCTCCTTGAGAGCTTGTTCCACGCGACCAAGAGGTTCCTTGAGATCGGCGGTTTCTGGTACGTGTTTTTCCAGTAGCTGGAGGATCTCGTCAAGCCGGGCCGCGTAAGCGGCGGTCGTGGAGAGCACATCGCCCCGGAAAGTCCGTTCCACCGCGCCGGCCCGCGGTTTCTGGAAGCAGAGGATAGGGGTCGCCTCCCAGGTATGCGGATTGATGGCATCGGGATCGTTGACGAGCAAGACATCCGGTTTCAAATCGAGCCTGTCGCGCAAGGCGGAGGCAATCAATTCTCCGACGAGAAAGGGGCGGAGAGTGGAACCATACAACGTCTGCTGGGTAGGATTGGGGCGAATCGGGAGCGAGCATTGAAACTCGATGGGACGCCCCAGATGCGAGGTGATCAGGATGCCGCCGCTGATTTCTCCGGAGGGTTGTTGCACCGTCTGATAAAATCCGAGTACACACTCGGGGCGTTGCCTGGCCTGACCCATGCTGATATTCACTTCCCTGTTGTTAAGAGGCCTCGAAGAGAACGGCGCGAAACCATCGGTGGGGGACAGGTTGTAACAGTCCACCCGGTGACGTTCATGCTACTCGCGGAACCGGTCGATCCTGTAAAGGGAACGAGTGTCTCCCAGACAAATCGGTCCCTTGCGACGCGGTCTTCCCCTTGATCGACGCGGGGATGGTCGTGGCTTGAGTCGGCTTGCGGGAGCCCGCAGGATCGTTTCGGATGATTGTGACAACGCGCACAACCGGAAGCACTCGTCCCATTTTCCCGGGAAGAGCACTCGAACTTGACGTTGTAAACCGCCGGGATGCGGTTAAGGTCGACGATACCCGCAAAGTCGGCCTGTTTTTCCTGGTTTTCCCGCGTCCTCTTGTCCGTTGATGAATCTCATGACAATCCGTGTCTACCCCGAGGATCTGGACCGTGAGTCCCTGGAATTGCGTCAGTGGCGGCAACTGCGGCGTTTGTTGCGGGAGATCGAAGGTCGTAATCCGTACTGGACGGAGCGGTTTCGCGCGGAATCGTTTTCGGTGACGGATCTGCATGGCTGGGACGATTTTCGCCGCCTGCAGCCGTTGACCAAGCAGGACCTGGTGGGCGATCAGAACGCACACCCTCCGTATGGGACGAATTTGACCTACCCGCTGGCCGCCTATTCCCGCTTGCATCAGACCTCGGGAACAACGGGCAGGCCGATGCGCTGGCTGGACACCCCCGGGAGCTGGAACTGGGTGAAACGCTGCTGGGAGCAAATGTATCGCATCGCGGGGCTCCGTGCGGACGATCGGCTGTGTTATCCCTTTTCGTTCGGTCCGTTTATTGGTTTCTGGGGGGCATTCGAGGGAGCGACTCAACTGGGTAATTTTTGCCTGGCGGCTGGCGGCATGAGCAGCGAAGTGCGGCTGGAAGTAATTCTGGAACATAACATTACGTTCATCTGCTGCACGCCCACATATGCCCTGCGCTTACTGGAAGTTGCCGAGAGGGAGGGGATCGACCTGCAACACTCGGCGGTGCGTGCCGTCCTGGTGGCGGGCGAACCGGGAGGCAGCATTCCCGCGATTCGCGCGCGGATTGAAGCGGGTTTCGGTGCCCGGGTCATCGATCATTGGGGGATGACAGACATCGGGTGTCTGGCGGTCGAGTCGGCGGTCGATCCGGGCGGGCTGATGATCCTCGAAACCGAATGCATTGCGGAGATCGTCGATTCCGTAACCTTCCAACCCGTGAATCCGGGGGAACGGGGCGAGCTGCTGATCACTAATCTGGGCCGAACGGGGATGCCCGTAATTCGCTACCGCACGGGGGATATTGTGCAGGCCGCCACGCGTCCCAATGCCTGTGGCCGCAGCCTGCTACGATTGGAAGGGGGCATTTTGGGCCGGGCGGACGACATGATCACGATCCGCGGGAACAACGTGTTTCCCTCCAGCGTGGAAGCCGTGCTGCGGGAATTTGTGGAGATCGCCGAGTATCGCATCGTCATTCGAGAAAAACAGGCCATGCATCACATGGTGATCGAACTGGAACCGGTCGCCGAGTTGTGTGGATCTGCCGACGTCGGTTCACTCCGCGAAGTCCCCGCGATTCAAGAATTGGAACGGCGGATTCTGCGAACCGTCCGAGACCGCTTGAACTTCAACGCGGAAATTCATTTCGTGGCACCGCTGACCTTGCCTCGATTCGAACTGAAGGGTCGACGATTCGTGCGGGAATGCTGAGCCTGTTGTCCCTTTGCCGCGATCCCCGGTCCATAAAGAACGTCTGGCTTTGCCGGGTTACCCAGTTTCCCCGAAACATGCGAGATCCTCGAATCGGACCACGTCTGCGGGAAAGTTGGCTTAAGCGAACAGGAACGCGGAACCGTTTGAAGGGATTATGAGGAAAAGCCGATGCAGAGTGATGAAGTGGCAGGGAAATGGAAACGGTGAAACCGGGCGGATCCAGCGAGGTAATTTTTTCGCGGGGTATGCCATCCGGCCGAGAATTTTTCGTGGGGTACGCTGTGTGTACCATGAATGCGGTGTCAACTCACCGGTTCAATCACAGTCTCTAGTGCTTTGTCGGTTTTTGATGTTCGGGCTGCGTGCCGCTGGCTTTACCAGTGAAACCCAAGCGGACGAGATACCTGCAAGGCACTGGCAGCGGCGGTGGCCCCCGAAGTTCCAGGCCAGATAATGCTTGAGTGCTCAATTTCACCTGCAATTAAAAAAATCACGGCGACCAGGAAGTGTCGCACGGGAGTACAGGGAGGCAGCATGGCGACAACAGACACGGTGGAGGAAACGCGGCTTCGGGAACTGGAGCAGGAAATCGCGCGGCTGCGTAGCCAGTTGATGCAATCGGAAAAGTTGAGCACGGTGGGAGTGCTGGCCTCGTCCATCACGCATGAATTCAACAACGTGCTGACGACCATCATCAACTACGCGAAGATGGGGATGCGTCACAAGGATGAAGCGACCCGTGACAAGGCGCTGGACAAGATCTTGGCGGCGGGACAACGGGCCGCCAAGATCACCACGGGGATGTTGTCGTATGCGAGGAGCGCGCCGGACCGCAAGGAAGTTCACGATTTGCGGCACCTCGTCGAGGATGTGCTGTTATTGATCGAAAAGGATCTGCAGAAACATCGCGTCAGCCTGGTCAAGGAGTATCGGGGCCAACCCGCGTCGCTGGTTAATCCGAGCCAGATTCAGCAGTTGTTGCTGAATCTGCTGATCAATGCCCGCCAGGCGATGCAGGGGGGGGGGGCCCTGACGGTGATTCTTTCGGAGAATCAGGAAGACCAATTCGCCGAAATTCTGATTCGCGATACGGGCTGTGGGATACCGGCGGACACGTTGCCTCGCATCTTCGATTCGTTTTTCAGTACCAAGCAGGCGGACGAAGGGGGCCAGGGAGGGAGCGGATTGGGTTTGTCGGTGTGCAAGCAGATTATTGAATCGCATCACGGACGGATACGCGTGGAGAGCAGTATAGGCATCGGCACGGCTTTTACGATCAAGCTCCCCTTGTCCAGACAGGTGGGATTACTGCACGCCTCCTCGAATCGTGCCGGGTAGTCCCCTTGTTTCCTCTTCGTGCCAAGTAAACGCATCACGGAGCCGCTCGCCTGGCCGCGCCCGTGAGGAAGCGGGCCTCGCGGGCACAACATCTTGCAAAGCACTCTCCCCATCCGAAGTCAACTCCAGTTGACAATAAAACGAGGCATGCGGCTCAGCTCTGACCCGCTCCCTCATGGTCGCAGCTGGTAATCCCGACGTGCGCGACTCGCCGCGCCTGTGAGGCAGCGGACCACGAGGGCTAATTCACTTACACTTGTGCGGAAATGGACTTCTGGGCTTTCACTTTCTTGGAAATAGGGGGCCCAACGCTTACCTCGGCGGAGGCGGAAGCGTGACTTCGACATTCTTCGGCAGTATCACCGTTCCCCATTTGATGGTTTGTTGACACAACATCTGATTGGTGTTGGTGCCGGTGGCCTTGATCTTAACTTCCAGGGTCGCCTTGCAGGCGTTGGGAGTGACGTCAGTGACTTTGAGCTTAGGTGTCAGCACGACTTTAACCTGAGCCGACGCCTGCTGTGGCGTGGCCACTCCCAGCAGGGACAGAACAACACAGACCCCCAAAAATGATTTGATGGCTCTCAGGGGACTCTCCTTGTCGTCGAACCAGCGAGCTGGCCGCAAACTCTTCGGGGCGGTCTGCCCGCGAAAATGAGAAGTGGACTTATTTCAGCATCTTGCATCGTGTCGGCAGGTTAAGAAAATAACTGTGACGGATCGAAATTTCCGCGAGATGCCAAGTGGCAGAGGATACGCGCTGGGGAGGGGAATCGGCCTGTCGAAAGATCACTCCCGGAAATAGTTGGCTCCTCAGTATTCGAAAACGAGAGAGAACCTGTGCCAGCTTCATGACGAAAAAAACAGGGCCCGGGGAGTATTTTGCTACTCCCCGGGCCCGTCTATCAGCGAACCTGCAGAGGTTATTCCTGCGTTTTCAGGCGGATGTTCTTGAACTCGGCCCACATCGGTTTGCCGGCGTGCAATTGCAAGGCGACGATCCCGGAATTCAAGGCGAGTTCGGGATGATTATCGGTAAAGTCGAGCACGAGGCGGCCATTCATATAGTGCCGCATCCGATTCCCCTCCGCGATAATCACCACGTCGTTCCAGTCATCGAGACGGAACAGCTTCTGAAAACCGTCGGCATCGATCAGCTTTTGGTCACTGACTTTTTTGCCATCGACTTCCCAACTCGCTTTTTCACCCACGAGGCAAATGCGACCCCGCTTCCCCCCTTCGTCGTAGATGAATCCGGAAACATTGGGGAGCATGTTCTCGTTGCGAATTTCATGCTGATAACCACGGACCACCCAGGCATTGCGAACGGAACCGTCGGTGATATGACGAGAACGATACTGAATGCCGGAGTTGTTGGTCGCATTGCAGCGGAACGAAAGCCGCAATTCAAAATTTTTGACATCGCCATGCTGGCTGATCAGGAAGGTATTTCCCTTCGCCACATTTTCGGGTGTGGTTTCCCCGTGAATGACGCCGTCCCGGACACTCCACAGGCGAGGATCCCCGTCCCAGCCGGACAGGTCCTTCCCATTGAACAGGGATTTCATTCCCTCGGGTTCCGGCGGGGCCTGCAGGGATTTCTCCTCGGCCCAGGCCGGGGCAAGCAGGGTTGTCAGTAACAGGCAAGTCAACAGGTATCGCATGGGGGCTCCAGTTCTTTCCGCGGGGCTCAAGGAAAATCTTCGTTGAAGTGGAACGAGAGAGTATAAACAATTTGTGAGCATTTGGAAATTCACGGAACTGTTTGAGCAGGGGGGACAACCTGTCCCTGGCAGGTACGATTCAAACCTGGCGCGTAACACGATAGACTGAATTGGAACTGGAAGTTGTGCGCTCGCGGACACGAACACCATGAATGAATTCATACCGGCAGACTGGCTGGAGGACCTGCGCGAGGGGGAGCCGCGCGCGCTGTCGCGCTGTTTTGCGGAATACAGACCTCGGCTGGAACGCATCGCCGGGTTTCGCCTGAACCCTCGCTTGCAGGCCCGGGTGGATACCGAGGATGTGTTGCAGGAAACCTATCTTGCGGCCATCAAGCGGATTAAACATTGCGATACCACCTCACCCGAAACGGTGTTCGTCTGGCTGCGCTTAATTTTGCAACAGACCCTCGTCGACCTGCACCGACGGCATCTGCAAGCCGCCGGTCGGGATCAACAGCGTGAAATTCGCGCGGATCAAACCGATCCGGGAACCTCGGGCTGCATTGCCAGCCATCTGGTGGCACGCGTCAGTTCTCCCAGCATGTCGCTCAAGCGGGAAGAACTGAATGAACGCTTGAAGCTGGCACTCGAACAGATGGAGGAGACGGATCGGGAAGTCCTGGCATTGAGGCATTTCGAGGAATTGTCGAACAGTGAAGTGGCCCAGGTGTTGCACCTGTCGGTCAAGGCGGCCAGCATTCGCTATATCCGGGCCATGAAAAAACTGAAAACTCTGATGGAAAGTCTGTCTGACTGGGGGCCTGAAAACTGAACCCTGGTTCAGAAATTCCCGGGCGCGGGAGCATGCCGACCGCCATCCCCCTGTGACCTTTTCCGCACCAAGCATGGGTATCGAGGCGATGAACGAAATCGACGAAATTCTGCGGGGGGCCGCCCTGTGCCGTTCTTTCCCGGACTCCGTTACGGCCAAACTGGCCCAGATGGGGCGACTGCTGGAATTTCCGGCTGGGAGTCTGCTGTTTCGCGAGGGAGAAATCCATCCGTTTGTGTATCTGGTTGTCGCGGGGAATGTGCGGCTCGATATTTACGTACAAGGCCGGGGTAATGTGGAGTTGATGACACTGACGGCGGGCGATTTATTGGGCTGGTCCCCCCTGGTGGAAGATCGCCCGATGTCGTTGCGGGCAACGACGCAGGACACGACCCGCCTGATCCGCTTCGATGCCCCCGCGATTCGCCGCTTCTGCGAACAGGATTATGAATTCGGGTATCATTTCATGCGTGTCGTGGCAACGGCGTTCGCGAAACGCCTGCTGGCCACCCGGCTGCAATTATTGGATCTCTACGCGGAATCGTGCGAGGAGGCGTCATGAAGGAACCGCTGTTTCTGCCGCGCGAGGAATTCCCGACACTGATCGCGCGGTTGCTGGACCAGGGTTACCGCGTGATCGCGCCAACGGTTGATCAGGGGGCGATCGTCTATGCGGAAATTCAATCCGTGGACAGCCTCCCCCGGGGGTGGACCGACGAGCAACAGCCCGGACGTTACCGGCTGAAGGAAACGGGGAACTCGCGCTGTTTTGATTTCGCGGTGGGGCCGCATTCGTGGAAACAATTTCTGTTTCCCCCCCTGCAGCGGATCTCCACGGCGATCAAAGGCGAAACTGGCTGGACCTTCGCCGTGCACGAGCCCGAGATCCATCGGTATGCCTTTCTGGGAGTGCGCGCGTGCGAACTGGCGGGCATGCGCGTGCAGGATCGTGTCTTTCTGGAAAGGGGTTATGTCGATACCGCGTACGAGGCGCGCCGCCAGGCCAGTCTGGTCATTGCGGTGAATTGCGCGGTTCCCTCGGCGAATTGCTTTTGCACGTCGATGCAGACGGGCCCCCGCTGTGAAGGCGGATACGACCTGGCATTGACCGAACTGGACGAGGGTTTCGTGCTGGAAGTCGGGAGCGCGGCCGGCGCGGACGTACTGGCCGACTGGGACTTGCAACAGGCATCGGCGGAGCGGATGGCGGCTAGCAGAGAGGTCTCCCTCAACGCGGCACGGAGTATCCAGAAGACGCTCGATACCCAAGATTTACGTGATCGGTTGATGGCTCAATTAGAGCATCCGCACTGGCAGGAAGTCGGGGAGAGGTGTCTTTCCTGCACAAACTGCACGATGGTCTGCCCGACCTGTTTTTGCAGTCATGTGACGGAAGTTTCGGATCTGGATCAGCAGAACGTGGAACGAGAACGCCGCTGGGATTCCTGTTTCCATCTGGATTTCAGCATGTTGCACGGTCGTCCCGTGCGCAACGATATCCGCAGTCGGTATCGGCAATGGTTGACGCACAAACTGGCAACCTGGCATGATCAGTTTGGCGAGTCGGGTTGCGTCGGTTGCGGGCGCTGCATCACCTGGTGCCCGGTTGGTATCGACCTGACCGTGGAAGTGAAGGAGTTGTGCCGGGATCAGCCATGAACGTGTCATCGAACAATACCCCCCCTGTTTCCCCCTGGACGACGCGCCCCCTGGTACTGCAATCTCGCCGCCCGGAAACGCCCGGCGTTGAAACCTTCGAGTTCGCGGAAGCGACCTCCGGTATCGCGACCGGTGCCTTGGGGCTGCCGGGTCAGTTCAACATGTTGTATGTTCCGGGGTATGGGGAGGCGGCCATTTCATTGAGCGCGCCTGCGGATAATTCGGGTCGGCATCTGCATACAATTCGAACCGTCGGCAATGTGACGCAGGCCCTGTTCCGGCTGCAGCCAGGCGAGATGGTGGGGTGTCGAGGCCCGTTCGGCACGGGTTGGCCGTTGGAAGCCTGCCGGGAGAACGAAGTGGTCATGATCGGGGGAGGGATCGGTCTGGCTCCGTTGCGTTCGCTGATCGGTTGGTTCCGAGCGAATCCCACGGGACATCGGGTATCCGTGCTGCTGGGGGCGCGGAGTCCCGAGCACCTGTTGTATCAACCAGAATACCGGGACTGGGAAGCCTCGGGGATACAAGTGCATTGCACGGTGGATCGTGCGACACCGAGCTGGCAGGGTCACGTGGGGGTCGTGCTCACCTTGATGGATCGGTTGTCCTTGCCGAATCCACGGAACACCATCGTACTGATCTGCGGTCCGGAAATTATGATGCGATACTCGGCCCTGGAGGCGCTGGAGCGGGGGATCCCGGCGGATCGCATCTGGTTGAGTATCGAACGGCACATGAATTGCGCGGTCGGGTTATGTGGGCGGTGTCAATGGGGTTCCCATCTGATCTGCGCGCGGGGGCCGGTCCTGCGATACGATCAACTCGTCCATCAGTGGAATGTGCCCGCCCTGTAGGAGAGCAGGAAATGTCACAAAAATTGCGATTGGCCGTATTCAAGTTCGCTTCTTGCGACGGGTGTCAGCTTTCGCTGTTGAATGCCGAAGACGAACTGCTGGCGCTGGCGGAACAGGTAGAGATCGCCCACTTTGCCGAAGCGAGCAGCCTGTTGGGCGCGGGTCCCTTCGATATTGCCCTGGTGGAAGGGTCTATCACTACGGCACACGATGCCGAACGGATTCAACAGGTGCGCCAGTCGGCGAAAACCTTGATCACGATTGGTGCCTGCGCCACGTCGGGGGGGATTCAGGCCTTGCGGAACTGGGGCGACCACGAAGAGTTTCTGAGGATCGTGTATCCCCGCCCGGAATACATCGAATCTCTGGCGACATCGACGCCGATCTCGGCCCATGTGCCCGTCGATTTCGAGTTGCAGGGCTGTCCGGTCAACACGGGCCAGTTGGTGGGGATTCTTGCGGATGTGCTGCATCAGCGGCAGATCCGGGTTCCCAATCATTCCGTCTGCCGCACGTGCAAGCTTCAGGGGGTGGTCTGCGTGGCGGTGGCGCGCGGAGTCCCTTGCCTGGGACCGATCACGCAGGCGGGTTGCGGCGCCTTGTGTCCCCGTTTCGATCGGGGCTGTTACGGCTGTTTTGGGCCTGTTGTCCAAGCGAATGCCGAGAGTCTGACCGATTGGCTGGTGCAACGGGAACATCAATCCCCCGCGGTTCTGGTCCCTCTGCTGAGAAACTTCAATGCACAGGCACCTGCTTTTCAAGCGAGTGGCGATCGCCTGGCTGCCGGGGAAATGAACCGGGGAGACATGCCATGAGCGACGACTCCTGGACAATCCGAGTGGGGACGCTGACACGCGTGGAAGGCGAGGGGGCGCTAAATGTCCGCTTGCGCGACGGGCATGTCGAAACGGTGGAGTTGAATATCTACGAGCCTCCCCGCTTCTTTGAAGCCTTTCTGCGCGGACGCCCGCTGGAAGATGTGCCGGACATCACGGCTCGCATCTGCGGTATTTGTCCCGTGGCCTACCAGATGAGCGCGGTGCACGCACTGGAAGCGGCCCTTGAGATAGAGATTACGCCGGAAATCCGAGAGCTGCGCCGCCTGTTGTACTGCGGGGAATGGATCGAAAGCCATACTTTGCATATGCATTTGTTGCATGCTCCCGATTTTCACGGATGCGCCAGCGGCCTGGAATTGGCCCGTCTGTTTCCCCGGGAAGTGCAGCGAGGTCTGCGGCTGAAGAAGATCGGCAACAGGCTGCTGGAAATTCTGGGAGGCCGTTCGGTGCATCCCATCAATGTCTGCGTGGGAGGTTTTTATCGCTCCCCGCAACCCCTCCTGCTCCAGGAACTGATCCCGGATCTCGAATGGGGTGTGACAGCCGCCGCCGAGGCGACACGCTGGGTCGCGGGGTTTCCCTTTCCCGACTTCGTCCGTGATTACGATTTGATCGCGTTGACACCGGAGGCGGAATATCCGTTTCATGCGCGAACCTTTGCTTCCAGCAAAGGTACTTCGTTTTCCGTCGCGGAGTACGAAAAGGTCCTCGAGGAACACCAGGTGCCTCATTCCACCGCGCTGCAGGCCAGGCGACGGGAAAATGCCGCCAGTTGCCTGTTCGGCCCGTTGGCGCGAATTCATCTTAATTTCGAGCATTTGCATCCCGAGGCCCGAACCGTCGCGGAGGAATGCGGCATCGAATGGCCCTGTCGCAATCCGTTTCAGTCGATTGTGGCCCGTGGCATCGAAGTGGTTCAGGCCTTTGCCGAGGCGTTACGCATCATCCGCGCCTATACGCTGCCCCGGCAGTCCCGCATCCCCTACGAACCACGGGCGGGTGTGGGAATGGCCGCCACCGAAGCCCCTCGGGGGACGCTGTATCATCGTTACGAAGTCGATGAGGCAGGACGCATCGCCCAGGCGGTGATTATTCCTCCCACCTCGCAGAACCAGCAACAGATAGAAGAGGATCTGCGGGAGTATCTGCCGCGCCTGTTGACGCTGGAGCATGCCGAAATCGCCGACCATTGCGAGCGACTGATTCGCACCTACGATCCCTGCATCAGCTGCGCCACGCACTTTTTGAAATTCACCCTGGAACGGGATGACTCCCCACATGTCCCCCCCGACCCCTCTTTGCCGCCGGACTGATGGCGACGATCCCGAGACACTTTCCGGAATATCGGCTCGCCTCGTGCGGGAGGCTCGATTGCAACCTTCGAGGTAACTGCCGTGACCTTCACCATGAAAGATCCCTTGAACACCCAGAGACTGGTGGCCGGACTGGGCAGTCCCCATGGAGATGATCAACTCGGCTGGCTGGTCATCGACGAACTGCTCCGGTCTCGGATTCCGGGCGTGGCTGTGCGCAAGCTGGCAACTCCTCATGAACTGCTCGATCATCTGCAGGACGTGGCAGAGTTGATCGTCTGCGATGCCGCCGCGGGGGGGACAGTGGGGCAAATATCCCGTTACATCTGGCCCGACCTGCCCGAGGCGCTCGGTCCGCGAACCAGTTCCCATCATTCCGGGTTGCGAATCACTCTGGAACTGGCCCGGTTCCTGTTTCCCAACCTGGGCAGCCCGCAGGTCTGGACGATTACGGGAACCTGTTGGGAAAAGCTGGCGAATGCGACACCTGCCGCGTTGATTGCGGTGCCGATTTTGGCGGAAGAGATTCGCCACGCGCTTGCCAGCGGGCCCCTCGATGAGGCATGATGAGAAGTGTGTTGATCACGGAGTGTCCCCGATGCATGAGTATTCGCTGGTGCGTTCCCTGTTGCGCCAGATCGCGACGATCGTCCAGGAGCAGGAGGGGGGCGTGGTGCGGCGTGTTCGCCTGCGTGTGGGGACTTTCGCGGGAGTCGAACCCCGTCTGATGGAGATTGCCTTTCGGGAACTGGTCCGCGAAAGCCCATTTTCCGCCGCGGAGTTGTATATCGAGGAGGTTCCCCTGGTCGGACGATGCGAGGACTGCGCACTCGACTGGGAACTGCCACCGGATAATTTTCTCTGCCCTCGCTGCGGGGGATCACGGGTGCGGGTCATGTCGGGAGAAGCCATCGAACTGGTGGAACTGGAACTGGGTCGGGAATAGCAGCGGGAGCAACCCTCGTCATGAGTACCACGATCGTCGTGAACCAGGATGTGCGGGCGGAATTGCGGGCCCGGGCGGCTGCATTTCGCCAACGGATGACCGCGCAGGGGACCCTGGTGGTGAATCTGGTATCGTCGCCGGGGGCAGGCAAAACCAGCCTGCTGCAACAGACCGCGCTGGCCCTGCGCGACCGCGCGAAACCGGCTGTCCTGGTGGGGGATTTGGCGACCGAGCGTGACGCGGAACGGCTGGCTCCCTATCTGCCCGTCGCGCAGTTGACCACGGGAGGAGCCTGCCACCTGGAAATTCCCCTGGTGGAGACCGGCTTCGACAGGCTGAACGAACCATGCCCCGATCTGCTGTTCATCGAGAACGTGGGGAATCTGGTCTGCCCGGCCTCGCATGATCTGGGCGAACATCTGCGGGTGGTCCTGCTGAGCACGACGGAAGGAGATGATAAACCGGGCAAGTACCCGAAGATGTTTCGCACAAGCCATGCTCTGGTGATTACGAAGTCGGACCTGCTGCCCCATGTTCCTTTCCGGGTGGACGCCGCCCGCGAGGATGCCCGCAAGATTCAACCCGAGTTGAGTCTATTTGTCACGAGCAGTTATCCGGCGGAGGGCATTGCGGCCTGGTGCGACTTTTTGCTGGAAACCCTGGTCCGGCTGCGAACCGGGGTGCTCCCTCCGGAACGAAAGTGATGCCGGACATGGCGCCGCGGGAAAACACCCTGGCAATGCGACTGGTGCTGCGCGGCCTGGTGCAGGGGATCGGGCTGAGACCCGCGGTGGCCCGGGAGGCGCGGCTGCGGAATCTGGAAGGGTTCGTTCGCAACGGGCTGGAGGGGGTCGAAATTGTCGTCGAGGGACCGGAAACACGGGTGCAGGCTTTCCTGCGGGACTTGCGCAGCCATCTGCCCGATGCTGCCGACGTGAACGAACTGAGTGCGCACCCGATCGAGCCCCGAGGTTGGGCTGGCTTCTCAATTCAACGGGATGCCGCCACGGGGCCGCTGCACACGCGGGTGCCGGTCGATCTGGCAACCTGCCCGGCGTGTCGAGGCGAATACCACGCCCCGGACGACCGCCGGTTTCAATACCCATTGATCAGTTGCACCGATTGCGGGCCGCGGTATTCCCTGCTGCACGCGATGCCCTTCGAGCGGGACCAAACCAGCTTGCGCGAGTTTCCGTTATGTTCTCGCTGCGCGGCGGAATATGCCGATCCGTCAAACCGCCGGTTTCATGCCCAGACCATGGCTTGTCCCGCATGTGGCCCGCACCTCTGGTTATGCGAATCCGGACAGACCATAACGAGGGAAACCGGGGAGACGCTGCATTTGGCGGCCCAGGCCGTCTCGGCGGGGCGGATTCTGGCATTGCGTGGTCTCGGGGGCTACCAGTTGCTGGTGGATGCGACCCAGACCGAAGCTGTCGCGCGTCTCCGGTCACGCAAGCAGCGGCCACACAAGCCGTTCGCAGTCATGGTGTTGTCCGCGATGCATGCCGAGGCTTGGGTGGAACCCGGGCCGCTGGAATCCGAACTGCTGGCCTCCTCGAACAATCCGATTGTGTTAATGACACGTAAGCCGGGGACCACGCTGGCGTGGGGTGTGTCCGAGTCGTTGAACACCCTGGGGCTGATGTTGCCCACAACCCCCTTGCACGAGGAACTCTGCCGCCTGTGCGCGGTCCCGCTGGTTGTCACCAGTGGCAATTGCGAAGGGGATCCGATTGTCAGTGACCCGCAAAGGGCAGAGCGGGAACTGGCTGGGATCGCCGATTTGTTTCTGCATCACGGCCGCGAAATACTCCGTCCGATAGACGACAGCGTACTCCGCGTAATCCATCAGGCCCCCCTGGTCATCCGCGCGGGACGCGGTTACGCCCCTTTACCTCTGGCCGTCGTTCCCCGCTGGCGGCTGCTTGCGGTGGGTGGGCAACAGAAAAATGCGGTGGCACTTTCGAATGGCAGGCAGGCCGTGCTGGCGCCCCATGGAGGCGACCTGGAAACCCTGTCTCAGTGCCGGGCCTTCGATCAGCGGATCGAGCAGTTGCGGCAGTTGTATGGCTTCGAACCCGATTATTACGTGCACGATGCGCATCCCGAGTATTTTTCGACCGCCTGGTGTCGCCAGCAGACAGTTCCGGCGATTGCCGTGCAGCACCATCATGCCCATATCGTGTCGAGCATGCTGGAAGGGAATCTGTTGGAACAACGTGTGCTGGGGCTGGCGTTCGATGGCACGGGGTGGGGCAACGATGGCACGCTGTGGGGCGGGGAATTTTTGTGTTGCACCGCGCGGGATTTCCAGCGTCTGGGACGGCTCGTCTGCTTTCGACTCCCCGGAGGAGAAAAGGCGATTCGCGAACCCTGGCGGATTGCGGCTTCCCTGTTGTGCACCGCCCTGGGCGCGTCGCGTGCCGTGGAACTGTCGCGACACTTCTGGCCCGAGTGCCCTGTCGAGGAAATTGTGCGCATCAGCCAGCTTCCTGCCTCGGCCCCTCTCACCAGCAGTCTGGGGCGTCTGTTCGATGGCGTAGGGGCGTTGATCCTGGGGCGGGAGACGGCCCGTTACGAAGGAGAAATTCCCATGCTGCTGGAATCGCTGGCCGCGGATCGGGCAGCGATTCCGGCTTCGTATCACTTCGACCTGCTGACCGGGGGAGAACTTCGAGAGCTCGACTGGCGGGGAGCCCTGCGTGAAGTGATCGAGGATCTCGCCGTGGGGACATCCCCGGCGGTGATGGCGTGGAAATTTCATCGCGGACTGGCCGAGGGGATTGCTCGGGTCTGCCAGTGCTTCCCGGACTTTCCCGTTGTGTTCGGGGGCGGATGTTTTCAGAATAAAGTGTTCAGCGAAACTTTGCTCGGGCTATTGCGGCAGTCGGGTCGGCTCACCTTTCTGCCTCGAGAGATCCCGGTGAATGATGGAGGTCTGGCGGCAGGTCAACTGGCGATAGCCGCGGCGTTGTTATCGGATAGGGGAGAAACATCCCATGTGTCTGGGATTGCCGGGGGAAGTTGTTGAGTGGCTGGAGCGGGATCCACTGTTTGCCCGCGCGGAAATCCGCTTTGGCGGCGTGCGCAAGGTGTGCCACATGGCCTGTGTTCCCGAAGCCGAGGTCGGAGACTACGTGATCGTGCATGCGGGCATTGCCATCTGCCGCGTTCAGCCGGACCAAGTGACCGGGCCGTCAAGCGATGTTGCGCCCGAACCGAATGCGGGGGAAGAGAGTACCTTATGAAACATCAGCAGGAATATCGGGATCCTGGCTCCGTGAGGGCCTTGCTTGCCTCACTGCGTCCACGGGTGTCGCGGCGTTGGCGGATCATGGAAGTTTGCGGCGGACAGACGCACGGACTGCTCAAGCATGGCATCGGGGCCGCATTGAAGGAGGAAGTGGAACTGGTGCACGGTCCGGGCTGCCCGGTGTGTGTCACTCCCGTGGAGATCATTGACCAGGCGGTCCAGGCCGCACTGCTGCCGGGCGTGGTGCTGACAACCTTTGGCGACATGCTGCGCGTTCCCGGGAACCAGGGAACCCTCAGCCAGGCGCGAACGCAAGGGGGCTCTGTACGCACGGTCTATAGCCCGATCGATGCGGTCGCGCATGCTGCCGCGCATCCGGAAGTGGAAGTTGTGTTCCTGGCGGTGGGTTTTGAAACAACAGCCCCCGCCTCGGCCCTGGCGCTGCTGCAGGCGGATCGGCTGCAACTGAAAAACTTCAGCCTGCTGACAAGTCACGTCCGCGTGTTGCCCGCGATGCGGGTGTTGCTGGAACAGAACGCCAGCGGGATCGATGCGTTCCTGGCGGCCGGCCATGTCTGCACGATCACCGGCTACGAGGAATATCGGGAACTGGCCCAGGCGTTCCGGAAACCGATTGCCATCACGGGCTTCGAACCGCTCGATCTGTTGCGGGGACTGCGGGCCTGCCTCGAACTCTTGGAACAGGGGGACATCGATGTCGTGAATTGTTATGCACGCTCGGCCCGACCCGAAGGGAACGAATCCGCCCGGGCACTCTTGCACCAGGTGTTTCAGGTTGCCGATACCCCCTGGCGCGGCATGGGCGTTCTGCCAGCGGGAGGGTATGCCTTGCGGGAAGAATGGCGATCCTTTGACGCCCGGCTCCGACTGGACCTGGGGGAAACGAGCCCCACCAGGGACTGTTCCGCCTGCCGCAGCGTGGAGGTTCTCCAGGGCCTCATCAAGCCGACGGAGTGCGCCGCCTTTGGGAAGGAGTGTCAACCGGACCATCCGCTGGGGGCTCCGATGGTTTCGTCCGAAGGCGCGTGCGCGGCTTATTATCACTACCATGAAGTTCCTGCGATGTCAGCGTCCGGTCAGGCGGTCTTATCCTGGGAGTCCACATGAGCGCGCTTCCGGGGTGTCCCTTGCCTGTTCCAGAAGGGGAGCAGACGGTCTGTCTGGCGCATGGCGAAGGGGGGCTGTTAACCCGCCGATTGATTCGGGACAGAATTCAACGCGTACTGTCCAATCCCGTACTCGATCAACTGGCGGACGCCAATCAGATCGAGCTGGGCTCGCCGCGCCTGTTTTGCACGACGGATACATTCGTGGTTTCTCCCCAGTTTTTCCCCGGGGGAGATATCGGCTCGCTGGCGGTGTATGGGACGGTTAATGATCTGTTGGTCAGCGGAGCCGTACCGGTCTGCCTCAGCCTCGGGTTGATTCTCGAAGAAGGCCTCCCCTTGACCGAACTCGATCGCATCCTGGCGAGTATACAGTCGGCTTGCCAAGAATGCTGCATCTATGTTGCCACCGGCGACACCAAGGTGGTACCACGAGGCCAGTGCGACCGCATTTACATCAACACCACAGGGTTGGGGCGCCCGCGCGACACCATGCCCCCGGGGCCGAATGCGCTGCGTCCGGGAGATGTCCTGTTGCTGACGGGCAACATCGCACAGCATGGTATTGCCATCCTGGCGGAACGCGAGAACCTGGGACTGACTCCTGGTCCACGCAGTGATTCCAAATCGCTGGCGGGCGAGGTAGCTTGTCTGCTCCCCTGGTTTTCCGCGGTGCGGGCTCTGCGCGATCCCACACGCGGGGGAGTTGCGGCTGTTTGCCAGGAATGGGCGGAGGCGTCGCGGTGTACTCTCTCGCTGGACGAAACCTGCCTGCCGGTCTCTCCCGAGGCACGGGCGGTTTGCGAACTGCTGGGACTGGACCCCCTGCATATCGCTGGCGAAGGGAACATGCTGCTGGGCGTGGACTCTGCCGTGGCGGAGCAGATCGCCGCCGCGCTGCGCGGAGCGGGTTATACGGAAGCGGCCATCATCGGCAAGGTGCGGCCGCGCGATCTGGTTCCCGTGACCGTGGTCACTTCGCTGGGGCACGAACGCCCGCTGGTCGAACCGCTGGGCGCCCCCTTGCCCCGCATTTGCTGAGGGAGGACTGTTCCGCCAATTCCGCGCGTCGGGCTGGAGTCTGGCGTCTGCGGGTGTGCTTTGCATTCCCGGGCAGGACTGGCCTAAAATAGGGGCAGGGCAGGTCGCGCCAAGTGGCCACTCGAACAAACTATCATCCAGTGGAAGGATGTGCCGTCATGACGAATTCCAGCAAGTCTTCGCGCAATTACATTCGCTGGTTCGAGGAACTCTCCATCGAGGACGTGGCGCTGGTGGGAGGCAAAAATGCCTCGTTGGGAGAAATGTATCGGGAATTGACCCCCGAGGGGATTCTGGTTCCCAACGGCTTTGCCGTCACCGCCGAGGCCTATCACGCGTTTCTCGCCGCCACGGGTGTGGACCAGCAGATCCAGCGGATTCTGGCGGACCTGAATACCGACGATATTGCCAATTTGCAGGAGCGGGGGCACGCAGCCCGGCAGGCGATCCTCGATGCCGAAATGCCCCAGGATCTGCAACGGCAGATTGTCGAAGCGTATCGCGAATTGAGTGGGTCGCGCGGCGATGTGGATGTCGCCGTCCGCAGCAGCGCCACGGCGGAGGATCTGCCCGACGCCAGTTTCGCGGGCCAGCAGGAAACACTGTTGAATGTGCGCGGGCCGCGGATTCTGTTGGAAACCTGCCGCCGTTGCTTTGCCTCACTGTTTACCGATCGGGCCATATCCTATCGTCAAAAGCGGAACTACAACCATTTCACGATCGGTCTGTCGATCGGCGTGCAGTTGATGGTCCGTTCGGACCTGGCCTGTTCGGGGGTGATGTTCTCGATCGATACCGAATCGGGATTTCGTAATGCCGTGTTGATCAACGCGGCATACGGGCTGGGAGAAAACGTGGTGCAGGGCTCGGTCAATCCGGACGAGTTCTACATTTTCAAGCCGACGCTGCTCGGCGATGCGAAGTATCGTCCCATCATCCAGCGGCGCCTGGGGACGAAGGAATTCAAGCTGGTTTACGATATCGGTGGCAACCGGCTGACAAAAAATGTTCCCGTGGAACCGGAGGAACGGCAGCGCTACTGCATCAGCGACGACGATCTGCTGCAACTGGCGCGCTGGGCCTGCCGCATCGAACAGCATTACTCCGGGAAACGACAAGCCGATTGCCCGATGGACATGGAATGGGCCAAGGACGGGATCACCGGGCAGCTCTACATCGTGCAGGCCCGCCCGGAAACCGTCCAGTCCCGCAAGCAGACGGATGTGCTGGAAACCTACCGGCTCAAACAACCGGGCCAGGTGCTCGTACAAGGGCGCTCGGTCGGTGAAAAAATTTCCGTGGGCCGGGTGCGCGTCATCGATTCCCCGGCCGGACTGTCTCAATTTCAACCCGGCGAAGTTCTCGTTACCGACAAAACCGATCCCGACTGGGAACCGACTATGAAAAAGGCGGCGGGGATCGTTACCAATCGGGGCGGGCGTACGTGTCATGCGGCCATCGTCAGCCGGGAACTGGGCGTGCCGGCGATCGTCGGCACGGAAAATGGAACCGAGCTGCTCAGCGATGGGCAGGATGTCACCCTCAGTTGTGCAGAAGGGGATGCGGGATTTGTGTACGCTGGACAACTCGAATTCGAACGGGAATCGATCCCGCTGGATGAACACCAGCGCCCCCGTACCCGCATCATGATGAATCTTGCCAATCCCGAGGAAGCCTTTCGCCTGTCGCTGATCCCCAACGATGGCGTGGGGCTGGCGCGCGAGGAATTCATCATCACGCACATGATCGGCATTCATCCCCTGGCCCTGCTGAATTACGATCGCATCACCGACGCCGATGCCAAGGCCCGGATTGACGAATTGACTCGGGGCTACCCCCACAAGCCCGATTTCTTCGTGGAACGACTCGCCGAAGGCGTCGCAATGATTGCCGCGGCGTTCTTCCCCAAGGATGTGATCTTGAGGCTCAGCGATTTCAAAACCAACGAATACGCCAATCTGATTGGTGGTCGGCCGTATGAACCGGTCGAGGAAAACCCGATGATCGGCTTCCGGGGGGCTTCACGGTATTACGACGAACGCTATCGGGCCGGTTTTGCCCTGGAGTGTCAAGCCATTCTGCGCGTGCGCGAACAGATGGGGCTGCACAACCTCAAGGTGATGATCCCCTTCTGCCGCACCGTCGAGGAAGGCCGACGCGTCATTCGGGAAATGGCTGACAACGGCTTGCGCCAGGGAGAAAACGGTCTCGAAATCTACGTGATGTGCGAAATCCCCAGCAACGTCATTATTGCAGAGCAGTTCGCCGAAATCTTCGACGGTTTTTCGATCGGCTCGAACGATCTCACTCAGTTGACCTTGGGGGTCGACCGCGATTCCGAAATCATCGCGCACCTGTTCGACGAACGAAACCCCGCCGTCAAGCAGATGATTGCCGACGTGATCCGCAAGGCACGTGCCGCCGGGCGAAAAATCGGCATCTGCGGACAGGCCCCCAGCGATTACCCCGAATTCGCGGAGTTCCTGGTGGAACAGGGGATCGACAGTATCTCCCTGAACCCCGATACCGTTTTGAAAACGACCTTGCGAGTCTTGCGGCACGAACAACAGACACAATCCTGATTAACCCACACGGAGAGAAACCCATGACACAGGCCACAAAAACACCGACTGCGTCCAGCTTCATGAACACCCAGGCAAAAACCATTGCCCCCGATCTGCCGCTGCGCGAGATCGTGCAGTATCTGCGCGAGCACGAACTTTCCAACGTGCCGGTCGTCGATACCCAGGCCGGGGGAAAACCGCTGTTTCTCGGGTTCATTACGGAAGCCGACTGTCTGCATTATCTGGCGAATGAAATTTTTTACGGCAGTCCCGCCCCCCGCTATATCGCGGAGATGATCATGCAGCGGCACCCGATTTGCGTCGGGCCGGATGTCGATCTGTTCGAGCTGGTTTCCATATTCGAGAGCCATCGTCTGCGGCATCTCCCCGTACTGGATGGCGAGAAGCATTTACTGGGCATCGTTAGCCGGCGCGACATCCTGCACGCCCTGCACGATTACTACGAAAACTTCCTGCAGAAAGCCGAAAGCGAACGCCACCCCATCGATCTGCGCAAACTGCTCAACCTGAGGTTCTTCTGGCAGACCTGACTCGCATTTCCCGCCTGCTTGCTCGTGTGGGACATCTGTCGCGAAAATGCAAAAAACTAGCCGCGCCCGCGAGGAAGCGGGCCACGTTCGAGCCACGCATGCAGCGCAGTGTTCCGCTGGAGTGGAGCACAACACGAAGGATGCGGTTCAAGTTCGCCAATCGTATATTTGTTATATCGAGAGGTTTGTTTCCTGGAACACCGCTTTAAAGTGTTGTTTCCACACAAGGCGGATGTAATTTGCCCACGCTTTCTGGAAGGCGTCCCCCATGAGACGGGCTCTGATCCTGTTATTGCTGCTCTGTAGTGCTCAGTTGGCGGCGGCAGCCGAAATCCAGCAAATCTGGTTGTCGCATAAATCGAACGAGCCAGACAAGATGGTGATCAATTGGCTGTCGGAACATCCAGGGGATTCTGTGGTCCATTTCGGGCGGACGCCCGACTGCGAGGAACAGGTCCGCATCGAAGGTCAGACTACGCTGCATCACGTGGAAATCCCTCTGCGGGAAAGGGATGTGCACTATCATTACCGTGTGGCCACGGGGGACCAGCAATCCACCACGGGGGCATTCAAGGCCTATCCCACCGACGTGTTGCGCGTGGCCGTCGTGGCCGACTGGCAGGGGCGCCCCGATCCTTACGGCCCTGAGGCGCGACAATCCGCATCTGCTGCTGACGGCGGGAGATAATATCGACAACGTCTGGCCCAGGTGTGGCGTGGAAGGGAAGCGGGATTGTGTGCAGGCGTATGCGGACCTCGTTGCGGATTACCCCGATCTGTTCCGATCTACTCCATTCATGCCCGCGCTGGGGAATCATGATCGCCAAATTCGTCCCCGGGGATCCGCCCCCCCGAGCGAGCCCGTGTACGATCTCGAGGCGACCGCGTTTCGTAAATTCTTCGAACTGCCCGACGACGAATGGAAGTGGCGTTTCGACATTCCCGAATTCGATCTGCGCTTAATGGCCCTCGACTTCCATCACATCTCCGACTTCGGTACCACCTGGCAAAGCTGCCAGCCTTTCGACGAAAACTCCGAACAGTTTCTCTGGTATCGCAAGTGGATGGCCGAACCGCGCCGTTTCGTGGTCACGATCTACAACGAACGGAATGCCAGTGTCCGCGGCCAGGCGGGGGGGCAATGGCGGGAACTGTTTCAACGGGGTACACTCTGCATCACCGGGTATGGTCATTATGCGGAACGCAGTGAACTGGATGGGTGCGTGTACTACAACACGTCGCTGCAAGGGCGGGGAAATCGGTATCCCGATCCCCACTCCCGGTTTCTCGCGGGCGAGGACAATTACACGCTGCTTACGGTAACCCGTGCAGGCAATCTGGTGGTGGAACTCAAGAACCTGCAAGGCGAGGTGCTGGACCGCCGGGAATTCCCTCGGCACAAATAACGGGCCGTCGCGACATGGTTCCAGGAACACAACCGGGAGATCGCCTGGGTTTTGCCCGGATTTCTCACCCGGGTCAATAAAACAGGATTGCTGACTTCGACGAACTAGCCGTGCCCGTCAGGAAGCGGGCCAGACTGGGGCTCGGTTTTTTTGCAATACATTGCCAGAATTGATGTTGTGTCCAAGGAGTGTTCCTCGGGGAACCGCCCGCATGGCCCGCTTCCTGACGGGCGCGGCTAGTTTTTCAGGCACTTTCGTGACAAGATTTACCGCATTGGCAAGTTTGTGAGAAATGCGGTTTAGCGACCGCCCCGTTCCCGCTTGTAACGGATCAGACAGCCGATGGGTGGTGTTTCCGCCACTTCGATTGGTTTGCCATCCAGCACCGCCTGGACCGCCAGCGCCACATGTTCCCGCGTGACCTTGGAGGCATCGGTGTTGTCATCGAACGCACCCATGTAAACGACGCGGCGTTCGGCATCGAGCACGAAAAACTCGGGAGTCCGCAGTGCGCCGTATTGCTTGCCCGTCTGCTGCGATTCATCGAACAGGTAATGGAACGGAAACTGTTGTTCCGTCGCCCGTTTCCGCATTTCTTCCAGGGAATCCGCCTCCACGAGGTTACAGTTAATCGCCACCACCGCCACTTCACGGTCGCGGGTTCCCTTGGCCACGGCCGCAGCCAGCCGCCGGGTCAACGTGCTCAGCCGCTCTTCGTAATCAACCGCATAGGGGCAACTGTTGCAGGTAAACACGAGCACCATGGCACGGGCCTGCTTGAAATCCTCCAGGGAATACGCCTTGCCATCCGTACCCGGCAGTTTCTGGAAATTCGGGGCTTGATCCCCAATGTTCAACTTCTGATTGAATTCGCCCGCGCAAGCCGGCGACATCGCTCCCAGGCAGGCCAGACACACTGTCAGTCCCCATGCTATTTTCACCGATAATACTCCTTTTCCCTGTGCTAACGTTATTCACCCAGACAGACGAGTTGTTCCTTGCGACCAGTTCCGCTTCTTCGACCGATCCTCAGGTACAGCCTGCTTTCCTTGACCGCTCCGCTGGTGTAGCAGTCGTCTCCCAGTTTATTCACCGCCACTTCTTCGTAAAACTTCGGGTTGGCCCGAAACACGTAGGTTTGCCCCGACAGATTCGAAACATAAATCAAACCATTGCACACGATCGGGGAGGCACTGAAACTCCCTCCCAGCCGCTGTTTCCATTGTTCCTGCCCGTCGGCCACGCTCCAGCAGGTGGCAAATCCGTCGTCCGACACACCATAGAGAAACTCGCCGAACACCAGCAACGAGGGCTCATACAGACGGTCGTTCGTGCTCCACTGCAGCCGACCACTCCCGTCCAGGCAGACGGTCTGCCGCCCCGGGAAGCCGCCACTGGCGAACACTCGATCCGCCGTCGCCACCACGGTGCCGCACGTCGCCTTCGCGGTCCCCGGAGAATTCCACAACAGGTCGCCCGTGGCAGGGTTGTAACTTGTAACCTGCTCGCTGCCGGTGATCACCAGTTGGTCCCGACCCTGGAGCGCCACCACTGCCGGAGAGGAAAACGTGTTCTCCGCGGGGCGGGCCACCCGCCAGGCGATCGCTCCTGTTTCGCGGTCCAGGGCCACCAGATACCCGCCTCCCTTGTTATCGCCCGCCACAATCACCAGCGACTGATACAGCAGCGGAGAAGGCGCGTACCCGAAAACAGAAATGAAATCCCCCACGTCCTGTTCCCAGACCGTTTTTCCCGAATAAACGTCGAGGGCCGAGACGATGATTTTACCGGAATTCAGAAACGCACAGTACACCCGCGCGCCGTCGCTCGCCAGCGTCGGATTGGCATGGGTGCTTTTGTGGTGCATTTCGCCCGTGCCCGGAAATCCCCCCTGATGCAAGACCCGCGACCAGACCTGCAACCCGTCCTGCCGCCGATAAGCCACCACGGACTGCTCCTGCGCTGTTTCCTCTGCCGTGGGGAGCAGGATCCAGTCGCCAATCACGATGGGCGAACCATGCCCGCGGCCAGGCACGTCGACCTGCCAGAGGACATTTTGCGTTTCACTCCAGGTGGTCAGCAAGGGCTGATCGGGAACGTGTCCATTCCCCGAAGGTCCCCGCCAACTGGACCATTCCGAGGATAAGGCGGACAGATCATCTGCTCGCACCGCTGCCCCCCCGGTGGCCGCGCTCACCTCCTGCACAGGCGCACTCTTTGCACACCCGCTTTGCGGCAGCAAAAACATTCCAGCCAGCAACCACAACAGAGAGCGTAATGGCATAGAGACCTCGCATTGTCGTTTCTTACACGCGTGTTCGGAATTGCATAATACCCGAAACCGACATACCGCGCAAGCACGCCCCCAGTTCGGAGATCTGGAAAATCTTCATCGCAGGATAAAATCGGGTCTTTGCAAATTCGGTGATATCAGCGACAATAAAACACGGAATACAATATGTGGCGATCCCTCTCGGGGGCGAAATTCCCCCCTGTTTTATGCCCGTGACCAGTCCCTGTCGCACGTCGGGAGTTCTGTATGCCGACGAGGCCAATGATGTCCACTGACAATTGGATTACTGCTGTACTTTCGCTGCGTAGCGCACGCCGGATCGTGATCTTTTCCGGCGCGGGGATCTCCGAAGAGAGTGGCATCCCTACGTTTCGGGACGTGGGGGGATTCTGGGAAGAATTTCCGCCAGAAGATTTCGCCTATTGGGAAGGCTTGCTGGGCAAACTGCTGAGTGAGCCGCGCCGCGTGGCTCAGTTCGCCTGGAATGTGATCGACCCCATCGCCCGTGCCAGGCCGAATGTGGCCCATCTGGCAGGGGCGGAAATCGAAAAATTCACCTCCGCCGTGGTCATCACCCAAAACATCGATGGCCTCCACCAGGATGCCGGGTCGTCCCAGGTCCTCGAGTTGCACGGTTCCCTGCTCGAAGTGATCAACGTCGCCGATCGCAAAATCGTCAAGCGGTTTGAAAGGGACGATCTGCTGATTATTGCCGATGCGCTGCATCGTTACGCCGAGAAGGAAATCTCGTTGATGACTCTGGTGATGCAATTGCGCCGGCTTTATCCTTTCGATTTTCGTGGACGTCATCAGCCCAATCTCGTCCTGTTCGGCGACGCGATGGCGGAACCGGCCTGGACGCATGCCTGTTCCGCGGTGGAAAACTGCGACGTGCTGATAGCGATCGGCACGTCCGGTTCCGTCTTTCCCGCAGCCTTTCTTCCGGGCAGGGCCGAATTGGCAGGCGCGACCGTAATCTCCATCAGCCCAACGCCCTGCGATGGCTGCTGGCTGCAGGGAACCGCCGGAGAAATTCTGCCCCACCTCGTCTCGGCTGCCTGGCCTCAGCACACCCTGGGTGCCTGAACGGCGAAATACCAGGCTCAACGACACGTCCTTTAAGCCCGCAGTCCGCGAAGGGACTTGATCGCGCTGAAGTTGTGTTCCGGAGAATTTGTGTTGTCTGTTCACGCGCCCGGTCCGCTGCTTCACGGTCCCGGTTGGTGTTCAGGTTTTTTCATTGCATCGCCTGCTCTCGATCACTCGAAAAAAATACAAGCTGGAAACATTGTGCGAGACTCTCCTGCATTAAGTATTCCAGCAGTCCATTTCGAGCCATGTTAATATTAGGTATGCTGATGCGGGGTGGAAGCCAGCCGAGCAGCCGAGGATTCAGGCTGCCCTTGATCTGTTGCAGGTTTTCCACCCGACTTGAACTGATCAGCCTTGGATTCCACCAGACCAGAAGGAAATTGCCATGGGAATATGTGTGCATCTCTCGACGATTGCCGCGCTGGCATTCGCCCTTTCGGGTCATAACATGCTTGTCGCACAGCCAATAGGGCCCGTCGATCTGCAGAAAGCCAGTGACGAGGTCGAGTCACGTTACGGCAACGCGCATCCGGAAATTCAGGAGTATATTCTTTGGACTGCCAGAACGTTTGGCGGATCCAACCTTTGGCTGAACGAGGATGCTTTTGCTGAATTACCGGATGCGACCCGTGAAAAAAGAGTTCAGCACCTGTCGCAACTGTTGACCGAAGCGGAATATGGCAGGCACTTATGCGCGGGACTGGCTGAAGCGAGCGCGTTGAAAGACAAACGCCTCGTTCCCGGTTTGATGAAGGTGGCGGCCTACCATCTGGAAGACCGGGATTACGACTGCCGCGCGAAATGGATGGCGGTTGCCGCTCTCGCTCGGCAGGAAGATGACGCTGCTGTTCCCTTGCTGATCAGCCTGGTCGACCATGGCAACCAGAACACCCGCCATTGGGCAAGGGCTGCACTCTCTCGAAAAACCGGGCAGGATTTTCGGCAAGACAAACAGGCCTGGGCGAAATGGTGGCAAGCACAGGGGCACCCGCCGATCGACGATAAATTTCTGAAAGCCTGGAAAAAGCCTGCCGAGGCAGACAATTGAATTGGGAGCCTGCAGGTCGAACTGAAACAGGCTCCGAATTTGCCCGCATCCCTTTCTCCAGAAGCTTCGCGACCGGGTCACTCGGGGCTTCCGCTTTCGCGGAGCGCCCCGCTCCCGGAGATTTTCCCCTTTTGGTTCAATTCACCAACTGGGCCTGGCCTGTCGAGCCGGGCAGATCGATCAACTCGATGCGCAACAGGTCGTGCTGACGTACTGCAGGTTCCACCGCAACGGTCACCCGGTGTCGACCCGCGGGCAATTCGACCCGAACCTGTTCCCCCGCGGTTACTTCCTGCTGACCAACCCAGAGTCGCAGCCCCAGCGGTTGCTCGATTTGAAAACCAATCTCGCCGGCGGTAATTACCTCCACGTAAAACCGGGCAAACTGCAGGTTGAGTCCGTCCACGTTCCGCATCATGGCCAGCGAAGAAACCGGCAACTGGCCTTCCACGAAACTGTAATCGGTTTTCCAGGGAAGGCCCGCGTCGTTGCCGGTGGCATGCGCCGGCCCGTTGTGCCGAATCGCATCGGTGACCGCGGCGATCTGGTCGCCCGGATTCAGTACGTCCCACGTGCGGACGTACCGTTGCCGCGAAACCACCAGTTCGCCCGTCTTGCCCAAGGCCGATAGAAACCGAGTCAGGTCGATCAATTCGTCGCGGGGCAACTTGCTCACCAGTTCGCCGGGCATCAGCGAAGTGGGGGAAATCCGGCTGAGTTCGATATCTTCGGTGGCAATCACCTCGATAATCCCCTCGGCATTTCTCAGGTGGACTTCCTGCTGATTCTGCAACACCGGCACTCCGGTTTTCACCAGACCATCGACGGTCACGATCTGCAACGTGTGATACCCTTCCTTGATTTTTTTGTTCGGTTCGATGAGCGATTCAATCAGGTAGTCCACGGGAGCGCTGGCCCCGATGCTCGTGAGATCGGGCCCGACTTTCCCTCCCGCTCCGCCAATCGCGTGGCACTTCAGGCATTGCAAATTTTCCCGGCGATATACTTGCTCCCCCCGCCGCATATTCCCGGTTCGCAGCACCGCGGCCGCCAAAGCCTGGTATTCCTCGGGACTCAAACCCTGGGCAACCGGTTCCAGGTTGCCTGCCTTTTGAAAGGCGGAAATGAGTTTTTCATTTCGAGGTGACAAACTTCCCGCGCGGCGCACGCCGATGATGGCCACTTCCGTGGGGAGCTGGGCCTCGGCCAGCGCGCGAGTCAGGGCATCTGGTCCCTGCTTGCGGGACAGGAACGGATTCAGAATGCGATCGACCTGGCTGGGGTCGCTGGTCTGGCCAAGCCATTCCACTGCCGTCCGTGCCGCCAGATTCAACTCGACGGCGGCCAGCGCTTCGAGGGCCGGCAAACGCAGCTCGGGCAACTGCTCCCCTTTTGCCACGCTCCGGATCAACGGCTGTTGCCCTTCCAGTCGAGCGAGTGCGGTTATTGCCTGGGCACGCAGGCCGACGGGCTCCGAAGCCGTGGTGACGATCGTCCGTAATTCCTGGGAGGCATTCTGCAGTTTCCACCAGCCGGCCAACTGGCAAGCCAGTTCCCGCGTGGGGAGGTCGGCGTCGATCAGCCATGTACGGACCTGTTCCCGATCCTCCGCCGGGGACAGGTTACGCCGTTCCGATAGGGTCACCAGCGTCTTTAGCAGCGGTGGGCGGGTTTGCTCATTGCCGGCCCGAGCCATGTTCCAGAGGGCCTGCACATGTTCGGGTTGTCCCTGTTGGGCCACCAGATTCAATACTTCGCCGCTTTGTTCTGGTGGAATTTTTCCGGCACGCCACCGCGCCAGCACGGGGTCGAGCACGGCGGGGGATCGAGCCGCCTTTGCAAGGGGAATCAGTACGGTTGCCGACAACTCCTGCCAGCGGGGATTGTTCAGCAGTTCGGGCAGCCAGATCCCTTCCGTTTCGCGGAAGGTTCGCCACAGGGCGAAATCGAGAAAGACATCCTGTTCGGCCGCCAGCGCCCGAGTGCAAAGCAACAGCGCCTCGGGACTGGCCAGGCGGCGCAAGCCATGCACCGCTTCCAGCCGGACTTGGGGATGGGCATCCGAAACGGCCTGCTCCAGCCGCGACAGGGATTGGGTCGCGTCGAAGGCCTCGGGCATCAGCCGCACGGCGGCGGCACGCAACCGCGGATCCGCATCGGTCAGGGCCCGGTCGATCTGGGCCGGGTCCGGACTTCCCAGGGCGGACAGCAGCCACAGACCTTCCAGCAGCGACTGCCCCACTTGTCTCGAAGTCCACTGCAGCGCCTCCTGGCGGAGCGCGTCGTCCACGCGGCTGGCCAGTTCCGTCCGGGCGGCATCGCGCCACCATTTTTCAGGACTGGTCAACAGGGTAAACAACTCCCCGCGATCACTATCCGCGGGAACCTTGCGGGCCGGAGGCCGATGGCCCACCGGAGCGATACGCCAGATGCGGCCATGTTCGTGGTCACGCCGCTCGTCCCGAAAATCGACTTCCCCGTGCTGAATAATCGGGTTGTACCAGTCGGCGACATAAATCGCTCCGTCGGGTCCCATCAGGATGTCGATCGGCCGAAACGACACGTAATTCGAGCTCAACAGGTTGTCCGCCTGCACGGAAACATAACCGCTCCCCGAGGGGGACAACTCAAAACTGTTGATGCGATTCCCGCGAAAATCATTGGTGACGTAACGCCCGGACCAGCCCGGCGGGAGATGATCCCCGCTCAGCAGTTCGAGCCCGCAATGTTTCGGCTGCCCGGGATTCAGGCCTCGCACGGTCCGCTCGGCATTGTGGGCCGTGAACATCACGATCTCCGGGAACACGTAATGTATTCCCTCGCTCCCGGCGCCGTCGGTCTCGAAGGACTGTCCCCACTCGTTAAACGCCAGGCCCCAGGGGTTGACCAGCCCCCGGGTATACACTTCGAGTTCGATCGTGTGGGGGTTCATTTTCCAGGTCCCCCCGGCCAGCAGGCGTTTCGCGCCGAACGGAGTTTCCAGATGACTATGCGTGTAGATCGACTGATTAAAATAGATGTGGCCCGTCGGCCCGCGGCGCAGCGTGTGGATCATGTGGTGCGTGTCCTCGGTGCCAAAACCACTCAGGACAATCCGCTTGCGATCCGCCTTGCCGTCCCCGTCGGTATCCATCAGATGCAGTAGTTCCGTCGAGGCCCCCACGTAAACTCCGCCATCGCCCGGCAGAATGGCAGTCGGCATCAGCAAACCTTCCGCAAAGACGGTCTGTTTATCGGCCACGCCATCTCCGTTCGTGTCTTCCAGGACCACGATTTTATCGTTGGCCGCCTGTCCCGGCTTGATCTGGGGATACGTTTCGCTGGTGGCGACCCACAACCGCCCCTGTGTATCCCAGTTCATCTGGATCGGCTTGGCGATCATCGGTTCGGCGGCGAACAGATTAATGGCAAAGCCTTCCGCCACCTGAAACGAGGCCTGTTGTTTCGCCGGATCGGGATCGGGCACGTCCTTCAATCCCCGTTGGGCATACGCGCCGGTCGGCGGCAATGCCGCGATACCAGTCATTAGCAGTGTCGACAGGACGGAAATTCGTGGCAGATTCAGAAACATGGTTATTATCCGAGGATTCTAGGCCTGGCCTTCCATGAACACACGGCAGGCTGGTGGGGAGATTCGGTTGGAATTGTGGAAATCACGCGGGACTTAGCGGCTGGCACCCCATTCCCGCATGATGTCCGCGGCCAGCGGTTGCAGGGATTGCTCGGCCTGTTCGACCAGTGCGTCGAACTCGTAGATTTCCTTGGCGTTCTGCCCTTGTTCGTGCTTACGGAAACCACGCAGGTACGTCTCGTTTTGCGGGCGGAAACGATGAAAGAACAACTCATTCTTCCAGAGAAGTTTGTTCAAGAGGGGTTGGCATACCGCCTGAAATTGCGAATCCCCCAGCAGGAGTTCGTCCCCTCGCTGCAGGCTTTTCCCAAGGGAACTTGCCAGCACCGTGCCGACTATCCGATAGCCCGACGCATTCAAATGCACGCCGTTGTCCGTCAGGCCACTCCCCTCCCGCTGCCGCAACGCCAGCACGGGGCCGTACAGATCGACAAACGGCAATTGCTTGCGGAGGCACATCTGTTCGATGCGCGTATTGTAGAGCTGCCGGGTCTGGTTCAGTTCCCGGGTACTCCCGGCATCGCGATGCACCGCTTCGAGGGGGGTCAGCCCCAGAATCACGATGCGGCGATTTTCCGCCGCCAGATCGTCCAGCAGTTTCTCGTAATCCTTCAGAAACGCATCGACCTGACCAGCCCCCTCGTAGGCCGCGTTGTGCCCATAACTGACGAGCAGCAGCGTTGGCTGGAGTAATTTTACGTATTCCTGAAGGTGTGCGTAGCCTGCTTGCACCGGGCCAAAATAGGCCCGCGATTCCCCCAGCACGTTGTCGCCCGACCAACCCAGGTTCCGCCAGGAAAAGGGGATCTCCGGGTGAGACAAACGCAAGGCCAGCTCGATCTGCCCATACGTGTTCTCCCGTTCGATAAACGTGTTCCCCAGCAGCACCACGCGATCGTTCGGCTGCAGAGACCAGGCCGGTCCAGCGCTGGCAGGCTCCGCTGCAAACAGGCTGGAACAGATGCCACACAGGAAAATCCCGCTCATGAAATAACGCAATCGGACGACTGCAAACAGATTCAGCACGGCTGCACTCCCAGAGGGTACATTATCGAATCAACACAACAAGGATTGTTTATCATAACAGGCCTGCTCGGCCACTCCCAGTCCACCGGACTGCTGGCAGGGGCTTTTACTCGCGACTCCACCGGGTGGAACCAGCCCCCGGAAACCTTTATACTCACATTTTTCTCACCCGGGAGAGGATCAGTCGCGCCATGTCGGATCATGTGGATATCGATGGAGTCCTGCTGCACCTGTCGAAGCCCGATACCACGGAAAGCCCTTGGATTGGTCAGGCGGAGGTGTTAAAGCAGGTACTCGCCTGCTGGCTGGTGGTCGACGCGCGGGATCAACCCCTCACGCCCCGCCTGATCGGGACCCCCGGAATCGGCAAGACCACGCTCGCGCAAGCCGCCGCCCGGCAGCGGCAGCAATCGGTTTACATCTATCAATGCACTGCAGATACCCGTCCCGAGGATCTGCTGGTAACTCCCGTACTTGGCGAAAAAGGGACCATACAGTATCACGCCTCCTCCCTGGTCACCGCGATGATCACGGGAGGAGTTTGCATACTCGACGAGGGGAACCGCATGAACGAGAAATCGTGGGCCTCGCTGGCCCCGCTGCTCGATCATCGGCGTTACGTCGAATCGATCGTGGCGGGGATCACGATCAAGGCCTCGCCCCATTTTCGCTGTGCGGTGACCATGAACGATGATGAATCGACATTCGAAATTCCCGATTACATCCTGAGCCGCCTGCAGCCCACGCTGACACTGGGCTTCCCCAGTCGCGAGGACGAATTGGCCATCCTCAAGTATCACTTGCCCTTCGCCCAGGCGGAGTTGCTGAATCTGACGGTCGAATTCCTGCAGCAATCGCATGACTTGAAGCTCGACTTCTCCACCCGCGACGGCCTCAACGTGTTGCGGTATGCCCTCAAGCGGATCGTCCAGGACCAAGATCATCCCCTCGCGCGGGACGACGTCTGGCGCGAGGCTCTCGAAAGCTGCCTCGGGCAGGATGCCATCGATCTCGAATCGCTGGCCCGCCGAAAAAATCAGGCCCTGGGGGGGAACATTCTCCCGATGGGACTGGGGGATTTCTTCTTCAACCCCGAAGACCCGCTGCATCCCGATTACGAGGGCGAGGATGACGACGAGGATTTCGAAGACGACGACTACGACGATCTCGACAGCGAACACGAATCCTAGCCGGCTCCCATCGCTTGCGTTTGACCGCGAAACGGTGCACGCGATGGACTTGCCCCGGGAAACGGGGCCCGGTTTTGTCCCGCTTCCCGTTAACCGAACCATGACCCAAGACCTCGCTTCACTTTGGACTCTGCTCGAAACCCACTGGCGGGAGGCCTCGCTGCTTGCCCTTTCGCTGACAGGACCCCGCGAGAAGTCTTCCGACCTGCCGCGACGTTTCGACGTGCGCCCCGTGACGATCGCCGGACAGTTGCTCCTGCAATGGACCGCCACCGATGCCCGTAAACGTCAAACCCACCAGAACCTGAACTGGCAAGATTCCCTCGGGAAATTGCACGCGCTGTTTGGCCCGCAATTCTCCAGCGCCCATTTGAAAACGGCTCGCGAGGACGTGCAGATTCGCCTGCTCGATTCCGGGCGGCTCCAACTGAAGCACACCTCCCGCAATTCCGCCCCCCACGCCGTGTCCGCCAACACCTCCGGCATGGCATCTCATAACCAGTCGCGCGGGTATCTGTTGCCCGAGGGTCGGCCGATCCCCTTTCTCAAGGCCACCGGCATCATGACCGAAACGGGCCAGGTAAGGCAGGCCATGTACCGCAAATTTCGACAGATCAATCGCTTCGTCGAATTTGTGTTCGATCTCCGCGACCGCTTTCCCCGCGATCGCCCCGTGCGGATCGTGGATTACGGCTGCGGCAAAAGTTATCTCACGTTTGCCGTCCGGCATCTGCTCGTGGAGACACTCGGGCTTCGCGTGGACATGCTCGGTCTGGATTCCAACCCCGACGTCATCGCCGCCTGCCTGAAGACCCGCGAACAACTCGGGTGGACCGATCTCGATTTCCAGGTGAATTCGATCGCGCAAGCCGAGATGCAACCCCCGATCGATCTGGCCCTCTGGCTGCATGCCTGCGATACAGCCACCGACCAGGCCATTGCCCGGTCCGTGCAACTCGAAGCCGAGCTGATCCTGGCGGTCCCCTGTTGCCAGCATGAATTGCATCATCAATTGCAAAACGAGATGCTGGCCCCGCTGCTCGCGCATGGCATCCTCCGCGAACGCCTCGCAGCCCTCTGCACCGACGCTCTCCGCGCCCAGCTTCTCGAGGCACACGGTTATCGCACGCAGGTGATGGAATTCATCGATCTCGAACATACCGCCAAAAATCTGCTGTTGCGGGCCTGCCGCGGGCAGCAAAGTATCACGCAGCGGACGGAGGCCTGGAACAAGTACCTGGCGCTGAAACAGGGGCTGCAGATCTCGCACTTTGCCCTCGAACACTTACTGGGGAATCCCTTCGACGGCACAGCCTCCCCTACCCGCGAGTGACTCCAGCAATGCGCTGATTCCTGATACCTATAATCGGAATGGCTGCTTGCCCCCCCAGGCGAGACTTTCCCGTCCGGGCCGTTCGTCTTTTCGCGGGGGCCTCGCTATAGTTGGAATTTCCGTCCCAGGGCACTTGCCAACATCATCGATTCCAAGTCTGGATACGGTGCCAGGGGATATTTCGTGCTGCTTCCCTTTTTGCCGATCGTCGCGAAAGCCCGTGGGCAGCATCCTTTTCCGGCAAGCAGGAGTGTCGACATGCACGACGAAGCCGCCCGAGCAAGAATTCAAACCATCTGCCTGATGATCCTGGCCACGACGGCGATCATGTATGCGATTTACTGGCTGCGACCGGTGCTGGTCCCGTTCGTAATTGCCGTGTTCGTAGTGAGCGGCATTGCTCCGGTGCTCGATATGCTGCAGCGCCGCTTGCGGGTGAATCGACTGGTGGCAGCCGGAATTGCCTTTGTCGCGGGGTTGCTGGTGCTGCTGCTGTTGGGGGGGACTCTTTGGGCTTCCACGATTGAACTGCGGGAATCGGCTCCCGCGTATCGCCAGCGGATCCAGGAATTGCTCCGGGCCGTGGAAGATCTGCTCCCCCCCGCGCTGACCGGTTCGACCGGACTGTCTTCATCGCTCGACAATCCGCACACTCCGTTTTCCAGCGATTCCGTGGTGCGCGAGGCAATTGGCGCGGTTTCCTCCTCCCTGTTCGATCTGGCAACCACTAGCGTGGTCGTGCTGATATACGTCTTCTTTCTGTTGCTGGGAGCGACGGAATCGACGCGGCTTGCGCCGACCTGGATCGAAATCGACGGGCAGATCCGGGAATACCTGCGAGTGAAAACGGTGATCTCCCTGTTGACTGGGCTGGTGTACGGCGGCGTGCTGGCGCTGCTGGGCATTCCGATGGCGACAACCTTTGGCGTGCTCGCCTTTCTACTGAATTACATTCCGAACATCGGCCCCCTGATTGCGACCGTTCTGCCAATTCCACTGATCGTGTTTCATCCCGAAGCGGGGGTGCTATGGATGATCGCCGCGATCCTGCTGGCTGCCGGCATCCAGTTCATCAGTGGAAACGTGATCGAGCCGCAATGGATGGGTGATTCCACGGATCTGCACCCGATAGTCGTGCTGCTGGCATTGATGTTCTGGGGCATGATGTGGGGTATTGTCGGCATGTTTCTGGCGACCCCGATCACCGCCGGGATACGCATCGTGCTGGAAAAGCTCGATGCCACACGCCCGTTGGCCGACCTGCTGGCGGGTCGCACGTTTGCGAAGACGCCTGCCTCGGGCTAGCATGCGTCTGAGGAAGGATGATTCACATTCACGGGAGGGAAGCGGATGTCTCGGAGCAGGAATCGTCTGTGTGTCGCGCTGGCGGCAGGGATACTCTCGCTGGTATTGAACGATCCCTTGTGGGCGCAAACTCGTCCCCGGCCCGGACGTGGGGGATTGCAGTTGCAGCAGCGCCTCGAATCCCGACTCCGCGAGGACCTGCTTGCTGCCCTGAAATTGCTGGAGCAGGATTACGGCACCTTTGCCGAGAACTGCCTTGTTCCCGATGCAACGTCTCCCCCCCTTCCCGCAGAGGAAATCCGGAGACTGCACGCCGTGTTGAGCCTGTTCGCCGAACAGCCGGTGCAACTGTTCGAATCCGGGACGGAAGCGGAATCCCGGGTGAAAATTACTCCCGAGGTCGCGCGGAAACTGAGCCCGCCCCCTCCTCCGAAAACTCCCCCGGCGACTTCCGGCCGGGAGACCCCGCAGGCCGCGGGATACGGGGACGATCCCCAGCGCGCGCTGGCCGCCGCCATTCGCGACCTGGAGGCCGGTAACTATCGGAAATTCCTGCGGAGCATGTACCCGCTGGCGGAACTGGAACGCCTGCAGGCCAGCGGGCAGGAAGACGCCTGCCTCAAACGCTTCGCCGAGGACACAGTTCAACTCCAGTTGATGATCGACGATTTGCAGCGGATGACGCGTGAAAAACCGGAATTCACCACGGAAAACGGCATCCGGTACGCCGTTTACGCCATCGAAACCGACCCGAAGAGTCTGAATTCAAGGGACAGCCGTTATAAAATCGAGCGGTTGCTGCCTCCTCCCCCGCGGGTTTGTATCCTGGAAATGAGTGGCGGTCACTGGCGGCTGCACGATGGCAACCGCGAGGCACGCGAGCAGGTGAAACATCAACGGCGACCCGCCGCCGAAGAGGGGACAATCGGCCTCCGCTGGCAGCGAACCGATGCGGGCTGGCGTCTTTCCGAAATCCCGTTCTTCGAGGACCTCTCGCGTTGAGCCCCGTAGCGCGCTGCTCCCAGGTTCTTTCCGTATGTTCCGTAGGACGAAACTCAGCAACACAACCCCGGTGGACCAGGAGTGTACCATGCGACGGCAATCTGCCCGAACGGGCTTCACGGTGATGGAACTGGCGATTACGTGTGCCATCCTGGCAACCGCCTTCACCCTGGTGTTGCCCGCGGTGCAGCGCGCCAGGGTTCAGTCCCGAAGTTCCCAATGCAAGAACAACCTTAAAATCATCGGACTCGCGTTGCACAACTATTACGATACTTACAATACCTTTCCCCCCGGATGGATTCGCAAAACTCCTTATGCCCAGTCGCCCAGTGCATTTGGCTGGCAGGTCTCGATCCTGCCGTTCGTCGAACAGGGCCAGTTGTTCGACGAGCTTTACGGGCATATGAGTTATCCTTTCGAGGCCGGCGCGTTCGACCGGCCTGACAGAAAACTGCTGGAACAACCCCTCGCCGTCTTTCGTTGCCCGGCGGATACCACGGGGGAACCCAACACCATGCGGGGCCGCTGGGGCACCTCGAACTACTCGGGCAACTTTGGCAGCGACCCGATTCCGCGGCTCTTGCCGCTGACCGGATCCATGTATTGGCCCGGGGCGGAATCGACCCCCACGTCGACTCCGGGCCTCTTCTCGTGGAACAGTTCGACGAGATTCAGGGACATCGTCGACGGGTCCAGCAATACATTCCTGGTGGGGGAACGCGCACTGTCGAGCAGCGCGGGCATCTGGCCAGGCGTCCGTTCGAACAGTGCGGAAACCGATGCCGTGACCGATACCAGTCCAGGCAACGAAATCAACTCCGGACCCAATGCGTTTTCCAGTCAGCACAAGGGAGGCTCCCACTTTGTGTTCTGCGATGGGGCGGTGTTTTTCATCAACGAAAAAATCGCCTCGCGGGGAACTGGGGCACGAGAGGCCGAGGGAATATATCAAAATCTCGGGAATCGACAGGACGGACATCCCGCCCGATTCCTGGAATGAATTCGGATCCGGACCTTCCGGACGGAGTTTAATACTTGGTGGTACCCGTGGAAGACGCCAATCCGCTGCCGTCCGATGACGAGTTGGAGCTCGAATCGGAACTCCCCCCGCGCCAGGACCGTTACCGCCTGCCCCGGCGGGTCGTGCTGGTTTACAATCTGTTTCTGCTGATCTACCTGTTGCAGCGGACGGAGTACGCGCGGGTAAATAACCAGCCGGTCTCCTCCTGGCTGGTGTTGCCGGTGTTGCTGCTCTCGGGGCTGGGGGGCTTTCTGGGAGGCCGCTGGCTAAGTCCCTTTGCCGGGATCTGGTTGGCGGGTGTCGCCGGTTTTTTCGCGAGTTACGTGGGCCTCTCCGGTCCCTATGGCGCGGTGGTGGGACTCATCACGGGGCTGATCGTGGTGCTGCTGCAGATCGAGTTCTCCTCGGGAAACGAAGAAGAATAGCCAATCGCCCCTAAACTAGCCGCGCCCGTCAGGAAGCGGGCTACGTTTGAGTCTCATTAACCCCATAGGCATCCACTCCGGTGGACTATGCGTCGGCCGTGTGATTGCGAGTTGTTGCGCCCGCGTGGCCCGCTTCCTCACGGGCGCGGCTAGTAACCCCTTTGCGATGCAAATACCGGGACATGTCTTCGGCCCAGGGCCCCCCCGCTCGTATTGCAGCATTATCCCGCAGGGGCCATGCACTGGCAGCGTGGGCAATAAAACGTCGAGCGCTGCGCCTGCACGACGCGGACGATTCTCGCTTTCCGGCAGGTAGCACAGAGACATTCCCCCTTGCCGTACACACGATGCTCGTTCTGATACCCGCCGTCCTGGTTGAGGGCGTTTCGGTACGTCCCATCCGCCAGCGTGGATCCCTCGTATTGAATCGCCTTCTCCAACACGGCTCGCGTGGCCGAGTGCAGTCTACGCAACTCGACTTCCGACAGTCGATTGGCCGCCAGAAACGGGGAGATCCGCGCCTGATGCAGGATTTCGCTGGCATACAGATTTCCAATGCCCGCCACCCGCTTCTGATCCAGCAAGGCGACCTTGATCGGCCGACTGGTTCCCGCCAGGCTGTGTTGCCACAACCGAGGTGTCATCTCCAGTGCGTCCGGACCAAGGACCCTCGGACCGAGCAGGCGGGCTCGTTCCTCCAGGGTATAAAGCCGCAGGGTCCCGAGTCCCCGGCGATCCCAGAACCACAACGCGTACCGCTCTCGGCCTCGTTTCAAATCCCAGCGAAATCGGAGATGTGCGGTGCTCGGCGGGTCGGAGAGCAGCATTAAGCCGGTCATGCGGGGTTCGATCACAAACAGATCGCTGCTATCCAGCTCGATCAGGACCCGTTTTGCGAGCCGATTGACGGCACGTATCCGACACCCCCCGGTGCGCCGCTGGATTTCGGAGGGGTCGGGGGAGATGTCGATTGGCTTGCGCGTGCAAGGGCAGGGGAGGGCCTGGAGAATCGTAGCGCCGACCAGGGCTTCGCGAATACCGCGGACCATCGTTTCCACTTCGGGGAGTTCTGGCATGGGAGAATAGTCCTGCAAGGATGGACGGTTTTAACCGGTTTAACCGGCATGATCGGCAGGGCTGCTATCGGTATAGCAGCGGTTTCCTTCTGTACATTCCGGGGGGGCGTGTCTTATTTTAGCGGCTGTTCGCGTTCTTTCGTGTTCCCGGAACAACTGGACTCGAATGCTTCGGTTTTTCAGGAAAGTGCTTGACGTAGCCCGTCTGCTGGACGATTCTATGAAAACAGGGGCGTCTGCGCCCATTTCCGCGTGTTGAATTTGCCGCGGTTCCGCCTGTTCAATTGACCCGTGTGTATCAAGAGGTCTCGGATGAAGAGCCACATGCTTTCCAGATCGGTGCTGGCAGTTGCGTTACTGACGGTTGTATTCTTCCAGTCCACCAGCAGCGTTCGAGGCGAAAGCCGAAATGTTGCCGATTTAGTGACCGCCCACCTGTCCGCCGGGGAATTCCAGGCTGCTCTGGAAATCGCGCGATCCGTTCCCGAGGAAGGCGAACGTGCGGTTTTGCTGTCTCAAATTGCCGAACAGCAGATACAAGCGGGCGATCTGACCGCTTCCCAGGCCACTCTGCGGCAAATGCCACTGAACCGCACCCGCATTGAACTGGCGGCACGGCGCGCCTCGCGAGAATCGCTGAACGGCACGGGGGCCGACTTTGATTCCCTGATTGAACTGATCCAGGCCCAAACCAGTGGGCCCTGGCAGGAAATCGACGGCGTGGGGGGAACCATCAATGAATATGAAACCGGAGTACGGGTCGACCCGACCGGTTTGCTTTCCCGTCTGACCCGGACCGAGGAAACCAAACGCCTGCAGGAACTGGGAATCCAGTCGCGCCAGGCCTCGCTGAATGCCGACATGGCGGTCGATTCAAGTTTGCGGATGGTGTCGCTCACCCGGCTGGAACAAGCCGTGGCCGAACGCCTGGCCCGCGGGGAACCGGTTGTGGAATCGATGCGGAACTTGGCGGGACTCTATCGCATTCAACATGTGTTCGTGTATCCGGAAACGGGCGAAGTGGTCATCGCCGGGCCGGCAGCGGGTTGGCAGTACACCGCACAGGGCTTGCCGCTGAGCACTCGCGGAAGCGAACCAACCCTGCAACTGGACGATCTGGTCACCGTGCTGCGCACCTTTTCCGCGGGCGGGGAAGGGATTTTCGGTTGCTCCATCAATCCCCGCCAGGAAGGCTTGCGCGATCTGAAAGCCTATGTCGAACAATCCCAGGCCAAGGGGCCGATTTCCTCGACCTCCGTGCGATCCTGGGTGAATCAATTGCAGCGGAAACTTGGGTTGCAGGATGTGGAAATCTACGGCGTGCCTGCCGCGTCCCGTGTGGCCCGAGTGATTGTCGAGGCCGATTTCCGCATGAAACTGATCGGTATCGGCAAGCTGAATGGCGGAGCTGAAATTCCCAACTATTTCGACCTGATGACTTCGGAACAGGTAGCCGACGTCTCCAGCCTCGATGCGCTCCGCTGGTGGCTTTCCCTGCAATGCGAAGCGGTTCTGAAAAGCGAGAACAACCAGGCCTTCCAGATTCATAACTCCTCGGTGCTCTGCCAGTCGGAAAATCAATTCGTGAATGCCCAGGGCGAACGGATTCAAACCGGGCAGGCCGAAGCGACGAATCGCCTGTTTGCCGCGAATTTCACGGAACATTTCAACAAACTGGCTCAACAGGATCCGGTGTTTGCCGACCTCCGCAACGTCTTTGACCTGGCTTTGGTGGCGGCGCTCATCCAGAAGGAACAACTGGCGGAAACCGCAGGCTGGGACTACGGCGTGTTCGCGAACGGCGGCCTCTACCAGCCGGCCTTTTACGAAGCCCCGACCGTGGTCGATTCCGTGGTCAATCATCGTGTCTTCAACAACAGCAACATCGTGGTGCAGGTGGCCGGGGGAGTTCGCGTCGATGCCCGCCGTCTCGTCGTCGAGCCTCGGGTTTCGCCCCGGCTCAACCAGGTGGCCGTTAATGCCCAGGCCCCGGAACTGGCCGAAGGCCGCTGGTGGTGGGATCTGAACAAGTAATCGGGCAGCTTGCGAGCGACGCCCCCAATGCAAGTAAATGACACAAAACCGCCCTCCCAGGGCGGTTTTTTTATGAATCGAAAACCAGGCATACGCATCCCGACCTTACCCTTGGGCCTCTCGGCTTTACTTGGCAGGCTTGCCAGGCGGACATGGCTGGGCTTCGGGTCTAGAGTCCGGTGGCGAGGTTGCACGACCAGGCTCCGGACAGGCGAGGCTGCGAGATCCGTGGGGCAGATCAAGGCTTGCGTGCGGCCAGGGGACGGGAGATCAGCATTTTCAATTTCGAGTTTTCGGTTACCAGCTTCCCCGCGAGGACGTCGGCTTCGGTGAAGCGGGCCAGCAGGATTTCACCATCGGTGGCGCGGTTGCGATCATACGAAATGTAAAGGGTGCCATCGGGCGCCTGAAAACCATCGGGGTAGGAAATTCCGGGGCGATCATCGAGCACCAGGCCCCCCCGCCAGGTTGCTCCATCATCCGCGGAAAGCCAGGCGCTCAACTGGACGCGTCCGTGATGCGCGTCCAACCGATCCCCATGTTTGATCAGCAGAAGTTCCCCTGAGGCCAGTCGGCGGATGTGAAAGCGGGCGTTCGGCTGGCGGATGCCCGCGGGTTCCGTCGGGTCGCTCCAGGTTCGCCCCTCGTCCCGCGACGTGCTCTGCATGATCCCCTTGGCCGTGCGGGCCAGCATCCAAAGCGAGCCATCCCGCCGTTCGACGATCATGTGTTCGTGCCAGTCGGGATTCGGAAAGCGGACACCACCTCTATAGTCCCAGGTTCTCCCTTCGTCCGTGGAGACAAAAACATTCGCCCCTCGTTGCGGATCCAGTTCAGCAAAGCACCCTTTGAAGGGACCGAAGCCTCCCCGCTGGTCCAGGGAAATGGGCAGCATCCATGTACCATTTGAGAGCACCGTGGGCTTGTTCAGGGTTACCCCGTGCCAGATCCGCCGCGGCTCCGACCACTGGGGTACATCGGCATCGGGATTTTCACAGAGCGCGGCCCACACTCCCGCCCGACCATCGAACATGTCCATCGACTGATCGAAAATTAACCAGAGCCGGCCCAGGGGGTCGGTCCATAAATTACCGACCAGAATGCTGCGCCGCCGGGGCAACTCGGGAGATTGAGCATTCACGACGAGCCGAGGCTTCGACCAGGTTTCCCCGTTGTCGTCGCTGGCCGCCAGTACGAAAAAGGCTTCCGGACTGTCCCCCCCCGCCACCCAGCAGGCCCAGAGTCGACCCCCGGGAGTCCGTTCGATTCCGATCGTCATGCCATAATCAAGTTGATCATAGTCATATCGAGGCAGGGGAGAGGTGTTCAACACCGGGGGAACCAGGGCGTGCGCGGCGACCCGTTCCATCCGCTGAATGCGCTCGGCTGCCTCCTCGGGGGTTTCGGTGTCGGCCGGCACCAGCTTCACTTCCGCGCCGGGACCCGTAACCAGGAAGGCGAGTTTGCGCAATTGCAGTCGCTCTCCCTGTTTCAACTCCTTTCGCCAGGCATGCACCCGGTTGATCGAACCGGGGAATAGCTGAAACTCCGGGATATCGACTTTCTTGAATCCCAACCGCTGCAAGGTCTCCGCTTGATTGGCTTCGTGAGGCTGGCTGAGCGTCATCACAAACACCTCGCCCGGGCGGAGACATTCGATGCGGTATCCTTCGATGCTGGTTCGTAGAAAAGGCAGCCCCAGGAGCACGTCGGGCGCTTCGGTGAGAGTGTATTCTCGATCGGTAAATAATTTCACGCCCACCTTCACGACCGCCGGTTCCTCGGGCGGGACGGGGAGCGGCTTCCGCAACAGCCCAGCCTGCGAGGCAAACTGGCCTGTTTCTTCCAGTTTGCCGAACATGATGCGCTCCTTGCGACTGGCCGAGGTCTCCCCTTGAGTCACACAGAGCCAGATGTGCCCCGCGTGCTCGCGAAACGTGGGGTATTGAAAAGACAGTGGCGTTTCAAAGCGATATTTCCGTTCCCAAGTTTTCCCGTCGCGCGAAATTTCCACATTGAACACGCTGCGGGAGACGCCATGAATTTTTGTGCTTTCCTGCCAGCCGAGATAATACGTGTCGCCGAATCGATCGAATGTGGGCTTGGAGTTTGTCCCGTACCGCACGCTGGGCCATTCGGCGGCAACCGTCCACAAACGACCATCCCGGCTGGAACTGAAATAGTAATTGCCATTGCCGGAATCCTGGCGACAAATGGCCAGCCAGGTTCCATCCGGGAGTCGATTCACCGCCGATTCACTCAGTTGCAACGCTTGCGGTTCGTTGTAATGGCCCAGCACTTCGAACGTGGCCAGATCCTCGTGCACCAGGGCCAGCGCATTCTGCTTGCCGGGAAAATTGTTGAGGGCAACATACGTTTTGCCCGAAAACGTTTTGAAGGAATCGAACAGATACAGGCCAAAGTCGCGGGGAGGCTTGTTGAAGCCTTGCGCAGCGGCATCGGCATGAAAGTAATGCGGCTGCATGTCGTGCACTCCAGAGGCGGTTTTCAATTTGGCCTTGTGTATCCAGGGGGTAAAAGTCCGGCTGGGAATATCGAAATCGATGTACCAGGTTTGTGCCTGCCGCTCACCGGGCTGTTCGCTGGCAAAATAACAGCGGAGCGTGCTGGCATCCTTCTGGAGGATGCGTGGCACAAAACAGGCTCCCGGGGGGAGCGTGGCATTCTCGAAAACCTGCTCCGAACGGGCAAATGGTATTACCTGTTCAAGCTGGAGCGTGCCAAGGTTGACAATGGAAAGGGACACGTAAATTTCCGGCCAGCCCGCGCTCTCGCCGGAGCGGTTGTCGTTCACTTCCGCCACGATGTAGGCCTGCCCGCCCAGCAACACCATCTCCGCGTCGTGAGCCCCCTTCACCTGGGGAGCCGTCACCGTCACCAGCCGCTCCAACACTACATCCCCCGCCAGGGCAGCATCCCAGCCAGACGGGACAAGCGATTCCGCCATGCCCCGGGAAGGGATCGCCGGGAATAACAGGCAGACAAGAAATAACAGGCAGGCAACACAGGGCAGCAGAAAACGGACTCGCATGGTCGGACTCCCCTCGCGCTGGAAAACAGGATGCCATCGCATTTGCGTCCCCTGATGTTAAGCGGATGCGAGCGGGATTCCCAGCCTCACGCCTGCGCGCCGCAACTAGCCGCGCCCGTCAGGAAGCGGGCCACACGGGGGCGGCAACTCGCAATCACTCGTCCGATACAAGGACCACCGAAGTGGACTGTAAAGCGACAATTGCAACTCAAACGTGGCCCGCTTCCCCGCGGGACCGGCTAGTTGCGCGAGGGTGATCGCCCGATAGGGACGCAGTACGTGGCTTTCGCGTTCAGGCGAGCGACGTGCCGGCTTCGTTGAGATCGAGCGAGAAGATGCGGGGCGGGCGCGGACGGCGAGTGCGCTTGCGCTGGGAATCCCTTGATTCCTCCAGTTCCACGGGTTCCGGTGCCAGTTGGTCATCCCCTTCGGCTTTCGGCTGGACCTGCCATTTCTGCCACATGTCCATCGGCAGCGTGGAGAGGGTTTCCCAAGTGGCGGACATCCCTTGTTCCAGGTGCTCGGAGACATTTGGCATCTGGGGCAGCAGGGCCACCGGATTCAGCAGTCGCCCCTGATCCGCCAGCGCGAATGCATTGGGGAACGGCAGTGTGGCTCCCTCGCTCTCCTGTCGGGCCAGCGAAGCCGTTGCGGCATGTTCCGAACCGGAGGGGGGGAAGTCCGCCGTTTCCGCGCGAGCCGGCCGTTCGGCAACGGGAATAGCGGTGGAGTCGTTGCTGGCCAGCGAATTCCCGGGAGACGAACGAAAGCCCAGCCATCCCAGCCCCAGGGCTAGCAACATCAGACAGGCAACCATCACTCCACCACCTGTCATGGTATTCAGGCTGCGTCGTTTCGCAACCCGGGAGGCAGTCGCAGCTTGCGGAGAAGCGAGCGGGCGGATACACCACTGCTGAATGGCCTGTTCGACGAGCAGATGCTCTTGCCAAAGCCGCGACGTTTCGGGGGATTCGGACGCGCTCTGACGCAAGCTCTCCAGCAGGGCTTGATCGCGGTTGATCACCGCTTGTTCCAGTTTGTTGCGAAAGGATTGGGGGTTCACGTCAAACTTTCGGGAAATGGCCGGAGCCGTGTGTCGTTCTCAGTGGTGTCCTCGGCATCTCAACGATTCGGCCATCCGCAAGCGGGTGCGGTGCAGCCAGGTTTTGATGGTTCCTTCGGGATGTCCGAGCCGCTCGGCGATTTCCGCGCAGCTCAACTGTTCCCGATAAAACAGTATGAAACAGGTCCGTAATTCCGGCTTGAGTTTTGCCAGGCACAATTCGATATCCTCGGCCAGTTCCGCGCGCTGGGCGGGCTGCGCCTCGGGACAGGCCGATTTCTCGGCCAACTGTTGCTGCAAGCGTTTCCGCAGGGTCACCCGCTGGGCCAGCGTCGTCTTGCAGCGGTTCGAGGCAATTGCCAGCAACCAGGGACGCAAGGGACGAGTCTGATCCCACTGGTGTAAACTCCGAAACGCCCGCAGGAAGGTATCCTGCATCACGTCTTCACAATCCTCGTGATTTCCCAGGAATCGGTAACACAACTGGTATACCGACTGACGAAACCGATTCACGAAATCGCGCGTGCTCTCTCCATCGCCGGAGAGACATCCCCGAACAACCTGCAATTCCGTAGTGAGGTGATTGCATTCCGTCATTAAATACACCTACCCGCTGGCGGACCAATCCGTTTCAACCGATTTCACGCACCAAGCGTTTTTTGTCAAATCGGGGGAACAATGTCTGGCCGGAGCCCGGCAGTTCGCGGTTATTTCTGCACGGCTTCCCGCACGATGGTCCGGGCCGCCTTATAGGCATGACGGACCGTGTACAGTCGACTTTCGATCTGTTCTTCACCGTAATAACGTCCATGTTCGCTCTGGGGCAGCCCGGCCAGAGCGACCGTCAGGGGGAGCAGGTCGATAAATTCCCGGTAGCGACGCTGAATATCGGCGTTCGGGTTCGGAGTTGGGTCAGCCACGTTGAATGTCTCCTGGGACAGGATTACGGGAAGAGAGTTCTTTGCCGATCGCGCATCATACCAGATGCACCGAGACTTCTTGCAAGAGTTTCCACCAACCCCCCGCAAAAAATTTCACCAGTGGCCGCCCTGCCACTTCCCCCCAGCAAGGGACCCGCGGGGGAGGGGAGACCGGATCCCGCAGGGCAAATCCAGGAATTATGATGTGGCGGAGGGAGTCCGGCTCTCGTATAATTCCACTTTATGCCCATCGAGATCGCGAGATCCTTTCCGCCGCATTCCCGCGCTCGCGCGGGTCGCTGGAGGATCCCGGTTCGCGCTATCCGCGGAGGAGAAAACGAATGCCAGGCCCGGTTGTTGTCCCCAGAGATTCTCGTCGAACCGTTTCGTTTCATTCGTTTCGGAAATCCTTTCGCGCCTGCCTGGCCGGGGTCTGTCTCCTGGCCACAACTCCCGGCGCCTGGGGGCAGGCCGACGAAAAACCTGCCGCAGCGAAACCGGCGGAACAGGCCCAGCCGAAACCAGCCGAGGAAAAACCAGCCGATCGGAATCAGGCTCCGGTTGTGCAACCGTTGCAGCAAATCATCCAGAATGTGCTCGGCCTGAAGAAACGCGAACTTCCGGCCCCCGAGCAACCACCGGGCGAGGAAGCGGCCCCGCCCCGAGATGCCATCGATCAGCGAGCCCCCTTGATCCGCGAACAGGAAGCCCTGTTACGCAGCGCGCAAACCCGCATTGATCGTGGACTCTGGCCGGAAGCACTGGACATTCTGCAGGCAATTCTCGACGAAGAAGCGGAATCGGTGGTGCTCGGCTCGGATGGCGAATTTCGTTCCATTCGCTGGGAAGCTCAGCAGAAAATCGCGCAACTGGGACCGGATGCCCGCCAGCTTTACGAACGGACCTACGGACCCCTGGCCCGACGGTTACTCGATAACGCGAGACAATCCTCCGATTTCGACGCCCTGCGACTAGTGGCCGAGCAATATTTCCATACGCAGGCCGGTTACCAGGCCGCAAACTGGATTGCATCCCATCATCTGGACCAGGGCGAATTTGCCATCGCTGCCCGCTGGTATCAGCGCCTGGAACGGTCCAACGCGGAATTCGTTGGCGATCCCCTATGGCGGTTCAAAGTGGCGGAAACCTATCGTCGCACCGCCTTCGAAAAGGAGGAACTGCCCGACTGGTTCGAACTGACCACCGAACAGGAACTCGAACTCTCCCGCAGACTCCCTGGGGCCAGCGCCGCCGACGCCAGGGATCAGTGGCTGAAACTGGCATCGCAATACCAGCGCCCCTTGCGAGACTGGCTGTACCCCGGCGGGACGCGAAACCGCGCGGGACACGCACAGGGATCCGCCCCACTGCTGATCAGCCAGTGGACGCACCCCTTGACCGACCAACAGGAAATCCGTGGCCAGATCGAACAGATCCTGGAAGATTTGAGGATCGGTAGAACTCCTGCCATTCCCATCATGCAACCGATCGTGGCCGGAAATCGAGTGGTCTTTCGTACCTTCGAAGGACTCCGCGTGGTCGATCTGGAATCCGGCAAGGTGCTGTGGGAAACCCAGGAGGAGATTTCCCCGGCGCGTCTGATGGCCAGTCATCAGCCCGCCCATGCGGTGGAACTCCGGCAGCGGATAATCATCAACGGGAATATCGTGAGCCCGTATTACGGCACCCAGGCGGATCAGCATCCCGTGGCCAGTCTGTTGTTTCGCGACGGGGTTCATGGCACGCTCAGCAGTGATGGTCGGCAGGTCTACGTGATCGAGCAGAACGCGGTGCTCTCGAACAGCCCCCCCGGGCAATACCACGCCAATTTTGATCCTGCCCAGAACGACCCCTATCGCCGGGACTGGTCTTCCAATCGGTTGACGGCCTACAACCTGGAAACTGGCCAGCAGGTCTGGCATGTCGGGGGCCGGATGATGCTCGAAGCTGTCGATCCCCCGCTGGCGGGAACGTATTTCCTGGGCCCCCCTCTATGCGATGGACAGGAACTGTTCGTGATCGGCGAGCAGGAAAACGCCTTGCGCCTCTTCTGCCTGAATGCAAACTCGGGAGAACTGGAGTGGTCCCAGTTGCTGGCCTACACGGATATTTCGATCAGTCGCGACATGGCACGTCGCTGGTGGCCCGCGTCGGTGGCCCTGTCCGAAGGGGTGCTCATCTGCCCGACGAACATCGGGTTTGTCGTGGGGATGGATCGCCGCTCGCGCGAGATTCTGTGGATTTCCCGATACAGCTCCAAATCCGTGGAAAAACAGCAGCAAATGCAGTTTCGAGGCGGGGGAATCATGATCACTGGCTCGGGCATGTTGCGGGATCGCTGGTTTCCCACGCCTCCCATGATTGTGGGCCAAACCGTCGTGGTTGCCCCCCCCGAAGATCCCATCCTGATCGGATACCGGCTGGCGGATGGCGCGGAACGGTGGCGCATCGACGATCAGAAGCGGGGCCTCTATCCCCTGGGAAGTTACGGCTCGGAACTGATCGTTGTCACCGAAGATGGCCTGACCGGCTACGATGCCACTACAGGCAAGGAACTCTGGCAGGCGTTGTTCACCGATTTCGATCCCGAATACAACACGCAGGGAATGCTCCCGGGGGGACGCGGGCTGATCATGGGCGACCAGGTATTACTCCCGATCAACGAACGCGAATTGTGGTATTTTGATTTGCTGTCCAAATCCTTTGTAAGTCGAGCCGAGGTTTCTCGCGACGAGCCTCGCATCGGGAATCTCGTCATGGCGCGAGGCAAGCTCGTCGTGGCCGGACCGCTCGATGTCAGCTTCTTTCAGCCCAAGCAACTGGTCGAACAGGAAATTGTCCAGCGACTGGCCGCCGATCCCCGCGATTCCTGGGGACTGTTGAAACAGTCCCAGATGCTCAACCTGGAACAGCAGTACGAACAATCCCTGGTTTCGTTGCGGCAAGTCGATGCGTCTCTGCTGAACGATACGCTGCTCTCCCAGTTCAAACGTCGCAAGCTGGAAACCCTGATTGGCCTGGTGCGCCACCAACCCTCCGAATTCGACGCGGAATTCGCGGAATTGAAGGACCTGCTGCAAACCGATGAAGACCGCCAGCTTTATTTGAGACTCCTGGCCGATCGCATGCTGGCCCGCAAGGACCTGGCGGGAGCATTTTCCGCCTATGCCGAACTAGCCGAGTTCGACGGCGCCACGCAGATTCGCGACCTCGCGGATGCCAGCCTGGTTGTCCGGCAGGATGTCTGGCTGCAAGCCCGGCTGCGAGAACTGTGGCGTGTCTCTTCGGGGACCGTTTCCGCGCGTATCGCCGATTCCGTCCAGCAGGCGGTCAAGGACGCGCTGGCCTCCGGCAATCTGGATCAGATGATCAACGTCGTGCGGATCTTTGGTTTCCATCCCGAAGTCGAGGAAATCTATTATCGGATGGTGGAACAGGCCATCGAAGAACGGAATTTCGCGGTCTCCGAGTTCGCGCTCAACAACATGGCCCAATTCGAGGATGAATCCGTCGCCGCCACCGCCCTCGCGCGACGCGCGGAACTCCTGCGAGAATTCGGCCTGCGAGCCGACGCCAACTACTATGCCGAGCAACTGAATCGCTACGATGCGGAACTGGTCCTGCTCGATGGCCTGACCGCTGGCGAACACCTCGCGGAACTGGCCCACCTGATTCCCGCAGAGAACCAGCAGGAACCGGCAGCCATCCCCTGGGGAGGCACCGCCTACGAGGTGATTCCAATTGGGACTTCGAGCTGGAGCCACCAATCCGCCGCTGTCAATCTGGAGGAATCCCCGCTGCCGTTCTTTCAGCATCATCGCTTCCTGTTTGATCAACGCACGGGACGGTTGGAAATCTTTCGCCGCGCGGACGACCAACTGATCTGGTCGATCCCCCTGCAGCAAATGGAGCAGGTGGCACAGACCAATGTGGTACCGATCCGCATGGATGGGCACTCGATCACCCTGTATTACCGAGGGATTGTGCAATGTTATTCCCTGCCCGATCAGCGGTTGGTCTGGTCGCGGGCCATCACCACGCAACCGGGAGCCGCCAATCAGTTCCAGACCGGGAAACAACGGCTGCCCCGCCTGCAACAGGCTCGCAATGCCGCCTCGAGGTTCCGGCTGAATCAATACACAAATGAATTTGGCCCGCTGGCCATCATTACCTCGCATAGCATCTGTTACTTCGGACGCAACGAACTGGTTGCCGTCGATCCGCTCGACGGGGAAATTCGCTGGGTTCGCCGGGGCATTCCCCGTGGCACCTGCGTGTATGGCGATGGAGACGTTCTCTGTATCGTCACCACCGACCTCAAGGATGCCTTTCTGGTCCGCACGACCGATGGCCAGCGATTGGAATCGGATCAGCTCGAAGCCCTCATCCAGCGCGGCATCGCCGTGCAGGGCCACAACGTGATCTCCATTCAAACCGGCAGTACTCAACTGTTGGGAACCCAGGAAGGCCGGATTGTACTGGCGGCCGAGGATCTGCTCACCCGTGAAATCCGCTGGGAAATTCCCCTCGGCGGAGAAGATCATCTCGGCCTGCTCGATGCCCGTACCCTCGTCGTCGTCGATAACAACGGCGGCATCCGGTTAATTGACCTGGCTTCGGGTCAGCAGACGCTCGCCTCCCAGATCGACCCCAAAATCATGCGGGGCCAAAAGGAACTATTCGCCTTCGCGGAAAACGATCAATTCTTTTTGCTGGCCAACCATGCCACCAATCACTCCACCTATCTGAACATTTACAATCAGCGCCTCAACGGGTACATCCTCGCGCTCGATCGTCATTCCGGCGAGGAGCTCTGGATGCACAAAACCCCCGCGCTGAACCTGGTCCTCGACGACCTGCGGCAATTGCCCGTCTTCATCCTGGGAGGCTCGAAGCACGAGCGGAAGCACAACCTCTACATCGGCAAGTTCACCGTGCAGATTCTCGATAAACAGACCGGAGAGGTGCTCGTCGACGATTCCTTCATGACGCAAAATCAGGTGCAGCAGATCACCTGGAGCGCGGCCCGCAGGCAATTGCGGATGCATGCCTACAACACCATCTACACGATTCAACCCGCCAGACAACAGGCGGAAAAGTAAACACGAGCACACACGGCGAAGCCTTGGGTGTTTACGGACAAGCCGAGCGTAACAGACGGGCCGTTACTTGTCGGCGGCAGCCGCCTGTATGGAATGCTCCATCTGTTTCATGGCGTCGTACGCCCGCCGGAGGGGCTCTTCCGCTGGTGGCGTATCGTTAATGAAGCCTTCCAGCACCTGGACCAATCGCTCGTCGATCTGCCCATAACCCGCCTCGTAGGGATTTTTCAAATCCTTCAGCAGCAGTTCACGCATCGGCTTGTTCATGCGCACAAACTGTTGCATGAACCACGCATTCTTGGCTTCGGGCGTCCCCTGTTGCAAAACAGCCATGATTCCATGTACTTTGCGACTAGACAAATTTATGGTACAAAGATGGCAATATTATATGCCTCTGCCTGCCTCGCTGCAAGGCGGTACCCGGGACGAGAGTATCTTGCTCCCTCCCTGAAGTTTATGCGTCTCTCTGCCTGCTCTTCGTCGGACAACGTGTAGCTGCTTCAAGCATTTTTTACATTTTCTCCCGAGTTCCATCAAGAACACTTTGGGTGCGCGAGGTAATCCATGCCAAAACGCAATCCGCGCAACAGGCGGCCGACGGTTCGGCGCAAAACCCAGGGTCAATTGGTCGACCTGCTCAATCACATGGCAGGCTTGAAGATCGAGGACTTCCTGGCCTGCATGGCACCCGATCTGTGGGATAAACAGGCCCCGACCAATGAATGCCCCAAGTGGCCCGGAGATGTATATGCCCTGGCGGCATCCTTGCTGGAAAAGTCGGGATGCTACAGCTACCTGGGAAATCACATTGAACTCATTCCACGCAACACGCCAGAGGACTCGAATTTGCCCTTCGTCAATCTGAAGGGCTACCAGGAACATTCCGTGAAGGTGGGCGCCGAATGGCGCAGGGCCTATGGGCAAAATCACCTCGAAGAGTTACCAATTCAACTTCCCCGGGCCGTGATGAATCAGTGGGCTCGCCTGGAGCGTGCCCGCAAACTCCCCGTGCATTATCTCGGGCTGTTGAGTGACATCGGCATTAGCGAGGAACTGCCGAACCTCAAACATGCTTATGCCCCACTGCAACAGGTCCAGCCTGCCAGGTTGAGCAAGATCAGCCGCATTATCAAAAACATAACGCTCCGTGCCACCAAGGCGTTGTTCTACCTCATTGCCTACGCCGACGAAGCCCTGGCGGGTGCGGGAAATAGCTTTGCCCCGCCTTCCCCGGGGGACCTCCCCGAGGATGAAGACGAAAAGCATCAATTCATTTTCGCCTACAAAATCGAACGATTACTCTCTCCCTACCGTGTCGACAGCGACGGAAGACAGATTGGTTCTTCGCTGTGCGACAAGATTCATCCTTCCTTTCTCCGTGTGTTACCGAAGTCCCAAACTCCGGCCTCGGGGCTCTCGTTGCGTTCCCTGACTCATCATCTGGCCTTGTGTCCCCCGGTGGGAATTCGCGCTCACTGGTACGCCGATGGTTTCTCGGGACTGGGGGACGGCACCATCAGCCAGAACCAGCGCAACCACTGCAACCTGCTACTCATACCCTGGCCTTATTCCATCCTGCCCAAACAGTTCAAGGGAATACAGGAACCGAACCCCGCACGTTATACGGTCCCCCTCGACACCGGATGGTTTGAGTATCACCCACGCGATGTAACCGGCGGGACACTGTTGCGGCACGTGGAATCGCTGATCGACGAGGCCATCGATAAAGTGGGTCATCTGGATCTGATAGTGTTTCCAGAACTCTCCATCTCGCGTTCGCAACTGAATATTATTATCGAAGACTTATCGCGCTCCTATCCCACACTGGGGATCGTCACGGGAATTGCCGATGCCAGCTCCACACGGGTCAACGGGAACACGGACGGGGCAGGGAAGCTGCGTCACCACTTCGGCGTGAACCGCGCCAGCGTCCTGCTTCCCATGAAGTATGACGATACGACCCTGGGCAATGCGAAATACGCCTATACCGGGTTCCATCAAAACAAGCATCATCGCTGGAAACTCGACAGCAGCCAGATCACCCGTTACGGCTTGAGTACGCAACTCGATCCCCAGAAGACATGGTGGGAGGCGATCGACGTGGGGGAACGCGCCATCAATTTCTTTCGCCTGCGCGACTGGCTCACTTCCACCGTGCTCATCTGCGAGGACCTGGCACGGAATGATCCCGTCGGCAGATTCATTCGGGCTGTCGCTCCCGATCTAGTCATCGCCTTGCTCATGGACGGGCCACAGTTGAAAGAACGCTGGTCCGCCTATCATGCGACCGTGCTGGCGGATGATCCCGGAAGTTCGGTGTTGACGCTCACGAGTTTGGGCATGATTGACCTGAGCCGTACGAAGCCCAATCTGCACGAAGCGCCACCGCGAGCCATCGCCCTTTGGCGGGATCCCGTCTCCGGAGTAACGGAAATCCGGCTTCCCCAGGATTGCAACGCCGCGCTGCTGACAATTTCCCGCTTTCCCGACGCGGAACTGACTGCCGACGGTCGCGAGAATGTCTACCTTAGAAGAAGCGAAAGGCTCGGATCGCCGATCTTCGGAGGCCTGCACTTCCTGAAAGGAGCCAGGTTTCGGGAGTAATCCCCTCGCGTTTACGGAGTGGAGGAGAGGCCGGGGCAGTGCGACTTGCCGCGCGGACAGCAAACGCAAACGAGCACCCCTCCCGAATACCACCCGCCAGCCGCCCCACTAACAACAACCCCCCGGTGAAAACCAGTCCGCTGGGATTTCCTGTCGTTCCATGCCTCGGAATTGACATTCCTGTTTCACTGGCGAATACTGCACAGAATGGCGGCTCGACCTCTGTTTCGCTGTGCGCGATCCATTCCCATCCGGTCTCCGCAGGGCTGGCCGATCGGTCTCTGCTCTTCTGTTGAGGTAGGGTTCCATGCAAGTGAAATGTCCTCAATGTGGCGCCGTCTTGAACGCACCGGCCACTGCCGTGGGTCGGCGGGTGAAATGTCCGAGTTGCCAGACCGGATTCGACCTGACAGAGGAATTGTTCTCTCCCAAGCCGATTAATATGGAAATCGTGGAGACCGCCACGGCTGACCCTGCGTCCCTGCCTGAAGCGGCGGCCTCTTTCCACTTCACGTCCGAGGAGTCGCGTGAAATCCCGGTACGGCGTCGCAAGCGGCGCGGCAGTGGAGGGACGATGCTCGTCGGTATCCTGTTGCTGGCCTTGGCTGGGGGTGGAGTGGCGGCTTGGTATTCGCGGCAGGCCCCCCCGGAAACGAATACCGGCCCGCGAATTCTCGCACTGGAACCCCGCGTCCTTCAGGAACTGAAGCCGTTTCGCCTCCGCGTGAGTGTCGGCGGGGCCGGTGCGGCTCCCCATTTTGAACTGGAACACGGCCCCGAAGGTTTGATCCTCAACGCCCAAACGGGGGAGCTGGAGTGGACCCCCACGGAAGCCCAGGGCCCCGGGGAATATGGAATCGTGGTGGTGGCCCGCCTGGAATCGGGAGGAGACGTGCATACCCGAGTCCTGCTGCCGGTCACCGTGGAAGAATTAGCCTCCCTCCCTCGATTCGAACCCCCGGCCGCAGTCACCTCGTATCCCGAGAAACCCGTCACGTTGCAGGTGCGGGCGGCTGACCCCGATGTGCCCGCCTCGGAAATCGTTTATTCCCTTGTGGAAACCCCGGAGAATCTGCAAGCCGCGATTAACTCCCAGACGGGAGAATTGACGGTCACACCCGGGGAATCTCATGCCGACAGCGAACTGGTGCTCATGGTCCGGGCCTCGAAGCAGACAGACGCCGCCCTGGCAGAAACGCTTGCCGTGCGGATTCGTGTGCAGGCCCCGGAACTGCCGATCGATCGTCTGGTGGAACGCCTGGAAGCGGGGGGCTATCTGACCGAAGCGGCGGATATCCCGGAGCTGACCTTCGAGGGGCAACCGTATGTGCTGCTACTTGGCGACGAGCAGGTTCACGCATTTGGGTATGCCTCGGAGCAAGCTGCGCGGCAAGCTGGGGACGAGTTCTCCAGCCAAACCCTGCGGCAGTCGGAAATCGCTTCGGTCTTGGCCGCCACCATCCGGTATTATCGGCACGAGGAATTCCTGCTGGTTTACGCGGGGGAGACCAGCGAACTGATTGCCCGGTTGGATCGCGCGCTGGGCACGCCCTTTCAAAGGACGGAGTATCAGCCTCCGCCACCGATCGAGGAACGGGACGCGTTGACGGAACTGCTGGTTTCGCTCTATCGGGAACAAGACCCGAAAACCAAGGCCCCCAAGCTATTTTCGCCCAATCAGTTTGCCCCTCTTCGTCAAGGCTTCGCGGCACGTTTCGAGCAGGCGCACGAACCGGCCTTGCGCTCCGCCTTTGGGGAGGAGTACGATGACATGCGTGCCTGGTTGAACGAGCGTCCGCAGTTCAAGGAAACGCTATTTCTGGCGTTTGATCCCCGCCATGACGACATCGCAGCCGGCCTCCGCTTGTTCAGGCAGTTGAAGGAAGCCTACCCCAAGCGGATCGACGATTATGGAAATCTGGCGATCGCCACCGCGGTTGTGTGGGATCGCCCCCGGAACGTGTACGATTACGGCAATCACCAGAAACGAGTGGGGGGCATCATGCCCGAGAACCGGCTCGAGGGACTGGAAAACTTTGCCTACCTCGTCGAAACGGAAGCCGTGATGCAAGGTCGCATTCGTTACGTGCCCTGGGAATTCCTGGTGCATGTGGTGAATCATCGAACCCCCGTGCAAGAGCGGCAATGGTCTCTCTCCGCCATGCTCCCCCGCCGGGTGATGTTCGGCAAATGCTACAGCGACGTCCCCTACGATACGCAAATGCTGGAAACCTCGAGCCGGGTCTGCCGCCTGGGTGGGAAACCCTACACGCTGCCGAATCTGCTGGCGTTCGGTGGCGTTTGCGCGATGCAGGCCGATTACGCGGCACGTGTTGGGAAGTCGCTGGGGGTTCCTTCGGAATATGTCGGAGGGGCCGCCAGCAGTGGCGATCTGCATGCCTGGGTGATGTGGGTCGAATTGACCTCCGTGACGCCCAACAGTGTCTCGTTCAGCCTCGAATCCCACGGACGCTACTCCGGTGACAACTACTACGTGGGGACACTCAAGGATCCACACACGGGGCAAACCATCACCGATCGCGACCTGGAACGCCGCTTGCATGCCGTCGGCATAAACACGCTCGGCAAACGGCAGGCCGAGTTGTTGATGCAGGGCTATCCGGAACTGGCGTCAGCTCTGCGTTTTCAAACCGAAGATCGTCTCGGCTATCTCTCCCAAGTCATCCGCCTGGCCCCCTGGAACGAAGCGGCCTGGCTGGAAGTGGCGCGACTGGCCGAGGAAAAGGGAACCGACAAGAAAAGCCGGGCCGAAATGGTCAACATCATGAATCTCCTCTTCAAAACCTTTGCCCCGTTCCCGGATTACACGCTGAGGGTCTTCCCGGAGTTCATCAATTTCGAGCCGGACCTGGCGGAACGCGCCAAGTATTATTATCGCCTGTTGGATGTCTATTCCTCCGCCAATCGCCCCGATCTGGCTTTTCAAGGGTTATACAAGTTGTCCGATCTCCTGGTGGAGCTGGATCGTAAACCGGAAGCCTTGCGCGCGCTCTCCGCCGCCGCCAGAAAATATGCCAACGAAGGGCAATACGTGCCCAAGATGCTCGGCAGAATCGAATCCCTCTGCGATACGCCGGAGACCCAGTCGGCCCTGGTCGCGTTTTATGCGGAATTCCTGCCGTTGATTCCCGAAAAGCGTGGCAGCAGGCCCAGCAAGTATTGCATGGATATGTACGAACGCGGCATCCAGATCTTCTTGAACAACAGCGCCAGCTCCAACGCACTCTTCTACCAGCAGAAATTGGCACTCTTGCAAGCCCAATCCTCGGGTTGAAGTCCCGGGCCGCACTTCCACCCGGTTTCATGCCCACGTATGCCAGGGGGACGTCGAGGCCCCTTCGCACACTGCGGAATTCGACAGACTGGAGTCCCGGGAAGGTTTCCGGTAGACTGAGGGATTGTGCAGCGCGGAGGATCGGGCCGTCTGGTCGAACCCGCGCTGTTTTGGTGTTCGTTGGGTATGAATGTGGGAAGCTAACGTGTCAGCTACAGCGGTGATAGGGTTGCAGTGGGGCGACGAAGCCAAGGGGAAAATCGTCGATCTGTTAACCGACCAGCATGATATTGTCGTGCGTTACCTGGGAGGGAACAACGCCGGCCACACCGTCAAATTCGGTGGGAAAACGTATAAATTGTCGATGTTACCCGCGGGCGTGCTGAGACCCGGAGTAATCTCCGTGATTGCCAGCGGCGTGGTGATCAATCCGGCTGCCTTGCTGGATGAAATCGCGGGCGTCGAATCGCAGGGAGTGACGATCGGCGGCGATCTGCTCATCAGCGATCGCGCCCACGTCATTTTCCCGTATCACATGGCCGAGGAAGCCATCTACGAAAAACTGCGGGGCGAGAATGCGATCGGCACCACGATGCGCGGCATCGGCTTCTGCTATCGTGAAAAAGCGGGCAGGAGTCATGCCGTCAGGATGGGAGACTTGATTCGCCCCGACGTGCTCCGAGAGAAACTTCCCGAAATCGTCGACTTCAAGAATCGCCTGCTCTCCGCCCTCGATCCCGAACATCAACCCTTCGTCACCGCGGAACTGCTGGAGAAATATCTCGCCATCGGCGAGCGACTGCGGGGGAACATTACCGACACCACGGCCTTTCTGCATCGGCAAATCAAGGCGGGAAGCCGCTTGCTGTTCGAAGGGGCCCAGGGGAGCCTGCTGGATATCGATCACGGCACGTTCCCGTTTGTCACCTCCTCGAACAGTTCCGGCGCGGGGATACACTCGGGTTCCGGGGTGCCCGAACGGCACATTTCGCGGATGATCGGCGTGGTCAAGGCCTACACCTCGCGCGTGGGAGGGGGGCCCTGTCCCACGGAATTGCTCGACGCCACCGGCCAGCATATTCGAGACGAAGGACACGAATACGGTACGGTCACCGGCCGTCCGCGGCGATGTGGCTGGCTCGATGCCATCGCGACACGCTATGGTGCTCGGGTCAGCGGCGTTGATTGCCTCGCCGTCATGCTGCTGGATGTCCTGGGGAAACTCCCGGAACTGCGGATCTGCGAAGCCTACGACATTCGTGGCGAACGCGTGGAAGATTTCCCAAGCCAACTTGTCGACCTGGCGGTGGCCAAGCCGATCTATCGTTCCTTGCCGGGCTGGCAGAAAGATATTTCCGGCGTCCGCAAACTGGCCGACCTGCCCACGCAAGCCCGCAAGTATCTCGATGCCATTTCGGAACTGGTGGAAGTTCCCGTGGAAATCGTCTCCGTTGGCGCGGATCGCGAACAAACCATTCTCGAATAATCGCCCCCCAGGGGGGCAAGCCCGAAATTGGTCTGCGAAACCTGGATCAGGGTGCGCCATCAGGGCGCGATGTCGGCGGCTTGGTCCGCAGGCGAGGGTATGCGGAGCCCGAGGTCGGCACGCAGGCCTGCGACAGGGGTCAGTGCGTCACCAGCGTGGTTTCCGTAAGCTTCACGGGCTTATCGCGCCAGGTGAAGTTCATCTCGATTGCCGTGCGCGCGAGAAAGACCAGTTTCTGGTAATCTATGTAGGGGCACGGCAGATGAGGCGCGACAGCCTTGGTGTTGCTGCTGTCAAAATGGGGATCGTTCCGCCAGTAGGAATTGTAGATCTGGATGTGTTCGTAGAAGAATTTTTCAACGTCGACGGGGTCGGTAACGAAAAAATCCTTGCCCATTAACTGCGAGCCATAGAATTTGGCAGCTGCCTGCAGGGCCAGATGCAACGTTTGCACGGTCACGGGATTCCGCGGAGTCAGGTGGTAGGTCTGGCCATGATGTTCGGGATGGGAAATGACATGCGCCATCACCGCCGAGACCCATTCCACGGGCACGAAGTTCTTGTTTTCCGATCCATCCAGCGTGATGCGGCTGGGGCGGCGATTGCAGTGACCGGTTTCCTTGGTGGAAGTGTCCGAGTGGGCATTGATGGTATAAACCAGTTGCACTGCCGCGTAGAACCCGTGGAAAGTGTTCGTGAATCCCGTTTCCGAATCTCCCACAATAATGCTAGGACGATAAACCGTCAGCGATTTCAAGTGCTTGTTGGAGCGAACCAGCTTTTCCGCCTCGACTTTGCTCTCCTCGTACGGGTTGCCGAACTTCTGCCCGACGTCCAGTTCCGATTCCAGACACGTTCCCGTACGCAACCCACAGACATACGCCGTGGAAACGTGATGGAAATCCCGGATCTGGGCCTCCGCGCAAAAGTTCAAAACATTGCGCGTGCCGTTTACGTTGGAACGATACGGTTCGCTGTCGCGGCCAGTGCTCACAAACGAAAGCGAAGCGGCGTTGTGGAGCATGCCGATGCAATTCTCGACGACCCAGCGGATGTCGTTCGGCTCCAGTCCCAGCGAATCCTCGCACAGTTCCCCCTCGAGCACGACCGGGCGGGGGAGCGTTTGCCTAAGCAGTCCTTCCCACTGTTGCATGATCGATTCGATCCGTTCCCGCGCGGTCTGACGCCGTGTAGGACGCACGATCACCGCCAGCGGAACTCCGGCTAACGCCAAATCCTTCAACAGGTAACGTCCCAGCAGACCGGTGGCGCCCGTCATCAACAGATATTTCGGAACAGGAGGTGTCGCGCTGATCATCTAAGTGCCCCATCATGTGCAAGTTGCCAATACTACAGGGTGCCACCCGCTGGCAGTGTTGTCAACTACCTGTTAGCAAAATCCGCAGATCTCAACGGAAAACGGAATGTAATCGTTTGAGCCATAAAATATTGCGAAGGAATATCGAATCAATTGGAGTCGATATGTCTCGCCGCCGCCCATTACTCACGGGGACAGGGGGGCCGCAAACGCAGACAAGACGCGCATAGTCCCCTAGTGTCTATATCTCCCCCAGATTATATCGAATCGTGTTCCGTTCCGTGACACTGCGGTTTCGCTCGCTGGCCCGGAATGCAGAAGTTGGGCGAACGAAAACGCCAAGACGAATAATTTCCCTAGAACCGGCATGCTCGATACAAGCCAAGGAATGAGTTCCACGCGCAGAATAGGATGCCGGTAGTCACATGGGAGCCTCGGCACGTTGGCGAGTTCGTACCCCGCCCCGCACGAGTGTGTTTGTGGAGAGATCACCGCGCGTTCCGCTTCCAGGCGGGTGCGTCGTGTTGGCACGTGCGAGACTTGGCGGTCAGCCCGCGTTACGGAGTGGTTTCACCTTGACGTTGGGATCGAGGCTGACAGAAAGATTGGCGGGGGGATTCCCATCGATCCAGGATTTCAGCTTGGTGCTGTTGGCCGCCGAGATGGCCTGTTGTGGCACGAACTCGATGACATCATTGATCACCGGCAGGACTACGTCGTACAGGCCCTGGACTTCCGTGCGAAATTTGTTCAGGGGGTTGCGGGTTATTCGATCCAGCAGCGCGGTATCGCGGGCATCTTCGGGGCGAAAGACAAGGTACAGTCGCACCATGCAGTACCGCCAGTGCGCCGCATCCTTGGTGTTGTTGTACTGCAGACTCATGTCATGGGCAAAGCGGGCAATTTCGTGCAGCAGCAAAGGGACGTTTATCGTGGTATCCATGGGCACCCGCGCCAGGGCATAGGCTGCATCGGCCCGCACTCGCCATCCCTGCTTGGTATCAACCAGAATCTCCGCCAGTTTCTGCACCACGAATGGCCGCCGCTGGGCATCGTTGAGAACATCGGTTCGCGCGAGCGTCTGGATGGCCACCATGCGATACCATTCCGAAGTTGTGGTCGATTCCAGTTCCTTCACCAGCATTTCCGCCATTTTCAGACGGATATCAACACGCGGGTTGCTGTCGCGGCAGATACGCAGCAGCCCGTTGACCGCGGCCACTTTCAGCGCTTCGTGCTGGTTCGGATCGCCGATCACATCGAGGAGTGCCTCCGTCATGCCCTGGTAGGGAGCAGGGGGTATCCCCTTGGCGAGGTCGCCGCTCGTTTCGTTCAGTTCCGTGATCAGCATGACTGCGTTGAGCCGGATGGGCAACGGATATTTCAGCAGCAATTTGCAGTTCTTGACAATTTCCTGCAGCATGACATCCCGCGCGGGAGGCTTGGCACGCAAATCGATTTCGCGTTTCAACTTTTCACGAATATCGGGTAATAAGCGCTCATTGCTCTTCATGGACATTTGCAGCACTTGCAGTCGCATGAATTCGCGGATGAGATTCGCGTCCGTCTGGTTCAATGAACTGGCGCCCAAAGCCTTGAAGTATTGTGGCGCGCTGGTTCGCAAAAGCTTCAGGTCCGCTTCGGTGACCAGTTCGGGCAGGGACTCTTCCTGGCCCCGCGTGGGCGCAAGGCACAAACCGAACAACAGCAGGAACACCAGTACGGAGACCGAACGCATGCGAAGAACCCTGATGGAGGCCGTTGCTCGTGTGTCAATGGATGCGGAATCGCTATTCAAGACCGAATTCGTCATGCCTAAACTTACCCCGTGGGGCTGGCGGATGAAAGAGAGTAAACATCCTGTCGTCAAATTTTCTCGGAACGAATTCCGGACTAATCCCCCTGTCTTTCCATTCAGGGCCACCGTGGTGGATCAGATACCGGCCATCATAACGGGTACCTGCACGGCGGGTTCGTACAATATCCTGACCTCCGTACTTGACTGGATAAGACCGGCCCAAACCGATCTCGCAAAATCGAAGTGCGCAGGTTTGCAGTATTGCAGTATGGGAAATATGTTCGAGAAATCCAAGTATCCGGTCCACCCATTCGGGCCGCAAACCGTTTTCCCGAGAAATCACTCTGTTGCACCTCGTGACAGGAATGAAAGGGGTTGGACGGGTCGTACGTAGTGTGCAGGTTTAACGGAATACAACAAACAGGCTGGATTATCCCATTCTGGTTTCGCGGATCACGGGTCGATTGACCACACGGGGCAGGCGAGTGCTCCCCCTCTGAACGATGCCGACGGTACGCGATGAAATTGTATCGCGGGCACCCTGCCTCGGGAAAGTCCGGGATGGGCATCCTCTGGAGGATCCGCTGAAAATCTAGGGGAAGTGGGTGTGCGGGGCCCGAGCCCGCAGGCTCCACTCGGCTTGGCTACCCGGTCGGCGCGTCTATTCCGTCATAGCCCATTCGGGGGGAATCAGATCCTGGGGGTTCACCGAGTCGCTCGACAAGAGCCGATCCGGCAGGAACGGGGCGAGCGTGTGATAGTTGACCACTTGCAACGTGGGATTGAACTCCCCTGCCAGGGAGTCCTGGGTTAATTGTGTGTACAGCGCTTCGGACCGTTGATTCCATTGTCCCGCGTCAGCAATTTCGATCAGTAGCTCCAGCGACTGTTGTATATCCCCGGCTTTCCAGTGTGCATAGGCCAGTCGATAGCGATCCCGGTTGTCCTGCGAGGGGGCCAGGGAACGGGCCAGGATCAGTTGTTCAACGGCATTTTCCCAACGATTTGTCTGCCCGTAGGCGATCCCGAGATTCAGATGCACGCGGCTTATGTCTTCGGCCTCCAAGTTTCGTCGCGACAGTTCCCTCAACAGACCTGCCGCCCGATTCGCTTCCATGCGGGAAATCAGCAGTTCCGAAAGCTCAAGTGTCGCTTCAACGTGACCAGGATTCACCTGGAGGGCATGGTAATACGCCGCCGTCGCCTGCTGGTAACCGGCCTGCTTGCGCGCCAGTCGCGCGGAGAGCAGGATGGCCTCGAAATTGTTGGGCGTCAGGCGGATGGTCGGTTGCAGGGCTTCTTCGGCTAGTTTGTACTGCGCTTGTAAATAATACAATTGAGCCAGCCGTAAATGTCCTTGTGGATCGTTAGGTTGCAGTTCGATGTATTTTGTCAGTTCGCGGATGGCGGAGGCATAGTCGTCCTGCTGGATCGAGAGTTCCGCCAGATTCCACCAGATTTCCGCGTGCCGGGGTTGCTGCGAGGCACCGTCTGCTAAATACGCGCGTGCTTTTCGGAGATCGCCGACCTGCTGCGCCCGAAACGAATTTTCGATGCATTCCCGGCAGATATCTAACTCACGGCCCTGCTGATGACGCAGCCAGACACACCCGCTGCCGGTCAACAGACAGTACACAACCATTCCCACCGCGAAGGTTCGCGTCGCTTGGGTGATCAGTCGGGACCAGCGATGAGATTCCGGTCGGTCCATGACCCGGGCGCTCTGCAGAGGATGTGAGGAAGGGGATTGCTTCCTCGTACACTAACCGAATCCACCTGATCCAGCTACCCCGGGTTTTTGCCCCCCCAGACCCCACGATAGCCGGGCGAAAAACTCCCGAGCACGAGCCGTGCGCCTATTCAAATTCGGCTATCCGGTCTTATAAACCGGGCGATAATCGAATTCCAGGCGGATCACATGCTTACCAGAAACTGCACCGCGACATATCCGAGGTACATCACCAGCAGAGGGCCCCCCATCCATCGTTCGAAATGCCCCTGTCGCGTCGCCTTGAAAATACAGAGACGAAAGTACGCCAGAATGAACAACATCGACGGAAGATGAATCAACAGAAAGAGTTCCGGAACGCGAGCTGTCGCGTCCACGATCGGCAGCGGGGCGGCGGTCGCAGCGGCGCCCGTGACGAACAGAATATTCAGGATGTCCGCCCCGACAATGTTACCCACCAACAGTTCCGGATGCCCCCGCCGAATCGCCGTTATCGCCACCACGAATTCCGGCAAGGAGGTGCCGATGGCCACCAGCGTGGCGGCAATCACCACCTGGGGGACTCCCAGCCGTTCTGCCCCCACCGTGACGGATTCGATGGTGAAATGGCCCGAAACGATGATCAAGGCCAGTCCCGCCAGCAGCAGCAACGATAGCGCCAGGGGACCCCGGGTTGTCACGTGCTCATCGGCCACATGGACCGGTTGACCAGGCTCCGCATGCAACGCAATGTTTTCCGTGACACCCATCAGCGGATTTTGGGGGTGTTGTCTGGCCCATCGCACGGAGATTGCCAGGTAAACCCCCAGCAGCAGTAGCAGAAACACACCAGGGAGACGCCCCACGACCGCCGAGCTTCCCTGCAGAATCCAGAGCCCATAGCAGATGACCGCCAGCAGCACTCCCGAACCAAACTGCACCCAGCCCTGGCGATTCAATATGAATTTGTCGGCGGGCAACTGCGTGAGCAGACAACCCAGCCCGAATATTAGGGCCGTGTCGGCAATCACCGAACCGACTGCGTTTCCCAACGCCAGTCCGGCGTTTCCATTGATGGCAGCCATCACCGAAACGGCACATTCCGGTGTCGTGGTCCCCAGGGAGACGATCGTGGCTCCAATCACCACCTCGGGCAACCCCAGGCGAAACGCCAGGGCGGAGGCACTCCCCACCAGCCATTCCGCGCCCAACTGCAGGAAATACAGCCCCACTACGGCATATACGACAAGCAATCCAGAATGGGACTCCGCGAACCACTGATGAGGAATGAAATGTTCCAAGGGACTCGTACCTGTTGTTAACGAACCTGTAACAAAACAAACAGACCCACCACGACACACAGCGGGCCAGGGCCACCCTACGATCTGGGTGTCGAGCGCATTACAATACTGTATTTGACACTTAATTCCTACGCAGCCTGAATTCAGCCTCGCCCGCAAGTTTTTCCTGCCTGGCCGTTTCACGTGAAACACTGTACGTGAATAAAACAACGTCCCTCGACGCCACGGGATCAGGTCTTTTTCAGCGAATCTGGACTCCACCCGGTTTTTCGCTGGTTCTATGACGGCATCGCCTCGGCCCGCGCTCAGCCAACGAGCCGAGAAGGAGCGGGAGCATGCTCGACTTGAGTTGAATTGGTACTTTTTTTCAAAAAAGTACCTGATTCAAACCGGACTTGCGAGAACTCGGCAAAGGTGTCATTGTATCGCTCTACATCTTACCTTCCCTTGACCTCCTCCGAGGTCCCCCCATTCCGGAAGAGCGAGCCAAGCCACGCACGGTTCGAATCCGGAACCCACAAGATCCCTCCCTCGTAAACGTCCCTTGTGATGCATGCCTGGCCTGTGACGTTCGTTGCGCCAGAGCAGACATTTCACGTATGTCTCATCAATATTGCACCCCCCCCAACTGAACTTTCCATTTCTGTTCAGGGAGTTTCTCCATGCGTTTGCCTGTCCTGCTGACCATTGCGCTCTCCGTGTTAGCCCTCACTCTGGAACAAAGTGCCGTTCATGGGCAGTTGTTCCCGGGAATCGGTAGCGGTTGCCTGGGCTGTGCCTCGGGCTGCAACAATTGCCTGCCGCCTCGGTTCGCGCGACGCATGTGTCGCCGCTGCATGCGGCCGAACTGTGCCTGTCCCCCGGTGATGGCACCGGCTCCTTGCGCGCCGGTTTGCCCCACGTATACGACTCGGATGCATCCCCGACGCGTCGTCAGCTTTGAAATGGTTCCCCGCACGATTTGTCGACGGGAAGCGTACTGTGAAACTATCCCCGTAACGACCTACCGCCAGGTGGTGGTCACGGTTCCGCAGACCGAATACCGTAATGTGTTGCGTCACCAGATGGTGTCGCAGCAGGTCATGGTCCCACGTCGGCGAGTGTCCACGGTTTGGGAACCGCGTATGCACCGAAGCTTCGCCCCGGTTTGCCCGCCCGTGATGTCGCCTCCCATGCCGGTTTATACCGATGGCTGCGTGGATCATGGGGGAAGTACGGTATTTCACGGCGGCCCCTCGTTCGGCCAAATCTCTCCGATGCACGAAATGGCTCCCATGCCCGCCATGCAGGATTTTCATGCCCCGTTGACGGTCCCCCAGCCCCCCGTGATGAGTACTCCCTCGGGGCAGCCGCTCGTACCCAAGCCCAGCGAGGAACCGACGTTCCGTCCCACGGTGCCCGACGATTCCCAGTCGTACTACAGTCCCTGGCAAACGGTTCCTTCCCGTGGGCACTATTTCGAAAAGACGGTCGATGGCAACGACTATCGCACACTGACTGAAACGCCCGGATTGGCGGAAGAAACGTCTAAATTTGTTCCCGTTCCGTCGGCCAGTACCGTCTGGCAATACCGTCGCTGATCCTCAGGGGTTGCTCGGACACCTGCGGGGAATCGCGATTACAGCAGCTCGTGCAGCTTCTGGTCCCGTATCGCCTCGATCAGGTGTTTGATTGCATTTTCATCCTGTTTGTCCGCGACCAGCGTGGCGTCCGGAGTATGCACCACAATGCAATTGCGGATGCCCAGGGTCGCAATCAGATGATCGTCCGTGGAACGAACGATGGTGTCGTGCGTATCCACCGCAACATGTTTCCCCAACAGGGTATTTCCATTCGCATCGATACCACATAGGCGATGCAGCGCCTGCCAGCTCCCCACATCGTCCCAGGCAAAGGTCGCCTCGACCACCGCAATGTGACTGGCCCGTTCCAGCACGGCGTAATCGATGGAGATCCCCGGGCAGGCGGCAAATTCCCTCGCAAGAACGGCAGCGTAATCCAAGCCACCGATGGCCGAGGAGACCGCTTGCAAGTGCGCGTGGAGTGCCGGTTCATGCGTCCGCAGGGCTTCGAGAATGGTGCCTGCCTGCCACACGAAAATCCCGCAATTCCAGAAGAAGGTGCCTCGCCGAAGATAGTCGGTGGCGGTCTCGTGGTTCGGCTTTTCGCGAAAACCCTGCACCCGGTAGACCCCCGACACGGCCAAAGGCTCGGCTCGTTCGATATACCCGAAGCCCGTCGAAGGAAACGTGGGGGGGATCCCGAACAACGCCAGCGTCCGCTCGTCGTCATTGACGATCGCCTCGGCTGTCCGGACGGCGCGCTGAAATTCCTCCACGGGTTGGATCACATGATCGGCGGGCATCACCAGCATGCGTGCCTCGGGATCACGCTTCAGCAGATGCAGGGCAGCCAGGCCGATGCAGGGGGCTGTGTTTCGCGCTACAGGCTCCGACAGAAACTGATCCGCAGGCAGTTCCGGCAGTTGGCTTCGAGTTGCTTCCATCTGCCGTTCGTTGGTTACCACCCAGATCCGTGTCGGTTCGATCAACCCCCGACAGCGATCCACTGCCTGCTGAATCATGGTCCGCTCCCCCGCCAGACGCAGCAGCTGCTTGGGGGTTTCGGTACGACTGAGCGGCCAGAATCGCGTACCACTTCCACCCGCCATGATCACCGCATGCAGCATCGTGTCTCCTCCAGGAATGGTTCTCAGCCGTATAATATTGTCAGAGCCCGAAACGGGATCGCCGAGGTTGATTGTACGAATCACGCCCGCCGGGATGCGGGACTGGCTGGAGTCATCAGCCTAACAGGGCATGCCCGGAATTGAAGTGGACTCCCGGTGGTGTACTCGGAGACCACGCTCGCTTAGCCTGCCCCCTCCTTGCAGCGTCCAGTTTACAGAAATGGTTCGTAACATGCTTTTCCCCCGGCAACTTTGGGAAGCGGGCGTGCCGCATCTGCATGGCGAAATCGCGGACTTCCCTTTCAGCCTCCGATGGCATGCATGGGACGCGCCGGCTGCAGGAATTGCCGCGAATTGATTTCGTGCCCAGGCCCCTTGGCCTGAATGCAGCCGAGAACCTGTTGCAACAATTGCTCGTCCGTCGCACCGGCTCGCAGCAGGTCCCGCAGGTCCGTTTCCTCCAGGCTGAACAGGCAATTTCGGAGTTTACCATCGGCTGTCAAACGGAAGCGATTGCAGGAACCGCAAAATGGTTCGCTGACGGATGCAATGAAGCCGACACGGCCCCGGCCATCCGCAAAGCAGTACGTGCTGGCGGGCAGTTGCGGGTCTCTACCTGGCTCGGGAATTAACGGACCGAATTCCTCCGCCAGAATCCGGCGAAGGGTCGCCGCCGGTAGTACCTTCTCACGCTCCCAGGCCTGATCGGCATCGAGAGGCATGTACTCAATAAACCGGACCTCGATCCCGGTCTCTCTCGCCAGGTTCGCCAGCGGCAGGATATCGGCTTCCGTCAACCCACGAATCGCCACCGCATTGATTTTGATCGGCTCGAAACCGATCGCGCGGGCCAACTGAATACCATCCAGCACTCGTTCCAGCGAATCGCGGCGGGCAATCTGCTGAAATCGCGTGGCATCCAGGGTATCCAGGCTGATGTTAATCCGCCGCAATCCCGCCTGATACAAGGGCTCTGCAAATCGATCGAGCAGGATGCCGTTGGTCGTCAGGGCCAGATCGTCCAGGCCGGGAATCTGCTTCAATTGACGGATTAGCAGAGGCAAATCCTGCCGGACCAGCGGCTCACCCCCGGTGACCCGGATCTTGTGAACGCCACAACGTGAAGCGAGCAAGCGGGCGAGTCGCGTGATTTCCTCGAACGACAGTAACTCGGCACGCGGCAAGTAGTGGACGTCTTCTATCGGCATGCAATAGAAACACCGCAAATTGCAGCGATCTGTCACGCTGATACGCAAATTCGTGTGCGCTCGTCCGAAATGGTCAACAAGAGGAAGGGAGCTCATCCCTTTGTTCTACCAGCGTTTGCCCATCAATACAAATCTAATCCGGCAGGGGGCTCAGTTCGCGGAATCGGGACGGAATGGTGGAATTTAGCGACCGCGCAGCAAAAAACCCTCGGCGAGCAACTCCATTATCGTGGTGCAGCGAAAAAAACTGAATTCGCAGAGTGGGTCAGGCTGCTTTTCAGGGGACCATTGCTGCACAGACACGGCTCATCCGAGGGTCTGGCTGGTTTGTAACGTCAGGCTGACGTTGATTAAATTGTTAAGCAATGAGCGTGCCAATGGAGAGAAAAGTTGGGCCAGCCACTGGAATTCTATGTGCAATCTCAAATTCGACAGGATTGTCACTGTCTACCTCGCCTTTTGAGGGGTAGATGAGGGGTAGGTAACGGAAAATCGGGGCAGTTTTTCCTGCTTGGATCAGAAAATTCTGTCTGTGTGGCGCCGGAAAACTCGATCCGTTTTTTTCGGCGCACGAGTCGGCGCTTGATTCGGCGCCGATTTCCGCCCACAATGAGACTTCCGTCGGCGCGCCGAGAACGGTCTTCCGCCTGTGACTTGGATCGATTTTCAACCTTGACGGCCTGAACGCATGAACCTAAATCAAGGTGCTTGTCTATGAAACCTCAGCAACGTCTCTATTCTCGTGCTGTCGCGAGTAGTGCCGCGGCGTTTCTGATAATCTATTGCACAGGCGTGCTGTTTTACGTCTCCACCAGTGCGGATCTGGGAATACGCTGTCTGTTAACAAACGATCGGACAGACCTGGTGGGAGTGCAGGTTCGCCAGGTGAACTTGCGAGCGGTGGGAGGATTGCCCGGGCATTTCGGGACCAGTCCGGAACCGGGTGATCTCATCGTGCGGATAGGAAACCGCGAGATTCACACGTTTGCGGATTTTGCCGATTCCCTTGCGGATTTGCGCGCGGAGTTTCGGCGTGCCTCAACCTACGGCAGCCGGGTGGAAGGGGCCAACCCCCTGGACATCGATCGCTACGCGTCCCTCCCCCCCGTGATTGAATACTATGCACCTTCTGGCGGGCGTGCCAGCGAGGAACCGGCTGCACAAGCGAAGGATTCGAGTGCCCAAGGGGTGGCTGTCCCCGGCAGGGAAGGGCAATCTGGCCGGTATGTACGCGTCGAATATCTTCCGTCGGCAGGGGGGGAGCCTCGCAAAGTCTGGTTGAGAATTCAGACGTTGCCGGTTCTGGAAGTCATTCTGTCGATTCTTTGGTGTTTGCTGGAACTGGGCATCTTCGCGGTTGCGGCCTTGTCGTTGTGTCATCGTCCCAGTGATCGTGCGGCCCGTTTGTTCTTCGCCCTCAGCTTGGTCACCTTACCCGCGTTCGTGGGGGCTTATCACTGGTGGGTGATTGCAGCCAATCCCTTTTTGACAGGCCCGTACGTGATCTGCGCGATCCTGTTGCCCGTGGTGACGTTGCATTTCTATCTGAATTATCCGGCGCGACACTGGTTGAGGGTGCGCGGGGGCCTGCTGCTGCTGGGCTTCTTGTATAGTCTGCCCGTGTTGATGATCGTGTCGTTGACCTTTCTGCTGTCGACTTCCTACTCGGCCCGGTATGTGGCGGGGTTGAGTGGCTTTCAGCCGCTGTTGTTGTACTGGGTACGGCAGGCAGTCGACATTTACATTGTGGTCTCGTTGGGTTATTTCGCGGCCAGCGTGTATTGCATGTTCGACAACTATCGCAATTGTCAGCAGATTTCTGAACGAAAACAGATGCAATGGATCTTGGTGGCGGCGCTCGCAGCGACGCCGTTGGTGCTCTACGCGGTCTATTTATCTTTCGCCGACCGCGTGGGGCTGGCACTGGGGCGCGGCCGGATTCCCATGGTCATTGTCAGCCTGCTATTCATGACGGCATACGCGATTGGCATTTTGCGGTATCGCCTGATGTTGCTCGAACAGATGGTCAGTCGGCATACGCTGTACCTGGCACTGAGCCAACTGGTGACGCTGATGTACAGCGTGCTGATTGCGGTCGGGAGCTTGCTGACGGTGTATCGCGGGCTCTCGGTGCCGGAACAGCTCGTCCCCTTGTTTCTGATTTTTATTGTCATGATTTTCGCCCTGGGATGGTTGCGCGATAAGGCACAGCAAATGCTGGATCGCCAATTCTTCCGGGAAAAGTATCGCCTGGACCGGGCGATGCAACAGATGAACCTGGTGGTGGCGCAGGTTGCCGACGTGCGTACCCTGGCCGATCACATGCTCCGTTCCTGTCGCGAAGTATTGCAACTGAGATTCAGCGCGCTGTATCTGCGGGACGGTCGCAGTCCGCAATTTGACCTGGTCTGCGCGGTGGGAGGGCGGAATCTGCCTCCACGGTTGCAGCTCGATGAGGATTCCGAATCGCTATTGAAACAATCCGGGTCCTGTCAGCGGATTCTGGGCGCGCTCAAGGGAAACGCCCCCTTGCTGCAACAACTGCATCGGCAGTTGAACTCCCAGTTGATGCACGGATTCGAAGTGGATGGGCGTGTCACGGGGTTGGTCGTGCTCGGCGCTAAATCCTCTTCCTTGCCCTTTACCGCGGAAGACACCACGTTTGTGACGGCCATTGGCCAAATGACGGGCGTGGCTCTGCAATGCGTGCGCGTGCAGCAGAACGTCTCGCGCATGGACGGCATCCTGCAGGAGAAGATCCGAAAGATCGAATCCCAGGAAAGGCAAATTGCCATCCTGAGGAATCAGCTTTCGGAGGGGCGGGAATTGGCGCGGGAACCGCAGTTGGCGGCAGAGGTCAAGTCCTTCGATCTCGGGTTGATTCGCGGCAGAAGTCGGGCCTTGGCGCAGGTGTTGAATTCCGCGCGGAAGGTGGCGGGCAGTGACAGTTCCGTGCTGATTCGCGGGGAAAGCGGCACCGGCAAGGAACTGCTGGCAACCGCCTTGCATCGAAACAGCAAACGAGGGGAAGGGCCGCTGATCAGCGTGAATTGCGCTGCACTCTCGCCTGCCTTGCTGGAGAGTGAATTGTTTGGCCATGTGAAGGGGGCTTTCACGGGTGCCTACCGCGATACGGCGGGTCGATTTCAACTCGCGGACGGAGGCACCTTGTTCCTGGACGAAATCGGCGATGTTTCGCCGGACATGCAGGTGAAGCTGTTGCGCGTGCTGCAGGAACGGAAGTTCGAACCCGTGGGAGGCCGGGAATCGATTTCCGTGGATGTTCGATTGATCGCGGCGACACATCAGAATCTCGAACAGTTGATGCGCGAGGGAAAATTTCGCGAGGACCTGTACTACCGCCTCAACGTCATCACGCTGCAGCTTCCTCCCCTGCGCGAACGCAAGGAAGACATCTTCGACCTGGCCTTGACGTTCCTGAACGATGCCGCCGAAAAGGCCGGCAAGTCGATACGCGATATCGACGATCTCGCGTTTCGCGCGCTGATGAATTATCACTGGCCGGGAAATATCCGGGAATTGCACAATGCGATTCAGCGGGCGGTCGTGCTGGCGGAATCCGACTGCCTGCAGCTGGAAAACCTCCCCCTCGAAGTGCAACGGGCAGAGTTCACCGATTTTCACGAGTCCGCCGACAATTCATTCACCGCGGGAACCGCGGAAAGATCGGTCCGCAAGCTCGCGCGCCCCGCCGGTCGGCAGACCCGGGAATCGCACGAAAACCAGGAGGCACACGAGCAACAGTGGCTCGCGGACGCATTGCAAAAATGCGAGGGAAACAAGGCCCAAGCCGCCCGCCTGCTCGGCTTGCCCCGCAGCACCTTCTACAGCAAGCTCAAGAAATACAACTTGTGACCCCCGCTATTCAGCCCCCTTTAGTGGTTATGAGATGCAACCGGACGGCACCCGGTGAAAACTAGCCGCGCCCGCCAGGAAGCGGGCCAGATTAGATCTACTCGCGTCGCGTTGCACTCAACTCTGGTTGACTTAATCCCGGGAGAGTGCTTTTTAAGATGTTGCGTCTGCGTGGCCCGCTTCCTGACGGACGCGGCTAGTTTGCCGAAGTCGGCAATCCTGTTTTATTGACAGTGTGAGAAATGCGGGGTTTGGCCCCGACGATTTATCGCCGCTTCGTGGTTTGGCAACATGTCGCCGACCGATCTGACAGAGCGACCAGGGCTGGCGATTGTGGATGGATGCTCGTGTGTGGTATCGTCGAGGGGTGTATGTCTCCCTGGGTATCCGCCCGGCATGATCCCCGATTTCGCTGAATGCAAAGGATAACGGCATGTTACCGCATTTTTTCCGTGTGGTATTACTTTGCGGCCTGTTGTGTGTCTCGCAACTGGCGTGGGCACAACGGGGACGAACCAGGTCCGAGGGGGGAAAGCGGAAACCGGATTTGGTAAACGAACACTATGGACCGCATCAGAGGCACGTGCTCGACTTGTGGAAGGCCCAGGCCGATAAGCCGACGCCTCTGGTGGTTTATATCCACGGCGGGGGATTCCATGCGGGGAGCAAGGAGACCATTCCGGGGGACTTGCTGACCAGGCTGCTGGATCGCGGGATCTCGGTAATGGCCATCAACTATCGGTTTTCGCCGGAGGTGACGATGCCGGCGCATTACCTGGATTGTGCCCGAGCGATTCAATATGCCCGTCAGCAGGCGGCCGACTGGAATATCGATCCCCGGCGGATCGGCGCCACCGGGGGATCGGCGGGGGCAGGAACTTCGCTGTGGATTGGATTTCACGACGATCTGGCCAAGCGGGACAGCGACGATCCCGTGTTGCGTCAATCGACGCGGCTTCAGTGCATGGCGGTATTCGGGGCACAGAGTACTTACGATCCACGACTGATTCGGGAATGGGTGGGGGACGCAGCCGCACGGCATCCCGCGTTGCAGGGGTTTTACGGGCTGAAGCAGGACGAACTCGAGACCCCCACGGCCTACGAGAAATACAAGCAGGCCTCTCCGCTGACGCATCTCACTCGGGATGACCCTCCGGTGTACGCGTTTTACAATGAACCCCGCGGCCCCCTGCCGGAAAACGCGGTTGCGGGGCAGGGGATTCACCACATCAATTTTGGGATCAAGCTGCAGGAACGGATGGACCCCTTGGGCATTCCCTGCACGATCCGCCATGCGGACGAAGGCAAGAATGTGGTGGAGGAAGTGACGGAATTTTTCGTTGAATATTTGCGGGACAAGTGAGTTCGGGTGAAGGAGGATCTGCCAGGTCGCCAGCCCCGCGCGGCCTTCAGGATTATCGAAGCATGAACAACGCCGAAATTGCGGATTTATTCGATCAGTTGGCCGACCTGCTGGAACTGGAAGGGGCCAATGCCTTTCGGGTGCGCGCCTATCGCAGCGCGGCCCGCACGATCGATTCCCTGGCTGACTCCCTGGCCGATCTCGTCGCTGAGGATCCGGCCCTGTTGCAGGAACTCCCGGGCATCGGCAAGGACTTGGCGGGGAAAATCGTGCAGATCCTGCGGACCGGCGGATTGGAGCCGCTGGACGAATTGATGCAACGCATTCCCGCCGATGTCGTGACGATGCTGCGGATTCCCGGACTGGGGCCGAAGAAGGTCGCCATTTTATTTCACGAACTCCATTTGAAATCGCTCGACGAATTGAAGCTGGCAGCCGAACAGGGTCTGATCTCGCAAAGGAAGGGGTTCGGCAAAAAAACGGAAGAGTCGATCCTGGAGGGGTTGCAGCAACTGGCCTCCACGGGAACACGGTTGTATCTGGCCGACGCAAAACCGTTTGCGGACCGCATTGTCGCGGAATTGCTGGAGTTGAAATCTGTCGAGCAGGCCTCTTCCGCGGGAAGCGTGCGCCGCCGTCGTGAAACGATCGGCGATCTCGACGTTCTCGTGGCGGCGTCCTGCTCCGACGAAGCCATGGACTATCTGGCGGGGCATCCCCTGGTGGAAAAAGTCCTGGCACGAGGCGAGACCAAGCAGCGGGTCCGCTTCAAGCCGATCCCGCGCTGTTTCACACCCGACGGGAATCGCGTGGGACTCGAAATGGATATGCGGGTTGTGCCCGAGGAAAGCTTCGGGGCAGCGTTGCAGTATTTCACCGGGTCGAAGGAACACAATGTGGTGACGCGGCGGCTGGCGCAGCAACGTGGGCTCAAACTGAATGAATATGGGTTGTTTCGGGGGGAGGAACGCCTGCCCGCCCGTACCGAGGAGGAAATATACGCGGCCCTCGATCTCCCTTGGATTCCTCCTGAGCTGCGCGAGAATCGCCATGAGTTTGCCTGGGCGGAGCAGTCGGATCGCCCGGCATTACTGGAACTGGCGGATCTGCAAGGGGATCTGCACATGCACACCACGGCGACGGACGGGACGGCCAGCATCGAGGAGATGATCGAGGCGGCCCGTTCGCGGGGACGGAAATACATAGCCATCACCGATCATTCCCGCCGCGTCACCATGGCCAACGGCCTGGACGAAGCGCGTTTGCGCGCGCACTGGCGCGAAATTCGCAAGCTCCGCGAACACTATTCCGATATCGACGTGCTGTGCGGCATCGAATGCGACATCCTCGAAGACGCTACACTCGATCTGCCCGACGACGTACTCGCCGAAGCAGACTGGGTGATTGCCGTGCTGCATTACGGTCTCAAGCAGCCACGCGAACAGATCCGCAAGCGGCTGCTGGCGGCAATCCGCAATCCCCACGTGCATCTGATCGGACATCCCACGGGACGGCTGATAGGTGCCCGGCCCGGCGCGGAAGTGGATTTCGACGATATCTTCAAGGCGGCGGCGGACGAGGGGGTCATGATGGAGATCAACGCGCATCCCGCTCGGCTCGACCTGGACGACATTCATGCCCGTCAGGCGCGCGACCATGGCATACCCATAGTGATCAATACCGACGCCCATTCCCCCCACGGACTGGATCTACTGGAATGGGGGGTGTATCAGGCTCGCCGCGCGGGACTTACCCGGCAAGATGTCGCCAACACCCGCACGTCGAAGGAATTTCGCAAACTGCTTCGCTAAAAACGGATTGCCCACCCACGAGTCCGTAGATTCAACCGGTGCCACGCTCCGCGAAGCGTGCTGGCTTCGCGCCAACAGGGGGGCACCGGCAAAGCCAGGCGCACGCAGAGGCCGTGAATTTTTTATCGAGGAGGAAACCTGCCACGATATGTTGCGGTGGGATTGCTCCGTGGATACCGCGCAAATGGTACGCAGAGCGTGCCCTGTTCCCAAAATTCACGGGCCGGCGGCTTCCCAGGCAAGAGCCGCGCAGGATACGGTGTAATCCACTCCAGTGGACTCATCATCGGGCGTGGTTGATGATCGGGGAGTGTGCTCTGCCAGGGGGCCGGGCAGCAAAAAAGGCTGAGGGGTTCCCGTGAACCGGCTCAGCCTTTCGATCGCTCTGTCAGGTCAACAGATACGTTCCCAAGTTAGAATTCACCCAGCACCTGGCCAGAGGCGCGTTGGGCAATAATCTGCCAGTTTGCGCCGCTCATGTTTTCGCTGAGGAAGCGGACGGATCCATCCCCCAGCACGAAGTGAGCGCCCCCCTTGTGCAGGCTGGAGTACGTCCAGACATCGGTGCCGTTGATGCGATAAGCGGCGGAATCGTACACTCCCCGCATGACGGATGCCCAGCCGGCCCCCAGGGTATCGTGCACGCCGCCGTAAATGGCCCCCCGCCAGGGGAGGTTATTGAAGGCGCGTTCCCCGACCATGATGACGTTGGAAGTGCCATCGGTGATGTCGCGGAAATTGATGCGGCTGTTATAGAACATGCAGCCGTTGCCTGCCCCCGTGTGCGTGCCGGCATCAACATGCGAACCCCAGACACCTGAATAGTTGGACGTTCCAAAATTGCCGCGTTGATTATTGATCGGGCTGCCGACGTCCGAAGGACACCGATATGTAGGAATAATGGTCTGCATCAAGACGCGTTGCGACAGCCCGGGGTCAACGGAAACATCCGTGGGAAAGGGGGAGGTATTGGGCGCCAGGGCGTCATACAGGGCTCCCTGCTCGATGAAGGGCAGAATCATCACTCCCCAGCCCCAACCCCGTCCGTCCCCGGCAGGATTCGAGCGGGCAAAGGCCGGAGGAAACACATTGTGCGTATCGTGATAATTGTGCAGCGCCAGACCAATCTGCTTGAGATTGTTTTTGCAACTTGACCGCCGAGCTGCTTCCCGGGCCTGTTGCACAGCTGGCAGCAACAGGGCCACCAATATGGCAATGATGGCGATAACAACGAGAAGCTCAATCAGAGTAAACCCGCGACGCAACTTCTTCATAGACAATACTCCCATAAAAAATCGAACACGGAGGCTGTTGCCGCAAGAATGCATTCGGTAAATGGCCGGCAAATCTCTGCACGAACGTGCAGTCAGGCTGAAAGCTGCACAAGCCTAACAATCCGAACGCGGCAATAGGATTACAAAGAACCTGGATTCGCTGCCTGGTGTGTCCCGGGAACAGCGGTACGCCTGATATCTCAATACATCGGGCAGCCTAGCATGGTTCGGGGGGGCTCGCAACAAAACATTAACATTTAGTTAACAAAATTTGCGGGATTCAGGCCAATGCCCCGTTGATACTGCTGCCTGCCGGAATTTTTTGCCTATGCCGCATCGCAGAAATCCCAGGTGCAAGTATGTTCAAGTGTTGTGGCGTCTGCTGGTGCGTTTATGATCAAGTATCTCCCCGGCGGCTGGTATTTGTTTTCCGTGTGGCTTCGAATTCGGTACGCACCGCGCGATAGACATCGGTGACGAGTCGCACGGTCTGATCGACGCGAAAATTCTTCCGCACGTGATGGCGGCCCGAGGCGCCGATTTCTCGCGCCCGGGCGGGATCTTGCAGCAGGCTCAGCAGTTTTTCCGCCAGCAGTTCACTGTTGGCGGGAGGAACCAGCAAACCTGTGTGGCCATCTTCGATGGCCGAGGCGATGCCGCCGACGTTACTGGCAACCACGGGCCGCCCCCAGGCCATCGCTTCCAGCATGATCGTTCCCAATCCCTGCTGGAGGGACGGAAGACAAAAGATATCCATGGCTCGCAGGGGTTCCTCGAAGCCGTACAGATTCGAGACGAACGTCACCTGCCTGCTGATGCCGAGCGCGCGAACCTGCTGGCGCAAATTCCGTTCTTCCGGCCCCGAACCCGCCACCAGGAACTCCACCTGAGGAAACTGCGTCAGCACCAGTTTGGCGGCATTCAGGAAGTAAGTCAGTCCCTTGACAGCTTCGAGCGGACCTGCCGTCCCGATCACCGGTGTCCGGTGTTCGGCAAGGATTTCCCCTGCCCGCTGTTCGGGAATGTGTTCCACGCCACTGTGAATCACCTTGACCATGTCACCGGTGATCGCCGGTTGCGTCAGCAGGGCCGATTTCACCGAAGCGCTGACGGCAATAAGGTTACGGTGCAGTTGACGATCGAAGGACAACACTTCCCCGCTGGGGAGAAAATCGTGAAAGGTGACGACATACGGGCAGTTGAACTTCCGCGATAGAAACATGCCATACGGAAGCATTTTATACGACTGGATGTGAATCAGATCTGGCGGGTCATTCGCCAGATCCTGCAGGATGAATTTCATCGTCAGCCAGGAAATGACGGGAATCATCAGGTAGCGATATTCGTGCACATCCAATGCTCGGCGTCTCTCGGGAGAGACGCAGCTCATGTCGGGGGTGAGAATGGTGGGGCGAATGCCGTACGCGGGCAGGTTCTCCGCCAGTACGAGCGTTTGCGCGGAGGAACCCCGCACTTCGAAGCGATTCGAGAGCAGGAGCACATGCAATTGATGGGGGGAAGCTGCTTTTCGTCCCGATTTAGGCTTGCGGGCCTCGACGGCGCCGTCGCCCATGCCATCGCCGGGTTTTGTTGTTATCCAGTCGGAGTCACTCATGGTGGAATCCGGAATCCGCGACGAATACGGGACCTGTCGCGCCACTATTCAGCAGCGTCGGGAAAGGCTGACTCTGCCGGTGCTTATTTTCGAAAGATCTTGGGACGCTGCAGGATTTCATTGATCACGAACGAATTGCGAATGTTTTCCGAGCTGAGCAACTGGGCCACCGTCACCCGCCCCGAGGTGCTCCTCGGGCCACGCGGACTGGCCTGACGGGCATACTGCTGAATCGCGGCGACCTGTTCGGGAGAAAGAATCGCCAGCAGTTCTCGCGAAAACCCCTGTTCGGCCTGCGACTGCAGATACTGCTGGAATTGCGCGGGCGTCAGCTCTTCCGCCGTGCCCAATCGCGCCGACGGGCGGATGTCTGCGGGAAGCCCCGTCAGTTGGGATGACGTGTTGGATGTCTTGGTGAGATTTGGACTGGGGTTGCGTTGCTGGGCGGTCGCCTTGCGATCCTTGGCCCGCTTGGAAACCTCGGGACGATTTTTTCCGCGACGGGGCGCTGGGGGCCTGTTCGGTTCGGCAGCGGGTTGTGCTTCGGGCTGAGCAGGCTGAATTTCCTTGAGGAAGTTCTCGATTTCTTCCTGCAGGCGACGCTGGGGCTGGGGACGTTGCGCGGGACCCGGAGGCTGTTTTTGCTTGGCTTTTTGTTCCTGTACGGCATTGGCGATCCAGCCAATCGCGCTGATGACCAGAATCAGCAATCCAATCAGACCTTCCATTTCAGCACCTATTTCCCGGTTGGGCATTACGCATGGCGGAGTGATCCTGGCAGAGGGGAGACCGCATTGCCCGGTGGCCTTTTGAATTCATATTCCCGGCCCGCATTGCGAGCGACGCGCGCCTCGAACCGTGTGCCGAGACGTTACTGCATGTTAACCTGACCTTCCTCCATCGTGGCCCCGTTACATCCCGCAATGGCGGAACGCATGCGGGTATCGGCCTGCACATTCTTCAATTCGTAGTAGTCGAGGACACCCAATCTGCGTTCGCGGAATGCCTGGGCAATGGCTTCGGGCACCTGGGCTTCCGCCAGCACCACCTTGGCACGATTTTCCTGGGTTTTGGCGACCATTTCCTGCTCGCGGGCCTTGGCTTCGGCTCGGCGTTGCTCGGCCTTGGCCTGGGCCACGCGCATGTCGGCCTCGGCCTGGTTGGCTTGCAAACGGGCCCCAATGTTCTCGCCCACATCAATGTCGGCAATATCGATCGAAACAATTTCAAACGCGGTTTGCGCTTCCAGTCCCTGGTTCAACACCGTCTGGGAAATCTTGTCGGGATTCTCGAGCACACGCGCGTACGACGGTGTGGAACCGATCGCCTGCACGATCCCCTGGCCAACTCGCGCGATGATGGTTTCCTCGGTCGCTCCCCCGATCAACTGCTTCAAATTGGTGCGGACCGTCACCCGGGCCCGCGCTTTTAACTGGATCCCATCGCCTGCCACCGCATCCAGCGTGCCCGCCCCTTTCCGGGGATCGGGACAGTCGATCACCTTGGGATAGACACTGGTGCGGACGGCTTCCAGGATATCCCGTCCCGCCAGATCGATCGCGGCTGCCGTGACCCAGTCCAGATCGATGTTCGCGCGATGGGCCGCAATCAACGCCCGAATCACATTGGGAACATTTCCCCCTGCAAGCAGATGGGCTTCCAGATCCCGCGTCGAAATCGGATACGCATGCGTCAATCCGGCCTGCACGGCCATGATTTTACTTCGGACGATAATCGTCGGATTCACCTTGCGGATCGACATGATCAACAAATTGACCAGCCCAATGCCGGCCCCCGTCGTCTTGCTTTGAATCCACAATCCCAAATAACGCGCGAAGATCCCAAAAAAGACCAGTCCGAACAGAATCCCAAAGATCACGCCGAACCAGACAAACATATCCCACATGTTTTGAGCCAGGACAATCGTGTTGCCGAACATGTTGCTACTCTCTGTTTGTGGTGATTATGACGGGAACCCGCAACGCCACCCCGGGTCCGGGGTACTCCGACCTCACCCCCGATGATAATCCATGCGCCCCCGCGAAACCACTCTGGAATCGCTTTCAACCGGATTTCCCAGATCAGACCCTTCTGGAACCCATCAGTCCTGGGCCGGTGCCGTGATGCACAACGCTGGAGAGGAGACGAGTGTTGTCCGTGTTTGTGGAAACAAGTCTGGGGCACCATCACGGGGCGATGGCGCGAGGGACACCAATCCGTTCATCGAAAAGAGACGGCGGTTCGTCATTAAGCCACTCTTTCGGAACCGTTATCCTGCCTGGTTCAGTCGAAGTGGGTTCAGGCTTCTTTTGCTTGCGCATGATGAAACACAGAGGAAATCTACCAAAGGTATCATTGGTCATCTCTTGCGGAAACTCTTGCATCTGCACACGAGCAGTGTCGGGGGAATCGCCTTTCCAAAATCGAAACATCGGTAAACCATCGACGATGATACCGTTTTTCGCGGGGTACCAGCGCGTCTGGGAAATGGAATGGCCCTGGTCGAGCAGAATGAAGTTCGCAGTTCGATCGGAATGAATAATCAGATACACGAATGTGGTTTGATAGTGCGTGGACCAGACGCCAACGAAATCATTGTCGGCGTCTGTTGCGACGCCCTCGGCAGCGCGAACGTCCGCTGGCATTGCCAGCAGAGAAACGAGAAGTGCGGAAATCAGTGTGATCTGTGCAAACGACATGTGTGTTGATTACTCCCGGCCAAATTACGTTACCAATCGCCTCGCGATTTGTTCATGCCGAAAATTCGAGCACTTCAAAGGTGGTTCCACCGTACACTGTAGTAGCCACTTGTTCGATTGTCACGCTGTTTTTGCCTGGGTGCTCATCCGGGCTCTGCCCCCGGCTCGATTGAGCAGAATTGGGCAGGTGCGTGGCGCGCGAATGAGGAAAGGTGGGGCTGGTCCCGTTTGGCAAGTCTGGTCTTTCGACGGGCGATCTTCCCGGATCGGCAGACCAGAGGGGCGTCGAGCGATTACCGACCGACGTTCGCCCGCGCGGCCGGCGAATATCACAAGGACGCTGGCTTCCCCTTGGTCCGTAAGGTTTGACTCCGCCTTGCGGATCGGCCATATTTCCTACATATCGACCAGGTTTCATGTGTGGGGCGGCTCCCTGCCAGGAACCTGTTGCCGAGATGGCCCGCTGGGTTCCCCACAGTGCCGAGTTGCTCCGTTGACTCTGATGGAAAGTGTTGCCGAGATGATACGTCCCCTGCTTTTCGCCGTGCTCGTATTCTGTCCAGGGTTCTGGTTCGCGTTCGACCAGAGTGAATTCGAGATTGCGGCCCAGGAACGGAAAGTTCTGATCGACCCCGCACTAGCGGCACAAGATCCGGAATTTCAGGTGCAGGGGGAATACGTCGCCGAGCGGAAGGGGATGCAGGTGATTGCCCTGGGCGGAGGCAATTTCCGGGCGGTGCTGTTTAACGGAGGCTTGCCCGGGGCAGGCTGGGATAAAAGCCCTCGGCAGGAAATCGAGGGGAACGCGGACGACATGGCCGACCTGGCCGAGAACTACGAAAAAATCGTCCGTAAAAGTCCGACGCTGGACGCGGCTCCTCCCGAGGGGAGCCTGGTGCTGTTCGACGGGACGCCCGAGACCTTCGAGAAGCATTGGAAGCCGGGGGCACGGCTCGAGCCGACGCGACCCGAGGGTTCCTTTCTGTTGATGGAAGGGGCGACCACCAGCGAGACCTTCGACGATTACACGCTGCACCTGGAATTTCTGCTGTCGTTCATGCCCGAGGCCCGTGGACAGGGACGTGCCAACAGCGGCGCCTATCACCAGGGGCGATACGAAACCCAAATTCTCGATTCGTTCGGCCTCGAGGGGAAGGACAACGAATGCGGCGGGCTGTACAAAATCAAGGCACCCGACGTCAACGCCTGCTTCCCTCCCCTTTCCTGGCAAACCTATGACGTGGAAGTTACCTCCGCCCGGTATGATGAATCGGGCAAGAAAATCAAGCATGCCCGCATTACCGCCCGCCTCAACGGCATTCTCATTCACGACAATGTCGAACTCCCTACCGTGACGGTTGGCAATTCGTTGCAGGAAACCCCCCAACCCGGCCCGCTGTTTCTGCAGAATCACGGGAACCCGATCCGCTTTCGCAATATCTGGATACTCCCCCGCGATGCCGAGGAACATGCCCGCAGACCGCGCGTGCCCGGCTTCGAACGCTTTTACGCCCGGGCCGACCAGGATGCCGTCAAAGGGGGAACCCTGCTGCTGGGCGAATTGAACTGCACCGCCTGCCATGCGGCCTCTGCCGCGTGGAGCACGTCGTTGTTGACAAAACAGTCTCCCCGGCTGAGTGGGATTGGCAGCCGCGTGCGCCCGGAATCGCTGCGGCACTTCGTCTTGTCCCCGCATGGCACGAAACCAGGAAGCGGGATGCCTCAACTCCTGGCGGGGTTGAGCGAAGCCGAACGTACCCAGGCGCTCGAACCGATCGTTCACTTTCTTGCCTCGACGGGAAAAGTGACCGACCATCCCCTCGATCGGCAGTCGGTTTCGCGCGGGGAGATCCTGTTTCATTCGGTAGGATGTGCGATTTGTCATGGCCCTGCGGAAGAACACGCGGCCCCGGCCTCCACTTCGGTCCCCCTGGGGCCGCTGTCTCAAAAGTATGTTTTGAATACTCTGCGGGATTTTCTGAAGAATCCCCAGGGGCACCGCCCGGCGGCCCGCATGCCGGCTTTGCACCTGGACGACAAGGAAGCGACCGATCTGGCCCATTACCTGCTGCGGGAAGCGCAGCCTCACGCCTCGCGCCCCCAGGTCGAATTCCAGGCCTATCATGGCAGTTGGCAGAAATTACCCGATTTCAGTGAATTGCAGCCTGTGCGAACGGGGCAAACGACCGCGTTCCAGTTGAACGTGGCGGGAAAGTCGGATCAGTTCGGGCTGGTGTTCTCGGGCTGGTTCACCGCGCTCCAGGCAGGCCGCCATCAGTTTCATCTCGGTTCCGATGACGGCAGCAGACTGCTGATCGATGACGTGGAAATCGTCCGTAACGACGGCATTCATCCTCATTCGGTACAGTCTGGCATGGTCGACCTGAGCCCCGGTCCTCACCGTGTTCGCGTGGAGTATTTCGAACAGGGAGGCGAGGAATCGCTCAGCGTGGATGTCGCGGGGCCGGGTATTCCCCGCCAGGATCTGGCGAATCTGCTCCGGCTGACGGAACAGGAACAGTCCACGGAAGTAGACCAGGTCGATCCGGATCGCTTCGTGTTGAACCCCGCGTTGATCGCACGGGGCCAGGAACAGTTTGTCGCGGTTGGCTGCGCTGCTTGCCATGAAATGAAGATTGCGGAAAAGCCGCTGGTCTCCACGATCGAGGCTCCGCCCCTGGAAAAGCTGAACCCGGCGCGAGGGTGCCTTGCGGAAACCGTCCCCGCGGGCCTGCCCCGCTACGGTTTGAGCCGAGAGCAGCGGCTGGCGTTGCGGGCGAGCTTGTCGGCGGGACCGCCAAGTCAAACTCCCACGGAGCGTCTGAAACTGGTTCTAACCGCCTTCAACTGTTACGCCTGTCATGAACGGGATCGCATCGGCGGCCCGGAAATATCCCGCAATGAAATGTTTCTGGCGAAGATACCCGAGATGGGAGACGAAGGCCGATTGCCTCCGCCGCTGACGGGAGTCGCAGACAAACTGCAACCGGAATGGCTCAAACGCGTGTTGCAGCAGGGGGCGCGCGATCGCCCCTACATGCAGACCCGCATGCCCAGGTTCGATCATCCTGACGTCACCGGACTGCTGGACATTCTGGTGGCGGAGGATCAGCGCGCGGGTGACCCGCCGCCTGCCCTGAACGAACCGGAACATCGCATCAAGGCAATGGGGCAGGAACTGGTCTCGGCGACGGCGCTCGCCTGCATCAAATGCCATACCTTTGCCGGTTATCCCGCCACGGGAATTCAGGCAATATCCCTGACCAGCATGCACCAGCGGTTGCGGGAGGATTGGTTCCTGAGGTATCTGGCCGATCCTGCCCGGTACCGGCCCGGCACGCGGATGCCCAACAGTTTCCCGAATGGAATTTCCGCCGCACGCGAGATTCTGTCGGGCAAGCCAGCCGAACAGATTGCCGCGATGTGGACCTATTTGAAGGATGGCGAAAAGGCAGGCATCCCCGCCGGGTTGCTGCCCGATCCGATTGAACTACAGCCTGCGGGACAGCCCATCGTGTATCGCAATTTCATCGAGGGAGTTTCGCCGCGGGGAATCGCGGTCGGATATCCCGAACGAGCGAATCTGACCTGGGACGCGGATCAGATGTGCCTGAAATTGATCTGGCATGGTCCGTTCATCGATGCCGGGCGACATTGGCGGGGACGGGGACAGGGAGCGGAGCGACCGCTGGGGCGGCATCTGATGACGTTTGAACAACAGGCCCCCTGGGTGTTGGGAACGGAGCTCGACGAATCCTGGCCTGCCGGGAACGCGCGCGAGCGGGGCTTTCGCTTCCAGGGCTATCAACTCGACGAATCAGGCCGCCCGGCCTTTCTCTACAAGCACCCGCAATGCGAATTCCGCGAAGAACTGGTTCCCCTGCCCAAAAACAGCGACGAAGCCGATCTGAAACGCATTATCCATTTGAAGCCACTCTCGGCGGGGCGCATGGGCTTTGTGGTCGCAGCGGGCGAAGAGATCGAACTCGCGGCCGATCGGACAATCCTGCTCGACAAGGCCATCCGCATCGAATTGCGATCCGGGGGACAACCGGTGGAATACAAACTGGTCGAGCAGGGAAACACGAAAGTTGTTCTGTATGAGTTCGACCTGCAGAACCCCCTGACCCTCGAACAGACTCTGCACTGGTAATTCGCAGCTGTTTCCGTGGCTTGCCGCGCCGTTTTCAGCGTTCTATTCGATCCGAGTGAAAGCAAGTTCTCATGAAATTCCCGATCCTTCTGCTGGCGGGACTGCTCGCCTGGGCTCCCCCCCTTGTTCCGGTGCATGCTCAACCGCCGCGCCCCTCGGAAGATGCCTATTACACAATTTCCCGCTTTGACTTGCCCGAGGGAGAAGTACTGGAGGCGGCAGGCTTCCAACTGTTGCCGAACGGGCAAATGGCGGTTTGCACGCGGCGGGGAGAAATCTGGCTGATCGACCAGCCGTTTGCCGCCGAGGCCGGGAAGGCCAAGTTGACCCGTTTCGCTCACGGCTTGCACGAAACACTTTCCCTGGCCTATCGCGACGGCTGGTTGTATGCCGTGCAGCGCTGCGAAGTCACGCGGATTAAGGACACGAATGGAGACGGACGGGCGGATCTGTTCGAAACGGTCAATGATGGCTGGGGGATCACGGGTGATTATCACGAGTACGCGTTCGGCTCGAAATTCGATGCACGGGGCGATCTATGGGTCACTTTATGTCTGACCGGCTCCTTCAGCAGTCAGGCCAAATATCGCGGCTGGTGCGTCCGTATCACGCCGGAGGGCCAACTGATCCCGACCTGCAGCGGCATCCGCTCGCCCGGAGGGATGGGCGCCAATGCATCGGGAGATATTTTTTACACCGACAACCAAGGCCCCTGGAACGGTACCTGCGCCCTCAAGCATCTGTCGCCCGGGAAGTTCATGGGCCATCCCGGGGGATTCAAATGGTATGAAGAACCCGCGGCCCGCACCGCGATGGGCGAAACACCCCGCGAGCCGGAAAGCGGCAGCCGCTGCCTGCTGGAAGCGGAAAAAATCCCCGCCTACGAACCTCCCGTGATTCTGTTCCCCTACGACAAGATGGGAAAATCCGCCAGCGGGATTGCCTGCGATACCTCCGCGGGCAAGTTCGGCCCCTTTACAGAGCAACTGTTCGTGGGAGACCAGACCTTCAGCACGGTGATGCGCGTATTCCTGGAAAAAGTGAACGGCCATTATCAGGGTGCCTGCATCCCCTTTCGCGAGGGTTTTGGGTCGGGGAGTCTCGGACTGGAAATGACCCCCCAGGGCGCCTTGTTCGTCGGCGGAACGAATCGCGGCTGGGGTTCCCGGGGAACGCTGCCGTTCTCGATCGAACGGCTGGACTGGACCGGGCAGATCCCGTTCGAAATTCATGAAATGCGGGCCCGCCCAGACGGGTTCGAACTGACCTTCACGCAACCCATCGACGCCGCTTCCGCGCGGGATCTCACGGGCTACAAACTTTCCACCTACACCTACATTTATCAGTCCAGCTACGGCAGCCCCGAGGTCGATCACACCACGCCCGCCGTGCTCTCCGCCATCGTCTCGGAGGACAATACCCGCATCCGCCTGGTCATTCAGGGCTTACAGCGGGGCCATGTCCACGAACTGCATTTGCCTGACCTGCGATCGCAGGCAGGTTTACCACTGTTGCATCCCCAAGCGTATTATACCCTCAACCACATCCCGGAAAAATAACCCCGGCGAACAGGCACTTTCTCAATACCCAACGCGCGACCAGCCGCACCCGTCAGGAAGCGGACCACGCGGGGCATTGAACCGCCTTCCAAGACGTCAAGTCAGGAATCAGGGCACGGCCGGGTAACGATGGGTGGGGACAGGGCGTCCGGGCCGGAAACTCTGGATGTGGCGAATTTCGAGTTCCGCTGCTCGTTCCCGGGCGGATTCTTCCAGGACCCGGCGGACGAGAACTTCCAGCTCCGCAGGGTCGCAGGCGACGCGGGCATTCACCACCAGGTCGATCTGCTGGACCTGGTGCCCCGAGGCAAGTGATAGCCGCACGGGGGAATCGCTGCTGATGAGATTGGCCACGCCAAAGAACCCTTCCCACAAACCGATGGTTTTCAAGTGAGCCGGCTCAGCATCGATGTGCAATAACTCCGCGCGGAGGCGTTCCACGACTGCCACGAGGCATTCATCCAGGGAAAAGGGCTGCTCGGCCCACAGACGGGTACTGCAGTTGAGCCAGCCGAGTTCGGCTTCCCCCTCGGCGTAAATGTCGTAGTCGATATCGAGCACGCGGCGTCCAAAGTCCCCCTGTTGATCGAGAAATTCGAGCAGTCCGGGCAGACCGGTGCCTGTTTTGGCGGAAAGGCGGAGAATCGGCGTATGGGGAAAACGTTCGGCAAGCAGTTTTTCGAGCTGCTCCACTTCGTCTGGCGTAAGTTCGTCGCAGCGGTTGATCAGAATCGCGTCGGCTTCTTCCAGTTGCTTGAGCAGGATGTATTCAGCCTTGGGTGAGAAGCCCGTTCGCGACGAAGCATCCAGTATTTTTCGGCCGTGGCTCGGCTTGAGGATTACCGCGTAGGGGGCGATCTGAAAATCGGCCTGAAAGAGATGCTTGAGAGGTTGAATAACGGTCGCCACCAGATCGGTGCAACTGCCGACCGGCTCTGCGAGAATCACATCCGGTCGCTCGTGGGCTTCCAGCCGCTGCATGCGATCCAGCAGTTCGTCGAAATGGCAGCAGAAACAGGCCCCCGCCACTTCCTCGACCGCAAACCCTAACCCGCGCAGCAGCTCGGTATCCACCAGATCCGCTGCCTGGTCGTTCGTGACGATTCCAACATTGAGACCCTGACGGCGATACTCAGCCGCCAGGCGGGCCAGCGTCGTGGTTTTGCCGGCTCCCAGGAATCCCCCCACCATCACATACCGCATTCGTCGAGTCATGTGCCTACCTGATAATTCACCCGTATTTTCACGCGATTCGATAACACCATCGACCTTCCTCGCTTACCCTACACGGAAACAGCCACGCAATCAAACATTCCCAAGAGAATCAGAGAATCCAGCCTCGCAGCGCACCCCGCGGGATTTCCGATGCGGGCTTGACGGAATGCGTCCCTGCTGGCAAAATAAATATATTCATTGCGTGTGTACTAGCGGTTTTTTCATTGCGGGCTGAATAAGTACCCCCCGACTGACACACGACACCGGCCCGGTCAACATGGTTTGATCGGGCTTTTTTATGCGCTTGACTAGCCGCGCCCGTGAGGAAGCGGGCCACGCGGGTGTGGCATGTTATAAAGCACTCTCTCGATACGAAGTCCACACGAGTTGAGGGCAGCATGTGTAAGTTGCTCGAACGTGGCCCACTCCCTCACGGTCGTGGCTAATAAGCTCGACACGAACCAGCCGCGCCCGTCAGGAAGCGGGCCACGCGGGCGTGGCATGTTATAAAGCACTCTCTCGATACGAAGTCCACACGAGTTGAGGACAACAAGGCTAAAACTCGATATCGAGGATTTGCTTCTCGTTGAGCGTGGTCGAGCGGATTTCGATCTTATCTCGCACTCGCGATGCGGCCCCCGGAACGCGGACGATCAACTGCGCGGTCTGATCCTTCAACGGTAAATAAACCCGCCCCCGCGTGTATTCCAGTCCCGGGATTTCTTGGCGGTAGCCGTCGGTTCCCACCACAATTCCTTTCAAGTCCGAGGCCTGATAACGCTTCACTCGGCTCGGCAGGCGTACCACAATGACAATGTCGTAATCCTGACCAGGCCGAGGGTCATTTGGCACGGTCCAGGCAGAGAAACTTCCCTTGGTGAAAACCCGCGCCCCCTTGGGAGCCAGAAACCCCGCACCGCCAGAGCCACCGGCCCCTTCTTTTTCGAACAGGGATTCCACCGAATCCTCGACCCCATTGACGATTGGGTTTTCGGCCCAGTCGGCCGGATCGAGCTTCAGCGCCGTCTCGAGGGAATTCGTCGCGGAGGCATCCCCCGCCGGCATGTCGACGCGGATATCGAGCACATCCTGCAGCATCTCGATTTCTTCCGTCTCGGTCATCGTGGTTTGCAGGGCCGGATCGTTCATTAACTCCGTGAACACGATGAAGGACATCAGCAATATAAGTACCGCGTGAAACGCCAGGGAAATCCCATAGCCTGCCGCAACGGCTCCCTTGAGCCAGCGGCTGAACCTTTCCAAGACCCCCTGGATGGTGAGCGGGGCGGATTCCTCGACCGGGTCCGTCTGAAACCGTGCAAGTTCGGCCCAATTGGCAGAACCGGAAGTTCCTCCCCGCGAATTGGGACGGCGGCCCCTCACGCGCGAAGGTTGCTCCGCGTCGGCAGGAGTAATCACTGTTGCCGAATCGTTATTCGACATGCACCGACCCAAGAAAAGATGACAGGAAAGGAGACCCGGTCGCGTTGCGGACCCTTACCGATGGTTCCGCATCAGTAAAACGGTATCGGGAAGCGATTTTCCACAAAACGTCTCGTTAACCACGTCGCGTCGCTGGGACAACATGAAATCCGTGACCAGACAGATTACGCCGCCGACAGCGCGACGCTGCCGCAAAACAGGATCCCGGGAAATCGAATCTTTCGCATTCATGGTATTCGCCAGCCTGCAAAATGAAAACCGGCGACTTTCGAGAATTCGAAAATCGCCGGATTTTTACACGTGCGAAAAACCGTCGGGTTCAGGCGGCTTTACGGAGCGGCAACGTTTGGGGCGCTCCCTGAGAACTGTATCGCCCCACCTGGTTGATACGGGCGTGCACGTCGTTCAAAACCCAGTGAAATGCCAGCATGTGCACCGACTCGACCATTCCCATGTCGTCCAGGGGGACATGCAGCTCCTGCTGTGCCAAATGCCGCAGACGGCCCCCGGTATACCCATTTATTCCCCAGGTTGTCAGCCCTTTCCGGTTTGCCCATTCCACTGCCTTGAGAATATTCGGGCTGTTGCCACTCCCGCTGATGGCGATCAGCAGGTCGCCGGGCGAGGCAAAATTCTTGAGTTGTTCGACGAAAATGCGATCGAAGCCTTCGTCGTTTCCCCAGGCAAGAATATAAGGGGTGTTGTCGGTCAGGCTCATCACCTTGAGCCGCTTGACGTCGTCGTTCTCGAAATCCTTGGGATCGAGCGAACTTTTTCCCAGGTCCTCGCAGAAATGGGACGAATTGGACCCACTGCCACCGTTCCCGCAAATGAAGACCATTTTTTCCTGTTCGTAACAGCGAAAGATATCGTCGCTGAGACGTACGATTTGCGAGGCATCGAGTTGCTTGAGCAGTTCGCCGAACCGGCTCATGTACGCTTCAACGGTTAGTTCCGTTCCCAACATGACTGCGACTCCTTCCGCAGTGGTATCAAATTGGGCATCGTCATCCGCTGGCGATGCCTCACTCCCGTGACCGGGGTGTTTTTCCTGGAATGCGGGAGGATATCATCAGACGGATTTTTCGCCAAGCCCGAAATCGGGCGGCTAAGGCTGATCTTTCGGACACGCGTCCGTCAACCTATCTTCCCCGCGCGGGCCAGCTTGCGATCCGGGATTGAGGTGAATGGAAAATGCTGACACAATGCAAAAATACGCGGTTCGCTCGCGCCCCCGACGTTGTCTGCCCCCGTTTCCTCTACGCTTGCAATGATTCACACAGAAAGTAAGACCAGACCCATGGCAACGCGTTTCTCTCGATTCCTGTTGGGATGCTGCCTGCTGTTAATCGTTGACGAAACCTCTGCTCAGATCCCCGTACTGGATGTTCCCCCCGGTTTTCGAGCAACGCTGTTCGCGGGGGATGAACAGGCCTCGAACATTCAATTTCTCACGACCAATGCCGCCGGAGAAATTGTGGTCTCCGGCCCCGGTTACATTCGCGTTCTTGTGGATTCCAACGGGGATGGACAAGCCGACCTGGTTCATCCCTACGCGGATAGTCCCGCTTCCGGGGCCCAGGGACTGTTCGTTGAAGGCCCGCACACGTACTGTATCGGTGATGCGGGACTGCTTAAGTACAGCGACAGGGATGGCGATGGCCGCGCGGATGGCCCACCCGAATTGATCCAGTCCTTGCGGGCAGGAGGAGAACACTTTACCCATTCCATCCGCCGCGGACCGGATGGCTGGTGGTATCTGATCGCGGGTAACGAGGCTGGCATCGGCACCACCAGCATTACGTCCGATCGCTCCCCCTTGACACAACCCCAGGCGGGAGTGCTGGCGCGGCTCCCGCCCGACTTCTCCAGCCTGGAAGTCCTCGCCGATGGCTACCGCAATGCCTACGACTTCGCCTTCAACGCGGAAGGGGACCTGTTTACCTACGACAGCGATGGCGAACGGGAAATTTCCCTGCCGATCTATCGGCCAACGCGGGTGTTTCACACCGTAACCGGGATGAATCACGGCTGGGTTTCGCGGAGTTGGAAGAAACCGAATTATTTTCCGGAGATGAGTCCTGCCATCGTGGAACTTGGGCGTGGCTCGCCCACCGGGGTGGTGGTGTATCGGCATCATCGATTTCCGCCCGAGTTCCGTAACACGCTGTTCGTGCTCGACTGGACGTACGGCCGGATCATGGCAATCAAGCTGAAGCGCCAAGGGGCCTCCTGGCTGGCCCAGGCGAAGCAATTCGCGCGGGGAGTGGGAGAGTACGGATTTGCTCCGACAGCCGCAGCGGTTGGGCCAGATGGGGCCTTGTATGTTTCGGTGGGCGGACGTGGCACCCAGGGAGGCGTGTTTCGCATCGCATACGAAGCCGACACTTCGGAACCCGGCTCCCCGTGGTCCGATCCCCGCAGCCCGCTCAAGGGGGATCTCGCCGATGTGCTCAATGCGCCACAGCCATTGGCGGCCTGGTCACGGGCCCGATGGGTTCCCTGGGCCAGACAGTTGGGGGAAGAAGCCTTTCTGGTGGCCGCCTTGGATTCCAGCCGTTCCACCGCCGCGCGGATTCGCGCGATTGAAATTCTGGTGGAACTGTTCCAGGGACCGGATATCGACTTCTTGCGGGCCATGGAAGCCGAGCCCGATCGCGAACTTCGGGCTCGGACCATTTGGGCCTATGGTCGTAGCGTGCAGGGAAATCCCGATCGTCAGGTCTTGCGGCAGGCCTTGCAGGATACCAGCCCCGTGGTGGTGCGTCAGGCTCTGGAAGTGCTGCTGGGCTGCGACGCCGCGCATCTCGAAGGATTGGAGGAAGCGGTTGCCTGGTCGCTGGGGTCGGAAGATCACGTGGTCCGTCAACTGGCGGTGAAAGTGGCCAGCCGGATGACGAACGAAAGTTTTCGGCAGATTGGGGAAGTCGCCCGCAAGACGGGATGGTCCGAGGCGCTGCAGATGGCGCGGGCGTTTGTGGATCGAGGGTACGTCTCGCATGCCTACGCCTGGCGCGATATCGGACTGGCAGCCATCCAACGACACGACGAACCCGAAGTCCTGCTGACTGCCACGCTGCTGATTCAACATGCCCTGGGAGGTTTCGGAGACAGCCCCGTGCATGCCCCGGTTTTCGATGGGTATCTGGCCCGCTTGCCACTCCCAGCCGAGCAGGAAAGCCTGCAGGTCCTGGCCGAGGAACTGGAAAAACTCTACCCCACGGGAGAGGCGATTCTCGACTGGGAACTCGCGCGGCTCATCGCGATGATTTCCCCCACCCGTCCGAAGTTGCTGGAGCAATTGCTCGCGCGGATTCAGCCGGAATCCAACCCCATCGACGATCTGCATCACCTGATCTGCCTGGCTTGCCTGCCCGTGGAACGGACAGCGGCCCAATCCGAACGCATCGCCCAGGCCCTGCTGAATCTGTTTCCCAAACTCGAGTCCTCCCAGGCAACCATCGATCGCAACTGGGAACCGCGGGTCTCCGAAATGTACCAGAAACTGGTCGAATACGACCCCACCCTGCCTGGGCGACTGGTCGATCACGAACTGTTTGGCCAAGCCGATCATGTGCTGTTCGTGCGCCCCCTGCAGGGGGAAATCCGCCAGCGGGCAGTGCAGCGATTCCTCGCCCGCGTGGAGCAAGGTCAACTGGAGCTGACCCCTGCCCTGGTGTCGATGCTGGCAGGCCAGACGGACGACCAGAGCCTGCTGCTGGCACGTGGCTGCCTGGCCGACGAAGTGCTGGCCCCCACGGCGCTGCTGGTTCTGGCGGAAGCAAACCGTCCGGAAGATCGGGAAGCCTTGCAGGCAGGCTTGCTTTCGCCCCACTGGGAAGTGGTGACCGCCTGTCTGAAGACACAACGCACCTGGGAACCTGCCACTCCCGAATTGCTGGGACAACTCGTGCTGCTGCTGGAACGACTGGCACGCGAGCAGGAACTCGCCTCGCTCGGCGACGATACCCTGGTGGAAGTTCGCCGCCGCGCCGAAGCGTTCCCAGAAAAACAGCCCCTGCCTCCCTCGGCTTCCTACAAGCTGTCGAAGACCGCGGAAGAACGCCGCTTGATTGCCACCGCCTGGCAAGACTGGTACGCCGCAAACTTCCCGTATGTCCCACTAGGCCGGGCGAACGGTTCGGAGAACAGCCCCTGGAGCGAATGGGAAGCCCGATTTGCCGAGGTCGACTGGTCCGCCGGAGATGCCGCGCGGGGCGCAATCAGTTTTCAACGACGCCAGTGTGCCCAATGTCATCAGGGACGCAGCACCGTGGGACCCAGCCTGGAAGGGATTGCCGGGCGATTCTCACCCCGCGATCTGATGATTGCCATCGTGGATCCGAATCGCGATGTCTCTCCCCGTTACCGCACCACCATGCTCGTCACCCATACAGGCAAGACACACACCGGCATCATTATTTATGAATCCAGCGATGGCTTGCTGCTGCGGGACAGCACGCATCGCACGCTACGGATCGAATCGGGCGATATCGATCTCCGCCGGCAGTTATCCACCTCGCTGATGCCAGAAAATCTGCTCAAGGAGGCCAGCCTTGAAGAAGTCGCCGACCTGTTCGCCTACCTGAAATCCCTCGGTGGCCAATAATATCCGGTTCCTCGCGTTTGCGGCACATACGCGCACTCGCCGCGTGGCGGATCCACTTGCGTCGAGGTCTCTCAGCGCGTGCGTGTCGCTTCCTCCCCCCATTGCGCGGTGACCCGCTGCTGATGCGCCTGGTAACTTTTGAGTGTGACCTGCATCAGTTCTTGCGATTGCGAGGGCTGAAGCCCGGGCATTTTGACCAGTTGCTGCTGCATCCAACCGGGATGGCGGGCCATGGTCAGCGACATGGTATGCATGAACAGACTGATCTCCTGAAAGTTGCGGTCGGCAATATAATTACTGACGGGAGAGATCAGTTTGGCGGTCGCTTCCACGGCGGCATTTGGAAACGCGATGAAGGCATCGGCATGATGCCGGACAAAACAGACGCCATCCGGCTGCTTTTCGAATTTGGCATGCAGGCACAGCACGCCCGAGGCCGCGATCGGCTTTCTGAGAAACGGACTTTTGAACTCCCCTTCGCAATAGAGGACGTTGCAATCGCGACTGCGGCGCAGGTAGTAAATATCGCTGACGGTTCCGTCCGGATTATCCATGCGATACTGAAAGGTCCGCACGCGCTGCAAGTTGATGGCCGAGATTCCCAGGGAATGCCACAGGCTGACGACCACGTCCGGATTGCCCATGAAGTAATCGTAAGTATCGGGATCGACTTCGAACCGGACTTCGGGAACCCGGCGATACAAACTCATCCCCTCGAGCACGCGCCGGGCCGATTCACGCCCGGACGAAGTGAGCTGCAAGTCATCCAGGGTCTTCATGGCCTGGTCGCGCAAAACCCGATCCGAAGATCCCCCTGCCACCACGCGGAAGTTAGGCAGCAGTTGCTGTATTTCCCGATCGCGATCAACATCCTGCCGGAGATCGCGCGTGTTGGGGTCATCAAAGGTTTGCAGGCGATTCAAGCTGCCACGCACCTGATCCGTCAGTTCGGGCGACCTGCCAGAGTGCTCCTGGGCCGGCAACTGTGCACAACACCACAGCAAAGCCAATACCATTTGCATGGACAATCGCGAGGTAATTCCCCCCGCGAATCGCCACGACGAATTCCTGTTCGACGCCGCAACGTGTCGTTGGTCATTCACGTTGTTTCCCCGCGCGCACCGTGTCCCCAAAGCATCTGGAACCGCTTGTCCCCCCGGAAAAGCTGCCTGGTTCCGAATCTTATCATCGGCAATTCCCGACGGGCGGGAATAATCGTTTTTATCGGCCCTGTCCGGCTTGCCGAAATTGCATTTATGAATTCCCGGCTCAAGCCCGGCCCATTCCCTGGCAGACAAGCCGCCAGGGGCACACGGCGGAATACGCGGCGTGGCAACTCGTAAACACCCGTCCGACGTTGAGTTCACTTGAGTGGAGTTCAGCACAAAGTCAGCGGCTGAAATCCGTCCGCTCTTTCACGATCGCGACCAGTTTGTCGACGTCAACAATCAGCTGTATGATCGGGTGGAAACTCCAGATTAGAAGACGCCACCACCACCGAAGCCGCCGCCACCGAAGCCACCACCACCGAAGCCGTTATTGTTGAAGTTGTTGTTGTTGAAGCCCCCGCCGCCGATATGCTGGAACCAGACCCGCTGGGCTTCAATCGAGTTGTAACCGGGACCGTATGCCGTCGAGACTACCGTCCGCTGATCGCCATCGGGATTCCCCATGTCGGTCAGAATCTGGGCAATCAGGTTGCGACGATAGGCATCCAGTTCGGGATCGGAATTGTTTTCCGTACGCTCGACGATCACGGGAAACGGCGCGCTACGCATGCGAGCGGCAATTTCCAGCACTTTATCCTTCCCGTCGGACGTCAGTTCCGCGGTATTCAGGACGAAATCGTGGTCGTACAGAATGAAATCGACCGCCTCGGCGTTGGTTTCCATCGCCTGATAATGCGCGCGATTCACGACCCCCAGCGGAAGTTGCTCCGGGATGGCGTGACTCCGCCAACGGCCTGCTACGCGGGCACGCCAGGAGGACCATGCTCCCCCGAGGCCTCCTCCCCAGGAAGAAACACTCCCCGAGGGATCACAGCTATCGCAGGCTGTTCCACAATAACTGGCACATCCAGACAGCAGCCCCAGCGCAAGCAAGGCGATCGACTGCATCGGTTTCCATTTCCTGCGGGTCATCTTCACTCCCCCCGAGAATCCATTCATGGTCGGTGACGGATGCCACCGCGGACTGACCTTAAATGCCGCCCGTCAACTTGAAAATCGTATGTTCGCTTCTGGTATTGCCAATTGTCGTGATCTTATGAATGTATCGGTTCAATTCCCGGACAGGCATGACCTGGAAGTAAATCCCGAGAATCCGGACAGCCGACAGGGCTCGACAAATTCCTTTAATTCATACCATCGAAACACTCGCTCCAATCGCTCCGACCGGAAGTTCCCGGCAGGTAGCCGTTCCCCCCCAACCCAGGATCAATATCCTGGCCTAGCGATACGATTGACCCGAATAGCCGGTCGGCATCACTGGGCGCGACTGCTGCGTCTGACCTCCCGGCTGCTGGAACAACTGCTGATTGTAATTCGGCACGGTGTTCGCTGGTCGAGAGGCCGTCGGTACTCCCCCGCGATACGAGTTCGCGGAAGGTTCCGGTGTCATGGGCGTGCCGGGTGAACCCTGATAGGCTGGCGGTGCCTGCTGATATCCGGGCTGCATCGGCGGGTAGTTCATCGGGCCCTGCTGATAGGATGGGCTTGGTTGCATCATTCCCGGTTGCATCACCCCCGGTTGCATCACCCCCGGTTGCATCATACCAGGTTGCATCATACCAGGTTGCATGGGCATTTCGCCCGGCAGTATCTGTTGCGAATTCCCCCCATAGCGGCTGCTTTGTTCCGTCCAGGGAGACGGGGTGGGGAAGCCGTTGGGCTGATTCCCCTGCGGGATCGGTCCGTACTGAGGCGTTGCCGGAGAAGGATTATACACATTGAAGCCCACGGGATTGGGGTATCCCACTTTGTTCCCGTAGGGCGCCAATTGATACACTTCCAGATCGGGAGCACCTTCGGACATGGCATGGCGATACAGTTCGCGATCATTGGGATGCGTGACGTAATACCCGGGCATGGGCGGAACCTCATCCGGATCCATGGCTCGCACGATTTCCGGCGTTACCAGGACCAGCAGTTCCATTTCGTCCTCGGTGGAACGCTTTGAATTGAACAGCAGGGGGCCGATCAACGGGATTTCGCCCAGCAGGGGTATGCGGGTGATTTCCGTCGCGACCTGACGCGAGAGCAATCCACCCAGCACGATCGTCTGGCCTTCCCGCAATTCCACCGTTGTTTGCACTCGGCGGGAATTGAGTCCTGGAATCCCTTGCACGGCGTTGTTGGAATCGAGCTGGGAAAATTCCGGGGCGATCTGCAGACGGATGAGATCCCCATCCACCACCGTGGGAACCACCACCATCGAGGTTCCGAATCCGCGAAAGGATGTCGTCGAGGCTTGCGCCCCGCCGACTCCCACAATCGTGGGGACGGCAAATTCACCCCCGGCAAGGAATTGTGCAGGATACCCGCTCAAGGTCGTCAAGGAGGGACGCGAAAGAATCTTCGCGGTGCCGTTCGATGCCAGGGCGTTGATTAATACGGAGACATCGCCGTTTTCAAAAATGCCGGTCAGGGTCGGCAGGCCTCCTGCCAGGGTGGAACTGATTAAATGACGTCCATCGGCAAACAATACGGCGAAATCGACGCCCATGCGTCGCAACTGCGAACGATTCAACTCCGCGATCGTCACGTGCAGCATGACCTGAAACTCACCGGGCACCTGCAGCATGTTCACGATAAAACCGGAATAGAGCCCCGTACCTTCCCGGGCGAACGGTTCCCGGTCGCCAGCGCGTCGGCCGCCTTGCCCTGCGTCCGAACCTGGGCCATACAAATCGCCGAATTCATCCAGAAATTCCCCCTCGACAATCTGCAGGATCCGGGCCGCTTCCGCGGGATCGCGGGCCTGCCCCTTGACGACCAGCTTTTCGTGCAGGGGAATCAGATACACCTTGCTATTGGGAAACAGGATCGCAATTTTCCGTTCCAGCTTCCCGTAATCGATGCGGCGCTGCTCCTCGATGTTAGGATCCCGAATCACCGTGATCTCGTATATGAGCGGATTGTCATCCCCCTCGAACCACAGCGTTAATGTCGTCGATCCAATCGCCGTGCCGATAATCGCAAACTCGTCCTCTTCAAACGGAGCAATGTCGATAATCGAGGGATCCGCGATCGCCATGCGGCGAACCCGCGTGCGCGTCTTCACCAGTTGACTGCGGTTGTGGATGATCTCCAGCTTCTTCGTCACCTTGGGCATGCTGATGATGCGGGCATCCAACCGGGCCTGGGGTTCCGAACGCTGTGCCGGGATGATTTGTACCCCATTCATCTGCGCCCCCGCCTCCGAGGTCAGCAAGGCAACCAGACCCAACACAAGACTATAGATTACTGTGGAACGCATGTGTTTTCGCATAGTTGCTGCCTTAATACTCCTCGATGATGTCCTCATCGAAGTTCCCTCCATCCATGGAGTGAAACTTTCAGAGACAACGTCCGATGCCGCGTTTGCCCGAGAGGGCTCCAGGCGAACACGCGTACGCACATAAAACCCTGTGGCATCCGGATTCTGACTTGCCTCGATCGGTAAATCGTTCATGCTGACGTTCCGTTCTGCCGCTGTAATGCCGAATGCTGGAATCCAATTTGCCTCACTGAAACTTCCAACAACTTATTTCTGCCCCGTTTCAGCAACTTTTTCTAATCCACCAGGCCCGAAACAAGTAAAAAACTCGTGTGTGATTCAGCCGAAGTGTCACAACATGAACAGAATGTCCATAACAGGAACGCGGTTGCCCTACGGAACCTGATCATTGTATCGGTTATGACGATTCGCCGAGTTGAATCGAATGTAAGGAAAACAACCTGGGAACCAGGGTAATGACTGACGCGATCAGCGATGCCGGAAGTCCTGCAGAGGGCGGCCTGTTGTCTCATCTTATTATATTGCAACGACATACTGCGCGTTGCCGCAGGCCGGCCAAGGCCTTGCACAACTTCCCCGCTTCGATCTTGCCTGCCGAGCGCGACCCTCTTTCCACGAATTTCAGTCGCACTGCCATTTTCCCTGCTCCGCGCAAACTGCCAGGTTGATGCATACCTAGGCCCTCCGTCTCTGCACGTTCCGCAAGCGGAAATATGTAGGCTCCATTGAGGATTGAGGAGGGACGCACCATAATTCATCTTGATCACGAGGCTGTACGTATTGCACGCTTTTTTTTGCCAAGTTCTGATTTTTGGCCAAGCGGCACGGCTGTGTCCGATGGATGCCCAACATGAAACATCTGCAATTTGGCGAACGGATCACCGTGGTCCCGGTGGTCCACGGCAGTGGCGACTTTGCGGTCGAAGTGCGGCGGCTGTTGTTGTCGGATCAGTTTGATTGCCTGGCAGTCCCGCTGCCGCGCTGTTTTCAAGAGCCGGTGGAAACTGCGATCGCGAATCTGCCGGAAATTTCGGTCGTCTGGCAACGGGAAGATATTCTCCCCGACGTTCACTCCTGGACTCCCGAGGACGATCTGCGCGAAGACCTGGAAGAGGAAGCCGAGCCCGCGCCAGCCACTTATGTGCCCATCGATCCCTGCCAGCCCGTGATTGCCGCCCTGAGAATTGCCCTGCAGGAACACCTCCCGCGTTACTTCATTGATGCCGAGGTTGCCCGTTTCGAGCCGGTATCGGCCGCGCTGCCCGATCCCTACGCCGCGAAATCCCTGCATGGGTCCCGCTTCGCCACCGCGATTCTGCCCGTGTTGCCCGAAGTCGATACCCCCCAGATGCGCGAGCGGGCAGCCTGCATGGTGGCCCAACTTCGCGAACTCCAGCTTTCCCATAAACGCATTCTGTGCCTCTGCTCGTTTTCGGAATGGCTGCCGCTACGCCGCGCCTGGTTAAACGGGACCTCCGCCGAAATCTCCGGAACGGGCCCGGATGCTCCCGTACAATTATCCAGGGCCGAGACCCGCTCGCTGCTGTTCCTGCTCGGCGAACTCCCATATATCACCGGATTATACGAACAGGCTCGCTACGAACTGGACGACGACGAAAACCTGAGTATCGATGGCATCAAGCAGTTGCTGCTCTCCGCGAGAAAACGGTATCGCGAGGAACATGGCCAGCAGGCCCGGCCGATCACCACCAAGTTGCTGGGAATCTACTTCCGTTATATTCGAAATCTGGCCTTGATTGAGCGGCGTTTGACGCCCGACCTGTACACGCTGGTGGTGGCGGCACGTCAGATCTTTGGGGACCAGTTTGCCATCGCGTTGGCGGAACAGGCACGCGACTATCCCTTTCCGGTCACGGAAGCCCCCACGCTCCACATGGGAATCGGGCATGCCCGGTTGCCGGAAGGTGATATTGTCACAATGAAATCCCGGCTGCCCGGTCATCCGCTGGCCTGGCGCGAATGTCAACTGCAGTCGCGGCCTCCCCGGATCGACCAGGAACGCTGGCAGTCGCACTGGAACCCGTTCGCGCATTGCAGTTGGCCTCCCGAGGATGTGGCCATCGAACGTTTTCGCTCGCATGTGAAGGATCACGCCCTGCAACTGCTGGGGAACGACCTGGCCCGCGTGGAAAAATTTACGTCGAGCCTGAAAGACGGGCTGGATATCCGCGAAACCTTGCGGAACTGGCACACGGGCGAGTTGTACGTCAAGGAATTCCCTCCCACCCGGGGAAGCCTGGATTGCTTGATCATGTTGTTCGATTCCCCCGCCGATCCCCGCGACTATCCCTGGCGCATTACCTGGCATGCGGAACACAATGACGAATCGACCCTCGCGTTTTTTGCCACGAACTTTCTGGATTGCATGGTCGGGCCGGGCATTGCCCAGGGACAATACGGCGGGGCCATGTTCTTGTTCCCCCCCCGGGATATTCCCGACATCTGGACCAACAAACGTTTCGATTTTGTCGATACGCTGGAAGAACGATTGATCGTCGCCGGGTGCCATTACAGCCGCGAAAAACATGTCGCCCTGCTCAGCGAAGCCCCCCCCGGCGTCGCCTGGCGCAAACTGGCGCAGCGGGCAGGACGCAAACTGATTCACGTCCCCCTCAAACGCTTCAGCCAACAGACCGTCCAGCAACTCCGGATGTTTCATATACTGAACGGGCAGGAAGTCCGCAGTTTCGCGGCCCACTTCATCCGAAAAACCTGAGACCACCCCGATGTCCCAGGAGAGCCGGCGGGATGTTTCTCGCCCCTCCCCTACAGTCCCCGCCACTTTTCAGACAACACGCTCGAACTCGATTATCTACGAAATCAAGGTACGCTTCATGCTGACATTGGGAGTGGAAACGTCAGGACGCAACAGCTCGGTCGCCCTGTTGCGGCAGGACCGGACGCTCGCACGCATTTCGCTGGAGGTGGAAGGCCGCACACAAACCAATCGCCTGGTTTCCGCCGTCCGGGAGTTATTGGAGCAACAGCAGGTCAAACCGGCTGATATCAATCTCCTGGCGGTGAGCCGTGGCCCCGGTAGTTTCACCGGGCTGCGGATCGGGCTGGTCTTCGCCAAAACGTTCGCCTACATCCAGCGCTGTCCGCTAAAGGGGGTCGATACCTTCGCGGCCATCGTGGAGCAAATTCCCTCCACGTTCCCCCGGGTCGAAGTGGTGGAAGATCTAAGGCAGGGTTACGTGGCCAGCCAGGGTTTCCACTGGCGGCAGACCCACTGGCAGGCGATGTCCGATATTGTCGCCGAAAAAGTCACGGACTGGGCCGAGCGGCCCAAAACAGGCATCCTCCTGACCGGCCCCTCGCTCGACCGCCTTTCGCGACAACTGCCGGGCCGCGCGGTTCCTCCCGACTGGAATATCGCCCAACCTACCTGGCAAACGGCGGATGCCATCGCGGTCGCCGCCTTGGGCCAAAGGACTTTTGTGGAAACAGGAGCCGACGACCCCTTCCTCTTATCCCCTCTCTATGTACGACGCAGCGCTGCGGAAGAACGGGCCGACGAAACATCCTGACGACGACTCCCGTTCCCGGACTCGATTCGTACGTGCCTCATCCAGGGGCTGCCTTTTTTGATTACAAAGGAAGACAGTCCTCGAGATGTTGTGCTGAGTCCGGATTTCTTACCGGGGTCAATCAATCAGGATTGCTGACCTCAACGAACTAGCCGCGCCCGTCAGGAAGCGGGCCAGACTGGGGTTCGATTTATTGCAATGCATTGCCATGATAGCTGTTGTGTCCAAGGAGTGTTCCTTGAGGAACCGCCCGCCTGGCCCGCTTCCTGACGGGCGCGGCTAGTTCTCCGGGCATTTTCGAGACTCATTTTCTCGTCAACATGGGGATTCACTGGCAAAGCCAGGGGCACACAGTCCGAAAATTCAACTGTGCCAGGCCCGTAACCTACGCCACTGGAAACAGGCTCGGAGATTATTGCAATTCTTCGCCACAGTGCTGACAGGTTTTCCGATCCGCGGCGGTTTCGCGTCCGCAATGCCAGCAGGTCAGCTTGGCACCCCGGTTAAACAGGACGCCCAATAGATCGATCAGCAAGTTGCCCGTTAACGCGTACACCCCAATTAGGATCACCCCCACGATGATCAGCAGCAGCGGGGCCAACAGGATCCAGTAGTAATACATACCGAAGAACATTTGACGTGCCTCCTGTTTCTCCAGTTTGCCAGAACGCAGGTATGTTGCGAAACCTGTCTAGAATTACCTGGCGTTAACAGCAATTCGGGTCAAACTCGCGTTCGATTTTGCCGATTATGAGAATGATAGCGGATTTTCCGCACTCTGGAGAGCCTGCGCGAACAGTAACGTAATCGCACGGCGGCACCTGGAATCCTATGGGGGACTGGTGGGATGAAATCTGGTCGAGCCATGCCACGCCTGTCGAGCCGGTGTTTTCTGCCTGGACTGGTGATGAGTCTGTTCCTGTGCACCATGACTGCGGAGGCCTTTCAGGCCCGAGTGATTGAACTGGGCCCTGGTCAGACGCAGCGAAAAACCGCCAGCACCCTGACGATCCTGGGGGGCGTCGAGCAGCCGGCTTGCTTCGAAGTCGAAGCCGAGGAAACTTCCCTGGCGCAACTGATTGAAATGGCGGGCGGGTTAACTACCTCGGCGGGGAAAAAAATCCGCGTGCTGCGCGGCGAACGGGCGGGCATATATCTGATGTTTCCCGAACAGGGAGGCTTCCTGTTGCAGCGGGGAGACATTGTGCTGGTGGAAGCTGCCCGGAGTACTTCAGCACGCATCGTTTCCTTCGAGTCCGCGAATTTGTCCCAAGCCCCCCAACAGGGGCCCGAGGTGATTCGTACGACCGGTTACGAGGCGCCCCCTCCTGTGCGACACGACTATGTGGTGTTGCTTGGCTTGCGCGAGACGCCGGTGGTCATGCCCTTGTGGGAGCCAGGCTTGACTGCCGATCGGCTGCTGACCGATTATCTCCACCAGACACCGAAAGTCGCCGCGACGGCCCGGCTGCTGGCAGGCCAATACGCAACGCACAACCCTGGCGCCCTGCGCGAGGGAATGGTCCTGAGTGTCAATTCGCGTCTAGTCAACCGGAATGCATTGCCTCGCTTGCCGGAAGTGGTCTCGTCACGCACCCCGCAACCCACCTCCGGATCGGCCGAAGGCTCCTCGCCAACACCTTCCGAGAAAGCACCTGCTCCCGCGCCGCCCCAGACCTCCAATACCTTGTCCCTGGGATTGAAACTACCCACGCAGGGGTCGGAATTGATCCTGGAGCCCCGGCCATCCGAAATGCCCGCGGAGGCCAATGGTGAATCGACACAGGACTCTTTGAGCGAAGTTCTCGATCCTTTGCCGATACCGTATTCTACTTCCGAAGAGACGACTTCAGATTCCTCCTTGCCGCTCTCCCAGGAATCCGCGAGCGCGGAACTTACCCCGGTCGAAGACTTTTTCAAGACATTGCCGCAACCGTCTACCGAAACAGAGACGCTCTCCAGCTTGCCCTCCGAACTGTCTGCCACACTCCCTTCCATGGAACAACTGCTCCAGGAACATCGTACCGAGCCGACTCATCTCGCCAGACAGGGTGAAGATGTTCCCGCACCCCGCGATTTGAGGGGTGACGGGAAGCCCTCCATGATTGGCTTCATCGCGGGTTTTATCGTGGTGGGGGGAGTCCTGGTGGTAATCCTTTCGGCGGTGAAGACCCAGATTCAGCAGGATCAAACCCTGCTCGACAAGGTTCTCCGTCTGGTCACGCTGCAACACGGGGTACGGGCCGAGCGCGGGTTCCTGGCCGATTCGCCACGTCAACCGATCTTAACGGCCCCTACGCCACCTTCTCCCCTGCCCCAACGGGAGCTGCCCGCGTGCGATGCCCCGGGCAGCGCACGGGTTCCGGAGACACCAACGTATTCCTCCGAGCCCGAAGCGCTCGCGGATGCCATCGCCCTCCCCCTGGTCGAGGAACGTGTTGTTCTGCCGCGGGAAATGCGATTTTTCGGCAAGCCAAGATTGCATTATGAATTTCGCATTGATGCCCGACACGGCATCCCTCGGCCTCATTCCCAGCCCGCGGGAACCCGGGCGCAAACAAATATGGATGAAATCATCGATCGCTGTCGCGTCAACTCATCGGGATTGTCCACGGAGGATGGCATGGTGAATGCGTCCCAGGGGAGCCAGTCGCCTGAACCGCTGGCTTCCTCCCCAGTAATGGACGGCGACCATTTTCCCCCGCCGGACAGTCTGTTCGCACAGGCTTATGCCCTGCATCAGTCGGAACAGCGCCGTTAAACTTTGTCTGGAGATCCGATCGAAATGATCATGGCTAGTGCGTCGATGTCAGCAATCGTGAGTTATTGACCCGGGTTAGAAATCCGCATTAGCCGTTAGAGGGAGTGAAGCTCATGGAAATTGCCATCGAATTTGGAGGCAGCGAATTTCGCTCGCTTCGTCGCGAGTCGGGCCGCCTGCTGGCACGTCGGGTCTCGACGGACTACCTGGTTGTGCAGGGGGACGAAACCCGGCTGCGGCTGCTCGAGCGTCAAGTGGAAGAATATGCGAGGTGCGACGAAGGGATGATCGTGTACGGTCCCGGTGCCCTCGATCTGGCGGACCTGCTGGGCCTGCCGCTGCAATCGGCCCTGGATCAAGGGCACATTCGGGAGGAAGACCCTGTCTCGCGGCAGTTTCTGGGGGCGCTTGTCGATGGGTTATTACCGTCCTCCACGGGACAGGGCCTATGCACGGTGATTGCCACGGGAGACGCGGAAGAGAGCGATTACCCGACCGGCGACAGCCTTTCCTTTCTGCTGCAACTGGTCAAGCTGCGGGGATACGAACCGCTTGGCGTTTCACCCGGGTTGGCCCTGGCCCTGGCGGAATGCGGAGGGACCAGTTATTCCGGAATTGGTGTGAAGCTGGGGGCGGCGCGGATTGATGTCTCGGTCGTTCATCAGACGCATGAACGGATCCAGTTTTCGATCCCCCGGGGAGGCGAACATCTCGATCGCGAACTGGCCCGCCGCGACGATCGGTATCTGCGGCTGAGAGATGGTCGGGAGGTTCTGGATACCCGGCCTATCCGGCTCTGGCGCCAAGGCGTGCGTAATTTGAACCAGATTTCCGATCCGCGGACGCTCGACTTGCGCAATCAGTATCGGGACCTGGCCTACGTGGTGCTGCACCGCTTGCAACAGGAATTGACGCCACGCCTGCTGAGAACCCTGCCTGGTCAACTCCCGTTGATTGTAGGGGGAATGCTGGCCGCGCCGTCCGGCACGGAACTTCTGTTCCAGCAAGCGGCCCGCGAGGTGCAACTGCCGCTGCAATTGTCGGATATCCGCCGCGTCAGGGATGTCGCGTACTCCGCGTTGCGGGGAGGGCTGATCGCCGGCGAAATCGCGATGGAACAGTCCAAGGCAAGCTCGGCTGCATGAAACCCCGGCGGAATGCCGCGAGGCTTTCCAACGCCCATGTCCATCGTGCGAAACCGCGATTCAGTGCGAGAACTTCAGCAGGGCCAGGAACCGCTCGTAGGCGGTATTCCATTCCGCTGCCTGCATCGGTTCGAACCGCCGAGATTCCGTCGAGGCACGCACGATCGCGCGAATATCGGCAAGGGAACTCAACTGGCCAGCCGAGCGGGCCTGTATCAGCAGGTTGCCCATGACCGTGGCTTCCACGGGACCGGTCACCACCGGGACGCCGCAGGCATTCGCGGTAAACTGATTGAGCAGATCGCTGTTGGCGCCCCCTCCCACGATATGGATGACTTCGACACGCTCTCCCGTCAATTGCTGGATCCCTTCGAGCACATGGCGATATTTCAGCGCGAGGCTCTCCAGCGCGCAACGGACAAGTTGTCCTTCCGATTGAGGAATGGGCTGAAAGGTGCGACTGCACCAGTTTTGCAGTTCCTGCACCATGTTCTCAGGATGTAGAAACGGGTGATCGTTGGGGTCCACCAGGGAACGGAACGGTTGAGAGGCCTCCGCGAGGCTGGTCAGTTCGGGATAATCGAGCGTCTTCCCCTGTTTTTCGAACGCGCGCTTGCAGCCTTGCACAAGCCACAATCCCATCACGTTCTTCAGCAGCCGATACGTGCCGTCCACGCCTCCCTCGTTGGTCACGTTCATCTTCAGGGCCTCGGCGGAGAAAATCGCACGCTGGACTTCCACTCCGATCAGCGACCACGTGCCCGAACTGATATAGGCCCAATTCGCCTTGCCTGTCCGTTCGCTGGGAACGGCGGCGACGGCGGCCGCCGTGTCGTGCGTGGGAGGGGCAACCACGGGAATCCGCCGCAAACCAGTCTGACGCAGAATATGTTCACGCAACATGCCCAGTTGCGTGCCCGGCGTCACGACCTCGGGAAAGATGTCGATCGGCAGATCGAACTTGCGCAGCAGGTCGTAGGCCCAGTTGTTTTCCGTCGGATGAAAACACTGCGAGGTGGTGGCATTTGTGAATTCCGCCACGCGACTGCCACACAACAGCCAGTGGAAATAATCGGGCATCATCAGCATGCGATCGGCCAGTTCCAGCACGAAGGGATGATCCCGCTGCATCGCCAACAGTTGATACAGCGTGTTGATCTCCATGAACTGGAGCCCCGTCTGCGCGAATATTTCAGCCTGGGGAACCCGCGTGAACGCAGCGTTCATCAGCCCTTCCGTACGCGGGTCGCGATAGTTGTAGGGGATCCCCAGCAGTTCGTTCTTCTTCGAAAGCAGCACGTAATCCACGCCCCAGGTATCCACACCCACCGAAACAATCCGGTCGCCGTAGCGATCGGCGGCGATCCGCAGGCCTGTCAGGATTTCTTGCCACAAACCGACCACGTTCCAGCGCAGCGTTCCCGCCATGTTGACCGGGCCGTTGCCGAAACGATGCAATTCGTCCAGGGACAGGCGTTGCCCATCAAACAAACCGGCAATCACGCGGCCGCTTTCCGCTCCCAGATCGATTCCCAGATAAACTTGATTACTCATTGCGTTTTTGCCATCTCACGAAGTTTCGCGGGAGTGCTCCTCCCGCACGAACAGATCCACCTCCGCGGCACGGTGTTCCTTGGTCCTGGCGGCAGCGGCCAGGCACGGAGCAACCAGGCCTCAATGTCCACCGGAAGTGAACAGGGCGGAATTGCCCAGGTTTCGTTCCAGGGGGGGGAGCGCCTCTTCGAGCACGCCCCGGGATTTCTGCCAGACAATTAACCCTTCGATGACCATCCAGATTTGCATCGACATAATCAAGGCACCGAACCCGAACAGCAGAAACTGCCCCGTCCACAACCAGCCCGATTCCGGGTTGAACATCTGCCACAACATGGCCCAGGCTGGCATGATCAGCATGATAATCATGGGAATCGCCACGGGGGCCACGCGCTTGCCCCGACGCCATAAATAGAAGAAGGTCACCATCAACGCCAGGCCGGCCAGCAGTTGATTGGTCGCCCCGAACAGAGGCCACAAAATCAAGCCTCCCGTTCCCAGCTTCCCGCTGGGCCCGGGCAACATCGCCACCGCCAGCCCACACCCCACCGCCACCCCGGTGGCAACGTATTTATCCTTGAGCGGCGCAATATGCAGCGTCCCCCCCAGTTCCTGGATGACGTACCGTTGCAAACGCGTGGCGGTATCCAGCGTGGTCGCGGCAAAACAGGCCACCAGCACGGCGATCGTCCCCGTGGCCAGCACGAGGGGAATCCCCAGGGCCGTCAGAAAATTCGCGCCGCCATCCACGAAGGCCCCCACCGTTTGCGGCAGCCTGAAATCATTCCACGAGTGCCCCACGCCGTAACGCGAATTCCAGGCTTCCAGGCCCGTCAGCATCTGGCCATCCACCATCACGCCCATCCCCAGTCCGGCCGTGCAGCACAGAATCACCAGCACCGCCAGCATCCCTTCCAGCAGCATGCCCCCGTAACCGACATACTGGGCATCGGGCTCGCTGGCAATCTGCTTGCTCGTGGTGCCACTGCTCACCAGGCAGTGAAACCCGCTACAGGCCCCGCAGGCAATGGTGATGAATAGAAACGGCCAGATCGGCGGGGCATCCGCCGGGATGTTCGTCGCTATCGCCGGCGCGCTCGAAGCCAGATCGATTTTGTTCGTCATCCCCGCCACTAGCACACCCGCGACCAGCAACACCAGCGCCACCATCAGTTGATGACTATTGATATAGTCGCGGGGCTGCAACAGAATCCAGACCGGCAACACCGAGGCAAAAAAGCAATAAATCATCAACCCCACCGTCCACAAAATCACCGGGTTGCCCCAACTTTCCGGCAGGCTGATCGGTAGCCAGTACACCCCTACTGCCACCGCCAGGTACAGCAACAACAAGGCGATAATCGATGGAATCAGCAGGCCGCCATGGCCCTTGTACACCCACAGGCCAATCCCAACCGCCAGCGGCATCGCCAGCCAGACCGACAATACCGAGGCCGGATACATGCTGAAGATCATCGCGATCACCAGTCCGAAAATCGCCAGCACCACCGTCAATGCAAAAAACAGAATCAGCAACAGCAGCAGACGGGCACGACGCGAAATCAGCCGACCCGCCACTTCGCCCACTGTTTGCCCCCGATTCCGTAGCGACACCACCAGCGCCCCCAGATCGTGAACCGCACCGATGAAGATCGAACCGAACACCACCCACAGCAAGGCGGGCAGCCAGCCCCAGAAGACCGCAATCGCCGGTCCGACAATCGGGCCCGTACCCGCGATACTGGTGAAGTGATGCCCGAAGATGACACTTTTCTTCGTCGGCACGTAATCGATGTTGTCCCGCAGTTCCTCGCTGGGAACCAGAGCGGAAGCATCCAGTTGAAACAACCTTTTCGACAGATAACGACCGTACGTGTTGTAGGCCACAAGGAATCCGAAAAACGACAGGATGGCAACCAGCAGAGTCAACATGTTTCTACCTCGAGCTCTCACGACAGGCGGATTGCTGCAATCCCGCTTTCACCCACCGGAACGATCGCGTATGTTCACTCGGCGGAAAGCGGGACAGGCAATATCAGCACACTATAACAAGAAATTCCGATCCGAGTGAAACGTTGCCATGCCGTTTCCCCGGGATCCTGCCAGGAAATTGTCTGCCTCTCGACCGAGCATCCCGTGGATGTAATGCGGGCCACGGCTCTGCGAGCCGTGCAATTGCAAGAAAATGCTTGAATATACGCACGGCTCGCCGTCCGTGGCATGCGAAATGGCGTCAATCATCGGGTTTCCAGGGCCTCGACTCGGCGTGTCCTCTCCCGCAAGGCCGGACACAACAAGGGCTCGGGCTATCATTCTGGCCCGTTCAGCCGGTCGGCGGAGGCACTTCCTCGGGAATCAGCTTGCCCCGCGAAACCTCGCCATGGGGGTTGAAGACCTCGCGAATCTGCCGGAACAGTTCCAGATCGGCTTCCGTGAACATTTTACTCATGAACTCGATTTTTTCGACGCCGATCCCGTGTTCGCCGGTAACGGTTCCGCCGAATTCGAGACATTTTTCCAGAATTTCGCCGCTGGCTGCCAGCACGCGCTGAATCTGTTCTGGGTTGCGTTCATCGAACAGCAGGATGGGGTGGATATTCCCATCCCCGGCGTGGAACACGTTGAAAATCAACAGCTGATACTTTTCCGCTACCTCGAGCACGAACCGCAGCAGTTCGGGAAGTCGAGTTCGAGGCACTACGCCATCCTGCGTACAGAAACTGGTGCTGATTTTTCCGATAGCGCCAAAGGCCTGCTTGCGGCATTTCCACAGGGCATCCCGTTCCCGTGGAGTGGTCGCCTTGCGGATCTCCCGGCAGCCACCCGCGGTGCAGATCTCGTCAACCCGGGCGATTTCCTCGGTCGTGGCGCAGGCCGGACCATCGACTTCGATAATCAACACGGCACCGGCATCGATCGGCATGCCGTGGTGGTAGCGATCCTCGATCGCGCGGAGCATCCCCTGGTCCATCAATTCCAGGGCTGCCGGGATGATCCCCGCCCCGATGATTTCGCTGACCACGCGGACGGCATCGTCGAGGGTCTCGAATATTGCCAGGCGCGTTTGCCACGATTCCGGATTCGGCTCGAGCCGGACGATTGCCTTTGTACAAAATCCCAGAGTCCCTTCACTACCCGTGAACAGCCCCGCCAGATCCCACTCGCCAGTCATTCCCTGGGGACCTCCCAACTGGACTATCGTCCCCTCCGGAAGCACAATCTCCAGTCCCAATACGTGATTCGAGGTCACGCCATATTTTAATGTGTGGGGTCCACCCGCGTTGGTGGCAACATTTCCGCCGATCGTCGAGGCTCCGGCACTGGAAGGGTCCGGCGCGAAATGCAGACCCGTTCCCACCAAAGCCTGATTCAATCGGCCATTCACCACCCCTGCATCCACCACGGCGTAACGATCCACCAGATTGATCTCGTGAATGGTGTGCATCCGCGACAGGCAGATCATCACGCCTCCCCCCAGCGCCAGGCAACCACCCGCCAGGCTCGTCCCGGCCCCGCGCGGCACAACGGGGACTTGCGCCCGGTGACAGATACGCAGCACCGCGGAAAGTTCCTGTGGCGACCGGGGAAACAGCACCAGATCGGGCAGACTCCGTTCCACCATGTAGCCATCGGATTCATACACCAGCCGTTCGACGACGTCGCGTAGAATCTGCCCCGGCTGCAGCACCTGCTCCAACTCGGGCAAAATCCGGGAAATCACGGGAGAACACTCGGTAGAGACACTCATCAAAAATCCCTTCGCATGTGCGGGGCAGGCGGACTCCCTCATTCTAACCCTTGTCTCTTGCCACATCCACAATGCACCCACGCAGGCAGGGATCCGCCTCGGCGTTTCACCGCGCGCGTCGGAATGCAGGGCGTCTCTTCCGTCAAAGTCTGTTGCCTGTCATCGGTGGTTTTTTTACTACGGCAGGGTTTCCTGTCTGTTGTTCGAGCCTCCGCTGGGCACGCTATGGTTCCGCAGTTCTACCCCTTCCTGTGTGTCATGAACACACGCTCTGAGCGTATCGTCGTGATAGTCCAGTCCGACGAAAGCGGTTATACTCGGCATCTCGGCGACTTCTTGATTGGGACATGAAATTCATCCCCGGCAGCGTAGCCGATCGAAGCACGACAGACGTTCATCCCCATTTGGCCTGGCCAGTCCCTTTTGGGTTACTCGTTGACAGGTAGTGTCACAGGCAAAACCTGTGACACACCGCCTGAAAAACAAACAGTGACAGACCACCAGCACATGGAAATTTCCGAGGGACTGCCAATGAATTCCACCGCCGATGACAGTGTGCTGCTGCGGATGCAGGGGATTACGAAACACTTTGGGCCGACGGTCGCGCTGGCGGACGTCTCGTTGCAAATTCGCCGCGGACGGGTACTGGCCCTGATCGGAGAGAACGGCGCGGGCAAAAGCACGCTGATGAAAATTCTCAGTGGCGCCACCGCGCCCGATTCGGGCAACATCCTGTTCGAGGGCCAGGCGTATCATCCTCGCGATCCCCATGCCGCCCGACTGGCGGGTGTGAGTATGATTTATCAGGAACTCACCATCGCGCCCGACTTGAGTATTGAAGACAACATCCTGCTGGGATGCGAATCGTCCCGCTGGGGATTGCTGGACAGGACGGCGCAACGGCAACGTATGCGCGAGGCCATCTCGTTGCTCGGCTTGACGGGCTATCCGTTGCACTGGCCGGCGCGCAAGGTCTCTCCTGGCGTACAGCAATTGATCGAAATCGCCCGCGCCCTGGTCATCGATTCCCGGGTGGTCATCTTCGACGAGCCCACCAGTTCTCTGACCGCCGCCGACGCCGCTCGACTGTTCGAGGTGATTCGCCTGCTGAAGCTACGGGGCCTCGGCATTGCCTACATCAGCCACTTCCTGGAGGAAATTCGGGGGCTGTGCGACGATTATCTTGTCCTGCGGGACGGCAGGAGCGTCGGCTCGGGAGAACTGACTGATACCAGCGACGCGCAAATCGTGCGGTTGATGATTGGGCGTGAAGTCGCAGACCTGTTTCCCACCGTTCCCCACCACGCTGGCGATGTCTTGCTGGATGTGAGCCTGCTGACGAGCCGTACGCATCCCGCGGAGATTTCGCTGCAACTGCGGCGGGGAGAAATTGTCGGCCTGGCCGGGTTAATTGGTTCCGGCCGCACGGAGTTCCTGCGTTGCCTGTACGGGCTCGATCCGATTCGCTCGGGAGCGGTACGGGTGGGCCGGCTGCAACCGGCCCCCCGACCAGCCGCTCGCATCCGGTCTGGCATGGGCATGGTATCGGAAGATCGGAAATCCGAAGGCCTGGCGCAAGGGCTATCGGTCATGGACAACCTGACCTTGTCCCGCCTGTCGCCATACAGTTGTTGGGGCTGGCTCAATCCGCGGCGCCGCCTGGTGGCCACGCAAGCCGCCATGGAGCAATTGCAGGTCAAGGCCCGGCATCCCCGGCAGGCCGTCAGCGAGCTTTCCGGAGGGAACCAGCAGAAGGTGGCCCTGGCCCGGGTACTGCATCAACAGGCGGACCTGCTGCTGCTCGACGAGCCGACACGCGGTATCGATGTAGGAACCAAGGCGGAAATTTACCGGTTGATGGGCTCGGCAGCGGCGGAGGGAAAGGCCGTGCTGTTCATCAGCTCGTATCTACCCGAGTTGATGGCGGTGTGCGATCGGATTGGCGTGATGAGTCGCGGCAGACTACTCGACGTCCGGCCGGCTCGGGAGTGGACCGAAGAGGCGATCATGCAGTTGGCGGTCAAGTCGTGAGCGGACCTGCCGGAAACGCTGCAGAAGTGCTGCCGCGAGTTCGCGTTCAAGGGGTGCTGCCATTAAGCTCCCGCAGGGTGGTCAACTCGGGAAACATGCGTTCGAGGGTCACCTCGGGGCGTTTAAGCTGAAGCGTGTTCGCGAGAATTGTATCCCGCAGCAGTGGCTTCATGGGACCATTGAGTTCCTCGGAGAGCCGTCTCAGGTTTTCTCGCAGGATCTGATCGGACTTGGCGTATTCCTTCTTGAGCGAGGCAATGGCGGCCCGGCCAGCAAAGCCGCTGGGAACAAGATTGAATTTGTCTCCACTCGCCTGTTGTTCAATAAAACTTTCAAACAGTTTGCTTGCTTCGTTGAAGCGGCCCTGGTTGAGGTACAGAATGGCCAGTCGTTCCTCGGCCCGCCAGCGCTCTTCCGTGTTGGGATGGTACACGCGGAGGGCCTTCCAGGCATCTTCGCTGCTCCCCAGCAGCATGGCTTCGGCGAATTGTTCACGTGCGATGTCGCGCTTGGTGGCATCGAGAGGAGGCTTTTGCGGAAACCGGGGACGCGCCGCCCATCCCAGGGAGGCTCCCAATAGCAGAAAAAGTATTCCTAAAACGGCGAATTGCCGGAATTGCCAGGGGCGGCCCGGCTCGCGGGAAGGCTTCTCGATGGTTCCGGTCGCCGATTCAAACGCGGACAGGCTGACGTCCCCCTGATCCGACTGCAGCGACTTCGAGATGCGACGGATTTCATTGAGCAACGCACCGGCATCCGGATAACGCTCCTCGGGTTTCTTGGCCATCATCCGATGCACCAGGTTGCAGATTGCGGGAGGCAAATCGGGACGCCGGCGCCCCAGGGGCGAAGGCTGACTGTTGACTTGCTTCATGGCTATGGCGATCGCCGTTTCGCCACGGAATGGCGGTCGACCTGCAAACATGTGGTAGCAGGTTACCCCGAACGAGTAGATGTCGCTACGCTGATCGACCTTGTTCCCCTGTACCTGCTCCGGGCTCATGTACAAGGGCGTGCCCATCGTCACGCCTTCCTGCGTGAGATTGAGACGCTCGCCCCCAAGCGTCAGTTGGGCCAGGCCAAAATCGGCGATTTTGATGATCCCCTTGCGGTTGATGAGGATGTTTTCCGGCTTGATGTCGCGATGCACAATCCCCGCTTCTCCCGCCTTCTGCAGGGCAGAGGCGATTTGTCGCATGATATGCAACGCCACCGGTAATTCGGGCGGCCCCTTGCGGCTGATGAATTCCTTCAGATTCTTGCCCTGCACGTATTCCTGGGCAATAAAATGCAGCCCCTCCGCACAACCGATGGTGTAGACCTGAACGATGTTGATGTGGTTCAGATTGGCGGCCGCCATGGCCTCGGTTTTGAAACGCTCCAGGTACGTGGCGTCCGTCACCAGCGCACTTTTCATCACTTTCACGGCCACGTGACGATTGAGCGCGGTTTGCTCGGCTAGATATACATCTGCCATACCCCCCTTCCCCAGACGGCGGATCAGGCGGAATTCTCCTAACTGACGCCCCGACAGATCCTGCTGTTGCTCGCCCCCATTCCCCCCGTCCGCCGAGGATGCCTTCGGGGAATGGGCGGTCTGCTGCGGCGCATTCGTTTCCACATGCTCGCCTCCGTCGCTACCGGAGTGAAAATATTCAGTTTCGCTCACAAGCGTACCCTTCCCGGGTTATTCATCCAGGTTTTATTCATTCAAGAGGAGGAATTCCACGCAACAACGCAGGAGAACAGGAGCCCCGCAATTCCGTGGATGCTCGAGCCGTTAGGCCACAAGCAAACCCCACCGCCGCGGTTTCTTCCTGGCAGCGACCACCTGTTGCCGACTTTCTATCCAGCATTCTACGACAGGCATCCCCCAGGAAACAAACTTCCCGCAAGAAAAAACCGCGCGAGACGGGAAGATGTCCTGTCTACCTCTGCGGACGGGATGGTGTCATCCCCGGGACAGGCCTTTTCAAGGAGACCGTCCGGGAGCCTGTGTGCATCGAGTTGTTGGTCCCGCGGGGGCAGGGGGGGAAACTCGTCCCAGTTATTCTCGCGACGTGCCCGAACTCCACTACCTGCCACACGGCGGCGGCGTTTTTCGCGATTTGCAGACGGGCGGAATTCGGGTTACCCCTCGGCTGTTTCAGAGATCACTTTCCCGGTGGACAGCAGTGTCATGCCTATCACCGCACTTAGGATCGAACCCATCAGCACACCGACCTTTGCGGAACGTAAATCCTCGTTCTGCAAGGCCAGTTCACTGATGAACAATGCCATCGTGAATCCAATCCCCGCCAGAAACCCGCCTCCCACCAGATGCCGCCAGCCGACTCCCTCGGGCATGCCCGCCAGTCCGAAGGATTTGGCCAGCCAACTGAACAGCACGATCCCCACGGGCTTGCCGACCACCAGGCCAAGCATCACGGCCAAGGCAACATGCGAGGTGACATCCGAAAGCGCGATCGGCACCCCCGCATTCGCCAGTGCGAAGAGCGGCATGATCACAAACGCCACCCACGGATGCAGCACGTAGATTAAATAGGCCAGAGGCGAAACGGTTTCGGTTGTGGTCCAACGGTGCTTGATCACTTTCGCCACCCGGGCAGGCTGCCGTTCCCAGTCCTCCCCATGAAACAGACGTCCCGCGCGCTCATTCAACTTCTGGGCAAAATCGACGGAAAGATAAGCCCGAGCCGGGGTGAGCAATCCCAGAATCACGCCGGCAATCGTCGCGTGGATGCCCGATTCGTGAAACCCGATCCAGATGATGATCCCGATAATGGTATAGACCGCCCGGCTGCGGGCGCCCACCCGCTGCATCAGCAGCACCAGCAGGGTCCCCACGATCCCCAACGTCAGCCACTGGTATTGCACCGCTGCCGTATAACCCAGGGCAATCACCAGAATCGCGCCAATATCGTCCACAATCGCCAGCGATAGCAGCATCACGCGCAATCCCGCGGGGATTCTGGGACCCAATAAGGCCATGCAGCCCACCACGAAGGCGATGTCCGTCGCCATGGGAATCCCCCAGCCCCGCTGCGCCACCTGGCCTTGTTCCATCATTAGATACACCGCGGCCGGGACGACCATCCCCCCCACCGCGGCCGCCACCGGCAAGGCGGCCCGGCTGAACTCTCCCAGTTCACCCAGCACCATTTCCCGCTTCACTTCCAGACCAATCACGAAAAAAAAGATGACCATCAGACCATCATTGATCCAGTGCTTCAGCGAATGCTTCAAGGCATAACTGCCGATTTCGATGCCGATCGGCGTGCTCCAGAATGCCCGGTAACTGTCCGACCACGGTGAATTCGCCACAATCAACGCCAGCAGCGCACAACAAATCAAGACAATCCCACTCGCGGCCTCCACATGCAGAAAATGCGCCAGCGGTTTGAAGAATATCTGTACCGGCTCCACGGGAAACACGGCTTCCGTCTCTTCCGGATGATGGTTTGCCACTCCTCGCTCCTTGATTCTAATTCCTTCACAATTCGATTCGGGCGGAGGCCTGAACGTGCCATGTTACAACAGGACCGTTTTGGCCGTAAACAATCGAACTTCCTTTTTCCCAAAACTTCCACTCGGCAACCGCATCAGGCCAAGTTTTTTTCGCAGGGTACGCATTGCGTACCAATAGTGCGGTATCCACGCGAGTTATTGTCATACTGTGTTGTGCTGAATTGCAGGGTGACAGGCTCTCACGCCAATGACGAGTAAGCATGCCTGACTTCCGATCGACACACCATGGGGATCCGAATCGCCGGCGCCAGGGCAAAATACGAACACCACAGAGTCACGGAGAACACGAAAAAACGAGCGGCGACGCGCCCGGCCTCGCAGTTCGTGCCACGACATTATTATTTCAACTAGCCGCGCCCGTCAGGAAGCGGGCCGCACGGGCGCAACATCTCACAATCACGTGAAGTCGCGAAGTCCACTTCAGTGGACTAGAAAACGAAGATTGCCGCCCGAACGCAGCCCGCTGCCTGACAAATTCGCCGAATGCTCAGGCGTGCTCGACCGGGAAGGCCCAGACGTCTTCCAGCTGGTCCCGGCCCAGGGCAAGCATGATCAGGCGATCCAGGCCAACCGCGACACCACTGCAGGCAGGCAAGCCCTGGTCCATGGCGGTCAGCAATCGGCTTTCTTCCGGCAACTCGGGTAATCCCCGCCCGCGACGTTCATGATTCTGTTCCCGATTCCTGCGCCGCAATTCCGCCGCATCCAGTAACTCGTGGTATCCATTACAGATCTCGACCCCCCGCAGGTACAGTTCGAAGCGTTCCGCCACACGCGGATCGTCGGGATTGATCCGCGCCAGGGCCGCCTGAGAAACCGGATAGTCATATACAAACACCGCCTCCCGCGACGACAGCCACGGTTCGACGCATTCCACCAGCAGCAGATTCAGAAGATCGTCCCGCGCTCCGGGACTACCTTGCCACGCCACGAATTCCGCTGCCCCCCGCAAGTTCCTCGCGCACGCCAGCCTTTCCAGTTCCGCCGTCGTCATCTCCAGCACGTTCGCTCCCAGCGCTGCCTCGAAGGCTTGTGCATAACGGAGCCTCTCGAACGGCACGGCAGGAGACTCTCGCAACCCCGCCGACTGGTACAGCGCATGGCACAATCCTTCGACCATCGTCATCTGCTGGAAGTGATCGTCGCCGCACGCGTACCACTCAAGCATCGTGAATTCCGGATTATGCAGTCGTCCCCGCTCTCCCTGCCGAAACGCGCGGGTTAGCTGGTAGATCCGATCAGCCCCGGCGGCCAGCAGTCGCTTCATGCAGAATTCGGGCGACGTTTGCAGATAAAAGGTGGCCGGACCGGTCACCCCTCCGAAATCTCCCGTCACCGTGAAGGGCTCCAGATGGACATCGATGACCGTGTCGCGCGAAAGCAGCGGCGTTTCCACTTCCCAATACCCGTGGGATTGGAAGTAATCCCGAACGACGCCCAACAACTTCCCACGCCGCCGCAGCAGGTCCACTGAGGCGGTGGGAAACGCTTCGCCCGGCAGGGCGGTACGGGCATTCGTGGTGTTGTCACGGTGACTGGCGGACATACGCACGAGAATATCGCAATTGCCCAACGACTCAAGCCGCTTCGCGCTGATTCGACGCGGGACGGGGCATTTTTACCACATTGCGCCGATATTCCTCCTCTTCAGCGGAGAGTTCCTCGGGTGTCAACTCGGGCTGGGCACAAGCCTCCGGCATCAAAGTAATCCGCCGCTGATACACATCCCGGAGAAAATCCGGAAAGATCTCCCAGGCACCCGCGTGACGATTCCACATTTCAGCGAGCCGATGAAAGAACTGAATCTCGTAACGCGCCACCGCCAGATCTTGTGCTACCTCGAGCGAATCGACATCCTCCGGACTCCATTGCCGCGGGCAGAGCCTGTATTCTGGCCGTTGCTCCGCGCGACCATATTCGGGCACGGGATAAATAATCGGCAATTCATTTCCCACGTCGTACTTGGTGGGAAACACTCGGCACGCGGCCGGTCGGCCGTTGTAAATACCGCAGTGAGCCGCCCCGACGGGGCGCGTGGCATCGGGAGGGGATTCCTGTAGAAATTGGCAGCGAGCCGTTCCCGGATGATAATCGCTTTCCTCATGTTTCAGGCATATCACAAAGGGAGTCGACGGTTCATCCTGAAAATGAAAATGAGGCGCGTAGTTTCCCGCAATGGCTCCACTCTCGTCGGCCCAGCGACACCCGAAATCCCAGAATGTCTTCCCGGTCTCTCGCTCCAATCGGATCATATCCGCCCCGGTGATAGGCACGGCAAATGAACGGCAACAACCGGAATGGCAGCCTTGGCATAAACTCATCGACTCAACCTCGTTCTTGCCTGGTGATATATGGCCCGTGATCAATCGGGGCAACGTGTGATCCCTCAGTCATTCCACCCGATTGATTTTCATCACGCCGCGACGACCGGGGCGGAGCCTCCCGTTGACAAGATCGAAACTTCACCGACCTGCCACGCGCATAATCCATACAATCGTTACAGCTTGCCCTATCTGAGTTATCGAACCGCTCCCCCCGACAAATTGAGACCGCCTCGAAAAACCGACGCGATCTTCTCGGATTTTTCCGCAACAGCAGACCGGCAAATGGTACTCCCCTGCATTCTCCCCCAAATTCCGCGAGAAGACCTCGCCGGACAGAGTGTAATTGCATGGTAAATCAGCAATTACGGAAACCTCTCTCGCTAGGGGCCCCCCGTCTCTTCTCCCCCGCCACAGACTGTTCACTGGAAAGGCTCCCGGGGGAAGTTGTACACTATCCGGAACGTGCCGCAAAATTTTTTCCACAGGTTATCTACGCACCCCATCGGCAGAAGACGCCTGATACACAGGGAGTTGGGGACTTTTCCACAAATTCGATTTATCTCTTGTGGCTCACAAAGTCGACACATACAATATTTAGTGTTGACAGCCTTCACAGTTCCTTTATATTGCGTCTGTGGGAAACACACTGACCACGGGAGGCATGACGTCTTCCCGCCAGAACGGCGTTTCCCACATGCTCAATACGAAGCAGGAAAACCCGCAGGTTCGTCAACTCTGTGACGCGACCCTTGTGATTTTTCCAATTCGATGTACAGTGTTATTGTGTATACTGTCGATGGAGAGTGACGGAATGGAATCAGTCGTGCTGAAATCCTTCTCCAGCTCAAAAGCAGTCCCCCGGCGACTGCATACCAGGCGAGGTTCCCGGTGGCGTTCTCGCTGCTGATCGGTCCCTGCGTCTGGTTGTGACCCCTGTCTTCCCCGCATCTGGTGGCGTGCTGCGCGCTGCTGAATGCAGTGAATGCATGGCCAGTTCGCCTTGGCGGTATTCGCAACAATTTGTGATCGGCTATTTGTCAATTTATCAGGAGCTTACCGGAATGACTCGCCCCCAAACGGATTGGATTGTCAGAAAACGAGATGGACGCATGGCGCCGTTCGATATGAATCGCATCGGCAAGGCCATGGAAAATGCATTCCGGGCGGAATTGAACCTGTTGGATAATCAGCCACTCGATCCCGAAGTCATTGAGACTGTTCGGCGTATCACCACGGAAGTCGCGGAGCAAATTGCCATTCCCGCCAGCACCAGGCAGGGGGTTGATGTTGAAGATGTGCAGGACGCCGTCGAAATGCTGATGATGAAGCATGGCCACTATCGCGTCGCGCGACGTTATATCGTCTATCGTGCCGAACATGCGAAACTGCGGGCTCTGCGTGGAGAAGAGGGTTTTGCGGACGAGCGGGCCGAACGTGTCCAGATCACCGTAACTCTGGAAGAGGGGACCCGGGTCCCCTTCGACTCCAATCGCATCGCGGCCCGTCTGCGGGAAGCCTGTCAGGGACTGGAAGAGGTCTGCTCGCAGGAAGAGATCCTCGAAGAGGTGCTCAAGTCGATTTACGATGGGATTACCACCAAGGAAATCTATCGCGCGATGATTCTCGCCGTGCGCGCCCGCATCGAACGCGATCCCGCCTACGATCAGGTCGCCTCCAGGCTCATGCTGAACGTGATCTATCACGACGCCCTGGGAAGTGCTCCCTCCGCCCGAAAGCTGGAGCAGGTATATCGGCATCAATTCGAGCACTATGTCATCGACGGGATCGCCGCCGAGCGGCTCACGCCCGAACTGCGCGAATACAATCTCACGCTGATTTCCGAAGCTCTGCAGCCGCAACGGGACGAACTCTTCCAATACCTGGGCCTGCAAACAATCTACGACCGCTACCTGATTCATGTGGAAGGCCGCCGAATCGAAACGCCCCAGTTTTTCTGGATGCGAGTCGCCATGGGGCTGGCCATCAACGAAGAGCACAAGGAACAACGGGCGATCGAGTTTTACAACATTCTCTCCACCTTCCGCTTTACCTCCGCTACCCCAACTCTCTTCAACTCCGCCACGCTGCATCCTCAACTCAGTTCGTGTTATCTCTCGACCGTCAGCGACGATCTTGAACACATCTTCAAGGTCATTTCCGATAACGCCAAGCTCTCCAAATGGGCCGGCGGACTCGGGAACGACTGGACCAACATTCGCGCGACCAACGCCCACATTCACGGCACCAACGGTCAGAGCCAGGGTGTGATTCCGTTCCTCAAGGTGGTCAACGATACCGCCGTTGCCGTCAACCAGGGAGGCAAACGCAAGGGCGCCGTTTGTGCCTATCTGGAAACCTGGCATCTCGACATCGAGGATTTCCTCGAACTCCGCAAAAATACCGGGGATGATCGCCGGCGCACGCACGATATGCATACCGCCAACTGGATCCCCGACCTGTTCATGAAACGGGTTGAGGCCAATGCCGAATGGACACTGTTCAGCCCCGACGAAGTCTCCGATCTGCATGACCTGACCGGCAAGGCCTTCGAAGATCGCTATTGCTATTACGAAAAACTCGCCGACGAGGGCGAACTCCGCATGCATCGCCGCGTCAGTGCCATTGAACTGTGGCGAAAAATGCTGACGCGTCTGTTCGAAACCGGTCATCCCTGGATCACCTGGAAAGACCCCTCGAATCTGCGCTCCCCGCAAGATCACTGCGGCGTGGTTCACAGTAGCAATCTCTGCACGGAAATTCTGCTGAACACCTCCGCCGGCGAAACCGCGGTCTGTAATCTGGGCTCCATCAACCTGAAGGCCCACATTCGCGACGGCCAACTCGATCTGGAAATGCTGCGGGAAACCGTGTTTATTGCCTTGCGGATGCTCGATAACGTGATCGACATCAACTACTACCCCACGGAAGAAGCTGCAAATGCCAACCAGCGACATCGCCCTGTGGGCCTGGGTATCATGGGCTTCCAGGATGCCTTGCTGGCCATGCAACTCAGCTACACCAGTCCCGCCGCGGTCGAATTTGCCGATCGCAGCATGGAAGCCATTTCCTACTACGCCATCCTCGCTTCCTCCGAACTGGCCCGCGAACGCGGACGCTATTCCACCTACGCCGGTTCGAAGTGGGATCGGGGCCTGCTTCCCATTGATACCATTGATCTGCTGGAAGAACAACGCGGCCAGGCGATCGAAGTCGATCGCGGCATGACGCTCGACTGGCAGATCGTCCGCGAAGCCGTACGCCAGCACGGCATGCGCAATAGCAACTGCATGGCGATCGCTCCTACCGCCACGATCTCTACCATCATCGGTGTGTCGCAGTCGATTGAGCCCAGCTACAAGCATCTCTATGTGAAAAGCAACCTCTCTGGCGAATTCACGCAGATCAACACCGTGCTCGTGAATGAACTGAAGGCCCAGAATCTCTGGGACGCCAACATGCTGGAGGCCATCAAATACTACGACGGCTGCCTTTCGGAGATCACCCGCATTCCCGAGGACATTCGCGAACGCTACAAGACGGCCTTCGAGGTCGATCCCTACTGGCTGGTCGAATGTGCCGCGAGACGACAGAAGTGGATTGACATGGGGCAATCCCTAAACCTCTACATGCAGGCCCCCAACGGTAAAAAACTGCACGAGATGTATCTGGACGCCTGGAAAAAAGGACTTAAAACCACGTATTACCTCCGCACGCTGGCCGCCACCCAGGTGGAAAAATCGACGGTCGACGTCAACAAGTTCGGCATTCAACCCCGCTGGATGAAAAGCAAAAGCAACTCCAGCGACATCCGCATCGACCGCGCCCACCCGGACGAAGCACAATTCACGGAAATTCCCGCCACCCTGGTCGGCCAGACGTGCGACCCCAACAACCCGGATTGCGAGGCATGTCAGTAATAGGCGTTAGCCCGGATTTCTCACCCGGGTCAATAAAACAGGATTGCTGACTTCGACGAACTAGCCGCGCCCGTCAGGAAGCGGGCCAGACTGGGATCAAGATTTCCGCAACACATTGAAAATACTGAGGTTGTGCCAAAGAGGTGTTTCGTGAGAAACCGCCCGCCTGGCCCGCTTCCTGACGGGCGCGGCTAGTTTTCCAGGCCCTTTCGAGGCAATATTTACAGCATTGGTCCTCTCAGTGGTTTTTCAGTTTTTCGCGATTAGATTTCAACAAATTATCCGGCTCTCAAACAGGGGCGTATATCGCGACAACATCAACATCCTGGAATTTGATTACGGCAAAAGCCGCGCTGTGACTCTGTGGTTCAAACCAAAAAGCACCAACACCCCAATACAAAACAATACCCTCGCATTAAACCTCAAAGGAGTGATCTACCATGCCTCCCCTTTCCATCCAAGAACAGCAACTTCTCGACGCACCGACCGAACGCTTCAAGGCCAACGAGAAGCGGTTGGTTAACTGCGCCAAGGTCGATGTTAATCAGCTCATGCCCATTAAGTACAACTGGGCCTGGGAGCACTATCTCAACGGCTGCGCCAATCACTGGATGCCGACCGAAGTGCCCATGACCAAGGACATCGAAGTCTGGAAATCCAACAAGCTTTCCGCCGACGAACGCCTCGTCATCATGCGGAACCTCGGCTTCTTCTCCACCGCCGAGTCCCTGGTGGGGAACAACCTGGTCCTTGCCATCTTCAAGCACGTCACCAATGCGGAGTGCCGCCAGTACCTCCTCCGACAGGCGTTCGAGGAAGCCGTGCACACCCATACGTTCCTGTACGTGGTCGACAGCCTCGGACTGGACGAAGGGGAAGTGTTCAACATGTATCACGAAGTCCCGGTCATTGCCCGCAAGGACGAATTCGAAATGCGGCTCACCGCCGAGGTGCTGAACGATGAGTTCACGACCGAAACCTTCGAAGGCCGCCAGATGTTCCTCCGCAACCTGATCGGCTATTACCTGATCATGGAAGGGATCTTCTTCTACACCGGCTTCGTTATGATACTCTCCTTCCACCGCCGCAACCTGATGACCGGCATCGGCGAACAGTTCCAATACATCTTGCGCGATGAAACCACGCATCTGAACTTCGGCATCGACCTGATCAACGGTATCAAGCACGAAAATCCCGACGTCTGGACCCCCGAATTTCAGGCCGAAATGGTCGACTTGGTCAAGCAGGCCGTCGAACTGGAAATCGATTATGCCCGCGATTGCCTCCCCCGGGGCGTGCTCGGACTGAACGGCAACCTGTTCCGCGATTATGTCCAACACATCGCCGACCGCCGCCTGGAACGTATCGGCTTGCCCACGCAGTTCTCCTCCAGCAACCCCTTCCCCTGGATGAGCGAAACCATGGACCTCGCCAAGGAGAAAAACTTCTTCGAAACCCGCGTCACCGAATACCAGACCGGAGGCACCCTGAGCTGGGATTGATCCCCGCCACCTCTGCCACCCGCTCGCCGACCCGCATGGGTCGGCTTTTTTTGTTTTTTGCAAACGATTTTCATTTCCGCGACGTATCACAATTGTCAGAGGCATCGGCCTCGATAAGATGATTCCTGGTGGGCCTGTACATCTCGAACAGGCGATTCATCGGTTCAAAGTAGACGTTTGCGATTCAACTTTTGTGATTCAGGAGAAAACGGTTATGCATCGGTTTGCATCTTGGAAACTGGCTCTTGCCCTGTGTGCTTCGGCGGTTCTGGTCGGCTGTGGCGGCGGAGGGGGATATCGCGAGGTGACCGATGAAGATCTGGTGCCCAAGCACGAAGAACACGATCATCATCATGCCGCTCCGCACGGCGGACTCCTGGTGGAAGTTGGCTCGCACGAATACAACGTCGAAGTCGTCGTGGCGGAGGAGGAACCCCGACTGACCCTGTATGTCCTGGATGCCCATGCCGAGGGACCCGTCGCCATCAAAACCGATGCCCTCACCTTGAAACTCGAGGCCGGAGAAACCGAAACGGCGATCGCCCTGAAAGCCACCCCCCAGACCGGTGAAGCGGAGGGAACGTCCTCCCAGTTCGTCAACGAGGGCCCACTCCCCGAAGGCGTGAAGTCGGTGCTCGAACTGTACGGAGACCTCAGCATTACGATCGGCGAAAAAACATACGACGTGCATATTTCCGCCACGCCCCACGAACACGATCACAAGCACTGATCTCGGCGTGCGTGCCAATGGCAGCAGAACACATCCCCCCAACCTGCTGCCAGACACGCCTGCTTGCGAATCACCCTTCAACAGCCGAACAAGCCGTACCGCCGATGGCCTCGCGATTTCTCAGAGTTCCTTCCAGATGCCGGCGTGGGGGGCGAGGAAGTAACCTTCTGCATTGGCAGTGATGGGGGGTGGGCTGTCGTAATCCAGTTTGTCGAGGTTTTCGCAGAACTGGAATTGTGAGTTGGTGACATCTTCCCAGGTGACGATCTGATTCATGTGAGCCGCCGCCCGGCCCATCAGGGAGGCGTAGTCGGAATACACCGCCCGTTCCGCTTCGTTGTGCGGCCGGTCATTGCGAATGCTGTCGATGAAGTTAATCCACTCGTAATCCCACGGCTGCTGGGCATCGGGAGTAGGGGACCAGGCGATGTTGTCCTTGTGGATGTGATGATCCTTGAACATGTGGACCGTGGCGGCATGGACGTTACCGGAGAACTGAGCCGCCCGTTTCGAACCATGCACGTATGTCGCGAATTCCTGTTGACCCTTGAGTGCCCGGCGGAAACCGCAAAACGCCTTGCGGCCATCGGCGAACGTGTACTCCATCGAGTAGGTGTCGATATTCTGGCCGTGGTCCGTGCTGCCGACCTCCCGGCCCCCCATGCCGTGACACGAAACCGGCCAACCGTCCATCAGCCAGCAGCACTCATCAATTTGGTGAATCAGATTATCGACCATGTGTCCCGAACCGACCCACATCAGGTTAATCTTGCCGAACTTTAACTGCTCGGCAAGATCGTTTGATTTCTCCCCCATGTCTCCCATCCAGTTCCGCGATGTGAGGCGGTTCGCCCGGATGTAGGACATCTCTCCCAGTTCGCCATCGCGGATGCGTTCAATGAGGGCCGCCCGGGCGGGGGAATGACGGCACTGCAGACCGGCCGCGATTTTCACCCCTCTTTTATCCGCCTCCCGCCCGGCCCTTAACATGCGATGCAGCCCAGCAGGGTCGCAGGCAAAGGGCTTCTCCATGAAAACATGTACTCCCCGTTGAACCGCGTATTCCACATGCACCGGACGAATGTAGGCCCGCGTGGTGCACATCGCGATGTCTCCGGGGCGAAGGGCGTCGATGGCCTGCTTGTAGGCTTCAAATCCCAGAAATTTCCGATCCTGGGAAACGTCGATTTTATCGGCGTATTTCTCTTGCAAAGTGCGGAGCGAGAGTTCGATCTGCCCCTCGTGCAGGTCCGCCACGGTATACAGTTTGATCGGTCCCTGGGGAGACGTGTTGAGGGCATTGGCCACCGCACCGTTCCCTCGGTTGCCACAGCCGATGAGAGCCAGGCGAATGGTGCTGTCTTCACCTGCATGCACGTGCGGTTGAGGTGCCGCCCAGGCAGCCGTCCCCGCGGCCAGCAGTCCGCCTGCCTGCTTAATGAAACGCCGCCGCTCGTCCCGCAAGATATCGTTATGTAAATTCTCCATGGATCCCCCCTGGTTCGTGTATTGCTGCGATTGATAGTCACGGGCCAGAATGTTTCTGACCGGAAATATCCATGATCACTGATCATTGCGGAAATGTCCATGCCAGGCAGGCTTGCGGGGAGGAGACAGGCACTTCCGGCGAGAACGCGGCGACTTCCTCGGGTTGCATCTTGCGCAACAAAGGGGTGGATGGAGTCGGATTGTCGACATTGCGCATCGTTGTCAACGAAAGACGATCTCGACATTCCGCCCCAGTGGCGTGATGCACCAGTTGATGGGGGCATACTGCTGTCCGGTTCCATCCGACAAGGAAAACCCTACAGACCAAACTGAGTGCGAATGGCACTCGCATTGCCGACCTCTCTGTACTGCATGGTATGCCACTGACGTACGTTCATATTCTTGCAACTCGAGTCACTGACCTGTCACCGTTACAGTGGATGCCACTGCAGCATTTTGCGGCCAGTGACGACTTGATTCATACCCACCGTGATTTTCTTTTGGCGATCCCGACGCTGGAAACCATCAACAACCAACCTGCGACCGAGGTGCTTGCTCGTTAATGAGCCAGAATCGCGGGATGAGCAACAGTTCTGCCAGATTACGCAGGCACGAACCCGCCGTCCCCCTGAGCCCGGTTGCATCCGTTGAGAGGGGATTACCCCACATTTCTCGCTCAATGGCCCCTGGGGTAAAGTTTGTCTGGAAATAACCAGAAAACTAGCCGCGCCCGTCAGGAAGCGGGCCACGTTTGAGCCGCAAATGTCGCGATGAGATTCACTATAGTGGACCCTGTATCGGACGAGTGATTTCGAGTTGTCGCGCCCGCGTGCCCGCTTCCTGACGGGCGCGGCTAGTTGGTCGAGGTCGGCTATCCTGTTTTGTTGACCCCTGTGAGAGATCCGGACACCGTCGTGGCACCCGGCCTGCCCCAAGTGTGGACGACCGCACGAGGGAGCCGCCCAGCCCCCGGCCTGGAATGGCGAATACACCCCCCGAGTGCCTCCCCCTCAAGTGCGAACCTTGAACGTTCTGGTAAGTCTGATTTTCGTGATGGTCGGCATCCATGGGTGGTTCTCCTTCATTCCGGCCCACGATCCTGGCAGGGTGAAACTCACGGAACTGTTGATGGCCGAACTCCGAGGCGAGGAGCGGTGGCTGCTCAAGAAAGAAATGGTCACTGCCTGTATGCTGGCCATTTTTTTTGCATGTGTCGCAGTGCAGGTGTGCAATCCGCATTAACTTTTCGCAGCATCGTTTTCTGTTGCGCTTCCGCGTTTTATGAGTAGTCGCCGGGACTGGGCGCTCAAACGTAAATTGAAAGTTTGGAATTCCTGTGAAAGGGATCTCTCATGCCACAGTGGTACTATCGTCGTGGAGATGACATTCTGGGACCAGTGACATCGCCTCAGTTGGCAAGCCTGGTGAAGACAGGGGAGATCGACCGCCAGACCCCAGTACGCCGAGAAGACTCGGAACGCTGGATCCCTCAAGAAGTTATTCCCCGCCGAAACAATTGCCGCGATGGAGCAGCCCCACGAGGAAGATGCGTCTGGCACAGTTCGCAAGTCTGGCCGGGGAAAGTTCGTGTTGGGCACGGTGTTGCTGCTGACACTCGCCTTTGTCGCCGCGGCATCGAACTCATCCGTAAGCGAGTTGAAAACGATTCGCAGGATTTGCGTGCCTATGCCGAGAGGACCTACAAAGCTCTGAGTAGCGATCTACAGACTCAGTTCTCTGACATAACGACCGAATGAAACTTTCTATTGCATCGTGTCTTTTATTTCGCTGGATGTCGTGGCTCTCGGCACTTGGGCCAGCGGGTGAAATTTCCCGAGGGAATTGGTAGCGACATTTTCTATAACATCGTGCGGGAGAATCAGTATGTCCAGCGAAACTTGCCACGCCTGCTGGGGAAGCGGTTACGTCACCCGTTCGGAGAGTGTTCCCAATCCGTCCAGCAATGGCGGCCCGCTTTACGTTCAGGTCGAGGTCAGAAACCCCTGCTGTGCCTGCGGAGGAACGGGGCGTATTTATACGCCAGATCCGATCATCCCCACCCGAAAGCAGCCACGGCACAACGATCGACTGCCAACACAGCACAAAGATCGACAGCAAACGCCTCGCGCCGTCCGGGGACGGGGACACGACGCGACTCGATCGACAAAGACTCGGCCCGCTCCGTTGGACGCCGACGAGAAATTTGCAAATTTTCTGGGCATTGCCTCGATTGGCGTTTCGCTCTATGTCCTGTTCAACACCTCCCAGCCAGCCAATCCCCTTGTCAAATTGACAATTGCATTCGCCATCGGATTCGTCTGCTCTCTGTTTTTTCAGAAGTGCCGCCGCGTGACCCGCGTGCTGCGCCATGTCACCGCAATACTATTTTTTAGTGCCATGCTTGGCGGTTCTGTGTACCTGTGGCTGCTCTATCGCGGCTAGAGTCTGCGGTCCCCCGGCATTCCTCTCTCGCCTGAACAGGAGCAACAGTTTCGCCAGCGACTGGAAGCCGGGCCCAGGCCGAGCGATCGCGTCTGTTCGCACCGTGGCGTCGAGATTCAACGAATGCTGTCCCAGGAACTGGGGCTGATCCGTTCATTGTCGTTGGCGTATTGGTTGTTGCCTCGCTTGGGCTAATCTTATTTGCAGCCGCGCCCAAGCACCGGAAGGCCGATCCCGTCGCCGTGCGGGAAGTCCAGGAGAGTCTACCACAGCGACTGGAAGAGAAATCCGCCGTGCATCCCGACAAGCAGTTGTGGATTTACCTTCAGGATGAAGTCCGCTTTGGACAGCAGGGGCCGCTGGCTCGTCTATGAGCCGCGTCCGGTTCCCGCAGCCTTTTTCGCTTGATTTCGTGTGCTGGTCCCTCCGGACTTGCTGTCGGAAAAACATTGAAAACTGGTGACGAAATACGCGTCGATAAACCATCGGTATATCGTTCCGTTGCTGCCAGAATTCACGCCTCCCCCCCTCCGTGAGTAAGGGGACTGTCGGAAAGACTGTCACTGCAGGCGAAAGAAAGTGTATCTTGGCCTTCAACAGTTCGCCGTGATACAGACTTCGGCCCCTCTCGCGGGGAGTACCTACGACCGCATGAGTATCCCCATCAAAACGCCACAAAAAAATCTCGCCGATTCCCCTGTGTGGTCATGGAGTTTTTACTCGCCAGAAAATGACCCCGGCTTGGTTGTAGTGTGTCGTAAATCGCGTGTTTTCGCTTATTATCGACGAAGTCGAGCAACTCGTCGCCGGTCATGCCTTCGGGATCGGCGGCCCAGTTCCGCCAGCGGAGATAATCGGGGAGCGGGGACTTGTAGTTCGTGTCGAGCAGTTCCTGTTCGGATTCCCGGTCGTCGATGACCTTGAGAAAGATCATCCAGACGAGCTGCTCGATCCGCTGCGCATCGCCATTGATGCCGCGGTCCTTCCGCATGATGTCCTGGATCGATTTGTTTTGCGTCGAGCTGACCATGTGAGCTTATTTCGAACAATTCGTTTTGACGTAATTTGCGAGCTGCTGGACTTCGTCTATGTGGCGAAAGTAGCCGACATAGCGACGTCCAGCCGTTGTGGGAGTGCGGTACTTCTCAAAGTTAGGGAGGTAATTCTCCGCGTCTTCGGCCGTTGTTCCGCAGAGCTGAGAAAGTCGATCGGGGAAGGCAATATAACGGATTCCCTTCTCAGGGGATGCGACCCGCGGATTAATTCGGACCATCGTAGTTGGACTTCGAGCGTCGCCCGCAAAATCCATAAATGCTATGCCGTAGCCAGCGACGGTGGTACGAGTGAATGTTTCCCCGAGCTGTTCAAAAAGAGCCTGGAAGAGTTCTCCAACGCCCTTGGATTCTGCGGTAGCGGTCCAGGATTCGATCGTACCTGAAGTGGAATGACTTGCGGAACGTTTCCGCCCCGTAGCTTCAGCAGTCTGTCCAATAATGCGAGGAACAAGACTCGAAAGTCCGTCGCCGGAATAGTGTTTCAGTTCCACTCCCAGCACTTCGGCCGGGTCCATCTGCTTGTTCAGGAACTCGATGATCCGGCGCAGTTCGAGCGGAATGAGATCGGCGACGAAGACGAGCCGGATGCGTCCGCTTTGCAAGTTGGTGTTCGCCAGCTGCCAGAACTCGTCGGGGTCCTGGTCTTCATCGAGGAAGGTTTCGAGTTCGGCATCAGGATCGAGAGCGGCCTGTTCGCATCGCTGCTCGAAGCGGGTCTGCAGGTCGCCGTGAGTCCAGCTGACCGCGGCGCAGGCGGCGTAGTCGAGCATCTGCCCGACGACTTCGCGACGGATGCGGGTGTCTTCTTTGCGTTTGACCTCGATCAGCGTCGGGATGGCCCGCTGATCGAGGTAGAGATGATCGAGCGCCAGCCGGCCGGATGTGCTCTCGTCGGCCGAGAGCCGCATTTCGCGGTCGATTTCGAGCCAGCGACAGGGATCATCGTTGTCGAGCTGATTGATCGAGAGCAGATTCGGATACTTCTGCAGCAGCGACTGAAAATCAGTTTCGCGTGCGAATGGTGTTTCGTTCATTTCGACCAGCGTCCCGTCGTTGCGGATATGGAAAATCTGATTCATGCGGTTGATGTCTTATCAGGCGGGGATAGTTCATGCGGTTTCGTAAAGAAGAGCCTGCATTTCGCGGACGGCCCGCAGCCAGCCGAGCCACGGAAACGGCAGAACCGTACTTGTCGAGATTCCCGGCAGACCAGTCGGTCACGACTTCGGCCCATTTCTGACGGCTTTCCGGGGAGTTGTATTCCCCCCAGATAGATCATCCGTCCGTTGATGCGGGTATATGCCTGGCCAGTCGCCTTTGTAGACCGTAGGACGGGGGAGCGGGTTTGCGAGCCATGAGAAACGCCTTTCTCGCTGGCACTTTCGGGGGTCGTTCAGATCAGTGAACAACTCGAAAGTGTGTAGTTACTACTGCATCGCGAGAATGGCGAGTGACGTAAACCTACGCCCGGTAAGCAGTTAAGCAATGGTCCCGATTGGACTCGAACCAACGACCTCTTGCATGTCAAGCAAGCGCTCTAACCAACTGAGCTACGGGACCTTGCGGAGCGTGTTTTCGTCCCTTGCAGAGAGTTCGGCAGGGGAGTGCGTTCACTTACGGGAAAGACTATCGTTTCGGGGGGCCATCGTCAAGAAGCGAGGCTGGCATGGGGTAAACCGGGGGGCAAATTTCCGTAATTGTGGCAAATTGTAAACAAATGTATTGTTTTGCAAGGAGGGGCCCGGGTTGGTGGTGTACCAGTAGAGACTACGGAAACTTTCCTAACGCGGCAGACGCATCTGGATCGATATCAAACGTCAGACGTTTATTGATAATGAGAGTTGCGGTTGTAAACAGACTTGACTCCATAAATTGGACAAAACTGGCCAAATAGGCGTTCTTCCAAGCGGGGAGTTGACGAGAGGGGGCGATTCCCTCCGTACTGCAGGATGGGAAATTCTACAAATTGAATCCCAAAAGCCCTGTCCACAAACAGGTCTATCTTCGCGTTGTGAAGTTTGCATATAGTCCCACGTGATAGAATCTGGTGAACGTAAATCCCAAATGCCCTGTCCCTCAAGCTTGCCCAAACACCTGCCCTGATTTCACTCAGTGCATGCAATACCACGTGACATCAGTCGCTCAATCCAACTCGAATGCTTGCTCGCACTTAATCAACATACTGGAAGTTTTCCAACCGATGACGAAGATCGTGCCGAATACGTTATTGCTGGCTCTGGGATTGCTCGCATGGTGTGGTTCTCTCTCGGCCAAGGAACCGATCACGGCACCTGCCGAATTGGGGGCGATCCCGTCGCCTCGGGTCGTCGCCAAGCAGCCACGTACGCCCAACCGCGATTTACTGAATCTGGTCGACGAGGCCATTGAGATTTCCTCGCGGCGATTTCTGGTTGCCAACGAGCATTCTCCCTGGCAGATTTATCACGGACTGAATGCGTTGCGGCGCGAGTTCTTGCTGGAACTGGATGGTGAACTGGTTTCGGCTATCGACTGGCTTTCGACCACGAATCCCTACTTCCGGGATTTGCCCTGGTTTGAAAAAACTCCCCATGGAGGCCGAGCGCATCGTTTTACGGCCCCCTATCATTTCGAAGGGCATCCGAATCAGTCGCTGGCGCTGATGGTAATGTGCAATCTGCCCCGGGATCACCGTTTCCGCGTGACCGAGGGGAGTATTAGTGTCGAAGACATCATTAACAATGCCAAGGTCGACTTGAATCCCAACGAGGAACAGACCTGGACGCTGTGGTTCCTGACGCATTATCTCGATTCCGAAGAAACCTGGATGACCCGGCGGGGCGAAATGTGGAGCCTGGAACGCCTCGTGCAGGATCAAGTGAAGACGGAGGTAACCAAGGCGGCATGCGGCGGGACCCATAATCTGTATGCTCTGTCCGTCGCCCGCAATAACTACGTGCGGAAGGGGGGACAACTGCGCGGGGTCTGGCTGCAGGCGGATCAGAAGGTAAAGCGTTACATTGTGGCGGCCCGTTCGCTGCAACGCCGAGATGGTTCCTTCCCCACCCAGTATTTTCGCGGTTATGGAAGCCCGAAAACCTTTAGCGAGGAAATTGCCTCGACCGGTCACATCATGGAATGGCTGATGGTTGCCGTCGATGACCGACAGTTCTCGGAAGAGTGGGTCGAACGTGGCATCCGATTTATTGCCCAGAAAATGATCGACCACCGGAACGATTCGGCGGAATGCGGGCCCCTTTACCACTCCGTCGCGGCGCTGTCGCTGTATCGCGATCGTGCCCGGGGCATGGCGTGGCCTAATCCCGAAATTCAGCCTTCCGAAACCCCCATTCCCCGTGCAGTCGATCTGGCCGTGGAAATGCCCCTGCCGGAAAAACGGCCTGAAGCAATGTTGTTCCCCGAAAAATCGGACGGGAAGACCCCCAGTCAGCCGCTGGCTGCCGAAGAACCCCTGCTGCTCCCCGAAATCACTCCCGCGGAACCTGATTCCGTGACGGATCAGGCGGCCGAGGGGAAGTTGTCGGTTGGCATCGAAGAGATCAAGCAGAAACCGGCAGCGGAATTACCCGCGGATCCGGGTGCCTCCCGATCCAAGCCGGTCGAAACTCTGGCCGCGCCGCCGCAGGAAAGCCTGAAAAAGCGGTAATTGCGGCACCGGATCCCTCCCCGCGTGTTGAAGAGGACGAGAACCGTATCGTTCTCGCGATTTCCCGCACGCGGTGTTTTTTTGGCGCGACTTCAGCAACTCCCATGTCGCATGGGGAGCATTGCATCTCCAGGCGTAAAGCGTTTGGCATGAGCGCGAAGAGAGAGGATCTGAAATAAAAGTTTTTGCATATTAGGCGGAAAACAAGCCGGTAGAGTTGAATTTGTCAAGAAATCGTCGTACTTATGATCCCAACGGAGGAAATCCGCGTTGTACAGACAGCACGGAAGTATTCCTGCGTCGGTAGCTTGGCTACCATTTGCCGAGGTGACAATCGGTGGGTCTTTATTCACACTTCAGAGAGGGACGACAGATGAACTTGACACAAGTTTGGAAGAGCGGCTTGGCCGTTATGCTTGCATCCACACTGACATTCGCAACCGTCGGTTGTGAGCCGGCAGCAACTCCGACAACTCCCAGCACTCCCGCGGGTGGCGAAGGGGGCGAAGGGGCTCCGAGCGAAGGCGGTTCCGACGCCGGCGCTGGCGCCGCTGTCCCTGCCGAAGAAACTCCTGCTGCTCCGGCTGGCGAACCTGCCGGCGAACCTGCTGCCGAAGCACCGAAGACCGAATAGTCCCTGCTTGATCAGGTGGCAACATTCAGCCGTTCACGTCCCACGTGAGCGGCTTTTTTTTGCAGCGCGGGGATGTTCGTTTACGAGGGGACATTAGGCGCTGATGTGGAGGTTTCGCGTCGGGTGCCATGCTCACCAGCCTGTGATGTGAGGGCATGGCACAATCTAGCCGCGCCCGTCGGGAAGCGGGCCCCGTTTGGTCTGCCTGATTCCCGTTTCGTTCCACTCCAGTGGACTCCGTCGGGCGCCACTGGTCGGCTTTTCCGCCCGTGCGAGCTAACTCCGAGCCTTGCACGGCAGCGTCGGATGAAGGCAGACGGATTCCCGAAACACCCGCGGCTATCGCTGGCGGCTCGGATTCCCCGCGTATTCACTCGGCACAACTGGGCATGTGGTTATTTTTCGGAGTGTTGACCGAAACAACCGGAGGCGCGGCGCAGAGTTGAAAATACACTTCGGCCGCACTTTCCAGGGAATCGATTTCGATGTACTCATCACGCGTGTGAGCCTGCGCGATGGATCCAGGGCCAAACACCACGGCTGGAACGCCAGCCGCCGCGATGGGGGCAGCATGTGTCCCGTAGGGGACACCGACCGCTCGGCTGCAACCGGCCACCGCCTCGACCCGCTCGAGCAAGGCTTCCGCCAGCCAGCCGTTTTGATCGTCCCCCAAGGCGGGGCTGCTCAGCCAGGGGGCATCGATCATGATCGAAAAGTCGAGATGTTGTTCCAGCCAGTTTCGTAAATGCGGGATGACTTGTTCCCAGTCCTCGCCGGGAGTGACGCGTCGATCCACTTCGATACTGCAGTGATCGGGAACGATGTTCACGCTTTGTCCTCCCTCGATGCGACCGACACTCAGTGTCGCTGGCCCACACAGGGGGTGCGGCTGAAACCATTGGGGCAATTTTCCCGCATACTGTTCCAGGCAGGTGACCACCCGGGCCATTCCGTAAATTGCGTTTTCGCCTTGGCTGGGGTCCGAACTGTGACAGGCACGTCCCGTGGTGTGAATGCGGAAACGGACCACGCCCCGATGGGCAACGACTACCTCCAGTTCGGTCGGTTCCGCGACAATCGCGGCATCGGGCCGGGTCGAGAGCAATCGGGAACGCCCGTTGGGCTGGCCCCAGTAGGTGACCAGATCAGAAATTCCCAGAATGGTCGCTTCTTCGTCGCAGGTACAGCTTAGCAGGACATTGGCCGCTCCGGCGGGGCGTTCTTCGACCAGACGACGAAACGCATACAGCATGGCCGCCATGCCTCCCTTGACATCCGCCGACCCCCGGCCATAGATCCGCCCGGAGTTCACCACCGGCTCAAAGGGGGCAATGGTCATCCCCTCCACGGGAACCGTATCTTGATGGGCATCGAGCAGCAGAGTGGGGGCGGAATCGTTCGAATGGAACCGCGCGAGCACGTTGTCCCGACCCGGGGCAACGGGGATCCGCTCATAGTCCACGCCGAGGGATTCAAAATAACCGACCAGCCAGTCACTCAGCCGCGTTTCCAGAAACTCCGGACCCTGCAGGGGACGGCCCATCGGGTTGACGCTGGGGATGGCTATCAGGCAAGAGAGCAGTTCCGTCAGATCACGAGGGGGCTTGAATACGGTCATAAAAATTCGTTGCCTTCGGAGAATGTCCGATCGGAGGGGACGATTGACTTTCTCTGTATCATAGGCAATACTCGATTTCACTTCAATTAGCGGGTGGATTCAATTCACTGCAAATTGACAGTTCGATTCCATTGGCCAAGGGACGTTGGCCTGTTGCTCGGAGAGACGAGGCACTTTCAAGGGGGGCCGCAATGCAGGGTGAGTCGATGATTTCTCGCCGCGGATTCAATGTGCTGGCTGCTGCTGGGCTGATGGGGCTGCCTCTCGCGAGGTCCACCCAGGCGGACCCGCCGGGAAAACCTGGCTGGATTGACGCACACGTGCATGTCTGGACTCCCGACCTGCAGGCATATCCGCTGGATCCGCATTTCCAGCGTGAAGACATGCAGCCACCCAGTTTCACTCCCGAGGAACTGTTCGCGCATGCGCGGCCAGCGGGAGTCAGCCGCATCGTCCTGATTCAGATGAGCTTTTATCGGTTTGACAATCGCTACATGCTCGACATGATTGCCCGTTATCCCGGAGTATTTTCCGGAGTCGGGATCGTCGATCAGCAGTCTCCGGATGTCGCTCGGCAAATGCGGGAACTGGCCCGGCAGGGCGTGCGCGGCTTTCGACTCCACTCCCGTGGAGAAGACGTGGCCTCGTGGGTAAACGACCCGGGCATGACCCAGGTTTGGCAAACCGCCCGGGCCGAGGGGCTGGCCGTTTGCCCGTTGATCAATCCCCAGGATCTGCCACACATCGCGGCTTTGTGCCGCAAGTTTCCGGGCACAAAAGTCGTCATCGATCACTTCGCCCGGATCGGTGTCAGCGGCAACATCGAACAGGATGCGCTGGACACTCTGTGCGGTTTCGCGAAGTTTCCCGATGTCTACGTGAAGACATCGGCCTTTTATGCCCTCGGCAAAAAGCAGGCTCCCTATACCGATCTGCTGCCGATGATACGGCGGGTTGTTGATGCCTTTGGACCGGAACGCCTGATGTGGGCCAGTGACTGCCCCTATCAGGTGCAACCTCCCCATACCTATGAAGAGTCCCTGGCGTTGATCCGAGATCGCGCCGAGTTTCTGTCGGCCAGCGACAAGGAAGCCCTGCTGCGCGGCACGGCGGAGAAAGTGTTCTTCGCCTGAGAAGCGGTATGCTGGGCAGGATGCCTTTGTCGGGAACGGTGCGGTAGGAATGTCGCGACGAAACTGTTCCGCCGAGACCGTGAGGAATGTCTGGGATGGCGACGTGCCTTGTTGCGGTTCCCGGGTGGGGCTTTTCCTGGAATGAGTGCGAGGGATCAGCCGGCCGGAGCCGATGTGTGGAGCACTCTGGAATCGAGAATCGCCAATGAAATTGCATGAAATGACCTGGCGCGAGGTCGATCAACTTTCGCGCGCGACTCCAGTGGTGTTTCCCGTTGCCGCCTTGGAACAGCATGGCCACCACATGCCCCTGTTCACCGATAGCCTGCTCTTGGGAGAAGTTGTACGCCGGGTGGAACAGCAGCCCGTTGCCTCGAATGTGCTGTTCGCCCCGTTGCAATGGCTGGGAAATTCGCACCACCATCTGGATATGCCCGGAACGGTATCCGCTTCGCCACGCGTTTACCTGGATCTGCTCCGCGATCAGGCGGAATGCCTGTTGCATCACGGCTTCCAGCGGATTCTGTTTCTGAACGGACATGGCGGCAATGCCGTCCCCGCCCAACAGGCGCTCTTTGAACTGCGGCAGAAATACCGCCAGAGGAACGATCTGTTGTTGTGCAGCCTGACCTACTGGGACGCCGCGTGCCCGGACCTCGGGGCAGGGGGGCTGCAACAGCCGGAAATGGGCCATGCCGGCGAATGGGAAACCTCGATGATGCTGGCGTTACGTCCCGATCTGGTGCAAGGGGAAGTCGCCTCGCTGCCGAATATCCCTTTCGGGCAGGGGGCCGCGCCGGGGTATCGGGGGTGGACTATGCCGGATCGCAGTCTGCCAGGGCATATCGGCGTCGCCTCGGCTGCCAGCCGGGAAAAAGGAGACCTGCTGTTCGCAACGTTCGCGAAGGGTGTAACGACATATCTGGAACGCCTGGTGGCGTGGAGTGGAAAGGCTTGGGACCTGTGAAGTTAAGTCAACAAACGTGGGCCTGGAGCATCTGTGGCCTGCTGCTGCTGGCCACCATGCTGAATTACATGGACCGGCAGGCACTGGCGGTCACGTTGCCGACCTTGAAAGCGAACTACAACCTGACAGAAAGCCGCGTGGGCATGCTCGAAGGCTGCTTCGGGTTTTCGTTTGCCTTTGGTTCGATCCTGTTCGGCTGGCTGGCGGATCGCTGGGGCCCGCGGCTGTTATACCCGTTCATCCTGGCAGGCTGGTCACTGGCGGGTGTAGCCACTGCGGCTGCAGGTCAACCCGAGTGGATGTCCGGACTGGAAGGGCCGGGGGACGAACCGGGCACGGGTGTGTATCGCTGGTTGCTGATCTGCCGCGTCGCCCTGGGAATGTGCGAGGCCGGTCACTGGCCCTGCGCGCTGCTCACGGTGCGGGCCATTCTGACCGCGAAGGACCGCCCCCTGGGGAACGGCATTCTGCAGAGTGGAGCCTCGATCGGCGCGATTTCCGTACCGATATATATCGAACTGGCCGACCGCGCCGGGCAATCTTGGGAATTTGCCTTCTGGTCGATCGGTCTGCTCGGGCTGATGTGGGTGCCGGCCTGGTTTCTGCTTGTCGGCAGACGGGAACTCAAGGTCGCGCGCACCGATGCTCCCCCGATTCCGGAAGCCGAGTCCACGCCCCAGGCCTGGCTCCACCTGATCCGCCGCACCCTGGTGCTGGGGATCATGGTCGGGACACTGGTCATCAGTTGGCAGTTTCTGCGGGCCTGGCTGGGCCTGTTCTTGCAGGATTATCACGGGTACTCCAAGGAACTGACACGTGGGCTGATGTCGGGTTATTTCATTGCCGCCGATGTCGGCTGCCTGCTGGCAGGTTTTTATGTCACCCGCATGACCGCACGGGGGTGGTCGGTCGATGCGTCACGAAAGTCGGGGTACTTTATTTTTGCCCTGCTCACCGCCTGCGGAGCCCTGGTCCCCTTTGCCGGCAACAACTGGCCCATGATTGTGCTTCTGTTCGTCGCCGCAGCCGGAATTCTGGGGCTGCATCCCTTTTATTATGCCCTGGCGCAGGAAATTTCCGTAAAACGAATGGGGGTGCTGTCCGGAACACTGGCAGCATTCGGCTGGATTGTCTCCAGTCTGTCGCAAATCTATCTGGGACAACACATTGAGGCAACCAAAAGTTATCAGTTGGGGCTGGTCATCGTCGGCCTCGTTCCCATGCTGGGGTTGCTGGCATTGCTGACCCTGTGGCCACGCGAGCCGCGACAGACTGTCGCGAGCGAGCGGATTCCCCAGGAATCTACTTGACGCCCAGAGTTTCACTTGCGATACTTTGTTTTACAGTAGCAGTCTCGATTTTGAAACAACGGGACTCACCGGATGACCCGACATGAAAAGCGAAACCAAATCGACCGTCAAAACGCAGGGGGAACCGAGTCCTCCCACGTATAGCGCTCCAGCGATCGACAAAGCCCTGGATGTACTCGAGCTGTTGGCCGATTCGGCTCAAGGCATGAGCCTGACCGGGATTGCCGAGGCGTTGGGGCGGACCAAGCAGGAGTTGTTCCGAGTGTTGGTCTGCCTGGTGGAGCGGGGGTATCTCGTCCGCGACGAGATGCAGATTTATCGACTCTCCACCAAGATGTTCGAGATAGGTTCGCAGCATGCTTCGACGCAAACCCTCATCGCACGGGCCATGCCACATATGGAACGTCTGTCGGCTCAGCTTGGAGAGTCGTGCCATCTGAATCTCGTCGTGCAAAACCGCATGCTGGTGATTGCCCGAGTCGAAGCCGCGGCGGACGTGATGTTGACCGTGCGTGTCGGTGCAACCTTTGAGCTGCATCGTCGCAACAGCGGATTGGTCGGGCTGGCGTATCTTCCCGCGCACCGCCGCGAGGATTACTGGAAGCAGGCCGGGGAATCCGCCGAGGAAATTCGCGATTACGAGGAACACCTGGCGCAAATTCGCCTCCAGGGAGTCCGCGAAGCGGAAAGCCCGATTGTACACGGCGTGCGCGATACCGCCGCTCCCATCCTGAGTTCAGGCACCAGTCTGTTGGGCGTGCTGTGTGTTTCGCATGTTAAGCGGATGGATGAACCACTCGATCGTTCGGATATTCTCAATGCAGTTTGCCAAACTGCCCGGAATATCTCGAGGGAATTCGGCCCGATTGAATATAATTGAATCGTATCTCGCAGTCATGCCGAGGAAATCACCATGTTTATGAATCCCGCCCTCCGGAAGGCCTGCCGTTGCCGGGTCCGAGGTGTCGCGCTGTCGATCCTCATGCTCCTGTTGGTGAGTGGCCCATCACGGATTTTGGCCGAAGATTCCGCTGGTTTGGAAATCTTCGAGAAACATGTCCGCCCCGTCTTGATTGCGCACTGCTACGAGTGCCATGCCGCCGACGAGGCAAACGGGGGATTGAAGGTTGATTCCCGTCCCGCCCTGCTGCGGGGAGGCGACAGCGGGCCTGCCGTTACACCGGGCGAACCCGAAAAGAGTCTCCTGCTGGAGGCCATTCGCTATGGTAATCCCGACATGCAGATGCCTCCGCAAAACCGCCTGGCCAAGGCCGAAGTGGAGGCCATCGAAAAATGGATTCGCCTGGGAGCCCCCGACCCTCGCGAGGAAACACTCTCGCCCGAGACTCCCAAGGCCCTGGGCTTGAGTATTGCCGAAGGCAAGGAATTCTGGTCCTTCCAGCCGCTGCAGCAGCACCAGCCGCCAACCGTCCAGCAGACGGATTGGCCGCGCAACCCGGTCGACCATTTTCTACTGGCTCAACTGGAGCGCCAGCAACTGACCCCCGCCCCCCCAGCCGACAAGCGGACCTTGATTCGCCGCGCCACGTACGATTTGATCGGCCTCCCCCCCACGCCCGAGGAGATTGCCGACTTCCTGGCCGATGAATCCCCCGAGGCCTTTGAGAAGGTGGTCGAACGCCTGCTGGCATCGCCCCATTATGGCGTGCGCTGGGGGCGTCACTGGCTCGACGTGGCCCGTTATGCCGACTCGAATGGATTGGACGAAAACCTCGCTTTCGGTAACGCCTGGCGCTATCGCGATTATGTGATCGAAGCCTTTAACAAGGATAAGCCGTTCAATCGATTCGTGATCGAGCAAATTGCGGGTGACCTGCTTCCCGAAGCCAACCAGGAGACGCGGACGGCCACGGGGTACCTCGCCCTGGGGGCGCGGGTACTGGCGGAGCCGGACCGGGAAAAACTCGTGATGGACACCATCGATGAGCAACTGGACACGCTGGGCAAGACCTTCCTGGGCATGACCTTCGGCTGCGTGCGATGTCACGATCATAAGTTCGACCCGATCACCCAAGTCGACTATTACGCGCTGGCGGCGATCTTCAAAAGCACGCGTTCCTTTGCCGATTCCAACACCGGTGCCATCAAACACTGGTTTGAACACAGTTTCGCCGACGAGGCGGAACAGGAACGGCTCAAGGAAATCGACAAGCAGATCGCAGAGAAAAACCGGGCCGCCTCGAGCTACAAAAGTCAGGCGACAACCGCACTGGTCAATCAGACCCGTGCCCTGGCCACCGAATACCTGATCGCAGCCGCCCAACTGCATCCCAGCCAGTCGCTGAATGAAGTGGCCGCCGTCGCCGCTCCCCTCGGACTGCATCCGCGGGTGCTGCATCATTGCCGCCTGCACCTGCATTATCATCAGGATGATGCCCTGTTTGCCCGTTGGCGGGAACTGGCTGCCGCCGGTGACCTGGCAGGCATCGAACAGCATTATCGCCCCTTGTTCACCCAAGCGGAAGCGGCCTGGACGCAAGCCCGGAAAGACGATCCCAAGGCGACCCGCCTGGAAGACGAAACACTGGAACAGGCCCGTCTGGCGTTGTTCGACGCAGCCGGTTTCCTGGCGATACCGGCAAAACCGGAATTTGCCTTCGATGAAGCCACTTTGACCGAGTACTACCGACTCATGGAAGAAGCCCGGGTGTTTGAAAGCCAGGCGGCGGATCTGACGGCAGCCATGGGAGTGAGCGATGGAACCATCCAGGAAACGCTCCCCGTGCATATTCGCGGCAATCATCGCAATCTCGGAGTTCCGGTGGCGCGGGAATTTCCCGAAGTGATGCGGGTGTCGACCGTTCGTCCCATTCTGCCCAAATCGGAAAGTGGTCGCCGCGAATTGGCCGAATGGCTGGCCAGCTCCCAGCATCCCCTGACGGCCCGTGTTTACGTAAATCGCATTTGGCGCTGGCACTTCGGTCAGGGAATCGTCAATACACCCGACAATTTCGGCCTGCTGGGGGATCGCCCTTCTCATCCCGAACTGTTGGACTGGCTGGCACGTACTTTCATCGAATCGGGCTGGTCCACCAAGCAGATGCATCGGTTAATCATGAACTCGGCCGCTTACCAGATGGCGTCGCGGCATCCCGACGAAACGTCGAGTTTCAACAAGGATCCTGAAAACCGGCTGCTCTGGAAGTTTCCCTTGAGGCGTTTGGAAGCAGAACCGCTTCGCGATGCCATCCTCGCGGTTTCGAACCGACTCGACACCACGCTGGGAGGCAAGTCCGTTCCCTTGCGAAATCGGCAATTTGTCTTCAATCACACCTCGGTGGATCACACCAAGTACGACAGCCTTCGTCGGGCTGTGTATTTACCAGTGATTCGCAACAACCTGTACACGCTGTTCGAACAGTTTGATTTTCCCGACCCGACCATGCCCACCGGCGATCGTCAGGCCACCGTAGTTGCTCCGCAAGCCCTGCTGCTGCTGAACGCCGAACTCGTGCTGGAATCGGCGGATGCCTTCGCGGACTTCCTGCTGGCCCAGTCCATGGACGATACCCAGCGCATCCAGTTGGCCTACGAGCGTTCCTTCGGACGCCCCCCCAGCGATCACGAAATTCAACGGGCGTTGACCTACATCAGCGAATGGACGTCCGCCGCGCTGGCGGAACGGGAGGAATCGGCACCCTCGAAGACCGACGGAGCAACCAAAGACGCCAGTCCCGAACGCCAGGCCTGGTCCCTGTTTTGCCAGAGTTTGTTTGCCAGTAACGAATTCATTTTTGTGAAGTGAGGCCGTCATGTATCCCGAGCACTCCCTCCTGGCTACCCGCCGACATCTGCTGCAGACCTCCGCGGTCGGCTTCGGACATCTCGCGTTTCAGTCGCTGCTGCAACAGACCGCGACCGCGGCCGATGCCACCCCGCCGGGACGCCCCGCCGATCCCCTGGCCGCCAAGCAGCCCCATTTCCCCCCCCGCGCGAAGCGGATCGTCTTTCTGTTCATGAAGGGGGGGCCCTCGCATGTCGATACCTTCGATCCCAAGCCGCTCCTGGACCGCGATCATGGCAAGCCCCTGCCCTTCGATCTGCCCCGCGTCACCTTCGCCAAGCAGGGCAACCTGCTTAAATCCCCTTGGAAATTCCGGCAGTACGGCGAAAGTGGCTTGCCAGTAAGCGACTTGTTCCCGCACGTGTCGCGGCATATCGACGAGCTTTGCATTTTACGTTCGGTGCACGGCACCAACCCGGCACATGGCGGTGCTCTGCTGAAACTGCATACCGGCAGCGATCAGTTTGTGCGCCCCAGCATGGGATCCTGGGTGACTTATGGCCTGGGGACCGATAATCAGAATCTTCCGGCGTTCATCACGATCTGTCCGACTCTCGCTCATGGCGGCGTGAATAACTGGGGCGCCGCCTTTCTGCCTGCCTATTGCCAGGGGACTCCCATCGGCAACGCCAGCCTGGCTGCCAGCCAGGTGAAAGTGAAGCACATCCGCAACCCTCGGCATGACGAAACGACGCAACGCAGCCAACTCGATCTGCTGGCCGAGATGAATCGCGAACATCTCGAACAGTCGGGGGCCAGCCAGTCACTCGAAGGTCGGCTCAACTCCTTCGAACTGGCGTTCCGCATGCAGACCGCCATGCCCGAAGTGCAGGATATCTCCCGTGAATCGGCGGAAACGTTCAAACTGTACGGCATCGATGATCCCGTCACGGAAAATTTCGGACGCCAATGCCTGATGGCCCGCCGCTTCCTCGAACAGGGGGTCCGCTTCGTGCAGGTCACCCACAGCGACAGCGAAGTGCAGTGGGACCAGCACGGCGATTTGTATCGAGGCCACACCAAGAATGCAGCCGAGGTCGACAAGCCGATCGCCGGATTCCTGCAGGATTTGAAATCGCGCGGACTGCTCGAGGATACCCTGGTGCTCTGGGGAGGTGAGTTCGGACGCACGCCCACCGCCCAGGGAACTGATGGCCGCGACCATAACCCCCACGGCTTTACCATGTGGCTGGCGGGCGGGGGAGTGAAAAAAGGCTTTGCGTACGGTGCCACCGACGACTACGGCTATTACGCGGCCGAAAACAAAATGCACGTGCACGACCTGCATGCCACCCTGTTGCATCTGATGGGCATGCATCACGATCAACTCACTTACCGCTACGCGGGCCGGGACTTCCGCCTGACCGACATCGCCGGCCACGTCGCCAAGGAAATCCTGGCCTGACGGACCACCACCCCCGAATTCCACCAGCCGCGGCCGCCGCGGCGTGTCGATTTATTGGGTGCCACAGCTCTGTGAGCCGTGTAACTGTGGAAAAATACTTAAAAAATCGCACGGCTGATCCAGCCGTGGCACACAAAAATGCGTAAATCAACGCTCCCTCACGGTCGAGGTTCGCCCTGCAGGGCAGGAGATGCGTCGTTCAGGCTAAACACGAATTCGTTGCAGCCAAGCCCCTGCGTGGTTTTCCGGGAGATCAGAAACAGTCCCCGGTCCTCGTAGAACTTCTGGATCCAGTCCGGACGGGCAACCTCGAACGGATACCCGCCGATCCAGTCGATGATGTCGGTCACGACGGACATGCCCCGCCCGTCGAAGGCCGAGCGATAACGGGCCAGCGGATTTCGCAATCGTGCCAGGTCTCCCAGCAGGAAGGCCAGCAGAAAGGTCGGCACGAACAGGGCGGATGTCAACGCACGCCCGACAGGCCCACTGCAGTAGACCTTTTTGACAAGGGTCCACAAGCGGGATTTCCAGCCCTGGTCGTTGTAAATCGCAATGACCAGGCGCCCGCCGGGGGCCAGGGGAATCCGCACATTCTCCAAAGCCTCTTGCAGGGCGCCGGTGTGATGCAGCACGCCCCAACTGTAAACCACGTCGAACCGCCCCAGCGAGGCCAGATAGTTCCGATCCAGCACCGACCCCTGCTCGACCGTCCAATCGGGATCGTCGGGGCGGAACTGCTGTTTCAAGGCCGCGGTGCAGGCGACGGAGTCGGCATCGTAATCGAACGAATGCACCCGCGCCCCCCGTTGCCGGGCCACCAGACTGAACAGTCCGCTGCCCGATCCGACATCGAGAAAGGAAATGGTGTTCTTGTTCGCAGGCCAGAACCAGTCCAGCGAGGCCTCCGCTTGCGCGAGTCGCTGGGGATTCAGGCCTGCACGGTACCGTTGCCAGTTACGTCCGAAGCGAAACCGGGGAGCAGTTTCGACGGAGGCATCGCGAATCGGCGGGGAGGCATTCAAGGTTTAACCCGTTCTCAAGCATTCACCTTGGACTGCTGCACGAACATCATTCGCAATTCGTGCAGGGAATCGCCCAGCAACCGGGCTTCGCCGGCGTCCAGATTCCCCCGTGTCTTCTGTTCGAGCACGGAGAGTAGATCGATGTAATGCTTGGCCAGCGGGAGTTCTGGGACGGCCTTGCCGGTCATCGGGTTGGGCAACAGGCCCAGGGCCGTCATCGCTTGCGTGGTGAATAGGGTCACCAGCAGGGAAAAGTTCGCCGGGGGAAGCTGCGACGCATCGATCCCGGAAGACTCCGCACCGGCCGGTTTCTCGCGCGGTTCCGAGCTGCCGAACTGGGCATCCAATGCCGCATCTTCCTCCTTGACGCGCGTTTTCCAGTCCTCGTCGCCGACGATTTCGATCGGTTTCCTCTCGGGATGCTGTTCCTCGTTCATCGGTATCTCCGGAATCCAGACGCTGCGGGTGACGAAACGGGTCAGTCTGCATTCTGCGCGAATTCGAGAGCCCGGGTCAACCGCCGGAAAAGTCGGATGTCAGCCAGGCCTGATCAGGGCAACTGGGTTTTACCCATCAGGTAGCGGTCGCATTCACGGGCACATTCGCGTCCTTCGTTGATGGCCCACACAATCAGGCTCTGGCCCCGGCGGCAATCGCCCGCTGCAAAGACCCCGGGGATGTTGGTCGAGTACTTGCCATATTCCGCCTGGTAGTTGCTGCGGGCATCGGTTTCGAGTTGCAGTTGCTGGGCAATCGTCTGTTCGGGGCCACGAAAGCCGAGCGCCAGAAACACGAGATCCGCGGGCCATTCCTTTTCGGAACCTGCGATGGGTGTGAAGGGGGCGCCACTTTCGGAAGGCCGGGACCAGTCGAGTTGTATCGTGCGCACCGCTCTGACATGCCCCGCTTCGTCCCCCAGGAATTCAATCGTTTGAATCGCGTATTCGCGGGGATCGCCGGGCAGGGTTTTGTTGGGGTTCTGCTCGTAATTGAAGACGGCGGCGGCTTCCTTGTGCCCGTAGTCCATGCGATGAATGCGGGGCCACTGCGGCCAGGGATTATTGCTGGTACGTTCCGCGGGGGATTGCGGGACCACCTCGAAATTGATCAGGCTCTTGCAGCCATGGCGCAGACTGGTCCCCAGGCAGTCGTTTCCGGTGTCCCCCCCTCCGATCACGATCACATGCTTGTCCCGGGCGGAAATATATTGTCCATCGGCGAGGTTGGAATCGAGCAGGCTTTTCGTGTTGGCGTGCAGGAATTCCATGGCGTGATGAATACCCTGGAGGTTTCGCCCGGGCGTTTTGATGAAAAAGTCGTTGGGAATCGTCGAGCCGGTGGCAATGACCAGGGCATCGAATCGGTCGCGGAGTTCCTGGGCGGAAATCTGCTTGCCAATCTCGGTATTGGTGACAAACTCGACTCCCTCGGCACGCAGTAGTTCGACGCGGCGTTCGACGATCTGCTTTTCGAGCTTCATGTTGGGGATACCGTACATCAACAGTCCGCCGACGCGGTCGGACCGTTCGTACACGGTACAGAGATGCCCGGCCTGATTGAGCTGCGCCGCGGCCGCCAGCCCGGCCGGTCCCGAGCCGACGATGGCAACTTTTTTACCGGTACGGGATTTAGGAGGGCGCGGAGCAACCCAGCCTTCCTCGAACCCGCGGTCGATGATGGCCCGTTCGATGTTTTTAATGGTGACAGGTGGTTCATTGATGCCCAGCACACAGGACCCTTCACAGGGAGCCGGACAGACACGACCGGTGAACTCAGGGAAATTGTTGGTCTTGTGGAGCCGATCGAGCGCTTCCCGCCACTGGTCGCGGTAAACCAGATCATTCCATTCCGGGATCAGATTGTTCACCGGGCAGCCGGCGGCCATGTTGGCGATCATCCCTCCGGTATGGCAGAACGGGACGCCACAATCCATGCAGCGGGCTCCCTGATTCTTCAGGTCCACAACAGGCAATTGCGGCGCGAACTCATTCCAGTCCGCGAGTCGCTCGCGGGGATCGCGGTCCGCCGGCGTCTGCCGGGCTATTTCCATGAATCCAGTCGCTTTTCCCATGATGCTCTCTACGCTTCTTTTTTATCTTCAACCGCAATACGAAAACAGGCTCTGCCTACTCCCCGTCGCGAAAGCATTCCTGCTCCCGGTGGCCTGTCCAGGAACTCCCTGTCGGCCCTCTCCTCGTCAATTACACCGGGGCCGTGGCTGCCGCCGAGGTCGACTTCTGCGTTAATTCCGCCAGGGCCTTTTTGTAATCGACGGGCATGACCTTCACGAACCTGCGCACGTTGGCATCCCAATCGACCAGGATCTCCTCCGCGATGTCCGAACCGGTGTAGCGCAGATGATTCTCGATCAGTTGCTTGAGTTCCGCCGATTCCTCCGGGGTTTCGACCAGTTCGAGTTCCACCAGATCCAGATTGCAGTTCGGCAGAAAGGCCTCTTTGGGCTGATACACGTAGGCAATCCCACCCGACATCCCCGCTGCAAAATTGCGTCCCGTGGGGCCGAGAATCACCGCCTTGCCTCCCGTCATGTATTCACACCCGTGATCACCGACGCCTTCCACGACGGCGGTGGCGCCCGAGTTTCTCACGCAGAATCGCTCGGCGGCCACGCCCCGCAGGTACACCTCGCCCGAAGTTGCACCATACAGGCAGACGTTCCCCGCTACGATATTCTCGGTGGGGTCGAAGGTTGCCTCCTCGGGCGGATACACCACGATACGGCCCCCACACAGACCCTTGCCAACGTAATCGTTGGCGTCTCCCTCGATTTCCAGGGTGATGCCGTAGGTCAGCCAGGCACCCAGCGATTGTCCCGCGGAGCCTCGGCACTTGATATGAATGGTGTCGTCCGGCAACCCGTTCGGCCCCCATTTTTTCGAGACCTCATGGCTCAGGGTGGTGCCGAAGGCCCGGTCGATATTCTGAATTTCCATGTCCAGTTCGACTTTGAGGGCATCCTGAATCGCCGGCTGGCATTGCGGAATCAATGTCGTCTGATCCAGCACGGCCTCCAGGTTATGATTCTGCACCTTCGTGCAATACGTACCGGCATCGGGATAGGGAGATTGCGCCAGTGCCAGTACCGGTGTCAGGTCCAGATGCCGGGCCTTCCAATGACTTTCGTCGCGCTTGTATTCCAGCAGGTCGCTGCGGCCGCACATTTCGTCGATCGTACGGAACCCGCAATGCGCCATGTATTTTCGTGTATCCTCGGCCACCATGAACAGGTAATTGACGACGTGTTCGGGCAGGCCCGCAAACTTTGCCCGCAATTCCGGATCTTGCGTCGCCACGCCAACCGGGCAGGTATTCAAATGACACTTTCGCATCATGATACAACCCAGCGTGATCAGCGGCGCGGTCGCGAAACCGAATTCCTCAGCTCCCAGCAGGCAGGCAATCGCGACATCGCGGCCAGTCTTCAACTGGCCATCCGTCTGTAGCCGGACCCGACTTCGCAGATCGTTCATGACCAGCGTCTTGTGGGTTTCCGCCAATCCGAGTTCCCAAGGCAAGCCGGCGTGTTTGATACTCGTCAACGGGGAGGCTCCCGTTCCGCCGTTGTCGCCGGAAATCAGGATGTTGTCGGCATGCCCCTTGGCCACGCCGGCGGCAATCGTTCCCACCCCCACTTCCGAAACGAGTTTCACGCTGACGCGCGCGGACGGATTCGAATTCTTCAAGTCGAAAATCAACTGCGCCAGGTCTTCGATGGAATAAATATCGTGGTGCGGCGGAGGACTGATCAACCCGACGCCCGGCGTGGAATGCCGGGTCGCAGCGATAATCTTGTTGACCTTCTTCCCGGGGAGTTCCCCCCCCTCGCCAGGCTTGGCCCCCTGGGAAATCTTGATCTGCAACTCGTCGGCATTGGTGAGATACCAACTCGTTACGCCGAACCGGCCCGAGGCCACCTGCTTGATGGCGGAACGCTTGGAATCCCCATTGGGCATCGGTTCGAATCGCGAATAATCCTCGCCTCCTTCACCGGTGTTGCTCTTCCCCTGCATGCGATTCATCGCGATGGCCAGGGTTTCGTGGACCTCCGCGGAGATCGAGCCGTAACTCATCGCCCCGGTGCAGAATCGCTTGACAATTTCGCTGGCAGGCTCCACCTGGTCGATCGGAATGGCGTGCCCCGGACGAAAATCCAGCAGCCCCCGCAGATGACAGTTACGGGTCGATTCCTCGTCCGCCAGCTTCACGAAATCATCGAACGCCTTACGATCACCCGTGCGGGCCGCTTCCTGCAACTTCGAGATGGTGTAGGGATTCCAGGCATGCTTTTCACCGTTCTTGCGCCAGTGGTACAACCCGAGATTCGGCAAGACCGGCAGACGCTGTTCCTCGCGTTCGGGATAACCCATCGCGTGCTGGCGGAGATTTTCCTCGGCCAGCACATCCAGGGTAACCCCCTTGATCCGGCTGGCAGTCCCCACGAAGCAGCGTTCAATCACGTCATCGTTCAAGCCTACCGCTTCGAAGATCTGGGCTCCCTTGTAGCTTGCCAGGGTGGAGATCCCCATTTTGGCAAACACCTTCAGCATCCCCTTGGCGACCGCCTTGCGGTAACCGGGTACGATCGAATCTTCGGTCCAGTCGCCCGGGAAATCTCCATCGCGATGCGCCTTCAGCACGGCGGCAAATGCCATGTAGGGATTGATCGCATCGGCCCCGTAGCTGGTCAGCAGACAGAAGTGATGCACCTCGCGTGCTTCGCCGGTTTCCAGCACGATCCCGATGCGGGTACGCATTTCCTGCCTGACCAGGTGGTGATGCACTGCCCCGGTCGCCATCAGCGTGCTCATGGCCACGCGCGATTCGCCCATGGCCCGATCCGACAGGATCACCAGGGAATATCCCTCGTGGATGGCCTGCTCGGCTTCCTGGCAGATGCGGTCCAGGGCTTCCCGCAGGCCTGTTGCCCCCGCTTCCCGGGGATACGTGATGTCGATCACGCGGGATTTCCATCCCCGATAATCCAGATGCCGCAACGCCGAAAGTTCGCGATTCGTGAGAATCGGGTGTGGCACCAGCAACCGATGGCAATGCTGTTCCCCGGGCTCCAACAGATTCCCTTCGGGCCCGATGTAGCACTCCAGCGACATGATCACTTCCTCGCGGATCGAATCGATCGCCGGATTCGTGACCTGCGCGAACAACTGCTTGAAATAATCGTACAGGATGCGGGGCTTTTCACTCAGACAGGCCAGCGCGGTATCGTCCCCCATCGAACCGACGGGATCGCGCTTCTGCTTGATCATCGGCAACAACATGAACTGCATGGTTTCCGTGGTGTAGCCGAATGCCTGCAGTTTGCGCAGGAGTTCCTCGTCGCTGTCGGCATCGCGGGGGATCTCGGCTCCCGGCAGTTCCTTCAGCGTGATCCGCTGGTTTTCCAGCCATTGCTGGTACGGTTGCCGCGAGGAAATCGATTGCTTCAGCTCCTCGTCTCCGATGATCCGCCCCTGCTCGAAATCGACCAGGAACATTTTCCCGGGTTGCAGCCGTCCCTTGGACTTCACCCGGGAAGGTTCGATATCGAGCACGCCAACTTCACTCGCCATCACGACTTTGTCATCGTGCGTTACGTAATATCGGCTGGGGCGCAACCCGTTGCGATCCAGAACCGCCCCGATGATGTGTCCATTGGTGAACGAAATCGAGGCTGGCCCGTCCCAGGGTTCCTGCATCGCGGAGTGATATTCGTAGAAGGCCCGCTTCCCGACAGGCATGTCCCGGTGGTTTTGCCAGGCTTCGGGAATCATCATCATAATGGCCTCGGGCAACGAACGCCCGGATTGCACCAGCAGTTCCAGAACATTGTCGAACGTGCCGGAATCCGAACAGTGTGGCTCGATGACCGGAAACACTTTTTCCAGATCCTCGCCAAACAGACCGCTTTCCATCATCCCCTGACGGGCAAAGACCCAGTTTGTATTCCCGCGCAGGGTATTGATTTCGCCGTTGTGTGCCATGTATCGGCAAGGCTGGGCGCGATCCCAGCTGGGCATCGTGTTTGTGGAGAATCGCGAGTGCACCATGGCCAGGTGTGTCGCGTAGTCGGGATCCTGCAAGTCGTTGAAGAAGGGAACCACCTGGTGGGGCGTCATCATTCCCTTGTAAATCAGGATCTCCGAGGAAAGCGAGCAACAATAAAACAACAGGGCTTCGGGGTGTTCTTCCGCCACGCGCAGGCGATGACTGGCCTGCTTGCGGATTACGAACAGTTGCCGCTCGAACGCCGCCTGGCCCAACCCCTCCGCGGCCCCCACAAACAACATCTCCATCACGGGCATGCACTGCCGGGCCGTGGGACCAATGTCGGCAGTGTCGGGATCGACCGGCAAGGCACGCCAGCCCAGCACGATCTGTCCCTGCCCCTCGACGATTTCATTCACGAGGTCCTTGCAGTATTCCCGCCGCTGGGCCTCCTGGGGCAGGAAAAACACGCCAGCCGCATAACTGCCCGCGGCGGGCAGTTCCAGGCCCAGATCCGCGCGCGCCACTTTTCGCAGGAAGCCATCGGGCAGGGCCGTCAAAATACCGGCACCGTCCCCGGTGTTTTCCTCGCAGCCACAAGCGCCCCGGTGCGTCATGTGGCGTAAAATGCGGTCCGCGTCATCCACGATCTGCCGCGAGCGTTCCCCTTTAATACTCGCAACAAAGCCCACGCCACAGTTTTCATGCTCGTACTCCGGCAAATACAACGCATGCGGGACGGGATATCCATCCTTGCGGAAGGGTGTGGAATTCGTAGTGCTCATATTCATTCAACATTCGTAACTAAGGACACAATTCCCGAAATTCCGCGTGCGTGCCAGGCGACGACGCACCGCGAACCTTCGTCATGCGTGACAACTACAGGCTCCGCCTGCTCGTTTTGCACGGAAACCCCCTGGCGGAAATTGTCCTCCAGGTTTGTCGTGCGAGCCCATGAGACTCACGTGGCCGCAACCTCTTCCACATGGGGGTCGGTCATGATGCACGGATAATTTTTCAAGGCCTCCAGAAATTTCAGGGCCGGCCGGGTTAGCTCGCGCCCCTTGCGGTGGATGATCCCCAGAGGACGCGTCCAATGGACCCCTACGATCTCCAACGCATTCAATCGACCTGTCAGGCATTCATCCACTACGGTGGGGTGTGGCAGCAGGGCAACACCCGAACCCGATTCCACATCGCGCTTGACGTACTCCACGTTGTCAAACGAATGGATCGTGTCGACCGTGGCCCCCAACTCGCGAAACCACTTATCGATCGCCCGGCGGATGTACAGGTTCGGGCTGAAACCCACAAATCGTACTCCATTCAACTCCGCGGGCTCGATTGACTGCCGCTGATACCACGGATGATTGCGACCCACCACCAGAACCATCGGTTGGTCCTGCCAGTGGATACAGGTGAACTCTCCTCGCGATTTCGGAAACGATACCAGGCCCAATTCATCCTGTTCTTGTCCCACCCGGCGGTAGACTTCGTCGGGGTGAGCGTAATCTATGGTTACATCCACTTCGGGGTAATCCGCACGGAAACGATCGATCAATTCATTAATCTGCATCAGCCCCACGGAATAAATGGCCGCCACCCGCACCCGCCCCATCACCTTGTTATCCATCCCGCGGACCTTTTCCTCGACCCCGCGGAACGAAGCCAGTAGATCGCGGCACCCATTAAAATAGACAATTCCCGCCTGTGTCAGCTCGAAGGGACGCTTCGAACGATCGATCAGTTGAGTCCCAACACGCCTTTCCAGTTGTTGAATGGCCTGGCTGACTGCCGATTGAGAGACACGCAAATTCTCGGCCGCACGAGAAAAGCTCCGCAGCTCCACCGCGCCACAAAACATCTCTACATTGCGAAGGTGCATGGTGTGAGGTTGGTCCCTGGGCCGTATCAGTTATTCTTATATCGAGACGATTTTATTATCAACGAAAGTGTTGCTGCCGATTATCCATTCCTGCTACGGATTGTCAAGTGGCGAATCGCAAGGCCTCGAAAATCTTGCTGACGCTGGCGGACCCCATCGCCTTGTCCCGATTCCCTCCTCGCCAATCCGCCAGGGTTTCCACAAAAATAGGGGGACACACCCTCCTTTCGGCATGCCTCTGCTTGCGTATCCCCACGCTCCACGGTATCGTGTTTTTTATGAAAGACTCCGTGCATCCCGACCCCAACGATAAGAATTCGACCTGGAAATCCCTTGCCGGGAATCTGTTCGGCATTGAATTCGACGATCAGGCAATTCCCGATGATCTCGACCTTGATGCCGTCGCCGATGCTGTCGAACAACTCGCCCCTCAGGAAACACCCTCGGCTGAGCAGCCTGCACAAACAGTCAACGACGAAATTCTGCACGGCTGGCCCGACGAGAAAGCAAAAGCGGTCACCTCTTCCACATCCACTCCGGCAGAGGCGGTAAACATCTGTTCGCCGGCCGCCGAGGTCCCCCAACAGACTACCGAAAAGAAATCCGTGCGTCGCAAACCCCAAGCATCCACCCAGCGTTCTTCGTATGATGACGAAGATTTATTCGGCTTCGGCATTATCGATCAATCCAGCGAAGAAGAGGCGGAACTCGAAGAGGACGACGACGAAGACGAAGTCCTTGAGGGATCTCCCGTGGCGAGATCGGAGATTCGGGAAGTAGAACCGGTGGCTCTCGAACCGGAAGCTTCCGTCGAGGAAGAGTTGACCCTGGAAGATTTCGACTTCGAACAGGATCTGTTCGAGGAACCCCCACCGCGCCCCAAATCGCGCCCCGCAGAACAATCACGCGCCCCGGAACCGACTCGCAGCGAGGTTCCCGCACCTCCCCCTGAATCCGGTAAACGGAAGACCACTGCGGACGACGACGACGACTTCTGGTCCTCTCTGGAAGACTGGGACGTCAGCCAGGAAAGCTCTCGCAAGCCGAGACGCGAACGCCCCGAGAGGTCCTCGGAAGGCCGCAGGGAACGCCCCACTCGGGCAGTCCGTTCCGAAGTTGAGGAACACGTTGAACAAGTTGAAAAAGAGGTTGCCCCCGCCAGATCGCGCTCCGAAGAGACACGTACGGAAGACAGTCCCACCAGCGAGGGGGATTCGTCCCGCAAACGTCCCCGTCGTCGTCGACGCCGAGGTCGCGACCGCGAATCCGTCGCCACCGGTGAGAGCGCCACTTCGCCCGCGCGGGAACCAGTGGAATCCGAGATCGACCCCGAAATTATCGATCGCCTCTGGAATGAAAATGAAGAGGAGGAAGTGGACAGGCCAGTGGCTTCTCCCAAGGTCGCGCGGGAAGCCGAACGCGAACCCAGGAGGATCTCTCGCGAAGACCGAGGGAACGCCCGTCGAGGACAACGCGAAACTCCACGTTCCGAAACCCCCGTCGCCGAAATACCTCCCGCTCCCCGCACCGAGATACCCAGCGACATCGAGGTGGTGGACGATATCGGCGACAGCGAAGCCTCCGCCCGCAAATACAAGAGCGTTCCCACCTGGTCCGAAGCGATTGGCATGATTGTCCGTCGGCGGGATCCCGAAGGGAACCGGGGACGCGGTCGCCGCGAGGCCCCGCGTCGCGATTCCGCTGCAGGTGAAACGTCTCGGAGTGAAAGTTCTCGCTCGGAAGCTTCCCGCAGCGAGTCTTCCCGATCGGGTGCGGAGTCTCCCCGGGAGACCACGGCCTCCAGCGACAAACCACGCGACGAAGACAAACGAAACCGGCCCCGCCGACGCCCCCGTCGCAGGGAAGAGTAGTCCACTCTGTTCACCTAGGCGCTGCTGAAAAACAGGTCTGCCGCTGGAAAGTACGTCTCGACGGAACCCGAGGTTAACTCACGTTTCTCACGCAGTTACCAATCCGGTAAATTTTTGACTCGATAGTGCCAGGAATTCTAGCCGCGCCCGTCAGGAAGCGGGCCAGGCGGGCCGTTCCTCAAGGAACACTCCTTGGACATAACATTATTCTGGCAATGTATGCGATGAACCAGGGCCCAGCCTGGCCCATTTCCGCGACAGGCGCGGCTCGTTCGTCGTAGTCAGTAATCCTGTTTGATTGACCGGGCGGGAAATCCGGCTTCACACACCTGCGGGCAACGAGCCTTTGCCGCAATGCGAACGGGAAACCGCGTGTCATGTCCGAGCCCATTCCCGTGACCTTGCCAGAGTCTTACCGGTATGCATGTCGCGTCACCCGGAAATCGGGGAGCAGTTTTCGCCTGTCGTTCCTGTTGCTGCCGCGTTCCCAATATCGGGCAATGTGCGTGCTGTATGCCTTTATGCGGCTCACGGATGATCTGGCCGATGCCTGCCTCCCGGCGGAGTCTGCTGAAAACTTCCGGGAGACGGCTTTGCACCAATGGCGCTCGCAACTCCAGGCGTGTCTGATCGAGGGACGCGATACACATCCCCTGCACCCCGCCTTGAGGGCCGTGGTGCGGGAGTATTCGCTTGAGCCTCACTGGCTGGAAGATGTTATCACGGGAGTGGAATACGACCTGCACCCCAGGTTGCTCCCCAGTTACGCAGAATTGCAGCACTATTGTTACCTGGTGGCAGGCACGGTCGGGTTGTGTTGCCAGGCCCTGTGGCGCGCGGATATTACCCGCACCCGCGCACTGGCTATCACCTGTGGCGAAGCCTTTCAGCTTACTAATATCCTGCGCGATCTCCGCGAAGACGCGCTGCAAAACCGTTGTTATCTGCCTCAGGACGAACTGGCCCGGTTTCACTGCTCACCGGAAACCTTTCGGCTGGCGGATGCTTCGCCGAATGTACTTGCCCTGCTGGAGTTTCAGATCGAACGGGCCCGGCAAGCGTATCAAACCGCCCTGCAACTCGATGCCTGCCTGACAGGACCGGGCAGACGCATGTTTCGGGTGATGTTTCGCACCTACGCCAGCCTTCTGGAAAAAATCGCGAGAAACCCTGCTGAAACACTCTTCCGCCGCGCGAAACTCTCGCGCCGGCAACGACTCGCCATTCTGTTGACTGCTCCCCATCAACAGCCACGCATTTTCCCGGCTTGCGCAGTTCCCGAAGATTGAGTCTGCGACGGGAATTTCATTTTGGGTGTTTTGTGTCGTTTGCGCTGGATTTGATGAAAATCATTGCTATCCTAAACGTGGCACTTATGCCACCCGACGCAGTGGTCGCAAATAATCCAGAAACCCCAGATATCCGAGAGAAGCCATGATGACGGTTCGACCGAGTGTTTGTTGGAGTGTCATTCTCCTCCTGGCGGGAGTGATCGGCGAAGCCGATGCTGGTCCGAGACGTGCCTGCCGACTCTGGAATTGCGGAGTGGGTGGTTACAATTGCTTCGACCCCGCGTGTTGCCTCCCCTGCGGGCCGATCTGTCCGCCGGTGCAGTTCCAGGATGTGGAATGTCAGGTGCTCGTCCCCCAGACGCACTATGAAGCACGCAGAATTCTGGTGACGCAATACACGCAGCAGATGCGGGAGCAGGTGGTCACCACCTATCGACATGTACCGCGCGAGATCGTCCGCCAAGTCAATCATGTGGTGATGGATCCCGTGCAGCGGGAACGTGAAGTCCCCGTGGTTACATGCCGCCCGGTGTGGGAAGAAATTCAGGTTCCCTATCATTACTGCGAGCCCGTTTACGAACAGCATCAGGCCGTTCGGGTCGTGATGGATCCCGTATGGGAAAATGTGGAACGCCCCTATACAGTCATGGTTCCCCATCAGCAGTGGCATGTGGGGCAGCGGATGGTCTGCCGCTGGGAACCGGTGCAAACCACCCGCCCGGTCTGCGTCGATCGTGGTCACTGGGAAGAGGTCGTGGTCGGCATGGTCCCCATGTGTCACCCGTGCGATCCCTGCCACACGGTCTGTCGCCCCTTGACTTGTCGGGTGTGGAAACCCTGCCTGGTTCAGGAACAGGTTCCCTGCACCACGTTTCGCCCCGTGCAGGTTCCCGTCGAATTCCGATATTGCACCACGGAGTGGGTCCCGCAGCAGCACGTTGCGGTTCAGCGCGTCTGCCGACTGCAACCACGGGAAGTCCCCTGCCACTATACAACCTGCCGCTGGGTCACTCGTGTCGCTCACCGCATGGTTCGCGTCTGCCGACAAGTTCAGGAAACCTCCGTGCGAATCGAACGATTCACGGAATGGGTTCCCCGCAATGAAGTGCGCGAAGTCCGATGCATCGTGCACGACTGCGTGCCAACACAGCAGGTGATTCAGGTTCCGGTTTGTGTCCCGGTCCAGGTCGAACGGGAAATCCACGTTCCAGTCTGCACGCTGGTCCCGCAAGTCGTCGTCCGTCGCGTGCCCGTCCTCTGTCCGACCGGCCTGCATTAGCATCACCCGCGTCTCCGAGCCGCACGCACTGGTGGCTCGGAGATTCGGCGTCTTGAAAATCTCAAGAACGCACGTTTTGCACGTGAGGCAGTCGTAGTTGTCCGCAGGCGGCATCGATATCGGCCCCCTTGCGTTTGCGAATGGTGGCTGCAATTCCGGCCTGTTCGAGAATCGCGGCAAACTGCCGCGCCTGGCGCGGCGAGGAGCCATCAATCGACAACAGGCTGACCGCGTTCATGGGGATCAGATTCACGTGGGCCTGCCGCCCCTCCAGTAGCGTGGCCAACTCGTGCGCTTGGGCCAGCGTATCGTTGATGCCGTTCAGCAGCACGTACTCATAGGTGACGCGGCGTCCGGTCTCGCGAAAGAAATCCTCCGCGGCTGCCAGCACGGCTTCAATCCCAATTTTCCGGTTGACGGGGACGATCTCGTCGCGGAGCCGATCGTTCGGAGCATGCAGGGAAACCGCCAGATTGTAGGCTTTACCCACGGCGGCCAGTTCACGGATTTTCTCGGGCAAGCCAACGGTCGATACGGTGATCCGCCGTGCCCCCAGATTCAACCCGAGTGGATGCTGCATCCGTTCCAGCGCGGGAAGCAACTGCTGGAGATTCGCCAGCGGTTCCCCCATGCCCATCACCACCACGTTGGTCAGTTTTTCGTCGGGCCCCTGCAACCGATCGAGCCGTGCGACCTGCTCGAGGATTTCAGCCGTCGTCAGGTTTCGCGTCAATCCCGCCAAACCACTCGCGCAAAACACGCATCCCATGCCGCATCCCACCTGCGTACTGATGCAGATGGTGTTGCGGTCGGGTTCGCGCATCAGCACGCATTCCACGAATTCCCCGTCGCGCAGTTTCAACAGCAGCTTTTCCGTGCGGTCGCTGGCCTGCTGATGCGAGGTGATCGTTGTGGTAAACAGGCTGAACTGTTCGCGGAGCAATTTTCGTAGCGATTCCGGAAGGTCGGTCATCTCCTCCCAGTCGGCAGCGCGGCGTGCATGAAGCCAGCGAAAAATCTGCTCGGCCCGGTAGCGGGGGAGACCTTGCGCAAGGCACCACCCCTCCAGTTCCTGGAAACTCAAACCGAAAATCGAAGGGGGAGCAGGGTGTGTCATGGCTGGCGCGGGCCGCCTTAAGTGCGGAAAAAAGCCTTTCGGTCCGACAACAGGAGCCGATCTTCCTGCAGCATAGACAAAACCATCCGAGGGTCAAGGTGTGAACGAGAAACGGCGGGAAAGCCGCCACCGGCTGGCCGTTCCGTCCCCGCTGGCGTGCCCGTTTGCATTCCCCGGTGGGCCAGATAAGATAAAAGGATCAACAAACGCCACTGCATCGCCCGCCGTTTGTTCACTCTCGGGGAAGAACGGGGCTGAACTTGATCACTCAAGTGGGTCCTGGGTTTCCCGTCTACATCGGAATCATTTCAGACCAGGAGAATCGTGATGTCCACCGCCACCGCACAAGCGCCCTGCGTTGCTACTCCGCCCCAAGTGCCGGATCAACAACTCTTCATCGATGGGAAATTCGTCACCAGCGCTGCCGGGAAAACATTCACCGCCATCGATCCCTCCACCGGAAAAACGATCTGCCAAGTGGCGGAGGCCAGCGCGGCCGATGTCGATCGAGCCGTCCAGGCAGCCCGCAAGGCCCTGGAATCCGGACCCTGGAAGAAGATGTCCGCCACCCAACGCGGAGAGTTGATGTTCAAACTGGCCGACCTCGTGGAACAGCAGGCCGAGGAACTTGCCGTTCTCGAATCGTACAATTCCGGCAAAACGATTGCCCATTCCCGGGGAGATGTCGCGGGCGTTGCCGCCTGGTTTCGTTATTACGCCGGCTTTGCCGATAAAATCGAAGGTCGCAGCATTCCACAGGATAACAACACGTTTTCCTACACCCTGCGCCAGCCGGTCGGCGTGGTGGGACAGATCATCCCCTGGAACTTCCCCTTGTTGATGCTCGCCTGGAAATGGGCACCCGCACTGGCGTGTGGCAACACGATCGTGATGAAACTGGCCGAACAGACGCCACTGACCGGATTGAAAATGGCGGAACTCGCCCGTCAGGCCGGCTTTCCCGATGGTGTCATCAATGTCCTCAACGGTATGGGAGAAACGACCGGGGCCGCCATTGTCGAACATCCGGGCATCGACAAAATCGCCTTCACGGGACATGTCGATACCGCCAAGATCATTCAGAAAGCAGCCGCGCATACCCTCAAACGCTGCACGTTCGAACTGGGAGGCAAAAGCCCGAACGTGATCTTTGCCGATGCCGACCTCCCCAAGGCGGTCGCCTGCGCCTCCGAAGCCATCTTCTTCAACGCGGGGCAATGCTGCACGGCAGGCAGCCGCCTGTTCGTGGAACGCAGTATTCAGCAGGAATTCGTCGAGGAACTGGCCAAGGTGGCCCGGCAACGCCGGTTGGGTAATCCCCTCGATTCCGCCACCGAACAGGGACCGCAAGTCTCTCGGGAACAGTTCGATAAAATCCTCGGCTATGTCGAAAAAGGTCGCCAGGAAGGGGCGGAACTGGTGACAGGGGGCAATCGGTTCGGCGACGAGGGCTTCTTCATTGAGCCAACGATCTTCAATCAGGTCAGCGACGAGATGACGATCGCACGCGATGAAATCTTCGGACCCGTTGTCAGCGTGCTCCCCTTCGAGGACATGCACGAAATGCTCGATCGCGCCAACGATACCTATTACGGACTGGCCGCAGCCATCTGGACCAAGGATATCGACAAGGCACACCTCTACGCGCGGGAAGTCAAGGCGGGCACCGTCTGGATTAACTGCTATCACCAGTACAGCCCTTTGACTCCCTTCGGTGGATTCAAAATGTCCGGCAATGGCCGCGAAAACGGCGAAGCCGTCCTCGACCATTACACCGAAACAAAAACCGTCACGATCAAACTGCACCCCAGCGAATAACAGCCTGCCGCGAGGGCTTCGGGAATCCGTCTGCCATTATCCGACGCTGGCGCGTACGGCTCGGGTTCACCCGCGCACTGGCGGCTCGGAAACTCCCATGAACGGAACACGCCCGGCGAAAATTCGACTTTTTGCCGGAATTGTTCTGTTTTCATGAACCGAGGATTGACTTCCCCCGTATTCTTCGGTGAGAGTCCAAAAGGCAAACGGAATTCTTGTCCGCCCGGCAAATCCTCCCTCCCTAGAGGTGTGCGATGGAAAACTTATATACCTGGTGTGCCGTGCTCGGAGGGGCCATTTTTCTGATTCAAATGGCCACGCTGATCATCGGATTCGATGGCTTTGATGCCGACGTCGATTTCGATCACCCTCCCGGGGACTTGCTGTCTCACGATGGCTGGTTTGTCGGCATTGTCACGTTTCGCTCGCTCGTGGCGGCGCTGACCGTGTTCGGCCTGGTTGGCCTGGCCACGCCGCCACAGTTCGAGGCGATGCACTCGCTGGCGATTGCCTTCCTGGCGGGATTTGCCACCTTGTATGCGGTCGGCTGGAGTTTCAAGAAAATGTATGAAATCCGTTCCGATGGGACTGTCAACGTGCAGGATACGCTGGGCCTTGCGGGAACGGTCTATCTGGGCATACCCGGGCAGGAAACCGGCCAGGGGAAAGTGACCATCAAAGTAGGGGGCCGGACAATGGAATATGCGGCCATGACGCGTGGCGAGCCGCTGAAAACGGGAACTGCGATTGTCGTCACCGGCATATTGAATCCCCAGACACTCGAAGTGGCCAGCGCGGCGGAAGTTCCCTCGCGGTCGGCTAGCCTGGCCGAAGCGGTCGAGTGAAATCCGGGGTTCCAAATTCAAGTTCGAGTCTTCCTTTCCACAGGCAGGTGATTTATGAATGCCGCACCGCTCATCGTCCTCGCGCAAACAAACAGCCAGCTTTACTCCGGGATTGCAGCCCTGGTCGTGATCGGCCTGGTCATGTCGCTGGGACTTTTTTTCGCCAGTCGCTACAAGCGATGCCCCAGTAACAAAGTCCTGGTCATTTATGGCCGGGTGCGCGGCGGGCAATCGGCCAAGTGCGTGCATGGGGGGGGACAATTCGTAATCCCCGTGCTCGAGGATTACGCGTTTCTCTCGCTGGAACCGATCCAGATCGAAGTCCCGCTGCGGGATGCTCTATCGAGCGAGAATATCCGCGTGAATGTTCCCTCGGTATTCACCGTCGCGATCGGCACCGAACCCGAACTGATGCAGAACGCGGCCATTCGATTGCTCGGGTTGAACAGTGCTCAAATTAAAAAACAGGCGGAAGACATGATCTTCGGCCAACTGCGACAAGTAATCGCCTCGATGATGATTGAAGACATCAATCGCGATCGCGAACAATTTCTCCACTGCATTCAAAGTTCGCTCGAACCGGAACTCCGCAAGATTGGCCTGGTGCTGCTGAACGTGAACATCACCGATATTACGGATGAATCGGGCTATATCGAAGCGATCGGCCGCAAGGCCGCTTCCGAAGCCGTGCAAAAAGCCCGCGGCGATGTGGCGGAGCAGGAAAAACTGGGCGAAATTCGTGTCGCCGGGGCGGAGCGGGATAAGTTCATTCAGGTTGCCGATGCCAACAAGGCCAAGGAAATCGGAATTCGGGAAGCGGATCGGGAAAAAGCGGTCCGAGTGGCCGAGCTAAGCAAGGAAGAAGAAGTGGGCCAGCAACGGGCCCTGTTCCTGCGCGATACCGAAGTGGCCGACGCCGAACGGGCCAAACGTATTGCCGTCGCCGATGCCAACGCCGAAGCCTTCAGTGGCGAAGCGGGCGCGGATGCCCGCGTCGCGGAAGCCCAGGCCACTTTGCAAGTGAAGCGGGCGGAAGCCTACGAACGTTCCGAAACACGCAAAAAAGAAGCGGAAGCGTTCGTTCTGGAAGCTCAGAACCGGGCGCTCGCCAAAGCCGCGATTGCCGAGGCCGAACGTGTCGAAGCGGAACAACGCGCCAAGCTGGAAGCCCCTGCCAAGGCCGAAAAAGCTCGCACCATCGTCGATGCCGAAGCCGCCGCCGCCAAACGCAAACTCGATGCCGATGCCGAAGCCGCCGCCATCTTCGCCAGGCTCGAAGCCGAGGCCCGCGGGCAATACGAAATCCTCGCCAAAAAGGGAGAAGGACTCCGCGAAATCATCAGCGCCTGCGGCGGTTCCAAGGAAGCATTTCAAATGCTGCTGCTCGAACATCTGGATCACCTCGCCGAAGCGTCCGCCAAGGCCATCTCCAATATCAAATTCGACAAGGTCGTGGTCTGGGACAACGGAAACAACCACGGCGAAGCCGGAAATGTAGCCAATTTCCTGCAGGGAATGTCGCGCACCTTGCCACCGATGCTCCAGGTCATGAAGGACATCGGCGGAATCGAACTGCCGGAAACCTTCATCAAAATGACAGGCGAACAAAATGGCAAACCCGAACCGCCGGAGCAGCTCGCCGCAACGCCGGAACGCTCGCGCGTGGAATCCAGCCCAACACCAGTTGATTCCATCGCAAAACGAGATTAACCCCGCACGTAGCGTGGTTTTTCGTCTCCGCCCCTCAGGCCCGCCGTACACGGCGAATAGCCAAAACTGCAGGGCTTAACCTGCCTCATCCCCGCGAGCCTTGCGGATTGGCCCAGGATCCCTGACCGCTCAGACAGGGGAGCAGGCCTGGAGAACGGGTTCCAGGCGAGACAGGATCAATTCGTGCATCGAAGCCGCCTGCGTTTCCTTCAGGAGTTCATGATACCAGCCCGGGAACAGCCGGAAGGAGACGAGACTGCCGCCGGTGTGCCGATTCACCAGGTCGGCCCAGGCACGGGCCGCGAGGGGATCCACAATGCGGTCTTCGCCTGCCTGATAAATATCCGTCGGGACCGCAAAACCGTTGAGCTGGCGGAATACTTCGCCCAAGGCTCGATCGATTTCGAGATACCAGCGAGCCGTCACGGCCCGGCGGAGCAGGGGATCCTCGCGACGCTGACGAAGCACCTCCTCGTCGTGCGTTAGATCCGCGGGATTTATCGTGCTGCGAAAGCGGGTTTGCGGAAAGTGAGTCCCCAGCAGATGCGCCAGTGACTTCTTCCATTCGGGAATCGGATGCCGAATCCCCAGTAGCGGCGAAACCAGACACAAGCGGGCACAACCGGGCTGGCCAGCATGCGCCGCCTGCCACTGATTCCACCGGATCGAAATCAAGCCCCCCATGCTGTTGCCCAGGATCACCGTCCGTTCCGGGTCCAGGCCATAGTGCCCGAAAAGGACTCGCAAGTCCTCCAGGTATTGTTCGAAGCGTTCCACATGGACCACCGGCCCCGTCGACTTGCCGTGACCTCGCAGATCGGGCAGTATCACCGACCAGCCCGCTCGGGCCGCCTTTTCCGCAAAACCAACATGCCGCCCCCCATGTTCGCAGGCGCCATGCACAAACACTAACGTGGCGTCTCCCCTGCTGGCCGCTTGCGATTTCCACTGGCGACAGAACAGCGAAACACCGTCCGGCGTCTCGAGCCAGGTTTCCTCGTACACGCCAGGAGTGTCGATTTGATTCATGCCGGGATCCAAAGCGTAATTCCAAGGAAGACAGAAGCTTGTGTAGAATAGGCAACCTTGGGGTAGGACAAAACGCATTTCGCTGCGAAAATTTCGGAAATGGCAGCGAATATTTCCGTGATCCAGGCGATTTTTAAGGGGAGACGTGCCCGCGTCTTGTGAATTAGTTCCGGTATGTCGCGGGATCCGCCCGGTTTGCCAGGTGGATCCCCAAGGGCTTGCCCCAGCCAAAAACTTCCGGGATAATTCAGGAATTCCACAAAAAACTTGAGATTTCCACTGAATTTGTGTAGTCTAAGGGATTAAAGTCAACCGTCCTTGCGGGCTGCGATCTCGCTGTGAGTAGCCTGAACACGGATTGGGCGGGTGGGGCTCCCCTGGTGCACGGAAATTTCAGGTTGGCTCGATTGGCGATTATGGTTCATTTGAGGAGCGCAAGCGTATGATCGGCAGAACCACTCAATATATGGATCAGTTGCGCGACGCGCCAGCCTGGGCCATCAGTCTGGCCGTGCACGCGGTCATCCTGATGCTGATGGCCAGTATCACCTACGTTGTGCAGGGCCCCGAAAACGACTTGCTGCTATCGAGCACCATCGATCAGGAACTGGACGAAAAACAGTTGTTGTTTGATGCGACCGTGTCCGATCAGGTGGGGACCAACGCCAACTTCGATACGCTCTCGGCGTCGCTCTCTGTTACGCAGGATCCGACCATCGAAACCCAGGACCCGGTCGACGAGAAACTTCAGGAGGAATTGCTGGACGTCAACGTCCCGACGTCCGAAATGGTGGCCAAGCCCAGCGATTCCGAACTGGTGGAAACGGTCGAAGTGGCGGGGCAAACCGAACATACGGGGGGCGTGCAGGGTTCCATGGACCGCCTCACGTTCGAAATTGCCTCGTCGCTGAGCGACAAGCCGACGCTGGTCGTCTGGATGTTCGATGCCTCGAACTCCCTGAACGAACGTCGCGAGGCGATCGCCCAGCGGTTTGAAACCGTCTACAAACAACTGGGCATGTTGGAACGGGAAGGAAAGGGACGCCCCCCGCTGGAAACGGCGGTTGTCAGCTTCGGGGAAAAGACGAAATTCATCACCGAAAAACCGGTGCAGGATGTCAAGGACTTGGTCAAGGCGGTCCGCGAGATTCAACCAGATGAATCGGGGCTGGAATACACCTTCGACGCCGTGGATCAAGTTTCGAAACGCTGGCAAAACTATCGCACCAAATTGCGGCGGAATGTCATGTTGATCCTCGTCACCGACGAACGAGGAGATGATCCCGAGAAACTCGAACAGGTCATCGCCTTCAACAAGCGGTTTGGCATCCGCGTGTTTTGCGTGGGGAATTCGTCTCCCTTCGGCCTGGAGAAGGGTTTAATCCCCTACACCTGGGAAGAGGATGGCAAGTCGTTCACAATGGATCTGCCGGCCGACATGGGACCGGAAACATTCTACCCCGAGCGTCTGCAACTGGCGTTCTGGGGAGGACAGAATCGGCAACTGGATCGCATGTCGGCCAGCTACGGCCCGTACGCGCTGACCCGGCTGTGCGCGGAAACCGGCGGTCTGTACCTGGTCAGCGAAGAAGGGGATGGGCCGCGATTCGACCATTCCGTCATGCGGAACTATGCCCCCGACTACCGCCCCATTCGTCTGCTCGATCTGGACGTCAAGCAGAATCAGGCCAAGCAGGCCGTCATCATGGCGGCCCAATTGTCGCGGGTAAACACTATCCCCCTGCCGACCCTGGTGTTTCGTGCCGATACCGATGCCGTCCTGCGACAGGAATTGACGGAAGCCCAGAAACCGCTGGCCGTGCTGGATTACCAGTTGGTGGAAATGATGTCGATTCTGGAAAAAGGAATCAAGGATCGTGAAAAAGTGGGGGAACCCCGCTGGCGGGCCAGTTACGACCTGTCGGTGGGACGGGTCCTTGCCATGCGTGCCCGCTCCCTGGGTTACAACGAAATGGCCGCGGAAATGAAGTCTTCCCCCAAGCCCTTCACGCAAAAAGGGAACAATCACTGGCGACTGGTTCCCTCAAATCAGGTTTCTTCGGGAGCCACCGTGCGGAAACTGGCAGCCCAGGCGGATGAATACCTGACGCGTGTCATCAACGAACATCCCGGCACCCCCTGGGAAATGCTGGCCGACCGCGAACGTCAACAACCGCTCGGCTGGGAGTGGCAGGAATTTCAGCGGGATGTCCCCCCTCTGAGCAACGACCCGAATCAACCCATGCTGCTGCTGGCGGAAGAGGAACGGCGCAGGCAAATGGCCAACCAACCCCCCGCCCCCAAGAAAATTCCCAAACTCTAAATGTCGAAGACAGACACCCGCAGGAGGCCGGTGAAGTTGCATGCACGAGGCATGACCTTGTAGGACCCAATCATTATCCAGCCTCGCTCACATATTCTCGCTGGTGGATTTGCAGATGAAAAAAAGTAGCGACTATAAAGCCCTGGGAGTATCGCTGGGCGTGCATGCCGTCCTGCTGGTCAGTTTGGCCCTCATCAAGTTCACCTTGATGGACAACATGAATGAAGTCGTGGTCGAAACCGTCTTCACGGACGAACGCGATCAGCAGGAGTTCACCCAGGAACTCGATATCAATACGGAAATTTCCGAATCCCTCAGCGTGGTTTCGGGAGCCACCGTTTCCACAGCTTCGGGAGGCTCCGGCGCCCCGGCGGTCAGCCAGACAAAAATTGAACAATCCGAGTCGTTGAATGAACCAGAAATTCAAGTCAATGTGGGGCAAGTGACGCTACCCGGCGCCAATATGCTGGGTGAGGACTTGGGCGAATCGGAAATCAAGGGAGAAACGGCCGCGGTCGTGGAAGGTTATGGGGCCGCCATGAGTCGCCTCACCCAGGAACTGATCCGCCTGATGCGTAAAGACAAGCTGCACGTGGTCTGGCTGTTTGACGAATCCGAAAGTATGAAGGACGACCAGGAAGAAATCCGCAAGCAGTTTCATAAGGTTTACGAAGAGCTGAAAATCGCGCAAACCCAGGACAACGCGCTCCGGGGTCGGGCGCAGGGCGAAACTCTGGAAACGACCATTCTCAGCTTCGGGGCCGGCATCCACACACATACCGCCAAGCCGACGGGAAATATTCCGGAAATCCAGAAAGCCATTCAGCAGATTCCGATCGATGAATCGGGCGTGGAAAATACCTTCCAGTCGATTTCCGCCGTGTGCGATAAATACGGCCCTCTGGCCTTCAAGGCGGGACGCAAACTGGCGATCGTCGTGATTTCCGACGAATCGGGGGATGATGAACAAAATCTCGAGGAAGCCGTTGCCCGCTGCACCCGATTCAAGGCCCCCGTGTACATCATGGGTCGTGAAGCCATCTTCGGATATCCCTATGCCCGCTTCCGCTGGACCGACCCCAAATTCGGCCTGAATTTCTGGATTCGCGTTCGCCGAGGACCCGAAACCGAACACCCCGAAGCGCTGCAATGGGACGGGCTGCACGAACGCTGGGATGCCTTTTCCAGTGGGTTCGGCCCGTACGGACAAGTCCGCCTGGCCCGGGAATCCGGGGGAATTTTCTTCATGCTGCCAGGCGAGGAAGAAAACCTTGCCGGTGCCGGTGCCCATTTGAATCGCCGCTTTGAATTCCTGGCCATGAAGGAATACCAACCGCTTCTCATATCCCGGCGGGAATACGAAAAGGAACGCTCGCAAAGTCAATTCCGCTCCACCCTGGCTGAGGTCATTAACGTCCTCGACCCCGAAAAGGACCAGCAACTGCGAATCAAGGAAATCTGGTACGCCTTCGAGCCCGATGCATTCCGTCCCGAGGGATTGGATAATGCCAGCAAGGCGTTACGCGCGTTCGGCATGCTGAACGAAGCCGTCAAACGCCTCGAGTCGATCAAACATATGCGGGCTCGGGAAGATTCCCAGCGCTGGCGGGCTGCCTACGATCTGGCTTATGCCCAGACCCTGGCCTACCGCGTCCGCCTGTTCCAGTTCATGCTGGCCGTCGATTCACACTTGAAGGAGATGCCCAAGCCCAAGGATCCCAAGAGCAATCGCTGGGACGCCCGCCGCACCAAGAAAATGCTCGAACCCGATGAGCAGCAGATCAAGCACACCAAGGTGGACATGGCCGAGTTGAATAAGCAACTCGAAAAGGCCAAGGAACAATTCCTGTTCGTCAAGCAGCAACACCCCGGGACTCCCTGGGAACAACGCGCCGACTGGGAATTGAACACCGGATTCGGCTTCTACTTTGCAGACGTCTTCCGCGATCCGAAATACGACGATCAGCGAGCCAATATCAAGGTCCCCAGCTACTAATTTCTAATTTCGCACCCGTGCCTTTACGAGCGGCGGAGGTTTACTCCGCCGCTCGTCGTATTCAACAAAATGACTACCACGTGGGGCTACGGCAGGATTGACCGAGTTTAGGCCGGGGGCTGCCAGTCCCCCCAATGTTCCAGATAATGGCTGAACGAAGGCCGCTCTGCCTGGTGCGATACCAGCAACTCCTTGGCCTGCGCGACACGTTCCTGTTCCTCGGTCAAGGTCAGGTGCCCCGTGAGCACCCGGCTGCGGAGAAAAACAAAATAGGTATCGAGCACGTCGCACACGCAGTAATCGTTAATCTGCTGGACCCCTCCCGCGTCGTACAGATCCTGCACGCAAGACCCATCTATCCCGGTTTTACCCGGTTTCCCGATGATGTTGGCCAGCACGTTCAAACCTCCCGTCACGCGGACGGCTCCGAAGTTTGAGATCAAATCCATCAGATCGAAATGCCGCTGGACGTTGTAGCGATTACGCGACTGCTCGAACGATTTCGCCTCGATATTGAACCAGTCGGGCAGCGAGATTCCGTAGCGATAGGCGGCCAGTTCCATCAGCGGCAGGTCGTACCCCCGGCCATTAAACGTGACAAACGTGGGGCGCTGATAATGCCTCCACCCCTGCCAGAAGAGCCGGGTTATGTTGGCGGGCTGATACTCCGGGGCATCGAGCGTGACCACGTCCTGAAGCCGACCATCGTGCAACACCTTGGCGACGGCCACGGAGATGGGCAGCATGAACGTATAGGGGATGAAATCGCTCCCTTTTTCCTCGAGCAACTCCGCTCGTTTCCGGGCAATCGCCTCGGCTGGAGTCAGCGATTCGTTCGGGTAACAGACTCGGGCGATCAACGCGCCATCCGCAACCGCTTCCACGTCGAAGATCAGCCAGCCGATGTCGGACATGACGTTTTTTCCTTCCCTGTTTGGAATCCCCCGCGCTCTACGGGTATGATACCGGACCGGCAGTCGCGCGTCGCCTGTCGGGAATCGGTTCGTCCGTTCCCCGGATTATTTTTGAACGCCTGCGAGGAGATCATGACCAATTCCGGAATACCCGTGGATCCCGTTGGTCCCGAAGGACGCGATAAAAATCGCGAAGCGCAGGCCATCAAGGGCCTGATGGTTTCCTCTGCCCGCATGCGCGAGGAAATCGGCAAGGTCATCGTTGGACAGCAGGATGTCGTCGAACAACTCCTGATCGCACTGCTCTGTCGAGGTCATTGCCTGCTCGTGGGAGTGCCCGGTCTCGCCAAGACGTTGCTGATCAGCACCGTCGCCCAGATTCTGCATCTCTCGTTTCGCCGGATTCAATTCACGCCGGACCTGATGCCTTCGGACATCACGGGGACCGATATCCTCCAGGACGACCCCGAAACCGGACGACGCAGTTTCCAGTTCATGCCCGGCCCGATGTTCGCCCACATGGTCTTGGCCGACGAAATCAACCGCACGCCTCCCAAAACCCAGGCGGCGCTGCTGGAGGCAATGCAGGAACGGCACGTGACGGTCGGCACCAGTACCTACCGCCTCCCGTCTCCCTTTTTTGTGCTCGCGACACAGAATCCGATTGAACAGGAAGGGACCTATCCCCTGCCCGAGGCTCAGTTGGATCGGTTCATGTTCAACACCGTCGTGAAGTATCCCACCGCCCAGGAAGAACTCGAAATCCTGATGCGGACCACCACGGACAATGCCCCCCAGTTGACCCCCGTCCTCAACGACAAACAGATTCTCGCCTTGCAGGATGTGGTACGCAAGGTGCCCGTGGCCGAGCATGTCTTCACCTATGCACGCGACATCGTCCGCGCGACGCGCCCAGGGGAACCCGAAGCTTCGGATTATGTCCGGGAATACCTCAGTTGGGGCGCGGGACCGCGCGCCGGGCAAAACCTGATCAACGGCGCAAAGGCCCGGGCATTGCTGCACGGCCGGTTCCATGCGACCTCGGAGGACGTCAAGGCAATTGCCCATCCCGTGCTCAGACATCGCATCGTCACCACGTTTCAGGCGGACAGCGCGGGCATCGACACCGATGCCATCATCACCCGCCTGCTCAAGGAGGTGAAAATGCCGCTGGATCGCCTTTCCGAAAAAGCCTTTGCCTGACGAAAGCCACCGCGACCCAATTCCATTTCCAACCGCTCGCCTGATAAAAACTCAGAGTCGAATGCGCCAACGCGGAATATGGACTGGAGGATTCCCGGCAGGGCATAAGCCACGTAAAGTTCACTGCCCCGCGGCGCGTCCCGTCTGCCGTTCAATCACCCGTTTTCCCCCTGAAATGCCAGGCCAGATACTTGCCCGATTTCCCGCCGTCCGCATATGATGCATGGCAATGCACAATCGGGGCCGTAGCTCAATCGGTTAGAGCAGCGGACTCATAATCCGTTGGTTCTGGGTTCAAGTCCCAGCGGCCCCATTATTTCATCGAGACCGCCGACGGCCAGGGTGCTTCGCGCGGAACACGGGGAACGGGAGTCATTGCCAGCATGTCCGAGCCCAAGTATCAGGAAGGGGCTGCCCCCGAGCCGGTTGGCTTGCCGGACGAGATCATCATCAGTCCGGATACGCTGCGTGAAAATCGCATCCCCCCAAACCAGACACGTACGCGGAAATGGCCCGTACTGCAGGCTGGCCCCGTCATGCACATTTCCCCGGAGGAATGGCAACTGAGCGTGACCGGTCTGGTCGAACGCCCCGCCGTGTTGAACTGGGAGGAATTCCGGTCGCTCCCCCGCGTGCGGGTCTTCGCCGACTTTCACTGCGTTACCCGCTGGTCCCGGCTGGGCAATCTCTGGGAAGGAGTCTCGACACGCACCATCGCGGCATGGGCCGGCGTGCTCCCTGCCGCCCGATTCGTGTTGCCCGGCGCTTACGATCACGGCTGGAGCACGAACCTGCCGCTGGCAGATTTTCTGGCCGAGGATGCGTTGCTCTGCGATACCCACGATGGGCAACCACTCGATGCCGACCACGGGGGCCCCGTGCGACTCATCGTGCCGCTGCTGTATGCCTGGAAAAGCGCGAAATGGCTGCAGTCGCTCGCGTTTTCAGCAGAGGACAGCCCCGGCCACTGGGAGCAGGCTGGTTACCACAACCACGGCGACCCCTGGCGCGAGGAACGCTTCGGTTCCGATACCATCCCGCCCGGTTACTACGACTGAAACAAGTCTCTCGATTCGATCAACGGGGGTTTCTCTTCCTGGCATTTCAGCAATAGACAGGCTCGGGATGTACGTTATCTTTCTGTTCCCGCTGCTGTTCAGCATTGTGGCGACAATTCAGTTCGTCACCGGGGAATACGGCCCAATCACAAAGGGCTTTTTCGGACTGCTCACGGCGCTGGCCGCCACGCTGCAGTTTATGCCCAGTTTGCAAGAACAGGTTCATTTCCTCGTCCCTTTGTTCATGCACTTGTTCGTGTGCGGATGCTGGTATTTCGCCAGCCAATTCGAGTGATCAAGGGGTATTTCCCATTTCCCGCCCCGACCCCAAAACAGAACCTCCCAATTCGAACCACCAAGCCTCGTGGGCGAATCCGCCAGTGCGGGCACGGGTAAGTCCTGGCGTGTGCGGTAAATCTTCAAACCCCACCGCAGCGGTGCCTTCCCAACCCAACTAGCCGCGCCCGGTCAGGAAGCGGGCCACGTATGAGTCGCTCCATTCTCATCGATATCCACTCCAGTGGACTATAAGAACTGTAAATCAGTGTTTGCTGGCTTCGCCGCCGATGGCAAGGATTTTGGTGGGGATGCCGCCGACTTTGTATTTGTCGAGAATTTCGAGTTTCGTCAGCGAGAGCAGCCAGATTTCTCCCGAACCGGGATTGGTCAGCAGGGCAAACCGGGCATCGCCATCGAAGCAGAGGGTGTGATGTCCGTAGTGGCCTTCCACCTGACTGGGGCCGACCGTAAGGGTTTTCACAACCTGGGCATCGTGGAAGTTGCGATCGCGATTGGGATCGAGATCGACGATGGTCAGTTTTTCCTCGGCGTCCCCCTCCAGCTTGTTCTGGAACACGAAGGCATAATGTTTCCCGGCAGCGGTGATGACGGTTTCCAGTGATGCCGGCGCGAGACCATCAGCGACATCGAGAGAGATTTTCAAGACGCTGGGTGTTCGGGCGGACGCGTCGATAAGACAGAGAGCCGAGGATGGCCCGCGTCCAGTCGTGCATAGGACAAGGTTTCGATGATTGGTGAAGGAACCGGTGCGGAGAGGCCGTTCGGAATCCGGATCGGTCCCCAGGGAAAGATGATTCGGTTGGACGGACGCGGCGGTTTGCCGCAAATTCAGATCGGCGTTGACCCAGTAAAGGCCATCCGAGGGGGCAAAAAAGACGCGGCCACTGTTTGCGGTGGCGCCATGCAATCCCGCCACGGGGAGTTCGAAGGAATAGGCGAGCGATTGTTCGCCCGTCTTGGAGAGATCGGAAACGTCAATCAACCCGCCTTTATTATCCGTGGGGGCTATCCAGGTAGCGTATCCGACCCGATTCCCGACGGCTGCCAGGGTAATGTGGCCTCCGCCGCCGCGATGAAACGTCCCCTTGCGGCCACTTTCCGGTCCTTTCAGGGCACGAGGCGAGATTTTCGTGTAGCCATTCAGCGAGTCGTTAGCCAGATAGAATGTTTTATCGTAAACATAGAGGTGAGCGGGGTTCCCTTGGGCCTGATCGAGAACGCTGGCAATGACACGGGGAGGCCGGGCGTAGGTGAAATCGGAATGGTCGCCGTGGGGATGTTCGGTTACGCCCAGATCGACGGCCACCCAGCCACTCAGAAACTGGCCCCGGTCGTCATCGCGGACACCGACCAGTAGCAGGTTGTCAATTCGCTCCATCTGGACGAGTTCATGGCGTTCCTGGTCGAGTTGGGGGAACCTTTCGACTTTATCCCCTTTCTGGAAGACCAGCGGAGCCCCTATTTTAACCAGTTCGCCCCATTGAAGTGTTTTCTGTTCGCGATCCTGCCAGACGAAGCGGACCATTTCTTCCGGTTTGCTGGATCGTTGGGCCAGGGAAAGGGCAGGGGCGGAGCCTGCCATCAAGCCGAACATCACAAGGCAATATGTGGAAAGAATGTGTCTGGTCATGCTAAGTCTCCTAGTGAACGTCTTCAGCCGCAGGAAAGTTTCGTGGATTTGTCCGCTGTTCGATGCCGGTGATCACGAACTTTTTTATGCTAGCAAAGGGGCGCCTGCAATGCAAATGCAATTGCGTTGCACTTCCGTGGAATTTGAAATCAGTTGGTTTTATTTCAAAAACGAGCTACAAGAGGAGGGTGGTGGTGTTCGGGAGTTCTGCCAGGAAACAGGTAAGCAATGCAAATGACTGTGGTTTTGACAATTCTGTGGAAGGAACTGCGGGAGCACTTGCGGGAGCCCTGGTTGTGTGTGGGGGTGCTGGTGTTGCTGGTGCTGCTGACGGCGGGATTATGGGGGGGCGAGCGTCGATTTCGAGAGTTGGCGGCGGTTCAGCAGACGCTCCAGGAGGAGGCCCGGCGAGACTGGATGGAACAGGATTCTCCGGATGCGCACACCGCCACGCATCAGGGCACATTCGTTTACAAGCGGTTTTCTCCGTTAATGGCGTTTGATCCCGGCGTGGAGGGCTTGCTGGGGACGAAGCTGCGTCTGGAATCGCATCAACAGCAGGCGATGACGGATCCGCTCCAGATGGAGTTGATCGATCCGTTGCAGTTCGATGTTTCGACGCCGGCCTTGCTGATGCAGGTGGTGCTCCCTTTTTTCATGATCCTGCTGACGTTTTCGGCGGTCTCGCGGGAATGGGAACAGGGAACCTTGCCTCTGGTTTTAAGCACGGGACAGTCCTGGCGTGTGTTTGTTCTGGGGAAAATGTTTGCCTTTCTGGCGATGTCGTTGCTGGTGGTGATCCCTCTGGGGCTTTTTCTGCTGGGAAATTTATGGCGGATGCACCACATCGCAGGGATGTCGGCGGGAAATTTTACCTTGCGGACACTTTCGCTGGCGGTTTGCTGCCTGCTTTATTTGGCAGGCTGGAGTTTTCTCTCGTTGGCGATCTCGGCCCGGGCCGGTTCGTCGCGCCAGGCGTTGATTATTTTGCTGAGTCTCTGGACGTTCGTGGTAGTGCTTGTGCCCCGGGCAGCGGTCCATGTGGCGGAGTGGGCCGCCCCCTTGCCGAGCCTGGAGGAGGTGGAACGGGATCGACAGGATGCGGTGGAGTACGGCGACAACGGCGAACACGCTTATACAAAGTTGTATGCGGAACTGGAGGCGGAATTGCTGAGGAAGCATGGCGTGAGCGATCCCGAGGATTTACCGTTGAATTTGACGGGCGCGCAATTGCTGGCGGCGGAGAACTTGACGGATAGAATTTACGATGAGTCGCGGGCGCGAGTGGAACGGGTCTACGCAGCCCAGGATCGATTTGCGAAACGGTTTGGGGTGTTGTCCCCGTACCTGGCGTTGCGGACGGCTTCGATGGGATTGTCGGGCACGGACCGCCTGCACCACGAGGCATTCGGCAGGGCGGGAGAGGAATATCGTCGCCTGCTGGTGCGGACGATGAATGAATTCGACACGGTCCTGGAGAAACCGACGTCAGCGACGAGCGGTCCCGAAGTTTGGGGACTGGTGCCGGAGTTTCGCTATCAATTTCCGGCAGCTTGGGACGTGCTTTCCGGGCTGGGCTTCCCTCTGCTGATCCTGCTGTGCTGGTGCCTGGCAACGGGACTGTGGGCGATTATCTCGCCCGGAGACGTGCTGAAACGAAGCTGAGGTCTTCCAGTACAGCCCCAAGCCACAGCGCGAACCCCACGAGACTTCCCCGTTCCGCATCCCCCCAAGTGGCCTGCTTTTCCTGGCTGCAGGTCTGCGCGCGTTCAGGCAGGGCTCCCCTGGAGCCTGCTGAATGGGCCGGATTGCCACGGAAAGGACCCTGCAAGGCCTCCAGATTAACTTGAATGGGGAAATCTGGTGGACTGCATAATTTGCATAGCGGTTGACTGTTTTAGCGGATGTGCCATGTCTGGAAATAACTTCGGGGGGCGGGTGGGGGGTGAGACGAAAACATGTATGTCGCTGGCAACTTCCTCCCAAGGGGTGCCCGAGACCGGTTACGAGACTTTTCGAAGTTTCGTGGAGAAACACGAGGGAACATAAACCTGAAGAAAGACGTAGGCAAGTTTTCGCAGGTTCCATCGAGTTAACGGAACTGCGAAAAACACCGCTTGCCGACGTGATCCCGGTGAGGGTGGGTTGAAGCCCCCTGGTGTTTTGAAGAGCAGGAAAGTTTGGTTCAAGAACCACTCCGACGAGATTCAACGAGACCGAGAGATAACCACAACGCGACGCACAGTTGAGTTCGTTATTCCGTGTTGAGCTGGGACTTGTCAACTGAACGAGACACGAGATCGAGAGGCCGATTCTGTTCGAGTGTTGCAGCAGGCAGCAAGGACTCAATCGTCACAATCGGAACAATCGTTACTTGCGTCAGTGAAACCTGTTTTAACTGGAAGTCTGTGATCAAAAGGCCGCTGAACACAGCAATGAAAGCCGAAAATTACAGACAGGTTTACCCGTACTATCCGTGTCGAAAGAATGAGTATCTGGCTGATCACATTTTGGGGACGTCCCAGAGGTCAGTATTCAATTCGCGACGTGTCCTCCGAAAAGAGTTCGAGGAGAATTGAGATGAAAAAGGCTATCTGTTTCGCTGCTGCTCTGATGCTGTGTTGCGTTAGCTTCGCCGACGTCGAAGCTGGCTTGTTCAAAGGTCGTCTGCTGAAGAAGTGCCGCATTGTGAAGGACTGCTGTGTCGACACCTGCTGTGACGATAACTGCTGTGCTCCTTCCTGCTGCTGCCCCGAAGACTGCTGCGACGACAACTGCTGCCCGAGCTGCTGTGCACCTTCTTGCTGCTGCCCCGAAGATTGCTGCGACGACAAGTGCTGCACTCCTTCTTGCTGTGCTCCTTCCTGCTGCTGCCCGGACGCCAAGTGCTGCGTTCCGAGCTGCTGCTGCCCCGAAGAGTGCTGCGATGATCACTGCTGCCCGAGCTGCTGTGCTCCTTCTTGCTGTGCCCCTTGCTGCACGAAGTAAGTGGGAGGCGGCTTACGCCGCTCGCTGAGAACTGACGACACAGGTCGTTCAAAATGAATCAGACAGGGGAGGCCCTCGGCTTCCCCTGTCTTTTTTTGCGCACTGCCGATTCGCCGGGTCAGTGCTCCAGGGTCTGTTCCAGCGCCTGAGCTTTGCGGCTGACCTTGGCCCAGCGTTCCAGCCACAGAACCGCGGCTGCCGCGAACAGGGCCACCAGGCAGGCGGGGAGCAGTTCCTGCAGGAATGCCACCTGATCGAGGGAGAGTGATTCGTAGAGCTTGTGTTTCAGATCGATGGTTTCGGGTGTGAGATCGCGCTGAAAAGGCCACAATTTTCGCAACGAACCGGCCATGAAGCCCCCCAGCACCGCCATCGTGGCGGTTTCGTATCGGACCAGCAGGATTTTGAGCAGCTTGCTGAAACCGATCAGTCCCACGAGACAGCCGGCGGCAAACGTGAGCATCGTCAGCAAGCCTTCGAGGGTGACGCTGCCATGGGCCAGCCCCTTGATCAGTCCGGTGATTTCCGCGTATTTCCCCAGCAGCAACAGGATGAATGCACCACTAATGCCCGGCAGGATCATGGCGCATATCGCCACCAGACCACAGAAAAAAATGTAACCTGGGCCAGCGGGAGGATGCTGAAACAGGGGAAGCCCCACCAGCCAGAAGGCGAATCCGCAGCCACCGGCGAACCCGCAGAACTCCGCCGCATGCCAGGTTTTCACAATCCGGGCCACGAGCCAGGAACTTGCGGCGATCAGTCCGAAAAACGCGGCCAGCGTGAGCATGTGATGTTCCAGCAGGAGATAATGCATCAGTCCCGCCAGGCTGACGATGCCGCTGCCGATGCCCAGCCCCAGCGTCGCCAGAAAGCGAACATCGAGATAGATCCCGGCGGAACGCCACTCACCCCTGCGCAACAGATCGAACAATTGGGTATCGACGTGACTGATGGCGGTAACCAGCCGTTCATAAATCCCCAGAATCAGCGCGACAGTCCCTCCGGAGACACCGGGAATAATATCCGCGCCACCCATCAGAAAGCCGCGCATCACGGTATGAAAATCCTCGAGTAATCCGTTCCCGCGAGTTGCCATTGTCTCTGTGTCCGTTTTCTCGTGTGCCGATGCCGGTGTGAAGCCCTCGGGAAAGTCGCTGCTCGGTAGTCTTTCCCCGCATAACATAGTGGGATGGGGCAGGAGGGAGAAAGATCGATTTTTCCACTCGATCACAGGCCAGGCTGACCGGAAGCAGCAGCTATGTGCATCGGGTTAGGTGCGGGACTATTCCGCCGATTCCGCTGCGGAAGACGCCGAGGATGGGCGGATGTTCCCCAGACGCCAGGCCAGCGCTGCCCCCCCTGCCGCCAGTGAGATTTCCAACAGCAGACAGCCACTCACGGCGAGCGGGGTCAGGCTAGAAGCCTGCATGCCTGGGATTGACTGATAGCGCAGCGCGAGAAATTCAAACCAGCCAGTGTGCACCTGTTGCTGCAATTGCTCTGTAAGGATCGCCGCCATGCCCGGGGCTTCATCCAGTTTCCTTTGCAGGGCCAAGTGTTGCAGATGGAGAAATCGGCGGTAGGTTTCGGCAATGCGGCCTGTTTCGGTCAAGCCTGCCAGGAGCATGATTGGCCACGGGCCACCGGGCAGGCTGGGGGTGTGCAGGCGGGCGGCGACTTCCCGTAACACAATGGCCACCACCATGCCCAGCCCGAAGGAAAATAGCCCGAGTTTTTTCACGGGGGCGGGAATCGAAACCGCCAGCACGGCGAGGCAGGCACAAATCAACAAGGCGATGGCAAGCCGTTTTATATTGGCCATGCAAATTATCCTTCATCGAATAGGCCGACAATCGAGCAGCACCGGGATATACCGTGGTAACCAACGAGTAATTGCGGAAATGCGGATCGTTTGTAGTACAACGTGCCGAGAATCACCGGGAAATACCTGGGGTAGACTTCAAAGTTCGTTTCCGGAACTTGGGTTCCCCTCGGGTCGTTCACACACGGACGTCGGCGGGTGTACGGGTGAAATCTCCCGTCGCGTAAGTCCCCGGGGAAGTCGTCCGGATGGGGTTCACTCGCGGTGAGGAAAGAACTATAGTATCCGCAATGCAAAGGGAATACGAACTTGCCGCCGAGTCCTTGCACGGCAGGCGTTCCCGGGGAGCAGGGCGTTTCGCACCTTCAGCAATAAAAATTACGCACATGTCGAATCAGGATGATTTCAGGCTGGAATGGCATGGTGATGTGGTCGTGGTGACTCCGGCCAGCAATATCGAATCGATGAACTGGGATTTAATCGAACAGGCGGCGGACGTGATCATGTCGCCCCTGCGGGACCAGTCCATGCCCCTGGTGGTTGTCGACCTGAGCGAGGTGGGTTATTTTGGGTCGGTCTTTCTGGCCTTATTGCTTCGCTGTCACAAGTTTGTGAAAAGCAAGGGGGGCGAACTGGTTCTGTGTGGCGCCAGCCCAATGGCGGCCGAATTGCTGCGGATAACCGCCCTGGATACCCTTTGGGCGATGTACGACACCCGCGAGGAAGCCTTGGACGCCTTGACTTAACGGGCGATCGAGGCGCGTGGCAAGACCCGGCGGGTGAGATAGCTAGAGTCGTGGATCCAGGACTCACCGCCGAGGGACGCCAAGGTTCACTAAGCCAGGAAAGTTACAGACATGTCCTCCGATAGCCCTCGCGCGATTCCAGATGATTCGGAAGATTCCGTATTCCTGGATGTGGCGGAGTCTTTTGCACCGGTTCGTGAACCCGAAGTTTTCGAGCATCAGCGCTTGATCGACGAGATTAAGGATACCGCCGACAAACTGGTGCGCGACCAGGCCAAGTTGGGCGACCTGAAGATCCTCAGCCGCGCGCTGAAGGAATTGCGGTATTCCTTCAAGATCTTTACGCCGATGCGGAGGAATCGGAAGGTGACGGTCTTCGGCTCTGCTCGCACCCCACCGGAAGATCCCAATTACCAGATGGCGGTGGAATATGGCCGGCGGATGGCGGAAGAGGGCTGGTATGTGGTGACGGGTGCCGGTCCGGGAATTATGGAGGCGGCCAACGTCGGCGCCGGTCCGGAAGCGTCGATCGGCTTGAATATCCTGTTGCCGTTCGAACAACAGGCGAACTACATCCTCGATGGCGACCCCAAGCTGATCAACTTGAAGTATTTCTTCACGCGGAAACTGCTGTTCGTGAAGGAAGTGCATGCGATTGCCATGTTCCCGGGGGGATTTGGCACCCTGGACGAATGCCTGGAAACATTGACGCTGGTTCAGACGGGGAAGCGGGATTTGATGCCGATTTCACTGATCAGCGTGGCGGAGGAGGATTACTGGGATCACTTTCATCAATACGTGATCGATCAACTGCTCGCGCCCGGGTTGATTTCCGAGGAAGATACGTCGCTGTATCGCATCAACAAAACAGTGGACGAAGCCGTCAATGAAATCATGTCCTTTTATAGCGTGTATCACAGCATGCGGTATGTCCGGGGCCGACTGGTGCTGCGATTGCACCGCGATCCCTCGCCAGAATTCATGGATCGCCTGAACGACCAGTTTAGTTCGCTCTGCACGACTGGCCGCATCGATAAAACCTGTGCGGACGAGGTGGAACAGGACGAGGAGCATCTGCTGCATTTGCCGCGAATTTGTCTCCAGTTCAATCGCCGGGATATGGGGCGGCTGCGGCAAATGGTGGACGTCATCAACCGGGAGTTGTCGGTACCCGCGGAGTGAACCGTCGGAAATTGAGGGTGGTTTCAGTCTTGTGGATTGGGGTCTCTGGAGTTTTCGGCGAAGCAGTAGGGTCGAGTGACGGGAAAAGCTGCTGAAGGACCCTGTTTTTCGGGGGAAATTGCCGCCGCACTGCTGCCTTGTGATAAGTTTGGAGCAAGGAGATTGCTTCAAGACCACCGAATATCGCGAGGGAGCGACAATCATCATGCTGCCGACTTATCAACAGTTTCTGTATTGCGGCCTGGCAGGTTTGGCCGTGGGGTTTGTATCGCAGACGGCCCAGGCTGGTTGTCCCTGTGAACAGGGAGGCGGACAGGCCCTGTATCCGGCATACCCCCCGATGATGTTCCCGCAGGGGCCGCGCCCCTTGACGGCATCCCCGCCCCCCGGAACGTTGGGACGTACCTACGATCTGCCGAGCCGGGAAATCCCCGCCGATAAGCATCCCCGTGTCGCCATGGTGGATGTACTGGTACGCGGGGCCACGAGCGTGCGGTTATTGAATATCAACCCGCTACGGGAAGAAGACGACGTGGAAGGTTTTCAGGTGGAGGGAAACAACAGCCAGTGGCGTTTCGAAACCAAGCCGCTGATTCCCGGCATCCCCCATATCTACAAGGTAATCATTCGATTTTCGGAGGAGCCCAACTCGGCGGAGAGCGTGCGGATCATTCGCTTGATTCCTGGCCGAATCGTGGAACTCGTCTATTGATTCGTCTTCGCCCCATAGTCATGATGATGGGATTGAGAGGTCAGGAGTAAACCAATACACAGGCTTTAGTCGAGGGGTCGAAGATGAAGAATTTGCAACCGTGGCGATCGTCCCGTTTGTGCCTTGCGTTGCTGGCAATGGCTGTCGTTTCCGCCGTACCGGTTCGCTCGTACGCCGAGGAGGACGATGGACGCCTGTCGGCAATCGGAGGGCTGTCCGCTTCGCATATCTACACCACCTACGTGGCGATCGGCGCGGTGGCCGATGCCTTTGGCAACGATGTGTACGAGACCAAGCAGGTCCAGGATATCATGGATGGCATGGTCGGCATGATCGACACGGTTAAAAAGCAGTTGCTCCTGGTTCAAGAGCACTGTGAGGATCAGTCCGATCAGCGCTACATCGACGATGTCATCAATATCTACACCCTGTTGCAGGAAGAGGCTCGTCAGCTCTCAAAATTTGCCGGGAGTCGTCAAGCCGCGGATCACCGGGCCTACGAAAAAGCCCGCACTACCGTATGGCCCAAAATCGAGAAACTGCTCGGCTTAGACGACTGATCCAGATTTCCCGCACAGTTACCAACGCGGGACTTTTGTCTCGAAAATGCCCGGAAAACTAGCCGCGCCCGTAAGGAAGCGGGGCACACGGGCAGTACACCAAGGAACACTCCTTGGACACAACATCGATTCTGGCAATGCATTGCGATAAACCAGACCCAGCCTGGCCCGCTTCCCGGCGGGTCTGTTGATTTCGCATTTTTCTGTGCCACGGCTCAGTCAGCCGTGCGAATTTCCAGGCGTTTTCCCAAGGTTTCACGGCTCACAGAGCCGTGCCACCCAATAAATCAACAGACCCGCCACGATGCCTCAGGCGAGGATCTCGTGGACCACCTTGCCATGAACGTCGGTCAGACGCATATCCCGGCTGCTGTGGCGGAAAACCAGGCGTTCGTGGTCGATGCCGAGCAGATGCAGCATGGTGGCGTGCAGATCGTGGATATCGAGTTTGTTTTCGATGGCGTTGTAGCCGTATTCGTCGGTCGCGCCATAGGCGATCCCTCCCCGGATGCCTCCGCCAGCCATCCAGATGCTGAAGCCCGAAGGGTTATGGTCGCGGCCATCACTTCCCTGGGCCATGGGTGTGCGTCCGAATTCCCCGGCCCAGACCACGAGCGTCTGGTCGAGGAGTCCGCGGGATTTCAGATCCTTGAGTAAACCTGCGATGGGCTGATCGACTGCCCGGGCATTGTTCTCGTGTCCGGCTTTCAAGTTGGAATGTTGATCCCAGCGGTCGCCTGCGACTGCGGGACAGGTGAGTTCGATGAAGCGGACCCCCCGTTCGACCAGTCGGCGGGCGACCAGGCATTGCTGCGCGTAGATGCGGGTGGGGGCATAGTCCGACGACATGCCATACAATGCGTGTGTTGCCTGCGATTCGGCGGAAATGTCCATCAATTCGGGCACGGAGGTCTGCATGCGAAAGGCGAGTTCGTAGTTGGCAATTGCCGATTCGAGGGCGTCGTGGGGCCCTGCCTGGGCGAGCACCTGACGATCGAGCTTCTGCATCAGTTGCAGCTTGCGTCGTTGTATTTCATCGTTCCGTTCGGAACGGCGGAGGTCGGCGACGGGATCCCCGCCCTGCTTGAAGATGGACCCTTGAAACGTGGCGGGCAGAAACCCGTTGTGAAAACAGTCGAGTCCGCCGGGGGGAATCAGTCCGCCGTTGAGAACGATGAATCCGGGCAGATCCTGGCATTCGGTCCCCAGGCCGAAGTTTGTCCAGGCCCCCATGCTGGGACGCCCTTGCAACCCGTGGCCCGTATGCAGGAAATAATTGGCGTTGGTGTGTTCGGGGAACTGCGAAGTCATGGAGCGAATGATGCACATGTCGTCTACGCACTCGGCAGTGAGGGGAAACAGTTCACTCACCGGCAGACCCGATTCGCCATGGTTGCGAAACTTCCAGGGGGATTTCAGGACCTTGCCGATGTTATCGAACTGGGTGGCCTGCACCTTCGCCTTGATCGGGTTCCCGTGCTCCTTTTCCAGCAACGGCTTGGGATCGAAGGAATCCACTTGCGACACACCGCCATCCATGTACAGAAAAATGACGTTGCGGGCTTGAGCCGGATGATGCAGTTGGGTGGACGAGGAATCCCCGTAGGCGGGATCCTGCATCAGGGCGGCCAAGGCTACCGCGCCGAAGCCATTGGCGGAGCGTTGCAGAAATTCGCGGCGGGAATGTGCTTGAAAACGAGGACAGGGCATGGTTCCAAAGCTTTCCGTTGGGGATGCAGGGACAACGCGGAGTGCTGTTGCGGAGTCGATGAGTCGTCGGGGGCGATTCCTGGTTCCGGTTCAGCGGATGAACACAAATTCCTTCACATTAATCAAGACATGACAGAGGTCGCTCCAGATTTCCTCCGGGGGACGATCGCGCTGGCGTTCCTCCCGCAGAAATTCGCTGGCCGTCTGAAGTTCGACGTCGGTCGGCTCCCGCGCGAAGGCCTCGCGATACAAACTGCGGATGCGCTCCTCGTCCGTCCATTCCGCAGCCTTCCCTTTTTCTGCCCAATAGCGGGTTTGCTGAACGGCAAATTCGCTGTTCATCAACGTCAAGGCCTGGGCGGGGACGTTTGAGACGCTGCGCCGCCCCGCCGTCGTCATCGGCAGGGGATAATCAAATGCCAGGAACATGGGGGACAGGAAATTCCGGCGAACGCTCAGATAGATACTGCGGCGACCATTGCCATCCAAGGGCCCAGAGGCCCCCGGTCGCCCCCGTCCCACCATGAACGGCGTAAGATGCGGCATGATACTTTCCCCGTACAGTTCCGGCTTCAAGCCTCCCGACAGGGCCAGCAGGGTATCGCGAATTGCCTCCCCTTCCAGCCGCCGGACAGGCATACGATGCCAGAGCCGATTCAGGGGATCGATGTCCCTCGCCTCGGGACGGAAATCGCTACTCATTTGATACGTGGCGGAATTCATCAGCAGGCGATGCAGCCATTTGAGACTTCGACCATGACTGCGAAATTCCGCCGCCAGATAATCGAGCAGTTCCGGATGACTCGGGGGTTGCCCCATTTTGCCAAAGTCATCCGGAGTGGAAACCAGTCCTTCGCTGAAATGGGCACGCCAGGCGCGATTGACCATCACCCGATCGAACAGCGGATTATCCTGCGACACAATAAAGCGGGCCAGCTCCAGCCGCCCGCTGCTGCCTGGCGGAATTTGCTCCGGGGTCCCCCCCAGCACTTCCAGAAACCGCCGGGTGATTTCGCCCGCCGGTTTACCGGGGTTCCCCCTCACCAGCATCAGGGAATTCAAAGGCATGCCTTCCGTGGTGGTCAACCCGAGCACGGGAGAACCGAGGTTCCCTTCCAGCGTTTTTCGCTGCACATAGAACTGATCGAGCCAGGCGGGGGCAGGCATCTGGTGATCGGTCCGCTGCATTTGGGTCAACAGCCAGTTGAGCAGCGCGACCTGCTCCGCCGAGAGCCCGCGCAATCCCCGCCCGCTGGAATCGTCTGCTGCTTTTCCCAGAGCGGCCAACGCCTCGCGAAACAGTCCCAGATAGGCTTCACGCAGCGCCGCGGGCGTGGTGAGTTGCGGTTCGCGCAGCAGGTTGGTGAGGGCTTCCAGCGGAAATTCCGCGAGGGGCGCTCCCGCCGAAAAACGAATCTGATCGATTTGCAGGAATCCTTCTTCCTCGTCGAAAAATTCGATATAGGCGCGATGCCCAATCCACTTGGAAACATTTTGCCGATGCCAAACCGGCTGATCGGACAAGGGGATCACAAAGGAAAGTTCACCATAAATCGGGCTGCGGATGTGCTGGAAGCCATCGATCACCAGATGGGCCTGCCCGTTTTTCAGAGGCCCTCGTTTCACGCCTCCCGTAAAGGGTTTTCCCGCCTGCCGGCAAAGATGATAGTCGATATAAGGATGTGTGATTTCAAATGTGGGAGAACGCATCGTGCCGGCCGCTCGTCCCGAAGCCAGTCCCGTGTGACACATCCCCTCGGGAGCAATCGCGGTCACCGGCTTCCAGGGATCGGTTCCACAGACAAGTTCCGGCCCAGAGGTGGTAAATCCGAACGCCTGGCCAGTGGTTGTCCAGCCTGCTGGCAGGCCCGAGGCAAAGTCTGCCAGGAGTGTTGTCTGCTGCCAGTTGCTGCGGATCTCCTGCCCCCGGGAATCCAGGCGGGCCACGAGTGCGTCTCGCTTGCGAGTGAATTCCGCGGGCACATCGAAACCCTGCAGCATCTTCCAGGCATGGGCGGGGTGCTGCGGCTGGTCGGCTTGGGGAAGTTCGCTGGGGAACAGCCCCGGTTCGGATGCCAGTACGCCGAGGTATTCGGTCAATTGTTCGTGTACGGTGCGTACAAGTTGCGGGTATTGTGTTTGCTTGAGTTGTCGGATTTGTTCAATTGCGGCATTCAGCGGCGCTTGCGGTCGCAGGTCGGCATAGTGCCTGCGCGAACTCTCGAGGATCCCCGACAGGGCGTAATAATCGCGGATGGTCACCGGATCGAACTTGTGATCGTGACAGCGGGCGCAAGCAACCGTGGTGGCCAGGAATGTCTTGGTGAGGACATCAATCTGGTTATCGATCAGGTCGCATTGTTCGGCCCGCACGTCGACGGGAGAATGTTTGCCCTGACCGAACCAGAGAAATCCGGTGCCGAGGATCGATTCATCGTGGCCGGTTTGCGGATTCCGTCGTGGCTCCGCCAGCAAATCGCCGGCGAGGTGTTCCATCAGGAAATCATCCATCGGAAGATCCTCGTTCAGCGCGCGAATAACGTAATCGCGGTACTTCCAGGCAAGTTGAATTTCGTAATCGAATTCGTGCCCCAGGGTTTCGGAGAATCGCACCAGGTCGAGCCAGTGGCGTCCCCAGCGTTCGCCATAATGGGGAGAATCGAGCAATTCATCGATCAGGCGGGCAAAGGCATCGGGACGTTCATCCGCCAGAAACCGCGCCCGTTGAGACGCCGTGGGAGGCAGCCCGAGCAGATCATAATAGGCCCGTCGCAACAGAATTTCACGGCTGGCGGGAGGCGCAGGTTTCAAGCCGACCTGGTCCAGACGCTGCAGGATAAAGGCATCCACGGGGGAGGAGGTCCACTCCGGTTGACTTACAGTGGGAAGGGCGGGCCGCTGGATCGGCTTGAGCGACCAGTGGTCCCGCGTCAGCGTGGGCCTAACTCCGGCGGCAAGCGGGCTCTGTTCGGACTCGGCGGGCCAGGGAGCGGATTCCTCTACCCAGCGCGTGAGCATGGCTATTGCCTCGGCAGGAAGTTTCCCCGAGGGAGGCATTTGATAGCCATCGGGGTCGTAATGGATTGCCTGGATCAGTTCGCTTTCCCCGGGTTGGCCGGGCAGCACCGCGGGGCCGGTATCGCCTCCCCGGAGGATGGCGGCCCGGGAATCGAGCCGGAGTCCTCCTTCCTGCTTTTTCGCCCCGTGGCATCCCTGGCAGTGTTCCACTAGCAGGGGCCGTACCTGCTTTTCAAAGAATTCCAATTGGGCTTCAGTGAAAGCGGGGGTTTCGGCCCTCGTCTGCCGCGGAGTTGTTCCCGCCAGCAGGCTAAGAGTTGCCAGGAACAGGGTTGCCATCCACGGGGCGCTGCCCGGACGGTACACAGGAATAGAGCATGCGTTGGCAATCATCGACCATCCCGGGAGGCAGGAGCACGGGGCAGGAACACAACTCCCTTATTGTACGGGAGCGCGCGTTTCGAATCGACCAGGATTGATCGGTTTTTTTGCGGACGGGCAGGGAAAACGTCAGCGGAAGGTTTCCGCCGCCGCGACCGCCAATTCGTCGCAGCGCTCATTTTCGGGATGGCCGGCGTGTCCGCGAATCCAGGTGAGCTGTACCCGGTGTTTCTGGAGCAGACCGTCGAGATCGCGCCACAATTCTTCGTTCTTGATCGGCTTGAGTTGCCCTTTTTCCTTGCGTTTCCAGCCGTTGCGTTTCCAGCCGGCAAGCCATTCCGCACAGCCCTTGGCGACATACTGGCTGTCGGTGACGACTTCGACCGTCACGGGCCGGGAAAGGGCGCGGAGGCCTTCGATGACGGCCAGCAGCTCCATTTGATTGTTCGTGGTCAGCGGGGCGCCGCCGGAACCTTCGCGCTCCTGGCCGGTGGCGACATGGCGCAGCAGATAGGCCCAGCCTCCAGGTCCGGGGTTTCCCCGGCAGGCACCATCGGTGAACAGTTTCACCTCGGGACGGGAGTCGATGGGGGGCATGGGGACAGACTTTGACGGCAGGTTGCCAACGGCGGGGCAAGCAGGGAATTAGCGTTCGCGGAAGATGATGCGTCCACGGTTCAGGTCGTAGGGAGAAACTTCCACGACGACTTTATCTCCTGGCACAATTCGGATGAAGTGCTTGCGCATCTTCCCAGCCACATGCGCCATCACGAGATGACCATTTTCCAGTTCCACGCGAAATTGCGTGTTCGCCAACGCTTCGACAACCGTCCCTTCGACCTCGATGGCCTCTTCTTTGGCCATAAAATTCCCGCCCTTTCTCCAGTGATAGACCTTTGGGAGCATATATCATCGAATGTCACTTTTCAGACATTCGCAGGCATGCAATCGAGCATGCAATAATGTCGCGATTGTATCGAGTCTCGGAAAAATGATCCAATGGCGAATGGAAAATGAGTTCCCCTTTTCCTGAAATCGCGGATAATACCCTCGCCGACATGGCCGATTCAACTTTGCCCCCCATAACTGGACTGGACCCTGAAATTGTCCGCTTTAACGACTCTCTCATCGGATTTGCTGTCGACCTTCCGCGAGGATGGCTATCTGATCCTGCGGCAATTCGCCCCGCTGGAAATGACGGAACGCATGCTGGAAGTAGCCCGGCGGGATGTCGCGGAGTTGCGGGAACCGATCGAGTTCGAGGCGGATGTGCAATACCCGGGTTCGCCGGAGTCGTTGTCCGCGCCGGGCGGAAAAACCGTCCGTCGCTTGCGCCAGGCGCTCTCTCGCGATCCCGTGTTCCAGGAGTGGGTCGGCTGGCCCCCACTGGTATCGATCCTGCAAACCCTGCTGGGGACGCCGGTTATCTGTCCGCTTGCTCACCACAATTGCGTGATGACCAAGCACCCCCGTTTCAGCAGCGAAACGGGCTGGCATCGCGATTTGCGCTACTGGAATTTCGAGCAACCGGAATTGATCAGCGTCTGGTTGGCCCTGGGAACGGAGACCCCGGAAAATGGGTGTCTGAAACTGTTGCCCGGCACGCAGCGGATGTCCTTTGCCGCTGATCAACTCGATGAAAAACAGTTCCTCCGCTGCGATCATCCCGCGAATGCGCCACTGCTCGAGACCACCGTCCATGCGGAACTTGAACCTGGCGATATCCTGCTTTTTCACGCGCAAGCCTTTCATGCCGCCACGCGGAATTATACCGAACACACGAAATACTCGGCGGTATTCACGTTTCACGGTCCGCGGAACCGCCCACTGCCCGGGATGGGATCCGCCCGCTTTCCCGAACTCGTGCTCCCCGTGGTCTAACGAAAGGCCTGCCGTGTGTTTTCCCGCTCGCCTCCCCACGTTGCCTTGCTGATCGAAACCTCGCGGTCGTACGGTCGGGAATTGCTCCGGGGCGTGAAGCGGTATGTCGCCGAGCGGGGGCCCTGGTCGATATTTCTGGAACTCCGTTCACTTGATTCCGCCCCGCCCCCCTGGCTTCGCTCATGGAAGGGAGATGGCATCCTGACGAGGACCAATTCCGCGGAGATGGCGCGTCAGGTTCGCGCGGTGGGGGTGCCGACTATCGAATTGCGCTCCTCCCGGTTCGAGAACGGATTCCCCTTCGTGGGTGTGGATAACCAGGCGCTCGTCGAGAAGGTGATCGGTTATTTTCGCAACGCCGCCTTTCGGAATTTCGCCGTCTACGCGCTGGATACCGAAACCTATTTCATTGAACGATGCGAACTGTTTCAGCGAGCGGTCGAGTCGCTGGGGTATTCCTGTTTCGTCTATCGCCAGCAGGGGCAAAGTGAAAAACCGAGTCAATGGGAGAAACAGCAGGAAAACATTGCCGCCTGGGTCAAGAGCCTTCCCAAACCAATCGCAATCCTGGCCTGCACGGATCAACTCGGGTTCTGGTTGCTCGATGCCTGCCAGCGCGTCGGCGTGGCGGTTCCCGAGGAAGTGGCGGTCGTCGGCGTGGAAAACGATGCGACCCTGTGCGAAATGGCGACCCCTCGACTTTCCAGCATTTCACTGGGAGGCGCGGAAGTCGGCTATGCGGCCGCAGCTCTGCTCGACCGCCTGATGCAGGGTGAATCGGCTCCCCAAACCGCCACGCTGCTCGAACCGCCCGATCTGGTGATCAGGCAATCCTCGGATATTGTGGCCATCGAGGATCGGGAACTGTCCGCCGCGGTGGGCTTTATCCGCAAGAATGCGACCCACGCCATTTCCGTTGCCGATGTCTTGCGAGCCGTCCCAATGTCCCGCAGCAGCCTGGAAAGAAAAATGCGGCAGACACTGGGCCGTAGCCCAAACCAGGAAATCAATCGCGTCCGGCTCGTTGCCGCCAAGCGATTGCTGGTGGAAACCGATCTGACACTCGACCAGATCTCCCGGCTGTGCGGGTTCGCGCATGCCCAATATTTTTCCAGCCTGTTCAAGCATGAAATCGGGCGGACTCCCGGCGCCTGGCGCGCCGCCAACGGCGGCACCCGCCACTGACCAGCCTTCCCCGATTTTCCGCCCCACATCAACTAGCCCGGATTTCTCACCCGGGTCAATAAAACAGGAGTGTTGACTTCGACGAACTAGCCGCGCCCGTCAGGAAGTGGGCCAAACTGGGGTCAAGTACTGTCGCAACGCACTTAATATTACTTAGGTTAAGTAAATATGTGTTCCATTGGGGACCGCCCGCGTGGCCCGCTTCCTGACGGGCGAGGCTAGTTTTTCAGGCACTGTCAGACAAAATTTGCCGCATTGGTAACTGTGTGAGAAATGCGGACTAGCCGCGCCCGGCGGGCCACGCGGGCCGGAGTGGAGTCGATGTTGTCGGAAGCGTCAGGGGTTGGAAAACGAATGTGGCGGGAAGATTCGTATCGGGGACTGACTCTTCTGTTCGGTCGGTGATGGCTCACTGACTAGCGTCATGGTGCAGAAACAGTTCGACCCGACCGTGCATCGTGTACATCCGAAAGCGGTCTCCCTCGGGCACCAGGATATTGCTGGAGCGATTGGCTTCAATCGGCTGAAGCGGATTTCCGGGGTACTTGGTCCAGTGGATCAGGTCCGTCGAGGTGGCCAGCGCCGGCGCCCAGAGGTTAGGCTTGGGCTCGGACGCGGTGCCGTGGTATGTCGCGTAATAACGTCCCCGATATTTGAGGATCTGATTCATTGCGATCAGATCCCGGTCGTACTTTTCGGGACCCGGACGCATCACGGGATCATCCTGGACGTTGCGCCACACCTGCATGTCGCACGATGTCGCCAGCCAGACGCCCAGGTCCCGACGCTCATAAAACAGGTACCAGGTGCCCTCCTCGTACCAGCCGACGGGGGTGCCATAGGGGCCTGGTTCTATCGGCTTGCCCGTGGTAAGCCGAATGTCGAGTGGACCTTGTCGCGTCCAGTGAATGCGGTCGCGCGAGGTAAGCAGATGCGACTGATCGTCCTTACCCTCGGCGAACATGTAATATGTGTTCCCCTGGCGGACAACCATCATGTCTTCCACCCAATGCGCACGATAAACGGGATTGCCCGGATGCCGTTGCCAGTGAATGCCGTCCGGCGACGTCGCATAACCGAGCATCTTCAAACCTTCGCGGGTGCCATCGTAACCGGTGTACCACATGTGGTAACCATCGTCCTCGCGAAGCAGGAAACCCCGTTCCCGAATGGCAACATCCCACGTCCCCTCACCCCCCGCCGTAAAGACCGGGTTCTGACTGGCAGGGGTCCACTGGACCAACTCTGGTGGAAATACGGGTTCCGCCGCTAGCAGTGAGGGGACCACCCAAAGCCAACTCAGCAGCACGGCCCAGTGTGGAATTCTTCGAAGAATCACGTCAGGCTCCCCAGGGACAAATCGAAACCACCAACGTTTGGCGGCAAAGCCGATGTTGCCGCAAGCCATCCGAACAGATACGGAACTATAACCTGTCACAATCGAGAATGCAGCCGTAACGGTTTACATGGTCGCCGCCCATTGGCAGCGAATGTGAACATGAAGGAAAGAAGAAATCCCAGGCCTGGCCCGGATTTCTCACCCGGGTCAATAAAACAGGATTGCTGACTTCAACGAACTAGCCGCGCCCGTCAGGAAGCGGGCCAGACGGGCGGTTCCTCATGGAAAACTCCTTTGGCACAACCTCAGTAATGTCGATATATTGCGGTAATCTTGGCCATCGCCTGGCCCGCTTCCTGACGGGCGCGGCTAGTTTTCCAGGCCTTTTCGAGGCAAAATTCGCAGCATTGGAAACTGTGTGAGAAATGTAGCCTGGTCAAATTCGAGCAGTTTCCGGCCCGTGCCACAAAACTGTGTAAATGTTCATTTCTTTTGTGTTTTCCAACTGTTGTCCTGGCACTTGAACTGGTGGCACCCGCTACTGACCAGCCTTCCCAGCGGCACGCGAATTAGTCCACTCTAGTGTACCTCCACATGCAGGAAGCAGCTCGAACGTATTGCCACTGGATCCGCCAGTGCCGAGTGCCATTGATCCGTGAGGCTGTGAACCTGTGGGAAAATGCTTGAAAATTCGCACGGCAGACACAGCCGTGGCACACAAAAATGCGTAAATCAACGGTTTCAGACCACGAGGTCGATGGATATATTCTCGCAACGCAGGCGTAAAAAAACCTCGCCTCCGGTGAGTGGAAGCGAGGTGATCCATAGCAATTTCAAAATAACGTGACCGGTTTCGCTTACGAAATGGTGCCGCCGAACTGGGCCGTGGTGCCCAGAATTTCTTCGATCCGCAGCAACTGATTGTACTTGGCGATGCGGTCGGTGCGGCTCGCGGAGCCTGTCTTGATTTGGCCGGTCCCCAAGGCGACCGCGAGGTCGGCGATGGTGGTGTCCTCGGTTTCGCCCGAACGATGGCTCATCACCGCCGTGTACTTGTTGCGGTAGGCCAGGTTCACGGCCTGGATCGTTTCGGTCAGCGTGCCGATCTGGTTCACCTTCACCAGAATGCTGTTGGCGATGCCGCCATCAATACCGCGCTGCAACCGCTTGCTGTTAGTTACGAACAGGTCGTCGCCGACGAGCTGGCACTTTCCGCCGATCGCGTCGGTCAGCAGCTTCCAGCCGTCCCAGTCGTCTTCGCCGCAACCATCCTCGACCGAACAGATCGGGTACTTGTCGACCCAACTGTTTAGCAGTTGTACGAACCCGGCGGAATCGTAGGTGTTCCCTTCGAGGTTGTACTGTTTCTTGTTGGCATCGTAAAATTCGCTGGCCGCGCAGTCGAGGGCGATTTTGATCTGATCGCCTGGCTGATACCCTGCTTTTTCGATGGCGGTGAGAATCACTTCGATGGCCGATTCGCTGGTCGGCAGATCGGGTGCAAACCCGCCTTCGTCTCCGACGGCGGTGCTCATCCCCTTGTCGGCGAGTACCTTCTTCAGGTTGTGGAAAATTTCCGTGCCGGCCCGCAAGGCGTCGCTGAAGCAGGAAAAGCCGAGGGGCATGACCATGAATTCCTGGATGCCGATGCCATTGTTCGCATGCTCGCCTCCGTTGATGATGTTCATCATCGGCGCCGGCAAAACGGTGGCAGCCGCTCCCCCCACGTAACGGAACAAGGGGAGGTCTGCCGCCCGGGCAGCCGCATGGGCCGTCGCCAGCGAACAGGCCAGAATCGCATTCGCACCCAAGCGAGATTTGTTCTCGGTCCCGTCCGCTTCGATCATCGCCTGATCAATGGCGACCTGGTCGGAAACATCCATGTCGTACAGCAGGTCGGCGATTTCGGTGTTCACATTCTCGACGGCCTTGAGCACGCTCTTGCCCAGGTACAGTGATTTGTTTCCGTCTCGCAACTCGCAGGCTTCATGGGTCCCCGTGCTGGCTCCGCTGGGAACGGCGGCACGCCCCAGGGTTCCGTCTTCCAGTTCCACGTCGACCTCCACGGTCGGATTGCCCCGGCTGTCCAGAATCTGTCGCGCGAACACTCCCGTAATGGCCAACCCCATGAGTCTCTCCCCTATCTCTCTGAATTTGTGTCTTTGAACTTGTCTCGTCCGAAAATCAAGGATGTTCAGCCGCGAGTTGATGGGACCTGGCAACAGGCTGGGAATGGCGGACATCGCGTCCCAGATCGCCCCCCGTGGCGGCGAAACTTCGCCGTCCGCATCCTCCGCGTCGCGTGCGGAGCGTTGTATCATGCAGACTCACCCGCCTTCATGCAAGCGAGCAAAATTTCAACCGAACCCATGCACTGCCTGCCCGCACACAGCGGAAACGGCCTATATGTTTATTGTTGCATGCGATCGCGCGTGGCCCAGATCCAGCACAGCGAGCCGGTTACCAGCACGCCGGCAAACACTGGAAACAGGTGCTCCGGCTCGAGCAGATAATGCCAGATCGTTTGCTCCTGCGCCGGATTCCCATGTCCGGGATGCCCCCACGCGATGGTCGGAAGCAGAATCCCCCACAGGGCGGGAACACAGTAACGGGCAATCAACGATTTCATGGAACTCTTTTGCATCCGATAAACAAACCTCGGGATCAAGCGGCGCGAGGCGGAAGGCGTTCAATCCCCAGCCGCTGACTGATACAATCGCTGTTCCACAATATAACGTTCCACGGGACGCGGCGTAAGGAAACGGATCGATTTTCCCGCGGAGACCCGCAGACGCAGGTCGCTGGCACTGATTGAGACCGACGGCATTTCGACGAATCGCACCGCCCGGCGGACGACATCCGGCAGCGGTTCCAGCCAGGCCTGCATTTGCGCTACCGATATTGGACCCCGATTGACGGCCACAAGGGTGGCCAGCCCGGCGATGGTTTCCGGTTCCCGCCAGGTCGGCAGGTCGCGCAGCGAATCGCTTCCCATCAGAAAAAACAGCTCGTCTCCGGGAAACTCCTCCCGGAATTCCGCCAGGGTTTCGCACGTGAAACTGATCCCCCCCCGTTTGATTTCCCGCGGATCCACCACGAATTCGGGGATGCCCGACGTGGCAAAATCCAGCATCGTCAGGCGTTGCCGGGGGGAGGAAATCCCTTCCGTCTCCTTATGCGGCGGACGACTGGCCGGCACGAACCGCACCTGATCCAATCCGCATTCCTCGCGGCAGGTCTCGGCCAGCAGTAGATGCGCCAGATGTACCGGGTCGAATGTCCCCCCGAAAATTCCAATCCGCATGCCTGTTCCTCGCCTCGATTTGTCCGGATGCCCTCTCCGGATTGTAGGCAACGCCCGGGGAAACGAAACCGAACCGGCTGGTGAGCGGGAAAGTCGAAGACGCGATTCCCGGGTGGAGCGAGCGGGGAGGGGGCGGAAATCAGGCTCGGCGCATAAAAAGCAGCGCGGCAAGTCCCCTCAATGCTCCCAGCATCTCTTGCCGCGCTGTTGTCTGATTGTCCGAAGTGGCCGTCGACGTGCATCATCGGCGACATCCCAAACATAGGCCAAAAACGGGAAGAGTCAAAAAAAATCTTTGCTGCGGGGCAGGCGGAAACGGAGTGATTCCACGCCCGTTACGTGTAGCGGATGCCTTGGGCTCTTTCCCCAAATTCAGGGATGACCTATCCGACCAGTTCAAGTGGTGCAATGTCTGGCTCAACGAAGCTGTGCTTGGCAGCCGGGTCCAGGATCCGTTCTCTCGTGTAGTAGCAGAGCAGGACCCGGCGATCCAAAAGCTCGGGGTTTCGTTCGCGAAACTCGTGCGAGTCCCGAAACGGTCCGCGTTTCCGAATGGCTTGGTGTATCAGTCGCATGAATGCTTGGGTCGTCGTTTCGTGGTAGCCCATAGCGGGGCCATCTACGATACCATGAACGGCGTTATACGCCTTGATGCCGGATCGCATCCGGTCGATGGCTTCGGTCAATCCTAGACGAGACAGATAGAGAAATCCGAGTCGAACGTGTGCCTGGTGGCTCCACTGCGGGAGTGGCAGCGAGCATTCCTCGAACGCCGCCAAGAGATCGTCGTCACTCATCTAGTCGTCTCGGCAATGGTGGTGATTTCGTTGGCTCGCTCCGCGGAACGAGAAAAACCAAGGAACGTCCGCTGGAAGCCTCGTGAACTATGTCACCGAGGCAACGATAACTCCCAACTCAGTGCGTCTCCTTCGGGAAGGTTCTCGGCTCCCAGTCGCCTCATCATAAACAACAACTGCGCTCGATGGTGCATTCCGTGGGTGGCAAGATGAACGATCACGCCGCCCAGCGACTTCTCCTTGGGCGGGTCGTCGAGCGTGTCCTGAAACGTCTCGTCGAATCGGTGCTGGTCCACAACTTCACGGGCGAACCGGAAGAACTCCGAGGAGGCCGTGTCATGCCGTTCCTTCAGCATTGAGAGTGACTGGTTCGACGCCGGACGGGAGCGAACGACCTTTCCTTGCATCAGGTCAGTCCAGCACTCGATGTTCCAGATGATGTGGGCGAAGGTTCGCCGCACGGTGCGGTGTCCGATGTCGAATTCCTGATCGAGTTGTTCGTCGCTGAACGTCCCCGCTAGTTCAAGCAACTGGCGGGTAGTCCAGGCGTCATGCCCCAGCAGGCGGTCGAGCAGGTCCATCCCAGCTCCTTGCAAATGTCAAAGGGTGGGGTTCGTTTTCGAGTAGCAGACGACATCGACTCCATCGTGCGGAAAGCGCCGCTCAAACTCCATCCCGAGTTTCTCCATGATGCGGAGCGACGCCTTGTTTTCGGGCTGGGCCACGGAGATCAAGCGGGGAAATCTCCACCGCCGAAAACCGAACTCCATGACCGCCGTGGCCGCTTCGGTGGCGAGGCCCTGGCCCCAGTAGTCTGGTCGCAATCGCCAGCCGATTTCCACATCAGGTGGGAAGCCGTCCCAGAACCCGCAGAAACCGATCAGCTCGGCATCTTCTCGATGGATGACCGGCCAGAGAATCCAGCCTCGTTGCCGACCAACTTCGATCCAGTTAGCGATCCGAGACTTAATTTGCTCGTCGGTCCACGGTTTCCCGTGTCCGATGTACCTCAGCACTCGAGGATCGGTCGCCAACGGCTGGAAGCGTTTCCAGTCATCGGGGACCCACTCTCGCAGGTACAACCGCTCGGTTTCACAAATTAACATTTCGCCTCCAGGCGTTATGTTTGCCGCCGTGGAACACCCGCTGCCACCGACCAGTATGATCGAGAAGCCGAGTCGAAGCTCGAAATCCACGTGCTCGACCGGGGCAGGCACGCAATCATCGACATGAAGACGAAAGCGTTGAATTTTCCCGAAGCCTGTCAGAGACATCGCTTGAGGCCGACTACGGCACCAATCACCGACTCCTCGGAATGCTCTTTTGCACCGCACGTTCGACAGCACAAGTCTTGTTTCGCAAATGAGAAAGCCCTTCGACCTGTTGGCCAAAGGGCTTGTTTCGAAAGTGAGTCGGGGCGACACGATTTGAACGTGCGACCTCCTGCTCCCAAAGCAGGCGCTCTAGCCAAGCTGAGCTACGCCCCGTCTGTTGTTCGAAGTCTAGGGACTTCCGGCTACCCGGTCAATCCGACCGCGATCTTCCCCCGGCGGGTGGCATTCGAGACACGCGTACCCGCGCGCAGGTTCACCGTTTCACGTGAAACGGTGGCAAGTCCGGGCAGATTCGCGCTTGGGGGTAGAGGCTGTGAATTGATAAATGACGGCAGCAAGTTGCCACTTCATGACGGGGTTCGGTTGCTCCGTGGAGACCACAGCAATGGTACGCAAAGCGTGCCCTGCGAAAAAATTCGCCGCCGCGCACCGGACCCGGGCTTGGTTGGGCGGTGCGAACCGCCGGTTGTCAATTTGACAAACGCGGAACATCTCTTGCTGGCGTGGGGGAGGAGATTTACATTTCCGGCCCTGCCTGCTCGCGCGGGAGTGTGGTCTTTTCTCTGGTGACTTAATGACATTTCGAGGTAAAGCGATGGACGAACAACAGACCCAGGATTTTCAGCCAGAGCCGAATTATTCTCCCGAGGATCAAATTCCGGAAGTTGTCCCCCGGCGCCGCTTGGGACGGGGACTGGAAGCTCTGTTGGGAGGAGGAGGCCCGGCGAACGAGCCCCACGGTCACGAGGGGGGAGACACCCCGCGCGAGACCGAAGCAGCGGGCTGGAACGAAATTGCCATCGATCGCATTCAGCGAAATCCGCTGCAGCCGCGCAAGATTTTCGACAAGGAATCGCTCGACGAACTTGCAGCGAGTGTCCGCAAGCATGGCGTGTTGCAGCCGGTCATCGTGCGGGAGTATGGTGAAAACTACGAGCTGATTGCCGGCGAACGGCGCTGGCTGGCCGCGAAACAGGCCGGGCTGGCCACCGTTCCCTGCCGGGTCGTCGATGTCATCGACAAAACCGCCATCGAGTTCGCTTTCGAAGAGAACATGAAGCGGAAGGATTTGAGCGACCTGGAAAAAGCCCAGGCATTCCACGATTACATCGAGGTATTCGAAAGTTCGATCGAGGAACTGGCCCGGCAACTAAGCATGAGCCGCAGCGCGGTCAGCAATACGATCCGCCTGCTGGAGCTGCCGGTTCCCGTGAAGAATGCCTTGCAGGAAAACAAATTGAATGCCGGTCATGCCCGGGCCTTGCTGGCACTGAAGGAGGAATCGCAGCAACTCGAACTGGCGCAGCGGATCCAGCGGGAACAACTCAACGTTCGCAAAACCGAGCAGATCGTGAAGGAAATGCAGGGGCGAGAAGTTGCGATTCCGGTGGATAAGCCGCTGCTGCAGCCGCGCGTGGAACTCTCCAATCATCTGCTCTCGTTGCAGGATCAACTCCGAAGCGCGATCGGCGTGAAGGTGGAATTCAAGTTGAAGACGCAGGATTCCGGCCAGGTGCTGCTGCACTTCCAGAACCAGCACGATTTCGACCGCATCCTGGAAACGCTGCAGAATTCGTCGCAGTCGCGAGCGGCTTGAGACCGTCTTGCATGTTGCATCCTTCAGGCAGGCTCGAGCATTATGCCGAGTCTGCTTTTTTGAGGGGGCAGCCGGAGACCGTTTCACGTGAAACGGAGCAGGGGATCGGGACTACGCAACGGGGAAAGAGGGGAGTCTGCCCCTGGGAAACGAGAATTCCCCTCGGCGAATGTTCGTTCTCCGACTATGATGGTCTGTCAGAGGGGATCGGGAAGATCTCGCCAGACTCCGGGCCTGCGGGTTCGGCATGGGCCGGACCGTTTTCCGTCAGTGATCGATTATAAGATGTGGTTGCATGGGAATTGAAAACCGAGATTATTACCGCGACGAGGAACGCCGGGCCCGGATGCAGGCAGGGCTGCCTTCCGTGAATTCCTGGCCCGTGTGGCAGCGGCTGGTGAGTATCACCTTCCTGGTGTTCGTAATGCAGTTGCTGTTTGCGGGGTTCACGAGCTGGTTCAGTCTTTCCGCGCGGGACGTATTTCAGCATGGCCAGGTCTGGCGATTGCTGACGTATGCTTTTCTGCATGCCCCTCAGGATATCTTTCACATTCTGTTCAACATGCTGCTGCTGTATTTTTTTGGTCGGCGGCTGGAATCGATGTATGGCTCGCGGGAATTCGGGTTGTTTTATTGCGTCAGTGCCGTCTTCGCGGGGATCTGCTTTCTGGGCTTCGATCTGTATTTTCACGATCTGGCCAGTGCGATTGGTGCCTCCGGCGCGGTGATAGCAGTGACGATTTTGTACGCGTTGCACTTTCCACACGAACGGATTTACCTGTGGGGCCTGATTGCCGTCGAGATGCGCTGGCTGGCCGCCTTTATTCTGATCATCGATTTACATCCGGTGCTGCTGCAATTGGGAGGAGGCCAGTCGCTCGATCAGGTGGCCCACACCGCCCATCTGGGGGGAGCGTTATTCGCCTGGTTATATTACACCCGCGCGCTGCGTCTTTCCCGCTGGCTGACATGGCCCCAGGAATGGCGCATCCTGCGGGGCGGGTCCCGGCACACCCGGTTGAAGGTGTATCGGGGAGATCTGGACGAGAATCTCGACGGAGAAGTCGATCGGATTCTGGCCAAGATTCAGGAACAGGGTGAATCCAGTCTCAGCGATGCCGAACGCCGCACCCTGCAAAAGGCCAGCGAACGCTACAAGAATCGCAACTCTTGAGGCACGTTGTTCCGAAGAGCCGCGACCGCCACGGCGCGTTGATTTAATGTCCGCCAGGGCTCTGGTCAAGCAGCGGGCTATTCGTGGGCCGTACCGCGTGGAACACTCGGCCGCCGTGGCATCCCGTTGGGTGGAACAGACCATGCAGTAAATGGTGCGCAGAGCGCACCCTGCGCCATCGTTGGTGGGTCTCACTCGCTTTTGAAGGGACGGCTCATCAGGGTATCGGTTGCTTCGAGGGGGGATTTGCCTTCGAACAGGACGCGATACACTTCCTGGGTGATGGGTATTTCGATGTCGTTCTGTTCCGCCAGTTCCATGACGGCCTGGGTCGTTTTCACCCCTTCGGCGACGGCATCCATCGATTTAAGAATATCTTGCAGCGACTGTCCCTGCCCGAGTCTCTGGCCGACCAGTCGATTGCGTCCGTAGGGGCTGATGCAGGTGGTGATCAGGTCGCCGATACCCGCCAGTCCGGAGAAGGTGGCCGGCTCTGCTCCAAAGAAGATTCCGAACCGGGTCATTTCGACCTGCCCGCGAGTCATCAGGGCGGACTTGGCGTTGTCGCCGAATCCGAGACCATCACAAATACCGGCGGCAATGGCAATGACATTCTTGACGGCCCCGGCAATTTCCACTCCGATCATGTCGAGATTGACATAGACTCGAAAGCGATCGGTGCTGAACATCGCCTGCACCTTCCTGGCCAGGGAGAGGTCTCCGCACGCAGCGACCACGGTGGCGGGGAGTCTGCGTGCGATCTCCTCGGCATGACTGGGTCCGCCGACGACGGCAACGGCGCGGGTGCCCAGGACATCGTTGATGATCTCGCTGGGGCGCTGATGCGTGACGGGTTCCAGTCCCTTGATCACGCTGATTGCGGGCCTCATCTGGGTGAGATGAGGGGACAATTCTTCGAGCGACTGCCGGAGATAGGCGGAAGGGATGGCGATCACAAGAAACTCGGCCCCATCGACGGCACGCTGGATATCGGACGTAATTTCGATCCGTTCGGGAATGGGGACCCCGGGCAGCAGTCGCACATTTTCGCGCGAGGCGGCAATGGCGTCGGCATGCTGGGGGTTGCGGAGCCACATCGAAACCTGTTGATCGGGATGTTCATTGAGGAGGATGGAACAGGCCGTTGCCATCGCTCCGCCTCCCAGTACTGCAATTTTTGTCGCCATGTTTGAGCGTCACTTCATTAGATTCGTACTACGTTGCTTCGGTTCCGTTACCGGGAAGAGCCTCCGCGGCGCATAGACCCTCCAAGCAGCCCGGCTGCGGAATGCCGGGATTTGGACCGCCCGGCAGCGCCATGAGAAATCCATACCGATTCCACTAGATTGTATGCGGTTTGGCCGAGTCCGACAAAAGAGATCCCGACCTCCCCACACGGAGTTTACTGAATAATTCCGGCAAGGCCAGCGCGGAATCCCCTCGACGGGAAATCCACATGCGGCGAGCGGCACGAAACCGGACAGCCGCGAACCAGGCCACGCGGGCAGAATACAAGGCGACACCCGTGGCGACTGTGCGGATTATGCGAGCCGATGGGGGTCGGGGGCGAGGAAAAAGCAGACCGAACTTCGTGCCGGTCGATCTTGGGCGAGAAACGTGACGTAGGGTTGAAGGCGGTATAATCCCGTGATTGCCTGCGTATCAAAACATGGTGGATCGGTTTAGAAAGCGAGGGAGCAGCATGGCTACGGTATTTGGCAGCCAGGAACAATTCGTGGATCGCCGTTCGCGTTCAACGGGAGATGAACAGTATGAAGGTCTGAACCGTCGCCAGTTCAGCAACTCCTACAACAGCGGACGGCCGGAAGTGGATGAACTGGCCCGGGCAGTCGATCAGTACAAATTGCAGCACCGTCGACGTTTCATCACCTATGAGGAATTGTACGACGTAATGTCTCAACTGGGATATCACAAGGATTGAATCCCGCGCGGTCCCCCTTCAGGTTCCCGGGAGGACGGGGAAAATCTGCGTGGTGATGAAATACTCCTTGCCGTCTCGCGTGATGATCAACTCGGGCGCCCAACGGTCGATTTCCGCGCGGTGCCCGGGTGAAAGGGACCGGGCGTCCTGAAGGAACGGCGTGTTTTCCAGGGGGGGGGCGATCAATCCCCGTTGCCGCAGCTCGTCGAAGCGGCGCGGCGTGACGTAGTCGGTGTATCCATAGGTGGTGCGGTATCGCAGAATTTCCTGCCAATTGACGAGGATTTCCGTAATCTCCCGTTTGTGAAACAGATCGCGCAGGGCATGTGTCTCGCGGAGTTCCCACTCCCCTTCGGGGCGGTTGCGATCGACAACGCCCGTCCATTCCGCCAGCAGACTGCGATCGAAAACCGTGTTGTATACATACGGGAACGTGGCGTCGAACAGTTCCGCCTCCCCCACGCTCAGCACGGTTCCCGGCCGGTTACGCTTGTATTCGTTGAGAAAGACGAGTTCGGGCGACGTGATCCCCGCGGTGATTTGCCGAGCCGCGTTCAAGTCGATCACGTAGGCGTTGTACCCGCAGAGCGCCGTGGTGATAAACGCCAGATTATAAACCAGGGTAGGGGCCAGGGTCGCGCACAGGGCCAGCCGGGAACGCTGCATCAGCCACCAAGCGCCACAAGCAGCCAGGCAGCTGGCGGCAGGCAACAGCGGAACCCAGAAACGATCGATGCGATGCGTCAAGGCCCACCAGGTGATAAACAGCCAGGCCAGATACAGCCCGATCCAGCGCAGGGCCCGGACTTCGCGATAACAGCCCAGGAAACCGAGCAGGCCGAAGCCAAGTATCAATGGGGACTGCCAGTCATTCACCGTCGTGACATCAACAAAGCTGGTCCAGAGATGCCCCAGCCGGTGATGATCGGGGCTGTGCCCCCGCTTCCATTTTGCGTTCAGGGAATCGTCCCAGTCCGTTCCGCCGAACACGGAATACAGCAGCGGATAGACGGGGTTACCGGTTTCCGCCAGATTCTTGGCCAGCCAGGGACCAAAACTGGCGAGAGTTCCCGCCAGGAACAGGACCGCCAGCAGCAGAAACTCGCGCGGCGTCCGCTGTCCCTGGCGCACGGCGCACAGGCTGGCGGCTCCGAGAAACAGGCTCAGCGGAATTGTCACGGAGATGAGCCCGGGATACTTGCAGGCTGCGGCACTTCCCGCCAGGAAGCCGCACAGCAGCATGGAGGCAGACGAAAGTTTCTTGCGCTGCACCTGCTCAATGGCAATGGCGGCGGCCAGGAGGGTGGCAGCCAGATACAGCGAAAGGCCTCCCTCGGTGTAGGCGATGATCGAAATGCGATAGGTCCAGGGAATCGACAGATGGATGATGGCGGCCAGCCACCCCGCGGTGCTTCCCAGCCAGCGCCGCACGAGCACTCCCGTGAGCAGCGCGGTCAGCGGGGCAAATCCGCATAAAATCGTTTTCCCCGCCACCGCGCCCCAGTACCAGTCTCCGTAAAGCACCATCCCGGTCAGGGTCAGCATTTCGGTGAGGAAGGGGAAACTGGTGTAAACATTGTGAGGCAGGAATTGAATTTGCCCGGCCAGGAAATACTCCTTGGGGCCGCCGAAGTGATATTCCTTCACGTCGAAATCGACCGAGGGGAGCATGGCCCCCAGCAGGAGGGTAACCAGAAACGGGGCCACGATCAGGCTTCCCCAGACCCTCGGTGAGCCGATGCGGAACGTGGCTTGCGACCATTTATAATATTTCAGCAGCAGCCAGGATTTCATACGACCTTTCCAGGCAGCCACACCTCCAGCCGCACGGGCATGCTGCCAGGCCCAGAACAGGATGATCAAACCGTAGGCGCACAGAAAAACGATTCGATCCAGCAGGCCCAGCAAACCGAGCAGCAAGGTCAGCAGGGAAATCACGGAGAGTCCCGCGGCCAGCGCGAGCGCATGCCATTCCAGCCTTCCGAACTCCTTGATTTTCGCGGAAAAAACGTGCAGCAACCCGGTCCCGGTCAGGTAGGCCATGCCATAGATGAACCCGGCTATCAGCAGGAAACCGGCCCGTTGCGGCAGATAGCGCAGCCCTGCGGGAGGGGCATCCGGTTCGCGAATCGGCAAGAGATCATCCAGCAGAATAGTGCCGACATTTTCCCACACCAGCCAACGCGTCGGGCGATTGCCATCGGACATGACCTGGGCATTAGGCAACGTCTGAGAGAAGAAAATCACTTGGAACCAGAGCAGCCAACCCAGGGCGAGCGCGACGCGGCCCCACTCCTTCCAGGAACTTTTCGCGGAAAGTCGATTCACATTGTCTTGTGACATGGGAGCCATGACGGGTGAAAGCGGTCCGCCGCGAAGGGGTAGCCGAAACGCGATGCGGCCCTGGGCGAAAAGGGCGAATTGAATGTTCGGCGCGTAAAAAAACCGGTCGGCGACCGGTCCTGTTCCGAGCAACGAATCCATCTGTTTTGAAGTAGGCTGACCGGGATTCGAACCCAAACTAACGGAACCAAAATCCGTTGTGCTACCGTTACACCATCAGCCTGCCCCGGTAGAGAAGATCTCCACGAGAAACCGAATTTTAGAATTGCGGTTCCATTCTGACAAGTCCAGCGCGGGACCGGTTCACGGAATCGACGCTGCTGCCCGGCGGCCAAGGGAGATTTCTCGTCCGCGCACGGTGATTCTCATGCCCTCCGCCCCCCGATCAAGCGGAATCCGGGGGCAGACTATCAGCGATTCTCCGGGAGAGTGCGGGGCGTGAATCGCGAAATCCAGATGAACGGACGATCATTTTCGTCCACGCGAATTTCCTGGGTCAGTTTGATCTGTGCGAGAATCGTACGCAGGCACAGGCTCCAGGACGTCCGTTTGCGGGGAAAATTGATGACGAGCCGTTGCGGGTCGATATTCAGGGATTCGAGCGACAGGGGATCGAGCAGGATCTTCAGTTCCGTTTCCTTCTCGACTTGAGGCATCAGTTCGGAGAGCAGCGTTTGTTCGACGCCGATCGGACGAGCCGTAAACATTTTTTCCGCCAAGGCCAGCCGCTTCAGACCCAGTGGATCGGGATCCCAGCCGATCGGCCAGACATGCGCGTCTTCCGCTTGGGGGTCAATTCCGAGCACGATGGATTCATCGGGCAGGCGTCGGGGGGCGAAGGAGAGACCGTAGCCGCGCAAAACGATGGCCAGCGCGGTTCCCTTGGCGAACTCGCGCAGATCGTGCGGGACCGCGGGGAGGTTCGGTTGGGCAGCCAGTTGTTCACGTGTCTCCGCGGAAAACCGCAGGGGAAACTCCGCTGGGAGTTCCAACGCACGAATGGCCTCGGTGAGGGAGAGCCCGGCCGTTTCCTGAACGACCGGTTGCCGCATCAGGGCATGCAGGCGATCGAACTCGGCTTTTTGCAGACCCCACAAGGGCTGTCCCTCGGGCGCGCCCTGGGCACCGTACGTCCGCAGGTCCTCGATCCATTCGGTCAATTTGGCAACGTCATGCACGCTGAACTTGCGATCGGGAAAGACAATCAGGCCACTCCGATCGAGTTGTCCGATGACTTTGACGCGGCGGGTTGTGCCGAAGATTTGTTGATCGACGCCTGCCTTGTCATTGAAGGCGGGTTGTCGGATGCGGAGCGGGACATTCAGCTTTGCGAAAACTTCGGCCCATTCCTGGGCCGCCACGCCATTGGGGCGCTCGCGCGGGAGCAGGATATCGAATTGCAGTTCGGTCGTGAGGCGTTCCGCAACCGGTTGCTGGGCGGCAGCGGGAGTCGGCAGCAGACAGTTGCCCCAGACGAGTAGACCAGCCAGGCAAACAGACAGGTTATGTTTCATGACCACGCGGACCGGTAGAAAGGGAGTTCAGGATCATGGACCCTTTGTTCATCTTATGCGGGACGATCCGCCGCCGACAAGAGGGGATCAGGGCGGTCCGCCTGCGTCTCCCCCCTACTGGAGCGTGCAACCTTCCGCGCGTGATCGGCAATGGTCAAAAAAAATGAAGATCAGGCCATCAAGCCCCGTGATTCGAACTAAAGTTGAGATTCAGGGTCGGGAATCGTCCGTGGTTTATTGTTGTGGCCCGGGACAGGTCGTCGGACGGTCGTTCCCGGGGTTCAAGGAGGAATGCACGGCTACGTGGGCAACGAGTTAACAGCCGCGCGATTCCTGCTTGGGTATCGTCACTCATCACGGGGAGAAGCGATGCGGCTCGCATTATTTTTTACGATTCTGCTGATCGTAGCGAATGAGTTCCCGCAGGCTACCCAGGCTGCCAGCCCGCTGATCGAGATCGTGACGGAGCAGGGGACCTATCGGGGCCGAAATGCCGCGCACGATGCCCATGTCTGCTGGCTGATGGAACAGGACGGACGACTGGTGCGGATTGAGTTGTCTCAGGTGCGGAGTTTTCGCGAGGTCTCGTCGAGGTTTGTGCCTTGCTCCTCTTCGGAATTGCGGACAGCGCTCGTGAAGGAATTCGGGCGAGGCTACGAAATCAAGGGGAGCACGCATTACCTGGTCTGCGCGGCGGAGGGGCATGCACAAAGCTACGCCGACCGCATGGAACGCCTGTATCGAGAGATGTATGTTTACTTGTCCACTCGGGATTTTTCCGTGTCCAAGCCGGAGTTCCCGTTGGTGGCGATTGTCTTTTCCTCGCAACAGGAATTCGCGGACTACGCCCGCCGGGATGGCATCACACGGATCGCGGGACTGGGGGGGTATTACGAACCCCGCACGAACCGGGTTGCGTTGTTTGATCCCGCCACCGCCTCACACACTGCGTCTCGGGAGACCTCGTCCGCGGGGCAGGTTTTGGCCCGTGCCGGGGAGCTTTCGGAAAACCTGGAACGAACATTGATCCACGAAGCTACGCATCAGGTCGCCTTCAATCTCGGCCTGCATTCACGAATTGGCCCTACGCCACGCTGGGTGGTCGAGGGGTTGGCGATGGTGTTCGAGCATCCGGAGGCCCGCTCGGCTGTCAAGACGGGATCGGCCCGGCAGCGACGAAACCATGAACGGTATGTGTGGTTCGGCAATTACACTCAGTCTCGTCGCGGCAGCGGAGGGTTGTCCAGGTTGCTGCAGGATGATCAACTGTTTCAGGCGGCGACCCTCGATGCCTACAGTGAAGCCTGGGCCTTAAGTTTCTTTCTCATGGAAACCCGCGGGGCGGCCCATGCCCGGTATCTAGCGCTCATAGCGTCCCGCAAACCGCTGGAAGAATATTCCGCCGAAGAACGACTGGCCGATTTTCGCGCAATATTTGGCGAAGACCTCGACCGCCTGGAAGTCGAATTTCTGCGCTACATGCAACGCCTGTAGGCAAGCGTTTCCGTTGACCGAGAATGTCAACCCGTGTGGACTCAAGCGGCGCGTTGAGTCTGATCCGCCGCTGTGAGGGGGGCCTCATGGTTCTGCCTGTTTGCTGGCAGGTCGGAGGGGGAATGCGTCAGGCTGTCGTAAATTTCAAGGTGTTTCTGGCAGACAGCTTGGATATCGAAGACACGTTCGGCATGCCTTCGCGCGGCAAGGCCCATGGCCGCCTGGCGATCGCGATCCAGAATCAGGGGTTCGAGGACTCGCGCCATGTCCGCGGCGTTTCTGGGCAGGAACAAGAGACCGGTTTCGCCTTGCACAATGGCATCGCGGCATCCGGGGACATCGGTCGCGGCGCTTGCCCGTCCGGCGGCGGCCGCGTCGATCAGGGTTTTGGGAAACCCCTCACGATACGAGGGGAGCACGACGATATGGGCTTGCGCCAGGGCGGCACCGATCTCTTTTGTGTACCCATGCCACTCCACCACGCCTTCCCGGACCCAGGCAGCCAGTTGCTCGCGCGAGATGCTCGTGGGGTTGCTGTTGTCGGGATCTCCCAGCAACCGGAACGTGGCGGGAATTCCCTTGGATTTCAGCAGGCGGGCCGCCTCGACAAATTCCACAACCCCCTTGTCGCGCAGCAGCCGCGCGGGCAAAACCAGGACGGTTTGCCCCTCCGGTAGTGGTTGGGGGGTAATACGGGCCAGGTCTGTGCCCGAGCCAGGGATCAACGAATGGCTGACGCGTCCGATGATTCCGTGCTTGCGAAATAGGCCGAGGTCGTCTTCGTTCTGGAAAATGACATGATTGCGGCGGCTGTTGATCGAAAGCTTGTATCCCGCGATTGCCAGTTTTCTCAACAGACGCACGCGCGGAGTGTCATTGGTAAAGACGTACCCCAGCCCCGAGATGGCGGAGACGGTTGGAATACCCAGACAGCGGGAGATGATCCCACCGTAGATAATCGGTTTCGAGGTGATCTGATGAACCAGATCGGGCCGGAACCCGCGGATGACCGAGGCAATGGAGAGTAGCGAACGCAACTCGCTGAAGGGGGTAGTCCCCATGCGGAGCATGCGGATGGGCAGGTAAGTGAAGCCCAGTTCGGCGTAACGATCGCTGTCGGCGTGTGGGGGGCAGGCGATTCCGATTTCGTAGCCTGCGCGAGCGGCTTCGAGGGCAAGCGGCAAGCGATGCGACAGAAAGAAATCACCATCGGAGATCAAGAACAGAAGTCGTGGCTTCCCCTTTGTTTTCGCGGGGGCTGATTGAGGGGGGACCGAACAAATCGCTTCGGATTCCGCCGGTTGTGTGCCAGGCGTGGCTTCCTTCCGAACCTTGTCCCCCTGTCCGCCACCCAGGGCCGTGGCGATTGCGATTTTCAGTTCGAGCAGCAGCGAGCGGAGGGCCTTGTACCGGGCATCCCATCGAGCCAGTTTTTCGGGGTCGCTCATGTCGATGCCATTGATCTGGGCCAATCCGCTGATACCGGGCTTCAGGTCCAGCACGCCGCGTACGCGCCGCGCTTCGATCAATTCCGTCTGCACGGGAAGACAGGGCCGAGGCCCGATCAGGCTGATTTCGTTCCGCAGGATATTCCAGATTTGAGGCAGTTCGTCGATTTTTGTTTTCCGCAACAAATTCCCAATGGGCGTGACCGCCCGCGCGGAAACCTCGTGCGTGCCGGCCTGAACCGTTCCCTGTTTCATCGTGCGAAACTTATAGCAGGTAAAACTCCGGCCCGAGCGGCCAATCCGTTCCTGGGCGAAAATACCCGGGCCGGCCGACTGCAGTCGTACGAGTGCCCAGATGATCAACAAGCCCCACCAGAAGCACGCCAGCACGGTGAGCGCGAACAGCAGATCGATACTCCGCTTGATTCCTCGAAACACGAGGTTCCGATCCTGGTCATCCACCAGAATGACCTCGTCGCAAAGGGGCCCTGAACTTTCCCGCAGGACAAACTCGGCCAGCTGCTTTACATGCACGGTCGGTTTGAGGGCGGCGAGCGGACGGAACAGCAGCGTCGCCAGAGGCTTGGGCAAACGGTTCAGAATGGCCAGTTTACCGCTCCAGCGATCCGCGTAGACCAGCGGCAGAAACAGGGTGCGGGATTCGATTCCCTCGATCTGTTGAAGTTGCTCCGCTCCTGTGCGCTTGGAACGGGCATAGGCGGTCTGGTTGTGGGGATCGAGCGCATGCACGGAGGAGACATTGATAAAACGCGGAATCCCCGCGCGTCTGGCAGCCTCTGCAACCTGCAACAGGTGGTCGACATTCGTGGCCTGAAAGGCCTCGGGAGGCAGTTTCGAGTTATTGTTCACGACGGCCAGATGCAAGACCACGTCATACCCCGCGCCGCAACGGGCCAGTTCTTCGTAACCCCGGCAGTTTTGCCCGGGAAACAGGCGCTGGAGTTTTCTGGGATCCCGTCCGATCAACAGCAGTTCCGCGCCCGCCCGCAGCAGCAGGGGAACGATGTTTTGGCCTACGAAACCCGATGCACCCGTGATGACAATCTTCACCTGACCGTTGGCCTTCCCTGTTCAGCGGCGACACACATTCATTGATGTCAAATTGTCCGGCTTTAGTTTCCCGCCGTCCGGCAATGCGAACCCGTCCCCTCGCGAGACACCGAAAAATTCACGGCTCGGGGCTGTTTCCATCCCGGATCTGGCGGGCGGAGCTTAGGGCGATTTTTGGCATTGTGTCAAGGCGGATTCCGGCGGGTGGGACTTCGCAAGCCTTGCATGGGCAGGATCTGGGAACGCGTTGCGTGCCGTCCCAATGCCAGCCGCTAGCCCGGATTTCCCGCCCGGGTCAATAATCAGGATTGCTGACCTCGACGAACTAGCCGCGACAGTCAGGAAGCGGGCCACGCGGGCGAGACATCCCGAGATCACTCGCCCGACACAGGGGCCACTGTAGTGGGAGTCAATGGGAATGAAGTGACTCAAACGTGGCCCGCTTCCTGACGGGCGTGGCTAGTTTTCGGGGCATTTTCGAGGCAATATTTACCGCATTGGTAACTGTGCGGGAAATGCGGACAAAAAGGACGCGATGGCTGAGATATTTGCCTGGCGAAACAGGATTTATTGCGTGCGGCCGCGGAGAACCGTGCACGCCATGGGGGGGCACCCGTTCATAGCCGTTGCTCTTCGTCGGGGGTATTCCGCTTCCCGTGTTCACTATCGGCATGCCCTTGACCGTGCGACACACGGACCGCGGGCACGTTTTTCCGGTTATCGATGCGATGCAGGGCATTCGCGCGATCCCATGCCGACGCCTCGCCTGTTTCGTAACCGGCTTCAAAGCCCGACAGCCAAAGATTGCTGCCTCCCCAGATCATTAGTATCAAAGTCGCGACAACGACGAAGACCCGTTGCATGCCGACCTCCTGGTTCGAGAGGGGATGAGGTAACGCGAGGAATCACGAGTTACACAAAACCGGCGTCCGGGTCGGCATGTGGTCTCGCTGGAACTCTTGAGAATGAAATGCTGCCGCACGAACGGCGGTTCGTTGGATGACGGTGTAACCCAATCCCGGTTTCGGAACAAGAGGGTTTTCCCGCGGGGAGACTTTACACAGGTCAAGCGGTAACCTGACCAATGCGGAGCACCCAGACCATGGTGAAGAAGGTAATCACCAGGATTCCGAGCAGATTCAGCCAGAAACCGACCACAAGCATCTGGAGTACGGTTAAGCGATTGGAGCTGAAGACGATGGCATTGGGCGGGGTGGCAATGGGGAGCATGAACGCGCAACTGGCGGCGATGGTGGCCGGCAGCATCAGGAGTCGGGGATCGACCGCGAGGGCCGTTGCGGTGTTTTCGAGAATCGGCAGCAAGGTGGCAATCGTGGCGGTGTTGGAAGTGAATTCCGTGAGAAAGATCACGAGGGAGGAAACACTCAAGACGCGTCCAGTGTCGCTCATCGTGGCGATTCGCTGTGCGATCCACTCACCCAGCCAACTGGAAAGCCCCGTGGTCGAGCAGGCACTTGCCAGGGCGAACCCGCCTCCGAACAACAACAGCACACCCCAGGGGGTACGTTGCTCGATGGTCTCCCAGTCCATCAGGAACTGTCTGCGTCCGGTGGCTTCGTTCGTGGCGGGAATCAGGAACATTGCGATCATCAGCACCAGGCCGACCGTGGAATCCCGGAGCCAGCCCTCGTAGGCAAAGCCTGGGAAAAATGCGTTCAACAATCGGCTCAAACCGACCTCCCAGCCCGGGAGCACGAAGCCTCCCAGGTCGAGGCTGGCGCGTGTCAGCCAGAGGATCGCGACCATCAGGAACACGCCCAGCATGCGGCGTTCCCCGGAATGCATGCGTCCCAGCGCCCGGTATCGTTCGACGATCTGCTGGCGGGCGGAATGTCCCAGTTCCAGCGAACGTCCCATCGGCAGACAGAGCAGCCCCCATGTGCAGAAAAACATGGCCGCGGACAACGGCAAAAACATCACAAACCACTGCCCCGAGGAGACCGCGTACCGGGCCTGAATCGCGGGATCGGCCCCGACGGAGGCCCAATAGCCCGCGTACACGCCGTTCGTGGGGGTGCCTATCAGCGTGCACATTCCGCCGATGCTCGAGGAATAGGCAATGCCCAGCAACAGGGCCACCGCGAATTTCTGTTCCAGCCGACGGCTCGCACGCCGTTCTTCCTCGGTCCCGTCCTCCCCTTCGCGGGTATCGGGAGTCAACGACGTCAAGACCGCCAGCGCGATCGGCAGCATCAACAGCGTTGCCGCCGTGTTGCTGATCCACATCGAGATCACCGCCGTTCCGAGCATAAAGGCCAGCACGACACGCCGGGGACTGGTTCCCAATCCCATGAGGCAGAGCAGGGCCAACCGGCGATGCAGTCCCCAGCGTTCCACACCGATGGCAATGGCAAAGCCCGAGAAGTACAGCAGGATGGTGGCGTTCATATAGGACTGGCTGACCACGTCAGCAGATTGAATCTGCAGCAACGGGAAGGCGACGAGGGGAATGAGGCTGGTCACGGCGAGTGGCAGGGCCTGCGTGCTCCACAGCAGCGCCATGAGTGCAACGACGCCCGCGAGGCGTTGTCCGGCCGGCGGCAGCCCGGTGAATCCTGGCCAGAGGCAGATCCCCAGAAACAGCAGAAACGCCAGCAGGGTGGTGCCCAGTCGGAAAGCGATCGGCTCGTGAGGGGCATGGTGGGTTTCGTGCATCAATTCATGCCTCGACAAATACAGCGTGCAAGGGAACAAGAGACCTTGGAATTCTACTAATCGGGCGGAGGTCAATACTTTCCGCAACATAGCGAACCGGCGACCAGATGGATATGCTAACGCATACCCGTTGCGCGGGCAGTGCCGCCCGCCGCGTGTCCGCCAGAGTCTGGATTTCCAGCGATTCACAGTACGACAGAGGAGCAGATAGCATGTCACAATGGCCAATTGGCGTATTCACTTCGCTCGATGCGGGGTTGGGAGTTCAAATCGATGTGGTCGCGGAATTGAAAATTCCCAGTATCCATCTGCACGCGCCGCACGCGGGGAACCGCAATGCGGCCCGCGCCAAGGAGTTCCTGGGGATTTGTGCCGACGCGGGCATTACCATCACCTGTGTCTTTTGCGGTTTCGAGGGCGAAAGTTACGCCGACATCCCGACCACCGCCCGCACGATCGGGCTGGTGCCGGAGGAATTGCGACAGCAGCGGGCTGCCGATGCCCGGCTGTCTGCCCAGTTTGCGCGCGATCTCGGCTGCGATACGCTGGGGATGCACATTGGGTTTGTTCCCCAGGATCGCGCGGGGGAATCGTATCGGAATCTGATCCAGGTGACGCAGTCCCTGCTCGACGAACTGGCCAGTCACGGACAGAAACTGCATCTCGAGACGGGGCAGGAGACCGCCGAGCATCTGCTCGATTTTCTGGGGGATGTGAACCGTCCCAACCTGTTCATCAATTTCGATCCTGCCAACATGATACTTTACGGCACGGGCGATCCGATCGAAGCCCTTCGCAAGGTCGGCCCATATGTGCGCAGTGTGCACTGCAAGGATGCGTTGTGGGCGGCTGCTGGTGAACGGGGTAAATCCTGGGGCCGCGAAGTTGCCCTGGGAACCGGCGATGTCAACATCCGCGCCTATCTGGAAACCCTCAAGGAAATCGGCTACACGGGGCCGCTCACGATTGAGCGCGAAACCCCCGAGGATCGTGCCCAGCAGAAGGCGGATATCCAAACGGCGGTCGATCTGCTGACCTCCCTCCGCGCGGAAATCCTGGGTTAACGCGCGAGGGCCCGCAACGTGCCCCGCCCGCGGCTTCGACATTCCTCCCACCGGGATCGCTCCCCCGCGTTCCCGGTGGCGGTTTGTTTTGCTGCGGGTATCGCCCTGGATCGCTGGCTGCTCAGCGGGCTGGGATGCACGACGCCTCCACTGCTGCTAGCCGCCGGCCTGCTGCTGCTGTGTTGGTTTGCGCTGCGGCGGCGTTCTGGCCGGCTCGCCTCTCTGCTGCTGCTGTTGGCGGTGGTGGGGACGGGCAGTGTCTGGCATCACCGGTTCTGGCAGGAAGCCGCCGCGGATGACATCGGCCGCTATGTGACGGAAGCCCCTCGTCCATTCGACTTCGACGTGGTTCTGGAATCCGCGGGGCAGATCCGCGAGGCGTCGCTGCCTCGTTTCGCCACGGCCTGGCCCGACGAGGAGAAAACGCGATTCACCGGTCGGGTGATCGGATTTCGGCAGTCCCGTCAACTGATTCCCGCCAGTGGAAAGGTTCTGATTACGGTAGTAGGCGTGGCGACAGGGTATGGGCCGGGGGATCGAGTTCGGATTCGGGGAACACTACGGCAACTCGCCCCTCCGCGGAATCCCGCGAGTTTCCATTTTGCCCACGCGCAACGCCAGCAGGGAATTCGCATTGCCTGTGCCTGCCGCACTCCGGAGGCTATCGTGCGGGTATCCGCTTCCTCCCCGGGCATGGGGAGCCTGGTATCGTCCTGGCTGGCAGCCTTACGGGGAGGCATTCGGGGGGTGTATGCGAGCCATCTTTCGCCGGAGGTCGTGGGGATAGCCAACGCGCTGGTTCTAGGGGAACGGGATCGGCTGGAGGATGAAACGCGTCAGAACTTTCAACAGAGCGGCATGATGCACATGCTTTCCATTTCCGGATTGCATGTCGGCCTGGTTGGCCTGTTGTTTTTTTTGTGTGGTCGAGCGGCGAATTTCTCTCCCGCGTCCCTGGCCGGGCTGACATTGGCCGGCATGACATTGTGTCTGCTGCTGGCGGAAGCCCGCCCTCCGGTATTGCGTGCCTGGCTGGTCGGCATGGTGGTGGTTGCGGGGTGGCGATGCGGGCGGCGCGTCCGGTTGTCTCAAAGTCTTGCGTTATCCGCCTGGCTGCTGTTGATCGTCAACCCGAGTTGGCTGTTCGATACGGGAGCCCAGTTATCCATCCTGGCTATTGTGGCAATTTGTCTTTCTGCCAGTATGCTGCCGGCCTGGTTCCGGGGGAACGAGGCTTCGAACGGGGTTCCTGAGCCAGAGGATCTGGCGGGTGTCGCGAAGGAATCGGGTTTCGAGTTGCTCGGCGTGCTTTCACGCGGGGTGGGGCAAGCCCTGTTTCTGTCGCTGATGATTACGTTGCTGGCCTTGCCGTTGCTCGGGCATGCATTTCACCGCGTGACACTGGCAGGCATTCCCGCGTCCCTGGTGGCGCTCCCGTTGTTGACGGTTCTGCTGGGACTGTTGCTGTTGCTGGCGGTGGTGGGGGCGTGTTCGACCTGGCTGGCAAGCCTGATTGCCTGGCCCGTGCAGCAACTGCTCGAACTGCTACGAGGCATCGCCGGGCAGTTTGCGGACGCCGCACTGTTGACCTGGCCCAGTCCCCGTCCCGACTTCACCGCGCTCTGCCTGCTTTACTCCTGTGGCATCATCCTGCTCCTGGCTACAAGCCTTCGTGGTCGTCGCGTCGCGTTACTGCCGTTGATTGCCTGGACGTTGCTGCTTCCTGCTGTCATCGAAGGACCGCGCGGGCTGGCAGGCCCGTGGGGGGGGAGCGTGGAATGCCGCGTCCTTTCGGTGGGACATGGCAATGCGTGTTTGCTGCGGAGTGCCAGCGGGCGATGCTTCCTGCTGGATGCGGGATCGATGGAAAATGGACGTGTTGCCGCCGATATCATTCTGGCGAATCTTGCGGACATGCAGGCCGACCGGATCGAGGCGATTATTATTTCGCATACGGATAGTGATCACCTGAATGCAGTCCCGTTTCTGCTGGAACGTCTCCCGGTGCGAGCCGTGCTGCTGAATCCGGTCGGGCTGAATCCCGCGCATGGGGGGATGCGGGCAGTGGTCGAGACGGCCTATTCCCGGGGAGTCTCGCTGCGTCTGCTGCAACCGCGCGATCGCATTGCCGTCGATGACAGCCTGGAACTGTTCGTCCTTCAGGGGCCGAGTGATCCCCGTGAGGGATTCGGCAACGACAATGCCGATTCGCTAGTGGTGGAAGCGCGGTCGCATGGTCGCCGGTTGCTGTTTCCCGGAGACGTCTCGGGGGAAGGTCAACAAGAGTTGACTAAGCGGGCATCCGGGCCCTTCGATCTTCTGGTGGCCCCGCATCACGGCAGTATGAAGGACAATTCCCCGGCATTCGCGAGTTGGGCGCGCCCCCGGGCGGTGTGCGTGTCGAGCGGGTTTTCCGTGGTGCGCGAATCGCTGCGGACCAGTTACGGGCCCGAGCCGCTGCTGCTGTTTACCCCGGATGGTGCGCTGCGGACCGTGATCTCTCCGGGGGGCACGTTGCGGGTCGATCAATGGCAGCGGGAGCAGCGCTGGCGGCAGGTCAGGTCATGGGAATGAAGCGAGACAGGAGTTGCCCGGGAATCATCATGAGGGCAGCCGCGATGGCCAGCGGAACGGCGTCGTCCCCTCCATGTCCGATGATGGCCAGCGCTTCGAGCATCGGGATACTCAGCAGCATAACGCGGACCCCCTGTTGCACGGGGAGAGTCGCGCCGGTCCGCAAGGCGGGGCGTATTCGCCGTGCGAGTTGAAAGGCGATCAGGAACAGAATGAGGAGCACGATAATCACAGCATCCTCGGGCGAATTCGCGGCGGAAGCCGTTCCCCAGCCGATCAGCGCGAGATACATGAGTATGGTTCCTCCCCACATGTCCGCGCGTGGTGTTTGCACCGCTTCGCTGCGCGCGAACAGGGTGATGCCTGCCACGTAGATTCCCATCAATGCCGCCATCAAAAGGGGAATGAGCATGTCCGCGGTGAGCAGGTTCCCCAGGCAGGCTGCCCCGAGCAACAGGTTCAACCCGCGGCAGCCCCCCATCAGGGCAGGGCCAAACAGGGTTTTCTTACCGCCGGCATCGTAGGTGTAAATCATCGCGGCCAGCAGGATCGCCACCACCGCCGCCCCCCAACCGGCGCATGCAGCCGCCAGTACTCCTCCCAGCATCAGCACGGTAGCGAGGCGAGAGGCCGTCGTCGTCGGAATTTCTCCCGCCGGCAGGGGACGGGTGGGCCGTTCCCGGCGATCCTGTTCCAAGTCGAAGAGATCGTTGAAGACCATGCCCGACAGATACAACAGGCCCGAGGCGACCAGCAGCCAGGTCAGTTCCCAGGGGACAATCACTCCTTGCCTGGCGATGGCATACCCGGCCAGCACATCGGGAAAAGTGGTGAACAGCGCGGGGAGGCGGAGTAATCGCAGATAGGGCATGGCTATTCCATGTTTCCGGAGGAATGTTTCGGGCAACCGGTATTTATGAGGTAAAGGTGGAAATTAGATAAATACAAACCAGGCAAGGTGTCGTCCAGTCGCGCGCATCATACCGCATGTGTCCCCTTGACGGGAACCTGAACGTGAAGTGTCCCCGTGGAATGTCCACAAGGCTGGTCCCAAGCCAGCGGTTTTTGGTCTATTCGCTTCCCTTCGTGTGTCTATAATTAAAGATAAGCGTGTGTCCTTTCCGCCACGAAGGGTGAATGGATTGCATGTGAAGGAAAACAGCCGCGAACTGGTGAGCCCGGGAGTGGAAGGCAACGTGTAATATGTGGTCCGCACAGCCGTACCCCTCGAACAATCATGGCGTCAGGTGGACAGGAGAAAGTCATGGCTGCAAGAATCCCGCGTAAGACCGCCTCCCGTTCCGCCACGCAGCCTTCGGGGAACGGCAAACTTCGCCGCAAGAAAGGGACGGAGACGTCGGCGAATATCCAGACGATCGGGGGCTATCTGATCCAACGTCTGCAGGACTACGGCATCCGCGATCTGTTTGGGATTCCGGGAGATTTCGTGCTGCAGTTTTATGGATTGCTGGAGGAGAGTCCCATCCGCGTGATCGGGACGACCCGCGAGGACTGCGCGGGCTATGCGGCGGATGGATATGCCCGCGTGAATGGCATGGGGGCGGTGTGTGTCACGTATTGCGTCGGCGGTCTCAGTTTGTGCAATTCGATAGCCGGTGCCTATGCGGAGAAATCGCCGGTGGTGGTGATCAGTGGCGCGCCGGGCATGGAGGAACGCCGCTCCGATCCGCTGTTGCATCACAAAGTGCGCGATTTCAATACGCAGCGCGAGGTGTTCGAGAAAATCACGGTGGCGACGGCATCTCTGGATGATCCGCTCACTGCCTTTCGGGAGATCGATCGCTGCCTCGAAGCGGCGGCCCGCTACAAACGGCCGGTGTATCTGGAACTGCCACGGGATCGAGTCCATTCTCAACCGATGTATCCTTACACGCCGAGGCCGGAAAAATACGAAAGTAATCCACAGGCCCTGGCAGCTGCCATCGAAGAAGCGGTCACCCGGTTGGAAGCCGCTGAAAAGCCGGTGCTGGTTGCCGGTGTCGAGGTGCATCGATTCGGCCTGCGCAAGCCGCTGCTGCAGTTTGCCGAAAAGCACGATCTTCCGATCTGCGCCACGCTGCTGGGAAAGTCGGTTGTGAGCGAAAAGCATCCGTTGTACGTGGGCGTGTATGAAGGGGCCATGGGGCGTGAAACCGTGCGGCGTTTCGTCGAGGAGAGCGATTGCGTAATTCTGGCGGGCACGTTCATGAGCGACATCAACCTGGGGATCTTCACCGCGCATCTCGATCCCGCGAAGTGCATCTATGTCACCAGCGAGCAATTGCGGATCGGGTATCATCATTTTCACGATGTCCGCCTCAACGAATTCGTGCAGGGGCTGGGCAAGGCCAAGTTGAAAGTCGTGAAGCGGCCGCTGCCCCAGCAAAAGCAGACATTCGAAGCCTTCAAGCCCAAGCCCGATGCCCCGGTCACCACGCATCGGCTTTTCGCCCGCATCAATGAATTGCTCGACGAAAACATGGTGGTAGTGGCCGACGTGGGAGACTCCCTGTTTGGCGCCTCCGACCTGACGATTTATCGGCACACGGAATTCATCAGTCCCGCCTATTACACCTCGATGGGGTTTGCCATTCCGGCCGCGTTGGGCGTTCAGGTGGCGAATCAAGCTCTGCGTCCGATCGTGCTGGTAGGGGATGGTGCCTTTCAGATGACATGCCTCGAATTGTCCACCGTCCTGCGGCACAATTTCAATCCGATTGTAATCGTGCTCAACAACAAGGGGTACACCACGGAACGCTTCCTGCAGGAAGGCCCCTTCAACGATATTCTGAACTGGAACTATCACCGTCTGCCCGATCTTCTGGGAGGAGGCTGGGGGTTCGAAGTGCATACGGAAAACGAACTCGACCAGGCTCTCAACGCGTCGCTTTCCAATCAGGAAGCCTTCAGCCTGTTGAATGTGCATCTTGAAATGACCGATATCAGTCCCGCGCTGAAACGCCTGGCGCAGCGCATGAGCAAAAAGATTTGAACTCCCTGGGACAACATGCATTTTGGCAATACATTGCCAGAAACCGGAACTGGTCCCGGCAGCATTGTCCACGGGAGTGGAACACAACAAGGCATGAGTGGGCTGGGCGTGGCCCGCTTCCTGACGGGCGCGGCTAGTTTGAGTCACCCGCCGTGTGCCACTGGCTGCGCTAGTAGTGCGCTGTGAGGTCCACGGGAGTGGAACACAATAAGGCATGAGTGGGCTAGGTGTGGCCCGCTTCCTGACGGGCGCGGCTAGTTTGAGTCACTCGCCGTGTGCCCTGGCTTCGCCGGGGGTGGATGTCAGGAAGACCGTCATGGAACGCGCGCCGTGCGCGCCAATTACCAGGGACTGTTCGATATCCGCGGTTTTGGAGGGTCCAGAGACAAACACGCCGAAGCGATTATTTGTCCATTTCAACCGTTGATAGGCCTCGTGCATGTTGCTCACCAGGGCCGATCGTGGCAGGACCAGTACCACATGCTGCGCGATGAACAGCAGCGCCCGGTGAGGCAGATCATCGCCTGCCACCCAGATCGCCCCGTTCTCGGCCACGCCAAATCGTCCGGGGAGGATTGCCAGTTCGACATCTTCGAGTTCATGCGGATCTGTCACCGCTGCCAGATCAAACGTGTTCATGGGCAACAGGGGGACCAACGAGCAGATTTTTTTTGCCTGCAACTCGCTTGCGAGAGTTTGCAATTCCGACCTCGCATGGTCTTCGTTCTGAATATCGATTACTTCCCCCCCGACGCTCCGCAGCACCTGAGTGAAGTGCTCGGCGGGATTCTCGTACGTCGTCCAGGCCTGATTCAGGTCGGGAAGAGTGGTGGCTTGAGGCAGGTTTTTGCGCAAGGCGGCCAGAATCTGCTGTTGGCTGTCGGACATGGCGGTACCAGGTACTAATCAAGGAAAAACACGAACTCCGCTGCCCCAGGAGGTAAAGGGGACGGTTATTATTTTATCAGCCGGCGGGAAAATCACCATCGGCCAGAATAGAGGGTGGGGCAGGGCGGCACGATTTCTTCGTGACGAGGCTTCCGCTATGCTGACAGCATGCCGGGGCCGCATTTACAGGCTCCGGGAGCTTGAATTCGCCGTGGCCTCGGGAAGGAGACCAGACGGGGGAGTACTCCCTTCATGCGGCAAGGCTTTGAAATTGTTGAATTTGCGTGCAACGCATCGCAACATTAGGTGGTTTGAACTCGCGTGGATGCCTCTGGGAAGGTACGCATGGAGTACCCTGCGATCAATAATGGCATGGCCGGCCCATGACTTTTTTCTGTCCAATTACACCCGATTTTTTCCAGGAGCACACCCTGACATGTTGACGCGTGAACTGTTTCAGAAGCTTGCCCAGTACGATTCTCCCACCGTCTGCAACGCGATCGAACTTTGGGATCTGCGCTCCCGGACCGCCGGTTATATGAATGAAACGATTCAGGCTTGTTATCCGCATCTCCCGCCGATGGTGGGACTCGCCTTGACTACCACCTTCCGATCCGCGGCGGCACCGATTCAGGGAGACGCCTATTCCAGCCTGACGGCCCAAACCCAGATTCTCGAGCAAATGGAACTTCCGGCCGTGATGGTGTTTCAAGACCTCGATCAGCCCGTTGCAGCTGCCACGTTTGGGGAAGTGATGTGCACCACGTACAAGGCCTTTGGTGCAGCGGGACTGATCACCTCGGGGACCGGTCGGGATCTCGAACAGGTCGAACGCCTCGATTTTCCCGCGTTCACCGCCGGGGCTCAGGCTGCCCATGGGTATTGTCACTTTGTGGACCTGCAAATTCCCGTTTCGGTCGGTGGGATCATGGTGCGGCCCAATGAACTGCTGCATGGTGACTGCAACGGCGTAACGACCATTCCGGTGGAAATAGCCAGCGAAATCCCCGGTGTCTGCGATGAAATCATTTCCGCCGAGAACCTTGTGCTCGATTATCTCAAGGCGGGAAATGTGACCGCGAAAGGTTTTGATGAAGCGCGCCAGGCCTGCGGCGCCCAGATTCAGGCCTTGTCTCGCAGGCTCAAGGGGAAGTAGTTTTGCGGAAGGGATACGGCACGGCGTGTTGCCATGAATTGCGGACGCCAGTGGGAAAGTTTGTCGTAGTCGGCAAGCGTGTTCAATAGCCCGGGCGGGAATCCGGGTTCTTTCAGGGTACACTCCGATGATTTCACGTCTCCTGTTGCTGGTGTTGTTGGTTTCGCATGGGACGGGCTGGGGGGCGGAACCTCGCAGTCTTTCGGGCATTTATCCGCACCTGGCGATGTTCAATAACGAGGGGGAGTGCGGAACCGGGGCGGTTGTTCCCTGGGCGGATCGGCTCTGGGTGGTGACGTACGCTCCGCATGCTCCGCGGGGATCCTCCGATAAACTCTACGAAATTCTGCCCGACCTGACGCAAATCGTGAGGCCGGAAAGTATCGGCGGGACACCGGCCAACCGCATGATACATCGGGAATCCGAGCAGTTGTTTATTGGTCCCTACGCCATTGATGCCCAGCGCACGGTGCGGGTCATTCCCTACGCGCGGATGTTCGGGCGTCCCACGGGAAACGCGCGGCATCTGTTCGATCCCGCGGGCAAAATTTATTACGCCACCATGGAAGAAGGCGTGTACGAGGTTGATGTGCGGACACTTGACGTCACGGAACTTTGGGCCGACGAACAAAGTAAGACCGGTCGCCACGCCAATCTTCCGGGGTATCACGGAAAAGGATTGTTTTCCACGCAGGGACTGCTGCTGTATGCCAACAACGGCGAACATGGCAGCCTGGCCCTGCAGCGCCCCGATGTTCCCAGTGGCGTGCTTGCCTCCTGGGACGGTCAGGCCGACGCATGGGAGATTGTGCGGCGGAATCAGTTCACGGAAGTTACCGGTCCCGGCGGGATTTGGGGCAACGACAGACTGGACGATCCCGCCTGGAGTATCGGCTGGGACCATCGCTCCCTGATTCTGATGTGTCTTGATGCTGGTAGCTGGCATGTGTATCGCCTGCCCAAGGCGTCGCACAGTTACGACGGAGCGCACGGCTGGAACACCGAATGGCCGCGCATTCGCGAGATTGGCGAAAACCATCTTCTGATGACCATGCACGGCATGTTCTGGCAGTTCCCCCGCTCATTCACTTCACGCACGTCGGCCGGCATCAGGCCCCGCAGCACGTATTTGAAGGTGATTGGCGACTTCTGCCGCTGGAACGACCGCGTCGTTTTCGGATGCGATGATACCGCGAAAAACGAATTCCTGAATAAACGGAAGGCGAAGGGCGAAATTGCGGCTCCACAGTCGCAGTCGAACTTGTGGTTCCTCAAGCCAGAAAAAATAGACCGCATTGGCCCGGTAATCGGGCGGGGGGCTCTTTGGCTGCAGGACGATATTGTCGCCGGCGTTCCCAGCGATCCGTTTCTCTTTGATGGGTTTGAGCGGAAGGGTTTGCACCTGGCCAGCCCCCACAGCAGCGGCGCCACGATCACGCTTGAAGCCGATACGCGGGGAACAGGGAATTGGGAAACGCGACGGCAGTTCACGCTGCCTGCCTCGGGGTATGCCTGGTTCGATCTTACCCAGGAGGAGCCCGCCGTCTGGATTCGCCTGACCAGCGATATGAACCTCAAGGAGGCGACCGCCTGGTTCAATTTTTCGAACGGGGATCGCCGAGAGCACGAGGCCGCCCCGTTCTTTACCGGGCTGGCCAGTTCCGATCAGGAAAATTTCACGGGGGGGATTGTTCGTGCCCGTGGAGAAAACAAGCGGACGCTGCACTTCGTGGCCCGGGAACCGGGCAGCGACGGACCTCGAACCATCGGCCTGTACACACTCGACGCCGATTTGACCCTGCGACGCGACGAGGATGCAACCGCTCTCGTTTATCAGCAGAAACACGCGGCGATTCCGGAACAGGTTCTTATCGCCGACGAGGCCTCGATTCTGTTCGTCGACGATCACGGGCGACGCTGGCGTTTGCCGCGCGGTTGCCCGAACAGCGACCAACCGGGACCGCTCGGCCCCACCCGTATCTGCCGGGAAGTGGCCACGGAACGGGATCTGTTCAACGCGTGCGGGACATTCTTCGAATTGCCCGCGGAAAATGCCGGCGGGTTCGCCAAGGTGCGGGCGGTCGCCACTCACAACCGTCGGATTGTGGATTATTGTTCGTACCGCGGGCTGTTCGTGATGAGTGGCGTTGCCTTGGATGCCCCGGCGGATAATCCCCATATTATTCGTAGCGAGGACGGCAGAACGGCGCTCTGGGCGGGAGCCATCGACGACATCTGGCAGATGGGTAAACCTCGGGGGCGAGGTGGTCCCTGGAAGAATACCGCGGTTCTGCAGGACGAGCCCAGCGATCCCTACCTGCTTACCGGTTACGATCGGAAACAGATTGTGCTCAGTCACACGGCTTCGCATGCCGTACGGTTTCGCATTGAATGCGACCCGACCGGAACGGGATTGTGGCTGCCGTATATGACGATCGACGCGGAGCCCGAACGTGAAACCGAATACCGCTTTCCCGACGCCTTCTCGGCGGCCTGGCTCCGCGTGGTGAGCGACACCGCCTGCACGGCCACGGTACAACTGCAGTACGACTGATCCCGCCGGGCGCTGCTTGCAAAAGGGAATTTGGCATTCCCGTTGCAATAGAGGCCACGAGACAAAGTGGGAACGTTTTGTCACTCCGGCGGGAATCGTCTGGTTTCCCCTGGCCAGACCGGGTTGACAATATACCGGAAAATGTATCCGCAAATCAGGAATGCATTCTGGTGCATGCGTTGTAAAATGAAATGGAAGCAGGCGGCGGGGGACCGTAACGAGTGGCATTGCGGTGGTATCGTGGGTCTGCGGTGCGCGGGTTGCGAGTGAGAAACGCAGGGTGTTCACCTTCCGTGGAGGTGCATCAAACTCCATGGGGATAGCATGAAATAAGGGAAGGAGCAGCGAGATGTCATTACGTCGCCGAGAAATGTTGCAGGTTTCCGCCGCCGTGGCGGGGGCATTGCCCCTGGGCTGGTACACTCCGCTGGCCAAAGCGGATGATAAACCGGCACACAAGGTGGAACGAGTGGGCGTGGGGGCCATCGGACTGCGTTATCAGGGGACGGTGATTACGGAAAAGGCCCGTGAATATGGGGATATCGTGGCCTTGTGCGATGTGGATCGGCATGTGCGCGAGCAGGCCCGGGCGAGTTTCGGCAGCACGCCGAGTATTTTCGAGGATTATCGCGATCTGCTGAAGCGGAAGGATGTGGATGTGGTGCTGATCGGCACGCCCGATCACTGGCACGCCAAGATGATTATAGATGCCTGCCGGGCGGGGAAGGACGTGTACTGCGAAAAGCCGCTGACGCTGACCATCGATGAAGGGAAACGGATCCGGAACGTGGTTGCGGAAACGGGTCGCGTGGTGCAGGTGGGAAGCTGGCAGCGGAGCGATTCGCGGATGCGTCTGGCGGTGGAAATGGTGCGTCAGGGTCGAATTGGTCAACTGCAGAAAGTGGACGTGGTTCTCGGTAAGAATGTGACCGGGGGCCCGTTTGAAACCCGGCCCGTGCCGTCGCACTTCAATTGGGACATGTGGCAGGGACAGACGCCCGATGTGCCTTATATTCCCGAGCGATCGCATTACACGTTCCGCTGGTGGTATGCCTACTCGGGTGGCCAGATGACGGATTGGGGGGCCCATCACCTGGATATCGCGCAATGGGCCATCAACTCCCTGCCGATGGAAATTACGGGCGAGGCAAAACTCCCGGATGTGAAGGATGGTTACGATGTCGCGATCGACTATTCCGCGAAATACAAATACGCCAACGGGGTGGAGATGACGGTCAGCGATACGGGTCGCAATGGGATACTGTTCCAGGGGACTGAAGGGCGGATTTTCGTGAATCGCGGGACCGTTGATGGCAAGCCCGTCGAGGATTTGAAAACGCGTCCCTTGCCGCGAGAGCAGTTCACCGTGTACGACTTCGACAACGACGCGCGACCCGAGCGGGCCGGTAAACTCGATGCGATCATCAATCACATGGGAAACTTCTTTGATTGTGTTCAGACCCGCAAAACACCGATTTCCGATGTGGAAAGCCAGCACCGCTCCGCCACCACCTGTCATCTGGGAAACATCGCCATGCGGGTGGGACGCCCGATCAAGTGGGACCCCCAGGCGGAACAGATCCTGGACGATGCCGCCGCCAATGAATGGCTCAGCCGGGAACAACGCAGCGGCTACGAAGTTGTGTAACTCATCGCAGAGTGCATGAAATGCACCACCACGAATGAGCAACAAAGAATGCAGGGTAGGTAAACCGCAGCGCAACCACCTTCACACAGCTATTGAACATGTCCCATGAATTCACCACAGAGGCACAGAGGTCACAGAGAGGTTAATTGATGTTCGATTGGCATGGCGGCTTGTCTCATCTTATAGAGTCAAATCCCACTCTACTCCGTGTCTCTGTGTTTTATTTGTATTCCATGTCTGTTGATGTGCAGCGACGGTTTGAGGAATGCGGGGTGTGCTGCGTTTGATTCACCCTGCATGGGTTAAGGCTTGATGTTCCTCTGATACTCGGGAATACTTTATGTCCACTACCACGTCCGAGACTCTTGGCCCCATCACCGACGCACATCGCCGAATGTATGAGGAGGAGGGGTATTTTATTGTTGAACGAGCGATACCCGAAGAGCATTTGCAGATTCTGCGAGATTCCTGCGATCGGCTCATCGAATTGATGCACGAGGAAATGGATCGTCTCGGGACGGATCACATTCATATCAGTCATCGGGGCAAACGCTATCACATTGCCAAGCAGTATCGGCAGGTTCCCCGGCTGTCGGAGTATGTATTCAGCGATTTAATGGCGGAGGTTTGCAAAGCAACGATAGGCGAGACGGCGTTTCTGTTTTACGATCAGTATGTGGCGAAAGCGGCCGAGCAGGGTATCTCGTTTTCCTGGCATCAGGATTCGGGGTATCTCGGGTTTCCACATCGCCCGTATGTCACCGTCTGGGCCGCGGTGGATGACATGACCATCGAAAATGGGACGGCCTATGTGCTTCCCTATTCGCAGGTCGGAATCCGTACTCTCGTGGAGCATGTCCGCGATCCCGAGACCGGCGATAAAACAGGTTATTTCGGCAAGGAGCCGGGGATTCCGGCGATTGTGCCGGCCGGGAGTCTGGTCGTGTTCAGTTCGTTAACATTCCACTCCAGTGGAGCCAACACGACCAACAAAATGCGGCGAGCCTACGTGACCCAGTATTCCCCGGAACCGATTTACAAACCGGGAACCCAAGAGCTGATGCATCTGGGCGTGCCGTTCCTCCAAGGGGGCCAGTATGTCACGCGGTAACGGCGAATTTCAGGTGCTGGTGAAGTCGCTGCGTCTGATGTTGTGGCTGGTGTGCAGCGTTGTGACTGTCGTACCAGAGGCGCTTTCAGCCGAGGCCCCGCCGAATATTGTGGTCATTCTGGCTGACGATCACACCTATCGGGATTTCGGATTTATGGGGAATGTCGCTGTGCAGACCCCGCATCTGGACAGGCTGGCCAGCGAATCGGCTCTGTTTCCCAACGGATATGTGCCGATGAGCGTCTGCCGGCCTTCGCTGGCAACGGTGCTGACGGGCCTCTATCCGCATCAGCATGGGATTTATTTTAATCACCCGCCGCCGGGCTTGGCGGAGATGAGAAAGCTATCGGCGGAGGAGTATCATCAGGCGCGCCGTGTGACGGATCCTCTCATCAGGCAACGGGCCACGCTCCCCCGGATACTGACCGGGCAGGGTTATGTCTCGCTGCAGACAGGCAAACATTGGGAAGGTCATTTTACTGACGCTGGTTTCACGCACGGCATGACGACCGGTCGTCCCACCCCGGCAGATCGATATGGGACACGTTTACAGAATGGCGAGCCGGTCGCGCACGGCAACGGCGATGCAGGGCTGGCGATTGGTCGAGATACCATGCAGCCGATCGCGACGTTTCTCGACGAACAGGTCCGTGGGAAGCCGTTTCTGATCTGGTACGCTCCGTTATTGCCCCATGTCCCCTTTGATGCCGGGCCGGAGTTTCAGGAAGCGTATCGGAAGCAGGGTCTGCCTGCGCAGCTTCGCGCGTATTACGCCGAGATCACGCGGTTTGATCACACCGTCGGACAGCTCCGGGAGATGCTTGCCCAGCGGAGCTTGACCCACAACACGTTGATTGTCTTCGCCAGCGACAACGGTTATCGCCCGGAAGAATCGGAGAATAAATCGTCCAGTCCGCGTGCCGATGCACGTTCGAAATGGTCGGCTCATGAAGATGGAATTCGCACACCACTGCTGTTCAACTGGCCTGGAAAGATTGCACCGGCCAGGTACGAAGGCCTGGTGCAGACGGTCGATCTACTGCCGACGATCGCGGCAGCGGCTGGGTGCGAACAGGCGTTGCCTAAAAACTTGCCGGGGCAGAATTTGCTTCCGGTCTGTCTGGGAGAAGCCGAACTCCCTCAGCGACCGGCGTTCGGTGCGATTTACCCGAATGATGCGACCGAATTGAATGCGCCGGAAAACCATGTGCTGGCCCGCTGGATGCGTTTGCGGAAATTTAAGCTGATTGTTCCCGAGGGGGACAATCCCGACATCCCGCTGCAACTGTACGACCTCCAGCGCGATCCTGCCGAATACCAGAATTTGGCGGACGATCCCGCATACCGCGTGGCGCTTTCGCGCCTGATGTTGCCTTTGAATGCGTGGTGGCAACCATGAATCCAGCTTGTCCCGCTCAGAAACTCACCCCACCGGAACGAATCCAAGTCACAGGAAAACAGTCATGATATCAACACCACTCACCCGCAGACAATTTTGTGCAGGCACGGCAGCGACTCTGTTGACGACGCCCGCGCTCCTGCAGGGGACCGCGCTGATGGCGGAAGCCAAGCCTGAATTTCAACTCAACTACATGCTCGCCTCTTGCATGTACGGCTATCTGCCGTTGGCGGAGATCGTGCCGGAAGTGACCAAAATCGGGGCGACGGCGATCGACATCTGGCCGAAGGTGCATGGCGATCAGCGCGAGCAACTCGAAGCCATGGGCGAGGAGAAATTTCGTCAATTACTGGACGAACACGAGGTGAAACTGGGTTGTATCACGCAATACAAGTTGGGTCCGTTCGGATTACAGGATGAGATGCGGCTGGCACAGCGGTTTGGCTGCCGGGTGATGGTGACGGGAGGGAGTGGCCCCAAGGGACTGGAAGGCACGGAATTGAAGTCCGCGGTGAGGGAGTTCGTCGAAAAGCTGAAGCCTCATCTGGAGGTGGCGGAAGAAACCGGCGTGACCATAGCCATCGAAAATCATGGCAATAATCTGATTCAATCTCCCGATTCCCTGAAATGGTTGCTGGAATTTCGTCCGAATGCCCATTTGGGAATTGCCCTGGCCCCCTATCATTTGCCACAGGAGGAAAAGTTACTGGCACAACTGATTCGCGATCTGGGAAACGACGGCCTGTCCATTTTCTATGCCTGGCAACATGGTATGGGCTGCATGACAAAACTTCCCAAGGAACAGGAATTGCTGCAGATGCCGGGCCGGGGGGAACTCGATTTCACGCCGATCCTGGCCGCCTTGAAACAGATCCGGTTCTCGGGTTGGACGGAAATTTTCATGCATCCGGTTCCGCGAGGGATTCCGATTCACGAAACTGCCGCCGAGGTGACCGCGGAAATCAATCGTTCACGCAACTATCTGACACACTGCCTGGAAAGGATTTGAATCATGGAAAAAGTTCTGATTATCGTGGGTGATGCTTCGGAAACCCTGGATACGATGTATCCCTATTACCGCCTGATCGAGGCGGGGATGCAACCGGTGGTGGCCGGCCCGAAGCGGCAGACGTATCAGATGGTGATGCACGAAGTGAAACCGGGGTGGACCATCACCAAGGAATGGGAGGGTTACACGATCAAGGCGGATGTCGCGTTTTCGGAGATCGACCCGAGCGAGTATCTGGGAATCATGTTTTCCGGGGGACGAGCGCCCGAGTACATCCGCTACGACGAAGACCTGGTCCGCATCACGAAACACTTCTTCGAGCGCAACAAACCGATTGCATCCGTCTGTCACGGCGTGGAAATACCGGCGTATGCGGATTGCGTGCGCGGTCGGCGGATGGCCACGGTGCCGAAGTGCCAGTTCGATCTGGAAGTTTGCGGCGGGATCTTCGTGAACGAAGCCTGCGTGGTGGATGGCAACCTGGTGAGCGGCCGCACGTTCCATGACAACGGTCACTACATCGGGCCGTGGATCGAGCTGCTGGAAAAGGCCCGCGAGGCAGCGGTGGCCTTGGCGTGAACGTTGCCGAGTTGGCATGACAACGGCATATTTGGAGTGGGTTGCTTCCCGAGACAGACGCGCATATGATTCAAAGATATACGTGATCGTGTGAGCACTGGTGTTGGGGGGGGGAATGTCGATGAACCCGGGTAAGAAGAATCGACGTGATTACTTGTCTCTGAACGCGATCGAACCACACGATGGTACGTTGACGTGTGAGATTCAAATCTCGTACGATCGACTGCAGTACATTTCCAAGCGTGGGAAGGGGCATGCGATGGAATGCGCCTACATTCTGCCTGCCATCCTCTGTGCTCCAACAGCCATATTCGAGGGATTACGCAATGACGAGGACGAAGATCATCAGGGATACGGCTGGCGCTGCTACTGTGGTATTCCAGTACAGGCCTATCGCGTGGATGGAACCTTGCGTACGCCTTATCCAAATCAGGTCTACTTAATATTCGTAAATGATGAACATGTGGCGTACAATTGGCGGTGGGAGAAGGCAGATCCTAATGACTCGCGTTTGCCCATCGACCACAAAATCCGGTTTCGAAAGCAACTATTATAAAATACGTGCAGGAATTTGTCCTCTTGCGTAAATTTTCTGAAACGTGCAAACTCCGGCACGGGGTTTTGCGTAACCAGTTCCATTTTTTGGAAAAGAAGGAGAATCATGGCCATTTCCCAGTCTGAGTTTGCCAAACGGATGTCGTTGATGGCGAAGCCAGCGGAGGATTTCCGGCCCTTTGCCTATTACGATCCCGATGGCGACTGTATTGAATTTCTCATCAAACCCGACCCGTTTTATGCCGAACGGGTCGATGATCTCGTGACTGTATATTACAGTCAGGATACGGATGAGGTTGTCGGTTCGCTGCTGAAAGGAGTATCGAAGTTTTGCCAGGATGCCGTTGCAAAAATGCCAGGGTTTAAGGTTGAAATTCGCGATGGCAAAATCAAGCTTGAACACGTTTTTCGGTTGCGGATGTGGACCTCGACGATGAAACCGAGAGACTTGCCGACGCTGACCTATCAAAAGCTGATCGATGTCGCCGAGAAGGCCGATCTCGAAACGGAAAATTTTGAATGCCTTACCGTGTAAACAGCTATTACATCAGGCTGTTTTGAGGGGCGGGCGTGGTTTCCGTGCCAACGACGGGAACCTTATGGGTTTGTGCGACGTAGCTCTTTTTCATTTCGATCTTCAAGACGCCGTGTTCGGCGTGGGCCCGGGCGGACTTGATATCGACACTGAACGGGAGCGTGAGCGTCCGCCGGAGTTTTCCGGTGGGACGTTCGCGGCGATGCACCCGGTCGGTTGGCAGCAGGGTCAGCGAGTCGAATTCGGCGGTGATTTCGAGGACGTTGCCCACCAGTTGCACATCGGTTTTCTCGACGGGGATACCTGGGAGGTTCACGAAAACGACGAGAGCCTCTTCGGTTTCCACCAGGTCGACTTCCGGAGTCCAGTCGATAGGGGCGTCTGCCTGGGGATGGCGGATCTGTCCCCACATTTCCTCGCCTCGGCTCCAGGCCATTTCTCCCAGGCGATCCAATTCCTCCCGCAGTCGATGCAATACCTGGGAGAAGGGCTGTCCACCCGGACGGTCTGTTTTCTGGGAGTTCATGGGGTGCCCCTTTTCGGGAAAGTCGTTAATCGGTTTGGACGTGGATTTTGCGTGGCTGCGCCCGCGGGATAATCGGAAGTGTGATTTCGAGCACTCCCAGATTCATTTTGGCGGAGATGCGGTCGTAGGCAACTTCGTCGCTGAGAATAAACGAACGGTAGAAATCGCCCACCTGGTATTCGCGATGCAACAGGCGAGCAGCGTCGGGCAGTTCTTCCTGCACCCGCCCGAAGAGGGTCAATTTGTTATCTTCGATTTGCAGGTCGAGTCGTTCGACGCAGACCCCGGGTAAATCTGCTCGCAGCACCAGGGCTTCACCGGTGTTGTAGATATCAATCGGAGGATTGAACAGCAGACGCTGGGGTTGGGAAACGACCCGCGCGGTCCCGACGCCCTCGGGGGCACCGGGTAGAGCCGAGCCGGCCTGCAATGGCTGATCGCTATCGCCCGCATTGGCGGGACGAACCGACAATTCGCGTGAAGGCTGTTCTGGCGGAGTTTCGCGTTCCGGTTGTTGTTCGAATGATTCGTTCACCGCGGGCCTTGTGACTTACAGTATGGAACAGGAACTGGGACGCGTCCTGATCAGGTGGTGATGACGGGAATTTGCCTGGTGGAAGACTGTTTGATTTTCGGCAGATGAATCTTGAGCAATCCTTCCTTGAGTTCCGCCGTGAGCCCTTCATCATCCACACGTTCCGGCAGGGCAAGGGACCGTTCCCAGGCACCGTGAATTCGTTCCCGTCGCCGGTATTGTTCTTCGGGGATGGTTGGTTCCTGACTCCGTTTGCCACGCAGAGTCAGAACCCCTCCTGCAATGCTGAGGTCCAGATCCTCGCCGCTGACCCCGGGGATCTCGGCGGTGAGCAGGTATTCGTGCTCCAATTCATACAGGTTCACGGCGGGAAAGACACGTCCCGCGCGGGCGCCACGGACGGAAAAATGCATGCTTTGCAGCAGGCGGTCCATCTCTTTTTCGAATTCCTTGAGCGTACCCCACGCTTCGCCCCACCGAAATACTGGCATCGCGACCTCCGCTTCTACAACCGTGAATCCGCTTCCCCTGGCGCATGTCCGGCTTGGCAACCGGGACCGTATCCCCATGCGACGAGGCCGAGAATTATTATTTCCGAAGGGAAATGCCCCTACAGGGCGGTTCAGTTGCCGTGTGCATACCGCATGAGATGGTACGCACAGCGTACCCAACAAAAATTCACAGCCTGAGTGTGCGCCTTGTCTCCGAGTTAACAGCAAATTTCATACCGTGACAGGCGGATATCGCCCGGGCGGAATTTCGACGTAACTGGCATAATTTTATAGGGTTATGAATGTTGTTCGGCATGCCCGCCGTTCTGGCCTGTCGATTCCAGGGCTTGGGACTGCCAGAGTGGCAGGTTGTTGCCGACAATTCGGCGTTCACACGCCTGTTGTAGTGGAGCAACGGTGGCTTGAATTGACGGTGTCATCCGCTCGGGTTTTATTCGCTCGGCTCAGGATTCCGAAGGATGTCTCCTGGCAGGACAAATAAAAAAACCCGACCCCCGTGGGCAGGGGCCGGGTCGAGCTTCCGCAGGGACGCTCTTCAGGAGGACAGGCAGCAGGACAGGTGGTGATCAGTTCGTTTCTGGATTGGCGGGGCGTCCTGGTCCGCCGGGAGCCGAGTCACGGACCCGCTCCATAATCTGTCGCATTTCGGTCAGGTCGATGAAACCATCCTTGTTGGTGTCCAGGCGATCGAAGCCTTGTTTCATGCGTTCGGGGGCTTCGTCCAGGCTGATTTTTCCGTCGCCATCCTTGTCGAGTTCCTTCATGCGATCTTCGAGGTTCGCCCCGGGAGCACCAGGTCGTCCGGGGCCATCGGGACGTCCAGGTCCGCCTTGACGGAAGCGTTCCATCATTTGACGGATTTCTTCCTGATCGATGAAGCCATCCTTGTTGAGATCGAGGCGGTCGAAGGTTTCACGCATCCGTTCAGGGGCTTCTTCCTTGCTGAGTTTGCCATCGCCGTCCTTGTCCATTTGTGCGAAGAAATCGCCAGGGCCCCGTCCCTCGCCGTCGCGTGGGCCGCGTTCACCGAAGCGGGGATCACCCTCGCGGCGGGGAGGCATGATTTCTTCCATGGTCAGTTCCCCATCATTGTTTTTATCGAGTGCCTTGAGGGCGTTGACGGCATTGGCGAGTTCGGCGGCGGAGATTTTACCATCGCCGTCGGCGTCGAGGGCCAGCATCATGGGGGGGACCATGGGGGGGCGTCCATCGCGGGAGCCGAAGCCACGGGGGCCACGCCCTTCGGGCCGGTCGCCTCCTCCTTCACGGGGGGGTTGAGCCATCACCATGGAAGTGGCCAGGGCCATCACTGTGCAGGTGGCTGCAAGACGAATGTTCATTGTGTCTCCTTGGTTTGTTTACGCAGGGGGGAGTTCGAGAGCCCGAACTCCGGATGTGATTATGGGATTGGGAAGGGTCTCTTCCGACGATCGAAAGTGGAGCAGGGCAATTGGCCCGGCACTAGAACATTAAACCCGGCGGGAGTCAGGGAGTTTCGCCTTCGGGAGTGAATTCTCTTAAAAATTCGAGAGATGCGCGTGCGCCAAGGGAATCGCGTGTCCCCTGATTTCAGTACGCGGGGAGCGAGATCGAGCTTCCCCAAGCGTTTGGTGTGTTGCCGGGAGCCTCTGGATAGATTAAGACAGAGACCTGTGGAACAAACAGAACATATAAAGGGGGCCGCGAACGGGACCGAACGCGGCTTCGAATCCTCAGATCGGGTCGAATACTCCGTGGAAAAAAACGAACGCAAGAAATCAAAGGGATACCCGTCTCCGGGATGGAACCGGGAGCGGGGCAGGCCGCCGGAGGAATGGGAGATTCTTCTCGCGGGGGACTTCAATGACCAGCATATCGAGTTGCTACGGACCGTAGTGGAATTGCCTCGCAACAGTCGCGGGACGATCTATTTCGATTCGAATGGGGGGTCGGTATACACTGCACTCTCGCTGATGTCCCTGATACGCCTGCGCGGTTTGCAGGCGACGGGTGTGGTGTTGGGGGAATGTTCCTCGGCGTCGCTGCTCCCGTTTGCCGCGTGTTGCAGACGGCTGGTGCTGCCGTTTTCCACGCATCTGTTTCACGCGATGAAATGGGAAAGCGAAGTGAATGTGCGCTTGCACGAAGCCGCCGAGTGGGCGCGTCACTTTCGCGAGATCGAACAGCGTTTCGATGTACTGCTGTCGGAGATGTTCGGAATCGATGCGGAGCAGTTGGCTGCATGGACGGAACCCGGGCGGTTTGTGACCGGGGAGGAGCTGGCCCGTGCGGGGATCGCGGAATTGATTTCCCCGTTCGAGCCTCTCCCGCGGCATCCGCGGCAGGGGAATGTCTCGCAAGTCTGAACGAGAGCCGTGGAAACAAAGGGCGCTGCGGTTGACCAGAAGCGACAGGAAGTCCATTGAAGAAAAATTGCTGCCTGCCGAAGTAGCGTTCCCGACGCTGGGTCGCCAAACCTCCGGGGAACAGGAAGCGTGTAAACGGCGGACGGGCCTGTCCTGATCTTGGATTGCTTTTCCGGCATTTTGCTGGGATACTCTGCCACAAACTCCATCATCACGGTTCCTTCCGTTACCCCCGATTATCAACACCCGAGCCGTGGTGATTTTTTCATTTCCTTGCATTTTCAAAACAGGCTCCGGGACATCCCGGGCGCAGCCCGAAAAGCAACAGGAGCGAGACCATGAGGCCGCAACGTTTCCAGGCAAGCCGTGTTGCCGTCAGCCTACTGTATTTTCTGGGCTGGTTGGGGTGTTTGTTTCCGGTCGCGACGGTGGAGGCCGAGGAGCCCGATCCCGAACTGGGTCGGAAGCTACGTCAGGCATTGACCGCCGAAAACAGCGCGAAGGCGGTGGAGTTGCTGACGGAGTTGCTGCGTCTGCAACCGGAGAATGCGGGGGCCTGGTATCGCCGGGGCTGCGAAAACTTTCGCATCGGGAAATTTCGGGAGTCGGTAGAGGATTTCGATCGATTTGTGAAGCTGGAACCAGAAGCGGAGCAGCGTTTATGGGAGCGCGGGCTGTCGCATTATTATGCCGGGATGTACCGGGAAGGGGCCGCCCAATTCGCGTTGTACCAGACGTATCACGACAACGACGTGGAAAATTCCGTGTGGCGTTATTTGTGCATGGCGAAGACGGAGGGAATCGAGAAGGCGCGGGAGCAGATGTTGCCGATCAAAAATGATCCGCGGATTCCCCTGATGGAAGCGTATGCCCTGTTCCAGGGGAAATCGACACCGGAGAAGGTGCTCGAGGTTGCCCGCGCGGGGGATCCGACCGAGGCGGAACTGGCCAGCCGGATGTTTTATGGTCGGCTGTATCTGGGGTTGTATTACGAAGCCCATGGTCAACCGGAGAAGGCGCGGGAGTATATTACGGCGGCCTGGCGCGAACACGATGGTTCGCCCCGCATCAGCCGTTACATGTGGCATGTCGCGCGAGTGCATGCCGGTTTGTACGACAAGCAGCCCGAGTAACATGGCCCATTGCGTGCGTGGCGTGTCCCGGCCTCATGCCAGAATGGGCCGGATAACGCGGGCTTCCTCGACCCCCGTCAGCCGGACATGCAAGCCGCGGAAACGGTAACTGAAGCGGGTGTGATCGATCCCCAGGCAATGCATCAGCGTGGCGTGCAGATCGCGGAGATGCACGGGGTTTTCGGTGATGTTGTAGGCGAAATCGTCGGTGCTTCCGTACTCCAGGCCTCCCTGGATTCCGCCTCCGGCCATCCAGCAGGTGAAGCAGCGGCCGTGGTGATCGCGTCCCGCGCCGGGGTCGCCGAACTTTCCCTGCGTGAAGGAGGTGCGACCGAACTCGGTCACAAACAGCACCAGGGTCTCCTGGAGCAGGCCGCGCTGTTGGAGATCCGCCAGGAGTGCGGCGGTCGGCTGGTCGATATCCCGGCACTGGTTCGGTAGTTGCCGGGCCAGGGCAATATGCTGGTCCCAGCCACGATGATATAGCTGCACGAAGCGTACTCCCCGTTCGGTCAATCGGCGGGCCAGCAGGCAATTGGCGGCGTAACTTCCGGGGCGGCGAACATCCGGTCCGTAGCTAGCCAGGGTTGCTTCGGTTTCCTGCGTTGTATCGGTTAGTTCCGGGACCGACATCTGCATGCGGAAGGCCATTTCGTAGGCTTGAATGCGTGTGAGGGTTTCGGGGTCGCCCCAGTCGTCGGCACGTTCCTGGTTCAGGCGTGCCAGATCGTCGAGCATGTCCCGGCGTTGGGTGCGCGAGGTGCCGGGCGGATCGGCCAGATAGAGGACGGGATTGGCACCGGGCCGGAGTCCGACTCCCTGATGCGACGAGGGCAGAAATCCGCTCCCCCACAAGCGGGAAAAAATCGGCTGTCCGGGATTCTTTCCCGACCCTTGGGAGGTCATGGCGATAAAGGCGGGCAAGTTGGCGTTTTCGCTGCCGAGACCATATCCGACCCAGGCCCCCATGCTGGGATACCCGGGGAGTTGATTTCCGGTATTCATGAAGGTGACCGCGGGATCGTGGTTGATGGCCTCGGTATGAACCGACTTGATCACCGCCAGGTGGTTGGCCACGGTTTGCGTGTAGGGCAACAGGTCGCTGATCCAAGTGCCGCTCGCGCCACACGGTTTCCCGGGTTTCAGCGGGGGGGTGACGGGATAGGCTGCCTGGCCGGATGTCATGCCGGTCAGGCGTTGATCTCCCTTGATGGAGGGGGGAATTTCCTTGCCGGCAAATTCGTGGAGTGTCGGTTTGTTATCGAACAGATCCACGTGCGAAGCTCCCCCTGATTGAAACAGGCAGATCACCCGCTTGGCTCGGGAGGGAAAGTGAGGCAGCGTGGGCAATCCCTCGGACGAATGGGGCGTGGCATCTGCTGCGGGGAGTTGTTCCCCCTTCAACAACAGATTCAAGGCGAGCGCGCCCAGACTCCCCGCCGTGCCCGTGAGATAACGACGGCGCGACAGGGAATTCAGCTGTTGCCCGAGGCTGGAATGCGTGATCGATGACATAGAGTGTATCCTTTGTATACCGGGGCATGGTGCCCCGGTATGTGTGCGCGGTGGTCAATGCCGGGTGATGCTTTCACTCAAGTTGAACAGGGTGGAGGCAAGTTGCATCCAGGCGGCATGTTCGGTTGGGGAAAGGGATTCGTCTCGGGGAGATTCTCCCTGGGCCAAAAGATGCAGTGCCAGCGCGGGCTCTGCCCGATAACGGTTCCGTTCTCGATCGAGTGCGTTGAGCAGAATTTCGAGTTCGCCGGGCGAAGGGTCGCGTGCGAGGGCCGCGCGCGTGGCGTAAGTGATACGTTCCCGATCATCGGCCGGTAAGTGGAGGATCCGCTCGGCGAATGCGCGGGCCGCTTCCACGAACTGGACATCATTCAGCAGCACCAGGGCCTGCAGCGGCGTATTGGTGGAAGGGCGGGAGACCAGGCACGTTTCGCGGTTGGGGGCATCGAAGGCCACGAGATTCGGCGGGGGGGCGGTGCGCTTCCAGTAGGTATACAGGGAACGCCGATAGAGTTTTTCTCCATGATCCTGCACGAAAGTTTGCGCGGTGGCGGGAGTGCTGCCGTAGTGACTGATTTCCCGCCACAGGTCGCCGGGAGTGTAGGGATTCACACTGGGGCCCCCAAGTTGCGGAACCAGGAGTCCGCTGGTCCGCAGGGCGGCATCGCGAATGAATTCCGCGGGGAGACGAAACCGTGGCCCGCGCGCAAGCAGCAGATTCAACGGGTCCCGTTCGAGCAGCGCGGGGGGCGAATGGGACACTTGTTGATAGGTGGCGGACAGGGCCAGCAATTTGACCAGGCGTTTCACGTCCCAGCCATGTTCCACGAAATCGACGGCCAGCCAGTCGAGCAATTCCGGATGCGTGGGCCATTCCCCCTGGGAGCCGAAATCGGAAGGGGTGCGTACAATTCCCGAGCCGAACAGCATTTGCCAGACCCGGTTGACATAGACGCGGGCCGTCAGGGGGTGATCGGGCTGAGTGATCCATTCCGCCAGTTTGAGGCGGCTGTCGGCATTGTGGTCGAGTCTCGGGAGGAATTCCGGGGTGTCCATGCTGACGGGGAGCGTCGGTTGCGAATAATCGCCCCGCTTGAGGATGAAGGTGGGTCGGGGTTTTTCCGACACGTTCATCACCATGACGGGGAATGCGCTGGTTTGTACGGCAAGGCGTTCTTCCGCATTCTGGAGGTCGATCCGCAGCCGCTCCGTCTGTGGAGCGTGCGCGGAAAAGTGCGAACGAATGGCCTGCTGCTGTTCATCGGAGCGTTTGTCGGATTCCACTTGCAGAGCATCGATGACGGCCTCGGGCAGGGGGCTGCCATCGTCGGAGCCGAGCAGGGCGAACAGTTCCATGCGGGTCGCGATCAGGTTGTCGCCGGCACCAAAATTGAGCTGGGCCGTCAGGTAGGGTGTTTTGCGGGGATCGAGTGGCTCGCCGAACGTGAGTGTCAGATGCACATTCCCCTGATGGTCGTCCTGCGGGGCCCAGCCGTTTTCGTTGCGCATATCGAGGGAGAGTTCAGGGCGATGCGTGGACTGCCAGGTATTGGCGGTGATGCGTCGAACGGGGAGCATGCGATACAGATCCACCTGATCAGCGGGGACTTCACCCGCGCTGACTGAAATGGCGGTAAGCCGGAAACTTCCCTTGACCGGGGAATTTTCCTTTTGACGCTGTCGGCTTTGCGGCCCGAAACCCCAGCCTCCCCCGGGGGCGATTTCGTCCGGGTGGAAGACCACGCGCAACCCCGTGATTGGCCGGGCCGTTTCGGGAAGTTGAGCCAACACGTCGTAGGCGGCCAACCCGCTCGGTTGCAGTACGCGGACGAAGCGTTCCGCTTCCAGTTCAAAGCCTGCGCCGCGGTTGGGAGTGCTGACCTGCATCAGACGGACGGGCAGTAATTGCAGATCGCGGCCCCGTTCCGCCAGGTCGCGGCGTTGCGCGGCTTCCCACTCCGCCAGGGCTTTGGGATCGGGTTGCGCCAGTTGGCGACGCAATTCGTCGATGCGTTGCCTCAGGGTCTGTTCTTCGCCGGTTTGCAGAACGGTGGGGGCTTGCCATTGGGGGCGGGGATTGACGCCCGCATTTCCATCGAGGCCGATATCGCCCAGGGTATTGAAGTAAGCGAAGAGGCTGTAATAGTCTTTCTGGGTGATCGGATCGTATTTGTGGTCGTGACATTGGGCACACCCGAGGGTCAGCCCCAGGATGGCTTCGCCGAGGGTTTGCACGCGGTCGGCATTGTAGTTGGTGAGGTTTTCCTCGGGGATGGTCCCCCCTTCGTGAGTCACCATGTTGTTGCGTTGGAAGCCGGAGGCGATGCGCTGGGCGGGCGTGGCGTTGGGAAGCAAGTCGCCGGCCAGTTGCTCGGTGAGAAACTGATTGTAGGGAAGGTTGGAATTGAAGGCTTGAATGACCCAATCGCGCCAGAGCCACATGTGGCGTCCGCCGTCGATGGAGAAGCCGTTGGTGTCGGCATAACGGGCCGCATCGAGCCAGTCGAGGGCCATACGTTCTCCAAAGTGGGGGCTGGCCAGGAGCCGCTCGACGAGTAGCGAATAGGCCTCGGGCGAGGGATCTTCCCGAAAGGCAAGCACTTCTTCAACACTGGGGGGGAGGCCCGTAAGATCGAAGGAGAGTCGTCGAATGAGAGTGTCGCGATCGGCTGTGGGGGAGGGGGTTAGTCCCTCCTGGAGCAAGCGTTGCCCGATGAAATGATCGATCGGGTTGCGCGCGGTCCACCCGTCGGGCAGGGGAGGGAGTTCGGGCTTGTGTGGCGCGACGAACGACCAGTGTTCGGCATAGGGAGCGCCCTCGGCAATCCACTGTCGCAGTAGTTCTCGCTCGCGGGGAGAGATCTGCAGGTTGGATTCCGGGGGAGGCATGACGAGATCGGGGTCACTGCTGAGGATTCGCTGCAGTAACCCACTGGCATCGGGGTTGCCCGGAATGATGGCGGGATCTCCGCCGTCGGGAAGTTTCCCCTTGGCGGCAGCTTCCAGGTCGAGCCGGAGCCCCGAGTGATTGGCGCGGGCATCCGGACCGTGACAGGCAAAACAACGATCTGCCAGGAGAGGTCGGATATCACGATTGAAATGCACCTCTCCCCAAGCCAGCGGCGACCAGCAGAGAAGCACTAACAGCAGAACCAGGGGTTTCAGCGGCATGAGTCGAGACGTCCGAAAGCGAACCATAAGGCGGGAACGGTTTTTTCGTAAACCGTACCCCTCCACTGTACCCAATCCGAACCGATAATCAACATTCGATGCGAAGCCTCGCTCGAAACGGGTTCCGTGCGACAAGCCGTCGCAGGTTGGGAATTGCGGCGGAATCAATGCTGGTTGTAGCTGAGTTGTCCTCCCCAGCCGAGTTTGCGGTGGAGTGTTTCATAATAGCTGTGATGGGGGAAGCGGAGGAGTCGGCAGTTGAAGGGGGCTTGCTGAAAACGGAGCAGGTCGCCATGGCGGAACTCGCGATGGATGTGGCCATCGATGACGGCAATGACATCCTCGGCTTCGCGGGGGAGAGTTACCGTATAAATGGCATCCCCGCGATCGACAATGGGCCGGATGGTCAGTGTGTGCGGGCAGATGGGGGTGATCACAAACGCGCGCAGATCTTGCCGCAGAATGGGCCCACCGGCAGAGAGACTGTGCGCGGTGGAACCGACGGGCGTGGCGAGGATGAGTCCATCGCCACTGTACGTGGTCACGTCTTCGTCGTTGATGCGCAATTGGACATCGAACATGTGGGGCCGGGCACCCACGCAAATCGCTACTTCGTTCAGCCCGATGTGATGTTCAATTTCGCCATTCGGATGTTCGATCTCGCAGGCGAACATCATCAGTTCGGTAATGTTACAGGCCCCGCAGGCGAGGAGGTCGAGGTTTTGTTGCAGGTCGGCCAGGGTGAGGTCGGCCAGGAAGCCGAGTCGCCCCAGATTGATGGGCAGGATGGGGATCTGGTGTTCGCCAAAATGGCGGCAGGCCCGCAACAGGGACCCATCGCCGCCGAGCACGATGGCCATGTCCGCACGCAATTCGACGTGGTCGACGTCCTGACTGAGCGCCACGCCGACGACTTCGAGTTCCGGGCGCGACATGAGAAAGGGTTCGAGCCGAGTCCAGGCCTGACGAATATGTTCATGGGGACTGCGTGCCAGGACCACGATGCGAAGCGGTCGGTTTTGTTTCATACGGGGATGAACCAGACGAAGGGAGCATGGGAAATGAACGTCCGTTTCGGCGGCAGGGCCCAGACGGTTCAGAGCGCATTATTGCCAGGGAATGGGAGAAAAGTCATCCGGCAGAAGGGGAATTCCTGAAAACCAGCCGTACCGGTCGGCCAGCGGTTCAGTCGCACGTGCCGGGGACTCTCCCACGCCTGCGAGCCGGAAACAATCGGAAATCTGATGTAGTGGAAAAACACTCCCATCAACCATTGTGCCGCAACAACTTACATCAACAGTTGACGAACGCGGCTCGTTTTTCGAGATAAGATTCGAGTTTTTTTCAATATTTTTTCAAGAACGGGGAGTGGCTTACGAATAGCTGACAGGAACGGACATTCGTCAGGGAAACCATATCGCGGAAATGTCGGCAGGAGGAATAGGAATGTCGTGTGCCTGGAATGGAAAAACCTGGAAGCACTGTCAACGTATTTATCAGAAAGTCCCTCAGTGGGGAGGACAAGCCATGTTCAAGAAAATGATACTCGGTGGATTGGTGATGATGGCCGCGGGCACCTTCGTGTTTGGCAGAGGTGCCTTTAGTTACGTCAAAACGGTCGGGCAGGAAATACGCCAGACGGTGAAAAGCCAGGTTCCATTGGATTTTGAAGTCCGCCGCGCCCAACAAGTGGTGGAAGATCTGGTGCCGGAAATTCGCAAGGCCATGCATGTCATTGCGGAGCAGCAAGTGGAAGTGGAAGCCCTCGAACAGGCCGTCTCGCGCAGGGACGTCGGGCTGAAGCAACAAAAAGAGGCGATTCTGGCTCTGCGAGGAAATCTTGCAGAAGGGGAAACCCAGTTTGTCATCGCCGGGAAATCCTACTCTCAGCAGCAGGTTGAAAAGGATCTGGAAAATCGTTTCCGACGATTCCGCTTGGCCGAGGAAACCCTGGCTCACGAGCAGCAGATTCTGACGGCGCGCAAGGCGGCCTTGCAGTCGAACGAAGAACAACTGGCCACACTGATTTCGACCAAACGGGAACTGGAAGCGGAACTGGCACAACTGGATGCCCGCATGCGTGCCGTGCAGGCAGCCGAGGCCGTGACCAAGGGAACTCCCCTCGACGACCGGCCGCTGAATCGCGCCAAATCGCTGATCGCGGAATTGAACAAGCAACTGGATGTCAAGGAACGTCTGCTGGAAGCAGGTTACCCGGGGGCAGGCATGATCCCCATCGAACAGGAAATGAATCCGAAACTGGATATTTCACAGGAAGTGGATAATTACTTTCAGCGGGAACTGGCAGACCAGACGTTGTAAACAGGACTGAAGTTCAAACGGCACAGGCGAGGGAAATACCTCGCCTGCTTGCCGTTGCCGCGGTAGATAGCGGAGAAAGTCAATCCGTGGAAATTCAGGACGGAAATCATGGTCGTTCAGTCCCCGTCCCACGTAGAATAACCCGAGAGATCATTTTGCAATCGCGCCTGGTTCCCCGCGGAGTTGACATAGATATCAAGACGCCGGGAGGCGGGTGTCGGAAATGGCCATCCCCGGGCATGAGTGCCAATGGCGGGGGAACGTGCGTTGGCCGAAGCGCGAGGAACGGGACATCAAACGCCACAACAGGGGGAGAAACGGGCGTGTTCAGCCGTCAGCAGTCGCCAGTTGCCAGCTACCTGTTGCGCGTGGATCGCGTGGGAAGTTATCGATTGATCCTGTCGGATGTCATTCGCCTCGGCGGGCCGGGGGCGTCCGGGCGGGCCGATTTGATCCAGATTCTGGGGCCACTCTCGCGCGAGCATGCGGTGCTGCGCCGGGACCGAGGAGTGTATCTGCTGTCGCCTGCCCAGGGAGGCATCCGAATACAGGAGGACCAGGAGGTCTGGCCAGGGAGTGAAAATTTACCCGCTTCGACAAACACTCAGGGGACGTTACTGGCTGGCGCGACGGTTTGCACACCGGGCAGGCAATACGAAATCACCTCTGGCATAACTTGCCGAATCGAGATGCCTTCCCCCTTGAGCCTGTCCGCGAAACTGGTGGTGAATCCCGGGGATCGGCTGATGGATCGCGTGGACGGCACAATTCTGATGGATCACCTGCTGATTCTGGGGCCGGGAGAGCAGTCGCATGTGGTTTGCCGTCACTGGCAGCGGGCGGGCGCATTGGTTCATCGGGATGGAGAGTTCTGGTTTCGCGCGCCGGTCGGTGTTGGAGTGGAAAATGGTGGAGGGGAAGAAAAAATTGATCTGCAACTTCCCCTCGGACGTTATGTAGGGAGTGACGAGATCGGCCTGTTTCTGGAGCCGCATGCATCCGGGAGTTGATCGAAGACAAAACGGACGGAACAGCGCAGCATTTCCGTTGGGGGCCACATTCATGAAATTCATGTTTTCCGCGGGTGACCAGCCTTTCGCAGGGTACACCATCAAGCGCGCCATTCATCGGGGTGGTTTTGGGGAAGTGTATTACGCCCAGACCAGCGCGGGGAAGGATGTCGCGTTGAAACTGCTGCACGACAATCGCGAGGTGGAACTGCGCGGGGTATCGCAATGTTTGAACCTGAAGCATCCGCACCTGGTGACCCTGTTCGATGTCAAGACCGACGCCGAGGGGGATCAGTGGGTCGTCATGGAATACGTCGCGGGGGAAACGCTGGCCGATTACATTCGCCGGCATCCCGAGGGGCTGCCCGTAGAGGAAGTCCGCCGGATTTTTACACAAGTGGCCTCGGCACTGGAGTTTCTCCACGCGCGGAGTCTGGTGCATCGCGATCTCAAGCCGGCCAATATCTTCCTGGAAGAGGGCCAGGTGAAACTGGGCGACGTGGGGCTATCCAAGTTTATCGGACCTTCCCAGCGGAGCGCGCAAACACAAAGCGTCGGGACCGTGCATTACATGGCCCCCGAATTGGCCAAGGGGAATTATGGCGCGGGAGTGGATCTGTACGCGCTGGGGGTGATATTATTCGAAATGCTGACTGGTCGCGTTCCGTTCGAGGGAGAATCGACGGGCGAAATCCTGATGAAACATCTCACGCAAGCGCCCGATTTGTCCCTCGTCGAACCGAGGTTCCGCCCCTTGCTGGCCCGCGCGCTGGAAAAGGAAGAACGGCGACGGTTTGCCTCGATTGCAGAGTTTAGTCTGGCCTTCGATCAAGTCTGGGCCCATTCCCCTCCCCGGGGCGGCGCGGCGGTTGACGCCATGCCACCCATTTCCGCAAGTCCTGCCCCAGGAACCGGCCACGCGAACGGGCATGCGTATCCCGAATCCCCGCGTCCCCTGCCGAGCTTCGAAAATACAAATCAGACACCCAGCTTGCCTGTCTTTTTGCCCGGAGATGGATCGTGGTGGTGGCTGGCGGGCATGGTGGCTCTGTTGCTGCTGTCTCTCAAGGGAAATATTGTTCCCGGCGTGAAAGGCAGTGCGTGGGCAATGATCGCGATGCTGCTGGCGACGATCTATTGTTACCGGCGTTTCAATCGGTCGAATACTCCGGCAGCGGCGCAAGCCCGGCGGGATAATTGGGCGGACCCCCATGCCGGCACTCCTCCCGCAAATCCTCCGACTGCTCCCCGCGAAACTCTGCAAACGCCACGTGTCCGGGGGGCGACACGGTTCATGCGGCCCGCAAAAACAGGGAAAGGGAAAGTCGCGCTGCTGCTGCTGTCCCTGTCGGCGATACCGCTGCTGGTGATCTTGATTACCGCTACCATCCTGTTTTTCTCGCGAGAATTCTTTGCATCGGTCTGGCTGCCCCATGAAACGGATCCGGCGCACGTCGGCTTTTTCGTGGCGTCGACCACGCTTGCCTGCTGGATGCTATTGTGCTTCACGTCCTTCCAGCGACGTCGATATTCGGATCACTCCCACAAGCGATTCCTGCTGTTTTTCGCGGGAGTGTTGACGGGTGTCGGCATCTGGGGACTCAGTGAGTATTTTCTGGTGCAATTTCCCTCGCATATCTTTCCGCGACAAGCAACTGGGTGGATCAACGCGATTGGTCGACACGACTTGGCTGCATTCAAGCCGACGGGTGTTCCCCGAGAGACATCTTGGCCTGACGAAAACCAGGTCGGCTTGGGAGAGATGCCAGCCAGGTTGCAGATAAAAACGCCTGCGGCAGATGGCGTCGCTTTGGGCGGGGGGAACAAGGAGGCGGAGTCTGGAGCGCTCGGCATGGAGACAACCGCTTCCCGGCAGGAGTCGTGGCCCGACAGCAGTTGGGCTCCCACCCTGTTCGGTTACGCGATCTTCTTCGGTATGTTTTTTGCTTGGCGTGGCTGGAGTGGATTAGTCGATATACGGCGTCTCCACCGCTTTCAGTGGGTATCGGTGGCCTGCTCCGCGGGCTTGGCCTATTTGATCTGCATGGTGTTTACATTTCCCGCGGTATGGGGGTTAACATGGGCAGCAGCCATCACGGCAGCGGTGCAACTGGCGGCTCCGTGTGAATCGCAGTGAATCCATATGCGCAACAGGTAACGGCAGGCGAGGTTAACGGGGAGGACAGGGGATGACGGCAAGCATCGGAGTAATCGAACTGATTGTGGTCGTGTTGGTGCTGGGCTTTTTCGTCTGGACACTGGCGAAATGCAAATGGTGGGTGCCTGTCACGTTCATGGCCCTGTTGTTCATGCTGGGTTTCTCCTTGGTGTTTAGTTATCGCAGGGTAGAATATGCCACCCTGGAAAGAATTCCCTCCGAGACGTCACAGATCGCGCGCAGGGATGCCGATGTGGATCGCCCCTACGAAATACTCGATGGCGACGATTCCGGCGGAGCGTTCGGAGACCTTGCTGCACCCGCGGCGGCTGCGAACGAGCCCCTCGAGAAGCCCGCCATTGGTGATACACCCCAGGTAAATTCCCCCGCCTGGATGCAAGCGGAGTTGCCCGTGATCAGTCAGGCGGAAATGGAGCGGTATCGCGCGGATGCCGAACCACTTCCGGAACGCCTCATCGTTCGCAGTCAACTGTGGTCGACCCCCGAGGAAGCGGCAGCCCAGGCGGAACAGTTGGGGGCGGAACTGGTTCAACTGCAGGCCTCGAAGTTGTTCGACACAAAATTTACCTTGCCTGTCGGTACCCGTGTGCCGTTGGATTTGCAGCAATTGATTGGGGATCGATATGCCGAAACGCGTCCGATGGCACTCACGGAAGGCCTGCAGACGGATATGCATCGCGTTTCACTGCTGCTGAACCTGGATGTCGCTCACTTTCAACGGGCGACTCCCGTGGTTCGCCAGCTTGTCGTCCAGCCCCGCCTGATTTGGCTGGCAATCGGCCTGGGCCTGTTGAGCCTGTTACTCGGCGGCATCGCTTGGATGCTGGGGCGCTCCTCGAACCTGGAAAATCGGGGATAAGCCGCGACCGTCAGGGCGCCACGAATCCGCAGGCAGGTGCGTTTTCCGAACACAACCCGACAATGCAGGAAAACCACGGAGTCACGGAGAACACAGAGAAGGACGAGCGGGGCGGGTTGTCGACCGATCGAAGAGGAAGACAGCGCAGAGACGGAGAGACGCAAGGTCACAGGGGAAACTTGAAATTTCCTGCTTGTCCTTCGCGGTTTCGCGTCTCCGCGACTTTGCGTTTCATTTTAAGGTGTCACAAGGAACAAGTCCGTCGGATTGCCCCTGCAAGGCTCCGTGTTCTCTGTGGCTCAGTGGTGAATTCTCAAGACAATCGCATTTTTAAGTGCGAATGATCGATGCGTGAAGTGGTCCACGTTGACATTCTCCAACTAGCCGCGCCCGTCGGGAAGCGGGCCACGTTTGAGTTTCATTGCTTCCATGGGAATCCACTCTGGTGGACCATGCATCGGGCGAGTGATTGCGAGTTGTCGCGCCCGCGTGGCCCGCTTCCTGACGGGCGCGGCTAATTGCATGGCTTGGATACGTCGGCTTAAGGAGTTATTCCCCTGGACATATCATGCCGGGCTGATATGATAGCACGGAATATCAGCCTGCATTCTCTCCCACCTCTCAGCTCCGAGGTTCCCGCATGATTACCGTGACGAGCGTGCCGTGTGCGCAACGCGAAGGTCTGACGCGACGTCAGGCGCTGACGATTGGTGCGCTGGGATGTGGTGGATTGTCGCTGGCGGATCTGCTGCGGGCGGAAGCGTTGCAGGGTCGGCGGAGCGAGCGGGCATTGATCCTGGTGCACCTGGATGGGGGGCCGCCTCAGCACGAGACGATAGATCCCAAGGCGGAGGCTCCCCCGGAAATTCGTGGTCCGTTTGCTCCCATCGCGACATCGATTCCGGGAATTCAGATCGGCGAATTGCTCCCCCGCATGGCAGCGCAACTGCAGGACTTTGCGTTAATCCGTTCGCTGACCAACTCCGCGGGCAGGCACGATGCGTTTCAATGTCAGTCGGGATATTCGGAAAGTGATTTGAAGAGCCTGGGGGGCCGGCCCGCGTTGGGGTGTGCAATGTCGCGGCTGTTGGGGCGTCCGACCGATCAGGTCCCGCCGTTTGTCGATTTGATGCAGGGCCGCGCCCTGGTTCGCAACAGTGCCCGCCCTGGTTTTCTCGGGCCTGCCTATCAGCCATTTCGGCCCGATCTCTCGGGAATGTTCGAGCGGGAACTGGAAAGCGGGATGAAGTCGGAACTGGCCCGGCTGGGGGGATATCATACAATTTCGCTCGAGTTAAACGCGGAAATTCCGGTCTCACGCGTGGATCATCGTCTGCAACTGCTGGCGGGGCTGGATCGTATTCGACGAGACGTGGACAGTTCCGGGATGATGCATGCGATGGATGAGTTCCAGCAGCAGGCGGTTAGCATTTTGACTTCCGGACGGCTGGCCGAAGCGATGGATCTCGACAGCGAGGATCCTCGGGTCCTGGCGCGTTACACCCTTTCCGAGAGCACATCGGGCAGGCGTTCGACGACGAGTGAATCGGCCCACTCGGTGAAGAAATTTCTGCTGGCTCGGCGGCTTGTGGAGGCAGGAGTTCGCGTGGTCAGCTTGTCGATCAGTGACTTCGATACGCACTCCCAGAACTTTCCCCGCATGCAGCAATTGTTGCCGATAGTCGATCATGGTCTGACGGCCCTGGTGGATGATCTGCGCGAGCGAGGTCTGCTGGACCAGGTAACGATTCTGGCGTGGGGTGAATTTGGGAGAACTCCCCGGGTAAATTCCAACGGGGGGCGGGACCATTGGCCTAAAGTCGGCCCCGCCATTCTCGCGGGGGGGCAGCTTCGCGGGGGACAGGTGATAGGAGAGACGGATCGTCTGGCCGCCTCGGTGGTCGACCGCCCCGTTACCTACAAGGATATGTTCGCCACGGTGTATCGCACGCTGGGAATCGATCCCTTTCAAATCACGATGACCGATCCACAGGGCCGCCCGCAGTATCTGCTCGACGAGGGGACCGTCATTACCGAACTGTTTTGACGGAGATCAAGGAACGGCAAAGCCCCACATTCGCAGTACGCTATTCCGCTTCGGCCAAGCGGTCGAACACGATTTCGACCATCAACGGGTGCAATCCCAGGTGCGGACAGATCGGAAAGCGGACTTCGGGCCAACGCTGCTGGAAATCTGCCTGGAAGCGATTCAGGTCGTCCACAACATGTCGTCCCGCGGACAGGAAATAGGGAAAGAGGAGCACGCGGGTAGCTCCCTGTCGGACGCAGGCTTCCGCCCCTTGCGGGATCGTCGGTTCAACAACATCGAGGAATGCGCATTCAACGATCTTGCCCGGACGGGCTGCCCGAACCATCTCGGCCAGCGTGTAGAGATCGTCGTTCGCTGCCGAACGACGGCTGCCATGCGCCACCATCAGGATGGCTTCCCGCTGGAGTGAAGCGTGCTCGTTCATGATTGTTCGGGGTTTGCAGACGGATTCTCGGGGGTTGCAGACGGACCTGGGCTACCTATTGTAGTCCAGCAAGCAGGATTACAGAGGGAGATTCTCTGCGGGCGTAAAAAAACGCATCTCGGGGAGATGCGTTTTTTTATTGAGGTGCTTAGTGGGGCCAACCTCGACGTCTGTTACCAGGCGAAGTGGGCGAAGGCCTTGTTGGCATCGGCCATGCGGTGCACGTTTTCACGAGTAGTGATGGCCGTTCCTTCCTTGCGGGAGGCACTCATGAATTCTTCAGCGAGACTTTGCGACATCGGTCGGCCCTTGCGGCCCCGGGCAGCGGCGAGGATCCAGCGGATCGCCAAGGTCTGTTGCCGCTTGGGGCGGACAGGCGTCGGGACCTGATACGTGGCTCCTCCGACTCGCTTGGAGCGAACTTCGATGTGCGGCTTGCAGTTGTCGACAGCCCGCTCGAAGATTGCGATTTCGCTATCCTCCGGCATCCGCTGCTTGATGATTTCGAGAGCATCGTAAAAGACGTTTTGCGCGATGCTCTTTTTGCCATCCCACATCAGGCAATTGACGAACTTGGAAGCCAGGATCGAATTGAAACGGGGATCGGGCTTCAACTGGGTCGCGGAAGCGGTGAAATTCTTGGCCATGTCTCTTTAGTATTTACTATCCGGAAATGTGGCGGAAAAAGGAAAACCAACTGACTTAACAGAAGGCAGACAGCCTATTTAGGCCGCTTGGCCCCGTAGCGACTGCGGGCCTGCTTGCGTCCGTTGACCCCCAGGGTATCGAGCACCCCACGAATGACTTTGTATCGCACCCCAGGCAAGTCGCGGACACGACCACCGCGAACCAGCACAATCGAGTGCTCCTGCAGGTTATGCCCTTCGCCGGGGATATAGGCCGTCAGTTCCTTGCCGTTCGAAAGCCGAACACGCGCTACCTTACGCAAGGCGGAGTTCGGCTTTTTCGGGGTCATTGTCTTCACTTGCAGGCAGACGCCCCGCTTCTGTGGGCAGCCTTCCAGCAAGGGGGTCTTGCTTTTGGTAATCTGTTTCTTGCGGGGTTTGCGAACCAATTGGTTGATTGTCGGCATGCTGGCAGACCTTGAAAACCTCTTAAAAGTATCGTAATTGCTGAGGAGGAAATTAGTTGCAAAATCTCCTGCCTCTGGAAGCACTCCGAGCGTGTCCCGGCATTTTGGCCGACGACCCTGCCCGAAGGGGAAGAGACGAATCATAACAGTATCGGATGGATTCGTCAAATCAACCCCGGGTATTCCGTGAAATCGACCGGAGTGGGAGTGGCAGGGAGCCTGTTTTTGGCCTCCCGGGCGAATTTATTTCCCTCGGATGGCCCACAAATGACCAAATGATCGCAGGTACATGGTGCCATTGGAGACCACCGGCGAAGAGGACATGTCTTCCCCCAGATCGTTTTCCGCCACGATTTCGAATTCCCGGCCCGCTTTGAACACCGTGATGCGGCCATCGCGGGCAGTGAGATAAATGTGTCCATCAATATAGACCGGCGAAGCCCGATGCCGCTGCCGATGGGTTTTCTGCAGGGGATAGACTTCCTGGCCGCTGCGGGCTTCCACGCAAAAGACATTTCCATCCTGTCGGCAAATATAGGCCAGGCCATTGTGCACCAGCGGCGAAGGGACATCGGTCGTGCGGTCGGTGCGCCAGAGTTCCTGGGGGGTATGCGTGACCTTTCCCTGGGCTTGGGCATCGACGGCGACCACGGGGCCGTTCTTGGCTGTTGGACACACAATCACGCCATCCCCATACGAGGGAGAGGCGACAAAGCGGAGAAAACGGTTGTAGTTATCGAAGGGATTCAGATCGCCGACGCGCCAGATTTCGGAGCCATCCTCCAGCCGATGGCCCGTCGTGTAGTCGCCCCCATGTACGATCAGATATTTCAGTTTGCCCTCTTGATACAAGATGGGCGAGGCGTAGGAATGCGTGTTTTCATGGGTGGCATCGCTGGCCCGATCGACGGCGTAAACTTCCTTGCCGGTCATCTTTTCGAGGCAGATCACCTTGGAGTAGCCGACTTCCCCGGACGACATCGAACCATGCATCAGCGCCAGATAAAGGCGATCGCCATCGAGCACGGGGGTGCTGCTCATGCCGAACTGGATTTCGAACTTGCCGTAGCGGTCCTGCAGGTTGAAATTCCAGATTTTCTTGCCCTCGAAGTCGTAACAGCCGAAGTCGCCCGTTCCCATGAAGGACCAGACATGTTTTCCGTCCGTCACGGGAGAGGGAGAGCAGGAATTTCCTTCATCCCCGCGGGCTACGCTGTTCCCCTTGCCGACCACCGTCCGCCAGAGTTCCTTCCCCGCGAGATCGAAGCACATCAACAGCAGATCGTCTTCGGTGGGAGCAGTGAGGAAGATGCGGTCGTTCCAGACGATTGGCGTTGCACCTGCGGGACCGGGAAGGGGCGTTTTCCAGGCGACATTCAGGTTTTCCTCGCCGGCGAATTTGGTGGGAATTCCGGTTTCGTTGGAAATGCCATTCTGGGTTGGTCCGCGCCAACTAGGCCAGTTTTCGGCTGAAACAGTGGAGAGGAAACCGAGGCAAAGCGTCAGCATGACTGGCAGCACGAATCTGCCGCGAAATTGAGGGGCGGTGCTTGGCATCTCTGGTTACTCCCTGTCGCCTCGGTGAGAAATTCTGGGGGGTTGTCGCAGACTATCTGCTTCCATCAATCCGTTTGGATGTTTCCATAATATGACAGCCTCATAGCCGTCGGTCAATTCAGAGGGGGAGCATAACCGGAGGATGCGGTCGCAGGGCAGGGCCATGCCAGGGTTGCCGTCCCGTCGGAGATCTCACCCCGGAGTTACTGGCGGATGGGGGCGACCGGCCCATGAGCCAAAGGCCGAGACCAGAGCCCATGGGCATCCTGCAGGATTTTGACGGCGGTGGGGGCAGCAACATTCGACCCGTAGTGCGAATCTCCCACGGAGGGTTGATCGAGCACGACGATCACGATCAACTCGGGTTGATGAGCAGGCAGGCCGCAGACGAAGGAACAGACGGATTTTGACCGGGAATACCCCCTGAGTTCGGGATCGTACAACTGCGAAGTGCCGGTTTTGCCAAACAGGGGGAGTCCGGCGGTGTGGAGTCGACGTCCGGTTCCTTCGGTGAGCACGCGTGCCATGGGATCGGCGACAAGCCAGTGACAGATGGCGCGATCGACCACGGGCATGTCGATCAATGTCCCATTCATGCGAGTTGCGGCTCGCGGTTCCAGCACGAGTCGTGGTTGCCGGTAGTGTCCCCCATTGGCCAGGACCGCATGCGCCACGATCATCTGCAGGGGGGTCACCATCAATTCCTGCCCCATGGGAATCGAGCCGGTGGAGTAATCGTTCCATTCGGGGAGCGGGCGGACAAAACCGGGCAGTTCACCCGCCAGGCCGATGCCCGTGCGAAAACCGAATCCGAAGCGGCTGAGCGCCTCGGCCAGACCGGGGTTCGTCAAGCGTTCACCGATTTGAGCCATGCCGATATTGCTGGACTGGATGAGGACGTCGGCCAAGTTCATTTCGCCGTGGGGGTGGGTATCGTGCAGCAGGCGTTGTCCCATGCGATAGGCGCCGCCGTGTCCTGACAAAGTGGTGTCGCGGGTGACGACACCCTGCTGCAGTGCCCAGGCGACAATGAGGGGTTTGATGGTCGAACCGGGTTCATAGCTCCAGGCGATCGCGCGATTCATCCAGGCATTTTCGTGCACCTGTTCGAGGCGTTCGGGATGAAAGTTGGGCTGGGATGCCATCGCGAGCACTTCGCAGGTCTGCGGATCGCAAAGGATGGCACAACTTCCCTGGGGTTTCCAGTTTTCGTGTACCTTTTTGAGTTCCGTTTCCACCAGTTCCTGCAGGCGGAGATCGAGCGTAAGCCGCACGGTAGAGCCGTGCTTCACCTGCTCTTCGGCAGGTTCGTACAAATGCACCACGCGATTCAGGGCGTCGCGCACAAGAATACGTTCGCCATCGCGTCCCTTGAGCACATCGTCCCAGGCTTGTTCCACTCCGCCGTGTCCCGTGCCATCGATATCTCGCAGCCCCAGCACATGCACCCCCAGTTCCCCCTGGGGATAATGACGGAGAAACTCCCGTTCGAAGCCGAACGTCTCTCCGGGCAGCTTCAATTCCCGAATTTCCGCGACTTGTGTCGGAGTCATGCGGCGGGCCAGCCAGAGAAAGCCTTTGTCGCGATGAGAGTGGATGCGGTCGGTCAGGGTCTCCGCGGGCAGATTCAGGAATGGGGCAACGGCAGCGGCAAATGTACCGGGGTTTTGTATTTTTTTGGGAATGGCGTAGAGGCTAAAGGTATCGATACTGGTCGCCAGGAGTCGTCCCTGGCGGTCAAGGATATCGCCGGGCCGGGCCTGAACGACTTCGGTGGTGGTTTGCTGTCGCACGACGCGATTCTGCATGGCATCGCGTTCGGCCAGATAGATCAGCAGCAGGCGTCCCGCGACAAGGGACCAGCCGAGTATCAACAGCCCGGTCAGCAGCCACAATCGCCCGGCAAGGCGGCCCCGTTCGACACGCGGCGGCGGCGCGGAACTCTCGATTTCCCGTGGTTCGCCCGACGCATCATTCATGTCGCACCCTTCCCCAAGATCGGGATTTCGCCGAGGCCGTCCGGCCCCACGGGACTGTAATTACCTGAATGAATACGAAGGAGACCTTCCCCGAGAGGTATTGCCATGGGATGTAAAGCAACGTGCAACATGTGGTACGCGGACAGGCCGGATTTCCCGCCCGGGTTAATAAAACACGATTGCAGACTTCGACGAACTAGCCTGGCCCGTGAGGAAGCGGGCCAAGCTTGGGCCTCGGTTTATCGCAAATACATTGCCAGAATTGAGGTAGTGTCCAAGGAGTGTTCCATGAGGAACCGCCCGTCTGGCCCGCTTCCTGACGGGCGCGGCTAGTATTTCGGTCATTTTCGAGAAAAATACCACATTGGTAACGGTGTGAGAAATGTGGATTCGAGTGCTCCGTGGGGGGAGGCGCGCGAGGATACGAGATTATAGGGATTTATCGAGCAGGGCCTTCTGCAACTCGAGTCGGAGTTGGGATTGTTCTTCCAGGAGGACCTGCTTCTGATATACCTGCCTGGCTTGCAGGGCCTGCAGATGCCGATATTCCCGTTCGCTGTTGACGATCAGGAGGAGCACGGCGACCAGCAGCAGGAGCATCAATAAAAATCGTTTGAACATGGGTTTGCTCCGATGTTCCCAACTTTGCGGTGATGCGAGAATCGCGAAGAGATTGGTCAGCGCGTCACCGTATTGCCTGGTTCATACACAATCCGGCTGGCATCGCCTGGCATTTTCAGGACCACGCCATCCTTCAGCCTGTCGGGGGTGGGAAGTTTTTCCTTGTTGAGGTTATAAATTTCCACCCACCGCGAGGCGCGTCCCAAGTGCTTCATGGCGATATCGCTCAAGGTATCTTCCTTGCCAACGCGGTACATCGGCTGTCCGTTGTTGGTAAAGAAGAGTCCCTCTGGCAGAAGTTCACCCGCTTCGTCGCGCTGGTTCGCGCCGGGAATAATTCGGGCGTACAGTTTGTCCATGATCTCGGCTTCGGGGACCAGGATTTTCATGCCGGGCCGCAACTGCTTCGGATCGCCGACACGATGCCGATTGTGTTCGGCCAGGGCCTGGAAGTACCGTGCGGAGCCGTAAAGCTTTTGCGAGATCGACCAGTAACTTTCATCCGCCTTGACGGTATAGACACGGGCCGGGAGTTGATCGCCGGACCGTGGGCCCCCCTGGCTACTTTCCGCGGGAAACCCTTGCGTGGGAAGAGTGTTCCGAGGGGGCACACTCGATTCCTGGCGTGGGGTGGGGATGGGAGGGTTCGGCTTGGCGGATTCGCGGGGTTGCCGCTCCGGCATGGGGAACCCATCAAACGGATTGGGAACACTGCTGTTGTTGTCGCCGTTGCTGGTGGGGAAGCCTCCCTTGGGAGGCTCGTTCGCCGGGGGATTCCTGTTTCCCGAGCCTTCGGGAATCGGGACGGCATCGAAGGGATTGAAGGCCCCTTGCGGCGGAGTCGGTTTTTCCTCGGTATGTTGCACGGGGGTGAAGGGAGTGAACCCCCCGGCGGGCTTCGTCTCGTTGGCGGGAGTGACCTGGGTGGTCTGCTTTGGGGACGTTCCGCCGGGGAAATCAAACGGATTTCCGTTGGCGGGAGGTTGGGCCGGTTCGTGTTGTTCGGCAACGGGAAACCCGCGTGTGGGAGCCTGCTGATTGGCCGGCGGGTTTTGCCGCGGGGGGAACGATTGGTCAAAGGGATTTTGTTTTTCGGCAGGTGTGGCGGGAGGGAAGCCGCTTCCCCCGGTATTAACGGATTGCGACTGCGATGCCGGTATTGCCTTGATGGGCTTGTTCCCCGTCTCGGGTATTGCTCCGGGGACTCCATCGAAGGGGTTGAACGGGCTGGCTTGTGGCGCAGGATTCGATTTTTGAACGGTTTTGGGATCGACGAACAAATCCTGGGGCGGCAGGGGGCGGCCTCCCTGGTTGCCGGGGGGCGTGGGATTGGCGGCCGTTTTTGGGGCATTATCGAACGGATTGGCGGGAGGATTCGCCGGAGGTTGAGCCGGGAAGTCTCGCTCGAACGGGAGTCGGCGCGGCTCATCGGAGACTACGGAACCGGGTTTCGGATCCGGTTTTCCCTGCGGGAATTGGTCGAAGGGAGAAGCGGGCGCGGACGTGTGGTCACGTCCGTTTGGCTCGTTTTGCATGGCGGCGAGCAGCTTTTTTTGGTGCTCCATTTTCTGCCAGACAACAACACCAAAGCAGGCGGCCAGTACGAACAGCAGCGCCAGTGTGAATTTCGTTTCCTTGGGCATGGGAATCTCCGCCCGAATTGAGGGGCATGACGCGAAAGGTCCGGAAGGAACCCGAGGGCTGCCTGAATCTCGTGAAGCAGGCAGGATGAGTTCGGGTAAGCCGAAACGGGACCACGTTGCGGCTCGATTCGCGAAAAACTTGAGTCATTTTTCAAATTGTGCCGGAAATATGATCAATTTCCGGTTTGGCGCGAATACCGATTCTCAACTTTGCAGAGCGGCTGCGGGGGTTCATCTTGATTTCCAGTGGACTGGCAATCAGGGGCTTCTTGGACGAAATTTCCCAGACGGCTCGGTCGGCCAAGGCCTGCTTGACCAGCCGATCCTCCAGGGAATGAAATGTAATCACCGCCAGAATTCCGCCGGCCTTCAGGCAGGCGGGAGCAGTTTCCGTCATAAAGCGTTTCAGGTGTTCCAGTTCCGCATTGATGAAAATTCGCAGGGCCTGGAAGGTGCGTGTTGCGGGATGCGATTTTTCAGCACGCCGTCCCGGGCTGGAGCAGGCTTGTTCGATCAAGGCGACCAGATCGGATACCCGCAAAATCGGTCGGACGCGGCGCTGTTCCGTAATGGCCTGGGCGATCCGCGCGGCTTGGGGTTCTTCGCCGAACTCCGTCAACACGGTTGTAATTTCTGCAATATCCGCCCGATTGAGCCACTCGTGAACGGGTTTCCCCCGCGAGGTATCAAACCGCATGTCCAGGGAGCCCTGGGTGGCGAAGCCAAACCCTCTTTCGCGATCGGCCAATTGATCGGAGGAGAGTCCCAGATCGACCAGCAGGCGGTCGACGGTGGTAAGGCCTAATTCGGGCAGCAGCGTTTCGAGGTCGGCATAAGAGGCCTGCAGCAGTTCGAAAGCTTCCGGAGCCAGGGGAGCAAGCCGGGTTCGCGCCCGTTGAAGCATGCTGTCGTCCCGATCGAGCCCGATCAGTTTTCCGCCGGGCAGAATCCGTTTCAGGATTTCCGCGGAATGTCCTCCTGCGCCGACGGTGCCATCCACAACATTCAACCCCGGTTTGAGGTCGAGGGCGGCAATGGTTTCCCGCAGCAGAACGGGACGATGAGACGTGTTATCGGGAGGAGTCATGCGGGAAATTTATCGGCGATCAGGGGGACCAGGTCTCCCGGGAACAACGGGGTTGCACAGGCACCGCCTCGGTTTTCAGTTTTCAGGCGAGAATTTCCCGGATCGGTTCCACGTGTTCCACGCCGACAAGTTTCTGATCGAGTCCGCTGTAATAATACGAGAGGCGGTTCGGGTCCAACCCCATGCGATCCAAGATGGTGGCGTGTAGATGCTTGACGTGCAAGGGACGTTCCACGGCTGCTGCTCCCAGTTCGTCGGTGGCCCCGACGGAATGCCCCCCCTTGATGCCGCCCCCGGCCAGCCACATGGTGAAGCCGTAGGAATTGTGATCGCGCCCGCTCCCGACCGCGTATTCCGCGGTCGGCTGTCGACCGAACTCGCCTCCCCAGACCACAAGGGTATTATCGAGCAACCCCCGCTGTTTGAGGTCGGCCAGCAGCCCGGCGATTGGTTTGTCGGTATTGCCGGCATGCAGGTTGTGATTTTTTTCCAGGTCGCCGTGCGCGTCCCAGTTGCTGTCATTGTGATTGCCACCCGAGTAGATTTGGATAAAGCGTACGCCGCGTTCCACCAGTCTGCGGGCGAGCAGGCATTTGCTGCCGAAGTCGCGTGTCCGTTCCTGATCCATGCCGTACAGGGCATGCGTTTGTGTGGTTTCCTGGGCGAAATCGACGGCTTCGGGGGCATGCACCTGCATGTTGTAGGCCAATTCGTAGGCGCGAATGCGTGCGGAGAGTTCCGAATAGTCGGCCCTGGTCGCCAGGTGCTGTTCGTTGGTGGAGCGGAGCGCGTTCAGCAGGTCGCGTTGCAATTCCATCGTCATCCCCTCGGGCCGATTGAGGTCCAGAATCGGCGGGCCTTGGGAATTCAGCACCGTTCCCTGAAAACTGGCGGGCATGAATCCACTGGTCCAGTTCTTGGCGCCGCTGATCGGTCCTCCGGTCCTGTCCAGCATGACCACGTACCCGGGCAGATTTTTATTTTCCGATCCCAGTCCATAATTCACCCACGAGCCGAGCGTCGGGCTGCCGCTGAGAATCCGTCCCGAATTCATCATCAGCATGGCCGACCCGTGAATGGGGGAATCGGCCGTCATGGAGTGCAGGAAGGCGATGTCATCGACATGCCGGGCCACATGCGGAAACAGATCGCTGACCCACTTGCCACATTCGCCGTACTGGTGGAATTTCCAGCGGGGCTCCACAACGCGCCCGCCCGACTTGTGTCCGCCGCGACCGAAGGTTTTGACGTCGACCGTCTTGCCGTCCATGCCGGTCATGCGGGGCTTGTAATCGAAGGTGTCGATATGGCTGGGGCCGCCGTACATGAACAGGAAGATCACGTTGGTGGCCTTGCCGTGGAGTTCCGGATGCGAAGCGCCGCTACCGGTGCTCTCCGCCCAGGCGTTGGCGGGGAATTGTTCTTGCGCGAGCAGCGAGGCGAGGGCAACCGAACCAAAGCCCGCTCCTGCCTGCCAGACAAATTCCCGTCGCGTGCGTCCACAAAAATTTCGCATGATGTCCCTCGCATTGCGGAGTCGAAAACCGCTCCGCCCTGTCATGGTTAATCCAGAAACACGAACTCGTTCAAATTCAACAAATACAGGCAGAAATACTTCAAGGCATCGGCATCGTCCAGATGGTGTTTCGTCTGGAGATCCGCGATCAATTTCAGGCTCCGCGTGCGTTCCTCCGAGGTAGGCTCGCGGGCGAGCGTCAGTTGCCAGCCGCGTTCCACGCGTTGGGGCAGGTCCGTTTCCGCTTCGCCCAGTCGCCGTGCCAACTGGGCCGCCTGGCGGTTCAGAAAGGCCCCATTCAGCATGTTCAGGGACTGTGCGGGTTGAATCGTGACGAACCGGGCTTCGCAAGTGACGTCGGTTTCGGGAAAATCGAATCCCGCCAGTTCCGGGGGAATCAGCGAACGCTTGATGTAAATATAGATGCTGCGGCGGTTCTGTTCTTCCGGGGAAGACTTTCCCCACCCTTGCCCCGGCTGAGACTGGGTTGCCAGCACTTCCCGCGACAGTTCGGGATACATGCTGGGTCCGAACATTTTGCGATTCAGCGAACCCGAGGCGAGGAGAATTGCATCGCGGAGTTCCTCCGCTCCAAGCCTGCGGGGATCGAACCGCCAGAAGAAATCATTGCCGGGGTCCCTGCTCAGGGAATCGGCGACACTCACGGAGGATCGCCGATAGGCTTGAGACGTCAGGATGAGCCGATGAAGCGGTTTCATCCGCCAGCCTTCAGCGATGAACCTGCCAGCAAGCCAGTTCAGCAGTTCCGGATGAGTTGGAGGCGTGCCGAGCAGACCGAAGTTGTTCGGGGTGCGGACAATACCCCGCCCGAAATGGTGTTGCCAGATTCGGTTCGCCATGACGCGGGCCGTCAGCCGATTCTCGGGCGAGGTGATCCAATCGGCCAGTACGGATCGCCGACCGGCCGTGGTGGCGTGATTCCCGGGCAGGGGCAGTTCCGGCGTTTCGCTTTGAAACAGTCCGGGAAAGCCTGGCTGTACCGCTTCGCCGGGGACGTTTGGATTGCCGCGCAGCAGGATATGCGTTGGTTCGGGACGAGGGTTTTCCCGGGCGATACTCAGCACGGTTTCGCGGGGTGGAAATTGTTTTCGCGCCGCTTCCAGTTCTCGTTCGCGTTGCAGGAATTTTTCGTATTGAATCCGCTGGTCTTCCTCGAGATAGTCGCGGAGTTTGGCTTCGAGGAGCTTCTTGCGTTCTCCGGTTTCCGATTTCCGCTGATCCTCGGCGGACATTTTGACCACGCCCTGTTGTTCCAGTTCGAACATGCGGGTGCGCAGGTCACTCAGTTGGGCCTCGTTCTCCGCGTACAGGGCGACCACGCCGGGGGGAGAAACATCGGTCTGACTGTTGGTGCGTTCGTCCCCCCTGCGGGCGTAGGGAGTCAATCCCTGCAGGAACGCCAGCAGGCGATAATAATCGGATTGCGACAGCGGATCGACCTTGTGATCGTGGCAACGGCTGCAGTTCAGCGTCAGGCCCAGGATTCCCTGGCCGATGGTGGTCAGAATGCTGTCGAGTTCGTCGTAACGGGCCAGCAAGGGGTCGGCGGGTTCGTCATCCCAGATGCCGAGCCGATAAAACCCCGTTGCCAGAATACTTTCCCGGTTTGGTTCGGGAAATTCGTCTCCCGCCAGTTGTTCCCTGAGGAACTGGTCGTAAGGCTTGTCCGCGTTGAAAGATTGAATGACGTAGTCGCGATACTTCCAGGCGTTCGGCTTGCCGCCGTCCCGTTCGAAGCTGTTGGTTTCGGCATACCGGACGACGTCGAGCCAGTGGCGTGCCCAGCGTTCGCCGTAATGCGGCGAAGCCAGCAGGCGTTCGACCAGTTGCTCGTAGGCATCGTGTGCGGGATCATTCACGAAGTCGGCAACTTCCTGCGGCGAGGGGGGCAAACCGGTCAGATCGAAGGTCACTCGTCGGATCAACGTGCGGCGATCGGCTGGAGGGCTTGGCGTCAGTTTCTGCTTGTGCAACGAGGCCTCGATAAATCGATCGATCGGATTGTCGGACGCTCCGGGTGCAATCGCCTCGGGCACGGCCACGACAGGAACCGGTTCAAAAGCCCAATGCCGCGAAAACTCGGCTCCCTGCCGAATCCACTCCTCGAGCAGGCCGATTTCCCGATCCGTCAGGGCTTCCTGTTCGGGCGGAGGCATACGTTCGTCGAGATTCGCGGTCCGCACGCGCGCCAGTAGATGGCTTTGCTCGGGTTTCCCAGGCACAATTGCGTTTTCACCCGATTCGAGTGGTTGAATCGCGGCTTCTCCCAGGTGGAGTGCCAAGCCTCCTTCCGCGGCATCCGGACCGTGACACGCATAACACTTGCGCGCCAGAATAGGACGAATCTCGCGTGCGTAATCGATGGCCGAGACGGTGCTCGAGGAGACCTTGTCGTCGGCCCGCGCTTCCCTATTCAATGCTGACGCAAACAACGCCAGGCAACAGTAACACGCGGCAAGAAAGGCTTGCCCCCTTCTCGGAGCGGGCGAATTGCCAGAATGGACCATGCACTTTCCCCTGTTTCCGTTTCGGGCCACGGTCCTGCTCAATAATCCCCACGACCGCGCGTCTCCCCTCGAATCATCACTTATTTATGTGCATGATACGTAAATGTGGAGGTGAAGGGAATTCACAAAACCGCGGCAGGGGATCGCCTGTTCATGTTGCTGCGACAGAATTTATCGGGACATAGGCCTGGCAAGGGGGTTTCCACAACGCTGGCACGCAGCCTGTCAGTGGGAGGGGTAAGGCGGGAGACTCTCCGAGGAGAATCGGACTTGAGAATCTGACTGGCAGGCATCACACTCCGAAGTGTTTTGCTCCCTTTCGGGAGGGGCGTTGCGTCTTCTCCAAAAGCCGGAAGAGATTTGAAGGCACCAGACATAGAAAATCGAATTGATGGATAAACTCGACCTTTCCGACAACCCACTGCTGCAAACGGCTGGCGTGCCACTTTACGCGCGGATTCAACCGGACCATATTATCCCCGCGGTCACGGAGTTATTGCGCCATGGCCGGGAAGTCCTTGGCCAGGTGGAGGCCCTGCGCAATCCTGGCTGGGACGAACTGTTCGCGCCGCTCGAAGAGCTGGATCGCCGCTTCGAGCAGACCTGGAAACCGATCGGACATTTGGTTGGCGTGCGGAATTCGCCTGAATTACGCGAAGCGTATCAGCAGGTGTTGCCGGAAGTCGTACAGTTCGGTCTGGAGTTAAGGCAGAGCGAACCGATCTATCGGGAACTGAAAGCGCTGCGGCAATCGGCGGAGTTTGCCTCGTTTCCTCCCGCGCGGCAGCGGATACTGGAGCAGCGTCTGCTGGGTGCGGAATTGTCTGGTATCGCGTTGTCGGACGAGAACAAGTCGAAGTACAACGAGATCGTCAGCGAGCTATCGACTCTGGCCAACGATTATTCCAATCATGTGCTGGATGCGACCAAGGCCTACGCGAAGATTGTGACGGATCCCGCCGACACCGAGGGCTGGCCCGAGAGTCTGAAAAACTTGACCAGCCAGGCATATAACACGGCAAAGAGCGACACGGATCCCGAGTCGACCCCCTCGTGCGGACCGTGGCGCGTGACGCTGGAAATTCCGATTGTGCAGCCACTCTGGCAACACTGCCGCAATCGGGATCTGCGCGAGCAAACGTATCGGGCCTATATATCGCGGGCCTCGTCGGGAGAGTTCGACAATACGGGCCTGTGCGAGCGGATTCTGGAGTTGCGGCGTCAACAGGCCGAACTGCTGGGATATGCCAGTTTCGCGGAAATCAGCCTGGCGGAAAAGATGGCGGAAAGCGTGTCGGCAGTCGAGCAGATGTTCGAGACCCTGCTGGCCGCTTCGCTGGCGCCTGCCCGCCGGGATCTGGAGGAATTGGAACAGTTCGCGCGGTCAGCCGGGGAAACCGAGCCGCTCAAACACTGGGATATCGCGTTCTGGGCCGAGCGTCTGCGGGAACAGCGATATGAGGTGACCGAGGAAGTTTTGCGCCAATACTTCCAGCACGAGCGGGTACTGGAAGGTCTGTTCAATCTGGTCCAGCGTCTGTTCGGGATCGAAGTGCGTCCCGCCGATGGCCAGACCAGCGTGTGGGACGCATCCGTGCGTTACTTCGAGGTGTACGACCGGGGAGAGCCGATCGCATCGTTTTTCTACGATCCCTACTCGCGCCCCGCAAACAAGCGGGGGGGCGCCTGGATGGATGTGTGCCTGGATCGGCGGGTGCGGGGGACGGAGGTGCAACGTCCGGTGGCGCATCTGGTCTGCAACTGCACGCCTCCGGTGGGGAGTCAACCGGCGTTGATGACCTTCCGGGAAGTGGAAACCCTGTTTCACGAATTCGGTCACGGGTTGCAACACATGTTGACCACGGTGACAGAGCCCGACGTGGCGGGGATCAACGGCGTGGAATGGGATGCGGTCGAACTTCCGAGTCAGTTTCTGGAAAACTGGTGTTATCATCGTCCGACCCTGCTGGGAATGACAGCGCATGTCGAAACTGGCGCGCCCCTTCCGGAGGAACTGTTCGAAAAAATCGTGAAGGCGCGAAACTTCCGCGCGGGTTCCAATTCGCTGCGTCAACTCACGTTCGGCATGACTGACATGCGTCTGCACACGGGTTACCGGCCCGGTGAGGGGAGTACTATTTTTGATGTGCAGCGAGACGTGATGCGGCGGACATCGATCCTTCCGATGCTCCCCGAGGATCGCATGTTGTGTTCGTTCACGCATATTTTCGCGGGGGGGTACGCCGCCGGGTATTACAGCTACAAATGGGCGGAAGTTCTCGCAGCCGATGCCTTTGCCGCCTTCGAGGAAGCGGGGCTCGATCAGCCGGATGCCTTGCGGGCCGTGGGGCAGCAATTTCGGGAAACCATTCTGTCCCAGGGGGGGAGCCGACATCCCATGGAACTGTTCAAGGCGTTTCGTGGCCGCGAACCGGATCCGCAGGCCTTGTTGAAGCAGACGGGACTGCTGCACAACAACGAAGAATCGGCCGCGGAGCCGGAGTAACACAAACCCCGCCCGATCCCCGTGCGTTCGTGGATCGGGCCGGCGGAGAAACACGGAATACTCATCTCGACCTGTCTGCAGGAGTTTTCTATTCTTCCGAGACTCCGCGAAACCCGAAAGTTCACCGGACCGAGTGTTCGATTCCTGGGATTTCACGCATCGAGACCTGAAGCGAAAGAGCAGCAGCCATGGCCCACACGAAGTACGCAACCGCGCCGCTGGATACCGAGAAAATGCCCCCGGGGATTCCCTACATCGTGGGGAACGAAGCCGCGGAACGGTTCAGCTTCTACGGCATGAAGGCGATTCTGGCAATTTTCATGACGGAACACCTACTGAATGTGCATGGGGAACTTTCTCCGATGCAACCCGATAAGGCCCGGGAGTGGATACATAATTTTGGTTCCGCGGTTTACTTTTTCCCGATTCTGGGGGCCATTATCGCGGACTGGCTGTTCGGCAAGTACAACATGATCATCTGGTTGTCGCTGGTGTATTGCCTGGGTCATGCAGTGATGGCGCTGGTCGATTTGCCGATGCTGACAGGACTCGATCCCCGCACCACCTTGTTTATTGCCCTGGGGCTGATTGCGATTGGATCGGGGGGGATCAAGCCGTGTGTTTCGGCCCATGTGGGGGACCAGTTCGGGGTACGGAATCAGCATTTGATTACGAAGGTGTTTCAGTGGTTTTATTTTTCGATCAACCTGGGGGCGACTCTGTCGACCCTGTTGATTCCCGAGTTATTGCGGATGTATGGCCCGAGTGTTGCCTTTGGCGTACCGGGGGTGTTGATGGCGCTGGCCACGCTGGTCTTCTGGCTGGGGCGTCATAAATTCGCGCACATTCCCGCCACGGGCACGCGTTTTTTCGAGGAAACCTTCAGCGCGAAGGGGCTGGTGGCGATCATGAACCTGATCCCGCTGTATTTGTTCGTGGCGATGTTCTGGGCACTGTTCGATCAGACGGCATCGAGCTGGGTGCTGCAGGCGAAATCGATGGATCGGATGGTGTTTGGGTGGGAGGTGCTGCCCGCTCAATTGCAGGCCATCAATCCGATCTTGGTGATGCTCTTTATTCCCCTGTTCAGTTTCGTAATTTATCCCGTACTGGGGAAATATGTCCGCTTGACTCCTCTGCGCAAGATCGGGTTCGGGCTGTTTCTGACAGTCCCAGCGTTTGCCATTCCTGCCTGGATTGAAATGCGAATCGAATCGGGTGCATCGCCGCATATCATCTGGCAGTTCTGGAGTTACGTGCTGATCACGGCGGCTGAGATCCTGGTTTCCATCACGGCCCTGGAATTCTCGTACACCCAGGCACCCAAGCGGATGAAATCGTTTGTGATGGGGTTGTATCTGTTGAGCGTGTCCCTGGGGAACTTCTTCGTGGCGCGGGTCAACCACTTCATTCAGAATCCCGATGGGACCAGCAAATTGACCGAGGTGCAGTATTATCTGTTCTTTACGGGTTGCATGCTGGCAACCGCCCTGGTTTACGTGGTCTTTTCCCAGTTCTACCGGGGGCAAACCTTCATCCAGGATGACGAGTTGAGCGAGGAAATCATGGCCGAGGCGGAAGAAGAAGGGACCACCGGGACCTGACTCCTGGTTGAGAACCGGATTTCTCGCTCCGAGGATGCTGACAGGAGTTAATCTGCTTGCGCCCAGTTGGGCGGGGGAGCGGTGAACTCGAGTGGTTGGCCGGTATCCGGGTCGTGCAGTCGGAGTTTCCAGGCGTGCAGGCACATGGGAGGGGCATCGATCGCCTGGGTGATGCGCGTGCCGATCTGTTGTTCCGGCAGATAAACGGAGTCTCCCAGGATGGGCAGGCCGAGATGCCAGAGGTGGACACGAATCTGGTTTGTCCGCCCCGTGCGTGGCCGGGCTTCCAGTAGAGCCGTGCCATCGGGCAGGCGTTCGAGCAGATGAAAGTCGGTCTGGGCGGGGAGTCCGTCGGCTTCGTCGACGCAGCGGACTCCGGCCTCGGCGGTTTCCCGCGAGATGGGGGCCGTGCAGGCGAATGTCGTCCACTCTGGTTGACCATGCACGCGGCAGAGGTAGGTCTTTTCGGCCTGTCCCCGCTCGAACTGCCTCTGGATCCGAAGCGAAGAATTGCGGTGGTTCGTGAAGACGATCAGCCCGGTGGTGTTGGCGTCGAGGCGATGGGCGGGCCGCAGATTTTCCTCGGGGAAAGCCAAATCCAGCAGGGAAGTCAGGCTGTTCTTGTTAAACCGGCCGCAGGGATGGACTGGCAACGGAGCCGGTTTGTTGAAGACGACGAGGCGTGTCTGCCAGTCGACGATGCGAATTTGCGGATTCACCTCGGGTTCGATCGTGTCCGGTTCGAGCCTCACCAGGCGCTGGCCTGCCCACAGGGGTTTGTGCATGGGCCAGGGTTGATCGCGATACAGGATCAATTCCCGGGCGCAGATTTTTCCCCATTCGTCCCGGGAGACATGCGGATGGTAATCGGCCAGAAAGTCGATCAAATTCCAGCCGTGATATTTTTCGGGCACGTTCAAGGGACGCCGATTGGTGTAGGGGAGCGAGCCGGGCAGAGGATTGGCGACGGCCTGAATACGGGCTTCCCGTTCGGCCAGCGACAATTCCGTCTTCTCTGGTGCCTGCCAGCAGAAGGGGCAGGAAACTCCGGGGACGTATTTTTCGGACTGCTGTTGTTCGAGTGTCAAGGGGTGTTGGCAGATGTAACACTGCGTGGTTGCAGTCTCGTGCAGCGCGGGATCGAGGGCCACGCGGTGATCGAACACAAAACAATCCCCGTGATAATGCGCGCCCCCGCATTCCTCGAAGTATTTGAGGATGCCCCCTTCGAGTTGGTAGACTTCGCGAAATCCTTCGCGTTCCATGAAGGGGCCGGCCTTTTCGCATCGGATCCCTCCCGTGCAGAACATGACCAGGGGACGTTCCTTCCATTCTTCGGGGAGTTGCCGGACGGCTTCGGGAAAATCGCGAAAGTGATTCACGCCGATCGGCACGGCATCGTCAAAGGTGCCCAGTTCCACTTCGTAGTCGTTGCGGGTATCCAGCAAGGTCAGGGGCCGTCCCGCATCGAGCCAATCCTTGAGCATGCGGGGAGGCAGCTTGCGTGAGGTGTACTCGGCGGGGCTGATCCCCGAGACTCCAAACGCGATGATTTCCTGCTTCAACTTCACCAGCAGACGGCTGAAGGGCTGCTTTTCGCTGAAACTTTCCTTGGCTTGCAGGGAAGCCAGCAGGGGGTCCGCACGGAGCATTTCCAGCAGGGCATCGATATCGGGCCGGGCGCCTGCCATGAACAGGTTGATACCTTCCGGGGCCAGCAGGATGGTTCCCTTGAGGTTGTGCTGTTTGCAGAATTCGCGCAAGGCGACGCGACGTTCCGGCAGGCGGTCGAGCCTGGCAAACAAATAGGACGAGATGTTGACAACCGGCAGGGGGGTGGCGTGCTCCGCGGCAGGCGGGGTGGGGGGAACGGACGTAACCATGAAAAAATTCGCGTTCGTGTTGTTCAAAAAGGAATTGGGGGTGTAATTAAAGGCATTGCGTGCCGTTTTCAGGCGACACGGTGATTCAAACAGTGTAACGCGGAAACGGGGCGTGACAGCCGCCACGGCCCGCGTTTGCAGGAAAATAGGACCAAGTTACGAGGGGCAGCGTTCGGAGTCACTGCTGCAATTTGAGGCTGCGAATCTGCTGATCCATATGTTTCATCACCACGGGAAAATAGAAGATGCCGGTGTAGTGATCGACGGGCATAACGACGTGATGTTCCCTTGCCAGGGAGGCCGTTTTCGCGAGGATTTCGGCGTTGTGCATCGGTACGACGGTATCGTAGCGCCCCGAGTACAGCCAGACCCGTTCGCGATTCATGCGGGAGGCCAGGTGCAGGGGATCGATCATTTCGACCAATTCCCGCAGTCCGTCTTCGGTCACCTGGGCTTCCTGCAGTTGCTGTCGGAGTTTTGCAGCGTCCCGCTGGCCATTTTGAATCAGGCTCGGCAGGTCTCCTCCCGCCAGCAGAAGGAAGATCGCCGTGTATTGCTGGTCTACTCCCGCGACCGTGGCGGAGACGATGCCCCCCAAGCTGGTTCCCTGGAGGGAAATCGAATCGCGATCGACCCCCGGCAAGCAAGCGACCGCATCGCGGGCGCGGCGGACATCGGCAATCCCCTGGCGGAGCAGGACCATCAATTCGTCGGCGGCGGGGGTAGCGCCCCAGCTCCGCGCGCCATACCCGGGCAGATGCAGCAGAAAGGCATGATACCCGGCCTTGCGAAAACCGCGGGCAAACAGCTTGCCCACCGTCATGCCTCGTCCCGATTCGTGCACGACCACCACCGCCGGGCGGGAGGCCACTTCTCCCGCCTCGTCGCGTGCCACGAACCATTCCAGGGCGACGGCATCGTTTTGCGGGTGAGTAGAGGTGACGGGCGAGGGGAAACGGACGAGCCAGTCCGTATCGCCGGTGGCCTCTTCCAGCACGACGTGGAACGGGGCCGGTTTCCAGCAGAGACCATCGAGGCACTTTTGCTGGAGATCATCCGCGGGGGCGGCCTGGGGCTGCAATGTATCGAGCGCCTGGAATTTCGCGCCGATGGCCAGGTCCGCGGCGGCCTTCCCGGAAGCGTCGGGCTCGGAGGCCCGACACAGTGTTCCGCAGCAGCACAGCAGTAACAGTCCGAGCGTATGTCGCATATGAGGGAATCTCCGATTCAACGCCTTGGTTGCTGGTGGATCTCGCGGCCCTGCGTGGCACACACCTCGTCAATGGATTCGATGATGATATCACATAGTTCTTCGAGCAGGGAGAGAGGCATGGCCAATGCCGGCATCAGCACGACCACGTTTCCCAGCGGGCGGATAATCGCGCCCCGTGCCCGTGCCGCCAGGGTCACCCGGTGTCCCATCCGCAGTTCGGGTGCAAAGGGGGTTTTGTGGAGTTTGTCGGCGACCAGTTCAATCCCCACCATGATCCCCTTTTGCCGAATTTCCCCCACGTGGGGGTGGGAGCGCAGAGGTTCCAGCCGCTGACTTAGACAGGCATTCAGCACGTGAACGTTCTCGAGGACGGCGTTTTTCTCGATCAGCTCGAGCGATGCGAGCGCGACCGCGCAGGCCAGCGCGTTCCCGGTGTAGGTGTGCCCATGATAAAACGTGCGTCCTTCGTGGGGTTCTCCCAGAAAGGCCTCATAGATTTCGGAACTCACCACGGTGGCGGCCAGCGGGAGATAGCCTCCCGTGATTCCCTTTGCCAGGCAGAGAATATCGGGACAAACTTGTTCCTGTTCGCAGGCAAACAAGGTTCCCGTCTTGCCGAACCCGACCGCGACCTCGTCGGCAATCAGGGGGATGCCATGGCGTTTCGTCAATTCGCGGACGTGCCTCAGATACCCCGGTGGATGGACCTGCACGCCAGCGGCCCCTTGCACGAGCGGTTCGAGGATCAGGGCCGCAAGACTCTCGCCCTGCTCCGCCAGTACCTGTTCGACCTGCCGGTAACAGTGGTCCAGCCAGCTTGCCTCGTCGAATCCGGCGGGGACGCGATACGCCACGGGACAGGGGACCGTAATCGTCGGAAACAGCAGGTTGTCGAAGCAGCGATGAAAGTCGGCAATGCGGCCCACGGAAACGGACCCCAGCGTGTCGCCATGATATGCGTCCGCCAGCCTTGCGAAGCGCGTGCGGCGGCTTGCCCCGGCGGATTTCAAATAATGGTATTGCACCGCCATTTTCAGCGCGGCCTCCACCGCGGTGGAGCCCGCATCGGAAAAGAACACGTGGTTCAACCCGGCGGGTGTCCGCCGGACGAGTTCGTGGGCCAGTTGTATCGCGGCGGGAGTGGAGGCTCCCAGCAATGTGGTATGCGCGATCCGCGCGAGCTGATCCCGCAGGGCGGCATCGAGTTCCGGCACGCAATGGCCGTGCACGTTGCACCACAGCGAGGAAATCCCGTCCAGATAGCGACGCCCCGCGATATCCCGCAGATAAAAGCCCTCGCCCGAAACAATGATCGGTGCCTGCTCGCGGGCATAGGCGGTCATCGGTGTAAACGGATGCCAGAGTTCGGCATGATCCCAGTGCCGCAGGCGGTCGATCATTTCGGCGGAAAATGGCGGATTCATGCTGTTTACGATAGGCCTGGGCCATACGGGGTAAGATTGAAATTCATACGAGTTTAGCAGCAGGGCCATCCCGCGGCAAACAGCCAAAACCGCCACTGCGAGCGACTTCTGTGCAGCGGAATCAGCGTTCCATGCCGCAACGGGCAATGATCGCAACGGCCGTGAGGGCTTCCTTGAGGTTGATCTTCGATTCGCCTGCCAGCCGATCTTCGAATGTGATCGGGACTTCCACGAAGGTGGCGCCGGCGCGGGCGCAGCGATACAGCAGTTCTTCCTGCACGGCGTATCCGTGCGAACGGAATTTCGAGAAATCAATTCGGCGTAGCAGTGCCATGCGATAACAGCGATAACTTCCGCTGCAATCGCGCGTACTCAAGTGCATCCACATTCTGGCCCAGGTATTGATGCAGCGGCTCATCACATGCCGGCGGATTGGCCAGCCCACAATTTTGCCTCCCTGCACATAACGTGAACCAATGGCGACATCCGCGGAACTCGTCCGCAGGGTCCGCAGTAATTGGCGGAGATGGCGGGGATGATGGCTGAAATCGGCATCGAGATTGACGAGGAATTCCCCACCCAGTTTCAGCGCGGCCTGGAAAGCGTACAAGGTTGCGGTCCCCAGTCCCCGTACTCCGTGCCGATGATGGACCAGAATTCTCGGATCGGTCGCGGCCATGCTGTCGGCCAACTCTCCCGTCCCATCGGGCGAGGAATCGTCCACGACTAGAACACGGGACTCGGGAAGTTGTGTCAGAATCTCGCTCAGCAAGCAGGGGAGAGTGTCTTTTTCATTGTAGGTGCACAATGTTACGACGCATCCGGCCCCGGTCTCCGGCTGCTGGTCCGAGGATTCACTGGTTGAAGTATTCACGCGTGCCGGGCTTACCTTCCCTGACGGACTAAAACAAATTCGACCTGCTTGCAACAGGTCACCCATGGTTTCCGATCTCGAGGGGGGATGCAAGGGAAACTCAAACCGAGGTTCCCCCCTGCCTGCCAGAGACGGGGGGATTATGCCGATCGTGTCAATTTTCATCCCGTTTCCCTCGCGGACTATCGGTAGGGGCCCGCATTGGTTAGCCTAGAACCCTGCAAATCGCTGACGGGACCAGTGCAATTTTCGGCCAGTTCCCGCACTGGCAAGGCCAAAGGCACACCCCAATCCGTCCGTTTCTATCCGAAACAGGACCCAGGCAGTGCATATGGTCGGTTGCATGCTGGTTCCCTTCAAGCACTATTGTACCAAATTTTTTCTCTAAGCCTGCATGAACTCTTCCGATGGAACCCGAGGAACTGCAATCGAACCGCGGGAAAATCGGCGCGATCGCCATCGCCTGCCTGTTGATCGCGATTGGTGTCTATTCTCAAGCCCCGGAGAAGACCGCCCTGGTGGGAGCGCTGGTACGCGTCGGTCTGTTGCTGGGAGCGTTCTGGCTGGCGGTACCCGTATTTCTCCGGCACCCGCGGATTCTCCGGCGCTTACCGTGGTATCTGCTGGCCGGCATGGTGGGCATCGTCGTTTATTTCAAGTATCTGTTTGTGCTGATTCCCGTATTTATTGCTTTGGCAATATTAAGCATGTTTGCAGGGCCAAGGCGAACACGCCCCGATTGAGTTTTTTGCGTCTCAGGGCTGATTTACTAATCTGGAACGGTGGAAGATGTCTGCAATTTCACATCAAGTGCCGACCCCTCCCGCGGGGGAGGAAACGGAGTCTTTGGAAGGGACCAAGAAACAGGGCACAACGGCCCGCCTGTTCGACGAAATGTTGCAACTGATTGAATCGGGCATCTGGGCCGTGGGGGCGGCAATCCCCAGTGAACGGAACCTGATGTTGCAGTTTGGCGTGAGTCGAATTGCGGTCCGTGAAGCGCTGTCGATGTTGCGTGCCCTGGGGGTATTGGAAATATCCCATGGCAAAAGCACGACCGTGCGAAAGATGAGTACGGAAACGCTCGCGAAACTGTTTCCGTTGCTTCTATCGTTGGAGGGGGAGCAATCGCTGACACACGTGTTCGAGGTTCGTTGTGCCCTGGAATTGCAAACGGCCCGGCTGGCCGCTGTGAAACGGACCGCGGATGACCTGCATCGATTGAGCGATCTGACGGAGCGGTTCGATTCCTACCAGACGGACACCCCGGAATCGATCGAGGCCGACCATCAATTCCACGTTCAGATCGCGAAATCGACGGGAAATCCGCTGTTCTGGGTCTTGCTGAATGTACTCGGATCGTTCGTGAAATACTCCCAGCGGGAAAGCGGGAAGCACGATCCCGAACAGCATCTCAAGGCGTCCCGTTCGCACCACGAGATCCTGCAGGCCATCCGCGAGCGGGACGCAGATCTCGCCAGCCTGTGCATGGAGCGGCACCTGCGCGACGCCCATCGCATCAAGGTTACCTGAGTTCCGAGCCGCACGCGCCAGGGTCGGATGTTGGAGGCCAGACTCCTGAAAAACCCGCAGCCAGCGCCGTCGGCTTGGTTACTACGCGAAGGACCAATTCCGTCGGACCGAGCGCATCAGGCTCGTGGTTGTTCCAGCGGGAAACGCGTCTCGTTGCCGGAGTCGCGTTCACGCCAGTGCGACACTTGTGTTTCCCCCTGGTGCCAACTCAGGCAGATCTCCCGGCCATCGAGCACTGCAGGAAAGTCGACGGCGCCAATTTCGGGGTCCTTCAGTTCGATTCCCAGGCGACGCAGTTCCTCGATGAACTCCTGGAGCTTTTCGATATCGGCATAAATCGAAGCTTCCATCTGCTCGACTTCTTCGCTGTACATATCTTCGCGTGTGCCGGAACTTCCCGCGCGCCCGGTCACTGCCGTCAATCGTTCACGGCGTTCACGAATTTCGCGATACAGCGCAACGATATCGTGCACAATCACCTTGACGAGGGGCAGTGTGCGGTTTGCCTCCTCGGGCGTGAAGAGGCGGCGTGTCGTCTCTGTCTGCGGTACTGTAGCATTCATGGTGACACTTCATGCTTCCGAACAAAAATTGCGAAGATACGATATCCACCCCATTGTATTCGAATCATGGCAACAGGAACAGGGGCTGATGCCCGAATGGGCTGGAGCGGCAACACCCAGTGCGGAGGCCTCACTCCTCAAAACCCTGCACATTTCGCGCCAAGTTCTACTTGAATTTTCACTTCCGGGAAATATCAATTCAAGCGGCGGTCAGGCATTTCGTCAGGGAAGGCGAAAAATTAGTAGCTCGGCTTGCAGTGCTCCCCTGCTTCCAGGGGAAACCTGGCGTGGCCGGGAAACGCAAGAAGCCAGCCTTGTCCGTACTGGAGCAAGGCTGGCTTTGTCCTTGGGCAAATGCTGTCACGGAGGAATTCCGTGCCCGTCACGCAATCGGTTTCAGAATTCGCCGATCGCATTTCCATCGGCGATTTTAACGAGATTTTCGAGCGTCGCCGGATCAATGTTTTCGGAAACTAACCTCACCGAACCATCGCAGAACAACACGAGTACGCCTCCCGAATAGGGACCGCCAATGCCGTCTGGCCCATTGATATAAGGCTTTTTCGTCAGTGAACGGAGCGTGCTAGTGCCTCCTTGCGCCCAGGGGCCGATCCCCTCGCTGACTCCGGTTATCATGATGGTGTTGGAGGTGCCGTCCGTAATGTCGCGCATCCTGGTTTCCCGATTGTAACCAAACACCCCCGCGCGTTCGTGCCCCTTAGGGAGTTCGGGGGCGTCCTTGCCAACGCCCGCAATGCCAGCGTAGTGGATCGGCCCATATTCACTGAAATCATCCACGGGCATGGCAGGGTCCTGAAAAATGGGAATCCTCAAGCTGCTGGGAAGAGAGTTATCGGCACTGTCCCACGCTTCGCCGGCCTGGATCTGCTCGTACAGCGCGGCCTGTTCGATAAATGGGAGTATGGAGTACGCCCAACTCAGACGTTCGTCCGGCTTGAGGCGCGGATTGGCAACCGTGCCTCTCGGAAAGGCATTGTGAGTGTCATGGTAATTGTGCATTGCCAACCCGATTTGCTTCAGGTTATTCTTCGACTGTGACTGCCGGGCTGCATGCCGAGCTGCCTGCACGGCAGGCAACAAAAGCGCTACCAGCGTTCCCGTGACCGCTGCTACCCCCACGCCTCCATTCCCCCCCGGCAGCGGTATGCCATGGGAAGAGGCACGGGAAATCATGCGGATCCCGTTTTCGTCGGCCACGGTGATCGTCACATTCGGAAAGAGGCGTGACGTAATTCTCTCGGCGGGGGGGAAATCCTCGATATAGAAGGGGAGGTCCTCGCCATCGCGCAGGAGATCCGCCTGCAGGGCCGCGGATTGAATGAAAGGCAATGCCACCATGCCCCAATTGAGCAGCATCTGGTACGTTTCCCGAGTATTCATGATCGTCAAGCTGGTGAACTCCCGCGGCAGTTCGCCGAACGCTTCGGCATATTCGCTGGTCGCCGTCCACCGAGGCAATTCCTCATCCAGTCGCATGCGGAAGGCTTCGATGGATTGCGGCATGACAGCCAGGACCAGCCAGTCGCCCACCACCTGTATGGCCCCCATCTGGATGGTCTGATCATTTTCGGCGAGATCGAAGACATATAATTCCTCGCCGTCCTTTTCCACGCGCACCGGGTATACGGGTAGCTCGGGCAAATCCCCATTTTCCTCGGCTTCCTCGAAGCGATCCATTTGTGCGGAAAGGAAGTCGCGGACCTGATCGGCATCCTTCAGGGAAACACAAAGTGCCGTTCCCATGCCGAACGCACCGCCATTGGCATCATCATAAATACAGAGCACATTCCCGAGATGCTGCAGCAGGTCTTCCTGGGGATCAAACCCCAGCAAACCGGGAAGTTGTGCCAGCATGCCTTCGAGTTGATCCTCTTGCCCGGCGAACGCGGCTGCATCGCGCGCCATGCCTAAAATTCGCTGATAAAAGCCCTGTGGATCAATCCGTGCAGCGGTAAAGGCCGTGAATTTCGAGGGGAGGGGGGGCAGGTTTTCCAGCGTCAACTGTCCTCCGGCCTGGCCGAGTCCCGCCAGCGTGGATTCACTCCACAAGGAACGCCCCTTGTAACCCGATCGAAACGTGACATGATCGAGTTTATCGAGGCCAATAAAGGCCAGGATCTCTGCGACCGTTAGCTCTTGTCCCTGGGGAGTCGGCAGCGGGATTCCGCCGTATACTTCCTGAAGGCGTTGCCAATCGAGCCAGGTGAGATTGTTCTGGGAAAAATCGAGCTTGGCGTCACGAATTTCCTTCCAGCGGGCATTGGTGGTGATATTGGCCGTCTTCCCGGTCGCGCAGGCGATTGTCGAGGCAACCGCATTCGGGCCAACCACCAGCACCAGATGCGAACCTTCCTGCCACATGCCGAACTCCAGTCCGGGTGTATTAGGAATATCGATGCGCGCCACCTGACGCCCCTCGATCCGTTTCCGCTCGAGTTCGGCTCCCTGCTGACGCAACGCGTTGTTGATCAGGCTCATCGCATCCCGCCCCCAGCTCCCCCCCTCGGGTAATACCAGCACCACCGAAGGAATCGGCGGCCCCTCCTCGGAGATGTAACTCCCCAGCAACAGGCCGTTGTCGAACAGATCACGAACGGCCTGCCGCACTTTTTCGCCTGTTCCGGAATCGTCCCGAGCGATCAGGAAGTCGATCGTTCTACTGAATAAATCCGCCAGTCCCGAGGCATGAAAGGCATCGTACTCGGCCGTTTGAGCGTACGCCTCTTCATGTTGCTTGCGTCCATCCAGGTGCGACACCAGAAACGTACCCGCCGGCAACAGCGATTCCGGCTCCGTCTGCTGGACCATAAATGCTTGGACGGTCGTCCACCCCGCAATGGCGCTGACAGCAAGAATGGTCAGCGCCATTCCCACGCGAACTTTTCCCCATTGTTTCATGTTTACCACTCCCAGAGATGCTTGATGTGTCGGTCCAACGGGAATCCATTGAGACCGGTTCTGCTCATGTTCCTTCAGGCAGTCCATTCCCGAGGGGGGGGCGACCAGGAGCCCGGTCTTCCCTCGAATTTTGGGGCCTCCGAGACAGTCGGACGCCCAGATAACCTGACAGCAGGTGGAATTCCCGTGGAGACGGGCGCGTTTACCTGAATGGATACACTGCCACGATAAATGAACAGTAATTCGTTTGTGGCGATTTGGCGAGTCCCCCGGCCCATATTTGTTACTCGGAGGGGACAACCACGGGTTTCAGAATTCGGTCTGACCGGAACGGAACAGACCAGAATTTGCACGGGATGCAAAATCGTTACAACCTGCAGCCTCCCCCTGGAGGGGGAACGCCTGGCTGAATTTCGCTTGAAAATTTGACTTTGCCCACTGCCAGCCGGTAACATAAGCCGAGATTAGCGATTAACCATTCGTATTTACCCTGCTGTTGCGCGCCGCACGAGTTCGCGGGGCGGCAGGTGAGTGGTTGCGGTATGTTTCGTTATTAACTCCTTGGTTTCAGGTTTCCCATGGTTTCCTCAATCGGTCGCGTGATGTCCGTGCTGGTCGCGATGTTTTCCGTCGCGTTCATGGCGTTTGCCATTTCGCGGTGGGCCACCATTCCCGATTGGGCCTCGGAAGCGCGGGAACTGGATGCGTTTCGCCTCACCCGCACGGAAGGGGAGACGCCGAGTTGGTCTGCTTCCATGCGTCGCACGGAAGATCCCGTCCACACATCCACGAACATGGCGGAAGTGCTCGAGAAGATGTACCAGCGGGGAACCCAGGATGCCCAAACCGAACTGCAGGCCTACGTCGACGAAGCCCCCCGGCTGCAACAGGAAATTGAAGAAGCCCGGGCAGCAACCGCTGCCGATGTGATAGGTGTGCAGAACAAGGTCGAGGAAATGGTGGCCCTTCTCGACGGAGTGGAAGCGGAAGTGGCACGACTGACAACCGATTCGGAGCGGGAAAAAGCGCTCGCTCAACAGATTCAGGGAGAACGAGAACGCCGTCGGGCCGATGTCTTCCGCCTGCAGGAGGATTTGGGCCAGGTGAATGAGGACGCCTATCGAGCAGAGCAACTGCAACGCGAACTCACGGACATGATTCGGCGCGTTCAGGGGGCGGTAATCAAACTGAAGACACGGAAACAGCAGTTGAGTAAATCCCTGGAATAAGAGGCGACCAACGCGTGCGGTCACGGAAACGGGCCCACCCTCGGGATCATTCCCTTTTCCACTCCAGATATACCGCCGTTATTTTAATAAAATGCCCCGATCAAAAACCCCGGGGCAGGATGGCTTGAGTCCCTCGGGACAAAAGTTCGATCCTAGTAGATAAAGCCGTTCACTGACCGGAACATGGCTTCCTGGGCAGGAAATTCAGACTTTCCCATGGATATTGCCCTTTTTTCCGGGCATACTCATGAAACTATGACATCGTGATGCCTTAACTTCGCGAGGGAGGGTCTCCTGGCCCCGTCGCGTGGTCCGATTGTGGATTGAATTTGACGTTCTACATTGCCATCAACTCGGGCATGTAACAGCCGTACCGGAGAGAGAGATATGTCGTTAATCGGCAAGTTTTTCGTCGTGATGCAGATCTTGCTGTCGGTCACGTTCATGGGGTTTGCCGTTGCCGTCTTTACGTACCAGACCGACTGGAAGGGCAAGGCGGAAGCCGAGCAGCAGGCCAAGCAGCAGGCCCAGACGCTCACGCAAAATCTACAGGGCGAATTCGATAAATTTCGACTCGACATGACCGCTACCGTCAAGGCTGCCGAAGACAAGGCGGAACGCGCCGAGGCGGCCAATACCGCCCTGCAGCGCCAGTTGGAGGATCGTGCCCGCGAAAACGAACGCCTGGCCAACGATCTGCAAACCCAGTCCACCCTGGCGGAAGTGACCGAAGACGAAGCCAAGGCCCGGGGGGCCGAGGCCATGGCCCAGCGCACCGTGAATCTCGATCTCCACGGGAAACTGAAGGAAACCAAGAATTCGTTGCTGGCGGCCGAAGACCAGGTGTACAACCTTACTGTCGAACGCGACAATCTGGTGGGAAAGAACAAAATCCTCACCGAAGAACTGGCTTTCCTGCGGAAAGTGGTCCGCAACAACAACCTGGAAACGGACCCCCGCATTTATGCCGCCCAGAATGATCCTCCCCCTGTCCTGGATGGCCTGGTCATCACCGCAACCGAAAACGCCAAGGGCTCGGTGGACATGGTGGAGATTTCCATCGGCGGCGACGACGGACTGTTGAAAGGCCACAAACTATTCGTGTATCGCACGGGCCTGCAACCTGGCGAAGCCCCGAAATACCTCGGCCAGATCGAACTGGTCTTCGTCGATTCCGATCATGCCGTCGGAATGGTTATTGAAAAAGCGAAAAACGGTATCATCAAGAGAGGTGATCATGTCACGAGCAAGCTCTAATCGTGGCCCCAAGGCCACTCCCACGCTGGATGTTTACGTCGGATTGATGATGCTCTCCACCGGTTGCCTGATCGCCGGCATCGTCTTCCTGGTGCTGGCGTTGCAGCATTACACCTGAAACAATCGCGTTGGCGAACGCCTCGCGTCGAAATCGTATCTCGTCTGAACCCCTGGCCTCGTTACGTGGCCTGGGGTTTTTGGCTGCTGCTCCCACCCTCGCGCATCGCTTTTGCCATCTCTGACCTCGGCCGCATGACGCACACATCGCGAATCTCTGCGAACCGACATGTCGAAAACCCGTCCACTTCAATTTGAAACCACCACCGCCTCTATCGCCCAGAGACCGAACACATCCTGTTCAGTAATGGGAAACGCCGGAGATTCTTAACCGACACTGAACCTGCAAACTGTACTTATGGCTGAGAAAATCCCTGAAACTTTCTGCGATCTCGACACAGCCGTCCCTGACTGGATCATCGACCACCCTGAAACGCTCAGCGTGTTTCAGGAGTTCGGTATCGACGACTCGTGTGGTGGGAAGTCACTGGGGTACGTTTGCGATCAGCAAGGTATTGACGGCACGCTTGTTCTGAAGACGCTTCATCAGAAGATCAAGACTATTATCAATATGAACGGAGACGAGACGATGGCTATTGTCCATGCGAATCCCGGCGATGTGATTGATGTTCACCCGTTGGGATCAGCGCTTGCCACTACCAAGACCCACACGCTCATCAAGACGGACAAGTTCGAGGTGGTCCGCCTTATAATGATCGCTGGCAAGGAAATTGCCGAACACAAGGCCCCCGGTGAGATCACGGTTCAGTGTCTCGAAGGTAAGATCGCCTTCACCACACTGGGCAAAACGGAAGAACTCGCTGCCGGGCAGATGCTCTTCCTGACTGCCGGAGAGCCGCATTCGGTCAGGTGTATCGAGGATGCCTCATTCCTGTTGACGATCTTGCTGAAGTCGTAACCTGCCGCTACCTCGAAGCGATATGATTGATATCCGATCGCTCACATGCGTTCTACAAGATACTCCTTTAATACGACCGCACTATTTTGCTCCACATCGCTGGCGGCGAAGACGAACGTGACGTCTCCTTCCGTGGTGCGGTTTTTGAGCTGTGTCAGTAGGTCGCCTTTTCCACTGAGTTCCAACCAATAGCGTTTGCGGAACTCGTCCCATTTCTCCGTATCGTGACCAAACCATTTCCGCAGTTCCGTGCTGGGGGCAAGGTCTTTCAGCCAGAGATCAACCGCAGCCTTCTCCTTGCTCACTCCCCTTGGCCACAACCGTTCTACCAAAATCCGCAGCCCATCCTGGTTGGCAGGCTCGTCGTATACTCGCTTGAGGTGGATCATGCTCGGCTTCCTTCCAGCGCCGTTTTCAGGGGAGGGGAAAGGGGACATTCTACTTTACTCGGGCCGTCGCTGCGCTGATTTCGTGCGGGGCCAGCGTCCTTCACCAATTGTGCGTTCAGTTCCCGTGTGACGACAAAACGTTGTGGGGCTAGCGTGACCCCAATCCGTCGGTCATAGGCGCCAAAGGCCTCGACAGACCAGCCACCGGTGCGGCCGATCAGCAGATTCTCGGCCAGCGTCTTGCGATCTGCTTGACCAACCTGACCGACTCGGCGCTGCGGTTGACCCGGCTGTATGAAAAACGGATGTCGATTGAAGAGACGTTTCGCGACCAGAAATCGCACCGTCACGGCTTCTCGCTCAGGTCCACTCGCGTGACCGAGCCGAACCGCTTCGA
>JACTNB010000016.1 GCA_014584345.1 Planctomycetota bacterium
GGTCAGGTCGGTGACGCTCACGATCGTCAGCGATTCCGTGCCCGCGTCGCCGGACAGGGAACCGTTAAAGTCGAGCGTGCCGCTGGCGGTCAGTTCCAGATCCGCCTCGAGCACCACGGCCCCGGTAAACTCGGCCGTGGCCACGGCCGCACTGGCCGTGGCGAAGCGGGTCGTGCCGGCCACCGTCAGTCCGCCGAGGCCAGTCAGGTCCCCTTCGAAGCGGGTGGTCGTGGCGGCAGTGACCGTGAGTTCGGCTAAATCGTCGATCGTGTCCGTGAACTGAATGATGCCATCGCCCGCGGTGAAAGTCGCCTTGAACGTGTCGGCGGTGGAGGAGGTGATCGGGCCGGTCATTGTAATATTACCGGTGCCAGCGGAGGTGGAGATGACTACATCCGCGTCGATCAGGACAGAGCCGGTGTTGTTGTTATCCGCATCGGCGGTGATGAGGATCTCGCCCGTCGCGGTGGTGAGCACCGTGGTAGTGGTTTGTTCGAAAGAAATGTTGTTGCCCGACAGAAGGGTGATGGATCCCTGTTCGGTTTGAATGATTCCGTCCGTGGTGAACGTGATGTTGTTGGTAGCCTCCAGGAATACGGTGGCCAACCCGGTTGCCAGGATGGGGGCGGCGACCACAACATCACTTGGAGGATCGATCAGAAAGTTATTCTCGCCGAGCGTCAGTGTTTCCAGGATGGAAATTTCGGCTCCCGTTCCAGCCAGTATTGTCAGGCTGAACCCACTTCCGGAGAGATCCAGCGCCGAGAAATTCAATTGGCCCGTGTAGCCTGAGTTTCCGATGGTGACAGTACCGGTCGAGGAAATCGTCAGGATTTCCGCTTCCGTGAGGCTGAGTGTCCCGGCTGTCTCCGTAGTGCCTCCGAGTTCGATCCCGCGCGAGTCGGTTGCGGTTTGGATGCCGACTCCCGCATCGGCTGTGATTGTGGCCGTTTCCGCGATGGCAAGGGAGTCGGTCGTCAGTTCCAACAGGCCCGTTGACAAGGTAATGTTCTGGTTGATTTCCAGAGCACTCGTGGACAGGTTTACGGATTCGGCCGCGACGGAGCCATCCAGAGTTGTTGTTCCGGTGCCGGATAATTGCTCGAAGGTCCCGGAGACCGTAATGGCATCGTCGAACTGTACGTGCCGCGCGGATTCGATCGTCAGGGTGTCGAGGCTGTCGACCGTGCCTGTGAAATTCCAATCGACGTCTGCCGCGGTACTGGAAATGGTCAACGTCTCGTCACTGTTTTGTCCGGTAATGGAACCGTCAATGAAGGATGTTTGCCCGGCGGATAAATGGGTGTCAGCGGTCAGTATTACGGAACCGGTCAGTTCGACGACCGTGCTGCTATTCACTTCTCCAGAGAGATAGATTGTCTCGCCGGAGATCTCCAGCGCGGAAAAAGTTACTCCCGAAATACCAGTGAGGGTCACGCTGTCGTTTCCGGTCGTGTCCTCCTGGACCACCAGCGAGATCCCCTCGATGGAGGACATGTCGATCACGTCGTCTCCGTCGCCCAAGTCGAAAGAAATCGATGTCAGGCCAGAAATATCCAGCGACGGGTTGGAGTCGATTTCGATGACTTTGCTGCCCGCGTCCAACAACTGCAACGTGGTCCCGCTGACTTCAACCGTCACCGTATCGTCGGCATCCGTTCCCGTAATCATCAGGCTATCCAGCACGACCATGGCGGTCACGCTCAGAACGCGGCGGTCTTCCAGTACCAGCACGCGGAGCGGTCGGAAAAGGTGCGAGTGGGCAGGGACAGCCTCGGTTCGTCGGCTCAGCCACGTCTCAAATGCCTGGCCGGGTGAAGTGGTGGCAACCTTTTTCGTGGGATATTGGCGGCGTTTCTTCCAGGGACGATGCGAAAAGAGAGAATGCATCACGCTGGACAACGAGAGTCGGATATCGTGCCGAGTTTTCACGGATTTTTTAATCCAAAGCACAAGCGATACCCTGTTCTCAGCTCACCATAATAATACAAGACGGGCCTATCCAGGGAGGCAGTCCCTGCGCCGACTTCAGTCTCGCAACCCGCACGGAATATCAATGAATTGGCCCAAACATTTGTCTTGGACAGCTGATGCCCCGCTCTCTCACTGTCCTCTGGAATCCCAACTGCCCGTTCAACGCACCGCCAGCCCAGGGATCACGTGGCCCGCCCCCCTCGATGCAGGACATGTTAATTCAGGCAGATTAGGTGAACAATGAACTGTAATTATTTCAATTTTGCAGGGTTGTGGAAGATAATGTCAAGAATATTCAATGGAGCTCCTCAAATTTAGCCGATGTCCGGGGGGAATCCTTGCCTGCCGGGAAGGTGGAACGCTTGCGAACGAAAAAAAACGGGCAGAACAGGAGACTTATGAGGGTTGTGGCGGTTTGCTTCACGTCCATCGAGGCTGCACTCCGATGACGAAGAATACTGTCAGGTATAATTACGCCGGAAACAGCAGAAAACTCGGTTCGGCGGATTCCCGAAGTTCTCGTGATTATTCTGTTCACTCCGTTTTTCTTGCATCTCGGCGACATGCCATGAACCCGCATCCGAAAACCTCCGCTGATCATCGGCCCGGCTCTCATTACCGGAGACGCTGCCGATACGCCAGTGGATGGGGACTGGTCTGGGGAATGGTCCTGAGTCTATCTGGGCAATATCTGGTGGCGATGGACCCCACGTCCTTCGCGGTGTCCTCTCCGAATACCGAGGCAGAGGCTGATGCGGAGGTGTCCAGTCGGCGTATCCCTTACCGCGGTGAATCGGCTCCCCTAATTGCCTTTGCCCGGAATTATCGTGAACCCTGGTTGCTGCCAGCTTCTGGGAATCTGGGCGAATATCGTGACGAGTGGATTTCCCTCTCCCCCTGGCGAGAGACGATCGCGGATCCCGACGGGGCAAACGCTGGTCGGCACCCTTGGCGGCAGACGGACTTTTCCGCGGAATCCTCCCCCTACCCGCAGATCTGTAATGGCTCCCCAATGCAGCCAGCAGCCATTACAGAAGAAAAGCCGATTCCGCTCTTCGGAACGGAATCCCCGTATTGGACGGATTCCTCCGTCCTGGCCGAGCATGACGTGCGGCCCAATCCCGACTCGGAAGAGATCTGGGCAGGCTTTTCCTCGCTGGTCGACGATCGCTCGCTTGCCACCGGGGAGATGGCCGAACCACGGGAATTCATTCAGATAGATCCTCAATTAGATTCCGCTGCCTGTGTCTCGTCGCCGGGCGGCTGCCGCTGGAATCCCGTTGCATATCTTGCAGGGTGTGAAAGCTGGGGCTGGGGAGGGACACATGGTCCGACCATGTATGGATCCATGCGAGAACTGGCTCCTGTTCAGGCAATTTCACCCAGGCTCCGCGCGCGAGCGGTGGAAAAGGATCCCTGGGCTCGTGTCCTCCAAATTGAACACATGCCCTCCGTGACCTGCTACACCGGGTCGCTCCATTGTCCGCCCGTGATTGAATACCGAGCCAGCGACGAATCCGTGAATCAGGTTCGCTTGCAGGCGGATCTTCCCGTGGCACGTATGCAATTGAAGACACAGCCCAAGGCAGGCAGGATGCCCGAAGAGCGAATGTCGAAGTCCCCGACAGAGCAGCCGGTCCTGGCTCACATCCCTGGAACGGAACGGGGTTGGGAAGGGCGCGGCGTACATTGGAACGCGCCGCAAACGACACATGCACCGCTGTATTTCGAGGAAATTGCCCTGGAACGCTCGGGCTACTCCCGCGGCTATCTGCAGCCGTTCGTTTCGGGGGTCGAATTCTTCACCACCGTTCCCTTGCTGCCTGGCCTGATGACCATCGATCCCCCAATGTCCACACAGTATGAACTGGGCGAAATTCGTCCGGGTTCCCCCGCGCCCTATATGGGCCGCAAGCCGGAATGGACTTACCAGGCGGTGGCCGTGGAATTGGCGACCGTGCTCGGATTCGCCTTCATTATTCCCTAAAATCCGCCTTTTGCTGGCACCGTCGGGGGCGAAAAATGCTCCCGCGTAAGCAGCACGGATGGATTGCCCTCGCTCTCTCCGGGGGAATCTGCTAGAAACCGGGGCATGAAGAGCCTGTCGCAGGAGGTAGGCTCGTCTACCACCAACTCGCCCACGGAAGGTGCGACATGTCCCGAACTGGTTTTTTGCTTCTGTTTGCACTACTCGCCGGACTGGTCAGTGAAAATTGTGCCGTCACTGCCAGCGAGACCGAAGCCTCCCCCAGCTATCTGTTGCGTTATCATTACGAACCAGGGGAGTTTGTGCGTTACGAAGTTTCCGACCATTCCTCGGTCACCACGCGCAAGGGGCAGGTGCAGGAAACGGTACATAATCAGTCCGATTTCTGGCGTCATTACCGCGTGGTCAGTGTCGATACCAATGGAGAAGCCGTGCTGGAATTGATGATCGACCGTGTGCGGCTGATGGTTCAATTTGACGATGCGCCCCCCACGCTCTTCGATTCCGCCGATCCCAATCAGCAACCCGATAAATTCAAGTCGATTCTGAGCAGCGTGGGGCATCCGATGAATCGAATGCGTGTCGATGCACGCGGTGAAATGCTAAGCATTCAGAATTTGCAGGGTGGTACCGCCCCCACCATGGATCCTGCCTTGAATTTCCTGCTTGTTTTTCCCGAGGAACCCGTGAGCATCGGAGAAACCTGGAAACAAACGCTCGAAGTCGAGGTGCCCGTCACGGCTCGACTCAAGGAAAAGATGAAACTGTTGCGGACCTACACGCTGGTATCCGTCGAGAATCAGATCGCGAAAATCAGCGTCTCGACGGCACTGGCCAAACCCGTCCGTGATCCCGCCGTGCAGACCAGATTGCTGCAGCAAACCCCCTCCGGGACAATCGAGTTCGATCTTGAGTCTCGCCAGCTTGTTTCCAGGTTGCTGAAGGTCAACGAAACCGTCGTGGGCGCATTCGGTGCCGAAACCATGGTGGAAGCACGAGGCACGCGCAGCGAAAAACGGGTCACCGCCGAACAGACTCCCGAAAAAACCGCCGACGGACAGCTTTCTCGCACCAAGTGAATCAGAAGCGATCTGTAGGGGCTTGACGCTGTCGAGGCATGATTTAAACTCCAACTCGTTCCCAATGTACGGCATTGATCCGTCCGCGCCCGTCTGGCTGGTCGGCGGAACAGACGCTACGGTATCCGAGGTCTTGGAGTCGGTTGGTGAGTATCAAACGCGTTTCCCCTTCCCCACAGTTGGAAACCTTTCTGATGGCCGCCCGCAAGGTGGCTGATGCACTCAACCTGCGCGTGCTGATCCTGTTGTCCGAAATCCCCTACGATTTCAGCAAAATTCAAAACGAATTACGCAAATTGAAGCTGATTGTCGCCTCGGATCGGCCCGAGATTCTCCAGGCCGCCAAGGATGATGGTGTAGACCTGATCACTCTGCTGCATGAGCCCGAAACTCGCCAAAATCAGCTCGGTCAGGCATTGCTGGAAGCCATTGCCGACGAACTGATCTCCAGCGGGGAAACAATCGTCGCCCTGTACGTCGGGTTTGATCGCAACGACGTGGACACGCTCAGTATCATCTCCCTGAACGAGCAACTGTCGCGACTGACGGCACGCGACCTGCAGCGTCTGGAAACCCAAGTGCCGCTGGAAACCCTGCGGCTGGTGGTGGATCTCGCCTGCGATATTGGGCGCGAAGGACGCGAAGGGAAAGCCGTGGGAACCTTGTTTGTGGTGGGAAACCATCGCAAGGTGCTGCAAATGTCTCACGAACAGGTTCACGACCCCTTTCGCGGATACAACCGCAAGGATTGCAAGCTGCGGAATCCCCGCGTGCGAGAAAGTGTCAAGGAACTGGCCCAGATTGACGGTGCCTTCGTCATCGCCTCGGATGGTACCGTCGAGGCAGCTGGGCGAATTCTCGATGCCCCGGCGGATGGCCTGACGCTCTCCAAGGGTCTTGGATCCCGGCACTGGGCCGCTGCCGCGATTTCCAAGGCCACCAATTCCATCGCCATAGCCGTTTCCGAATCCACCGGGACCGTCCGCCTCTTCCAGAACGGCGTGGTGGTGCTCCGTATCGAACCGATGGACCGTGCCATGAAGTGGCGCGAAACAAAAACCGATACTCCCCGAAGCGAAGACTAAACGGGAATTCGCTCCCTCACGGGACGCCACAGCGGGGCAGCCCCCCCAGTACACAACAGCCACTCGCCGGGGCATACTCAACATAATTAAGACGGCGACAATAGCGACTACTATTTATTGGAATTCGTTGGAACGATAAGCATCAACGGAACGTCATGCTCCCTGCGATCTGGTTCGACATAATTGCTTCAGGAACGTGCAACCAGCCGACCGATTCATGTTCGGATCTGTTGATCTTCCTGGGCTCGAACCCCGGTCTGGAAACACCGAAACCGGTCGGTTGCCTGCCCGCACGCCGCCTGTGTCCGTTTTATTCCCGCAGCCAGCGGAACCTTCCTGCAATGTCGCCGCAGGGCCGTGTGGCTGTGCATTTCGGCCTCCGATTGTGTATAATCGAGTCAGCGATTTCTGGAGGGGTGCATGCCTGTTATCTCCCAATGGAATGCAGTCGGCTCCCTCGATGAAACATCCGTGGACATCGAACGCAAGGGAGGACACAGTCATGGACTTATTTACTCGCGAGCATCTGCACGAATTACTTGGCTTCACCGGTCTCCCCGCGATTTCCATTTATTTTCCCACGCATCGGAAACCGCCCGAGTCCCTGCAGGACGCCATTCGCTTCAAGAACACCCTGAACGATGCCCGGGATCAACTCGAACAGCAGGGGATGCCGGCGGATGAAATTGAAACGATCATCGGGCCGGTTCGCCAGCTTTCCGATGATCAGAGTTTCTGGCAGCACCAGGCGGATGGCTTGGCCATTTTCCTGTCCAGGGATTTTCATCGGGTGCTCCGCTTGCCTCGGGTGTTTGCCGAGCAGGTACATGTTCGAGAAAATTTTTATGTCAATCCCCTGCTGCCGCTGCTCCAAAGCAATGGCACCTTCTATCTGCTGGCGGTAAGCCAGAATTCCTGCCGGCTGTTCAGCGGAGATCGCGACTCGATCCATCAGATCGAAAACGACAGCCTGCCGTTGAATCTGCGGGATACCATGGAAACCTGGCAGAAGATGCAACTTAATCTCCGTTCGATACAGCAGAGCATGCAAACCCGTGGCGGGGCGAATATGTCTGTCTTTCACGGACAGTTCGAAGATAATACCAAGGAGCAACTCCAGGTGTATTTCCGAAAAATCGACGACGCCGTCGCGGAAATCCTGAAATCGTCTGCCGCGCCGCTGGTCTTTGCGGGAGTCGAATATCTCTTTCCCATTTACCAGCAGGCCAACCAATACCCCGGCTTGTGCGAACAGTCGATCACCGGCAGCCCCGACCAACTCAGTGGAAAGGAATTGCACGACCGGGCCTGGGAGATCGTGTTGCCACTGTTTCAGCAACGAGAAAAAACGCTCGTGGATCAATATCAAATCCGTCTCCCCCGGCAGACGGCCGCAAGGGAGTTGGCGCACGTTCTTTCCGCGGCGGAAGCAGGACTGATCGAAACCCTGATGATCCGCGAAGGAGCCCACGTCTGGGGCTGGTTCGAGCCCGATTCCCGCGTGGTCACATTGGCCGAAGGGGACAGCCCCTCCGCCGAAGAACTGGTTGATCGCGCTGTCCGGCTGACAATCAAGGCTGCGGGGGAAGTCGTCTCCCTGGCACGAAATGCGTTCCCCGATAATACCGACATGATCGCGCTGTTGCGTGCTCCGGTTTCGACCGTGGCCCCGGTCACCTGAGCGCTGGTCGATTTGCCCTGTACGGACAAGCGGTCTCTCGGCGAGAGCCACCGCTTGTCCGGTTTTCCCCGTGGACAGGCAAGTGGTCGTTCCTCGCTTTCAAGCTGTGATAATTTCGCAGGGTATGCTGTGCGTACCATTTCCGCGGCAGCCATGCGAGTATCGGCCACAAGATGTCGCGATGACATGCACGCAAATTCAAAATACTCACGTCCGCTGTGCCTTCGGATCGCGGGGGATCTTCAGCAATTTCCCCCTCATTTCTCCCCTGGGGAAGGGGATTCCCTTTCCAGGGTTTGCCAATAGGCCAGTAGTCGGTCGGAAAATCGCCAACCCATCCAGCCACCGGGAACCAGCACCAGCACACCCGCCATGCGGAACCACATTGGCGTGGGGAGCTGCATCAGCAGCAGGATCACCATCGATGCATGCACCAACCCCGTGACCATGGCGCACACCACTCCCTGGAGGCCACCCAGCACCCCCGCCACGAAACATCCGCAAAAGATTCCCAGAAACCAGCCGCACACGACAAACATCAGGAAAAGGGCTGGCGACGTCGCCAGGAAGGCTCCCAGTTCCTCCGCATTGCCAAGATCGAGTTCGGCAGGAGTCGGGTACACGGCATGCCCCAGCATCTCGACGGTTCCCACAACCGCTGCACTCACCATCAATCCCATTAGGATTGCAACGACATTTCGAAAATGGGGCGATTCCGGCAAACGGAAATCCATGAACACTCCTTATCCGGGTTAGAACGCTGGCCCTGTCGTGACATGACGCGTTTGACCTGTTGGCCAGGTATTGTAATCTGGAAAAGCCCCCTGCTTCCGCGGGGACGAAACCTGTTTTCTGGATTTCGAGCAACAGACTTTTCCTCGGCATTCCGCATTGTAACAGACCATGCCATACACTCGTAGGCTCTCCGCGCGGCCCGCGTGCATCTCCCTTGTGGAACTGCCGCCCGACGAACTATTCTCAGCGGACAACACGATTATCCCAGGGACCGGGTTCCATTTCTTCCGGTCCTGCTCTGCACCCTAGTCGAGACATATTTCAGAACGATGAATCGAATTGCCCTGTTGGGTGCAACCGGATCGATAGGTACCAGTACGCTGGATGTTCTGCGGGCTCACGCCGACCGGTTGACGCTGCACGGTGTTTCCGCCCACCGGGATTGGCAAAAACTGGCTGCCATCTGCCGGGAATTTCGCCCCCGCCTCGCAATTCTTGCCGATCAGACCTGCCGAGACCGAGTCGATCTTCAGGCATTTCCCCCTGAAACCGAACTCCAATTCGGGTCCTCGGAAATCACGCAACTGGCAGCGTCGCCCGATATCGATATCGTGGTGGCAGCCATTGTGGGAGCGGCCGGATTGGCCAGTTCCCTTGCGGCGGCCAAGGCCGGCAAGAGGCTGGCCATTGCGAACAAGGAAACCATGGTCGTGGCCGGCCCGCTGATTGTCGAGGCGGCGCGAGTTTCCGGGGCCGAACTTTTGCCAGTTGACAGTGAACATTCGGCTATTTTCCAGGCGATGCAGGCCGGTACCCGCGCCGAAGTGGCCAAAATCGTGCTCACCTCCAGTGGTGGCCCTTTTCGCGGCTGCACCCGCGATCAGATCGCGCACGCGACCCCGGAGCAGGCCCTGAAACATCCCACCTGGAGCATGGGCCCCAAGATCACAATCGACTCCGCGACTCTGATGAACAAGGCCCTGGAAGTCATCGAAGCCCGCTGGTTGTTTAATTTACAACCCGAGCAAATTGAAGTCGTGGTGCATCCACAGTCGATCGTGCATTCCTTTGTGGAATTTCAGGATGGTTCGGTCATTGCACAACTGTCGCCTCCCGACATGCGATTGCCCATTCAGTACGCATTGTCGTATCCTGAACGATGGGAAGCAGTTGCGTCCAGAATGGATTTTTCCTCGCGCAGCTGTCTTGAATTTTTCCCCCCTGATCTCGAAACATTCCCTGCCTTGAACCTCGGATTCGATGTCGCACGGCTCGGGGGGACCTCCGGGGCCGTTTTGAACGCCTGCAACGAAGTTGCGGTTTCACGGTTTCTCCAGAATGCCATTTCTTTCTATGATATCGACCAGGCCTGCCGAGACATCCTCGATCGGCATCCCTTTACGATCTCTCCCACGTTTGAGGAATTAGTCGCCCTGGACGAATGGGCGCGCAAGGAGACTATTCAGTGGCAACCATAACCGCTGCCTGTGTGCTGGCAGTCAGTCTAAGCAACATTCAAAATATCCTGATCGTGGCCCTGGGATTGGGACTGGTCATTTTCTTCCACGAGTTGGGTCACTTTGCCGTTGCCAAATGGTGCAATGTCAATGTGGAACGCTTCAGCATTGGCTTTGGCCCCATTCTATTTTCCTGGAAGTGGGGCGAAACGGAATACGCCCTCTCGCTGATTCCTTTCGGCGGATATGTCAAAATGCTCGGCCAGGACGATGCCGACCCCGCACAGATGACCAGCGTCGAAGTCGAGCAGGATCCCCGTTCCTACATCGCCAAGAATGTCCCGCAACGCATGGCCATCATTTCCGCCGGCGTCATTATGAATATCATCACGGGCTTGTTGTTTTTTGCCTTTGCCTTCGGCGTCGGGGTGAAGGTTCCTCCCTCGGAATTGGGTACGGTGTTTGTGGGCAAACCCGCCTGGAAGGCCGGTATTCAAGAAGGGGATCGTCTGACGCGCATCAATGGGCGCGATATCTCCAGCTTTGGCGACATTATCCGTGCCACCGCTCTCTCTTCTTCCGACGTGCTCGAAGTCGATGGCATTCGTTACACGGGAGAAACCTTTTCCGCCCAGATCTATCCTGAAATGAACGGCACTCGCCGCGAAATCGGCGTGGGCCCCATCTCCAGCCTGGAATTGGCTTCCGGACCCGATGTAAAGGATAACCGCGTGACGGTCCTCGGCAGCCCCGCCGATGCCGCCACGCCCCCGTTTGCTCCAGCCGATCTCATTACCGCAATCGATGGCAAGGAACTTTCCGGTTTCGCCGACCTGCAAAATACCCTGGCCCGTAAACGGAGTCAGGAAGTCACTTTTCATGTGCTCCGCAAAACGGGGCCGAAGTCCGCTCAGGATCTGGAAATTCGGGTCGGCCCACAAACCTTCCGCACCCTGGGCCTCTGGATGGACATCGGACCGATCGAGGCGGTCCAGGAAGATTCTCCGGCCTCCCGTGCCGGACTCAAACCCGGCGATAAAATTGTACGGATTGAAAACCTGGATGTCGGGAAAGACCTGAATCCCCTCACGCTGCCTGAGTTTTTCGCCGACCGACACGGACAGAACGTCAAAATCCTCGTGACCAGAGAGTCTCCGGGCACGGGAGATAAACAGCACGAACTGGAAATGACTCCCGAGGATCGTCCCGGTTGGGTCGAACGGCCCAGCATGCGGAACAGTCCCCTCTCGGTCCCCGCGATTGGTGTTGCCTTTCACCTCATCCCCACTGTGTTGAAAGTCGAGGAAGGGAGCCAGGCGGAAGGGAAAATTCAGGCCGGTGATCACATCACGCAGGTCCAACTCTATCAGCCCGAAGGACAAAAACTGGACGATTTTGCCGCCGACAACGACAAACTCCGGATCCCACTCGACGAAACCAATCGCAACTGGGCTCACGCCTTCTGGTTGATGCAGGCAGCCTCCAACCGGCATGCCCGACTCACGATTTTGAGGAACGGCAAGGAAACCAAGACTCTGGAACTCGAACCCCAACGCGCCACCGATTGGTATCTTCCCACCCGAGGAATCCAGATGACTCTGCTTTCCGAAAAAAAGAAAGCCGAGACGACCGCGGGAGCGCTCGCCATGGGCATCAACCATACCCGCAACAGCATCATCGATATTTATCTCACCCTGAAAAATCTGATCACGCAGAAACTTTCCGTCAAGGAATTGCATGGGCCGATCGGAATAGCCCGCGTGGCCTATCAGGTTTCGCAACAGGGGCTTGCCGATCTTTCCCTCTTCCTGGGATTCCTCAGTGTCAACCTCGCCGTTCTCAACTTCCTGCCGATTCCATTACTGGATGGCGGACACATGGTCTTCCTGCTCTGGGAAGGGATCACCCGCAGAAAACCGAGTGAAAAAGTCCTCATTGCCGCCACCTACGCTGGCATGGCTTTTGTCCTCAGCCTGATGGTGCTCGTCATCTTCCTCGACATCTTCGTTCATGGCTTTGGTCGCTGACAACCGCGCATTGTTCCTGCCCCTCGTGGGGGGTGGGGGTGGATCGGCAGCGTGTGGAATTCGGCTCCCGCGCCTGTCTGTTTCATCTTCTGGTCACCCCACGGTTTTAGGACTCCTCGAGAAACTGCCGGGGAAGCCGGGCTCGCGGCTGATTCAGCCGAGATGTCATCGCAATGTCATGCAAAGAAATATGTTGCATTCGTCAAACGATGCTTGATGTTCCCCACGCAGGGCCCGCATGCTTGCGAGAGTGGCTCGTTGGGGGAATGGGGAACGGTGGTAGAAATTCGGGTTATGCAAGATTGCCCTGGTTTGGTCTTTTCACAATCGCAAACCGCGTATATTGTTTGGACTTATGAGACTGCCATGATCGCCCGGCCGACGATTCCCCGCGAACTTGGGTTGGCATGGGCCTGTCTGGCTGGTAGCTGGCCTTCCCGCGGAAGGTTTTTGGTTCGTTCCCGCCTGTAGAAAATCCGACTTGTCCACCGACGTTGTATGTTTGGCCGAGCATGATTCCCCCGAACAAAATGGGGAAGACAAGTTACGCGTGCGCAAGGATTTGCGTTGTAGCGTCGGGGATGGAGCCGCCTTCGGCATGATGGTGGGGCTGGGTGAGACCTATCTTCCCGCGTTTGTTCTGGCCATTGGTTTGGGAGAGTTGATCGCCGGCCTGATCGGAAGTGTGCCTCTCGTCGTGGGAGGCCTGCTGCAAATGGTTTCCCCGAGGGCCGTCCGCTGGCTCGGATCTCATAAGCGGTGGGTGGTGATGTGCGCGGCGGTGCAGGCCTGCATGTTCCTGCCGTTGATTGCCGCCGCCTGTCGCGGTTCGATTACCACGGGGACTGTGCTGTTAATCGCCTCGATTTACTGGGGGGCGAGCCTGGCCACGGGGCCGGCCTGGAATACCTGGATTGGCACGCTGGTGCCGGTTCGCGTCCGTCCCCGTTTTTTTGCTGCCCGGACCCGGATTTCCCAAGCCTGCGTCTTCTGTGGTTTTCTGGTTTCAGGACTCCTGTTGCAGTGGGCGTCGCAACGGGACTTCGTGCTGGAATCCTTCGCTATTCTGTTTGGCATCGCCGGCATGTGCCGGGTGGTTTCCGTCGTGATGCTCGCCTGTCAAAGCGAGCCGATTCCCATTCCGCCCAAGATGCAGCCGCATCCCTACCGCCGTCTGTTCCGCGAACTGGCCGATGGGCCGGGAGGACGACTCCTCGTCTTTCTGGTGGCCGTCCAGGCGGCCGTGCAAATTTCCGGCCCGTATTTTACGCCGTTCATGTTCAAGAATCTCCACCACAGTTACGCGGAATATGTGACACTGATTGCGGTCGCCTTCCTGGCCCGCATCCTGGCGTTGCCTGCCCTGGGCAGACTGGCACATCGCATGGGAGCCATGCGTTTATTGTGGCTGGGAGCGATCGGCATCACGCCCGTCAGTGCCTGCTGGGTGTTTTCGCAGAATTTCTACTGGCTGTTGTCGACACAGATATTCTCCGGAGTGGTCTGGGCCGCGTATGAACTCGCTTTTTTTCTGCTCTTTTTCGAATCGATACCCGAGGAGGAACGCACCAGTTTGCTGACCCTCTTTAACCTCATCAATACCGCGGCCTGGGTAACCGGTTCCCTGATTGGGGGGGCGATTCTGTACCTGATGGATACCAGCTTTGCCGGGTATTTGACGCTGTTCGCCCTCTCTTCCGTGGCCCGCTGCGGAGCGTTATGGCTGCTGTTCCGCATCCCCAGTATGGAAGTATTGTCCGATACTATCGGGCTGCGAACCATCGCGGTCCGTCCGACCGGAGCAAACCTCGATGCGCCCGTACTTCCCAGCATGCCCGATCAGGTCCTGGAAGAATCCCCGCCGCCGGGTCCGAAGGAAACCTCCGCAGCGAGGACGGCCCGCGCCTCGTGAAGCTCCCCGAAGCGGGCCACGCCGCGCTCGCACTGGCGGACAAGCCGATCAGTGGCACATAAAAATGGATAAATCAACGCTTCCTCACGGAGCGGCTCGTTGGGGAGGGTGCCTGGAAAACAAAACAGCAGCGAATCCGGAATGGAATCGCTGCTGGGATCGGTTGAGAAAGCTGTGGACGGTCAGATGCTCCGCATGCGCGTCAGGAACTTGTTGGCGGTTTCGTTCAAGGTGATCGATTCCCGTGCCAGACCGACGGCAGCTGTATAGATATCGCTGGCCGCGGTGCCACTTTCCGCCGCCGCACTGGAGACCTTCGAGATATTCATGCTGACCTCGGCGGTCCCGGTGGCTGCCTCGGCAACATTTCTCGCGATTTCGTCCGTGGCAGCGGTCTGTTCTTCGACAGCACTGGCGATCGTCGTGGAAATCTCGTTGATGCGACTGATACTTTCGCTGATCGATGCAATCGCGGAGGCTGCCCCACCGGTTGCCGACTGAATCGCGCCGATTTTTTCGCTGATTTCCTCGGTCGCCTTGGCGGTTTGCCGTGCCAGTTCCTTCACTTCGTTGGCCACCACGGCAAAGCCCTTGCCGGCTTCACCCGCCCGGGCAGCTTCGATGGTGGCATTGAGGGCGAGCAGATTGGTTTGCTGGGCAATCGACGTAATTACCTTGATGACCTGTCCGATTTGCTCGCTGGAGTCTCCCAGTTCCTTGATCGTGACATTCGTGCGATCCGCCTCTTGAACGGCCTTGGCCGTCATCCGGGAGGCATCCTGCACGTGGCGGGCGATTTCGGCAATCGAGGCACTCAGTTCCTCGGCCGAAGAAGCCACGGTTTGCACGTTCTTGGTGGCTTCTTCGCTGGCGGCCGCCACGAGTTGTGCCTGTCGCGATGTCTGGTCCGAAACTTGGGTCATGCTCTGGGCACTGGCCTGCATTTCGTTGGAGGAACTGGTCACCACTTCCACGACATTCCGGATGTCCCGTTCGATTTCGTCCGCCAGGCGGATGCGGTCCGTAATGTTTTCCCAGGTCACCATGGGGCCGACATAACTGCCAGACCGGTCGAAAATCGCGGAAACCTTCAAATGCAGAACCTGGTCCGCCAATTGAATCTTAGCCTGGTAGGGGAGATTCCGCGGATCGCTGAGCAGCTTGCGTTGCTGTTCGGGCGCCTTGTGGAAGACATCGATCTTCTGCCCGACCATTTTATTCACCGGCATGGGGAGCAGATGTTCCACCTGCTTGAGGGTGTTAATGGAGGCCGGGTTCATATAGACCAGTTCAAAATCCAGATTGGCCATCATGACATTGATGGGGATGTTATCCATCATGTTCATGACGCGCGTCATCTCGTTTTCCAACTTGAGTTTTTCGGTGATGACATCCCAGGTCACCATGGCGCCCGTGTACTCTCCCTGGGCATCGTGGACCGCGTTGACCAGCAGATCCAGTGTTTCCGGCCCGACATGGATTTGTGCCCGATGCGGCAGATTCCGGGGATCCTTCAGCAGGGTCCGCTGATGATTGGGGTTCTTGTGAAAGATGTCGATACTTTGTCCTACCATCTTCGCGACGGGGATGGGCAAATACTTCTCGAGGGATTTCAACCGCTCTTCCGAAGCCTTGTTGAGGTAGGTGATTTTGAGATCGCGATCGGCCATCATCACGTTGATGGGCATCGCTTCGATCATGTTGAAGTAGACCGCCGCCTTGTTGTTTTCCAATGACGAACTGGTTTGCGACGGGATGGTTTGGGTAGCCATTTCTACACTCTCCTCTTGGGCATGGGGTTGGGCAAATTGATTCCGCGGAATTGGTTCTCCGTCATAATCCAGTTTCGAGGGAGGAACGGCGGGCTGCTCTTCGCGAGCGAATGGGGACCAAGTGTCCGTTCGCTCCGCCTCGACTCGACTGGACGACTCGACCGTCGCTCCCGTGTATGCGGTCACGACGGGTGTCTCTTCCGAGAAGAGATCCTCGTAGAGCTCTTTCTGATGATCCTGGTATCGCAGGGCTTCCTCGTCGAATGCATCGAGCGTGGCCGGCAAGGGGGTGGCTGCAATTGCCTCATGCGCGGCATGGGTGGCCTTCTGCATAATGCAAATCACATCCTCCAATGCGTTGAACCACTGTTGGGCCAGCACATCGGTCCATTGGTCACCCAGAAATTCGGCCAGCGTCTCCAGCATCACTTGGCTGACATAGCCGTAATGCTGCTCCTGGACATGGTATTCGGCGTGCCGCGCTCCCATTTCTTCCAGGAAGGGGGTTAGTTTTTCGGGTTGATCGAGGGATTTCATAATCACGATCAACGATTGAATCAGTTTTCGTTGCTGATCTTCCGGCGAATTTCGAGTAAACAATCCTTCGATTTCGGGATGCTTGCGAAACAAGCTCTGGTAGAACGACGCAGCGAAGCGATCGGCCCGCGGAGCGATCAAATCGAAGGATGCCCGCAACAGGGGAATGTTGTATTTCATGCCAGTACCCACTAAATCGAATCCTAAACCAGGTGACAGGGTCGCGCTACTGCAGTCCCAGAATGGTGGTGAAATCTAGAATGATGAACAATCGACCATCCAGGCGAATGATCCCCGAAGTAACCTTCTTCCACCTCTGATCCAGCGTGCGGGGCGGAGCCACCATGCCGTGGCTGTCCACTTCAATGACATCCCCCACTTCATCCACCAGCAGGCTGAAAGATTCACCGCGATATCGCAGCACAACATTCATGCACGTCTGGTCGATCGCGCGGGGAGGCAATCCCAGGCTCTTTCGCAGATCGACGGCTGTTACGATTTGGCCACGCAGGTTCAGCAGACCCGCAATTTCCGGACGCGTCCGGGGTACGCGGGCAATATGCTGGGACGTCAGCACCTCCTGGACGACCTGTACGGGAACTCCCAGTAACTGGCCATCGACCCAGAAGGAAACGTATTGGCGTTTTTCCACGACATGTGGCACCTGCTTGCCGCGCGGGACGCTGGCGGTGGTTGTGATCATGCGGAAACTCCTCGATTCCAGTGGCTTGGGCCGCACAGCCGTTCGATGGCCTGCGTCAATTCCGTGATATCCAGTTTTTCCAACACGGCATGGCAGCCTGCCCGGCTGGCATCCTGTTCCAGATGGGGCGTCAATCGCGAACAGAGCCCCAGAATGGAAACCGAGGCCGTCGCCTGTTGTTCCCGTAGCCAGATAATCAGTTCACCCGACTGGATCTCGGGCTGATCGAAATCCACGATGACCAGGTCGAACGCGGAATCCTTTTCCAGATGATTCAACGCCGATTCAACCGAATCAACAGCCACGGTGAGATACTGCTCGGAACGCAAAGCCGTTGTCAGTAATTGCCTGAAAAATGCCGACGAGTTAATTACCAGGATGCGATAGTGCACCGGATGGCTCTTGCGGAACCAGTCGGGATTTGTACGCAGCAGGTAATGCTGCGTATTGATGACCTCCGTCGCCTGTCCATTGATCACTGCCGTTCCGAGCACGCCCGGACGCTTCGATTGCACCGAAATCGTCAGTTGCTCCTCGACCACGTCCCGAATTGCAGCCACCATCAGGCCCATCGACTGTTCGCCATCGCTGAAAACGATCACCGGCTGCAACTCCGCTATTCCCTGCGCCGGTGCGCCCTCGATACTCTGCAGCGGGAGTAGACTGCCTCGGTATTGAATCACATGACCATTACTGCTGCGTTCGATCGAATGTCGCGGGAACTCCTCGAGCCGAGAGACCAGCGACAGCGGCACCGCCATGGTCTGTTCGCCGGTATCGAACACGAGCAGGCTGATCAAATCGGCATTCGTGGCACGCTCTTGGTCGCTGGACGACTCCCGATCCACCTGGGACGTGTTTAACGAGCCGAATTCGGAGGCAATCCCGGAAACATCCAGAATCATGATCACGCGCCCATCGCCCAGGATCGTGGTCCCCTGATAGATGTTGATTTCCTTGAGCAGCAACCCGACCGGCTTGACGACGATTTCTTCCGTGTCAAACACGTGGTCGACCAGCAGCCCCATCTGTTCTTCGCCGACCTGTACCACGACGATATTCGTGTTCCCATCGCTGGTGGGCGGAGCTTCGATCTGGAGGACATCCGAAAGTCTCACCAACGGCAGCAGCCGATTCCGCAGCCGGTAAACCTGCTTGTCGTGGACACGCTCGATCCGATTTCGTTCCTCCGCGGTCAGCAGCACCAGTTCCATGATCCCCAGTTGAGGAATTGCGAAGGACTGTCCTCCACTTTCCACCACCAGTGCCGAGACAATCGCCAGTGTTAGCGGTATTTTGATCCGCACCGTGGTTCCCAGACCTCGGCGGGAGATCAGATCGACCATTCCTCCGATTCGCTCGATTTCCGTGCGCACCACGTCCATGCCCACGCCACGACCCGACACGGAACTGACCTGCTCGGCGGTCGAAAATCCCGCACGAAAGATATATTGGTGAATTTCGTATTCGCTCAGTTTCTCGGCATCCGCTTCGCTGACCAACCCCTGGGAGATCAATTTGTTCAACACTTTCTCGGTATTGATTCCCGCGCCATCGTCCTCGATGCAGATGATGACGTGCCCCCCCTCGTGATACGCGTTCAGGCGGATGGTTCCCGTTTCCGGCTTTCCGGCCGCCAGCCGGTCCCGTGGCGATTCCAGCCCGTGATCGGCGGAGTTCCGCACCATGTGCGTCAGCGGGTCCTTGATGGCGTCCAGCACCGTGCGGTCGAGTTCCGTCTCCGCTCCCTGCATTTCCAGTTCGATCGGCTTGCCGGTCACTTTTGAAAGATCACGCACCAGGCGCGGCAGCTTGTTCCAGGCATTGCCGATGGGCTGCATCCGCGTTTTCATGACCCCTTCCTGCAAGTCCGTGGTGATCCGATTCAAATGTGCCAGGGGTGCGGCATACTTCGAGGCTTCATCGCCGCGCGATAATTGAATCAACTGATTTCGCGCCAGCACCAGTTCGCCCACCAGATTCATCAACTGGTCCAGCACTTCCACGCTCACACGGATCGACAGATCCGAAACCGATTTCTTTTCACCCGCATCCTTGGCATCGTCGGATTTGTCCTGACTTCCCCCCTTCGGCTGGGAGACGACTTGCCCCACCGGGGCGGGAATGGCCGGCGCGGGCTGTTGCTGTGGCTTCGCCGCCTGATTCTGCATCTTCTCGCGATGACGGGCAGCGGCCTCGTTGATGGCCCGATCCAGCGCGTCGAAGTCGACCTCGCCCGATGCGGTCAACAGATTTTCGGAATCGACCGTCACGATCGCCGTCGGCACGGTTGAGTTCTCTCCACCGATTTCCTGCTGCACGGGGGCTTCGCTGCCGCACGCGGTCGGTTCGAGTTCCAGCGAAGCACTTTCGGCTTCGGGGTGAGCTACCCGTTCCAGGCAATCGATCAGAGCCGTATGGTCGAGACACGGTTCTTCGCCTGTCGCTTCCAGTCCTTGCAGCAATTCCTTGATGGCATCGACGGCTTCGAGAATATATGTAATGGCTTCGGGGGTGCGGGGGATGGAGTGATCGCGCATTTTCCCCAGCACATTCTCGGCTGCATGCGAGACCGCTCCGATCCGAACCAGGCCGATAAATCCGCACGTTCCCTTAATGGTATGGATCGTACGAAACACGCCTGCCAATAGTTCATCGTTGCTGGTATCTTTTTCGAAGGCAACAATGTCTACGTCGAGTTGCCCCAGATTCTCCCAGCTCTCTTCGATAAAACCGTGGATAATCTCGTCTTCCATACGAACGCTGACTTTCTGCGGGAGAGAAGTACTCTTTGCGGAACACCCCGGATAATGCAACTGCCCCATCCCTGTGCAGTCTAATCCGCAAACTCTGTGCAATTGGCGCGCGAGCGCAAATCGTATCCTCAGTCGTTATCGTCAGAACCGATTCCATAAATTCAGAAGGAACGCGATATTAGGGAGAATTCTTAACCCCGTGAGGGGGATACCTCACTTTCGCAATTCCGATCCCGGGAGGGCTGCTCGAAGCGCAGCGGGGGATTGACAAGCGAGACCAGCACAAAACTCAACAGCATCAACAGGAACCAGGCAATCAGTTTCGAAATCGGAACCATATGCCAACCATCATGTTGTGATGGGTACAGCCAGATGTTGCCATATGTGGCCAGATTTTCTGCAAACCAGATGAACAGCGCCACCAAAAGGCATCCCAGCAGCAACGGCATACGACGATAGTCCCGATCGACACGGAAATAGATCTGGCTCCGACCAAACAGCAGCCCGGTCCCCACCAGCAGCGGATTTCGTAAATCGTACCAGTAATGGTGTGTAAAAAAATTCATGTAAATCAGGCCGACCAGGCACAACGCCCAGCCGCGTGGCGGAAAACTGGAGAAGCGAAACGCGAAAATCCGCCAGATTCGAGCGATATAACTTCCCACCGCCGAATACATAAATCCTGCAAACAACGGGACATTTCCAATACCCACCACGAATGTCCCCGGATAATGCCAGGCACCGATGGTCTCGGAGGTTTTGAACACTTCCATCGCCGTGGCAACGACGTGAAATACGGCAATCACGCCCGCTTCCCGCCAGGTTTCCAGGCGAAATGCGAGCAATAGGGTTTGAAACAGAACGGCGCACAGCAGCAGAAAGTCGTACCGGGGCAGGAAATCTTCCAGGGGATACCAAAGTTTTGTCAGCAGGATCCAGAACAGCAGGTACCCTCCAAACAGACATGCCCAGGCCTGCTTCAATCCAAACCACCAAAATTCCCGCAAGCCCGCCCGAAACGTATTCACGGGCAGTCTCCCTTCATGTTTCGCGATTTCTACTGCCGGTTGGGAATGCAGGGTCATACCCAGGCAACGGGGCTGGGAAGGAACGGGGCGCTCTCCGATCGCAAATTGATCCATTCCGTCGTCAACGGCTCGCCCGTGTGTTGAATCTGCCTGAACAGGCGGGGGAATTCCATATCGATCAGGTCTGCTTCGGCCGCGGACTCCGGGGTTTGCCCCACCTCGGTATCCGTCGACTTGACCAGCACCAGCCGCGGTATCTGCAGATGAAATGCCAGCCACAGGGCCACGCTGTCACTCGTGGTCTGCCAATCGTGCCTCAGAGGAATGCGCGCGGCAGGTTCCAATCGCGAAACCCAGTCGTGCACGAGCAGTACCGGCGTGCGTTTGCAGGCCAAAATCTCCGATAGTTGGGCGGGGGTCCTGGCCAGTTCGATTTGTGGCAGCAAACGGGTCAACAAGCGCGCGGTCAGCGTCAGGGAATGCAACGCCAGATCGTGCGCCGTTTCCTCTCCCAACGGAAAGACACGATCCCAGCCGCGGACGGCATCGGCCGCTGCCCCGCCTCCCGTCATCAGTACGGCCTGGGAATCAGACTGCAAAATCAGCCTCAGGCGGGAGGGGAATTCTGGCCAGTCGAGCAGGCTCCCCCCGATCTTGTAGAGTGTCTGACTGTTCATGAGGGCGTTACGGGCAGCCCGATTTCAATCGTATCTCCCACCACCCGCACGGGATAGCTGGCACAGCGAATGGGCGACTTGAGCGAATCGGCCCAGGCACCGTCACTCAAACGGAACTTCCAGGCATGCCAGGGGCACATCACCAGGCCTTCCTCCACGTATCCCCCGGAAAGTGAAGCCCCCTGGTGCGGGCAGAAATCGCTGATGGCGTAATAGGTATTTCCGGAAAGAAACAGGCCAATCACCGTTCCCTTCAAGGGAACGGACTGCCCCGAATTTTCGGCCAGATCGCCCACTTTAGCGACGGCATGATATTCCCACGCGCCTGGCTGGGAATCCGCTGATGCATTCGTCATACTCATCCACTTCCAGTGGGGGAAAATCCCACGCAGTTCGGCTTGCGAGAAACATGAATCCACGGAGCGAAGGCCACGCCAGCCCACCCGCTCTCCTTGAGAACGATCACGGGGGTATTTTATGAAATCCAACCCAGTCAAAAAAGCGTTGCGGGCGGGGCAGCCACAAATCGGCACCTGGCTCTCGCTGGAAAGTATTTTCGCTGCCCGGTTCATGGCTCGGGTTGGCTTTCCCTGGCTCACGGTGGATATCGAACACAGCCCGGTCAACTGGGAAACCGCGGCGCACATGTTCGCCGCCATTGCCGACGCCGGTTGCGTCCCCCTGGCCCGCGTTCCCCGTGGCGATCACGACCACATCAAACGCGTTCTCGATGCCGGGGCCATGGGTATTGTCGTTCCCATGGTGAACACGGTCGCCGAGGCAAAGGCCGCCATTGCTGCCGCCAAGTATCCGCCCGTCGGAAACCGTTCGGTCGGAGGGGCCATGCACTCCCTCAATTTCGGGGCTGCCGCCGGAGATTACTACAAGTACGCCAACGATGAAATTCTCGTCGTGTTGCAGACGGAATCCCCCGAAGGGGTCGCCAATGCACGTGAAATTTACTCTTTACCCGGAGTCGATGCCATTTTTGTGGGGCCGAACGACCTCAAATTCCAGATGCGGAACGAAACGGCGGATGGCTCCGATCCCACGCCGGAGGAGTTCGAAGCCATGTTGCAGCGAATCCTGAGCGTCGGCAAGGAAGTCGGGACACCGGTCGGTTTACACGTGGTAACCGTTGAAGATGCCCAGCGACGAGCAGACGAAGGCTGGCAGTTCATCGCCATGGCCAGCGAATTGAAGTTCATGGTCAACGAAGCCACGCGCGTCGTCAAAACCCTCAACCTCGGCTCGGCGGGCGATCTGGCGCGTTACTAATCCGCATTTCTCGCGCATGGGCGAAGGCACCCGTCGGGGAAGCGGGATATCCGATCAGCATGCTTGCCCTGCCGCGCGATTCGAGTGACTACCCCGGATTTCTCACCCGGGTCAATAAATCAGGATTGCTGACTTCGACAATCTAGCCGCGCCCGTCAGGAAGCGGGCCAGACTGGGGCCCGGTTTATCACCATATATTGCCAGAATTGATTTTGTGTCCAAGGCGTGCTCGTTGGGGAACCGGCCGCGTGGCCCACTTCCTGACGGGCGCGGCTAGTTTTCTGGGCATTTTCGAGGCAAAATTTACCTCATTGGTAAGTGTGTGAGAAATGTGGGCCACGGACCGTACCGTGGAGGGGCTATGTCACGGAATCAACACAACGTAGCATCGCCAGGACGCGGGGACGCAGAGAGGTAACTGCCTGGCGTCTCCCCATCTCTGCATCTCTGCGTGGACTTTTTTTTGAAGGCTTAACGCAGCCCCACCCTTCGAGGGAAAGTCCGATTTAATGTTCCTGCGGTTTTACGAGCCATTGTTCGTCGAAGAAACCGGCATCCGCGATTTTGCCAGGCCAGAGGGAATTGGGCGGTGTTGTCAGATCAATCACGGCCCAGTCCGGCAGCGTGGGGACCTGCCGGGCATTGTTCAAGTACGCATACTCGCGATAGGTAAAGCCACTGTTGAGGACGATGTAACGCTCGGGATGCGCGGGATTGGGATAAATCAAGACCGGTGCGTGCTGGTCGGCGGGATAGGAGACGCCACGCATCTGAATTGCATCGCGCGTCCACTGGAGCGGCAGCTTCCCCATGATGTTACGAATCACGCTATTCGACTCGGGATCGCCAAACAGGATTAAATGGTTGTCGGCAGCCAGTTCCTCCGTAAGTTGATGGTCCTCGATCACGCGTGCATCGCCGCGGAACTGCCGGCGCCATTCCCGCACCAACCGGTCGAGTTCCCCCTGACTCCACTTCACCGTCGTTTCGTGCCAGCCGTTCCCCGAGGGCTTAACGATCAGGAAACGATCCATGAAGGCATCGTCGATCGGCCCTTGCAGATTGTGCCGCTTCGCGAGAACGCCCGCGGCAACCGGGCGCGAGTCGGGACGCCAAGTGTCGCCATCCAGAAAAATGGCCCCTTGCCAGGAACCATCGGTTTGTTGCCTATCGGCTTCCAATCGACGCGGTTCGCCCGGCACGCCCAGTTCGGCGACAGTCACCACGACGGGTCGATCTGCCTGGAAGGGGGCGTGCCCAGCCGGGAAATTAAATTCCAGCCCGGTCACATTTCTCACCTGCACTTCGATGCGATTCTCGCCCGGGATCAGTGCCGCTTCCACGCGGGCAGGCTGCCAATGCTCCCTGAGCCCCGTGACAGTCAACCAGTGCATCCGATTGTATTTCAACGTGGGCGTGGCGAAACAGATACGCTCGGGAATGGTATTGCGCCCCCGCCGGGCCAGTTGCGCCATCTTTTCCTCGATGATCCGGGCGGAATCCGCGTGTACGGCGTGCGCGGTTTGCGGACCAATGACATGCGTCATATTCAACCCCTCGGCCCGCAACGCTTTCTCCATAATATCCGCTGCTTGTTTCTGCTTATCGATTTCCCCGCTGTAGGCAATAAGCGGCAGTTGCCGAAAATTCGCGGCGTAGTGCGGGCAATCGTACATTTGCCAGAGGACGCGCTCGTACCAGGTCGGCTTGACCGCCTCGTTCTGGAAGAAGTTGAGGAACTCCTCGGTTTCGGCAAAACCCGCTCCGGGATTGGCCGCAAAGAACAGATCCGGATAATGCACCGCCAATTGCCAGCACCCGGCTCCCCCCATCGAAAAGCCGCGCACGGAAACGCGATCGTCATCGACGCGATAATCTGCCCGGGCATGCTCCAAGGCTTCGAGAACATCGATTTCACCCGCGAACTTGAAAGCGTTGCAATAACGTCCAAACGGATGCAGAATTATGGTATCGATCGGGGTGTATTTGATCGTCTGACTCTGCCGCTGCGCAATGAATACCGATTCGGTCACCTTTTCTCCGCGGCCATGCAACCACAGGTCGAGACGCCAACGGTCATTTCCCGACGCGCGATAGTGAGCCGGTATTTCAAGTCCGTACGGTTGCACGGTGTCATCGATGCGCGAACGATACCCGCGCACCACGAAGCCCGTCTGCTCCGTCCAGGGGGTCTGCTGGCGTGCCAGCGCGGCTGCCCGTTTCAAACCTTCTTCAAGCTGCTTCCTCGCATTGGCAATATCCCTGGGAGCATAAAACTCTTGATACTCCACGGCCTGGGCCACCGCTCGGTGGTAAATCTCAACATCCGGCAGATACCGTTGCACCACCGGAAGGGAACTCTTCCTCAGTTCGCTGATTTGCTGCTGCAGTTCCTTCAATAATTGCTGGAGATGTTGCTGCTCCTCGGGTGGAACATCTATACCGACGGGAGGAATCGGTCGGACATTGGCCGGAATGTTGTCTCCCGGCCCATCCGCATGGACAGACAAAGGACCGACCACCGTGATCAACACGATCAGAGTCAATGGCACAAGGGTCAACGGCAGCTTCGAGGTTGATAAGCGAGGCATGGTGCAGGTTCTCGGATCAAGGAATTGAAGTGAGACAGGGTCTCTAATCAGGCCAGGGAAAGTCCATTCACCAGCCCGGCCCGCAAAGGAATGCAGTACCGCGGCGGAAATGTCAGCCACTCTGCCGCATGACGCAAATATTACAAAAAAGTCCGAAAATGGGAATTCCGACGCAATTTCCCGGATTTTACTGCACAAGAAAACCGTCACAACCGATACCAATGGCAGGATACAACTACTGCCCCGGCCTGCGCAAGTTGGCGGACGGATGGATTGCGGGCGTAAACGGGCATCGGTTTCCAGTCGTTCATTCTAACGACGTTCACTTTTCACGGAATCAGGACGCAGGGTGTTCGAGCGGATTGCAGCCGGCTCGAATCGATCTCTCAGGGAAGGGAAATACAATGTTACTCAAATTGCGTGGCGCCACGGTGATGGCCGCGATTGCCGTTGCCTGGGCGGGACCAGCGGTGGCTCAACATGTCCCGGGAACAGGTTCGAAATCGACCGCACAGGCCGACGATTTCGAAATGGAAAACTGGCAGTTCATCTACAACATGCCCAAAAGCAGTCGCGAGCAGGACGAAAACACCCGCGCGCCGCTCGGATACTCGAATAACAAAAAATGGCGCGAAGGCCCCAAGCGAGGCACGCCCGATTCCGTGGTGCGCGTCGCCACACCTCCGGGCGGTTTGCCGGGCAGTCAATACGCCTTGGCTATTAAATCGAAATCCACCGGTATCCCGGGACGCCTTACCAACGAACAACAACAGGACGATTTGCTGATCAACACCCGTCCGGTTCCCGTCAGTTGGCTTCCCAGTTGCGTGGTCCGCGTTTATCTCCCACCGTTCGAGGAATGGGAAGACCGCACCGGGTCCCACTTCGGGATTCGTGCCGACTTACGCACCACCATCATGGAAGAAGAAGAATTGCCCATTACCGATCCTCGGTCCAAGGGTGGCAGAAACACACGGGGCGGCTTGTTCGGTAAACTGTTCCGCACCGCCATGGTGGAAAAAGTCGAACCCTACTGGCCTGGCATGTTTATCCAGTTCCACAGCAAGACCGATCCCAAGCACGACAGGGACTCCGCCATGATTGTTGTGCGGGGCGACTCCAAGGGGAATGTCATCCCCGGACCGATGATTCATGAACCCGGCTGGTGGACGTTCGGCATGTCCTTCACCGCGGATGGTGCTGTGCACTATTACGCCAAAAAAGGGGTGGAGGATCTGACTGCGGAAGATAAGATTACCTCCCAGTTCCCCTACAGCTATAAGGCTCACACGTTCACAACCATGTTCTTCAATGCCGTGAACATGGATGACGGAAAAACGTGGTCCACCGAGTTCATCATCGATGACCCTGCCATTTATTACGCCGGTGGCAGCAATAATCGTCAGGCTCAATCGTCCGGAAGCAAAAACAGCCGGACACGGTAATTCCTGGTGCCAGTCGTAATTTGAAGCAGGATTTCCGCTAAAATTTCCTTGAGTTGCTGGGGCCAGGGCCGATCATTCGGCCCTGGCCCATTTTATGCGCCGAAACGCACACTGCCGTCCGCCTCAATCCCTGAAGCGCCATGGGCGGAATGTCCCCATACCCACCAGACGATTAAATCCCCCCCTGATACCTCGTAAGGCACGCTGCTGCTTCATTTTTTCACCGCAAGAAGATATGCTGTTCCGTTGAAGTGTCTCCGTTGACAAACTCTGATTGAAGGAATTCGCTCCATGTCATCGATGCAATCCCGTCGCGACTTCTTAAAACAGACCGGGGCCACCACGGCTGCCGCGGCTTTTGTCCCCTATTTCTTCACCACTCCATCGGCACGGGGCGCGTTTGCGACCGCGAATGAACGCCCCGTTATCGGTTGCATCGGCACGGGTTCCCGCTGGGGGCAGGTCGTGGGAGGCGCCTTGAAATTCGGAGATGTGGCCGCCGTCTGCGATGTCGATGCGAATCACGTCGGCAAGGCGCGCGAACGGATGGAGAAGGATCAGGGAACCGGCAAGACGGTGGATGTCTATGAAGACTATCGTAAATTGCTGGAACGCACGGATATCGATATCGTCACTATCGTCACGCCCGATCACTGGCATTCCCGGATAGCCATTGAGGCCATGAAAGCCGGCAAGGATCTCTACTGCGAAAAACCCTTGACCCTGACGATTGACGAAGGGAAGAAAATTATCCAGGTGCTGGACCGCACCAAGCGCGTGTTCCAGGTCGGGACACAACAGCGCACCGAAATGAATCAGCGTTTTCTCCAGGCCATTGCGTTGATTCGCGCGGGACGCATCGGCGAGGTGAAAACCGTGACCTGCGCCATTGGCGGGTCCCCCGTCAGCGGTCCAATTCCCATCGCGGAAGTCCCTCGCGGTCTCAATTGGGAACTCTGGCAGGGACAGGCCCCCGCGAAGGAATACCGTCTCAGCGGCGATGGCAAAAAAACCCGCTGTCATTACGAATTTCGCTGGTGGTACGAATACTCCGGTGGAAAAATGACCGACTGGGGCGCGCATCACATCGATATCGCGCAATGGGGGATTGAACAGGGTGGCCCCGGACAGGGACCCGTCTCGGTCGAGCCCCTCATGGCCGAACATCCCGTCCCCTACAAGGATGGCCATCCCACGCTCGACGACCAGTACAATGCCGCCACCCGGTTCCATGTCCAGGCGGTATTCCCCAACGGAGTCGTGATGAACATTCGAGATCGGGCCGACGACCTCGGCTTCGATAACGGCATCCTCTTCGAGGGAACCGAAGGAAAATTGTTCGTCAACCGTGGCAAAATCACCGGCAGACCCGTCGAGGAATTGGCCGATAATCCCCTGCCCGAGGATGCCATCGAAAAACTGTATGGAGGCAAGCCGACCACGCACATGGAAAACTTCATGAACTGCGTCAAATCCCGCGCCTTGCCGATTTCCGATGTCTATTCGCATCACCGGGCGATGACAACCTGCCATCTGGCAAATATCGCCATTCGCATCGACCGCAAACTGCAATGGGATCCTCAGGCGGAACAAATTGTTGGCGACGAACAGGCCAATCAGTGGCTGTCGCGCGAACAACGCAAGGGTTACGAAGTCGAAGCGTGAACCATGTTTCCGCGTTGGTCAACGGCAGGTCGGGCAAGCAGCCCGGCCTGTTTTCTTTTCTCCCCCTCCCCTGCCTGGACCCTGCAGGGGAGGCAGCCCGGTCGCGTTGCATCGCTAAGACCCCTCCATGATTGATGGAGCGGCCGTTTCCCGCCATACTTTCCACGGTAGGATACGTCGTCCCCTCGAGCTTCGCCCGAAACTCCCCCACATGTTGAAAATTGCCACCAAATTCGCCCCCCACCCCGCTGGTTTCGAAACCGCCTGGCAGGCAGGTTTTCGGTTTGCAGAATTCTGGCTGAACGGAGATTGGCTCCAGCGCGTGGATGACATCATTCATCAGGCAAAACAGTATCCCCTGCGCTACGTGCCCCACCTGCCCAACAAGCATGTTCAGGAAATCACCATCCAGCAAACCGTCCAGCTTTATCAGCAGTTGGATTGCCAGGCCCTGGTTTTGCATCAACCGATGATGGATCTCTGGGGACACGAACTCCGTGCCCAATGCCCCGGTATCCGGCTGGCGGTCGAAAATCATATCCTCAATGAAAAGGAATTCTGGCACTGGGCCGAGTCCAACCCGGGGCTGAATCTCGATGTCGAACACCTCTGGATGTTCACCTTGAAGGACGCCCCGCTGGCCCGACTCGAAAAAACTCTCGTTCGTTTCCTCGAAAACCACTCAGGCAGGCTGAACCATGTGCATTTACCAGGGTACGTGCCCGGATACGAAGAGCATCGCCCCATGTATTGTTCCCGGGAATTGATGTTCCTGGTGTGGGATCTGCTGGAACAGCACGCCTACGCGGGCTTTGTGGTCAGCGAAGTCGACAGCGCCTACCAGACCCCACAAGACTTGCGCATGGACCTGCTGCTGTTTGAACGCTGGTGGACTTCCCGGGCGGCAGCGGGGATACAGAAATGACCTTCCAAGGCTTGCTGCCGGGCATTTTCGTTTCCAGTCAGACAACACTTAGGAACGATGCGCGAGACATTCCCGCAACAATCAAGTCATAATTTAATCCGCGGCAAAAAAGCAGGTGCAACATGAATCAGCGATCGGCCAGCCTGGCCCAGATGGAACGTGCCCGTCGAGTCATCCCGGGGGGAGTCAATAGCCCCGCGCGCGCCTTTGGTGGCGTGGGGGGCAGCCCCGTGTTCATCGAGCGGGGCGAGGGAGCGTTCCTCTACGATCTGGACGGCAACCGCTATCTCGACTACATCGGTTCCTGGGGACCACACATCCTGGGACATCAGCATCCCCAAGTGGTGGCAGCCATCCAGCAGGCCCTGACGAAGGGAACCAGTTTTGGCGCCCCGACCGCCATCGAAACGGAAATGGCCGAATTACTCTGTGATGCCGTCCCCTCCCTGGAGATGGTCCGCATGGTCAATTCCGGCACAGAGGCCACAATGTCTGCCATTCGCGTGGCGCGGGGCTTCACCGGTCGGGACAGGATCATCAAATTCGCGGGCTGCTATCATGGACATGTCGATTGCCTGCTGGTTCAAGCCGGCAGCGGTGCCTTGACGCATGGCGTCCCCTCCAGCCCCGGGATTCCCGCCGGTTGCACCCGCGACACGATTTCCCTGGAATACAACAATATCGACCAACTGACCCACACCTTCGAGGAACAGGGGGACCAGATCGCTTGTGTTATTCTCGAACCCGTGGTCGGTAACATGGGGACGGTCATCCCCGATCGTGAATTCTTGCAGTCCTGCCGCGATTTATGCACCAAATATGGTTCCGTCCTGATCTTCGACGAAGTGATGACCGGATTCCGCCTGGCATACGGCGGCGCCCAGGAACGCTTCGGCATTACCCCCGACATGACCTCGCTGGGAAAAATCATCGGCGCGGGCATGCCCGTGGGGGCTTACGGCGGACGGGCCGACATCATGAATATGGTTTCCCCCCTCGGACCGGTCTACCAGGCGGGTACACTCTCGGGCAATCCCGTTGCGATGGCCAGCGGCTTGACCGCTCTGCGGATTCTCCGCGACGAAAACCCCTACCCTCAACTCGATGAAATGGGACGCCGATTGGGCAACGGACTGGCCGAAGCCGCACACAGGGCCGGACTGCCGCATCAGGTCGCACAAATCGGCAGCATGCTCACCTTGTTCTTCAACCCGGAACCGGTCCGCAACTATGCAATCTCCAGCCGAAACGATACCCAGATGTTTGCCCGGTTCTTTCATGGCATGCTCGATGAAGGTATCTATCTCCCCTGTAGTCAATTCGAGGCGATGTTCATTTCCACAGCGCATACCCTGGACGATATCGAACAGACCATCGCAACGGCGGAAAAAGTGCTCACCCGGATCATCGGCTGACCGCTTCCAATCGCGGCCAAGTGCGGCACAGTGGTCACGGCGCGAGTTCACGGGGCGGAAATCCCTTGCGGGAGGCGGCCGCAGGAAGTATTCTTACGTTCATCACCGTGCAAGTCGCGGTTCGCCGGGCCTCGGGGCATCGCAAACCGAGGCCGGTAGCGTGTTCGTGCAGAACTCGATTCCCTTATACACAGGAGCCACGCATGAGTCTCGCGGAAAAGTTGTTGCCCGAATTCGATGAGGAAATGGCGAACACTCGAAAAATACTGGCACTGGTCCCCGATGATAAACTGAACTGGCAGGCACACCCCAAATCGAACAGCATCGGTTGGCTGGCCCATCATCTGGCCGATATCCCGAGTTGGGTCCTTCCCACGCTCAACCTGGATCAATTCGATGCCGGGTTGGAGGACCCACCCCAGGTGATCCTGTCTCGCGCGGAATACCTGGAACTGTTCGATCGCAACGTCGCCGAGGCCCGGCAGGCGCTGCTGCGGGCCGACGATGCGGAGTTCGCCAAACCGTGGAAGTTTCTCTGGAAGGAGCAAGAAGTCTTCACGCTCCCCAAGGAAGCCGTGATTCGCACCTGGGTGATGAACCACATCATTCATCACCGCGCCCATATGTGCGTGTACTACCGCCTGAACGATATCCCGGTTCCCGGAATGTACGGCCCTTCCGCCGACGACGCGGGCATGTAACCACGCCCGCGCGGGAAACGGCTTCACGCGGGTGTCGAGACCGATTTCGCCCTGCCCCAGCCCCCGATCACAATCAACGCAAGTTGACTGAACACAAACAGGGAAAGATAGAACAGTACTCCATCCGTAAAGCCGTACGAATGCAGCCCCACACCCAGTTCGTTCACGCCGAACCAGCTCCAGGACGTGGTGATATTCCCCGCTATGGCCAGCAGGGCCAACCCGCGATCCTTCACCAGTTTATCCCAGCGGGCATGCAACACCAGGGCATTCCACAGTACGATGATCAACGCGCCGTTTTCCTTGGGGTCCCAGCCCCAGAAACGCCCCCAGGAATCGTCGGCCCACAAGCCCCCCAGCACGGTTCCCACAAAGCTGAACCATAACGCAAAACAGAGCGTGCCATAAATCATGCGGGACAGGTTCTTCTCGAGCCATTCCGGTAATTGAATCCGCGATGCCCCGTGCAGCAGGTACATCGGCACCAGGGCCAGCGGAATCGCCAACAGGAACGGTCCCAGATTGCGGACCAGCAGAGGAATCCCCTCCTGATGCTGCAGTAACACGGCGGAGGCAACCGCCAGCAGCACCGCCACCGCCGACAGCGGATTCCCGCGGAAAACATAAATCACTCCCAGCAGGCCCGCCACGTACGTGGCGGCGTAGCCCAGGGTCACGCAGACCACATGCGTACTCAGCCAGAATTGCGTATCCAGCACGGCTTGCAACACCTTGAAGGTATCGCCATCGCCCGCCAGACCGTGAGCGATCCACAACGAAGCAAACCCGGCCACACCAGCCAGCACGTTGCCTATCCCCAGTTTATAAATCGATTCAAAGGCAATGCCCATCAGCACCACGGCCCATCCAATGAACACCGCCGAGGAATACAAATTGGTGACCGGGGGACGGCCGGAAATATGAATCCGCGCCCAGATCGCCCAGGTGTGCAACAGGAATGTCATCAGAATCAATGCCAGGGAGGCACGATTCAACGGACGCAACGCGGCAGGGAGCAACCAGCCTCCCACCGCCAGCACGAACGCCAGCAGATAGATGAAGGCGGGCCAGAAAAACGGCGAAAACGAATTGAAATGGGCTTCAAAGGCCAGTTTGTCCGCATCCACCTTCTCGATGCGCCGCTCCTTTACCAGCCCCAGGTACTCCCTGACCAGCTTATTAAACCCCGCGGGATCCTCGCCTTGAAAAGCCATGACGATCTCCGCGAATTTACTCGAAAACGGATTTGCCTCCACCCGAAATCCACCCGAGTAGAGGATATCCAGCAGAAACGCCTTCGAATACGTTTCCCAGTCGTTCCGCTGCAAGGCCGGTTCCAGTTCCCGAGTGAGTTCCGGCACCGGGGGAATCAGTAGTGGGGGTGTTCGCTCGTCGAGGCTCCGCACCGAAGACAACGCGAACTTCATCTGCTCGCTCACATTCCCCCGCGTGGGGTCGATGGGAGGCGATAGGAAGGAACGCGACAGCAGATCGACCAGCCCCAGCTTGCGTTCCAGTTCCAGCACTTTCCGCTGATAGACCGACAACAACTCCGGCGACTGCTTCTGCAGTTCGTGTGCCTCGCCTACCGCCGCAACCAGTTTCTGAATCCCCGGCTCGATCTCCGCCAAGGTGTATCGATGCGATTTCCGCCGTTCCAGTCCCAGGGTCGAAAGGACTTCGTCATTGTCGACGCGAATCACGGGACGTTCGAACGCCTCCGGAGAGCTGGTTGCCAGTTCCAGCAACCACTGAGTCGCGGATATGGTTTTTTCGTCCGTTCCCTTCTCCGGGGAGGCCTGGGTGTCGTGGGGTTCCGGCTTGATCGTTTCCCGATTGCTCAGGATGCGTACCACGTTCCGCGCCAGTGTATCCACGGGCTGGATCCGCCCCTCGTACGCCACGGGCAATTGACCAAACGCATACAGATCAAACGCCTGATCCGTGGCCCGGGGAACTTTCGCCAGACCGGCCAACCAGTAACCGCAGATCCCCACCAGCAACGCCGCGGGAAGATAGCCCAAGGCCCGACTTTCCCGGCGGGACTCCCCGCCGACGGCACCCGGCGTTTCCGTTACCACAATGCGACGATTCACAACGCGATCCAGAAACCGCAGTAATGTCAAACCGAACTGATACAACATCCCTATCGCGACAATCATGCAGGCCACATAGGGAATCATCCAACCCTCGTTCCTTACCACCTGGAGCGTGGTCACTTCCTTGTTGCCCACTTTTTGATAGCCGCTCTGGTAGAAGGTTTCTCCCGCATACCGTAGCGGATTATTCATCCAGATCTTTACCCGGCGGTCCTCCTTGCGGGTTTCGTCCACCAGCCGGATTTCCGACGAATAATTCATCGGCGTATTCGTCCCGATGTAGTCATCCTTGCGCACGTCGATCAGGTGAATCGAAAACGGCTTGTAGTTCCGCTTGAACCGCAACGCCAATTGCAACTCCCGTGTTCCCGCAGAGACCGTATCAATTTGGTCTATCGAAGCCGCCAACGCGGAGACCAGGGCAGTTTCACGCACTTGCCCGGTCTGTTTGTCGATCAAATCCACGTAGGCCGCGGGATAATCGGCGGCACTCTCCGTCCCGGCCGATTTCTTTAGGGGGACAATCGTGTGCGTACTCCCCAGACCGAACGTCGCGGGGTTGTCATCCCCCTCCGCTCGGCGTTTCAGATCGGCATTGGCAAAAAACTGGCGTACTTTGACATCGAACGGCAGTTCAGCATGGCGCAGCGGCTCGTCCTGAGACTCATTTTCCAACAGCAGTGCCACCGGAATGACGGTCTGAACGTCCTCCATCGCATCGGACGCATCGATAAAGACCAGTTCCGAAGTTCGAATATCCTGGACGTAATTACTGGTATCCCCCTCCGCCAGAATCAGGTTGGCTTCTTCGTGCAACTGATGGACGACCAGTTCATTTGCCATCAGTAGCACCACACCCGCGTGCAGCAAAACGATGCCGGCCCGTTTCCGGAACAGCAGCAAGCAGCCTCCCAGCAGCACGCCTCCCGCAAAGGTCGCCTGAATCAACTGCCACATAATCCGCATGGCCGAATTGTTCAGCCGCACCGCATCACCCCCAAATATCAGAAACAGGGCGGTGGCCAGAAACAGGACATGCAGAATGGCATAGGTCCAGAATTCGACCCGTTTACCGCGATCGGAAGCATGCTTGCTCGCCGCGATGCCGCATCCCAAAGCCGGAATCAGCAGACCATAACACAGAATATTCCAATATTGATCCGCGCTGAAATTGGCCGTTTCGTAAATCGCATCGCGTCCCGTGCCAAATTCGATCACGGCCCACGTCAAAACGATTCCCAGCAGCGTGACGATCCCCCCCCACATCAGACGTTGCCCGCTGGCTTGCACCTTGAAGCGCAGGGAATGAGCCGCCAGCAAGTTCAGGGTCATTAAACCCCCGATGGTCCAACCGCCCGGGAACCAGAAGCCCCCGGGAATTTTCTGCATGGTCGGGACCCAGGTTTTCGGAAAGAAATCCTTAAATTCGATCCAGGCAAACCAGCAGCGAAAATACCCGCTGACCACCTCCCAGATATCTTTCTCCACCTGCGCCAATGTCCCTACCAGCACCAGGAAAATCCCCAGGGCAAACAACACGACGCTCAGCTTCAGCGAAGCCAGAGGCTTAAGATAACGCGCCGCCATTGCGGAAATCTCGATCGAATCCGAAGGGTCGATCCGCGATGGGGAAGGGGACGTAGCGGGGAGATCTTGCAGAGTGCTCATGAAAACCGCCTGCCTGCGAAATGCGAATAAAGCGGGAAATAATCCGGAAGTTCCATTTTATCGGGCAAACGGGGGACGCATGCCGGTCTCTTGCTGAGTTCCCACGAGATTGACGAAATAAATCCGGCGGTCCCCAGCCACCACGCGGACACTCGTCTCCGAAGACAAGTCGTCCGTCGCTCCGGTGAGATCCGCCGACGCAATCGGGCCCAGACCCACCTGCCCACGCCAGCGATTGATGTTATCCACCGCCTGGGTCACTTCGTCCCCACTGGTGGGCAGGCCGGATACGGACATCTCCAGCGGCCCCTCTGCCGAAGGGATGATCAACGTCGCAAATCGAAACTGGTTTCCTTCCCGCTGTTCCCAGCCTTCCGGTAACGACCAGGCAGGGCGCCCGTCCTTGTATTCCACCTGGGTGATAAAACCTGCCAGCACCTCGGCTTGGGACTGCACTGCAGCCACCGGACCGGTCAACTTGTAAAACCAGGTTTGCTCGGGCTGGGGAACAATCGCCGCCAGCATTCGAACGGGTTCGGCTGGCTTGGCAGGGGAGGCCATGGCCGGCGCTTCTTTTGCCGGTGCATTACTGGCAGCGGGCTCCACCTGATTTTTCGCCCGTACCTGATCCGGCTTTTCCGTACGGTATGAGTGAATCTCCGCCTGCTTGTCGCATCCCGGCAACCCCACCAGGATCAGCAGGATCAAGGCTGACACGATCGAATACCTGCCAGAGTGGCTGACCAGGTGAGACGGAACGCGAAACAGATTTGCTTGACACATCGGTAGAGGAGCCTCCGGAACAGCAACGTCAGGGGGGAATACGTCCACAACCAGTGACACGGAAACCCAGCCATCGGAATGCGGGCAGATTCATCGCGGGTAGGAAAACATCCAAGGTAGGTCATATCATACTAACGCTCCAAGACAGCGGGGAGTAGCACGGACTTGATGATTTTTCAAACATTTGGTCGAAATCCACAAGAAACCGCAAAATCGGTACTCCATCTGCTCAACAGAAAATGTGTAGGAAACACAAAGAGACATTTCCTGGCCCGTTTGACGCAACCTGCTCCACAAAAAAAGGTTGCATCAAACACAACAATTCTGGATACCGGCGAATTCCTCTTTCCCTGTTTCTGAAATTGTAATAGGTTCTGTCCCAGGCGTGTAAACACTACAAAATCCTGGAGGGATTCGAGAGTTCGTTTACCGCACGAATGACAGTTGGTGCATCATCCCCTCCACCAGGACAGATTGTCCCAGGCAGGGACGTTCGCTGGCCGTTTTTTAACGTGATCTATTTAACGCATACGTTTTATTCCTGCTTCGGAGCGTTGCTCCCCAGGAATGTCGCCGTTTGCACGGGTTATTCCTCCAGACGAATGGATTCGCGGAGAGAACATGAAAATTGCAGCTCAAGGTGCGATTGTAGGCTGTTTCAGCTTGTTGTGGACCAGCCTCGCCTTTGCCCAGAGTGCGGTACTGTATGACTTTACCGCCTCCTGGTGTGGCCCCTGCCAGCAGATGAGCCCGATCGTTCATAAACTGGCACGCGAAGGCTTTCCCGTGCAACAGGTCGATATCGACCAAAAACCCGATCTGGCAAGACGGTATAACATCTCTTCGATCCCGGCGTTCGTGTTGGTGGTCAACGGCCAGGAAGTCGATCGCTTTGTCGGCAGAACCACCGAAAGTCACCTGCGGCAAATGATGGCCAAGCTGCCTGCAAATACCGCCGGCGGAAACGCGCAGGCAACCACTCAGCAATCCCCTTCCTCCCCCACGTCACGCGGGGCCACGGGATACGAGCAGCCTCGCCTGGGAAATCCAGAACCATTTCCTTCCCATGGACAAATTGCTGGCGTGAATGCCGGACCCACTAACAGCAACGGGAACCCGCCCCCCGCAGCGCCGCAACCCGCACGCACTGCTCCCAATCACAGCCGAAACGAAGGTTACCCCGTCACTGCCGCGGTCCCCACTGGAAACCCCGGCACGCCGGGTGGCAATACCGGCAATACTCCGGTCATCCGTGCGCAATTCGACGAAAACAATAATGTGACCCATCCCACTCCGCATGTCGATTCCCGGGCCGCGAATGTCCGTATTCGAATTCGCGACGACAAGGGCATCAACTACGGTTCGGGTACGGTCATCGAATCCCGGCCGGGCATCACCTATGTGCTTACATGTGGCCACATTTTTCGAAATCTTTCGCCGAATTCCAGGGTGGATATCGATATCTTCACCGAGGATCGTTTCGAAACATTCGTGGGCAAAGTGGAAAAATACGATCTCGATGCCGACGTGGGACTGGTTTCCCTCCCCACCGATGGCGTCCTGCCTGTCGCACGCCTGGCAATGCAGAATAAACCCTTGCGGGAAGGCGAAAATGTGCTCAGCATCGGGTGCAGCGGGGGGCAGCCCCCCTCCACCGAAGTCTTGAACGTAACCGCCTTGAATCGATATACCGGACCCGACAACGTCGAATGCACCGGGGTCCCCGTACAGGGACGTTCCGGCGGAGGATTATTCAACGAATCCAATGAAGTCGTTGGAGTTTGCATTGCCGCTGATCCCAAGGAAAAGCGAGGGCTCTACGCAGGATTGGCACCCATTCTCGAATTGGTATCGAGTTGCGGCCTGGGCCATCTGATTCGGGGGGAATCGAATGCCGCCGCCCCCGATACCTCGCTCGCCTCCGGCAATATGCAGCCTTCCGAAATGCCGGGAACGTCTCCGGTTGAAGCCCCCGGTTTCCCCATGAACGGCACGGGTAACGTCGCGGAGTTCGCCACGACACAGGAATTTCCCAACGCCCCCGCCATCACATCGCACGAGAGCCCACAGGGACGGGATATTCTCCAGCAGGCGAGTGGAGCCCGCTTGACCATCGTGATTGAAGATCCGAATTCCCCGGGGCGCACCCAGGTTGTCATCATCCCGGCGGCGACCGCACGTTTGATTGCCGACCTGACCGGCGAGTTGCAAAACACCAGAACGGTGGCAGCACATCGATCCCTCACGCATAACTCCCCGCACCCTTCCCCAGTGGAATTAGACGAGGCCCCCTTGTATCCGATGAGACGGACACTGCGTGAGGAAGATCGCTCGCTCACGCTGCCGACGGACTTTTCCGCTGCTCAACCCTACCGCAGGCAGCGCCCCTGAAACGGGCCTGTAACGGCAATTCCTAAAACATCCGCAAGAGATGTTGCCATCCCCGAAGAAACTTTCAATAATTTCGCACGGAAAACCACGTATGGTATTTCCATTCCGCTGCGATTCGAACTTACCGGCTACACGATTCCATGGAGGACACACCGTGCCGATTTTTGCCGACAACTCCCTTACCATTGGCCACACTCCACTTGTTCAGGTCAATCGCCTGGCTGCCGGGCTTCCCGGGAATGTCCTGGCCAAAATCGAAGGCAGAAACCCTGCCTACAGCGTGAAATGCCGCATCGGCGCGAACATGATCTGGGACGCGGAACGCTCCGGAAAATTGAAACCCGGCATGAAAGTGGTCGAGCCGACCAGTGGAAACACCGGAATCGCCCTGGCCTTTGTCTGCGCGGCTCGCGGCTACCATCTCACCCTCTGCATGCCCGATACCATGTCTCTCGAACGGCGAATGATGCTCCGCTCCTTCGGGGCCAGTCTCGTTCTCACGCCGGGAGCCGAAGGCATGAAGGGGGCCATTGCCCGAGCCACCGAAATGGCCGAGAATCCCGAATACTTCATGCCCCAGCAGTTCAAGAACCCCGCCAATCCTGAAATTCATTTTCTCACGACCGGCCCCGAAATCTGGGAAGATACCGAAGGAAATCTCGATTACTTCGTCGCGGGTGTCGGCACCGGCGGAACCATCACCGGTGTCACCCGTTTCCTCAAAAACGAAAAGAAACTCCCCCTCAAGTCCATCGCTGTTGAGCCCACGGGAAGCCCCGTCCTCTCCGGAGGACAACCGGGCAAGCATAAGATTCAGGGGATCGGCGCCGGATTTATCCCCGATATCCTCGATATGACTCTCGTGGACGAAGTGCTGCAGGTCACCGACGAGGAAGCCATGGAGACCGCCCGCCGCATCGCCCAGGAAGAAGGGATTACGTGTGGCATCAGTTGCGGAGCAGCCATGGCCGCTGCCCTGAAAGTCGCCTCGCGCCCCGAAGCCCAGGGGAAAAACATTGTGGTCGTGCTTCCCGATTCCGGAGAACGGTACCTCTCCACGCCACTTTACGACTATGCCCGCGAGTAAATCGTGGCCGCGGTTTCCACTCGAATGGATACCGCATAATTGGTACGCACAGCGTACCCTACGCTAAATTCGAAGCGAGTGGCGACAACCTCGGAATTTAACCGAGAGAATGCAGCAGGCTCGTAAACACAAACGACCACGCCCCACAAATCGTGCCCTCAAGTGTAGGCATCTGATTCTGGAAAGCGTGGTCTGTTTGTTTACTCAGTCCGAAAACTACCACTCCACAACGGTCTCTTCGCCACTACAGCATGTTTCTTCCCCACAGGGGGCGCCCTTCACCACGGTCAGTCGATTAATCACCGTCTGCACGCCAGGCAAACACTTTACGTAGTCTTCGATGTCGAAGTCCTCGTCTTCGCTGAACATAATCCCTTCCAGGCATATCGAATTGCACGCCAAGCGACGTACAACCAGCCCTTCGAACGACAATCCTGGCTTACTCGTGAGCTGATTAGCTAGCTCGGTTTCCAACATATGGTTGCCCGCAAGCGAAGTCCCACTGGCCTGGAAGGAGTCCCCGCAATCCGTCCACTCTGTCACAAAATCTGTCACGCGCCGGTCTTTCATCGCGGAACTCCTTCGCCGCAGGAATTGATGCTGGAACTCGAACGCTTTGAGCTCCACCATTTCCCATTGTATCCGATTATTCAGATGCGCCAACAACAATTCGACACAACTTTATTTGTTGACACAACTTTCCAACGACTTGAATCCCCGGAACCGCAGCGGCAAATAAACTTTACAACCCTATACAAAACAATGCGTTACAACAAAGCAATTCCCGCCCCGCCTGAAGCAGGCCCCTTGCCAATCGTATGCGAGTCAATTTGACGCAGCACTCCACACGGGCTCCATGGCCTGGGGTGCGATACCGAGGAGCGCAGGTGTCAGTCGCGCTTGGCGGGCGACTCCGGTGGACCATAGATCAACACCGGAATGCGAAGTTCGGGATATTCGGCATCATTGGTTTCAATTTCCACGTAACCCGTCTTGCGACCGGACGGAATCGCACCGGCAACGGTCAGATGGAATGTCCAGAGGCGATGACCATACTCATCCCGTCCCGCCTGGGGGATATCCACGGACAGGAATTCCCCCTCGAGTCTCAGATCCAGGAGTTCCAGGTCGTAGCCCTCGCGAAAATCGGTAATGGTGACTTTCTGTTGTGTCGGGTCGGCATTGAACTGATAGAAAATCAGCGCGCGAGGTTGAACCATTACCTTTTTTTCAGGCACATCGACGCGAAACACGACCTGGCTCGATTCCTGTTCCTTTCCGGCTATCCGATAATCGATCATGACTTCGTATTCATGAGGGCCAGCCGACTCCGAGGAGGTATCGACCTCCAGGTAAAACTCTCCCGCTTCTCCCGGAGTGTATCCTTCCGGGGGTTGCAGCAATCGGGTCGTCACGCAGCCGCAGCTTGGTTTGATGCGATCTATTTTCAAGGGGGCTTCGGCGGCATTATGGAATTCAAACCGACCGATCGCCTTCCCCTCGCGGAGATCGAATTCCCGCAGATGGATCATGTGGATGTGCATGGCGAGCGGTCGCATCTCGGCCTGCGGGAGTCGCGTGTGCTCCGTGGGACGGGCGAAGCCCCATCCTAGAGAGACCAGACTGGGCATCAGGCAAATCAGAAACGTCGTCGCCGCGATCAATCGCGGGCGTACTCCCATTCGCGAATTTACGTGAGGCATGGCCATCGAGGCGTTCCAATAAAAGACGGACGGTAAACAATCAGGAGTCAAAGATCGTCCGAGGAAACGGAGATGCCGATTCGGGCACCGTCCAGGGACTTCAACTCCTCGCGGAAATTATCAAAGTTGATCAGATGGTCATCGCGAAACACGAACATGTACACATTCCCTTCGCGATCCGGGCCCCAGCGATACACCAGGTCATCGGAGCGATACAATCCTCCCTCGCCCAGAATTTCCTGATCCCGGAATTCCCGTTCGCCCTCTTCGCCGATGACGGAGTCCACATCCTTCTTGCTCATTCCATTCTTCAACCGATGGGTCACCAGCCATCGCAAAGAGTCCGCGGAATGACTGGCCAGATACTCCTCGCGCTGTCGCTGTTCTTCACCGTATCTGGTTTCTGCGCCTCCCGACTGCGTCAGAAAGCCACCCATTTGCCCACACCCTGCTCCCCAGAAAACGCTGGCCAACAGGCAGGCCCAGCCCACTATTCCGCCCAAGCGATAGCTCCTGCCTGTTTGGGACTGGGTTTGAACCAATCGCTCGGAAGGCAGGAACATCGAATGTGGGCCGGTGACGGGCGATGCCGGGTTCATGGGGGACTCATCCTTGGGAATAGGACCTCGACTCTCCCCTTGCGGAAAGGGAACTTCGGGGACCATGCCTGGCGCTTGGGGAAAATCTTATTGCACCTCGCGGAAAGGAGAAATCAGCATATCTCATCGCGTAACAACGCCGAACCCCAATCGTTGGCCGGGCTATCCATGGCCAGGATTTGTAAATATTTCCAGAACCTGGCTCCCGCGGATGGGGTTTCGGGCTGTTTCAGCAGGAGTGCGTACCCGGGCGCAGTTCCAGTTGATAACGGCTCAATCCCGAGAGCTGCAATTGCCCAGTGATCTGTTCTTTGCGATCCTGCGTTGCATTTCCATAAAAAATACAGCGAATCAGGGTGCCCGTCACCACCGTTGCGACGGCACTCACCCGGGTGGGGAGCCGATAGGGTTTCAGGTCTGCAAAAAATTCCTCGGAGCTGCAGCATTCACCGTATTTTTCCCCCTGATACAGGAACTCTATCCCATCCAAATCGTCGCTCCACTGGTAATCGAATGGTCCGTAGCGCTGGCGTCGATGAAACACCCAGAAGCGGGTTTCATCCAGCCAGATGCCATAATCGGGAGGCAAATAGGGCAACGTCACAAGTATTCCTGTAGGGAGTGTCCGCGGACAAGGGGATCACCGTTGCCTTTGCGTGTGGACATTGGCGAGAGGGGTACCTGGTGCAAGGCGGTCGAATTCTATCCCCGAAATCGACTTGCGGAGAAGGCCAAAATGACGCACCCCGAGGGAAAGTCCGACCGCGGAGAATTTCAAACGAAAACAGACCGGGGGGTTCGCACGAAAAATTAAAATTTAAGTCACGATTGCGCTTGACAGTTATCCCCCCGCCCAACATAAAACGAACATTGCTAAACCATGGGAACGCGGATGGCCGATTTCACTGGCATTCAAAAAAATTAGCGAATTTGATTTACAACGGAATTTCGAATGGCTACTGTTCCGTCCCTTGGACGATCCTCGTGACAGGATCGCCTTCCAGGAACGAACGAGTCTGTGTCATCGTTAACAGGGCAGGTCATCCAGTCTGTCAGAGCAGTTTTTATTATCGCAGCACGAGGACGTAAACATCATGCCGGGAGTCATCAGAAGTTTTGATGCGGGGTCAACCCACTTCGCCTCGGAATTGGAAGACATCAGAACTCAAGCCCACGTTATTGCCGCGCTCGATGACGAAGACGAGGAGATGTTCGACCTCGATCTCGACGACGAGGACGACGACGATCTTGACGACGAGGACGACGACGATCTCGAGGACGAACTCGACGACGAAGAATTCGAGGACGAGGACGAAGACTTCGACGACGAAGATCTGGATGACGAGGAATTCGACGAGGAATTCGAAGAGGAAGACTTCGACGACGAGGACGACGACGAAGACGATGACCTCGATGATTTCGAGGACGAGGAAGAATTCTAGGACCGGCGCCCTGCCGTCAGGCCTGCTCGTGGGCCCTGCGCCCGCGGTGAGAACACGTACTGTCAAGGGATGAGATTATTGCTCATCCCTTTCTTTTGCGCACGATTGGAATCCGAGGCTCCCCATGCTGCAACTGGCCGCGAAAATTCAGGTGGCAACCGAGACTGTCGCTCGTCAATACACGAAAACACCACGCGTGGGGTTGATTCTGGGAACCGGGCTTTCCGGTTTGTCGCAACGCATCGAAGACCAGGTGGTGCTTCCCTACGAACAAATTCCCCACTTCCCGCATTCCACGGTCGAATCGCACACCGGGCAACTGGTGTGCGGCACACTTGCCGGGCAAAACATCGTCGCCATGGAAGGACGATTCCATTACTACGAGGGCTACTCCCTCCAGGAAGTCACCTTCCCCGTCCGGGTCATGAAACAGTTGGGTTGCGAGATCCTGCTGGTCACCAATGCCGCTGGAGGCATGAATACCCAGTACAACCTGGCCGATATCATGATCATCGAGGACCACATCAACCTGATGCCGGAAAATCCGCTCCGGGGCGTGAACGATCCCCAACTCGGCCCCCGGTTTCCCGATATGTCCGCTCCCTACGATCGTGATCTGCTGCAACTGGCGCGAAATTCGGCGCTCGAACTGCAAATTCCGCATCATACCGGGGTCTTTGTCGCGGTTCCCGGGCCAAACCTGGAAACGCGGGCCGAGTATCGCATGCTCAAGGCCTTTGGAGCCGACGTTGTCGGCATGTCCACCGTCCCCGAAGTGATCGTCGCGCAACACGCGGGGTTAAGGGTACTGGGGTTTTCCGTTGTGACCGATATGTGCCTGCCCGATGCCCTGGAACCGGTCGAGCTTCCCAAAATCCTCGAAGTCGCCGCTCGCGGCGGAGAACGCCTGGCGCGACTCATTCCCAAAGTCATCGAGCAGTTGACATGACTCCCTGCCTTTCCCGCGAACAGTCCCGCCTGGTGGACCAGATCGCACTGGAACAGTACCACATCCCCGGCGTGGTCTTGATGGAAAATACCGGACGCAACTGTGCCGAACTTCTGCTGGCCCAGGAACCAAACGGACCAGTCACGATTCTCGTGGGCAAGGGGAACAACGCAGGGGATGGTTTCGTAATCGCCCGCCACCTGCACAACCGCCAAGTCGACGTCCGGCTCGTTCTGGTGACCTCTCCCGAGCAATTTCAAGGCGATGCCCTCGCCAACTGGCGTATCGTCCAGGCGATGCGGATCCCCTGGACTGCTTGGCAGCCAACCAACACAAATTCCCCGGCCCTCCCTTGGATGCGCGATTCCTGCTGGATCGTGGATGCCCTGCTGGGAACGGGCATTCAGGGAATGGTTCGCGAACCCTTTGCCGGCATCATTTCCGCGGCCAATCGGCAGGCTCTGCGGCCCGATGGCCCCCGGATCCTGGCAATCGATCTCCCTTCCGGACTGGATTGCGACACGGGCCAGATCCTGGGTGTCTGCATTCAAGCCGATCTCACCGCCACTTGCGTTGCCCCCAAGACCGGTTTTCGCCAGAATGAAGGGCTAAGCCACACCGGCAAAGTCCATGTGATCGATATCGGCGTCCCCCACGAAGTCCTGGAACAGGTTTCCTCGTTGTCGGGTTGAACGTTCGCTCCCTCGGGTCACCACAACTTCCTGACAGCTTTTCTCCGTTGCCGAAGTCACTGCTTCGCGCATCGCTTCGGAGACACGAGAGTATTCATGACAACATCACAATCCACTCTCTCCGCCAGACACGACATCGAAACGTCCCTGGCCGAATGCCGTCAACTCCTGTTGAATGCACGCAATTCAGCAGGACACTGGGAAGGCGAACTCTCTACCTCGGCCCTCTCCACGGCTACCGCCGTGATGGCCCTGCATCAGGTTTTCACCCATAACAGCCCGGTTGCGGAACGCGAACAACTGCCGCCTTGGATTCAGGCAGGACTGCGCTGGCTGCGCACCCACCGCAACCCGGATGCCGGCTGGGGCGATACCACGCTCAGTCTCAGTAATATCTCCACTACCATGCTGGTGCGGTCCGTGTTGGCAGCCACCGCCGGGAAGTATGGTGAGGCCTCCACCTTCGATGCCGATTTCCTTACCGAAACCGATGCCTACATCTCGCGCATCGGCGGTGTCGAGGCAGTCAGGCGGCGTTACGGCACCGATCGCACCTTTTCCGTCCCCATTCTGCTGCAGTGCGCCCTGGGTGGACTGGTCGAATGGAAACAGGTCGAACAACTCCCCTACGAACTGGCCTGTCTTCCGGCGAACTGGTACAAGTGGGCTCAATTGCCGGTCGTCAGTTACGCCTTGCCCGCCTTGATCGCGATTGGGTTGGCCCGTCACCGCCGACGCCCCACCCGGTTTCTGCATTGGCGCTGGCTGCGAAATATGGTCACCCCCTCCGCGTTGAAGGTGCTGCAACGCATTCAACCGACCACGGGGGGCTTTCTGGAAGCGACTCCACTCACCAGCTTTGTCACCATGAGCCTGGTAGCCGCCGGCGAGTACAATCACCCCGTGATTCACGAGGCCACGCGGTTTCTGGTGGCTTCGGTCCGGCCGGATGGGAGTTGGCCGATCGATACCAATCTCGCCACCTGGGTCACCACGCTCAGCGTGAATGCTCTCGATGAGGAATTGCCCGAGGAGGCCGTCGACCCGATTCTCGACTGGCTGTTAAAGCAGCAATATCAAACCGTGCATCCCTACACAAACGCCGACCCTGGGGGCTGGGCCTGGACCGATCTCCCCGGGGGCGTGCCCGATGCCGACGACACCCCCGGAGCCATTCTGGCCCTGCTCAAGCTCAGGCACCGAACATCCGCGAGCAATCAAACTCGCATCGACGACGCCGCCCGCCGTGCCGTGCACTGGCTGTTAAGTCTTCAGAATCGCGATGGAGGTTGGCCGACTTTTTGTCGTGGCTGGGGCAAATTGCCGTTCGACCGCAGTTCGCAGGATATCACCGCCCACGCCCTCCGCGCCATAAATCAGGTTCTCGCGATCTCGCCCCAGGTGGCCCCTTTCACGGCCCGCTGCCGCCAGGCCCTCGCGCGGGGGTATGCCTATCTGTTGAGGCAGCAACGTGCCAATGGTGCCTGGGTTCCCCTGTGGTTCGGCAATCAGCACGCTCCCGAGGACGAGAACCCCGTCTATGGCACCGCGAGATGCCTGCTGGCTTTCCCACCCGAGGAAGCCACGCAACCCGATGCTCCCCCGCGGCAGGGAATTCGGTTTCTGGAATCGGTGCAGAACGACGATGGGGGCTGGGGTGGGGACCGGGGCTGCGTTTCTTCCGTGGAGGAAACGGGGCTGGCACTCGAAGCGCTGGTGCATATGAAAGGGGATCCGAGCCGCATCGCCCGCGGGGCGCGCTGGTTGAGCCAGCAAGTGAAATCGGGAGCTGTTACCACCGCAGCACCGATTGGTTTTTATTTCGCGAAGTTGTGGTATTTCGAAAAGCTGTATCCGCTCATTTTTGCCACTGCGGCACTCCTCCAGATCCGCAACTGTCATTCCGAACAGTAAACGCCAGCGTCGGAGGATGACGGACGGATTGCTGAAAAATCCGCGGGCGGCGGCGACTCTGCGCCATAGGCTGAAACAAGCCTTCCAGTGGCCCACTTCCCCCGGCGTAAGAACCGCTCGTTTCAGCATTCCAATCAGGAACCTGACCGAAATCCGGCGGTTGAAAACCTCGAAAAACCGGATGTGCGTGCGCAATTCGTACAAAATTTTGCACCAAATCTGCAAGACTTCCCTCTCCCCTGCCTGCATAATGAAGTGTTGATATCGTTGCCGTTACAACCCTCACGAGGCGCGACAGAATGAACGCACGCGTACTGCAACTTTTCCTCGGATTGGGAACCCTGTTGATCCTGGCTCCCGCCGGGGGGCTTTCGCTTCCCGTTCAAGCCGGAGAATCTCACAGCTTCAGCCGCGACATCCAGCCCTTGCTTGCCAAGCACTGCGTACTGTGTCACGGACCAGACGACGATTCCGCCGGACTGCGGCTGGATCAGCACGACAGGGCCTTGGCTGTGCTCGAATCGGGGCAGCGAGCCATTGTTCCAGGTCAACCCGAAGCAAGTGCACTGCTCCAGCGTGTCTCCGCGACCGACCCCGCGGTCCGCATGCCTCCCGAGGGAGACCCGTTAACGCCACGTGAAATCGAAATGCTGCGTGAATGGATCCGCGGGGGCGCCCGCTTCGAGGAACACTGGGCTTTTCGTCCGGTGAAGGAACCTCCACTGCCGCGTCTGCACAACGTGAACTGGCCTCGCAATCCCATCGATCATTTTGTGCTGGCGCCGCTCGAACAGGCTCGACTTCTACCCTCTCCGGAAGCCGAACCGACAGTCCTCGTCAAGCGTTTGTATTACGACCTCGTCGGTCTCCCACCTGCACCAGCCGATGTCGATGCCTTCATGGCCGACTTCGCCCGGAATCCGGATGCCGCCTATGAAACGCTGGTTGATCGCCTGCTGGCCTCCGAACACTTTGGCGAGCGCTGGGGGCGGCACTGGCTCGACATGGCGCGGTACGCCGATTCCGATGGCTACGAGAAGGACAATCCCCGCCCCGACGCCTGGCGGTATCGCGACTGGGTCATCGAGGCGATCAACCGGGATCTCCCCTTCGATCAATTCACTATCGAACAGTTGGCCGGAGATCTGCTTCCCGGGGCTTCGCCACTTCAGCAACTCGCCACCGCCTTCCATCGCCAGACTTTGACCAACACCGAGGGGGGCACGGATAAGGAAGAATTCCGCGTTGAAGCCACGTTCGACCGCACCGAAACCACGGGATCGATCTGGCTGGGCCTTACGCTAACCTGTGCCCGCTGCCATTCCCACAAATACGACCAGATCTCGCAACGCGAATACTATCAGTTGTTTGCCTTCTTCAATAACTGTAATGAAGTGAACACGGAAATCGCCCGTAGCGAAGCCGCCCTGGAAAAATATCAGCGGGACAAAGCCGTTTACGACGCCCGTGTCGCCGAATTGCGACAGCAATACACACAGGCCCGCCAAGCCCTGCAGCCGGAAATCGACACCTGGACCGCGGAAATGTCGGCCCTCTGGGCCGATCGCGACGAATCGCCACCGGAACTCCACCCCTTGACTCTCGTCTCCGCCAAGGCAACCAGCCAGGCAACCCTTTCTCCCCAGGAAGAGGGGGCCCTGCTCGTCTCCGGCCCTGTCGCCGACAAGGACAGCTACACACTCGTTTTTGAACTCCCCGAACTGCCGCTCACCGGATTGAGGCTGGAGGTTCTGCCGGAAGAATCGCTCCCCGCGTCCGGTCCCGGGCGGGCCGATAATGGCAATTTCGTCCTCAGCGAACTGCGGGCCTTTGTCAGCGAAACCCAGGATTTCAAGAAACCGGAACGGATCCCGTTCGTGCATGCCGAGGCGGACTACGCCCAGGAAAAATTCCCGGCTCCCGGCGCGCTTTCCACCGAGGCAAAATCGGGTTGGGCCATCGGCCCCCGCATGGGAGAGCCCCATCACTGGACCGCCTACACCAGCCAGCCCCGGGAACCGGCCTCGCATAAGTTCCTGCAAATCGTGCTCGATCAACAATACGGCGGCAAGCATCTGCTGGGCCGATTCCGACTCTCGCTGATTTCCCGTTTCGATCCCACGCGGGCACTCCCCAGCCCCGTGATCGAGGCACTGCGGACACCAGCCGAAAACCGCAGCGGCGAACACCTCGAACAACTCGCTGAATACGTCGCCTCCCTGCATCCGGAGACGGCCAAGCTTGCCACCGATCTGAAAACCCTGCTCCAACAGGCCCCCCCCTCGCCAATGATGTCCGTCCGCGTCATCGCTCCTGCCGCCCGGACCACCAAATTGCTCACGCGGGGGGACTTTCTGCAACCTGCCGATGAAGTCACCGCCGAGGCCTTCGCGGTCATCAGCCGCACTCATCCGCTCGCCTCGCGCCAGCCGGAACACCCGCCCGATCGACTCGATCTGGCCCGCTGGCTCGTGGATGCACGCCATCCCCTCACGCCCCGCGTGACCGTCAATCATGTCTGGGCCTACCTGTTTGGCCGAGGGATTGTTCCTACCGTTAACGACTTCGGCGTCCGCGGCGAACACCCGACGCACCCCGAACTGCTCGACTGGCTGGCCTGGCATTTCCCGCGCGACATGCAGTGGAGCCGAAAGCAGTTGATCAAGACAATCGTCCTGTCCGCCACGTATCGGCAAGCCTCCGTGCATCGCCCCGAACTTCAGGAGGTCGACCCCAACAACCGCCTGCTGGCACGCCAGAATCGCCTCCGCGTTCAAGCGGAAGTGGTCCGCGATCTTTACCTGGCCGCCGGGGAGTTGCTCAGTCCGAAAATTGGTGGCCCCAGTGTTTTTCCGCCCCTCCCACCCGGCGTGGCGGAACTCAGCTACGCCAACAATTTCAAATGGGTCACCAGCACGGGGGAAGATGCCTACCGGCGGGGCATGTACACGTTCTTCAAACGGACCGCGCCCCACCCCACGCTGATGAGCTTCGACTGTCCCGATTCCAATACGACCAGCCTGATTCGCGAAACCAGTAATACGCCGCTGCAGGCCCTGGTGACCTTGAACAACGTAGTCTTCACGGAAGCGGCCCAGGCCCTGGCCCGGCGCGTCTTCTTGGCAGGGGGGAGTGATCGGGATAAAATCACCCTGGCCTTGCGCATCTGCATCGTACGCCCTCCCGACAGCGCGGAAGTAGACCGCTTCGAATCGCTGCTGCAGACGGCCCGGGCTTACTATCGGGAACATCCCGAGGCGGCTCGGGACCTCGCGAAGCAAAATCCCCTCCACGAGATTCCAGCCGAGGAATTCGCGGCCTGGTTTGCCACCCTGAGGATGATCCTTAACCTCGATGAATTTATCGTCCGCGATTAAATCGCCGACGGCACACTTCCTCCCCCGGAACCAGACAAACCCCCAAGTCCATCGAGCACAGCGAGCGACGATCATGAACTTCACGCCACGGTTCACTCCCCATTCACTGGTCCAGTCCACCCGACGGGAGTTCTTCGCGACCACCGCCAGCGGACTGGGCATGGCTGCCTTGGGAGCCATGTTGACCCAGGATGGCTTGCTCCACCAGTCGCATGCAGCGGATATCGCCAATCCCCTCGCGCCGAAGCCTCCTCACTTCGCGGGTCCCGCCAAGGCCTGCATCTTTATCTTCATGGCGGGTGCTCCCTCGCATCTCGATCTGTTCGACGACAAACCCGTGCTCCGGCAAAGGCACGGCGAACCCCTCCCCGAATCGATGCTGGAAAAGGTCCGCTTCGCGTTTATCAAGAAGGATCTCGCCCTGCTGCAGGGCTCCCCCTACAAATTCCAAAAGCATGGCGAATGCGGCATGGAACTCAGCGAATTGCTCCCGCACCTGGGAAGCGTCGCCGACGACCTGCTCCTCGTCCGCTCGCTGCATACCGATCAATTCAATCATCATCCCGGACAATTGATGATGCAGTGCGGGAGAGGCAGCTTCGGGCTTCCAACCATGGGGGCCTGGCTCACCTACGGACTGGGTAGTGAATCGCAAAATCTACCCGGATACGTAGTTCTGACCAGCGGCCGCGGTTCCTCCGGCGGAACCACCCTCTGGCAATCGGGCTTCCTCCCATCCACCTACGCAGGGGTTCTCTTCCGCAATCAGGGAGAACCGGTCCTTAATCTGACCAATCCTCCCGGTCTTCCCCTGGAACTGCAACGGCAAGGGCTGGACACGCTCCGCCAGGCCAATCTGCAACGCTACGCCGAAGTTCACGATCCGGAAATCGCCTCGCGCATCGCCTCCTACGAACTCGCCTATCGCATGCAGACGGCCGCCCCCGAACTGATCGATCTCTCGAATGAAACCCAGGCGACGTGCGAAGCCTACGGTCTGGACCGCGAGGAGCCCAAGGACTTTTCCGGGCGAGGCAAACAAGGCGACACCTATCGCAGTTTCGCCACAAACTGCCTGCTCGCCCGGCGCATGGTCGAACGTGGCGTGCGGTTTATCAACATTATCTACGCGTCCTGGGATCATCACAGTAACATCCCCAAGGAACTCCCCTACAACACCGCGTGTGTCGATCAGCCCATCGCCGCCCTGATAACCGATCTCAAGCAACGCGGCCTGCTCGATTCCACCATGGTGGTCTGGGGGACGGAATTCGGCCGCACACCCCTGGGAGAAAACCGCAGTGGACAGCGGGAAGTTGGCACGGGCCGAGATCATCATCCCTACTCCTTCAGCATGCTGATGGCCGGCGGCGGACTCAAAACCGGTATGACTTACGGCGCCACAGACGAGATCGGCTGGAGCGTCACCGAAAAACCGGTCCACGTCAACGACCTGCATGCCACCATGCTGCATCTGTTCGGCATGGATCACCTCAAGCTGACCCATCGTTTTCAGGGACGCGATTTCCGTCTTACCGACATCGGCGGCAAACTGATTCCCGAATGGATCGCCTGACACTCTCCAGCCGTTTCGTTCGCTCCCGGCCCGCCCTTCCCCGGCAAGGATCCTGGCGCACGCGATTTTATCGAGAAACGGCTCGCCGATTTCGGATCCTCGCTTGTGCAGGCATAAACATCCGCTGATAATAGCCTGCAAGCACGAACGTGCCAAATTTCGTCCCCGCACACCAGCCCGAATGTCATGGCTCCATTGAAGCACTTTCATCGCACACGCCGATCTTGGCTTCCGTTGGCCGGGTGTCTCCTCGGACTTTTGCTGGCCGCGCCCCTACCGGCGGCTCCCGTCGACTTCGTGCGCGAGATCCAACCTCTGCTGGAAAAACATTGTTACGCCTGCCACGCCGAGAAAAAACAGAAAAGTGGACTCCGGCTGGATATCAAATCCCAAGCGTTCAAAGGGGGAGAACTCTACGAGGCCAGCATCCTGCCCGGCGATGCCCGCAACAGCCCACTGGTGCAATTTGTCGCCGACCCAAATGCCGATCTGAAAATGCCTCCCGACGGACCAGGCCTCTCCGATCGCGAAATTTCCCTGCTGTCCCGCTGGGTAAACGAGGGAGCCTCCTGGCCCGAGGGGGTCGATCGCGCCACGCTGGCCGATCCACTCGATCACTGGAGTTTCAAGCCGCCCGTACAACCAGCCCCACCGCAAACGGACAACGTCCTCTGGCCCCGGCATGAAATCGATCGATTCATCCTGGCCAGACTGGAGCAGGCGGGTTTGCGTCCCGGCCCGGAAGCCGATCGCATTACCTGGCTCAGACGCGTAACCCTGGACCTGACGGGGCTCCCCCCGGCCCCCGAGGAGGTGCATCACTTCCTTCAGGATTCTCGGGAAAATGCCTGCGAACACGTCGTCGATCGTCTGCTCGCATCCCCCAGATATGGCGAACGCTGGGCCCAGCACTGGCTGGATGTCGTCCGCTATGCCGATACGCACGGATTTGAAGTGAATACCGAACGCCCCCACGCCTGGCCGTATCGCGATTACGTCATCCGCGCGTTCAACAGCGATACCCCCTACCATCAATTCATTCGAGAGCAGATCGTCGGCGATGCACTGCAACAAGACGCCGCCACGGGCTTCCTGGTCACCGCCTCCGTGCTGCTCCCCGGACAGATCGGCAAGGACGAACCTTCCAAGCGACTGGCCCGGCAAGATGCCCTCGACGAAATTGTCGTCAACATCGGCCAGACGTTCATGGGCCTGAGCCTCGGCTGCGCCCGCTGCCACGATCACAAATTTGATCCCGTCACCCAGGCCGATTATTACTCCCTGCAAGCCTTTGTCGCGGGAGTGGAGTACGCCGATCGCGAATGGCTCACACCCGAAATTCTCGCGCTCCGCCAGAAATCCAGCCAACTCTCCCGGAGACTCGCTCAAATCGATACCGAACTGCTCCGATTCGAACCGCTGGCACGCGCGGGGACCGAACGCCCGATGATCAACGCACGCCAGAACACGGACCGCTTCGCCCCACTAACCGCCACCAAACTGCGATTCACGATCGAGGCCACCAATCAGCTCGAACCCTGCCTCGATGAACTCGAGGTTTTCAACACAGATGGGAACAACATCGCGCTGGCCAGCGCGGGAACCCTGGTCACCGCCTCGGGCAGCAATGTCTCCCTCAATCGCCACGAACTACGGTTCCTGAACGACGGCGAATACGGAAACGCGCGCAGTTGGATGTCGAACCAGGTAGGCCAGGGCTGGGTGGAGCTCCAGTTTTCGGCCTCCCAGGAAATCGAGCGCGTCAACTGGGGACGCGATCGCCAGGGCAAATTCAAGGACCGGCTCGCCACGGCTTACCGCATCGAAATCGCCGCCGAGGATGGCGTCTGGCACACCGTCGCCGATCAAACGGATCGCGTCCCGTTCGGGGCAACGCCCACCGCCCCTGCCCCGCCCAACCGGAATGCCGAAGAGACGCGACAACTCGCCAACTTGCTCCGCGAAAAACGCAAACTGGAAACCAGCCTCGCCCAAACCCCCGCGCCACAATTACTTTTCGCGGGCAAATTTCGCGAACCCGATACGATTCACGTGCTGACGCGGGGCGATCCCGAACTGCCCAAGGGGCAGGTGGTCCCGGCCGTCCCGCGATTGTTCGGAGAACTGCAACTCCCCTCCGATACTCCCGAGCAACATCGTCGGCGCGTACTCGCCGACTGGATCGCCAGCCCGCAACACCCCCTCACTGCCAGGGTCTTCGTCAATCGGATCTGGCAGGGACATTTCGGCACGGGGCTCGTCGATACCGCCAGCGATTTTGGGCACGGCGGACAACCCCCCTCGCATCCCGAACTGCTCGACTGGCTCACCCTGGAATTTCTGCGTGCCGGCTGGTCCATGAAACATCTGCACAAAATCATCACCCTGTCGGCCACGTATCGGCAGGCTGCCGCCCCCCCCTTGTCTCCCACCCAGGCATCCCCCGCGGTAGATCCCCAATTGATCGACGCCGACGCGCGACTGCTGTGGCGTTATCCCTCCCGCCGACTCGATGCCGAAACCATTCGCGATTCCATGTTGTTCATCAGCGGCGAACTCCAGTTCGAGATGTATGGCCCTGGTTACGACCTGTTCGACAAGCGGGGAGGCCTGACCGGATTTCAACCCGTGGAACAGTTCCCCGAATCGGGCCTGCGCCGCATGATCTACGCCCACAAGGTGCGCCGCGAACGGGATGCCGTCTTTGGCGCCTTCGATTGCCCCGATGGGGGCCAGGGAGTCGATCGACGCCGTGAAAGCACCACCCCCATTCAGGCGTTGAACCTGTTCAACAGCCGGTTCACACTCGATCGTGCCGCCGCTTTTGCCAAGCGGATCCGCAACACCAACCCACCCCCCGATACTCGAACCGCCATTCAAGCCGCCTATCAACTCGCGTTGAGTCGCAGACCTACACCGGATGAACTTGACCAGGCCACGCCTGTTGTCGATACCCACGGACTTGCCACCTTGTGTCGCGTCCTTTTCAACTGCAACGAATTCCTGTTTATGCCATGAATCAAGCCGAACGGATTTCCGCTGCCGGTCGACAGTTCCTTGATCGACGCCAATTTCTCTCCCAGGCCGCCAACGGGCTCGGAGCTATCGCACTGACCAGCCTGCTGGCCAGCGAGGATCTGCTGGGAAATCCCAGGCCGGTCATCAACCCGTCGCGCCCGTTCGAACCGCGGTTGCCGCACTTTCCCCCGCGGGCCAGGAATGTGGTGGTGATCTTCTGCGCGGGAGCCGTCAGTCAACTCGAAACCTGGGATTACAAACCCAAGCTGATCGAATGGGACGATCAACCCCTGCCCGGCGGACCGGCCGTCACGTTCCAGGGGCCTGCCGGGAATCTCGCCCGGCCGCAATACTCCTTTCGGCAACAGGGCGAAACCGGCAAATGGGTCAGCGACTTGATTCCGCATCTGGCTGGGCTGACCGACGATATCGCCTTCATTCACTCCCTCACCAGTAACTCCAATACGCATGGTCCCGCGGAAAATTTTCTGTCTACCGGCTTCGTGCTCGATGGCTTTCCCAGCCTCGGCGCCTGGACCACGTACGCGCTGGGCAGCGAAAACCAGAACCTGCCCGCCTACGTCGCCATCCCCGATCCGCGCGGCGTCCCCCAAAATGGCTCCAACAATTGGGGACCGGGATTTCTACCCGCCGCTTTTCAGGGAACTCCCCTCAGTGCCCGCGATCCAGTAAGGCATCTCTCGCCCCCCGGTGTTTCCCCCGAAACCGACCAGGCTGCCCGCACGTTATTGCAACGCATGAATGCCCGGCATCTGGAACAACACCCCGGCGACGGCAAACTCGCGGGGCGCATCGCCAGCTACGAACTCGCCGCCCGTATGCAACTCAGCGTCCCCCAGGTGACGAATCTCGAATCCGAACCCGAACATATCCTGAAAATGTACGGGGCCGACGACACCCAAAATCCTCACAAAGCCGCGTTCGCGCGTAACTGCATCCTCGCGCGCAGGCTCGTTGAACAGGGAGTCCGCTTCGTGCAACTGTTTAACGGGGCCTATGCCAGCGCCGGGAAACTGAACTGGGATGGACACAGCGAACTCAAGGAGCAGTACGATGTCCACGCGGAAATCCTCGATCAACCGGCAGCTGCGCTGATCCGCGATCTCAAGCAACGCGGACTACTCGAAGACACCCTGGTCGTCTGGTGCACGGAATTCGGACGCATGCCTTTTTTCCAGAAGGGAGCCAAGGGGAGGGATCATAACCCGGACGGCTTCACCTGCTGGCTGACTGGTGCAGGCATCAAGCCGGGCGTCAGTCATGGCGAAACCGATGAACTCGGGCAAAAAGCCGTTTCACACGTGCATCCGCTCTACGACTTCAACGCCACGATCCTGCACCTGCTGGGACTCGATCACGAACAACTCACGTTCCTGCACAACGGCTTCGAACGCCGCCTGACGAATGTCGAAGGCCACGTGATTCACGACGTCCTGGGTTAATGCCCGCCCAGGAGCTGCTTCGGCAACCACGCGTGGGAGAATCGTCGCGTTTGCAGGGCCGGTCGAATTAGGGTGTACGCACGCCAGCCTGAATGTTGAGATGACCGTACAGCGTCTCTCCATTCCGCAAAATAAAGAACTTCAAGGGAGAGAACGTCTTCAACTGAGGATGCTCGATCACAAACGAAACATTCTCGTTGTTCACGGTCTCCCAGACATGCAACCCCACCAGCACGTCGCCACGTCGAATCCCATTGGCGGACGCGGGACTCTCTGGACGCACCGCGACAACCTGCATCCCCCCACGGTAACGGGGCCCCACGCGGCTACGCTGATTCTCGGGAAGTTCCTCCAGCTTCAATCCCAGGATCTCCCAGATCCCTCCTTTTTCATAACTGACGGGATTGGCCTTCGAAGACGGAAGTTCCACTCCGTGTGCGTACTGGGAACGAGTCGTGCTGGATAACTTCAACGTCAGTTCTTCTTCCACCTCCTTGCGGAGCACGACCACCGGAATCGACTCCGTCAGCGATCGGCCCAGCAAGGCCCGCTCGAGGTCCACTCGATCCTGAACCCCCTGATTGTTGACCTGCAGAATGATGTCCCCAACCTGCAACCCTGCCTGGGCACCCGGACTCCCCGTCTTCACGCTCTCGACTTGAAGCTGCTGGAGATCGGTGTTCTTGATGTCACGCGTCTCCAGGCCGTGATACTTCCCATCCAGGACTTCAATGCTGATCAGCCGGGCAATCAAGGTCCGGGCATCGTCAATCGGAATCGCAAAACCAATCCGCTGGGCACCTGCCCGAATCGCAACATTAATCCCAATCACCTCGCCATCCAGATTCAACAACGGACCGCCGCTGTTTCCCGGATTGATGCTGGCATCCGTCTGAATCAGGTTCTTGTACTGCTGCTCCTCGTTGACTTCCACGTCCCGCGATAACGAGCTGATGATCCCCGAGGTCACCGTATGCACGTACCCATACGCATTCCCCACGGCAATCACGGTTTCGCCCAGCATTAGATCGGTGGACGTGCCAATCCGCATCACTTCCAGCGAGGGATCGCCATCGATCTTGATAATCGCCAAATCGTGCTTGCGGTCGAATGCCACCACATGGGCCGGAAAGCGGCTCCCATCAACCAGCGATACTTCCAGCGAATCCACTCCCGCTATGACGTGGTTGTTCGTCACCACGTAGCCGCGTTCGTCGATGACGATGCCGGTCCCCATCCCATTGATCTTGCCCCGTTTCGTCGTCCCGAAAACCGAATTCGATTCCTCGGACGTCTTCTCGGTATGGATGTTGATCACCGCCCGCTGTGCGCTCTGGACGGCCTTGACGAGCGGAGTTTCGCGCAGCGACGATGCCGTGGCAGGCTCCACCAACCCCTGAAGCAGGAAGCCAATGGACAGCCCGTATGCAAGGATGGAAATCTTCATGCGCTGATTCTGTCTGAGTTGCGATTTCGCCAGGATCGAGAGGCGGCTTCCCTACCGTTCTCACAGTGGAACTGTGACCATGTTCCCTGACTGATCCCATCACGCGAAATCGAATCAGGCAATCAAGATCGGAGTATCAGGCAGGTAACGCTCCCTCTGATCCCTCAGTAGGGCTGATTGCGCTCCAACACGTCCTGCTAGGCAAAATCGGCACCAGAATCCCCGTCCCTTGAAACTGCATAATCGATCACGCACAGTTTACCCAACCCCTCCCAGCGGTAATTCAGGGAAGCTGGTTCGCTTGCCTGCCGATTTTTGCAGGAATTTCCTCGTTTTCCCTCAAGTCGTCTCCCAGCCCCATTCCCCAAGGGTATCAGCCCATCAAGCCCCGACCGCGAGGACGCGTTGATTTACTCACTTTTGCATCGCACGGCTCGCAGAGCCGTCTCCCCCCTAACCCGGATTTCTCACCCGGGTCAATAAATCAGGATTGCTGACTTCGACGAATTAGCCGCGCCCGTCAGGAAGCGGGCCAGACGGGCAGTTCCCCAATGAGCACTCCTTGGACACAAAACCAGTCCTGGAATACATTGCGACAAACCGAGCCCCAGTCTGGCCCGCTTCCTGACGGGCGCGGCTAGTTTTCTGGGCATTTTCGAGGCGAAATTTACCGCATTGGTAAGTGGTGAGAAATGTGGGCTAATATTATCAGGCCGACAAGGGACAGATACTTTTTCGATAGGGTATGCTGTGCCTACCAGTCATGAGGTAACCACGCGAGTTCACGCCACTCTTTTGTTGAGGCGAGGATCGAGGAAGTCGGCAATCGTGCAGCATTGCCCCCCCGGGAAGCATTCCGGGTTAACGCTGCCCCAACCCGCGGGCCAGCACGGCCGCGTGTATTCGACTCGCCCCCAGTCGCTGCAATTCTCGCGCACAGGCATGCATGGTCGCACCGGTTGTCAGCACATCATCCACCAGCAGAACTGTTTTTCCGCGAACTCGACTCTGCCACCGCCCCACGTAACTTCCCGAAGGCAATTGACGCCGCCGAGAAGGGGACAACTGCGACTGTTTGGGCAGTTTTCTCCTTAATGCCAGGACGTGCCGGTGAACGGGGCGTTCCAGCAGGCTAGACAAACTTTCCGCAATGGAATCATTCGGATGCACGCGCCTGATCAGTCGATCTCGCCAATACATCGGCACGGGAATGATGATATCGCACTCCCATTCCCGCAGACGCTCCCCATGCAGTTCCCACAACCGCCGGGTCAAGCAGGAGATCAACAATTGCCCGGCAGGGGATTTGCCCTGCCGGCACAGTTCCCGCAGAAAATCGGCGTACACCCCCAGGCTGACAACGCTCGTGAAGGCAAACCGGCTTCCCGCGCAATGACTGCACCCCCGCGAGGTATGCACAAACGGCCCCACGGGCGCGCTGCAGATCTGGCAGGTCGCGGGCGCCTGCGAAGGCATTTTCTCCATGCAGGTATTACAGAGTGCGGGGAGCCAACGCTCGCCTGCCGCATCACAGTGGACAAGCGGGCCGTGGCACGCGCAGCAAACAGCAGGCGATATAAAATCCAGGGCCGCTTCAAGGGAAATCGCGGCAATCCGCCGACTGAGCCCACGAATATTGGCAAGGGCAGACATATACAGACGGCTGTCGTCGCAATTGGGAGTCACATCGGGACGCGGGGAAAAATATCCGTTCGCTGGAAAAACAACATGGGCGGGTTCGCCTCAACGCCATCTCCACCTCGTCGGCTCCCGTTGTCACAGACTGCGACTGGGGGAAATCTGCTCGGGTAGCAGATTGCGCGGAAGTTCGGTGGCGTCGTATTCCTTTTCATCCTGCAAGGAAATGCTCAGTCCATTCAAAGCGGAAAACAATTCCAGATCACTATTCAAGCCCAATAGATCCATCGCCACGGGTAAATCCAAAATCATCACCATGGAAAAACAGCCTGGTCCATCCGGCACCGCGTACATGCGTTCAATTTCCACGAATTCCTGGGCCAACATCGCACAGATGGCACGCAACACGCCCGGAGCATCCTGGCCGTGTACGGTGAGAAAATAGCGCTGCCCCTGCCTCTGGCGACGTTCCATCGGGCTCGAATCCATGCACCGCACCTGCACATCCATGGCATAGGGCCGACCCACATCTTGCAAATGGGCTTGCACCACATCCTGAGTACGATGTGCGGGGAAACGAGCCGCCAAGGTCATGCTGAATATGTCCCGGATCACCGCCTGTGCCGAGTATTCCATGTTCCCCCCCAGTTCCGCCAGCGCTGTCGTCACGGCGGTTAACACACCTGGTCGATTCTCCGATGTCAACGTAATCAGAAAGCTGGGCTGCATGGGCGACTCCGATTCTTGAAATATTGTCCTCATCAGGGATTCAGATCAGGGATTCAGGACGGAAATGCCTGCCCCTGCCACAGGATCGAACGCTTGCGAATCGGGGGAAAACAGACTCGGCATTCCCCCAAGGACAAACCGCGAAACTCTCAAGACAGGATCATTTGAACACTCTGGTGCAGCACCCTCGCACAATCCTGTACATTAAACAGAGTGTGTCGGCGGGGATTGCTTACATCAACTCACGCTGATTGTCTGACGAGTTTACCAGCCCGCTCCTCGAAGGAAAGCTGATTCCGGGAAAAAATCACCACAAAACACAAATCGCATCAACGCCTACTGATACACACGGATCCTCTTCGTGAATTCCCCGGCAGTGCTTCACCTTCCGATCCATGCAAGATAACGAAAAATTATGATCTATTTGTGTACAAAACGCGAATTTTTAATGATCATCTGCTAAGACAGTCTGGCAACTCGCGGTTGTGGCAGTTGCCTGGGAACCTTTCAGGCTTCCCGGCTGGCTGTTCGTCCCCGATCTCAAAGGAATCCGCCGTGATCTCGCGCTACGTCTCCCTGGCCATACTGATCGTGCTGATGCTCGTTTTGGGAGTTACGTTTTATCGAGTTCTCGCCCCGTTCTTGTTGCCGCTCTTCCTGGCAGCCGTGGTGGCTCTGATCGCACACCCCATTCATGCCTATTACCTGGCCCGCACCCAACAGCGCCCTGCCCTTGCAGCGGGGCTCGCCACGGGCACCATCGTGGGAGCAGTCATTGTTCCGCTGTTCGTCGCAATCACGGTGGGCGCCTTGCAGTTATTCATTACCGCGGAACATTTCCTGAGCGAAGACGCCGTCCAGGAGTTCTTCAAGCAGGTCAAGCAGGGGAGTATCTACACATCGGTCTCCCAATGGGGGGAACAGTTTTTCCCCATCCTGACCGAGGATCAACTCGAAACCCTGCCGGACGAACAGATCCAGGAAATTCGCAACCGCGTGTTGGAACAACGGGCAACAAGTCTCCGGGAAAGTGTTCAAAACACCATGAAATCCGTGGCCGTCACCACCTTCACCGCCGGGACGGCCTACACCACGGTGGACTTGATGGCCAAACTGGGTTGGACACTGATGGCCCTGGCCACGTTTATCCTGGCCTTGTACTACTTTTTCAGCGAAGGGCCCCGCCTCCTTCAACACGTAATCGAATTAACTCCCATCGACGTCCATCATCAGAAGACCTTGTTCGACGAGTTCGGCAAATCGATTCGCGCGGTGGTCTCCGCCACGTTTATGGCGTCCCTGGCCCAGGGGTTAGCCACCGCCATCGGCCTCTGGCTGCTCGGTTTCGGTCATTTTTTTCTGTTCGCCATCGTCGCGACCTTCGCGGCCTTAATTCCCCTTGCCGGGACTTGGCTGGTCTGGGGGCCCTATGCCATTTACCTGGCTTACCAGGGAAACTGGTTTTGGGCCTTCGTGCTGACCATTTACGGGGCCGGCTTTATCGGCACGCTCGATAATTTCATTCGTGCCTATGTCCTGCATACCGATGCCAAGCTTCACCCCCTGCTCGCCTTCGTCGCCGTGCTGGGAGGTTTGCAGGTCATGGGACTATGGGGGGTCTTCATTGCCCCGATCGTGGCCAGTTGCCTGTATGCCCTCATCCGCATTTTCAACGAAGAACTGATCGACCTGACGAAACTCCAGAAAGCTCCCAGTCAGCCAGACGCTCCCTCCGACAGCCCGCCCCAACCTACCCCCCAGACCCCATAAAAAAACCGCGTCGCTCATTTTGCCGATCTACCGTTCGGACATAGGTGCCCTGGGCCGAGGATATGTCCCGGTATTTACATCGCAAAGGGGTTACTAGCCGCGCCCGTCAGGAAGCGGGCCAGGTTTGAGCCGCTATCGTCGCGTAGTGTTCCAACTCCAGTGGACTCCTCTGTGTGCCACTGGCGGCTTGTCCGCCAGTGCGTCCGAGGGTTAGTCCTGGTGCTTGTGGTAAATCAATCAAGATGCACCGCCGAGGACGCAGAGGTCCGCGGGGGATTGTTGTTCTTCATCCCCTGCGGCGACTATCGATTTCATGTCGTGGCACACTTTGCGGGAAACGAAGTTAGGAAATACCGCCTCCGTGAACCTCCGCGTCCTCGGCGGTGCATTCCAGAAGCAACGAGCCGCGCCCATCACGGCGCGTTGCTTTATGCATTTTTGTGTGCCACGGTTGTGTCAGCCGTGCGAATTTCCAAGCATTTTCCCACAGTTTCACGGCTCGCTGAGCCGTGGCACCCAATAAATCAACACGCCCGCCGGGAAGCGGGCCACGTTTGATCCGCAATCGTCGCGTAGTGATCCACTCCGGTGTATTATATGTCGGCCGTGTGATTGCGAGTTGCAGCGCCCGCGTGTCCCGCTTCCTGACGGGCGCGGCTAGTTTACGCCGAATCCACGTCCGACCGATCAGTCCCCGCCGATACTACCTTCGCTCGGTAATTTCCGGTAAGCTGTCGGAGAACGCGGCGGGGCAGGCACCTCCCGCTCTACTCGATAAGTCACCAAGGAGCACGGCGAATGCGAAAACTGGTCTCGGTTTCAATTTGCACACTTTCTTTGCTGATCCTGGGCATTCTGGCCACTCCAGCCCGAGCCGACGAACCACGCCCACGCGACTTTCCCCTGAAGGCCCGGCGCATTCTGTTCCTGGGAGATTCCATCACGCATTCCGGTCATTACATCTACTGGATTGAAACTCAACTCCGGTTGAGAGGGGTTTCTCCCTTGCCCGAAATGATCAACATCGGACTGAGCAGCGAAACCTGTAGCGGGCTGTCCGAACCGGGACACCCCTTCCCGCGCCCCAATGTGCAGAACCGGATCGAAAAAGCACTCGACCTGGTGCAGCCCGATGTCGTGGTGGCCTGTTATGGCATGAACGATGGGATTTATCATCCGTTCGACGAATCCCGCTTTCTGGCCTATCAGCGCGGCATCCAGCGGATTATCGATCTCTCCCATGCACGGGGGGCCAAGGTAATCCTGCTGACACCGCCCCCCTTCGATCCCCTCGTGCCGAGGGAAAAAGGCAAATTGCTTCCCGCCGGACAACCGGAATACGCCTACTATGCCATGTATGAAAACTACGACGATGTCCTCAAACGCTATGGCGAATGGATCATGCAGCAGGGGAACAACGCGGACATGGTCATCAACGTGCACCGCCCGGTCTCGGAGTATGTCGCCCGCCAACGCCTGAAAGACCCCCAATTCACCCTCATCCCCGATGGCATTCACCCGAACCCCGCGGGGCACCGGATACTGGCCGAAGCCATCCTGCCCGCCTGGGGCCTGCCAGCCTCCCTGGAACCAGACCCCGAACTGTTGAAACTCGTCACCCGCAGAGGCACCCTGCTGCATGACGCCTGGCTGAGTCACATTGGGCACGATCGCCCCGGCGTGGCTGCCGGGTTACCCCTGGAGGAGGCCCGTCAGCAAGCCCAGCAACTCGAACAGCAAATTAACACTCGTCTCGAGGCCCTGCGAAAACCATGACTACCGGCACGCCAACCGGCCAGTTTACCCCTCCTACCGCTGAAAATTGCCAACAGCGAAGAAATCAACTTCCAGGCGCCGCCAATGTCAAAATATAGAAATGCATTACCTCAACTGAGCGGTGATTTCTACATGACCGATGGCGGCATCGAAACGACCCTGATCTTCCACGAAGGTCGGGAACTGCCCTGTTTCGCCGCCTTCCTGCTGCTCGAAACCCCCGAGGGCGAAGAGGTTCTGAAAAAGTACTTTCGGACCTACGCCGAGTTGGCCAATCGGTTTCAAACGGGCCTCATTCTCGAAACCGCCACCTGGAGAGCCAGTCCCGCCTGGGGAGAGAAACTGAATTACACCAAGGAGGCACTGACCGAGGTAAATCACAAGGCCGTCCAGCTACTGAGAGGGATTCGCGACGAGTACGAAACACCTCGTACCCCCTTGGTGATCAGCGGTTGCGTGGGGCCTCGTGGAGATGGTTACATTCCCGATGCGGCTATGAGTGGCGAAGAGGCCGCCAATTACCATCGCACGCAAATCGAGGCGCTGGCCGCAACCGATGCCGACTTGGTGACGGCCATCACCATGAACTACGCCGAGGAAGCCCTCGGTATCGCCTTGGCCGCCAGGGATGTCGATCTCCCCGTAGTAATCTCGTTTACGGTCGAAACAGATGGTCGACTCCCTACCGGACAACCGCTTGGGGAGGCCATCCAGCAGGTGGATCACGCCACCTCAGGCTATCCTGCATACTATATGCTCAACTGCGCCCATCCCAGTCATTTCGAACAGACGCTCCGCGGAAATGATCCCTGTCTAAAGCGCCTGCGTGGACTGCGGGCTAACGCCTCCCGCATGAGCCATGCCGAACTCGACCAGGCGACGGAGTTGGATGCCGGGGATCCCTGTACGCTGGGACAGGAATATGCCGAGTTGCTCGGGCACCTCGAGCACCTTAACGTCTTGGGTGGCTGTTGCGGCACGGATCATCGACATATCGAGCAGATCGCAGTCTCCTGCCTGCCGCGCTTTCGATCGAAGGCCTGACACCCCCCGTTGTGGTAATCCCCTGGCTTCCGCCGCAATTCAGGCGTGCCCGCCATCATTTGACAGCCGGATTTAACTGCCGGCTACCCCCGGGAACGTGATATTCGCATTGACACACAGGGCAGTCGCGCGATAGAAGCCCTGCCATGGCCGAATATAAGAACGGATTTCGGCCCACCCGACGGTTAGGCGGTTTTGGAAATCGCCGCGAGCCATCAAGACTCTTCCTGCCCTTTTGCCCATTCACGGATGAATATGCAAGCCTCCATTCACTGCACAATTTTGTCGTGTCTGCTGCTTTTGATGGGATGCTCTCAAGGAGACCAGTCCACTCCCAAGGCAGGCTCCACAACCGGATCCACCACAACGGGTTCCAGCACGGAAACGGCCTCGACGGATAAATCAGCCGCCTCTCCGGTGAACGTGGACCAGACAATGGCCCAAATCCGCAAGTATTACGATGCAGGGAATTATCGTGCCGCCTTCCCGCTGCTGGACCAACTGCATGCCGCAAAGGCATGCCCAGCGGAAGGTTACGCCATTCGCGCCACAATTCTCGATCACAGTGGGCTGGTTTCGCAGGCGATTGCCTCGCTCACCCTGGCCTTGACGCAGCAGCCGAAGAATGCCGAATGGCACAACATGCTGGGGCTACTGTTCGTAAAAGGTCAGAATTTTTCGATGGCTTATCAGGCCTTTACCAAGGCGATCGAATTGCAACCGGAGTTTTCCAAGGCGTACAACAATCGCGGACTGATGTATATCGCCCAGAAGGAATTCGGGCAGGCCATCAACGACTTCAACCTGGCCATTCAATACGACCCCCAATATATCGATGCGCACAACAACCGGGGTTATGCCTATCTGGAACAGGGAAATTACGCCAAGGCGGTCGAAAATTTCTCCGAAGCGGTAAAGTATGACCCGAACTACGTCAAAGGCTACAACAATCGGGGGTTCGCCCTGATGAAAATCGGAGACGCGGAACAATCCCTCGCCGATTTTACCAAGGCCATCGAACTGGCTCCCCAGGTAGCCAAGCATTATCTGCATCGCCGCGATGCCTGGCTGGCCCTGGGGAACCAGGCCGAGGCCGACAAGGATCAGGCCCAGGCCCGCTGGGTTCAGGAACTGGCGTTGATCAACCAGAAACTGCTGCGCGACCCCAACAATCCCGCCATTCTCGTGGAACGGGCCGAGCATTTCGCCAGCAAGGAAAAGTTTGACGAAGCCTTTACGGATCTCAGTCGGGCCGAGCAGTTGGACGCCTCGCTGTCGCGGCTGTATCGTGTCCGCGCCAGCATTTACCACACCCAGAAAAACTATCAGGCCGTGATCGAAAACTGTACGAAGGCGATTGAATTCAACCAGGATTTCGAGTCCCTTTCGCTACGTGGCGATGCCTATCTGGCGATGGGCAAGCTCGATCAGGCGATCGAGGATTACACCACGGCACAACGCTTCGATGGAGCCGTCGCCATGGCCTACTGGCAACGGGCGGAATCCCGCAAGGAACAGGGAGATCAAACAGGTTCCGAGCAGGATCGACAAACCGCGTTGAAACTCGATCCCCAGATCGAAAGCACGCTGAAAAAGTAGGCCGCGGCGATGGCACGATGATAGCGGTCAGGGATGTGTCGACTCCCGGTTACTCCAACGGGCGCGTTTCGTTCTGCAGTAACACCACGGGAAGCTTGTGGCCCATCTTGTCCCGCTTGGTGGCCAAGTACCGTTCGCGATGCTCGTCCGGTTCCGCGATGATGGGGAGTTGTTCCACCACCTTGAGATCCACCCATTCTTCGAAGGCTTCGGTCTTTTTGGGGTTGTTGGTCAGCAGCCGAATTTGCTTCAGGCCCAAATCCTTCAAGATCTGCAAGCCGACCATGAAATCGCGCAGGTCTGCCTTGTAACCCAATTTTATATTGGCTTCCACGGTATCAAAACCCTGGTCCTGCAACTGGTAGGCCTGCAGCTTCGCGGTCAGGCCGATCCCCCGGCCTTCTTGTGGCAGATACACCACCGCGCCCGCTCCTTCCTTGTGAATCATCGCCATTGCCATGTGCAGTTGATCGCCGCAATCGCAACGCAGCGAACCGAGAATATCTCCCGTAAAGCAGGACGAATGCATCCGCACCAGGGGGGCTTCCGTCGCCAGCAGGTCGCCCCAGACTATCGCGAGTGGTTCCTGTTCCTCGTGTTCGACTTTATAGGCAATGAACATCGGCGTGCCGTAGTCCCGGGTCTTGATCGGCACTTCCACGATCCGCTTGACCAACTGCTCGCGCTGTCGACGGTAACGGATCAGGCTCGAGATCGAAATAATCTTCAGACCGAATTGCCGCGCCAGTCCCTTTAATTCGTCCAGCGTGGCCATGCCGGAACCGGTCGGGCTCAGAATTTCAATCAGTGCCCCCACGGGCCGCAACCCCGCCAGTCGCATCAGGTCGATGGTGGCTTCGGTATGCCCGGCACGCCGCAGTACCCCGCCATCCTTTGCCAGCAGCGGGGAAATATGTCCCGGTCGCATGAAATCCTCGGCATTGGAGTGGGGGTCCGCCAACGCCTTGATGGTTCGGGCACGGTTCTCGGCACTCACTCCGGTCCCCGCCGTGAGATGATCCACCTGCACCAGAAAATTGGTTTGATGGGGAGTGGTGTTCGTATCCGCACCCGCCGCCAAACCAAGTTGCAGTCGCCGCGAGACTTCTTCCACCATGGGGACGCAAAGCATGCCACCTCCCTGCCTCAGCATGAAGTTGACCAGTTCAGGGGTGATCAACTCCGCCGAGCAAATGAAGTCCCCTTCGTTTTCACGATCACGGGCATCCACGACAATGACGGCTCGACCGTTTCGAATTTCCTTGAGTGCCTCCTCGATCGAATCCAGGTCGGCGTCTTCTTCGAAGGCATCATGAAATAGTGGCATCTTCGACTCATTCATCTCAAATAGTCAGGAACCAAACAGGCATCTTAAACCAGTCGGTTCCAAAAAACGAGTTTGCCAGGATCCGCCCGGCTCGGGAAAGGGAGGTCTCCACGGCAAGGACACGTCTGGCCAGCCTGCGTATCACGTGAAACGCTCCCAGGCCCCATTTTACCCGGATACTTTCCGTAAATCCGGAATTTTTCAGCTAACCGGAAACTTTCAGCCGTTGCGTCAAGGCCTGTTTGTGATTGGCAACCTGTTGTTCCGTGAGGTGCAAAGTTTCCGCGACCTGCTTATTCGACCATCCCCGCACATAAATCAGCTCGCACACTTTCAACCGTTCGAATTGCAGTTTTTGCTTCCATTCCGCCAACAGTTCCGCCAGGCGTGTTCGCAACAGATGCCGCTGCTGGTCTCCCGCCTCGCGACTGCGGGCAAGGCTCGAAGCATGGCGTGCAGCCCCCATGACAGTCAACGGATCCTCCATGGTGCGGACCGATGGTCGACGCCCCTGTTTTCGCAACACATCCGTGATTTTGTAGGCGGCAATACGAAACAGAAACGCTTCGGTGGAGGTTCTCGTTTCCTCGAAATTGGGCAGGCTGGTGAGAAACCCCAGCAGCGTTTCCTGCACGATATCTTCCGCCAGGCTCGCATCCTGCAACCGGCTTCGCGCGAACGCTAGCAACCGCCCCTCGTATTGATCGACCAACTGCCGCCAAGCAGACGGCTCTCCCCGGCGAATCCGCTGAATCAATCCGGACGCCTCGTCGGTCTCGAATTCCGCTGGCGTGGATCTTTCCATCGCTTCTCCTAATTCACGGGATGTCGCAGGCATCCCGCCTATACCATCATCACGCAAACCACCGATTTGTCCAGTCGTCTGGCTGCCGGTTTTTCGCATGGGACCAGCAATTCCACGCTCCGACTTCCCAGTCTGGGGTTATTGCGAAAAGCCCAGCCCCATGCCATTCAGCAAGCCCGTTTCAACGGTTCCATCCTGAATTTCGAACATGCCAGGATACCCGATGGCCCAGGGCCGATTGGGAGCCGGACAATACTGCCGAGCGTTTCCCTCGATGGCGGCCACGCCGGGGATACGCGCGGCCAGCGAAGCGGAATGCAGGAAGCTGAAACCCGGGCAGGTCAAGTCCTGCACACACAGGAACATGCCATGCTTGATCGCCGCCGCCGCGAATAACAGCGTTTCCGTCTGCCCCTTGCAGGCCTTGAACGCCACGCCGGTGTAACCCAGATCGCGCGCCAGGTACAGTGATTCGAGATCGACCAGGGATTCATCAATCACCACGGGTTTTATCTCGGCGGCACGATGCATGCGATTATCGGGAAATTGCCGCAGGTTGCGATGCGTTGGCTGTTCGATGTACTGAATTCGTGCAAAGGCCTCGGGGGATTTGCCGCGAATCCCTTCCAGAAACGCCAGGACGTATTCGACATCCTGGCACTTTTCGTTGAAGTCGCACGAATAATGCCAGGTGACGCATCCCCGTTGCTGCTGCGTTTGTGCAGCCACCGCTTCGATGGCGAGGACCCGATTAATATCCCAGTTCAGATCGTCCCCGTTCAGCTTGATTTTCAAATGCGTCAACCCGTCGGCCAGAATCCACTCCCCCAGGGTTTCGGGCAGACCATCGTTGATCCGCTGGGGAATATCCGCTTCGACCAGCGGGTCGAGGGCGCCCACCAAATGATACAGGGGCATGCGGGGTTTCGGTTCGCGCAGTGTGTAGCGATCCAGGTATTCGCCGCGAAACTCTGGGCCGAGATAGACGGACAAATCGTAATTCATAAACTCGCCGGAAAGCGTGTTGTACGAATTGAGCCGATGCAATCGCCCATAGGCATCGTGGACCGCCGCATCGAGGGGACTATTCGCCACCAACTGCGCGAGCATCGGGATCGATTCCGGCAGACCGAATTCCTTCTGCACCACGGTCGCCAATTGAGGATAATGGTGAATCACTTCCAGCATCAGGTCGATGGGATGCCCTGAATTCGGCAGGGAATTGGCATGAATGGCGGTCCTTTCCGCCAGGCGTTTCATGGCCTTTTCACTCGTTTCGGGTTCAACCTGGGAGGATGGCCAGGACCACACATTTCCCACGGGCATGCTTCCCCTGCCGGTCGCCCGCCGTCCCTGCCGATCCTCGACGTCCACGGTCACGTTGATCAAATCGGTTTGAGTGACCGTGCGTCCGCCAAATTTCAGCGGAGCCCGAAACGGCACCGGTTCAAATTCTACGCGGGCGTGAACGATTCGTATGTCGGTCTGTTGTGGCATCGGTCGAGAATTCCTTCCGAATGTTCGTGATTCAGCAGCGGAAAGCGACCGGCCAGCCGGTCGGCACCGCGGAGTTTCGGCTTGTGGGGTGGCTATCCCGAATAGAGGCGGTCCCGCAGATGCATTTCTCGGGCATCCAGTTGTTCCAGGCAGTCCGCCCCGGTGTCTCCTGTTGCCCAGATCGTACAGATTGGATCCTCCCGACGAAAGGCAGTCCCCGCGGCGGGCAAATCGCTGAACGTGGGAACGGACCAGCATCTCTCACCCTCCCCACCGTGCCCTTGCCCCCCCACCCTGCCCGCCACGACGTCCCAGGACCAGTCGCAAGGCAATTGAAACTCTCGCGACGCATAGAGAATCCGCTTGCCAATCGAACGCGTCGGCTTGGACCGTTCCCCGCGTGGAGGGACCTGCCGGCCTTCTGCCAAGCCCGGCAGGTCGCGCAGCAGGGAACGCTGTTCCGCCAATTCCATCAACTCCAGCGCCGCCGTGTAACGCGGATTGATCTCCACCAGATAAGGGGTTTGTCCCGCCAGAACAAAATCCAGCCCCCAAAGTCCCCTCAATCCACACGCCAAGGCGCAAGTCCTGCCGATGGTGTGCAGCAACGGCAACAGATGGTCGCGGTCGATTGCCTCGAACGACTGCAACGGAAAGAGATTGCCGGCATAGGCAAAGGGGCGGGCAGGCAATTCCGGGGAACCGATAATTTGCCGGGTGCAGCCGAGCAGTTCGGTGTCGACCTCTCCCCGGGCATTCGCACAAGTCAGAAATTGTGCCGAGCAGGGAATCCCGTCCACTTCCCCCTGGTCGTAAAAACCTGCGGGCACAGGGGACAAATCTCCCGCAGCAAGCCGTCGTATCCCCAGACCTCCCACACTCGTAATCGATTTTCTCAGCCAGCGGATTCCTACACTTGGGTGTCTGGATTTTTCAGCCGATTCACCGGATACCGGTTCGCCGGGCAACCGCAGGGGAAGCGTCGGCAATCCTTGATTGGCCAGAAAACGCCAGACGAATCGAGGATCCCTGGCCCGGGAAATCGCCGACGGACGAGAACCGAGGACCCGTCCGCTGCTGCCAAGAGTTTCGGACAGGTATTCCCCCCCTCCCACCGGCAGCAACGCGGCTGCAGGATATGACCGAAGAAAGGGCTCCAAGACCGGCAGCAGATTCCCGTCCGTCATGGAAGCGATTTTATGTACCACGGCTCCCGGGGGAAAATCGCAGTCCGCGAACAAATCGAAGCAGACTGCGGTCAGTCCTGCCCGAGCAGCCGACCAACAGGCGGCCCGTGTTGCCCCTCCAAAAATCAATACCCCGGGAGACTCAGACATCGACATGAAAGTTGACCTTGGACATCGGACTCCAGGCATATTCCCGTTTCGAGACTGTGAATTTTTTGATTGCGGATCATTACTTGCCACAAAAATGTTGTGGTTCGGTTGCCGAGTGGATACCGCATCAATGGTACGCACAGCATAACCTACGAAAATTATACAGCCTGTTGTCGGCGGTAACTGGTTCCATCGGGCTTCCGCAAAGCCTGGTGGATCATGGTCTAAATTGCCAGGTAAGGGCATCGCATGAGATGAACGGCAGACATGTCAACATGACCAGGCGGCACCGAAGACGCCCCCGGGACACCAGGGGACAGTCGCCCCTCCCTTAATGCCAACGCACGGTGACAGGATCGAAACGCGCGGATGCCCGGAGAAATGTGGCCGCGCACTGGAAATCAATGCTTAAACATGATATCAAAACGATAGTCGGACAACTCGGCAAGCAGGAAACAATTCACTACGACTATCACAACAGAGACAAGGAGTGGCGTACATGGGAATGCGTATCGGTGAAGCACTGGTCGGCGAAGGCAATGAAATCGCCCATATCGACTTGATCATTGGCGAAAAGGATGGCCCTGCTGGCGTGGCATTTGCGAATGCCCTGGCACAGCAGACGCAGGGTCACAGCAATCTGTTGGCCGTACTGGAACCGAATCTGGCTGTCAAACCCTCGACCGTGATGATCACGAAAGTGACGATCAAAGGGGCAAAACAAGCCGTGCAAATGTTCGGCCCGGCTCAGTTTGCCGTCGCCAAGGCCGTTGCGGACAGCGTGGAAGCAGGCGTCATTCCGAAGGATCAGGCCGAGAATCTGGTCATCATTTGTGGTGTCTTCATTCACTGGGAAGCCGCCGATGACAAGAAAATCTACGAATACAATTACGAAGCCACGAAATTGTCCATCGCCCGCGCCATGAATAACGAGCCTTCCGCCGACGAAATGGTGGCAAAAAAAGACACGGCCAAACATCCCTTCTCCGGGGTTTAAGCCCCTAGAGTTGTCCGGAAAATTCCAGGCACTCTGCCAAAACTTGTTCGGCAGAGTGTTTTTTTTCTTTTTGCCACAATGGAATTCGAACATCATGAGACGCGATGTCTAACACCTTAAGTGGGGTGTTGATTTAAAGGGTGCCACGGCTCTGTGAGCCATGCAACTGTGGGAAAATGACTGTAAGCACGCACGCTAACAGAACCGTGGCACGCAAAATTGCGTAAATCACACGCCCTATGGGCAACGGGTGCCGTGGCTTGCTTCCACCCGACCCCGCAGTCCCTCATCCTGAATCGTGGCTGAGACCGTGACCATCGCGCCTTGTGGATATCGCTATCGAGAGTCCAAGTTCTCACGACACAAACCCGCGGGCTGATCCTGGGAAACCCCATGAAGAAAATCCTGTTCCAGTTCGATACCGATGCGCATGCCAGCAGTTTCGATGCCGTCACGGCGATCGACTCCGGAGTAGACCACCTGTTGCAGCATGCTCACTGCAACTGCACTAACGTCACCCCGCTGGTGCAGGGAGGTGTTTTCACCCGTGGTCCGAAGGATTTAAAAAACACGGCCATTTTCGTGGGCGGTAGCGATGTCGAGGCCGCGGAAACCATTTTTCAAAAAGTCCAGGAAAGTTTCTTTGGACCATTGCGGGTGTCTGTCATGCTGGACGCCAATGGCTGTAACACCACAGCCTCGGCGGCAGTCACATACATTCGCCAACATGTGGAACTTTCGCAGGTGCGCGCCCTGGTCCTGGGGGGGACAGGCCCGGTTGGCCGCCGCGTGGCGGAACTGCTGGCCTGGCAAGGGGCGGAGGTCACGGTAGTTTCCCGCAACTTGAACAAGGCGCGGAAGGTTTGCAGCCAGATCCAGGAAATTTCGGTCCCCCCCGTACCCGCCGAATTACCCGTCACTAATGATTATTCTGCCTTAATGGCGGAAAAAAACGTGGTGGTGGCCACCGGCGCGGCAGGGATCGAGTTTTTGTCGGTGGATGACCTTGCAGGGTATCCCGAGTTGAAACTCGCGATCGATCTCAATGCAGTGCCTCCCCTGGGAATTAACGGCATCGCTTCGACGGATAAAGCCCGAACCGTCGGGAACCTTTTGTGTTACGGGGCCGTTGGAATCGGAGGACGCAAAATGAAGATCCACCGGGCACTGATTCAGCAACTGTTCGTCGACAACGCTCAGATTTTCGATACCCGGCAAATCTACGAATTTGCCGCCAATCTGGACTAACGCCCATTTCCATTGAACAGGACGCAACAAATGGGGCGTCTAGGTAAGATCGGTTGTCTGCTGTGGTGCGCAGGCTGCAATTATTGCAAGCCCATCGCTGTAAATAGTTCCGCATTCTCTTGTTGGTAAATTCGGCTTGCCTCGTTGAAAGCATATCGGGTAATCCTACGCATCTTCTCAACGATGCCGAGGGAGACTTTGCCGGTGCGCAAACCTCCCCTTACCCTATGAATCCTATCGAATTGTTCTGCACGGAAATTCCGCAGGGACGATTTAGCATCAGGCCTGTCTTATGCTTCAACACAAGTCCAACCTTCGATTCCGAAGATCGGCTTTCGTGCGGATATCGCAGGGGAGTAGTTCGCGCGGGGATCTGCCAAGGGGCTGCCTGGCGCGACAAGATCGGGGCTTCCCAACGTTAATCCTGTTGGCGTGCGTCGTGCTGACCTGGACTTCCGGCTGTGCCCGTCACTGGTGCGTTCCCGTGGTGTGTCTCGATTCCGACGAGGCTATCATCCGGGCTCAGTCACCGGAAGAGGTGGATCCTGCGTTCCAACCAACACCACAATCGGCCCAGGCTCCCCTGCCTTGGGACCAACCTTTGACCGAAGCGATGCCGATTGGCCGCGAACCCAGGCTCGAGGCGGCACCCGCGCGTGCCGAAGAAGTTTTGAATCCGGAAAACCGTCCCCTTTACAAGGCAAGTCCTCTGGGTATGCCCGAACCCGAAATCGAGCGGCCCGACCCGAACGAACCGTTGGCGGATGTCCGCTTCGAAGGGAATGCCACCATCCCCGTGGCTGCCATGAGTCGCTATATCAAGACCCGACCAGGCCGGCCCGTCACGGTGGACCAGGTGCGCGACGATGTGCGTGCCCTGTATAACACGAAATGGTTTTTCAGTATAGAGCCGGTCTATCGCCGCGAAGCGGAAGGGCTGATCCTGATTTACAAGGTGACCGAACGTCCGATTCTGCAACAGGTGGAATATCGTGGCAACAAGAAGTACAAGGACCATGTCCTGGCGGGAATCACGGGCTTGAAGCCGATGCATGCCTACTCGGTCGCGACCAATCGCGAAGCGGCCCGGCGCATCAAGGAATACTATGTGGAAAAGGGCTACCTGTTTGCCGAAGTGAATCTGGCGGAGGGAGCCCATCCGGAAGACCGTAGCGTGGTTTTCGAAATTGAAGAAGGCCCCAAAGTGCAGGTGGCCTCGATCCGCTTCGTGGGGAATCAGGATGTTTCGTCAGAAGTCCTGAAATTGCGACTGTCCACCAAGAAACGCATTCTATGGACGATCGGCGGTCAATACGATCCCACAAATGTTCCCGAGGATGTCGCTGCCATCAAGGAGTATTACCACAATATTGGCTACTTCGACATGACCGTGAATGACCAAGTGGAATTTTCCAGCGATCGATCCTCCGTGACGGTGACCTTCCACATTTCCGAGGGTCCCCGCTACCGCATCCGCGATGTCAAAATCGAAGGCAACCAGATCTACAGCCTCGAGCAGTTGACCAAGGATTTTAACACCAAATCGGGCGATTTCTACAGCGTGCGGAATCTCAACAAGGATGTGCAGTCCGTGCAACAGAAATACGGCGAGTTGGGGCGCCTGTTTGCGAAAGTGAATGCCTCCACGGTCTTCACCCAGGACCCGGGCATTGTCGATCTGGTCCTCAACATCGACGAGGATCGCGTTTACAAAATAGGCATGGTGAATGTTCACATTCGCGGCCCGCATAGCCACACGAAGGAAACCGTCGCGCTGAACCAGATGCTGTTTGCCCCGGGAGAACTGGCCGATCCGGAAAAAATTCGCCGGACCAGAGCCCGCTTCGCCGGTTCCTCGATCTGGGAAGGGGGCGGACCCACCGCGCCAGAAATCAAGATGCAGCCTGTTGCCGATCCGACCTACCTGGCACGGAACAGCACCCCCGATCCCGCCGTGGTCCGCGGCTCCGACGGGTATTTCGGAGGCGAAAAGCCGCTGAACCTGGACACTCTGAACCTGCCTGATTCCGTCAAGCGGGCAGTCCAGGGAACCGAATTCATGCCGACCACGCTACGGGAGGAACGTACGCCGAGCCCCCAGGCAAACGCATCGGCTCCTGTTCCGGGGGCCGGACATACTTTGAAGACCAGTCGCAAAGCAGTATCCCCGCCTGCTCACCTCCCCGGCCCAGCCCGGACGGAATCCTCGGGCTCCGAACAGAGCCGTTATTTCCGCGAAGAACGTTTGCCCCGGGCATCCGTCCAGGAACCGGTCAGCGAACCACTGCTCTATCAACCGATCGACCTGAACACGACGCGCGTGTTTCATGAACCCGAAGACTTGTACTTACCGGTCATCGTCGACCAGACTGCGGATTCTCCCGTGATTCGCGGCCAGAACTTCGACAACTATACGAGACCTCCCAACCTGATGTATGGGGAAACACCCCAGGGAGACCTGCTGGGGCCGCAACTTCCCAGCCCGGCCATTCCGCCGGGTTACGTCGATCTGGACGTGTACCTCAGCGAAGCCCGCACGGGGCGGTTCATGGTGGGAGCGGGCGTGAACAGCGATTCGGGCGTGGTGGGAAATATCGTGCTCGAAGAACAGAATTTCGACATCACCCGGTTTCCGACCAGCTTCCGGGATATAGCGGATGGCTATGCCTTTCGCGGCGGCGGACAGCAGTTTCGCCTGGAGGCGACGCCCGGCAGCCAGGTCAGCCGTTACCTGGTGAACTGGACCGATCCCTATTTCCTGAATACCGATTACAGTCTGGGTGTCAGCGGATTTTATTATCAGCGGTTTTTTCGCGACTGGCAGGAAGAACGAGCCGGGGGACGTATCAACGTCGGCAAGCTGCTGACGCGCGAACTCTCGACCAACCTGGCCTTGCGTCTGGAAAACGTGGACATTTCTCGGCCCCGCCTGGCTCCGGGTTTGGCCCCATCGGTCGACGAGATGCTGGGTTCCAGCTTCCTGGGAACAGGCCGGTTCACGTTGGGATACGACACGCGCGATTCGGCCATGATGGCCACGGAAGGGTTTAATATCAACGGCAGCGTGGAACAGGCCTTTGCCGAATATGACTTCACAAAGCTGGAAATGCAGGCCAGCCATTATTACACGGTCTATCAGCGTCCGGACGGGGCAGGTAAACATGTGATGTCGCTGCGTGGCAACCTGGGCTGGACCACCGACGACACCCCCGCGTTCGAGCGCTTTTACGCTGGGGGCTTTCAAACCTTCCGCGGCTTCGAATTCCGCTCGGTCTCGCCCCTGGAACCGGGAGATATCGGGACCAACGGGGCGGCCGTGGGGGGGATGTTCCAGTTGCTGGGAACCGCCGAATACAGCTTGCCCATCATGGCCAATGAAGCCGTCCGCATCGTGGCGTTTTCTGATTTCGGAACCGTGGAAGAGAACGTCAAGCTGGAAAACTTTCGTGTCTCCGTCGGTGCGGGCTTGCGCATCACCATTCCGCAAATGGGGCCGGTCCCCATCGCGCTGGACTGGGCCTTTCCCGTCGTGAAGGAAGATAACGACATCCGTCAAATCTTCTCGTTCTATATCGGGCTGACGCGCTAAGGCAGAGCGGCTTCCGGGCGGCAGGCAAACCTCGCGCGCGGGTTTCGACTTATTCCCGCCAGTCGAAACCGAGATCAAGCGCCGGCGCGGAATGCGTCAAGGCCCCCACGCTGATGCGATCCACTCCAGTGGAGGCAATCGCATGCACCGTATCCAGGTTCACGCCTCCCGAAGCCTCCAGCAGCGTGCCGGGAGCCAGTCCGTCGCGCATGTGCACGGCTTCCCGCAACTGTTCACGAGACATGTTATCGAGCAGGGCAATATCGGGATTCCCGGGTAGCAGTTCGCGCAACTGGTCGAGTGTATCGACTTCCACCGTCAGCGGCAGTTCCGGCCAGGCTTCCCGCGCGAGTTGGATCATGTGGGTGGGCGATTCAGCGGGGAAATCGCGGCGCCGCGCCGCCAGATGATTGTCCTTGATCATGAAGCCATCGAATAGCCCCAGGCGATGGTTGTGGCCTCCGCCGCAACGGACCGCGTACTTTTCCAGCAGGCGGTAACCTGGATGCGTTTTGCGAGTATCCAGAATCCGGGCAGCAGTCCCTGCCACTCGGGCAACATAGTGTTGCGTGAGAGAGGCGATGCCACTCAGATGCGTCATGAAGTTGAGGAGGGTTCGTTCGGCGGTCAACAGAGAACGCGTCGAACCGGTCAGGAGGGCGACGGTTTCCCCTGGCACCACGGCTGAGCCGTCGAGACTGGCGGTGACCATGCGACAACGGGCATCGAGCCGTTCGAGTACGAGAGCAGCCACGGGCAAGCCACACACCACACCCGCCGAGCGGGCCACGATCGCCACGCAAGCCTGCTCCCGTTCATCGATCAGCAGATTCGAGGTGATATCACCCCGCTCTCCCAGATCCTCGCGTAACGCCAGTTCCAGCAGAATACGAGCCGCCTCGGCTTCCGCCGCGCCGAAACCGGCTGGGGACAACGCCTCACCCATCCGTTTTTCCTCCCCTTGCATGACACGCGGGCTCCCAGGCCGTGAATTTGTTGAATACGGAGACAACTTGCCACGAAACGTTGTGGCCAGGTTGCAGCGTGAATACCGCATCAATGGTACACACAGTGTACCCTGCGAACAGTTCACGGCCCCGGTGCGGATATTTCCCTCAAGTTGCGATTCTCTCAACGTTGAGTATCATGCAGAAAGCCGCCCCGGAATGCGAACGAATGGCCGAGGATTGTCATAACTTTTTCGCTCCCCCGGCGATACGATTCTCCCGCATTCCCCGGGACCACGTGCCTGACCATGTTAATGACTCGACTCACATGACCGACATCCCATCGCGGAAACCACTCGAAGCCCCCTCCCTGCCTGCCGATAACCCCATGCGGGGATTTGTGCCGCATCAACAGTTGTTGAGTTGCATCCATTGCGGGCTGTGTACTTCGTCGTGTCCTACCTACCTGGAAACCGGAAATGAAAACGACAGTCCCCGGGGACGTATTCATCTGATGCGCGGAGTGGAGGAAGGCCGGATCGAACTGACCGCAACCGTCCGCGGGCATCTGGACCTGTGTCTCGATTGCCGCAGTTGCGAAACGGCCTGCCCCTCGGGTGTGAAATACGGCCAACTGATTGAAACCTTTCGCGTTTCCGATCGCGAAAAACAGACCCAGGCAGGCAAGCCTGCCGCCACCTGGTTCGAGAAACTCGTACTGCACGAGTTATTCCCGAATCGCCATCGCCTGGAACGCCTGTTGTGGCCCGCCTGGTTAATGCAACAACTGGGCCTGGACTGGCTGATCGAGAAAACTGGCCTGCTGCGTCTACTGCCGCTGCCGTTGCAGCGGATGCAGCGGATGCTGCCGCGATTGCGAAAGAATGAGCCGAATCTGCCCCGGGAAATACGTCATCTCGGCCCCGTTCGCCGGGCGCGGGTGGGGCTGTTTCTGGGTTGTGTTTCGGACGCAATGTTTCGGCACGTCCACTGGGCGACGGTCCGCGTGCTACAACATGCGGGCTGCGACGTGCTGGTGCCGGATCGTCAACAGTGCTGCGGCGCGATTGAATTCCACTCGGGACAACGGTCGGCTGCAACCGAGCGTGCGAAGCGAAATCTCTCCGCTTTCGCGGAGTTCCAACTGGATGCCATCCTGGTCAACGTGGCGGGATGTGGTGCCATGCTGAAGGAATACTCCCATCTGGCCCCGTGCGAGGAGACCGATGCCAGCCTGCATGCTCGACTGCAACAGTTTGCAGGCAAGGTGCAGGACATCAATGAATTTCTGGCGGGGCTGAATCCGGGACCATTGCAGCCGTTGCCGCTTCGGGTGGTGTACCAGGACGCCTGCCATCTCAGACATGCCCAGCAGATCGAACGGGAACCGCGTCACCTGTTGCGGCACATTCCGGAACTGGAACTGCTGGACATCCCGGAAGCCAACATCTGCTGCGGAGCCGCCGGCAGCTACAACCTGCAGCAACCGGAAATGTCGGATCAGTTAGGCGAACGGAAGATCCAGTGGATTCTGTCGCGCGGGCCGGAAGTGATCGCCACCGCCAACGCAGGCTGCGCCTTGCAACTGCAGGCGTTATTGAAACAGCGCGGCCTGAAGATTCCCGTGGTTCATCCGGTGGAACTGTTGGATGCCAGCCAGCGGGGCCTGAACAGGGAGCAATTTCTGCGAGAAACAGGTTGACCGCAGCCTTCTTGCGAAGCTTGCGGTCAACCTGCCGCGGAAAATTCTCACACGCCCGACCGCATTCCCCCTCCCCCCGCATGAACCCGCCAGCGGCAGACGGGACAAACCCGGGGTACGTCTCCGGGGTGATTCTCCCCGTGGATGATTCCGCCTGTACGACGGAGTTTCGGCATGGGCCTCTTAATAATCGGTTGCCAGTTGCGTGCAGAAGGAATAGGGTATCCCGCGGTACTCGAAATGGACTTCGGCGAACAGGGCCACATGCCCGGATTCCGCCCGGGGAACGGACCCCCGGAAGACTCCCTTCTCGTTGGCGGCGAGGGAGGTCGACTTCCAGGTCGATTTACGGAAGTCGCGACCTTCCGCGTGCGCTGTCCACAGCAGCGCCTTCTGGGGGACCGCGCTGGACGAAACTTCCAGATTCAGATTTTTATTTCCATTCGAGTGCTGCCATTTGATTTCCGGAAAGGGGGTCCCCGAGGCGATGTGCGCCGTGAACGCGGCCAGGGTCCGCAGCGCGTGCTCGCGTCCCCCGTCCAACCCGTGCCCCGCATTCGGAACATACAGGATATACTTCTGCCCGTTCAGGTCGCTCCAGTAATTGTTGAGAGCATCGAGCACCCAGTAGGGATCGTTGGTGCCGTTGATCAGCAGTTTCGGCAGATTCAGTTCGGAACGATAGGTGTAGGGATCGACCCATTTCCAGAGTGGGAGTTCGGGCTTGTCCTCGAGCACGTCGACCAGCCCCTTGCTGGTGTAATCGATAATTTGTTCGCTGTAGTCCCCCCAGACATCGATCTGATATCTGGTCTGCTTCGGCAGATTCAGGGTGTCGATCACCATGGGGGCAATCCCGCGGACGCGGCGGTCCGCCACGGCGGTCAGCCAGGTGGTCCAGCCACGCTTCGAGGCCCCAGTGACCACGAAATGTTCGACGGGCTTTCCCGTTGACTGCCGAGTAAAGGCCGCCAGGGTATCCATGGCTCGCACCGCGCTTTTCACCATGGGGAATAGCAGGGGCCAAGTGGCGTCGCGGGTTTCGATGTACTTCAGAAACGTTTCGGAAATCAGGTCGTCTTCGTAACGGTCGCCCAGCAACGGCTGGTTGGGCACTTGCAGCAGAAAGGCACAGCGGGCCTTGGTCATGCGGGCCAGTTCGGCTCCCATTTTCAGATCCCCCTCGCGCAATTCACTGCCGGTCCGCCCTCCGGTAATGAACAGCAAGGCCTGATCGTCGTGCAGCAGCGTTTGCGGTTCAAAGACGGCAAGCAAATGTTTCCAGGTAATCCCCTGCCACTGCTGGGAAGTCAACTCGATCTGGTGGAGTTTCCCCATGCCATTGGGCAGCTCGCTGGATTCCCGAACCGACCAGGCAAAGGCGGCATCCTCGATCGCCACATACTCCTGCAGAGCCGTCGGCAGCGACTTCTGTTCGGCACGGTCCGCGGCGAACATTGGCCCCAGCGGAACCAGCAGGCCTCCCAGGACAGAAAGCAGTCGGACACAGGATACAATCCGTTGGCGAGGGGTCTTCATGGAAGCCTTTCGGGACTATCAAAATGGGTGCTACATAGTAAACAACAGGACCACTCCCGGCCCGGCAGGCCGAGGCTCGAACAGCGGGCGACCGGACATCAAGCCAGCTATTGAGTCGTGAGGGCAATCACGCCCAGGTCAACCGGAGTGGAACCTTTCACGCTGAGTCGCCATTCCGACTTGGAAGGATCGGAGTAGCGTCCCTTGAGTTTATCCGGCCCGCCATAGTTCATGGAGACCAGGTTCAACTGGCCGTACAGGAAGGTCAGCACGTACTCCCCTTCGGGGACACCATCCCCGGACTGGTACGTGGAGATCTCGAACTTTCCCTGGTCGCCCGTCATGCATTGGGAGACGGAGGGGTGTTCCTGATCCATGCCGTCGACGGGATGACACATCACCTTGATGGCATCGGTGGGTGCCTTGCCATCGACGGTGACTTGTCCCGTCACCTTGGCCGTCGGCTTGCGATAGGGCTCGTCTTTCCCGCCGCAGCCTGTAACCTGCAACATCAGCAACACCCCCAGCCAGCAGGCCACGGGACAACCGATTCGTCGGGCCACGGAATTCACCGGCTCGGCAAGCAAACCAGGACCAATACAATCCGCCATGGAAGCCTCTCTCCTGCATGTATTTTTTTGGTGGATGAAAAAAAACGGGGGGCCTCGGGTTCCCCGACCGGGTGTGCCCGGGGAACCTGCGATAGGCCATGCCCCGCGACTTGGCAACTCCCTAGAATTCGCCCGGGACCTCTCCCTTGGCACGGGTAATCAATCCTGCGAAGGTCCGGGCGGCGACATTTTCAGAGATGAATCGAACCGCCCCATCGACCATGGCGAATTGCGCCCCGCCCTGGTGAAAGCTCATGAGGCCGGAACCGCGCATGTTGTTGCAGTTAATGATACACGGCCCACCGCCCGGCGTGCCATCCTGCAGGGAGCCTTCGGGCCATTGCTCGCCATTGAGGAAGTCTCCCCAGGCCCCTCCCTGGGCCGGTCCGGCCGCGGCGGTCAAGGTAGCATCAATGGTCATGCGGCGGTAAATGTTCGAGCCCCCGACCCGCTCGGCCAGCAGGATGGTATTGGATGTTCCATCCGTGATATCGCGAAAGCGGGTGATGTTGTTCCCGCTTCCCAGCAACCCGACGGGATTCAATGCCCCGCTACGACTGCCTCCCGCATTGCCGGAGTAAGCGATATCCGCATAGGTCCCCAGAATCCCCGTGATGGGCGAATAATCCGTGCGAGCAGCCGTCCAACTGATTGCCAATGGAGGCACGCCCGGCCCCCCCGCGTTCGCGGGCAAGCCGTAATTATGAATGTCATCCGCCGAGGTCGAGGGGCACATGAAGACCTGAATCGGCGTGCGAATCACCTGGAGATTCTGGTTGACCGCGGTCGCCATGCTCGGGAAAATAACCGCCCCTTCATTGAACGCCGACACGCGGGAATCCCACTGATCGAACAGTGCGCTTTGTTCAATATAGGGCAACAGTTGTACGGCCCACGTGGACGCATTCAGGTTGCTGCCGACAAAGTAGGAAAATGGAAAACAGTTGTGGGTATCGTGATAGTTATGGAAGGCCAGACCCAGTTGCTTGAGATTGTTTTTACACTGGCTGCGGCGGGCAGCCTCGCGTGCCTGCTGGACGGCCGGCAGCAGCAACGCGACAAGAATAGCGATGATGGCGATGACAACCAGCAGTTCTATCAGCGTAAAACCCTCAGCAAGCCTCGGTGCACGCCTGTGCGCCGAACTCGGCTGCCCTGCCAAATCTGATACCCTGTGCCTGATAACGTGCGCATTACGAGACATGCCGACCTCACAATTCCAGTCTGATATGGATACGAACTGGTTACGTCACTGGAGACCCCAGTGGGCGCAACGACGGAAAACGCTGCGGGAAGGGACCATAAATATATAGATGTCTGTTGATGTTGATCACATTCCCCTACTTTAGCAAGCGATTTTTAAGAATTTATGCGGAGGCCGTAAAAAATTGATGAAGCGTCCCGGGGGACGGAGCCTGCACCGAGCGGCAGCCGATTCCCTTCGGATCAACATGTCGTCATGATTTCCTCGTCCAGCCAACTTTTGTCGCCCAGGCCAGTCCGTTTGTGGACGCGCGCGCCTGGGAGTTGTTATCATCCGCCTGGTCCGGGCCAGAAGTTCGCGGCCTGTTTCACGACGACTCAAGACAAATGGAAAGTTATCATGCCAATCGCCACTCCCGCACAATACGCGGCCATGTTGGATGCCGCCCAGCAAGGGGATTACGCCTATCCCGCCATCAATATTTCCTCGCTGGTCACATTGAACGCGGCACTGAAGGGCTTTGCCGACAGGAAATCCGACGGGATTATCCAGGTCTCCCTGGGAGGCGGAAAGTTCGCCTCGGGAATCAATGTCGGGTGCGCCGTGCTCGGTTCGGTGGTGCTGGCGGAAGCGGCCCATCGCCTGGCGGAAAAATACGACGTGCTGATCGCCCTGCATACCGACCACTGCCAGCCCGACAAGGTGGACAGCTTCCTGAAACCTTTGATCGCGGAAACCGCCAAGTTCCGCGCCGCGGGCCGGGGGAATTTGTTTCAGTCCCATATGCTGGATGCTTCGGAACTTTCCCTGGCGGAGAACATGAAACTTTCCAAGGAATTGCTGAAACTGTGCGCCGAGAACGAAATCATTCTCGAAGTCGAAGCGGGTGTCGTGGGAGGCGAGGAAGATGGCGTGGACAACTCCGGTCAACCCGCCGATAAACTCTACACCACCCCCGAGGACATGCTGACTGTTTACGAGGAACTGAAGGGACTGGGCCGGTACATGTTCGCCGCCACCTTCGGGAACGTGCATGGCAGCTATAAGCCGGGCCATGTGAAGTTACGCCCCGATATTCTGAAGCAGGGACAAGACGCCGTGATCGGCAAATACGGCAAGGAAGCGGAGTTTGACCTTGTCTTCCACGGCGGATCGGGTACCCCCGTCGAACAGATTCGCGAAACGCTGGCCTACGGCGTCATCAAGATGAATATCGATACCGATACGCAATACGCCTTCACACGCCCCATCGCGGACCACATGTTCAAGAACTACGATGGCGTACTGAAAATCGATGGGGAAGTGGGGAACAAAAAGGCTTACGACCCCCGCGCCTATCTCAAGAACGCCGAAAAGGGTGTCGCCGAACGCCTCGGTAGCGCCTGCGATGACTTGTTGAGTACGGGCAAGACTATCTGCGGCAAGGTGTAACACCTGTTACGCCTGCGGAATCACATCCAAGAACCAGCCAGGCACGCCAGCCTGGCTGGTTTTTTCATGTAATGCTCCACACCAGTGGACTTCCTTGCATTTCACCCGGCCCAGGGGCACTCGGATTTCCGACCCGCATAACTAGCCGCGCCCGTGAGGAAGCGGGCCATGTTCGGGCTGCTTCATTCATGCCCTGCTCCACTCGAGTGGAATCCTTGCATGCTCACCCGCCTTCGGCGCGAGAGCCTGGCACCCGGCCCCGTTACTGTTCCGTGCGCTCTTGTTGCGGTGGACCGACCAGGTTATTGGCCATCACAATGGAATCCCGGGCCGGCAGGTCGAAGGGGGGAGGGGGAACCGTTTCGCGTCGCCCGTAATCCGTCACAAGGTTCCCCTGTATGTTGACTCGCGTGGTCACGTCGTCCTTGCACAACACCGCGGAGCGATCCAGGCCCGAAAACATGTTGCCGCTGATCAGAATATCCTCCGTCTCTTCCAGGACAATGCCATTTCCGGTATCGATTTGAACCGGTTGGGGATGATTGATTCTCCGCCGCAACTTGCCCCCCAGTTCGCTGTTGGAAAACGTGTTGGCCGAGATCGACAATCGCCCGCTACCCGGCCCGACGCGAACCGCCGCATGATGCACCAGCGTGAACGTGTTCGCGGAAATGGCACAGCCCCACGCATCGCGCAGATCTATTCCCCCCTGCATGTCATGCGCAATCACATTGGCACTCAGGGTGATGCCGTAACAATCACGATCCAGAATCACCGCCCAGCCTTCGCATTCTTCGATCATGTTGCCGGACAGCACCGAGCCATACGTGTTCTCTATCACCACGCCGTGCCGCAGGTGATCATCCAGATTGTTGCCGTTCATCGTCAGATTGAAACTGTCGATACAGACAAGCCCGTCCTGGTTCTCCTCGAAATGATTCGCATTCACGACGATATCGTGCCCCCCATAAATCATCAGGCCGGCCTGGGCATTGTAGGTGATCAGACAATCGGCAATCCGCGGATCCTCGTAGCAGTGATCCAGAAATATTCCATGTTCCCCATGGTGATGAACCGAAACTCCGTGCAGAAAAATTTCCTGAATCCCCTGCGCCAGAATCCCCGTGCCACTTTTGGGGTTCCCACTGATCATGAAATTATCGAGTTGCACGTTCCACAATCGCCCCTTTTTCTGCTCATAGTCGTCGGACCGAATGTGAATGGCAGGCTGTCCCTGTTCATTCTTGTTGACCAGGTGAGAAGCCGAGCCCGCGCCGGTCAATCGCGTCCGTTCCGTGCGAATCACCAGCGGCTCCTGCAATTCAATGATCCCCGCGGGAAGTACGACCATTCCCCCCGCGGTAGGGACGGCGTCCAGCGCAGCCTGAAGAGATGGATACTGCTCCGCATGCAACACCACGGCTTTCTCGGCTTGTTCGGGCGAGCGGGCCTGCGTCATCCCCAGTGCCGTCACACATACCAGAATCAATGTCAGTCCCCAACCTGCCGTCTGTCGTCGCATCGTCATGTCTCCTCAATCTGTGTAATTGAACGTGGTATCCTGCTTGAAATATGAGTCTACCAAAAAGAAGGACTATCACGATACGTTTCAAACGCCAGGAAATCCGCTCTGAACGCGATCGTTACGAAGGGCGTCACAAGCGGAGATCGTGCCAAGCGCCTTCGTAAAGCATGGGCAAGGTTCGATTCCTCTCGATTCGAGAAGCCATATCGCCGGATGGCATGCGCAGGTGTGCCAATCGGCCGTTCGCTCGCCTGGTTCGGCGGGCCGTCAGTCGTTCGGGTCCGGGTCGACTGCGGTGGAGAAGACTTCGCAACGTGTCTCGTCGTCGAGTGCAAACGATACATACCGCCCTGTCCCGGCCATCGGCAGGACAGATTGTACGACTATCCGCTCCAAGCCGATGCTGCCGTACGCGACCTCCTGCATGGCCGGGAAAGTCGCGCCGGCGAACAGTGGCCAGCGGGCTCGTTTCCCTGCCCCGGTGCGGTGGAAAGTCCAGCATTGGCCATCCGGACCGGTCAAGTGTACTTCGGCGGGGGTGCCCCGGACCAACTGGATCAGCCCGGGAAACCTTCGCTCCGTCTGGCGAGTCATGCCCGGGCCAATTGTCTCCCCAATCGTCAGCCGCACCTCCCCGCGGAGGAAAACGGCATTCTGCGGGAATTCCACCCCGTAGCATTCCACTGGCCGCGCGGGCGTTCCCACCCATGCCATTGGGCCGTCCCACAGGGACGAAGGCGGCACCGGAATGTCCTCGGGCCGTGGCATTGATTTTGCCATTCCTCGCTTCCCTCGTTAAACGTCGCGGATATGCGAGCGAGTTCTCCCTCGCCTCGGCGGTGTAGTATGGACAAGCCGCTTGCGATGCGTCAAGCCGCTGTCTGCGACACAACGCAACGGTGGGGGAGCTGGTACTTTCGGGCGCGACCGTCGGACGATTTTGTTACGATGCTCCTGTGAGTTATGCGATAGAATACGGAAGCACGGAACAACACCATGAAGGCACGTCTGCTGAGTACCCACCTGATACCCGAGCAATTCCAGCCCGACGAACTGCGGGGGGGGCAGGCGGTTGTGATCGATATTCTCCGGGCTTCGAGCACCATTGTGACCGCGTTGTTTCATGGCGCGGCGACCGTCATTCCCTGCCTGACCATCGAACAGGCTCGAAGGGAACAGGAGCAGCCAGGGAGCGGGCCTGTACTGCTGGGGGGCGAACGGGGGGGGCTATTGATTCCAGGGTTCGATCTAGGGAATTCGCCCCGCGATTACACGGAGGCACGGGTTGCCGGGAAAACGATCCTGTTCACAACGACCAATGGGACGAAAGCCTTGCATCGCTGCGCACAGGCCGAGCGGGTGCTGGTCGGTTGCTTTTTGAACCTGTCAGGCATCGTGGCGGAATTGACGGGCGCAACGGGAGACGTGCATCTGGTTTGTGCCGGGACCGATGGCCAGATCACCCTGGAAGATTGCCTGTTTGCGGGAACCCTGGCACAACGGCTGATCGCGGGGGGGCAGGACTGGGAGATCAATGACGGGACACGTATCGGTTTAGCCCTGGCGGAGAAATGGAGCACCACGCCAGACACCTTGCATGCAGGTCTGCTGCAATCACGGGGGGGACGGAATCTGTCCCGGTTGGGTTTGGCGTCGGACGTGGCGGAGTGTGGTTGCATCGACGAGCGAAACATTGTCCCGTCCTGGAAGGCGAAACGGAACCGGATCGACCTTGAACCGACTTGAGCGGTTGTCTCGGGGAGCCCGCGGGAGTTTTCGGGCAAGTCTGTATTCCACCCCAATAAAGGCTGCAAGCGAAAAACGGTCGGGATATAATCCGGCGGAGGGGATCGCCGGGACTTTCCGGTGAAACGCGGACGCGCGCGGTCTCCTGGGGGACCGGGTATGAACAAGGAATTCCGCTGACGGAACGGAACAGAGGATGCAAGAATTCAAATTGCGAAATCGTCTGCTGGCCAAGTTTCTGGTGATCTGGCTGTGCGTAGGCTGTGCCCTGCCGGCGCTGCGGGCGGCTCCCGCGGATGACGACTACACGCTGGGCATCACCTTGTATGGCCAGAAACGCTGGGATCTTGCCGCGGAAACGCTCCGAGGGTATCTGCAAAAGTATCCGGATCATGCCAATGTTCCCCTGGCGAAGCTGTACCTGGCGCAGAGTTATGTCAATCTGCGGAAGTACACAGAGGCCCGCGTGGAACTCCGCGAATTTCTCAAGCAGTTCCCCCAGAACAAGAATCTTGCCCAGGCGATGTATCGGGTGGCGGAGTGCAGTTATTTTCTGGACGATTTTCCCGCGGCGATCGAGGAATTCAATGCTTTTCTGAAGCAGGCTCCCTCGGATGCCCTCAGCGAATGGGCCTTGCCTTACCTGGCGGATTCCCATTTGCGCAACAATCAACCGGCAGAAGCGGCCCGCGTATTTCAGCAATCGCTGGAAAAGTTTCCCCAGGGTCGGTTCGTGGAGGACAGCCGTTTTGGCCTGGCCCGCGCCTACGAGCTGCAGAATCAGCCTCGCGGCGCCATCGAGGCCTATCGAGAACTGATCAATCTTCAGGGAGGCAAGCGGGCCCCCGAGGCAATGATCAACCTGGGGATGTTGCATTTTCAACTGCAGGAATACACGGACGCCGCAGGCATCTTTACCTCGCTGGTGGAAAAATATCCCGCCAGTTCCCTGGTGCCTCTGGCGGAATTGAATGCCGGTTATGCCCAGTATTCGCTGCGTCAATGGGACGAAGCAATCAAGCATTTCCAGAAGGCGGAACAGAGTCCGGCCTACCATGCCTCCGCGAAGTTCTGGCATGCCTTGACCTTGAAAAGCCAGGAACTCCACGCGGAAGCGGGCAAGCTGCTGGCCGAACTGCAAGCCGGTGAATTGCCCGAGGATCTGCAACCGCGCGTGACCTACCAATTGGCCGACAGCCGGTTCCTGCAAGGGAACTATGCAGACGCGCTGGCCGGTTACGACACATATCTCAAACGCTGGCCTCAGGGAGAACAGGCGGAAGCTGCCTGGTTGCATGCCGTCGAAAGCGAATTGTTGTCGGGACGACTGCAGGAGGGCTGGATGCGGGCCGAAAGTCCGGGGGGGGTGACCTTGTCGCCCGCGGCGCAACGCGAGCGCGTGCTGTTGCAGGCTCGTCTGTTGACTGCTCCCGCCGGTGGGGCGAGCGAACTCCCCGCGGCGCTGGGGGATCGCGCAAACCGGTTAAAAACAGCGGGCGAATTGCTGGCCCCCTGGCTGGCTGCGTTAACCGCCACCGAGACGGACCTGGTGTCGCAACAAATACGTTACCTGTCGGCCCAGTTGGCACAGGAACAGAAAAGGCCGGAAGACGCCATCGAGTTACTGGAACCCATCACGGCGAAACTGCCCACGGGGGGGGTGACCCGAATTCCCGAGGCCTGGCTACTACTGGCAGGAGCTTATCTGGAACGGGAGCAGTACGAATTGGCCCTGGAAGCGACCGAGAAATTCCCGGCGGATGCGCAAGCCTCGCGCGTGCTCGAATTGAACCTGCTGCGTTTGAATTGCTTGATGTCCCTGCAGCGTCTGGCAGAAGCGGAGCAGGCGCTGGGCCGTCTCGCGGAGGCCAAACTGGACGACAACCGCTGGATTCAAGCCGCCTATCAACTGGCCGACGCGAGTTACGAGCGCGCGGACTGGCCCCGGGCAATGGCTTTGTACGAAGCGATTCTGGCGCGCAATCCTCCACCGGAGTGGACCATTCGGGCCATGTCTGGGTTGGGGTGGGCGCAATACGAGGCCGGGCAGTTCGCGCAATCCTCCCAGACATTCAACAAACTGCAAGAGGCCTATCCTGAATCCCGGCAGGCCGCCGCGGATGCCGGTTACATGCGCGCCATGGCGGAACTGAAGGCGGGGCGAAACGAACAGGCCGCGCAGATCTTCTTCGAGACCGCGGAGCAATTCCAGTCTCCCGCTGAGCAGCTCCAGGGGGACGACATCCATCACATCGCGTATCGCTGTGCCCGCGAAGCCGCGCGGACCTATCGCCAACTGGGAAACATCGAACGTTCCTCGGCCGCGTATCGGCTGGCACACCGGGAACTGGGGAAACAACCTCGGGAACGCCAGCAAAATCTCGACAAACTCCTGGATGAATGGGCGCTGCTGCACTACGAAAGCAGCCAGTTCGACGAAGCGGATGCGATTTTCCGCCTGTTGATCGAAGCCCGCCCCGATAGCGACCGCGCCGACGATGCCCGGCTCTCCCTGGCGGAAAGCGCCTATGTCGCCGGCAAACTCGCCGAGGCCCGCAAAATGCTGGAAGCACTCCTGACGCTGCCGGGCGCGGACGAGTACGTCAAGCGCCGGGCACGTTATCAATTGGTGCTGATTGCCGCCGAACAGAAGGATTTGCCTGCCGTGCTCAAGCATGCCCGGGAATACCTGACAGAAATCGATCCGCAACAAGTGGAACTCGCCGAACGGGGAGAAGTGGAATCGCAATTGATTCAGTATTACCTGGAAACCGATCAACTGCCGGATGCCAGCCGGGAACTGGACTCCCTGCTGAAACGGGTGGAAGGGCTTGATCCCTCGGAACCTCCCGCCTGGTTGCCGGGCCTGTTCGTGCAGGCGGCCGAACTGGCCCGCCGCGTGAAACAGTACGACAAGGCACGCCAATGGCTGGCAACCGTCGAAACACGCTTCCCGAATACCCCCGAGCATGATCAAATCGAAGTGATCGCGGGGCGGACATACATTGCGGAGGCAAATTTTGACCTGGCCCGGAAATCCTTTCAGGCCGTGCTGGATCGGGCCGCCGGCAAGAAATCCCTGGCGGCTGCCCAAAGTCAGTTTTATCTGGCGGAAACGGCTCTGATGAAAAAGGAGTACGAAACGGCGCTGAAGGAATATATCCGCATGGCGGTGCTGTTCCCGGGATTCCCGGAACTACAGACGGCGTCGCTGTTCCAGGCGGGACAATGCGATGAAGCCCTCGGGAACGTCGAGCAGGCGATTCAAAGCTACGAAAACCTCCTGCGCCAGTTTCCAGAGAATGAATTTGCCTCCAAGGCGAAGGAGCGCATCGAAAAACTCCGGGGCAAAAAATAACCCCGCAGCCGCGGCGGCTCATGGAGGAAGAGAAAAAATCACTGCCACGCGCCTCTGTTCTGCTCCGGGAGTTAAACTGAGAGTTTTGCGCAGCTTGCGAATTCATCGGCGTTTGCGAGTACAAGAATCCCTGATCGCTGGAATTGAGACGCGTTGGCAAAACCGCTATAACTGGTCGCATCCGCCTGAATTCACGGAAATTTCCCGTCCATTCCGCAGGGCCCAGATGCGTTATTCGGGGTGATCTGCCGACAGGAGTCGAAGCCAAGCATGGAGTCTATTCGCCGTCTGTTGTTCCTGCTGCCGTGTTTAGTATGTCTGCTCACTGGCGTAGCCTGTCCCGTGTTGGCTCAACCGACCGAACTTCCCTCGCCCGTGGCAGACATCAATACCGAGGCGGGGTCACAACCAATTCCGGTCGGGGATTCTGGTTCCGAGACCAGTCCCGCCACGGGCCAATCGGTGGTTGCCGCCCCGGGCGGAAACGTGATTCCGACAAATCCCTCGGAAGCGGTGGCCGCCCTGAAATGGTGGGGCTTGCCTTTTGGCCTGGCCACGTTGATATCCCTGTGGTTCAGCACGGAACGTCTTGTGGTGCTACGTCGTGCCCGGGTAATTCCGCGGCCGTTTGTGGAGCGGTTTCTGCATCACCTCCGGGAAGGGACGATTGATCCCGAGGAGGCCATTCAACTTTGCGAGGAGAACGGCAGTCCGGTCGCGCGGATTTTTGCCCATGGAGTCCGCAAGTGGGGCAAGCCAAGCGTGGAAGTCGAACAGGCGATTATCGACGGGGGAGAGCGGCAAGTCAGCGAAATGCGGAAGCACCTGCGGATCCTAAATGGAGTGGCAACCGTCAGCCCCCTGATCGGCCTGCTGGGGACGGTCTGGGGCATGATCGAAGCCTTTAACGGGATTGCCAGCAGTGCCGCGATGGGAAGTCCGGAAAAACTGGCCGCGGGGATCGCCCTGGCCCTGCTGACCACCGCCGCGGGTTTGATGATCGCCATCCCCTCCCTGATTATCTACATGTATCTTTCGGGACGGGTCGATCGACTGGTCATGGACATGGATCGCCTGGCTCAGGAAGTGGTCTACTGTATCTCGGCGGAAGCCCTGCACGAACGCCCCCGGGTGAAGGCGAAAGGAGCAGGCTGAAAGCCGACGATTTTGGCCCGGCACCCAGGGCTGGTTGTGTCTCGCGAGGTTCTGGCGGACACCGGCGGCATGGACTTCGGCGCGGTTCACCTACCGTTGAGAAACCCTGCCTTGTTTATGTCGCGGGGAAATTTATTCAAACACAGGGTCGTCACCCACGGCGGCAGCCTGATCCTGCAGATATTCGCGATATTGGCGATCCAGAGTGGAATAGGGCACCCCCGTGAGCACATCCAGCCCCTGCGTGGCATCCTGGATCCGCGGATTGGAGTGATACAACTGGGCCAGGTGTAACATGAAGGCATCGCGGTACTTCCCATCCGCATAGTGCATGAAGAAATGCGACAATCCGGACGCCTGGCTGTATCGCCGTTGCAACTCCTGTTGACCGCCGGTCTGATAGGCAACCATTCCCATTTTGGCGAAGGATTCCAGGGAGGGGCGATATTCTTCCTCCAGCAAGCGGTGTCTGGCCCAGTGAAACCGAACAAATCGGGGGTTTCCCACGTCGTAGCGGCGTTCCATGTCTGTTTCCACGATGCGAAAGGATTCCATGTAACAGGCAATCCCCTCGATGACCCAGAAGTGCCCCTGCTGTCCCACGCCGCGCTGCTTCGGATGGCTTTCGTACATCATCTGATGCGTCGCCTCGTGAAACAGAGTTGCATCGAGATTCGCGGTGGCATCGTGATAAAAATAGGCCACACGATCCTCAAGCTGGTACAAGCCGTTCGTCATGGCGATCTGCGGAATGCGGCTTTGCAGCTTGGCCACGTATTCGTCCTTGGTGCGAAAAAAGTGGACTTCGTAAAGTTGTGCCCGGGTTTTGGAGCGTCCCGAGGTTTCGTCGAATAGCGTGCGGAGTTGTTCCGGCGAGTTGTAAAACAAGGCAAAGGTTTGCTTGAAGTAGTCGTGAAAGAATTCCAGCTTGCGCCCCAGAATCACCCCTTGTTCCAGGCTCACGTTCGTCTTGATATTGAAATGTTCCGTTTGCACGTTCCAGGCATAGCGAAAATCCCGGCGGATTTCCGCTTCCTTTTCCGCCGTCATCCAACTTCCCAGAAAGTAACGCTCCCCCTTTTCATAGCGGTCCACGTGCGAGGTCGGTATCCAGCCGAACCGGGGATGCTCGACCTTGCCGGCGCCCCGCTGATCCCGCTCGAAAGGGGTCATCCACGTGTTTCCCTGGCGTACAAACCCCCGCAGGGAACGCGCGGAGGCGTGATCGGAATCGATTTGCAACACCAGATTCAGCAGATCGAAGGCAAACGTGGGTGATTCCGCCTGCACGCGACGGGCCAGCAGGTAGAACTCGCGGCCTGCTTCCTCGCACGTTTTCTTAAAGATCAGATGCAGGGCTCGCAGTTCTCCCGTTAACGAAAGTGGTATTCCGGGCTGTATTTCGCGTGGCAAACTGCTCCCCGGAGCGCGGTTTCCCTGGAGGGAGTCGAGTTTTTGCTGCAAAAGCGCGGCGAGTTCCGCGTCTTCCAGGTTCAACGCCTGTTGCCGCTGCTCCTGGAACTTCTCCGTTAACACGCGGGTTTTTTCCAGATATTCCTGGTAGGAACGCTGCAAACGCGAAGAGGCCTGTGCCTGAACAAAGGTAGGAAAAACCAGCAAGGAGACCAGCAGAACTGCCCAGTACAGACCACGGAGCATGCGTGGGGCCGAACCGGATTCCCACGTCGTTTTCGGGATCCCCAGGTCTCTCCCCGCACTCCTGCAAATCGACCGGCGAGATGGTGACAAATGTCGTGTATTCATGAGCCGCTCCGGATGAGTTCGTGAAGGGTATCACTGCGTCGGATCGTCAGTGGCGAATCCGAGTTCCCTCCATTGACCCAATTTTACAACCGCAATAACATTTTATAACTCGGGCAGTTAGGACGAGCAGTCTCCGACAGGGACAAATTCGTGTTTTGACGGTCCAGGACTTGCCCACAAGAGCCGGTATGATCTACAAGGAAAGTTCCCTGCCAATGTGGCATGCAATCCGGGCGCGGTTGCGTCCGAATTTTGCGGTGGTCGCAGGGGTGGCATTGTGATCGATGCACGGGAATGATCCAAGACCAATTATAGGGTTCGAGTAACGTAAGCAGCGGCGAAAATCGCCGTGATGATTCAACGAAATCGATTCGAGGGGCTTCGGGTTCCTCCGAGAAACGAGTAAAGCGAAATGGAATTTCTGGAACGGCTGGGTGACTGGTTCACGGCATTAACGGCATGGATTGACCGCTGGATTCAAAGTTTCTTTGGTTCCGGCAACGAGCGCATGATCCGGAAGATCGGCTTTATCCGCGGCAAGGATGGGCAGGATTCGATCGTCCCGGGGAGTCTGCTCGATCGCATCAATCAGTTGGAGCCGGATTTCGAAAAACTGACCGAAGGGGAGTTGAAGGAGCTTTCCAACAAGTACCGCGCGCGTCTGGCCGATGGCCAAACATTGGATGACCTGCTGCCGGAAGCATTCGCGGCCGTGCGGGAATCGGGCAAGCGGTATCTCAAGATGCGACATTACGACGTCCAGATGGTGGGCGGATACGTCTTGCATCAGGGGAATATCGCCGAGATGGCGACCGGGGAAGGAAAAACCCTGGTTTCCACGCTGCCTGCCTATCTCAACGCGCTGGCCGGTTCGGTGCATGTAGTTACGGTAAACGATTACCTTGCCAAGCGCGACATGGAATGGATGGGAGCCATTCACATGGGGCTGGGGCTGTCGGTGGGGGCGATCCAGTCCCAGATGTCGTACCCGGAACGCCAGCGCGCCTATGCCGCCGATATTACATATGGCACAAACAACGAACTGGGCTTCGATTATCTCCGCGACAACATGAAACCCCGCCGCGAAATGCAGGTGCAGGGGCCGTTGGATTTTGCCATCGTGGATGAAATCGACAACATTCTGATCGACGAGGCCCGCACGCCACTGATTATTTCAGGCCCGGCCCACGACGACATCACCAAATACCCCAAAGCCCACCGCATTGCCATGCAGTTGCGGAAGGACGAACACTTCGAGGTGAAGGAAAAGGAACATACCTGTCACTTGACCGACGAAGGGGTACGCAAAGCCGAGGAACTGGCGGGGGTGGATAGTTTTTACACCGCCGGGAACATGGAATGGCCTCATCTGCTGGATAATTCGCTGCGGGCAATTCATCTGTTCAAGCGGGACGTGAATTATGTTGTCGAAAATGGGGAGGTGGTGATCGTCGACGAGCACACCGGCCGCAAGATGTATGGCCGCCAATGGAGCGACGGGCTGCATCAGGCGGTCGAGGCGAAGGAAGGGGTCCGGATCAAGGAAACCACGCAAACACTCGCAACCATCACGCTGCAAAACTTCTTCAAGCTGTACCGGAAACTGGCGGGCATGACGGGAACCGCCATGACCGAAGCAAATGAGTTCTACAAGATTTATAAACTCGACGTGATTGCGGTCCCCTCCAATCGGCCCTCGCGGCGGGTCAATTATACCGACGTCATTTTTCAGACGCAGGCGGAAAAATGGAACGCGGTGGTCGAGGAAATTCGAGAAGTCAAGAAATCGGGTCGCCCGATTCTGGTGGGAACCGCGTCGATCGAAAATTCGGAACTGCTCAGCAAAAAACTGACCCGCTTTGGAGTGCCGCATGAAGTGTTGAACGCGAAATATCACGAACGTGAAGCGGAAATCATTTCACAGGCCGGTCGGCTGGGTGCCGTTACCATTTCCACCAACATGGCGGGACGTGGAACGGATATCATTCTCGGGGGGAATCCCGAGCACATGGCGTGGGAAGAACTCAAGGAGACCTACGAATCGCGGCTCGATGTTCCCAAGGCGGTCTGGGACGAAACCTCCCGGGTGATTGCGGAGCGCGAGGGGATGAAGGAAGAGGCGAACAAGGTGCGCGAGATCGGGGGGCTGTACGTCATTGGCACGGAACGCCACGATGCCCGCCGCATCGATCTGCAGTTGCGGGGTCGCTCGGGCCGCCAGGGCGATCCCGGTTGCAGCCGGTTCTTCATTTCCCTGGAAGATGACCTGATGCGGATCTTTGCCGGCGACTTTGTCCGCAATCTGCTCGGGTCGCTGGGGATGAAAAATGGCGAAGCAATTGAAAGCCCAATGGTCACCAAGCAGATCGAAAAAGCCCAGAAACGCCGCGAGGAATTTTACTTCGAACAACGCAAGAACCTGCTCGAATACGACGAGGTGATGGACGAACAACGCAAACGCGTTTATGGATATCGCCAGCGAATTCTCGACGGAGCGAACTGCCGCCAGTTGATCGTCCACATGATCGAACGGCAGGTCGAACGGGCCACGGATCTGTTCCTCGATCCCGACTATCGCTGGGACACCATTGCCGCCTGGACCAGCGTGAACTACGGAATTACCGTGGAACCGGCGGATGTGCGCGGCATGAATCTGGAGCAACTCACCCGATTCCTGCACGATCAGGCATTGCGACAGGCTGAGGATGAAATCACGGAGCAGATCGAGGAATTCCTCCCCGAAGGGGCGGAGGATCAACGCGAGTTGAACTGGATTGGACTGTCCCGCTGGGCCAATACCCGCTTCGGGCTCAACACCAGCGACAAGGAACTGAAAACGGAAGGCCGCGACCGGGCGTTTACCACCATTCACGAGCGGGCCGTCAAGGCGCTCGAAAAAATCGACTTCTCGCCGGTGGGACACTTGCTCGCGGAAGATTTGGGGGCCCGCACCGTCTGTGGCTGGCTGGAACAGCAATACGGCGTGGAAATTGCTCCCGAGCAACTCAAGTCGCTGGAACCTCCCCAGGTGCGTGAGTTGATCTCGTCAAGCGTGCTTGCCGAATACCGTGAACGCGAAATCCGTTTTCCCGTGTCCGTCGGCATGACCCGTTTTATGTCGCGAACCCGGAGTGGCGAACAATACGATCGCTCGGGACTGGCCCAGTGGGCGCAATCGCGGTTCCAGACTCGTTTCGACCTCGAGGCCATCGAGAACTCTTCCCGCAACGATCTGGAAAGTCTGCTTCAGGAACGGAGTGCCGCCTACTTCCGGGGGGATGATGTCATCGAGGAGATCGATCGACAGGTCGAGTCGGCCTTCAATGGAAAGGGCGATGCCTCGACTGCTCGGTCCAAACCCGATCCCCAGCGGCTGCAACAAGCCCTCGACTGGGCCAACCTGCAATTTCAGGCCAGTCTCAAGCCGGAGGAATTTGCCAGTGCGAATCCCGACCAGCTTCGCAATCGCCTGCTGGAGGAATACGACACCCGCTATCGGCCGGAATTTTCCCAAGCCGAACGGGCCATTCTGCTGGAAGTGCTCGATCATGCCTGGAAAGAACATCTGTATTACATGGACCATCTCCGTTCCGGCATTGGGCTGGTCAGCTACGCCCAGAAGGATCCCAAGGTGGAATACAAGCGGGAAGGTATGAAAGCCTTCGAACAGATGTGGGATCGTATCGGCGATCAGGTCACTTCGGCAATTTACCGGGTGGAACGGGAAAGCCTGGATTTCGTCGGTTCCTTGTGGGACATCTCCGCCGCCACGCATGCCGCGCCGGAGGATGAATTCATCGCCGAACAACCCGCGCCCGCTCCGCCCGGCGTGGAATTGGGAGTTCCGCCTGAACCGGGCGCGCCACAGCGCACCGTCGATCCGATTCGTAATCGGATCGAAAAAGTGGGACGCAACGATCCTTGCCCCTGTGGTAGTGGCAAGAAATACAAGAAATGTTGTGGGATAAACGACTAACTCTTCCCAGGTGGCCGCAACCCGGCAATGTGTCTCAATTTCGTCACTTTTCCGAAAAGAATCGCCATGCAACGTCGAGACTGGTTGAAACAAACGGGACTGATCGGTCTCTCCGCCCTGTCCGCCGCGAGCCTGGGAGGCTCCGTCGATGCGGCTCCGGTTCCCGCGGATTCGTCGGTGCGTCCCTCGAAAATGAAATTGTCACTGGCGGCCTATTCCTTCAATCGGGAACTCCCACGCAACTGGCCCACGCCCCGCCCGCATGAAGCCCGCATGACGCTGCTCGACTTTATCGATTTCTGTGCCGAGTTGAACCTGGATGCCTGCGAGCTGACCAGTTATTACTTTCCGACCGAGATTACTCCCGAGTATCTGGCGACAATAAAAAGTCGAACTTTTCTGCAGGGGCTGGATATCTCCGGGACCGCGATCAGCAATGATTTCTGTCTCGCTCCCGGATCCGCGCGCGACGAGCAACTCAAACAGACTCGGCAATGGATCGATTATTCCGCGGCGATGGGAGCACCCGTCATCCGCATCTTCGCGGGAAAACAGCAATCCGGGCAATCCTTCGAGCAGGCCGTCGAACTGTGTGCCGCCGGCATCAACGAATCCGTCCAGTATGCTGCCACCAAAGGGGTCTGCCTGGCTCTCGAAAATCATGGAGGCATCACCGCCACGCCCGAACAGATGCTCAAAATCATCGAGCAGGTGGCCCCCTCCCCCTATTTCGGCGTGAACTTCGATTCCGGGAACTTTCGCACCACCGACCCGTACGGCGATCTCGAAAAAATCGCACCACTGGCAATCAACGCCCAAGTCAAGGTCGAGATGTTCGCCGATGGGCAACTTACGCCGACCGATCTGTCCCGTGTGATCAAGATCTTGAAGCAGGCAGGTTATCGCGGCTATGTCGTGCTGGAATACGAAGCCCAGGATGATCCGCGCACCGCGATCCCCGGTTACATCGATCAACTTCGTGAACTGATTGCCTGAAACCGAGTTCTTATGTCCACACCCGCCGTGCCTCTCCTCCCGTGGACTTTTGGCCGTCGCGCCTATCGGCTGGGGGAGGCTCCGCTGATCATGGGGATCGTGAATATCACTCCCGACAGCTTTTCCGACGGCGGGCAGTTTCTGGATGTCGAGCGTGCCGTCGCGCATGCCCTGCAATTGGCGGAACAGGGAGCCGATATCCTCGATCTGGGAGGGGAATCGACCCGCCCCAATGCAACTCCCGTCTCGCTCGAGGAAGAACTGGCCCGCGTGTTGCCCGTGGTGGAACAACTCGCCTCGCGCACGGAAGTTCCCCTGTCCATCGATACTACCAAGGCGGAAGTGGCTCGGCGCTGTCTGGACGCGGGGGCTGAGATCATCAATGATATTTCCGGCCTGACCTTCGACCCCGAGATGCCCGCCGTTTGCAGCGACTATCAGGCAGGTATCGTCTGCATGCATATCCAGGGAACCCCCCAGACTATGCAGCTCAATCCCACCTACCAGGATTGCGTGCGGGACATTCACGACTGGCTACAGGCCCGGCTGGAATTTCTCGAATCGCGCGGGATCCCTTCCGAACGAACCGTGATCGATCCAGGCATCGGATTTGGCAAAACAGCCGAGCACAATGTGACGCTGCTGGCATCAATTCGGCAATTTCGCCAACTGGGACGGCCCGTTCTGGTGGGGCATTCCCGCAAGGGGTTTTTGAAAAAAGTGCTGGGCCGCGACCTGGATGAACGACTCGCCGGTACCATCGGCGTGGCAATCGCCCTCGCCACGCAGCATACCGATATCATCCGCGTGCACGATGTCGCCGCCGTGCAAGATGCCCTCCGCGCCTGGCGGACCGTGATGCAGCAAGTCCCCGCCGAATTTCCACACGGCAGCCTTTGATGCCGCGCGTGGCAACGGATCGGTAAGAGCGAACCGCGTATCATTCCGAAATAAATGGCCGCTGACTTTGCCACATCAGCCACAATACAGCCTCCGGTGAATGCACCCTGCGTCTGTCAAAGCGGACCGTATGGCAACCGATATTCCGCGACTGGGATTCTGCTTGTCAGCAATGTGGGTGTATTATTGGCTAAATTAGGACGAACGGTGCAATCAGACACTTCGCCGTGACTGCCAAGTCGTATCATTTGGATGAGAATGTAACCCGGACGGCGCATCAACTTTTCCGTAGTCTGCTCGCCATGAAGCGTATTCATGTCCTTGTGATTCTATGCGGCATGCTGAATCCGCCTCCGCTGTTTGCACAAACAGGTCTCTCTGGCGATCCGTCGGCAATTAAATTCGGTACGCTCACAGGGCGGTTTCTTTACGACGGTATCCCACCGAAATCCGTGTCGGCTTCCCGATTCGACACCATTGACCTTAATACTCCCTTGTCTCGCGACCCAACGGGCAGGGTTTCCGGCGTGGAACTCGCATACCGTGAGTATTTGCAGAGGGGCATGCGTCCCAGAACCCTCGACGATTCCTTGCTGGTTGGCAAGGATCAAGGTGTTGCCAACGTGCTGTTATTCGTCACGAGCGTAGATATTCCAATTCCCGCCATGAAACCATCGGGAGAAAAGCCCACGGTTCTGCACATCAGGGATGGTCAGTTCATGCCTCGTGTCATGGCAGTTACTGTCAACCATATGCTTGAAATCAAGAATGCCGATGCCGTGAGCTTTGGCTTTCATCTGCAGATGGTTCGCAATGCATCCGTGAATGTGCAGGTGGCAGCGAATTCAACGAAACAGTTCGTATTTTCGAATCCTGAAAAACTGCCGCTCCCTTTTCGATCCGATCAGCAGATCTGGGCGACGGGCTTCCTCTTCGTTCACGATAATCCCTACTTCGCGGTCTCATCGCCGCAGGGGACGTTTACCATTTCGAACCTGCCGCCAGGCGAATGGGAATTTCGGGCCTGGCACGAAAAGGCAGGATATCTGAAGGCTTGGCCAATGGGACGATTCAATTTCGAGATCACAGCCGGCACCAACGACCTGGGAGACGTGCAACTGTCCGCCGACCTGTTCCACGAATAGCTCTCTTCGTCTTCGATAAAGCGGTCTCCCCCGGCGTACAGTCGCGGCCGAAACAGCGATTTTCGATTGGTGTATAATTCCTCTTGATTGCCTCCAGACTTACGCTAAAATTTTGGCGTATCGTGTGTATTGCACAAGGAAGACCAGTTGTCCAAGCAAGTCGAACTAAGCCGGCGCGAACGGCAAATCATGGATGCCCTTTATCAACGGGGTGAAGCGACGGTTGTGCAAATTCAGCAGGATCTTCCCAAGCCGCCAACCACTACAGCGATACGAACAATGCTTCGGATTCTCATGGAAAAGGATCTGGTTAAACGCCGTAAACAAAGCCGGGAGTATATTTATCGTCCCGCCTTGTCCCGCCGCCCGATGGGAATTCGTGCGTTGAAACATGTCGTACAGACATTCTTCAATGGATCCTTCAAACAAGCCTTGGCCGCCCAGCTTGCCAGCGGGGATGAACAATTGACGGACGAGGAATTGACGGAAATAGTCCAACTGATCCGCACCTCGCGGGAAAAGGGAAACTAAAAATGGTGCATCTCCCGAGCCTGGAATTACTGCCCTGGCTGACAAGCCTGATTCTGGAAGCGACGATCAAGACGAGCATCACTCTGGTGGGCGTGCTGCTCGCGATGAGGTGGATGAAACACACCAGGCCCGCGGTGCGCCATTGTGTACTGGTGGTCGCTATCGTCGCTATTACATTCATCCCCCTGGCGTCCTACTTTCTTCCCCCGTGGAATTCAGCACCACTGGCCGAACAGTTCACATTTCTCGTCGACAATTCACCGAACAGTCCCCAAAAGCCCGCGTTATTCTCCACGGCGCATGCCTTCCCACGCATTGCCGCGAATTCAAGCCCCCCACCCGCGGCAGGCGGGGAACCAATGTATTTCCAGGTCGCCCCCGGTTCTGCGGCTCGGGCAGAATCCCTGAACACTCTCTCGCACATCCCGGATTTCTCGTCGGAAATATTGCGAACGGGATTCGCTGCTCTCTGGCTGGCAGGAGTGCTCACATTATTGATGATTCTGGTCGTGATGCGGATTCGGATTGTGTTGTTATCCCGTCAAGGCAATGTCGTTCACAGTGGTTTTCTATTCGATACCTTGCAGGCATGTTGTCTGCAACTGGGATATCGAAGGCAGGTCCGTCTGCTGATCGATGACCTGCAGCAGGCCCCGATGACGTTCGGGGTGGTACGTCCTGTCATAGTACTCCCCGGCAACGCCGTGGAATGGTCTACCACGCATCTGCGCAGCGCGTTGCTTCACGAACTGGGTCATATTTGCCGCGGAGATTGTCTGACTCAAATGCTAGTGCATCTTGCCTGCATCCTGAACTGGTTCAATCCGCTCGTCTGGATCCTGGCCCGCAGGATTCATATTGAACGGGAACAAGCCTGTGACGACTTTGTCTTGCGAAACGGAATTCGGGCCTCCGATTACGCCGAACAACTTATCGGCCTCGTCTCGCAGAACCAGCATTGTTTCGGGCCTGTTTCCGCATTGATTTCCATGGCGGATCACTCTGGGTTTGCACAACGGTTGAAGGCAATCCTCAACGCCCCCCAGGCACGACCTCCACTGGGACGCCAGACAATTCAATCCATCGTGTTGACATTTGCAGCGATCACCCTGTTACTGAGTACGGCCAACTTCTCGTTTTCACAATCCGCGCAAGAACAGGCACCTCCGGCCCCCCCTCAGGAAACTCTGAATTGCAGCACGCCCCTGAAGCCGGATGATTCAAACTTAGCAGCGCCGGCGCAGGAGCGCGAGTCACGGCAGGCTTCCCAGCCATCCCTGAATTCCATTTCTCCCCCGCTGCGTCTGGAGAGTCGCTGTTTGAATATCGTCTTCGCGCATGATCCTGGTCGGGGGCAATACGATGGCGTCGTGGGAAGTCGAACCGATATCTGGAATTTTGTCGATCTCGGAACGACAGCCGTCGACTTCACCAGATACAGTGATGCCACCCCCAGTTCGGCACGCCTGCGGATCACTCGGCACGATGGAGAATGGGGGATTTCCAACCAGACCGGTATTTTTCACGGATACATTTACCACAACTGCCAATGCGTGGACCTGGAAACTCAAGTGCTTGATCTAGCGGCTGGAAAGTACACTGCTTACGTGTTTGCGCATGGGGATGCCCCCAACCAGAATGCCGAAATAGAGTTAAAGGTCGGAAATCAGTCAATCGGCCGCAAGGCAACGGCAAACGATGGCACCTGGGATTTTCGGACACAACCCTATCGCGAGGGGTTGCAGTACGTCCGCTTTGAATTTGAGGTCCGGGAAGGCGAGAACATTACATTTATCAGCCATCGTGCCGGTAGCGACTATTCCATGTTCAATGCCATTCAAATCGTCCCTCGCCAGGGTTCTGCTTCGGGCAGCACTTCTGGAGTAAACGGTCTCCGTCGGGCAGCCCCACGTGGCGTTTTTTCCCAGGAGCCGACTGGCGCGGGGGGGGCTTGAGGGGCTTTCCTATCCGTTCCCCGGCAGGGCGTTAAAATCGCTGCAATCCGCATGGAGACCTGGACTTGCCTGTTCGGCCCGGATTTTGTGGCAATGATTTGATTCCCGCGTGCAATAGGGGCCGAAGCCTGTCATAATCGCGGGGGGAAGCTCACCCTGGGACGCGCTGCGGATGCGTCCGAACCTGGCCGTTTCTGCCTGATAATTACGCTTCGGAAAGTTCAACCTCATGGGGAAATGGAACGCGTTTCTGGTTTCGCTGATTCCTGCCGGGCTGGCGGGGTATCTGTGCTATCTGCTGGTCACCATCGGCCTGCCTGCCGCCGAGGACATGGGCACGATGTTCTGGGGACCGTTGGGGGCGGGTTTTCTGGGGTGCGTGATGTGTCTGCTGGCACCGTTTGGCATTGCGATTTTTGTCCCGTCATCCCCCAAGCAGGCAGCCGTCGATCACAAATCCGCAGAGCCGGAAGAAGAGGAAGAGGATTTTGATTCCAGCGAGTCCGATTCCTTCGAGTCGGGGGGAGACGAGTACGAAGAGAGCGAGGAAGCGGACGACGATCTCGATTTTGGTTCCGACGATGATTTCGAGCACGATACGTCCTCGGAATTCGAATCGATGGAAATCGACGCGGACGAATTCAGCGACGAATTCGATGCATTCAGCGACGACGATTTCGAAGACGACGACGAGAAACGTGGCTGAGACTGTTTCCCAGGGAATCGAGGCATCGCTTGGACGACGGAGGTATGGGCGAGGAAGCTGCGATCGCGAGGCCTGCTTGCCTGCCTCACATCGACTGGACTGGATATCAACCGGGAGTGAACTTCTCCCCACGACTTTACTTGTGCTTCCCGCGCGCACGTTTCACAATGCGCGTTACCAATTGAGCCGTCCACCAGGGAATTGAGGGGAGAGTTTCGTGGAGAGCGATGCATATGTGGCGATTGGCAATCTGGTTGATCACATCGGCAGAGTGCTTCTTGGGAAGGAACAGACCGTTCGCCTGGCAGTGACGGCCCTGCTGGCACAGGGGCATTTGCTGATCGAGGATGCGCCCGGCGTCGGCAAGACCTCGCTGGCCAAGGCACTTGCCATGAGCCTGAATTGCAAATTCACGCGACTGCAGTTCACCCCCGACCTGCTTCCCAGCGATATTCTGGGCACCACGATCTTTCTGCCGAATACGGGTGAATTCGAGTTTCGCGCCGGCCCGATTTTCACGAATATCCTGCTGGCGGACGAAATCAACCGGACCACGCCACGCACCCAAAGCGCGCTGCTGGAGGCCATGAGCGAGTCGCAGGTCTCCATCGACGGCGCAACGCATCCCCTGGCTCCCCCGTTTTTTGTGCTGGCGACACAAAATCCACACGAATTCGAGGGGACGTATCCCCTGCCCGAGAATCAGTTGGATCGCTTCATGCTCCGTATCGAAATCGGCTATCCCACCCTAAATACGGAAATGGAAGTATTGCGAACTCATCAACGGGGCGAACCGGTCGAACGAACGCAATCCGTGATGAACAAGGATCAACTGCTCGAGTTGCAGCAGCGCGCGCGGGAAGTACGCGTGGATGATGGTATTCACCAGTATATAGTGGAAATCGTGCACTCCACCCGCGAGCACGAGGAACTGGCATTGGGGGTCAGCACGCGGGGCGCGGTGACGATGATGCACGCGGCACAAGCGTATGCGATGGTGAATGGACGAGATTACATCATTCCGGACGATATCAAGGAGTTGGCTGTCCCGGTATTCGCTCATCGCGTGGTGGTTGGTGGCATTATACGGGAATCGCATCGTCAGCGCGCCAGCAGCATCATTTCGCAAATTGTTTCGAGCATTGCGGTTCCCGTATGAGACATGATTCCGCGGACGGTTCGACAGGCCCGATAAATCCCCCCGTTTCACTGATTCCTATTCTTTATGCCAATTCTTGCGGTCGAGCAGAAAAAGTACTTCAAATTCGATCCGGAGATGTTTAGCATAAGGAGTTACGTCACGAGGGGACGTTTGCGGCTCCCCGATGGCTCCTCCCTGCGAGGCTGTGAATGTTTTGATTGCGAAGGCAACTTGCCACTCCAAATTGGGGTTCGGTTGTTGTGTGATAACGCATAAATGGTACACACAGCGTACCCTACGAAAAATTCACAATCCCTGCGCGGGGATCGGTACGCGCCGGCTTGTATCATTCAAGACAAGCCGCTGGCGTGAGTGTTGATCTGCGTGCGCGGTTGAATGGACTGTTGTAGCTCCTCTCGTTTTTTTCTGGTCAAGAACGCCGCTGTTGCGAGTTCTGGTTTATGAACGCGATACTTACAGGATATCAGGTCAGTCAACCCGCGTGGTTGTATCTGTCTTCCCTGCTGATCATCGCCGTATTCTATCGTTTCCGTCGCACCTGGTCGCTGCGGAATTTCGATTTGTATCTGTTGTTGTCGTTGTCTCCCGGCATTTTGCTGGTGAAACTCCACAGCGACAGTTCGTTTGGATATGCTTGGTTGTTTACGGTCACCGCTTTGTGCACGTTGCGTTTGTTGCTGGATGGTCTGTTTACGAATCGGGCGCGGATCGATGCCAATTTGACTGTACAGGGAATGACCTTTCTAGGGGTTTGCGCGTTTGCTTTTTTAATGACGGAAGCCGTGACCCGGCCCGCACCGGTGACATCGCTCAGTTCCGTGATCGAAGGCCAGAAACTGCTGGATGCGGCGACGGGGCCTGGCCCGGTCGCTGCCTCAGGCGTGCCCATGATTGCGCCGGAAGCCGATCCACAAAGCATCGGCACGAACACGGCAGGCCCCACGGCATCGTTGCTGGCGATGCCGGTCATGTCCACTTCCCGCCAGTTGTTGCAGAATCACCAGGATTCTTCGGAAGCCAAGCGTCCGTTCGGCATCGTGGAGGAAACTGCGGCGCGTATCCTGGCCGTACTGGCGCATCTGGCGATTCTGCTGGCGCTGTACTGGATAGGGCGGAACCACTTCAATGACCGGGCACAGGGCATCAACATGGCAGCCCTATATCTGCTGATGCCCTGCACCAGTTATGTGGTGGGAGAGGTGAATCAGGTGTTGCCCTGCGCCTTTATTTTGTGGGCCCTGGTCTGTTACACACGTCCCTTTTGGGCGGGTGTATTGATGGGATTTGCCTGCGGTTCGATGTTTTTTCCGGTATTTGTGCTTCCTGTGTGGGCTTCGTTTTTCGGATGGAGGCGTTCGCTGCGATTCTTCATGGGAGTCGGGACGGTGGCCCTGCTGCTGTTGGGGGCGATCGCGCTGATATCCGCTGACGCCTACGCCTTCACCCAGCAGACCGTCAATCGCATCGATTTTCGCATTCTCAGTTTCGATGGAGGACCACACGAAACGGGCTTCTGGACTTCGCTGCATCCCGCCTATCGGATTCCGGTAATGGTCGCCTTTCTCTTGATGGTGATCTCCCTGACCGTCTGGCCCTTGAAGAAAACGCTGGAGGTGCTGCTGGCTTACAGCACTGCAATCATCGTGTCCACGCAGTTCTGGTATCCCCAGTTGGGGGGTGTGTACGTGCTGTGGTATCTCCCGTTGCTGATTGTTGTGGTCTTTCGACCCCGGCTGCTGGCGCAAAAGGATTATCCTTTGCAGCACTCGCGTCCGAATCATCGGATCGACCATGCTCCTGGGACGCAGCGCGGCACCGGTACCCTGTCCTCCCCCCTATACCGCTAGTCCAGGAAGGGCCGGGAACTCGCGGGAGCCCGGGTTCAGCATGGTCCATTTTCTGTTGGGAGTCTCTCGCTTCTGCCTGACCCTCTGGTGTGGCGGGGCTTTCCTGTTCGTCTGGCTTACCGTGCGGGATATTCTGAGTGGGCAGTTTGAATCCGTCGTGCTGGATCAATTGCTGTTGAACCATTTCGCTGTGTTTTATTACTTCAGCTTTGGTTTCCTGCCGGTGGGGAGCGTTTTCCTGGGGGCAGTGGTCAGGCATCCGCGTTCCAGCTTTCACTCAAGGCTCGGTTTTGGTCTCGCGATGGGCGGGTTGATGGTCCTGTTGCTCGACTATTTTTTTGTCTTCAGCCCGCTACGGGACATGCTGCTTCCGATAGGAGCGCCCCGCCCACAGGGCTTCCGCGGGTATCACCGCCTTTCCGAATGCCTGAATGCACTGACGTTTCTGCTGAATCTGGCCGCCGCCGCGCTGCTGAATTTCAAGGCTGGACTCCGGGAACATCATACGCTTGAATGATCCCGCTGGTTTATTGCGTGATCGGCCTTCACCGGAAAAGCGAGGTGCTGCCGTGGCGGAAAAGCAGGGAGCTTCCGCGATAAGGGAAATCGAGGGCGTGGTCGCGGTGCCAGCAGGAAGGAGGGAAGTCAGCAGGCGAAAAGCCGGGGTTTCCCATCCGCTGACTTGGTTTTGACGGCATAAGCATGTTAGACTGTGCGGATAGACATGTTATTGTGAACAAGGGTTCCCGCGAACGGATTCCCCTTTCGCTTCTTGTTTGCTTACGTGAGCATCTTCGATTCGAAATCACCGTCAGGCACTGGTTGGCACGATGCGAAACATAATGCTGAGTTTCATTTTCCTAGGCATGCTGCTGCAGGCAGTTCCTGCTTGTGGCCAGTTGACCGAGGATGCCCCTATCAATCAAACGCCCGCACCGGATGCTGCGCCCGATGGGGATTCTCCAGGCACCGCTGGGACTGCCCCGGGGGCACCCGTTACGCTGAACCGCCGGGCTCCCAACAGTTATCCGCCGAATCCATTTATTTTTTATCGCGGGAATGTGCAGCTCGATAACAACCAGATCCTGTTGGGCAATGCGAATGTATCGGCACCGCGGAAGGGGTTTTATATCAGTTTGTGGAAGTTCCTGCCCATACTGGGATTGTTTTTTCTATGGTGTGCCTCGGCAAAATGGGCATATACCGACAGCCAGAGCTTGAAAGCTCGACCTCAGTTCTGGTCGACGGTGCTGTTGCTTGCGGGCCTGGCGGGATTTGTGCTGGCGACGCTCTCCCCCAACTATCTCCTGGCGTTTTTTATCGGTGTGATGGGATACGCGGCACCGATTGGAAGTTACATTTACGAACGGAACCAGAAAGTTCCCGATTCCGCCAAGGTCATGACGCCGCGGCATATTCGCAGCGTTGTCATCCGTTTTCTGGCGAAGTACGGCATACGCATTGGGGGTGGCGCGGCAGTGGAGCAGGCGGTGGGGCCTCCGATCACATTCATCGGCAGGTCGAAAGAGGGGGGGCGTTCCAAGGCGGTGGAAAGTTCGCGGGGTTACATGTCGGCCAAGGAACTGATCTACGACGCGATTCTGCGACGTTCGACCGATATCCACCTGGAACCCAAGGAAGACGAAATGTCGGTCCGGCTGCGCATCGATGGGGTGATGTATCCAACCGAACCGTTTGATCCCGCCGTCGGGCAAAACGTGATCAACATTATCAAGGTGCTCTCCGCCATGGATATCACCGAAAAACGCAAGCCCCAGGACGGCAGTTTCGGGGCGGAGATGGAATTCCGCGAGATCGACTTCCGCGTTGCCACGCAGGGCACGCGTTTCGGCGAAAAAATGGTCATGCGTATTCTCGATCAGTCCAACTCCGTGTCGTCGCTGGCACAACTGGGCATGCGGAAACAGCTGGCGGATCGCATTCGCGAAATCATCTCTTCGCCGCACGGCCTGTTCCTGACCTGCGGTCCAACCGGTGCCGGTAAATCGACCACCTTGTACGCCGCCCTGGGGGAAATCGATTCCTATCAGCGCAACATCATCACCATCGAGGATCCCATCGAATACAAGATGCCTTCGGTGACGCAGATTGAAATCAACAACAAGGCGGGGCAAACTTTCGCCGGGTCCCTGCGGAGCGTCCTGCGACAAGACCCGGATGTCGTGATGATCGGCGAAATTCGGGATAATGAAACCGCCCTGATTGCCTGTCAGGCGGCCAATACGGGGCACATGGTGTTCTCGACGGTGCACGCCAACGAAACCTTTTCCGCGCTGTACCGGATGTTGGATCTGGGCGTGGAACCCTACATGCTTTCCAGTTCGCTGTCGGCAATTCTCGGGCAGCGGTTGGCGCGACGCCTCTGCCCCGATTGCCGCGTGCCTTACAAGCCCAAGCCGGAATTTCTGAAAAACGCCAATCTCCCCGCCGACAAGATCGACAACTTGTACAAACCGCCGACGGAAACCGATGGACAGTGTCCTACTTGCGGTGGGTTGGGTTACAAGGGGCGGATCGGGGTGTACGAACTGCTCGATTTGAACGACCGCATGCGCGACATGATTCGCGACAGCGCCTCCGTGACCCAGTTGAAAGCCGAAGCACGGAAGAACGGCATGTTGTACATGCGGGAAGAAGGGTTGCGACTGGTGGTGAAGGGAGTCACTTCCATTGAAGAAATGTTGCGCGTGGTGAAGTGAGTCGAGCACGGGCGGGAGCTACCGTCCATTTCTGGTGCGAGAAAACATTCGGATCGTCGGATCCAGACCAGCAGAAAAGTAGGCGGATAGTTTTATGATCGACTTGGTATTGTTGGCGATTTTGGGGATTGTTACCTGGTGCGTGGCCGCCGAGGGAGCCTGGGGCGCCAGCCTGACCTTGCTCTGCGTGATCTTTGCGGGGCTGCTAACCATGAATTTCTTCGAACCGGTCGCGGAACTGCTGCAGGCGAACGTCCCGCTCGGTCCCGGCTGGCGCAATCGCTGGGATTTCATTGCCTTCATGGGTCTGTTTATTCTGCTGGTCACACTGTTCCGACTGGGTACGGAGCAACTGATCCCCAGCTTTATGGAGGTACACCCCCTGGTGTTCGACGGTCTCCGCTGGGGGGCGGCGGCGTTAACCGGTTATGTTGCCATGGCGATTGTGCTCACCTCGCTGCACACGGCAAACCTGCCCCGTACCTTTCTGGGATTCGAACCGGAACGTGATAACTTTCTGGGCATGACGGCACCCGACCGGCAATGGCTGGGCTTCGTGCAGTATTTCACGGAAAACGCCTATGGTCACGGGCCGAAGGGGGCGGTCTTCGATGGCACCACAACAACCTTGGCCGATGGGCAACAGGTGCTACTTCCCTCCTTCGCGATCCGGTATGGATCGCGGCGGGAACAGTTCGGCACGGCCGGATCGGCGGCCCCTCTCGATAACGCCCCTGCTCCGGTGGTGGTGCCATCGGCTCCCGTTGCCGGGCCTGGTGGCGTGAATCTGTAAATAAAGGGTGATGCCTGGCGGTAGAGGGATCGCAAGATCCCCAGGCAGGCCCGGTAGTGGCTGATATTCCGTTGCGTTCGGTGAATTCATGGGGCGACATAGTCTGTGGGGACATGATCTGCAGCGGGAAATGTTCCGGCGGGCACTGCAGCGAGGCCGCCTGGGACATGCCTATTTATTTTCGGGTCCGCGCGGTATCGGCAAAAAACAATTTGCCTTGCTGCTGGCACAATCCCTGTTGTGCGAGAAACGGTCGGCCGAAGGTATGAACCCGTGTGGCGAATGTTCGGGCTGCCGGCAGGTTCTGACACTTACGCATCCCGATCTAATGCTGGTCGGGCTTCCCGAGGGAAAGTCGGAACTTCCGATTGAAACCTTCGTGGGCTCGCCGGACAAACGTGGCCGTGAGGGGCTGTGCCACGATTTGTCGCTGGCGCCGATGCATGGCGGTTTTCGGGTTGCCATCATCGACGACGCGGACTGCATGAACATCGCCAGCGCCAATGCGTTGCTGAAAACCCTGGAGGAACCGGGGCCACGATCGGTCCTGGTCCTGATTACCGAAGATGCGGAACAGGTGATTCGCACGATCCGCTCCCGTTGTCAACAGGTGAATTTCGGGGCCTTGGCGGATGCCGAATTGCAGGCCATCCTGAAGCACAACGCGGCGCGGGAGGGAGTCGAATATCCCCCCGAACGGCTGGAACAGGCCCTGCGCGAAGCCCAGGGCTCCGTCCTTCGGGCCGAGGAATGGCTGACACGCATGGAACAGGGGGGAAGTGGAGCAGCCAGCCTTTCGGCAGTGCTGTCTCGCCCGGGATTTCGCGTCCAGGACCTGGCCAGCGCTGCGGATCAGCTGCTGAACCAGTATGGCAGCGATACCCAGGGGCAACGGGCGGGGGCGCATGCAATTCTCGATTGCTGCCGGGAGTATTGTTATCGTCACCTGGTGCGCACGGCATCACAACCGGATGTCGATCCGCGAATACCAGATGCCTGGGGCGATGCGCTGGAACTCTGCCTGCACGCGGGAATTCAGAACGAGCGCCGGGCCTCGGTTTCGCTCTGCCTGGACGCATTCTACCAGGAACTGGAAATCCGCCTGCGTCCGACTTGGAAGAACATGGGCGTCCGGTCATAATCAAGGTTGGCTGATTTCACGCGGGAGGCGTCCCGGTTTTCAACTCCGTTGTTGCAGGGGGCGGTTGTCGCGCGGACGAGGCATATCCACCGGAGCGTCGATCGTCCGTTACTGTAGAGAGTGTTTTTGAAGAGCGTTATGGAAGAACAAGCCCCAGACCGATTCTTGGTTCGTTACGGCGTCATGCGGATGCTGGCACCCTTCACGTGGAAAAACAAGGGTGTCCCCCGACGTGGCGATCATGTGTTGCTGCGTACCAAGCGGGGCACCGAGTGGGGCGAGGTCCTGGGCGAAGCGACTCCTCGGGCGGTATCGCTGCTGAAGTCGGGCGAGACGGAGGGGAAGATGTTGCGGCTAGCCAGCGCCGACGATTACTTTCAGCGGGATGCCTGCCGCGAACGGGAACACCTCGAGTTCGAAGGCTGCAACCGCCTGATCGCGGATCGGAAACTGCAGATGCAACTTGTCGATGTGGAGCATCTGTTTGGGGGCGAACGGGCGATCTTCTATTTTATTGCCGAAAATCGCATTGATTTTCGGGATCTGGTGAAGGATCTGGCGCGGGACTTTTCGTTGCGCATCGAAATGCGGCAGATCGGGGTTCGCGACGAAGCGGCCCTGCTGGCGGACTACGGCGATTGTGGTAAACCCGTCTGCTGCAATACGCATCTCGACGAAATGCCCCCGGTTTCCATGAAAATGGCCAAGGTCCAGAAGGCGACCCTCGATCCCAATAAAATCTCGGGACGTTGCGGTCGACTGAAGTGCTGCTTGCGCTACGAATACGACACCTACGAGGAGTTTCGCCGCGAGCTGCCGCGCGTGGGAGCCGAAGTCCTGACGCGCGAGGGGCAGGGAAAAGTGATTGCCCAGGAAATTCTGACGCGCAAGGTGATGGTGGCCTACGAGGACAAACGTCGCATCCTGACATCGCTGCAAGAGATTGTGTCGGTCCTCAAACCGAAGTCCGGCGGACGTTCCGCCCGGGACATCGACCCCGAGGAAACTCTCGAAGGCAGCGACTTGTAGCGGGAGTTTCGAGTGGTTTCCGCATCGCCTGCCTCCCGGTTCGCAAACGTCAGCTTGTGCCAGGAACGCCAGCATAAAGGCCAGACTCTAACTCACAGTTCTCACACAGTTACCAATGCGGTCAATTTTGTCTCGAAAGTGCCTGGAAAAATAGCCGCGCCCGCCAGGAAGCGGGCCAGGCGGGTGGTTCCTCAAGGAACACACCTTGGACACCACATCAATTCAGGCAATGTATTGCGATAAATCGGGCCCCAGCCTGGCCCGCTTCCTGACAGGCGCGGCTAGTTCGTCGAAGTCTATAATCCTGTTTTATTGACCCGGGTGAGAAATCCGGGCTAGCAGCTTTCCCTCCAGCCAGTTTCCGAAAGGAGCCGCGCGTATGACCGTTGCCGAACTTCGCCCATTTCTGATTCAAGTGTTAATCAAAAAAGGGATGTATGCCTACGAAGCGGAAATCGTCGCGGATCGCCTGCTGGACGCCGATGCATTGGGGCGGCCTCAGGAGGGCTGTGGCAGCCTGGCGCGCTATCTCGACTGCATGGACATGGGCGATATCGACCCGCGTGCCATTTCCCTGCGGAAGTCGGAGACCCCCGCAACGGCGTTGATTGATGCCAACGAGGGGATGGGGCAGGTCGCCGCCACCAAGGCAATGGAAACCGCCGTTGAAAAAGCCCGGGCCGTGGGGATTGGCATGGTTCTGGTGGCCAACAGCCAGCAACTGGGCTGTCCATTGGTGTATGCCCGGCTAGCTGCCCAGCAGGGATTGATCGGTCTGTGTCTCAGCAGCACTGCGGAAAAGATTCTGCCACGGGAAGATGGGGCCACGCATCTCTTTTTGGGGAGTCAGCCCATGGCCTATGCCATTCCTTATGGAGAGACTTCGCTGGGCTTTGATTTTTCATTTCAACCGGAAAGCAACTCGAAAGTCACCTTGCCCACCGAGCTTTCCGCTCCGCTGGGGTTGCTGCATGCTGTGTTGACTTGTGGGTTGACCGGCGAGCGAATGCCGAGCGAAAAAACGCGGGGGCCACATTTGGAACGGACGGAGCACGTGCTGGTGGCGATCAACCCCGAGGCCTTTGCGGGTATCGCCAAGTTGCAACGCAAGACGGAGGCTCTGGAAGAGTACTTTCGGCAGCATGGACTCCCATTGGACGTGCAGATGTTGTCGGCTGATCCGTTCCGGCCGATCAATCCCGAAGTTCTCTCCCAGCTTCAGGCGATTGCCGTCCGCGCGAAAGTCCCCTGGCCGGAGCAGGCCTGAACGGTTGCTACAGGCAAAATCGCTCGATCATCCTTCGATACACGTCGATTCCCCGCTGCATCTGATCCAGGGCAATCCATTCGTCGACGGTATGGGCCTGGGCGATATCTCCCGGGCCGCAGATCACGATTTTCCGCAAGTCTTCGAACATTGCCGCGTCGGTGCCGTAGGCTACGGTCCGGGAACTCGATTTCCCGGTCAACTCCAGCAACTCCTGAATATGCGGCGATTCGGGCGCGACGAACACGGGGCGGGCGCCGTGCTGGAGTTCAAACGTCAGCCCCAGTTCCTCGGCCTTGTCGCGGGCAAGATTCACCAGGGACTCGGCATCCTGCCCCGGCATGGGGCGAAAGCTGACCGTGCAGACGGAGCGTTCCGGGGTGATGTTGGCTGCCTGCGTGAAATCGTTGATGCCGATGTTCCAACTGATGCCCGGTGGGGAAAACCGGTCGTCGCGCCATTCCGCAGCGTCTCGGGTCGCGTGATAAATCCGCGCCATTTCCTGCAGAAAGGGGATCATGCGGAGGTTGGCGTTCACTCCCGCCTCCGTACTGGAATGCCCCGCCTTGCCCCGCGAGGTCACCTTGAACACATAGATCCCCTTATGCGCATGGACGACTTGCAGCGAAGTCGGTTCGCCAATGACCACGATGGGCTGTTGCTCCCGCAGATCCCGATAAATCTCGGAATGAGCAGCGACGTACTCCGCCCCATGATAGCCAATTTCCTCGTCAGCCGTACAGAGGATCGTGATCGGCGCGCGAAGCCTCTGCAGGGGAGTGGTCAGCAAGGCCGCCAAAAAACAGGCCAGCGAACCTTTCATGTCGCAACTGCCACGTCCGTACAGGCGATCCGCCGTCTGGTGGGGCTCGAAGGGACCGGCCTGGGGATACTCCCAGCCCTCTACGGGCACGACATCGGTATGCGCCGCGTAAACCAGCCCCCCCACTCCCGTGCCTCGCGTGGCGACCACATTCACCTTCCGCACCCCCTGGGGGTCGTTGTAGGACAGCACTTCCATCCGCATGCCGCAGGGGGTTAAACAGTCCGCCACGTACTGGCTGATGTCGCGATTGCTGGTGGAACTGATAGAGGGAAAACGTATCAGATCGCACAGGATTTGTAGGGCTTGGGCTAAAACCACTCTGTCTCTCCAGATTACCCAGACCACCTTGTTGTGGGCAACAAAAACGGAATAATCGTCATGTTTTTACAGCAGGGAGGCAAAATTCGCGCAAGTCAATCGACCCGCATAACCGATACCACTGATAGAACCGATTCTATCATACCGTTCCGCGCGCGTCTTGCGGAGTTTGGCAGGGTCGATTCCCGCGCAAGTCACTGCAAATGTTCTCACTCCAGAGTGGCGTCCTACAGATGAATGACAAAAATCACCGCAGCCGGTCGAATTCAGCCTGGTGCTGTCAATTCGGTGCCGTGTTGAGTTTGATCCTGTGGATTCCTGCCGGTCCCGCGTGGGCGCAGGCTCCCGGGGAAGTGATTTCCGCCTATGGAGAGTTCCCGTACGGCTATAATCCGCAAGGGCCCGTGCAACAGGTCCAGTTGCCGGGCCGGCCGCAATATTATGAATACCTGCCCCCTCGGCAGGCTTGGGACGACCCCGTGGAAACCCCCCTGGATCGTTTCCTGAAGCAGTCGATCCGGCAAACCTACGGCCGGGTGGACTATTTGAATTGGAGCCTTTCCAACCCGGGAGAAGGGGTGATCGGGGGCCCGGGCAAGAAATTGCTGGATAGCGAGGGATTCCGAAAGCCGGCTTTCATCGATCCGGTGCGAGGGCCAGCCTTCATCAATTATCCCATTATCAACCCGTTGCTGGTGAATCATCCCCAGGCGCTGGTGTTGATTCAGGCCTGGGAAACCAACCCCCGGGAGTTGCCCGACGCGGATACCAACGGCAACATCTTCGATGTTATCGACAACGTGAATAACATCACCGGCGATCCTCCTGGCGATGGGATTAACGACGACGACAACGATCTCGATATTTTCCCGCGGATCACCAACCAGGCCAAATCGGACATGCTGCTCGGGCTCGACACCAGCATTATCTTCTCCAGTGGCGATCCGACGGCCGTTCCGGTCGATCCCGCCCAGGTGGCCGTGCTGGCGGTTGGGCAGTTGGCCAACACGAATGCCTTCAGGCTGAATAATACGAACGGATTTCGCGGCGTGATGGGTTTGAACACCTCGTTCGGAGCCTTGGAAACGACCTTTCTGGTGATGGACAAGGCTCGCAGTGGTTACCAGTATAACCCGATTGCGGCTGGTCTGATCGGCGTGCCCGGCGGGGCGGGTGTGTTTCGTCCGGCCGACCCCCAGGTGCTGCCCGTGCTCGTCAATGGTTCGATGGCGCCCGATGTGTTCGATACAGATGGCAATATCGTGACCGACAGCAACAACTACTACATCATCTTCAACGACTCGTACTCCGTCCGCTATGAATCGGAAGCGTGGGGCGTGACGCCGTCCGTGCTGCTTACAATGTACGAGCGGCCGAATCGCTTCAAGTTTTCCTCGACGTTCGGCTTCCGCTATTTCGACTTCCGCGAGCAAATGCTGCAGCAAGGTTCTTTCAGCAACGATGACACCGTGGCGGACTTCACCTACAACAACGAAGTGAACGCGGATTTCACCTCCACCATCGATTCGCATACCTTGAACCGAGTTTACGGTCCCCAGGCGGGGATTCGGGCGGAACTGGGAGGCGAACGCGTGAAGTTTGGCCTTGATGCCAACCTGATGCTGGGGGCCAACACTCACGAGGCCGTGGTCGCAGTCGACGACCTGCTGTTCGTGGGAGACGACAATTTCACCAGGCAAACCGCCACGCATTTCGCAACCGGCTTCGACATGCTGGTGGATGCCCGGGTCCGCCTGACGGAAAACATTACCTTCACCGTGGGCTACAATATGCTGTGGTTCAATGCCATCACCCGGCCACACGAGAATATTTATTACAACATCAATGCCACGCGGATTCCCGCTCCCGCGGAAGGTGGACCAGACTGGGTGGTGGGAAACGACGTGGTGGTGGACAAGAAGAAATCCTCCGTCAGCCTGAGTGGCCTATCTCTCGGCTTGCAGTTTGACTGGTAGACCGGCGGCCGTCTGCAGCACAAAAGCTGCAGACCAGCCTGGCCCCTGCGCGGGCGTTCTGGCCTTGCGGAGAGTGAGGGTATCAGTCCTTACCCTGGACAAGTCGGCTTAGTTGCCTGAAGGCAGGGTGGCTTGCGGTTTCGCACCATTCGAACGCGAGAGCCTGGGCAGTGGTGAGTGTCATCCCCGCGGTTTCCATGCGACGCAGGGCAACATCGCGATCGGTCTTCCGCTGACTGGCGAGCGTGTCGACCGGCAGAATCACCTCGTAACCCAGCGCTTGCAGATCGAAGGCAGTCTGTTGCACGCAGACATGAGTTTCAATCCCCACGATCACGGCGCGGAATCGGCCATCGTGCCGCTCGCCCGCAGGGGGGATTTGCAGCGCCTCGACGCAACTGAACCGCAGTTTACTGGGCGGATCGGGCAGAAATTCAGCGATTTCCGGTACCGTTGTCCCCAGTCCCTGGGGATATTGTTCCGTGCCCAAAACGGGAACCTCGAACAGAGTGGCGGCCCGCAGTAACTGCACGGCCTGTTCTATCAAGGGCCTGCGTTCCGGAATGGCGGCCATCAGGCGTTCCTGGATGTCGCTGACCACAATAAAACACTGGGAGGCCAAGGCGAGTTCGAGGCTGCGCGAATAATCGTATGTCATATCACGTCCATGGTATTGCCGCAGGATGATGAAGGCCCAGGGGAATGTCAGCGGGGTGCTTGCCGGGACCGCGCATGCATTATGCTACATGGTCTGGAATCGGTAAACTCCATGGCATGCTCGCGGAGTCGCGGGTGGACGGAAACGAGTGGCTCTCGAAGCCCGGAATGCGACATGACGATAAAGGGACGGGACATGCAACGGCAGGACGATTCCCGGGTGCCCGTGATCGAGGACCGAGGGGCGCGCGGGTGTTGCTTCCAGGTCAAGGTCACTCCCGGGGCGCGGCGGAACCATGTGGGGGGCCTGCAGGCGGGGGCCTTGAAGGTCTCCGTAACGCAGGTGGCCGAACGGGGCAAGGCGAATCAATACGTGCTGGCCTTGCTGGCAGACAGCCTGCAATTGAAAAAGAATCAACTGGAGTTGATTAGCGGCGAAACGGCGCGCGTCAAGAAGATCGCCTGCGCGGGACTCTCCGCCGAGGAGTTGCGCCTGAAGTTGCTCGGGCTGATGGAATAACCGAGTCAACGGAACCACCGCAGTTCCTGCGGAAAGCCCCGCGGATTCTGCTTCCGGCGAGTAAGAAAACGGGGCGTTGTGCGATTGCGTAACGCCCCGTTGCAATCGCGATCAATGTTTAGCGGCGGCAGGCTTGCGACGCGGAGGCTTGCCGTGAGACCCCGACGGTTTTTCGCCGTGAGCCAACGAGGCCTTCGCTTCGCCCGTCGCATGGGGATTTCCCGTGCGGGATTTGAAGGACTTTCGTGGCTTGCGCGGGAAAGGCCGCTTGCCGAATTCTCCACCGGCGCCGCCTCCGCTGCCGGAGTTGGAAAAGCGGGAACGTTTTCCATTGCCGCTGCTGCGAATGGGCTGATTCGGTGAGGGAATGAATTCCGAGCGTTCGGCATCGACGGGAATCGATTGTTTCAAGTGCTGTTCGATGGCACGCAGTTCGGCCCGCTCGGCGGAACTGCAAAACGAAATCGCGATCCCAGTCAGGCCCGCCCGCCCGGTTCGGCCGATGCGGTGCACATAACTTTCAGGTTCGTGGGGCAATTCATAATTGAAGACGTGGGTAATCCCGTCGACATCGATTCCGCGAGCCGCGACATCGGTTGCCACCAGTACCTGGGATTTTTCCTGCCGGAAGGCCAGCAACGCGCGCTGGCGGGCATTCTGCGACTTGTTGCCATGAATCGCAATTGCCTTGACTCCCGCCCGCTGCAATTGTTCTTCCAGTCGATTGGCACAGAACTTGGTCTTGGTGAAGACGACGGTTTGTCCCACATTTTCGGACTGCAGCATTTTCAGCAGCAGATCCTTCTTGGCGACTTGTTCGACGTAAATCAGGCTTTGCTCAATCAGTTCGACGCTGCGAACTTCGGGATTGATGGTCACCTGGACCGGATCGGTCAGCAGGTTTTGCGCCAGTTCCACGATTTTTGGTGGCAATGTGGCCGAGAAGAACAGCGACTGCCGGTCTTCGGGAATTTCGCGGATAATCTTTTTCAGATCCGGCAGGAAGCCCATATCCATCATGCGATCGGCTTCGTCGACGGTAAAGATTTCCAGATTGCTCAGGTCGATATGCCCCTGTTCCATCAGGTCCAGCAGACGTCCCGGAGTCGCGACGAGCACGTGCACGCCCCGCTGCAGGTCGCGGACCTGTTTGAACTGGCTCACGCCGCCGTACACCAGGGCGTGCCGCACGCGGAGATGCCGGCCGTAGGTTGCAAAGCTGTCGCCGACCTGGATAGCCAGTTCGCGCGTCGGCACCAGGACCAGCACGACGGGTTCGTGGGGCGTGGGGCGTTTGTTCTGCCGCCCCAGGTGATCGAGGATGGGGAGCGCGAAGGCGGCCGTCTTGCCGGTCCCCGTCTGGGCGCTCCCGAGAATATCGCGGCCTTCCAGAATGCTGGGAATGGTTTGGGCCTGGATCGGTGTGGGAGTTGTGTAGTTTTCCTCTTTGATGGCTCGCTGAAGGGGAGCAATCAGATTCAGCTCTTGAAAAGTATTCAAATTTTTTCCTCTAAGGAAGGCGATAAGTCGAGCCCCGTGGTTCTCATTCGGAACCGGTAACGCGGAGACTCAACGATAGGGAGCGATTCCCGGGAATCGCATACTGTGTGGGAAGCCTATTGAATTCCCGATCCGACGAGGGATCGTTTACGTGGAGAGATCTCGGTGGGGATCGACACGGAGTAGAAGCAACAGACGGACCCGAATGGTTCTTTCGACCAACGAGAAAGTCCGAAAGGGAGCACACACTGTGCCATCATGTATTTCGCGGTGATACGCCCCGAAAATCGAATGAGGCCTGTTTCCAGGGGGGCAAAATGATCGCCGGAGTGATTCTTGAGCCCATGATTCCGGCCAGTGTCTCGGGAGGGGAGCCCCCCTCCGAGTCTCGATGCAACTGGCCAGCGAGACATTCGATGCGGGAAGAATACGTTGTGCCGTCAAAAACCTCAAGGCTGATTCCGAGGATTCCGATCAATTCCGGCGGAATATCCGTCGCTCGTCCCGTTATGCCGATTCCGCAACCGGGAGCAGACGGCAGAATATACTTCCGTTGCCTCGGTTCGTGTTCTCCTCCGGAAAGGATCGGTTTTTCCACTGGCAGTGGGAATGCCGGGGGAGTTACAGGCCGTATTCCTTGATTTTGCGGTACAGAGTGCGTTCGCCGATGCCGAGCAGCTTGGCGGCTTCTTCGCGTTTGCCTTCGGTCAGTTCCAGTGCCTGCTGTATGTAATGTTTTTCCACTTCCTGTAGAGTACGCCCAACCAGGGAATCGGCTCCCCCGTGAGATAAGCCTGACAGGGGATGTTCTTCCTCCCCCACGCAGACGGGGGCAATTTCCTCAGGAAGATCGTCCACGTCGAGAATGCCGTCGTTGTCCAGCAGGACCATGCGTTCGATGGCATTGCGGAGTTGGCGGATATTTCCGGGCCAGTCGTAGGCCATCAGCGATTGTCGCGCGGCACGCGAGGGACCGGTCACTTCGCGGCGATACCGACCGGCCATTTCCTTCAGGAAGTGATCGATCAACAACGGGATATCTCCGCGGCGTTCGCGGAGCGGAGGAAGATAAATAGTGACGACCTGCAAACGGTAATACAGATCTTGTCGAAAGGTCCCTTTTTCGACCATTTCCAACAGCGGCGCATTGGTCGCCGAGACGAGCCGGACGTTGACCGACTTTTCCTCGTTCGAGCCGAGACGCGTTATCTTCCGGTCTTCCAGTACGCGGAGCAGCTTGATTTGCGTATCCATCGGCATTTCGCCGATTTCATCGAGAAACAGCGTCCCGCCGATGGCGTATTCGAACTTGCCAATCCGCTTGGTGGCGGCTCCCGTAAATGCGCCTGCTTCATGGCCAAACAGTTCGCTTTCCAGAATGCTTTCGGGCAGGGCCGAGATATTCAACGGGACGAAGGGCTTGTTCTTGCGGTCGCTGTTTTGATGAATGGCCCGTGCCACCAGCTCCTTGCCGGTTCCACTTTCGCCCTGAATGAGCACGGTGGCATCGGTGGGGGCCACGTTCTTCAACTTTTCGATGATGCGGTGCATCGCCGGGCTGTTGCCGATGACCCCTTCGAACCCGAATTTTTCATCGAGGCGACGGTTCAATTCCGCGTTGCGGCGAATCAACCGCACCCGCGAGGCGGCTTTTTCGACCGAGGTTCGCAGTTCGTTGATATCCAGCGGCTTGGTGAGATAGGTATAGGCGCCCCCCTGCATGGCGGCCACTGCGGAATTGATGGTGCCATGGCCGGTCAGCAGGATCACTTCCGCGTCGGGCAGTTCCTTTTTGGTGCGTTCGAGAATATCGAGCCCGTCGTATTCCTCCATCATCAGGTCGGTCACGACGACATCGAAATTTTCGCTTTGAATCAGTTCGATGGCACGCGCGCTCGAACTAGACACCTTGCAATCGCAATTGATGCGTTGCAGGGAATCGGCGACCGCCTGCGCATGCCCCTCGTCGTCGTCCACGATCAGCACGCGGATGCGATAGCGATTCAGATCGGAAAGGTTATCCGGAGTGTCCATCGGGGCCTTTGTTCCAACTGCACGGAAACGTTTGGGGAGGAGTCCTGTCCCGATCGGGGGGACGCGGGACGCGAGACGTGCGGACCGAACAATTATTCATGGGACATCGCCTGATTTCCCCCACCATGAGCGGCCGCGATCATTTGGGTGACATATTCTCGCAGTTCCTCGAGGGCCGTTTCCAGCGTGCTCCGCCCCTCCGCCACCTGCTCCAGATAACGGACAATCGCCGATCCGACGATCACGCCATCCGCAACGTCGCGCAGCGGCTGTATGTGTTCGGGGCGACTGATGCCGAAACCGACGGCGAGGGGAATCTCGGTTTGTGTTTTCAAGGTGCGCAGTTGTTCGATTAACCCTTCCGAAATTTTTTCCCGTGCCCCGGTGATACCCGCGACGGCAATGCAATAAATAAAGCCGCTCGAATGGTCGATGATGTGGCTGGCCCGCTCGGCGGAGGTGGTGGGAGCAATCAGTTGAATCAGATCCAGCCCGGCCGACTGCATCAGGGGAGCCAGTTCCGCAGCTTCGTCGGTCGGCAGATCGGGGACGATGAAGCCCGAAAACCCGGCCTGCTTGGCCTGCTCGATGAACAAGCTGGTTCCATGCCGGAAAATAATCGCATACGAAACCATCGCCACGAGGGGGGGCAAGGTGTCCGATCGGAGTTCCTCGACGCAGGCAAAAATCTGGTTTACCGTCAGCTTCTGGTGTAAAGCCCGGGTGTAGGATGCCTGGATGACGGGACCATCGGCGATTGGGTCGCTATAGGGAAATCCGATTTCGATCAGGTCCGATCCGCATGCCGCCAGCAGGCGGATCAGGGACTGCGTGGCGGGCAAGTTCGGATCGCCCGCGGTAATAAAGGGAATGAAGGCCAGTTTTCCCTCGCGGCGCAGTTCGCTTAAGACAGCGGAGATGGATGGCGTTGTGATCGTCATAAATTGTGGGAGATCGCTACCTAAGGTGTCTTACGGGAAGTGGAAACTGGTGTGCTGAAAACGGGTGGATTGGCTCAAGACCGTTTCAACCGTGGACCTGCAGGTTATCACAAAACGAGCCAGGTACCAAACGCGAACCCAGTTCGATTAAACGGGACAAGTTCCTCCGGGCTTTTCAAAACAGGCAGGGCTGCCCAAGGCTCATGGCGGAACCGGATGCTCAGGAAGTGCTCGGTTCGGGAAACAGCATGCTGACGCTGGTGCGGTCGTGAATGGAGCGGATCGCGGCGGCAAAAACCGGGGCGACACTGACGACATGCAGTTTCTGGCAACAGTCGATCGGCAGGGGTTCGATGGTGTCGGTCGTGAAAAGCTGGCGGATCGGACTATTATCCAGGGCTGGTCCGGCGGACCGCGTCAGAGCGGCGTGGGAAACGGCGGCATAGATATCGCCCGCCCCGCGCTCGCGGAGCAGTTCCGACATGGAAATCAATGTGCCTCCGGAGATCGTGAAGTCATCCACGATCACTACGTTCCGCCCCGCAACATCCCCGATGATTTCCAGCACTTCGGCCTTTTCGGTGTGATCGATGCGTTCCTTGTTTCCAATAACCACGGGGGCCCCCAGCAGCTTGGCAAAGGCAGAGGCTCCCTTGGCAAAACCGACATCCGGGCTGCAGATGGTCAAATTGGGAATCTGGAGCGAGCGAATATGTTCCGCCAGAACGTAACGCCCATACAAATGGTCGACCGGAATCTGGAAGAAACCCTGAATTTGCGGGCTGTGCAGATCCATCATCAGGCAGCGATCTGCTCCGGCCTCTTGAATGGCGTCGGCACAGACGCGGGCACGAATCGAGACCCGGGGTTCGTCCTTTTTGTCTCCCTTGGCGTAACTGAAATAGGGAACGACAGCGGTCACATTCTGGGCACTGGCCCGTTTCAGGGCGTCGATCCAAAACAGCAATTCCATGAAGTTATCATTGACCGGATGATGGATGCCCTGAACGATGTAGCAATCGCGACCGCGGACATTCTCGAGGACCCGCACGAAAACATTGCCATCACTGAACGTATGCGTTTCCGCGGGTATCAGTTGGGTATTCAATTCCCGGGCAATGGCTTGCGCCAGGACCGGGTTGGCCGACCCCGCAAGTACCGCCAGATCGCCCTGGGGAGCCTGAAAGGGCATTGCCCGTGGGCCACAATTGTCTTGATAGGAAAGCAAGGAAATCTGTTCCCGATGTCGAAAGTACCAGGCATCCGAAGCCGCCACGGACAAAAAGCCCTTCGTCCGCCGGGCCAATATGCCATCATAATCGGACGACGCCAGACCTCAAGCGCGCGGCAAGCGGTAATTGCAGAATTGACAGCAACACCTCGCCCGTTCTTCCCATCGCGCGGATGGGGGGATCAATACGGGGGGTCCGTCAGCGGTGGGTTGTCTCTGCCGGGGGGCGGGTAGCCGCACGGAGGGGGGTGTCCCCATTCCTGCGGAGCATCAGGACGTCATCGGCTCGTAAAAACCGGCGATTCTGGCTCAGGATCGTGAATTCCTTCGCATCGAACCCCGGCAGTTCCGCCAGCAGGGCCGGCCAGTCGTGAACCCGCACGCAGAACAGCCCCTCGGGGTGCCGTGTCAGGAATTCCTCGATTTCCAGGGGGGTGTGAAAACGCGCTACCGGTCGCTGCGCGTAGAAGGGGAGGTTGGTCGTAAAGTACCGATACGTTGCCAGCGGGACGGTCGGCTCGGTATGCATGGCCGCATGAGATCCCAGTTGCGCACTCTCCTGCGCCCGGCTGATCCAGGGGGCGGCGAACGACAGGCCCGAAACGATCGTCAGCACCGAACAGGTGCCCATCACGCGTAATAACCGGGGGCGACGAGATTCCATGCCTCCCCAAAGCAACCAGGCTCCACAGACACACGGGATCAACCCGAGCAAACCGAGCAGGGCATAGCCAGGGAGCAGCAGATGGGCCACAATGGGAAACACGATCCCCAGTAACAAGCCGACGGCCATCAGGGAAATCGCCCCCCAGCGCAAGGCCCAGGCAGGGATTGCAAGCCGATGTTCACGCCAGCGGACGAGCGTCCAGGAGACCATCAGAGCCAAAGGGGGATAACAGGGCAGGACGTAATTCGGCAACTTGGTGCGTGCCAGTGAAAAAAACACGAAATACACCCCCGCCCAGACCAGCAGAAACAATAACCCAGCACGCTCCCGGGCGTGGGCCTCTGGTTTTCGAGCCACGAGAAACACGGAAATCGGCAAAAAGACCGACCAGGGGAAAAATCCGGCCAGAATCGCGATCACGTAATAAAAAAACGGTCCGTTGTGCCCTTCCATAGCCGAGGAAAATCGACGGACGTTGTGGTTCCCCAGAAAGCCTTCCAGCCAGACGCCGTCGGTTGCCAGTCCCACCGCAATGTACCAGGGCAAGGCCACCGCCGTGACCACCGTGAACAACAGCAGGGGACGCATCGCCCCCAGGGCGGAAAAAAAACGGGAAGGTGCCCAGAAAGCCCCCAGATATTCCGTGATTTCGTTTGCAGAACGCAAGGGTTGCCGCCAGTTCAAGCCGGCCGGCAACCGGGGACATGCGTGCTGGCACATCAGAAACAGGCCGATGACCGCACAGGGTAACAGAAATCCGACAGGCCCCTTTGTCAGCACGGCCAATCCCATCACTCCGTACATCAAGGCGAACTGCCACCAGTGCTGTGGCAGCCTGTACCCGTTCGGCCGACTGGTCTCTTCCGCTTCCTTCTCAAGAGGTTGAGGAATACTGTGAATGAATATTGTGAGCGAAAGGGTGATAAAGGCAATCAACGTGGCATCCGGGGTCGAGATCCGTCCAATCATGGCGTACATCAAGGTCGAGGCGAGTATCAGGGCCCCCCAGAAACCGACCTCCGCATCGAACAACCGCCGCCCCAGGAAATAGACGCAGAACACCGTCAGCGTGGCCATCAGGGCCGACGGAAGGCGGGCTGCAAATTCACTGACACCAAGGGTTTCAAACGAACTCAGCATCAGCCAGTACAGCATGATGGGTTTGTCGGTACGCAGTTCATAATTGTAGGTGGGAACCAGCCAGTCGCCCCGTTCAAACATTTCCCGGCCACATTCCGCATTTTTAGGCTCGTCCTCGTCGAACAACCGGGCAGTCCCCAGATTTAAAAAGAAGATCAGGAGGCAAGAGACCATCAACAGGGCGGAATGTCGAAGCGAAGCGGAATAACGCAGCGAAGTAGTCATGGCACATCCATTTGCCGAAATCGATCTGGAGATTTTCCACGCCTAGCCGGGCGCGGTGAATATCATAGGGCATTTTCAGGAAATGACTCCAGACCAGTCTGCAGACGCCCCCCGAAACTGGGGGCGTCTGCGCTTTTCCCGTGGGGGCGCTTTTACGACGGGGTGGAGTGAGGCTGCATGATGGACACTTACTCCTTGCTCTCCCCGCCAAACCGCTGAATGGCTTCCCGCCGGAGACGTGCAGCGGAATCGGTTTGTCCAACGGAATCGAGCAATGTGGCCGCCTGCGTCAGGGCATCGCGTGCGAGCGCGGCATGCCGGGCATCCATGATGGGAATCCAGAGGTAACGGGCCGCGGCCAATTCCGGTTGTACCTGACGTTCGTACCCTTGTGCCAGCAGGTACGATGGGCCGGCCTGCAGGGATTCGGGCAGTTCGAGCAGTTGACGTTCCCATCGGAGCAGATCACCATCATTCAGGTCCTCTTCACGCAGACGGATACGCCAAAGCTGGCAGCGGGCCAAGTTGCGAATATCGGTGTCGGGGTGACGCAACAATTCGGTCAGCACTTCCTTGGCCCGTTGGGCGGACCCCGGCGTTTCCAGCAGCCAACTGGCTGTTATCAGGCGCAGTTCGGGTCGATCCGAGGAAAGTTCCCGCAGTGCGAAATCCAGATCCTGCGGAGACAGCGGTTCCTGTCGCCACATCAACGGGATCAAATCGCGATTCCGCGTGGCCCGGTCGCTGTCGAGCATGGCCTTGTAATGAACAGCGGCCGTGGCCCATTCCCGCTGATTTGTCGCGGCCTGAATCTGCAGGGCCAGCAGTTCCCGGCGGACCCAGGCTCGTTTCTCGGTCGACAGGGCCTGGTTTGCCAATTCGCGGGCTCGACCGTATTCCTGTTTGGCCATGGCCTCTTCCGCCTGCTGGTGCACCGGCAGAAAATAGGCCTGAAAACTGACGATCTGGTCTTGCGCGAGATGGTGGGTGGTATCGGGGGACTTGACCCGAAAAACCATTTCCCGCTGGTTGAATTCCAGAATTTCGCCATTGAGCGCCACGCGGCCTCCCCGGGCACCGGCCTTGTAAATCACCGTATCCGCCCGGAGCAGATCGACCTCGCCGAAACCCATTATTCCCACGGTCAGCAGCAAGGTAAGCACTGGCAGGGAGGTCGACTGCCGCGGCAGGGATTCCGCAGCCGGGTCGACGGATTTCCGTTCCTCGGAAGGCTCACGAAAACCGATCAGAAGCAGCCAGCAGATTCCTGCCGTGATGTACATGTCCGCCAGGTTGAAGATCCCTGTGCGCAGGCTCCCCAGGCCGATGTTGAGAAAATCGATGACAAGGCCCTGATACACCAGGCGATCGATCAGGTTGCCGATGCCGCCTGTCAGCACCAGTCCCCAGCCCAGTTTCCATTTCCAGGCCAGATCGCGATGGCGGATCAGTACCCAGGCCAGGCAACTCAACAGCAGTGCATTCATGCCGATCATCACCGCTAACCGGGTCCAGACGGGCAGTTGCGAGCCGAGACTCAGGAACGCCCCGCTGTTCTCCGCGTACGCCAATCGGAACAGGTCGTTCAGCCAGGATTGGGGAGGGGCATCGCGCAACGCATGAATTGCCCAGAGCTTGCTGATTTGATCCAAGATCAGCAGGATTCCCGCGGCACTCCAGAAGAGGAACGGAGGTCCTTTGGCCCGGCGTGTCGCCATTTCGTTCATATCAGGAACCCAGCTTACTCATGTCGCGGTATTGGTAAGTGCCGTCGTTCTGGCTGGACAATGTCTTGAGAAAGTTGTTCCGTAGCAGATCGGGTCCCAGTCCGAATTCGATGCAGTGAATCGCCGTCTTGCCGCGATTCTTGTGTTTGATGTCTTCCAGTTCCCTGAGGGAAAGGGAAGGGTCGGCCCCATCGGTGAGGAAAAACAGGACGTCGGGTTTATAGGACAGGGCTTTCATCAGGGCGGGAAAATGAATGGTTCCCCCGGAGTTATCGAACTGGCTGATGTAGGCGCGGGCCAGTGTCAGATTGGCGGCGGTTGCCCAATGAATATCAATTTCCCCGCGGCGATCACGGAATTCGTAAAACTGATCGTTGTAGAACAGAACCTGAAACTTGTGATTGGGATCGAGCCGTTCCAGGCTGGCAACCAGTTCCGCCTTGGCGTGACGAAAGGCGTTGTGCTTGCTCATGCTTCCGGAGCAATCGATGAGATACACGATCGACTGGCCGCGCGTGGCGATGTCGAAGAATTTCGTGGTGCTGGGGATCCCCGCTGCGGAAAGTGGCGGGGGTTGGGCGGCGTTGAGAAAAGCGGCGGCGGGATCTTCCCGGGATACTCCGGTGGGAGCCGGCCCCGGACCAATCAGCGGGGTGGCGTCGAAATCTGGCAGGGAACTGACCAGATTGGGCATTTCATCGAGGGTCTGATTGAGATTCTCGGGCAGATCGGGCAAGCGCTCGGTCGGCATGGCCTCACTCGTCTGTTCGCTCTCTTCCTCGCTGGGGCGATCCTCGAGCACATACAGCCCCACTTCGCGGAATTCCTCGCCGACGCCGAAATTCCCCTGCTGTCCACAACTGTTCAAGTTGGTGAGGATCAGCCAGGCAAGCAACGCGTGCGTGCATAGCGATCCCAAGAACGCCACGGGGGACGTCCAGGCAGCCGGTCGGGATGACAAAGGCGTGCTCATGGTGCGGTGAGTTGAAGGGGAAGAAGGCCCCCCTGCCGAGGGTGAAATACGAGATTCCCAAGGGAGAATCGAGCCATGTCTGAAGTTTACGGCTGAAACCGGGCGGGGGTCAACGGCTTTCCTGCGATCCAGGACCTGGCGAATCCCGGCAGGCGCATAAAAAAAGCCTCGAACACGGGATGTGAACGAGGCGAAAACTGTGTTTACCCGACGTAGCGACGGTTGGAGTCGTTGCGAGAAGAGCGGGAATCTGGTAGTGACTGGCACTCACCGTTGTGTGATTCTGGCTCACGCGATGGTATAGGCACCTCCGGCAATTTGTCGGCGAAAACACAGAAATTCGTCAGGGATGCAAAAGTCTCCCATCGAAGGGGAGTCACCGGGCATCGATCGGCAAAGTGAAGATCGACGAACGTGCTCGGGAAGTGCAGCAAAATCGCGGAAAACGCGAAATTTTGCAAGAGCAGTTCGCCACACCTTGCCCGTTTACTTCACGATGCTGGCTTTTTTGATGTAATCCAGTCGCGGGAAGTATTCGTTGAGGTAGCGATTTCCCAGTTGCTGAACGTAGCTCTGATCCGGCTTTTCGCCATACTCGGCATTGATTTTTTCAACGATATCCATTCCCGAAACCACCTTCGCGAAGGGAGAAAACCCTTGGCCATCCAGGAAGGTGTTGTCATTCAGGTTGATGAACAACTGAGTGGTACGAGTGTTGGGCCCCGCCGTTGCGTAGGTGAGCGTCCCGCGGACGTTCTTCTGCGTGACAGGATCATCCTTCAGGTTTTCGTCACGCCATTTTTTCTGTACGTTGGGATCCCCATTGATCCCGAACTGTACAATGAACCCGGGCACCACGCGGAAAAAGCGGGTGTCATTGTAAAAACCTTCCTCGACCGCTTTGTAAAAATGGTCGGCCCCGATAGGAGCCCAGGCCCGGTTGACTTCCAGAACAATGTCCCCCTTCGTGGTTTCGAATTTCACGCGAAACTGTTCTGGTGCCTGGGGATCGTCGGCTTGAACCGCAGCGCAAATGCTGGCAAAAACCATCAAAGCAGCCGCTGCCGCATATTGGAATCGTGTCGTCATCTCTCAAGATCTCCTTACCTGGTCTCGGCTTCGCTCGCAACGAAGGAGCAGCCCGTGGGGGGCGAATCTCTCCCATGGATTCACCAACTGGTGGGTAGAGAATAGCAACTTCAATGCCGGACGTCAGGAGAAAACGGAAAAATTCGTAACAACAGGGGGGCTCCGAGAAACTGACAAGTGAACAGATTAGAGACACGAGGCAGGCCGGGCAAAATGTGGGGCCTGGGCCTCGTCCCAGCCCATGGCACTGGTGGACGAGCCGACCAGCGGTATCTGGTGTCAGCTCGTACGTAGACTTTGACGGTTGGGACGATCGCGACAATTCTTGGATTCGCAACAGATGGATGGGCCTGGAATGCGACTGGTCCATTCAAGCGGATGAGCAGAACTGCTCGATAGTTTCACTAAGTCTGGTCTTACAATCCGTACTCTCGGTGAATTGGGCGTGACGGTTAAAACGGGACCGCCCGATGCCTCGGTTATCAGGCGGTTGAGTATTCCGGGGCTTGAACAACTCCCGGGAAACTCAAAGTAAGTGCTTGCATTTCCCTGGGACGCAGGGCCAGACTGGGAGAGTTCAGATCGGTTCGACCAGGAAGGGTTCGGGTTTATGCCTGCAATCGAATCTGGACGTGAGGAAGAAAACACAAACCGGTGAAATTCACTGGGAAACTCCACTTGTCCACATCGGTCGGATTATTGCCCGTGGGTGGTAATCGCGACCGAGAGGGACCCGTTCGCATGAGAGTCAAGGACATGTTACGTCCCGGTATTGTTGTCCTGCTGTTCCTTGGATCCGTGATGGCCAGTGCTTCCGTGCTGCGCGCACAGCCAGGAATCACGGGGGATGCAGCCACGCCCAGTTCCCCGCTGGCTGTGGAACCGACAACGAACGACGAACTGCTCGAAGCCGTTACCTTGATGGCGAATTTGGGGCGTTTCGACCTGGCTCGCGGGTATCTGGAGCGGCTGCTGAAGGAGGAACTGGCCGACGAGGATTTACTGGCCTTGCGGGATCGCTTCGGGACGGTGGAGTTGTTTCGACTTTCGCGAATACCCGAATTGCTGCCATTGTCGCAGCAACTGCTGGACCAGGTGAACTCCGCATCGCGGCGTAACGCCACGGATCCTGCCCGGATCGACCGGGTGCTGCAGGATCTGGACAAATCTCCGCGCGAACGGGATTTTGCGATACTGGAATTCAGGAACATTGGCATTCAAGCCACCCCCCGGTTGTTGCAACACCTGGGCGATCCCCAAACCGACCAGGATCGGGATCGGCTGGTGTTTATTCTGACCCGCATGGGGAATCAGATCCTGCCGGCGATGATCGGCGCGATCGATGCGGATGACGTCCTGATGAAAACCGGCGTCATTGAAGTGATCGGCCTGATTGGTGATTCCTCCGCCACGGATGCCCTGTGGTTTCCAGCCTTCAATCCCGAGGAATCTCCCGCGGTGCAAGCCGCTGCCCGGGTGGCGCTGGCCCGGATACTGTTTGGGTCGGAAACCAAGACGAAGCTTGTGACATCGCATGGGGTGACGGCCCGCATTACTCAGACGGCGCGCGATTACTTCTTTCGGCATCGCGAATTTCCGCTGGGCGAGGATGGCCGCGTGACCCTGTGGAAATGGGATGCTACCCAAGGGACGGTTATTCCGGTGTCGGTGACTCCCGAAGCTGCTGGCAACGACGCCACGCTGAAATATGCCCGTCAAGCGTTGTCCCTGGCCAGCGATCAGGAGGACGTTCAGGCGTTGTATCTGGCGGCGATCCTGACGGATGCGGGATATCGCGTCGGCTGGCAGGATGTGCTCCCGACCGGCCCTGGCACGGCCTTCAACCTGGCGCTTACCGCGGGGATTCCCGTGTTGTCGAAAGTGGTCGATCTTTCCCTGAAGGCGGGGCGGGTACGCGTGGCGGAAACGGCGATGACGGCCCTGTCCCTGGTGGGGGATCAGAATTTACTGCGTCATTCGGCCGGTCAGTCTTCGACATTGATTCGGGGTTTGAACGCGACCGATCGCCGAGTGCAGTTTGCGGCGGCGGTTGGCATCCTGCAGTTGGAACCGCGGCAATCCTTCCCGCATGCCGGTCGTGTCGTGGAGGTTTTGGTCCAGGCGTTGAATGACGAGGGACAGCAAAAAGTGCTGGTCATCGACCCCAATATCGATCGTGGTCGCAACATCGCCTCCGCGGTGCAACAAATGGGGTACACGCAGGTGGTCGTGAAGACGGGCAAGGAAGGGTTTACGGAAGCGGCTCAGCGCGGCGATATCACGCTGGTGATGTTGCACCTCAACTGCGTGGATTGGGAACTCTCGCAGACCCTCGCCAATTTCCGGGCCGATGCCCGTACCGCCGGTTTGCCGCTGATTATTTATGGACCTACCTACTTGGAGGACGATGTCCGGCTGACCGTGCAGCGAACCCCCATGAGCAAATATATTGTGTATTCCGAGAAACGCCCCGAAGTGGAACAACAACTCAAGCCGTTCCTCGATCAGATTTTGAGCGCCCCCTTGACCGGTCCGCAACGCACCCGGCGAGCAGAGGCGGCTGTCTACTGGTTGAATCGCATTGCCGATAAACATACCGCCTTGTTCGATCTGGAACCTGCCACCGGAGCCCTGTACGATGCGATCAGCACGCCCACGCTGGCGGGTGGAGCGATTAACACGTTGAAGTCAATCCCCACGCCCCGGGCCCAGCGTCTGTTGGCGGAAACCGTACTCTCCATGACGCATGCCCCCGAAATTCGCGAACAATCCGCCCTGGCGCTGGCTTCGCATATTCAGCGTCACGGCGGAGTGCTGGAACTGGAAACGATCGCGGCCCTCAAGCAGTTATGGGAAAGCGAACCCGACCCCGCAGTGCAGACGGCACTATCCGCCGTGGTCGGTACCTTCAAGCCCAGTGCCGCCCTGGTCGAACAGCGGTTGAAGGAGTTTCAGATTCCTTCGCTTCCCGCGGGCAACTGAAAACGGTTCCGGTTACGTCCCTCCCCACACGCGAGAATGGGCACCAGGCCTTCGCCTTCGGGCGGGAGTGTGGATGAACGAGCCCCGAACTTTCGGGATTCCGCGCGTTCAGTTTCGCGACTGTTTTCTAGCGGCCCTCTGTTTGCGCGGGTACTGGAAGGGAGTGGGATCGATGTGCGGCGTCGATCCGGTCAGCAGTTCACTGACGAGTTTCCCGGTGGCGGTAGCCATGGAAAGTCCCAGCATGTTGTGCCCCGCCGCGATCATGACGTTCTGGTAGCGTGGGGAAAAATCGATGATGGCCTTGCCATCGGGGGTCATGGGTCTCCAGCCAAACCATTCTTCCTCGACGGTGGGACCGAATGGTTCACGCAAATAACGGGTGGCTCCCCGTCGCAACAGTTCCAGCCGGGACCGGTTCAGCGTGCTGTTGTAGCCGGCCAGTTCCATCGTGGAGCCAATTCGCCAGGCGGATTGCATGGGGGTAACCGCCACCTTGTCCTGCTCGAAGATCATGGGACGTTCCGGACAAATCGCGGGACACGACATGGTAATGGAATATCCCTTGCCAGGTTGAATCGGGACCTGGAAGCCCAGTTGTTGATTCAGAAACGGGGTGAGTGCCCCCATGGCGACCACCACGGTATCGGCATCGAGGACTCCCTGGGATGTTTGCAGGCCGCGGACCGTGTTGCCCTCCGCCAGAAAATGTTCGAAGCGGCAGTCTTCCCGGATCTCCACGCCAAGTTCACGCAAGACGCGCACCCAACTGTTGATTAGCCGATCGGGGCGGACGTGGGCATCCTGGGGGTAGAAGTAGGCCCCATACGCGGACCCGGGGATGAGAGCCGGTTCGAACGATTCCAGTTCCGGCCCGACCAGCGAGGAGAACTCGACTCCATATTCCTTGCGCATCAGGTCGATCTGCACCGCTTGCTCGACAAACGCGGCTTCGTCGGCGTACACGAACAGGCACCCCTTGGCCTGAAAGTTACAATCGAGCGCGTGCTCCTCAATGATCTGCTGATAGAGTTCTCGGGCCGAATCCAGAATGGCATGGCGGGCATGTCCAATTGCCAGCATGTCCCGCTGATTGCAATGGCCAGCAAACTGGAACAGCCATTTCCAGAGTGACAAGTTCAGTCCGGGCCGAATCCGCAGCGGCCCGTTCGATTGCCACATGGCCTTCATGCCGAGTTTCAAGGCCTTGGGCGTGCACAAGGGGAAAATATGACTGGGGGAAATGTATCCGCAATTTCCGTGCGAGCAGCCCGCCCCCAGTTTGGCCTGGTCGAACAATACCACATCCAACCCCGCCCGGCGCAGAAAATAAGCCGTGGCAATCCCAATGATGCCGCCTCCCGCCACCGCGACCTTCCGAATTTTACTCACAGCGTCACCTTATCCGAAGCTTGCGTTTCTCATGAGTTGCAGACCGATGGACTCTCTCAGCCAAGATCGAGCACCGCCGTATCATACACAGAGACGTGTTGGCGTTCACGCTCGGGCCGCGCTGGGACGAAAAGACCGGCCGATACGTTCGCAATAGTCGACCGTATCGCAACTGGATACACTCGATACGCGTCATTCCGAGAGTCTCTCGGAATGGGTGGTCAACCGGTGCTTCCTGGAGTTTTTGACGGATGGCGTTTCTGGTCCCTATGTTGAAGACAGTTCATAAGGCACGGTTTGCCTGGCTTTTCCTGGGCCTGTGCGGCTTGCTCGGGGGAGGATTGGCAATCCACGCTGCCCGTCTGCAGACGCCAACACACGATGAATACTGGCATTTACCGATCGGGCTGGCGATCTGGCAGTCGGGGAAATTCGATCAGGATCGCATCAACCCTCCCCTGGTTCGGCTGTGGGCCGCAGTGCCACTGGTGGTTCAGGGAGTGCCGGTTTCGTTCGACGGTCCGGAACGGGAAAGCGATTATGGCGATGCCCTGTTGCGTGCTGCGGGAGATCGGACAGCACGACGGTATTATGCCTTGGGCCGGGGAATGCTGCTGGTGCTCTGGGGGCTGGGAGCGCTGCTGCTGGCGGGAATATCGTGGCGGCTGTTTGGGCCCCTGGCAGCAGGGTTGGGATTTGTACTCTGGATGACGGATCCCAATCTGCTGGCGCACGGAGACCTGGTCACGCACGACGTGCCGGCGGCGGTCGCATTCCTGGCATTGACGGGCGGACTACTTGCCCTGTTGAGGCAACCCAGCCTGAAAACCGCGGCACTGGCGGGATTGCTGCTGGGACTAGCCCAACTGGTAAAGTTCACGGCTGTCATTTATTACCCCTTAATTCTGCTCGGCTGGATCGGGGTCTTGCCGTGGACCCGCTTCCGTCACTGGAAGCAACAGACGGGACTGGTCGCGGTGATGTTGGGAGTGAGTCTGCTGGTCATCAATGCGGGCTATCTGTTTCAGGGATCGGGCACTCCTCTGGGCGAATATCCGTTTCGATCGGCCCGGCTGCTGGGATTGCAACAGGCCCTTTCGCTGATTGCCCGGGTGCCTTTGTTGCTCCCCAGCGATTACGTGATGGGCCTGGATCAACTTTTTGCCTTTATGCAGGAACCGCAGCCCGTGTACCTGGCGGGAAGCTGGAGTTTAACGGGTTTTCCGGAATACTACGTGTACTGCTGGTTGTATAAGACACCCCATCTGCAGCAAGTGCTTTCGTTATCGGGGATGTGGCTGCTGCTGCGTCATTTCCGAACGACACCCGAGGCCCGCTGGTTGCTGCTGTTGACCTTGCCGGTGTTCCTGGTCGTGGCGATCACGGCATCCCTATCCGCAAATCAGTTGGGATACCGATATCTGTTGCCGGTCTATCCCTTTCCGATGCTGTGGGGCGTGGGGGGATGGGGTTTGCAGGGACGGAAGCTGGGCGAGGCTCGCGAGTCCCAACTGGTTGTTCTGGTTGCGGTCCTTTCGGTGTTCTCGCTCAGGCATCATCCAAATCATCTGGCCTATTTCAACGAACTGGCGGGTGGGCCTGCCAATGGGCGTTTTCTGCTGGTCGACTCCAATCTCGACTGGGGGCAGAGCCTGCATGAATTGGCGGCCGACCTGGAAGCCTCGGAGATGGAATTGACAGGGCTGGCCTATTTCGGGTCTTATCCTCCCTCGGCAGTGAATCTGAACGTACCCGCTCCGCCCGCGGGATCTCCCCAACCGGGCAAGTATGCCATCAGCCTGAATTTTTTGCAGGGGCGACCGCATGTCCTGCGCGACGCCCAGGGCACGTGGCGCGCTGTGAACATCGACGAGTTCGGCTACTTTCGCTTCTTCGAGCCGGTCCGCATCGTCGGCGCCAGCATTGCCCTTTTTGACTTAACGGAACAGGACATCCGGGATTACCAGACGGCAGTCCGTCGATTGAGGCAATAACCCGGATAGCCACCACCCTGGCCAATGCCGCGGGCGGTGAGCGCGGTACGACAGTCCCCTGGCAGTTGCGGCTGGACCTGGAGGATGGTGGGGGAGTCGCCATGCGGTCGAAAAAAGACAGGGGACCGTCGTCCCCCGTTCGCTATTTGCTGGCTCGGGGCCAGTCCGGTTCAGCGTTGCAGGCGACTGCGGCGATCCTGCCACTCATCTTCCAGTTCGAACAGAGTCTTTTTCAGGAAACCGACGATGTGGGCTTCAATCTTGAGTTTCTTGCCGATCAGCGCCATGCCACGGAGGTTGTAGGGATACGTTTCGTAGAAGATGCGTTCGGCGGTATCGCGTGCGCGTCCGACAACCTGTTGATGCATTTTCTTGGTTTCCCCCTTGTCCTGTGGATCTTCGGCTCCCACGCAGAACAGGAAGGAAATCTTACGTTCCGGCTCCCGCAGTTCCCGAATCGCTACGGTGGTGGGCATGCCGGGCAGGCTCCCCATGGGGGATATGAGCACCAGGGAGCGAATATCCTGGCCGCGTGGGGTTCGCATCTCCAGCGTCGGGGCATCGTCGTAAGGGATCTTGCGCCAGTCCTGCATAGTAAAGTTCAACGCAATCGGGGCAGCCATTTCCGGCGCGACGATTCCGGTTTTGCGAATATTCAAATTCTGTTCCTGATGTTCCTTCAGCAGAAAGGATTTGATGGCTTCGAGATCCTGGGTAACCATGCGGACATAGTCATCGGGCTTGAGGTCGCCGACATCGGAGGAAGCTCCCGTGACGGTTTCCATCTTGCTTTCGCCATGCTTGCGCAGGTCAACCGCGACAACCGCGAAGCCTTCCTTCCAAAGCTCGTCAGCAAAGCCACTGGTCCAGACCCGTTTATCTCCCTGACTGGAGTGGAGCAGAATCACGACCGGGGTATCCCTGCGGCCTTCGTGTTTGTAGTAGGTGAACTTGATGGGCCAGCCATCTTGCGTGAAGACGGATTCCTGAAAAACGGTTTCCTTCTTCGGCTGGGCCTGGGAGGTCGAACACGTGAGCAGCAGGGCCAAGGTTACCCCGGCAAAGACCGCAGCACCGCGAGCGGGTGTGAACATCGCGCACCTCAAATTTCGTTGAGTCAGGGGAACAGCGATCGGAGAATTCTGTGACGATAGACCGATCGCAACGAGAATCGCATGCGAAAATGATGAGATCCCACGCCAGTTTTAGTTTACGGAGGAGATCACCTCAGGTCAAACCGGGGATTTCAACAGAAACGCGCAACGGAGGGAATCGGCCGAACAAACCCCGACAATGCAATTCGCAAGAATAGATCGCGTGGCTTTACCTGTTTATCAATCCCGCCGTGCCTTTCAGAATTGAATCCGCCCTTGTTCGGCGGCCACGTATCAGCCCAAAGTTCACACACAGTTACCAATGCGGTAATTTTTTCTCGAAAAATGCCTCGAAAACTAGCCGCGTCCGTCAGGCAGCGAGCCTCGTTTGAGTCGCGTACATAGCGCTCCAGTCCACTTTGGTGGACCATGCTTCGGAAGAGTGATTTCTAGATGTTTCGCCCGAGTGGCCCGCTTCCTGACGGGCGCTGCTAGTTATCCCTCTGCGATGCAAAGACCGGGACATATCCTCGGTGCCGGGATGCATCAACGTCGGATCGGTAGCAGGTCCCGGGCCAGGCGTTCCTGGTCGGTGGTGTTCTGGAACGGGGAACGCCGGGCGGGAACAAACAGTTTTTTCCCCGTATCGGCAGAATCCACGTTAGTGGATGGTGAGCCCGCTGTGGAATGTTCGGAGGAGACCGGGTGATCCAACCGCGAAACGGATGCGTCCTCCTCCGAGCCGCGGGCCTCCTTGACTTCTTGTGTCCGAGGAGCAGGGAAGGTGGAGGAGTGTCCGGGGATGCGTAATTTCATGTTCGGACGCAATTGATTCGGACTGGACAGTTGGTCCTTGTTGGCTTCGTAAAGATCCAGATATCGTGAGACGGAACCGTAATATTGCAATGCGATGGCCGTCAGGGTTTCGCCCGGCTGAACGACGTGGTAGTGCATTTCCGACTGTACGGGACGCGGTATCGACTGGGTTGCGGGAACGTAATGTTCCGGTGCCACTGGCGTGTGTTCGCCCGGGGGGGCGTCCGCGGGTGCGGGAACCCGTGGGACCGATTTCTCCTTCTCCAGAATGGTGCCGATAGGTGGTGGCGCGGCCTGTTTATTCCGGTAAGTTAATTCGCTGGGCAACAGCCCCGCCAGTTCCCGTGTCAGAATTTCGTCGGGATGCAATGCCGGGCTTGCCGATTCTCGCAGATCAATCCCCGGCAACAGAGGCCGCGTACGCAGTTCAGCGACGCGCTGGTTGATGCGTCGCTCGCCCAGCAGCCCCGGCAGCGCAGCCTGTTCCGTCGACGGTCTGCGGAAGCAAAATGCTCCCGCAAAGCCGATCGCCATAATCAGCAGCGTGATGCCTAATTTCTGTTCTCGGGGCATGGGAAATGTGCGTCCTGATCCGCATCCGCTCGATACCGATCACCAAAGTGACGGCGTCCCAGACTTCGGTGTCGCCGCGCGGAGTTTCGCATTTCTGTTCATCGTCGCGTGGTCGCGTGCGCTGCAGCCAGACGTTTCAACCGCGTTCGATTCTTCCCGAATCTGGCGGAACACAACGAATGAGAGTATCCTGCAGGGCCGGATGCGCACATCACTCCGTCAAGTGCGATTGTGCGGATTTGTGGAACGGGTCTCGATAGTCTATATTGTGTAACTTGCCGTGCCGGAAATAACGAAAATGGAGCCTCCGGGAAGAAACTTCAAGGGGGCTGAGATTCCCTTGCCCTGGCAATCGGTGCAGCAGAATCCGAAAGGTTATTAGCATGTCTCAATTTCAACATCGCATTTTGTCCGACGACCACACCAATCAGGTGGTGGCAACCTTGCAACAGCGACTGCTCGATCTGGTGGATTTGGCCCTGCGGTTGAAGCAGGCCCATTGGTGCGTGGTGGGGCGCGAATTTCGCACGGTGCACCTGCAGCTTGACGAAATTCTGATCGACGTCCGGACAGGTTCGGATGACGTGGCGGAACGGATTTCGACTCTGGGGGTTGCCCCCGATGGCCTGGCGCAATCGGTGGCGTCGCGGAGCCGGCTCGAACCGATGGCTGTTAAATTCGATTCCGCCAGCAATACCATCAAGATTATCTCTCAACTGCTGAGCACCACGATTACCGGGTTGAGGGAATCCATCCAGGTGGTGGGGGAACTGGATCCCATCAGTGAAGACCTTCTGATCGGTCTCAGCGCGCTGCTTGAGAAACACTTGTGGATGGTGCAGGCACAGGAAATCTCGCACTGAACCGGACCGCTCACGTGCGGCTGTCATTCAGGCAGCGGACGTAATCGGCTCGACATCCACGGAGACGTCCAGGGCATGCGTACCCGAGCCGATGATCACGCCCCGTACCGGGGCGACATCGGAATAATCGCGGCCCCAGGCCACGGTAATGTGCTCATCGGAGACGAAGCTGTTGTTCGTGGGGTCGATATCCACCCAGCCGAGCGAGCCGCAATACACACCCACCCAGGCGTGCGATGCATCCGCCCCGCGCAGCCGCGGTTGTCCCGCCTTGGGATAGGTGCGCAGGTAACCGCTGACATACCTGGCAGGTATGCCTAGCGCGCGCAGCATGGCAATGGCGAGGTGGGCAAAATCCTGGCAGACCCCTTTTCGCTCTTCAAACACTTCCAGGATGGGCGTGTTCAGCGTGGTGGCACTGTTGTCGAACGTGAAATCGCGGCGAAAGCGCGACAGGAGATCTTCCAGTCCGTCCAGAATGGGGCGTTCCGGTGGAAAGGAGACCCGCGCGTAATCCCGTACCTGTCCAGCCAGGTCGTGAACCATCGGAGAGGGAATCGTCATTTCCAGCGTGGCATACTGGTCGCGTTGCTGCTGTGCGAGCGTCCGAATCAGTTTATCCCAGGGAAGGGAATTCTCGCGATGGAGCAATTCGCGAGGCTGCACGGCCACACGGCTCGAGGCCCGGATTTCCAGTTTCTGGTAGCCCCGTTCGAAGCAGAAATAGTTGACAATATTGCCGAAGTAATCGGTACGGCGATCGGACGAAGTCGCGGGGGGACTGGTCAGCACGCGGCTGTATTCACAGGTTTGCCAGGAGGTGTTGCGTGGCGTGAGATACACCTGATTCATCCCCATGGAAATTTTTTCCCTGGCTTCGTAGCGCGTCAGATGCGTGATCCGGTATTTCATCACGCGCCTCCTTCCCGGCCTTCGTCGATTTGTTGAATGAATTCCGCGTGCAGGAAATAGGTCTGCGTCAGCAGATTCGATATCTCCTTGATGCGAGGTTCCAGCGTCTTGAAAATCTGTTCCAGAGGGGCGCGATACCGGGGCCAGTTCAACTCCTGATCCTCCGTCGGCAGCAGCGACTGGAGTTCAAATAGAATCCGCCGGATCAGATCCTGCTCGGACGAAATGAACGGCCGCTTTTGCTTGCTGGGCAATTCCGACACCAGTGCGTTCAACTCGATAAACTGAAACACGATGGCGTGCGGATTACTGGAATCCGTCACCAGCAGGTCGAACGCCGGCAGAATCGAAAAGTTGGCCCGGTAACGGTAGCGATAGGTCATCAGCGAGTTGCAGACATCCAATAGCGTCACCAGGGGCAAGGTTTCCCTTGCTTCCACCTGCTGCAGATATTTCCGCATCACCAGAGTCAACTGACGCGCCCGCTCCAGATGCCTACCGATCTGCAGGAACTGCCGCGTCGGGCCATGCACCAGGCCATCGGTGATTTGTCCCGTGGCTGCAGAAATGTGCAGCATCAGCAGGTTCATCGTGTCGTGCAATTCGCTTAAATCCAGCAGATCCGCGGGAACGCGCCGCTCGCCAATCTGCGAAACCCCTCGCCAGAAATCTTCCGTCATGCGGTCTCGTACGATGGAAGAAAGCCGTACGACCTGGTTGCACAACCCTTCGAAGCGGTTGGGGTCGTCATCGCCTCGGATCATCCGGGGCCACAGGTTCTCCAGTTCGTCCCGCCGAGGGAAAAATTCCTCCACGGCAAACGATTCCTCGATAATCCCCTGCTCGGCCAGACAGGAGATCAGCGGCGTGACGTCCATCACGGGTTGGCCGGCCGATTCGCTCATTAGCCGCTCGGTAATCTTGCGGATCAGGCGGCCGGCAAACTCCAGACGCTCCAGGTAACGTCCCAGCCAGAAGAGATTGTCGGCTGCGCGACTGGGCAGCTTACTGGTCGATCGCTGCAGTTTCGGGGGTTCCAGCATGTGCCCCAGCAGCGAAATCGCGGGAACGGGAGAATCCGAAGTAACCCAGACATCCTTGCTGAATTGTCCGGCTGAAACGGAAAGGGGCATCGGGGCGGCCGAGGTTTCCACGCGCACCAGGCCACCATTCAGAACCTCGTAGGCTTCCTTGGTGCGGACCGCGAACGTGCGCATGGCGATGTGCCCCGAACAGAATTCCTCTTCCACCCAACAGGGGGCCGTCGAACGCACGATCTTTTCCTGTGCCACGTAGGCCCCGGGATCCGCCAGGATGCGTTCCCGCAGGGACTGGGCATCGGCTTCGGACAGTTCGCTGACGATTATTTCCTCCCCACCGCTGTGCGCGAACGCCGGCTTGATCACGAGATCCCCGAAATGCTGCAACACATATTCCAGGGGTTCCGCTTGCCCGCACCACCAGGTCGCGATCGAAGGGAGCAGGAGTTCCTCCCCCAGCATGTGCTTACACAAAGCGGGCAGAAAAGGCATGTAAACGGGGGAATCGAGCAACCCCGTTTCCGGACCATTGGCAACCACCACATGCTTGTGGCGGATGGCCTGCAGCATTCCGGCCACTCCATTGGGGGAATGCCCCCCGAGTTCCAACGGGTCCAGACGATGATCTGGCGTGCGCCGCAAGACCACATCCACCGGAGACAGGCCCCGCAGCGTTTTGATCCACACCTGATTGCGGCGAATTGTCAGGTCGTCGGCTTCCACCAGAGTATAGCCCAGGTAACGCGCCAGAAACACATCTTCGTAGTAGTAGGGATGATCTGGCCCCGCGCTCAGGATCACCACGGACGGATTTCCCTTCCGTTGCGTCGGAAAAGCTGTCAGGGTTTCCTGCAACCGCACGAAAAAGGGAGCCAACCGATGGATCTGGCACGTGTGCAGAAAATGGGGCAACGACTTGGACAGGACAATTCGATTCTCGACCGCGAAACTCAAGCCCGCGGGGGCGGCCGCTCGATCGGCCATGACCCACCATTGCCCGGTCGAGGATCGCGCCAGTTCGCACCCATAAATCACCAGGGGTGTGGTGTGCTGCGGGAAATGATGAAAGACGCGCTGAAATTCCTGATTGCGAAACACGAGTTCCGGAGGGAGCAGCCCCTCGCGCAGGACTCTTTGAACTCCGTATAAATCGCGAATGACCGCTTCCACAAGCCGTGCGCGCTGAGCTACCCCCTGACGCAACCCGTTCCAATCGACGGAACTGAACACCACCGGCAGCAGGTCCAGCTTCCAGGGGCGCGGCTGGCGCCCATTGTGTTCGAAACCGGTGAAGTTCACACCGTTCTCGCGCAGCATTCGATTCGCGGCATGCCAGCGGTCGGTCAGATTCAACGGCCCGGATTGCCGGAACGCCTGCAGCATCCGCTCCCAATGCGGGCGGATCTGTCCGGTCGGGTCCCGATATTCGTCGTAGGCCCCTGCCGGTCCGTGATAGTTTCTCAGTCGCTCGACAATACTGTCTGCCGGCACCAACGTCGCCATGTCCCAACGCCTTCAGTACTTTGCGATCCTTGCGGAACGCGCCCCGCTCCCCTGCCCAGTTTTGCCTATCTGGCATTCAGGCATGAAGACTGCGTCGCAGATCGAGAGTCATGGGGTAATGAATATCTGGCCATTCGTCAACAACATTCACGGATCCAGGCGTGTGACCAAAACGAAAGAAACGATTCGACCTCCGGCTTTCGGCCTCCAGGGCATTCACCGGAAAGGACGTCGGATTCAATCCGCCAGCATTATCGATGTGATAACGGCAACCACCAATGGAACGCATGCTCCAGCGATCGACTATATCAAAGATTAACGGGACATGCACGGGTATCGTGGGGTGCAGGCAATTCGGTGGCTGCCAGGCGCGATACCGCACGCCTCCCACGTATTCTCCCTGGGTCGCGGTCGGCTGCAGGGGAATCTTTCGACCGTTGCAGGTCACCAGATACCGTTCGGAAAGCGCGCCCGTCAACTTCACCTCCAACCGCTCCACCGAGGAATCGACATAACGGGTGGTCCCACTCGTCCCCCCCTGTTCTCCCAGCACATACCAGGGTTCGATCGCCTGGCGGATTTCCAGTTGCATTCCGTCGTAACACACGGTTCCCACCAGGGGACAGCGAAATTCGATATGCGGCGCGAACCACGCATACTCCAGGGGAATTCCCGCCTCGTTCATGTCGCGGATGACCGTCCGAAAATCGGTCATCAGATAATAAGGGAGCATGAACTGATCGTGAATTCGAGTCCCCCAGTCCACCAGTTTCCGGCGATACGGTTCCCGCCAGAACCACGACACAATCGACCGCAACAGGAGTTGCTGAGTCAAGCTCATACGGGCATGCGGAGGCATTTCGAAGGCCCGTAGTTCCACCAGGCCCAGTCGTCCGGTCGCGCTGTCCGGCGAGTAAAGCTTGTCGATGCAAAACTCCGCCCGATGTGTATTGCCCGTCAGATCGACCAGCAAGTGACGAAACAGTCGGTCCACCAGCCAGGGGGGACGAAAATTCGTCGCCGACAGTTGATCAAGGGCAATTTGCAATTCATAGATCGCATCGCGACGCCCCTCGTCCACCCGCGGGGCCTGGCTCGTGGGGCCGATAAACATCCCCGAAAACAAATACGACAGCGAGGGATGATTATTCCAATACGTAATCAGACTCGCCAGCAGATCCGGACGTCGCAAAAAGGGACTGTCCTGCGGGGTGATACCTCCCATCACTACATGGTTGCCCCCTCCCGTGCCGGTATGCCGACCATCCAGTTGGAATTTCTCCGTGCCCAAACGGCATAGCCTCGCTTCCTCGTACAGGGTTTCCGTAATGTCCACCAGTTCTTCCCAAGTCTGGGACGGCTGGATATTCACTTCGATCACTCCGGGGTCCGGTGTCACCTTGATCGCTTCCAGACGGGGATCGAACGGTGGGAGATAGCCTTCCAGGCTGACCGGAACCGACAGCGAATCGGCAGTTGCTTCGATAGCTGCCGTCAATTCCAGATAGTCTTCCAGCGTCCCCACCGGGGGCATGAAGACGCACAGGCGACCATCGCGCGGTTCGACACACAAGGCCGTGCGTACGAGTTGTCCCCCCGCCGGCAGCGAGGCCTGTTCGGTTTCCTGGTTCACAAGAGCCTGCAAGGTCTCCTCGGAACTGGACTGTCCCGGTCGGCGCTGCAGTTGGGGATGAATCTCCCGCATTTGCAGCGAGGTCTGTTGCACGGCATTCCGCAATTCCACGTAACGGGGCAAGGGAACACGCGAATCGAAGGGATCGAGTTCATAAATATCGGGACGGGGATCGTGGCTGTCTCCGGGTTTCACCGGGAGCGATTCCAGCGGCAACCGCAGACCGATCGGGGAATCGCCGGGAATCAGAAACAGTTTCGGCCCACGGAACGGCCAGGGGCCGCTTTCCCACTTCGCGCTGGCCTGCCACCACGGACGCTTCAGGGGGAGCACGAAGCCAACAGGGGACGTCGCCCCACGCTCCAGCAGTCGGGCCAGTCGTGCCCGTTCCTCGGCCCGATTCAGATCGAATTTCCTCGGGTCCACGTTCACCGGGAGTTTATGTTCTTCCCGGATGACGTTCCACACATCTTCGTAGGCCGGCCGAACCCAGCGGGGATCGACGGCAATATGTTCGCTGAGTCTACTCACGAACTCCGCAGCCTGGGTAATATCGGCTTGTACGCTGTTCTGCGAAGTGGCAAACAACTCGGGTTTGCTCCAGATCGGTTCCCCATCCTTGCGCCACAGGCATGTCATGGCCCAGCGCGGCAGCGATTCTCCCGGATACCATTTTCCCTGGCCGAAATGCAGCAGTGCTCCTGGCGCGAACCGTTGCTGTAAACGCTGCATCAGTTCCTCGGACAGCCGATACTTATGCAAGCCGACAGCTCCGACCGTCCATTCTTCCCCTTCCATGTCGTCGATCGAGACAAAGGTCGGCTCTCCCCCCATCGTCAGTCGCACGTCATCCTGCTTCAGACGGTCGTCCACCAGCTGGCCCACTTCCAGCACCCGCTGCCACTCCTGTTCGGCATAGGGTTTGGTGACGCGCGGATCCTCGTGGATACGTTCGATGAACATCTCGAAGGAAAACTCGACTTCCGAGTCGTCCACGCTCCCCTCGATGGGGGCCGCGGTTGTTGGCAGCGGCGTGCAGGCCAGCGGGATGTGACCTTCACTCACCAGCAATCCCGACGTTGGATCCAGGCCGATCCAACCCGCACCCGGCAGAAACACCTCCGCCCAGGCATGCAGGTCGGTAAAATCCACCGCGGTCCCGCTTGGCCCGTCCAGGGATTTCACATCCGGCGCCAACTGAATCAGATAACCCGAGACAAACCGCGTGGCAAAGCCGCAATGCCGCAGAATCTGCATCAGCAACCACGCGCTGTCCCTGCAGGAACCGCTTCCGCGTGCCAGCGTTTCCTCGCAGCTTTGGACCCCGGGCTCCATGCGGATCAGGTACTTGATATCCTGTTGCAGTTGCTGATTCACCTGGACCAGAAAATCGATGGTCCGCCTTGGCGTCTGGTCGATCCCGCGCAAATAGTCCCGCAGCAACGGGCCCGACTCTCGAAGCACCCGAAACGGTTTCAAGTCCAGATCCAGGTGTTCTTCGTAGGTAAAGGGAAAGGCTTCAGCGTACTCTTCAATGAAAAAATCGAAGGGATTGATGACGCTCATTTCCACCGTCAAGTCGACCACCACGCTCATGGCGCGTGCCGGCTGAGTGAAGACGTGCCGCGCCAGGTAATTGCCGTGGGGATCCTGAAGCCAGTTAACGAAATGCTTGGGCGGATCGACGGTCAACGAATAGGACAGCACGGGGGTGCGGCAATGCGGCGCGGGCCGCAGCCGGACCGTTTGCGGCCCCAGATTGACCAGGCGGTCGTAGCGATAGTGGGTGGCATGGTGCAAGGCAACGCGGATACTCATGGTGACGGACTCTATGGTTGTGCCTGGAGACAGGTCGGTGGAGCGAACGAACTCTGCCCGGGATGCCGGTTTCCCACGTCAATCCCCGCGGCTGGTCCCAAGGCCCCCCGTGCGCGACGGATTCTCAACGTGGAGGCAGGGGAAATACTCCGGGGCAATGGCCCCTGCCCTCACGATTGCAACTGGTGCTGCCACTGGGAATGCAGGGAACTGTTACAGACGACATCGTTGATCAGCTTTCCCAGGTCATTCAACTGCCGTTGATAGGTGTCGATAAATTCGTGCAATCCACGATTCACGATGTCGTCGACGGACAGATAGTCCATGTTGGTTTTCATCCGCCCCAGAAGTTGTTCCGCGGGGTTTGCGTAGGCGTAGGGCTGACTGCCCGACAAGGCGCGCAAGGCTTCGTCGGCATGGATCAGGCAATAATGCATCGATCGCGGAAACAGACGATCAAGTACCAGAAACTCCACGACTTTTTGGGGATGAATCCGCCCGTATTGCCGGCGATACATCTGCAGCCCGCTGGTCGAATTCAACAGGGCCGACCATTGGATGATGTCGACATTTCCCCCCACGTCCTGCACGGTCGGCAACAGGATGTAGTATTTCACGTCGAGAATCCGAGAGGTTTTGTCTCCTCGTTCGATGCAGCGGCCCAGACGGGAGAAGTTCCAGGCGTCGCCGTGGGAAAGCGTGGTTTCCGCAGCCCCCACGATCAACTGCGATTGTTGTTTCACCACGTCCAGCAGGCGATGCGGATGCTGCAAGACCATCGCATCGCGGGGAAACTCCTTGACGATCAGGTAAAATTTGTTGATCGCCTCCCAGATCGCATTCGAAAGATTTTCCCGCACGCAACGGGCATTCTCCCGCGCAAATTTCAGGCAGGAGGAAATAGAATTCGGGTTCCGATCCTCGAATGTCAGAAAATTGACGACATTCTCCTGGGTGTACTCGTTCCCGTACAACTCCTTGAACTGTTTCTCGTCCCCCGTGGTGTGGATCAGCGGTTCCCATTGCGTCCGCAGGCCACGCTGGAAGCCGAGCGTCAACTTCTGGTTGACATCGATAAAACGGGCCACATTTTCCGCCCGTTCAATATATCGGCTCATCCACAGGATCGAATCAGCAACTCGGCTCAACATGGTTGTGGTCCGGCTAACCCACGGTCTCGCCACGACCGTTTAACGGGCGGGTGACGCGAGTACCGCGGCTGTAGGTTTTCGTTTGAGACTCAAAACAGAACCCAGGTATCCTTGCTTCCTCCCCCTTGGGAGGAATTCACAATCATCGAATTCTTGACCAGTGCAACACGCGTCAAACCGCCTGGCAGAACGTAAATGTCTTCCATCTCCATGCCGCCCAGCAGGATGAACGGGCGCAGATCCACGTGTCGAGGCTCGATGTTCTTGCCGCAAATGGTCGGCACCGTCGAAAGCTGCAGCATCGGTTGGGCGATATAATTTCGCGGATCCTCCTGAATTCGCTGGCGGCATTCTTCCAACTCTGCCTTGCTCGCCTTGGGCCCCAGCACGATGCCATACCCTCCGGCTTCATTCGTCGGCTTGACCACCAACTCTTCCAGATGGGTCAGCACATGTTGCCGCTGCACGGGGTCGGCACAAATGAACGTCGGCACGTTCGGCAGAATCGGATCTTCTCCCGTGAAGAATTTGACAATTGCGGGGACATACGCATAAATTGCCTTATCGTCGGCAATGCCTGTTCCCGGAGCATTCGCCAACGTAACGCGCCCCTGCCGATGGACTTCCATCAAACCCGGCACGCCGATCACGGAATCGTCGCGAAAGGCCCGTGGATCCATGAATAGATCGTCGATACGCCGATAAACCACATCGACCTTCTTGAGTCCACGTGTTGTTTTCATGAACAGATAACCGTCCATCACGACCAGGTCCGAACCTTGAACGAGTTCGATCCCCATCTGCTGTGCCAGGAACGAATGCTCGAAATACGCCGAGTTATAAACGCCCGGCGTCAGCAGCACCGCCACCGGGGCACTCGCGCCGACGGGGGCGGTTGCCAGGAGTGTATCCAGCAGGCGTTCCGGGTAATCCTCGATCGAAGCCACCGCCTGCCCGTTGAATACCTCGGGCAGCACCCGCTTCATGACCTCGCGATTTTCCAGCACGTACGAAACCCCCGAGGGGCAGCGTAAGTTGTCTTCCAGCACGTAAAACTGACCATCCTGATGCCGGATCAAGTCCGTGCCCGTGATGTGTGTCCACACCCCCGCGGGAGGCGTGTGCCCCACGCACTGCTCTCGAAAAGTTGCCGCCGTGCGGATCATCTCCTCGGGGACAACCCCCTCCTTGATTACCCGCTGTTCGTTATATATATCCTGAATGAACAGATTTAGCGCGTAGATCCGTTGCTTCAACCCCTGTTCAACCGTCTGCCATTCCTCCGCCCCGATTACGCGGGGCAAAATATCGAAGGGCCAGACCTTTTCCGTTCCATCCTGATGCCCATACACCGCAAAGGTGATACCCAGGTCGCGCAGCCGCTCCTCGGTCGTGTGCTGCCGTTGGGCCAGTTCACTGAACGAAAGCTGTTGCAGGCGTTCCGTCACGGTCGGAAAACGGGATTGATGATCTGCCGTCAGCAGTTCATCGTAACAGGCAGGCAAGGGGTAGCTGTCAAACATGGAACATTCTGTCAACCGGGAGTGCACCAGGACCTCGTGATCAGGTCGCCTCGTTATTTCTACTGCCACAAAGTTATGCAAATTTCACGCCAGAATTGTCGCGTACGTCAATTCTGCGAGAGAAAGCAGGTTTCGGCAAGATCAGACTGAAGGAAATCAGGCACCACTGCTTCGGAATTGCGCAATTGGCCTGAATTCGGGCAGTCGCGTGGCTCGCTTACTGATGGGCGCAGACAGCCCTTTGGTAACGATCCTGACTCGTCCGCGCGAACCCCAGCAGCCGGTGCCAGCCGAGCGTTCTACAAACCATCACCTGACACTGGCGCTAGCGGCTCGGTTCCCGTTGATATGAGCAAATGACGGGAACCGACCATGCAAAAAAAGTAGCGCCCGCGGGTAAGTGGGCCACGCGGGCGCTACAACTCGAATTCACTCCCTCTTCGCGGAACCGGCTTAATTTGCAGCGAGTTCCCGCAGCACCTTGTGCAGAATCCCGCCATGACGGTAATACTGCACTTCCACCGGGGTATCGATGCGGCACGTGGTCACGAAATGCACTTCGGTGCCGTCCTGTTTGCGGGCCGCCACTTCCACCGCCTGCAGTGGCTGCAATTGATCATCGAGTACGATGCGGAAGGTTTCGGTCCCATCCAGATCCAGGGAGTGAGCATCTTCTCCATCTCGGAACTGCAAGGGGAGCACTCCCATGCCCACCAGATTCGAGCGGTGAATCCGCTCATAGGATTTCGCAATGACTGCCTTCACCCCCAAAAGATAGGTTCCCTTGGCGGCCCAGTCGCGGGAAGACCCCGTCCCGTATTCGGCTCCGGCAATCACCACCAGGGGAGTCCCGGTGGCCTTGTACTTTTGCGAGGCTTCGTAAATCGAAGTCTGCTCGCCCGTCGGGTGATACACCGTCACGCTTCCCTCGGTTCCCGGTGCCAACTGATTCCGCAGCCGGATGTTGGCGAAGGTGCCTCGCGTCATCACCCGATCATTCCCTCGGCGAGAACCGTAACTGTTGAAATCTTCGATCGCCACCCCTTGCTCCTGCAGATAGAGTCCCGCCGGCGAGGTCGGCTTGATCGCTCCTGCCGGGCTGATATGGTCGGTGGTGACCGAATCCCCCAACAAACAGAGGCAACGGGCGTCTTCGATGGATTCGATGGGAGCCGGCGTTTTGGGCATGTCGACAAAGAAGGGGGGCTCCTGTACGTAAGTGCTCTGGGGATCCCAGGCATACAAATCCCCTTCCGCGCCAGCAATTTGCTGCCACTGCTCCGGGCCATCGGTCGCTTTTGCATACTCCGAAATAAAGATTTCGGGGGACATGCTCCCTGCCATCGCCTCGGCAATTTCCTGATTGGAGGGCCAGATCTCGCGCAGGTATACGGCCTTTCCGGCGCTGTCGGTTCCGATCGGCTCATTCAGCAGGTCGATGTTCGTCGTGCCGGCAATTGCATAGGCCACAACCAGCGGGGGACTGGCCAGGTAGTTTGCCTTCACCTGCTGGTTGATGCGGCCTTCGAAATTTCGATTTCCGGACAAGACTGCGGAAACCACTAGATCCCCCTCGTGAACAGCCGAACTCACCTCTGCGGGAAGCGGACCACTGTTGCCGATGCACGTGGTGCAGCCGTATCCCACCACGTCGAAGCCCAGTTTTCCCAGATCGGGCAGTAGATTTGCCCGCACCAGGTAGTCGGTGACCACGCGGCTGCCGGGGGCCAGCGAGGTTTTCACCCAGGGCTTGCGGGACAGGCCTTTCTCGGCCGCTTTCCGGGCCAGCAGCCCAGCAGCAATCATTACGGAGGGGTTACTGGTGTTGGTGCAACTGGTGATTGCGGCAATGACGACCGCCCCATCGGTGATTTTGCTTGTGATGCCATTTTCGGAAACTTCCACTTCGGGCGAAGCTCCCTCGCGATGGAAAGTCTGCCGCAAATCCTTGACCCACGAAGTTTTCATGTCGCTTAGCAGAATACGGTCCTGAGGCCGCTTCGGCCCCGCCAGCGACGGTTGCACACTCCCCAGGTCCAATTCCACGACCGAACTGAATTTGGGTTCGGGAGATTCACTCGTGCGGAACATCCCCTGTGCCTTGTAGTACGCTTCGACCAGTTCCACTTCCACTTCGGTTCGTCCCGTGCGCCGCAGGTAGCCGAGCGTCTCTTCGTCCACGGGGAAAAAGCCACAGGTAGCGCCGTATTCGGGGGCCATGTTCGCCAGGGTCGCCCGGTCCGGCAGAGACATTCCATCGAGGCCAGGACCGAAATACTCCACGAATTTCCCCACCACGCCATGTTTCCGCAGCATTTGTGTCACGACCAGCACCAGGTCGGTGGCGGTTGCTCCCTCGGGCAAGGTCCCGGTCAACTTGAAGCCGACCACTTCGGGAATCAGCATGTAAATCGGTTGCCCCAGCATGACGGCTTCCGCTTCAATGCCTCCCACCCCCCAGCCGAGCACGCCCAAGCCGTTGATCATGGTCGTGTGGGAATCGGTTCCCACCAGGCTGTCGGGATAGAGCACGTCTCCCTTCTTCAGAACCCCTTTCGCGAGATACTCCAGGTTGACCTGATGCACAATCCCGGTGGCGGGAGGCACTACGCGAAAATTGTCGAACGCCTGCTGCCCCCAGCGCAGGAACTGATACCGTTCCCGATTCCGTTCGAATTCAATTTCGAGGTTTTGCTCCAGTGCCAACGCATTCCCGAAGGCATCGACCTGCACGGAGTGGTCGATGACCAGATCGCACGGTACCAGGGGATTGATTTTCTTCGGGTCGCCCCCCATCCGCACCATCGCCGAACGCAAGGCCGCAAGATCGACCACCGCCGGCACGCCTGTGAAATCCTGCAGCACCACGCGGCCCGGATTGAACGGGATCTCGACGGCTTCCACCTTTTCGGCATTCCACTTCGCCAGGTTGACCACGTCCTTCTCGTTGACGATGAACCCATCCAGATTCCGCAAGCAGGATTCCAGCAGCACCCGGATGGAATAGGGCAGACGTGAAATTTCACCGAAACCCTGATCCTTCAATACATTCAGATTGTAAAATCGGTATTCCCCGCTGCTGGTTTTGAGAGTCTGTTCGGCTCCGTAGGGGTTGCCGGTCGTCATCGGAGAGCTCCAAGTCGCTAAGTTGTGAATTCACGGAGTATGTCGTACTGGCGGGACTTTGCCGCCCCGCAAGCTCGTTTTGGATGGTCTTCAACACGCAGCAACCCGCTCCTCGTCCCCACAGGACGATTTTGGATTACCGAGGCTGCGATTCTTGTTGTTAGATTAACGAAAACGTCAGCACGACAAAAGCGACTGCGGGGCAACTGGGGAAGGGGGAATTACGCATGCAAGTGCAGCGTGCGCTTCCCATTGGGGTTTTCTTGCCTGTACCAGTGGCCCAGATGCCTCAGTTTGCCCGGTTCATTCGGAAGTTCAAGGAACAGAAAGGGATCGCACGAGACAATTGTGGCCGGCGCCAGAATGGTCATCTTGGCTATCAACAGGGGAATCGAGGAGGTAGAAGCAGCCATCGTGGTTCCCCAGGCCACATCCTCGGCCGATTCGTACCCCCACAAGGCCCAGCGGTCGAGTAACGACAGATTCTCGTCCGGTTCGGACGGAGGCACATAACGCCCCGTCCGACAGTACTCCAGTTCCGCGACACATTGAGCACGCACCCGGCGGCGGGCATGCTTGCGCGCCCGGCGGTCAAACTCGAGGACCCCTTTTCCCAGGCCATACAACGCGCTGAAGAAGCCCCGCACCAGTCGGCAGCAGACGGACGGAACCAGGGAAGCCTGCAGCAACAGGCGGTAAAACCAACCCCAGCGGAGTGCATGCTGCTGGGCGGCTCGCACGCGGCGATCTGCTTCCGTCCGAATTTCCGCGGCGGTCAACGGAATGGGCAAACCCTCGGGGGTTGTTTCCTCGCCAAACAAAGGCACGCCATACCAGACCGTCGCCTGGGGATGCAGTACATACGCCTGCGAAAGCGTGGCGGTAATCTCCGGAGGCGGATTATCGGGAATCTGGCTCGGATTTCGCGTCAGTGTCATTACCAAATCGCTACGCCCCTGCATCCACAGCGAACGCTCGATCAGATGCACGACGTGGTATTCCTCGACCCACTCGGGATGTCGACGGAGCAATCGGGCCAGGAATTCCGGGGCGCGAATCTGATCGGCAGTCCCCCCCAGTGCCATGCTGATGGCCAGCCGCGTGATGCAGTCCCCTTTGACAATCTGCAGGGACTCGCGTGCCAAACCCTGCAGCCCAAAGGGCGATGCGTCTTCCCACCCCAGATCGGCAACGACGGGAGGCATTTTTCGGCGAGGACGATCCTTCACGGAAGACGACGAAACCATGGTGGACTGCATCATTTCCCTCCCTCGGTCTGTTCAGTTAAGTCGTAAAGGCAACCCTACGCGACCATTACAGCAGTTCACGCCAGTTGCCGCCCATCTCCCTTCGTCTCGCAAAATGTCTTCCTGATACAAACGCCCGCGTCCGATGACGGTTCACGCCAAATCCCGACGGAATCGTTTTTTTTCGTAATAGTAATGTTCCGAGCCCCGGTTCCGCGCCGATGGAGAGATTCCGGAATGCCACACTCGCGTGCCCCGCCCCTTTTCCGGTCGCTGCACCGAACTCGGTTATTCGTTACCGTTCCTGTCCCTGCTTCATTCGACATCCAGGTAGGCGTACTGCGCGCCCTCGAGAATTGCATAGGTTTCCCCGCCTTCGAGGGCTCGGCGGATTTCGGGTTCGTTGTTTAGGGGGATGCAATACAGGTTTTCGACGGTATCGTCCTCCCATGGACTACGGAAATAAACCTTGGCGTTTTTGGTGAGTTGCACCAGCGCATGCAGGGCGTCGGTTTCCGGCGTGCGAATGCGATTCAGTTTTCGCAACAGCTCGTCTGGCTCTGCTGGATTTTTCAGAATTTCCAGCAGGGTCTCTGGGAGTGCCGGCGGATTGGCCAGCAGGATGACGCGGCCCTCGGGCAGCACCAGTTTCGCGGCGGATTTGCACGCGCGGGACAGTGCCGACCAGGGAGTTTGCGCGGCTCCCCCCGCCAGGGCGATCACCACGGTTTCGGCACGCTGGCTAACGGTTGCCCGCCAGGATTCGTTGAGTAATTCGACACCCCGCTGGAATACGGAATCGCAGGCGCCGCACAACAGATGCCCGACCTCGCCCGAAGTCGCGGGAATGACCTGAACGGTATATTGCAACCCGAGTAGCCAGCCGATTTCGTCGATCGTTTGCCGCTGGCCACGCGAATTTTCCGGTTTCAATTCCTGATGACTTTTCCCCTGCAGACGCTGACGATCCGCCTCGGAGGCGAGCGCGGGGTAAATCGTGGAATGTGTCCCCCGATAGCCCCATTGCTCGTCGAAGCCGAAGCGGCTGATCGTCACCACGCAATCGGCATCCACGAGGGCCGCGGGGAGGTAAATCCGGTCCCCTTCGGCCGTGGAGGCCAGGTAGGTGCGCTTGCCCGACAAAATCGTTTCGTGATCACACAGGGGAAATTCGATTTTCGCTGCCGCCGAAGCGACCGCCTCGGGGGGCAGGGGTTGATTCAGTATCACCTGAATCGCTTCGCGAGCCACGCCCGCCTGACACAACTGCCGTCCCGTGGCATTGACAAGTTCCGTCCAGGCGGGTGTATCGGGGTCGACGACAATTGCGACGTGGTCCTCGGGTATCACTGCCTGAGTCAGGCAGGGATAATCGCGCGGAGTCGCGAGCGTGGCGTCGATCGTTTGCGCCAGATCGGCAACGGCAGGAGGCCCTGCATGTTTCCAGACCACCTGCTGCTCGGACAGTTCGCATGGCAGCGACTCCGGACCATAATTCAACATAAACTTCAACAAACCCATGCCCCAATTTTCTATTGTCTGTTCCAACTCATCCGCCCTCCGGTTGATCCCGCGAGCGGCTTCCTGGGGGGCGTCCCCTGTGTGCAAGTCCCCCCGCAGGCCCGAGAATCAAAGGCTACCATCGCAAATCTTCGCGAAATTTGCGACACTAGCCTGCAGTCCGATCTTGAATCCAGTCCTTCCGATGCGACCGCTTCCATGTACGATGATAACGATCGACTGATGATCCGCTTGCAGGAAGGCGATGCCAACGCGTTCACGGAACTGGTTGGTCAGCATCAATCCCCGCTGCATGGGTATTTTCTGCGGAACACCCGCGATTGGCAACTCTCGGAAGATTTGTCCCAGGAAACCCTGCTGCGAGTGTACAATCAGGCCTGGGATTATCTGCCCGTGGGCCGGTTCAAACCCTGGATGTATCGGATCGCCCGCAATCTGTTGATCGATTCGGTTCGCAAACGCTCGCACGATGCCCTGATTCGCGCCTTTCAGGCTCAAAATGACGAGGCCGATTCAGGACTTTCCCGGATTGCAGGGGAATTACTGACGGCAGAGCAACAGGCCGGCCAGCGGGAGTTTGCCGGCATCGTGGATCAGTTACTCGAGGAAATCCCAGAGGATCAGCGACAGACGTTCGTACTGCATCACTACGTCGGGCTGGATCTGGCGGAGGTGGCCGAAATTCTCGATGCCAACCTGGCAACAACCAAAAGCCGACTGCGTTTGGCTCGGGAAAAACTGCGGGAAAAACTCCGGCCACTGGGAATTGGGCAAGGTTCGGACCGGAACTGAAAGTCAGGATCTCCGACAAAGCGGCCACGCTGCACGGCTTGAAGACAGGCCCGGCGCCCCATGCTGCAGGGGAATACCTTGAAAGCCGTGGCACTATCGCATTTTTTGCGGAGAACCCCGCGTTAAGGAGAACTCGGCACAATCGTTTCGAGGTGAACCTTTTCAGCGACCGTCGAGACGGCATACGCAATGAGTCCGATATTCGTAATACGATTTGCACTCGTGTTCATAAAGTCAATCAGGCTCTTACGTCCCCCCAGGATTCCATGGCGAAAGGATTCCAAGCGAGGCCCAGGAAAAACACCATGCACAATTCGGGTTCCTCCGAGCATTCGCGGCAGGCATCACCTGTGTATCCCGCAATGCAGTCGGGTGTGCTGGCCTTGATTGTCCTGGCAATGGCGATCGTGTTTTACGTGCAATTGCGCTCAGGAGAAATTCAGACGGCGATTGAATGGGGACGGCGCATCGACGATGCCGGTCGCCAGCGGGTGCGGAGCCAGCGGATCGTTAAGAATCTGCTGCTGCTGGATCGCCAGTTGGAACAGGCCACGCCTGCCGACGAATTGACACGCGAGTTGCGGCTGGATCTGGAATCCTTTAAAAAGGAACATTATCTCCTGCGGAAGCAACTGCATTCCCAGCTTTCTTCCGCGCGAGGGAAGGACCAAGGGACTGCGGAATTGCTGATGAAGTTGGAGAGTTCCTTTCGGGAATTGACGGATTTATCGCGGTTGTATCTGCAGGATCCCTCCTCGGGAGAGGATCTGCTCAAGACACTCATCCTGGCGGAACGGGATTTCCTGCGGTATCAGGACGAATTTATCGGGTTGATCTCGTCGGAACTGGCGTATTGGGCCTACTCTCGAGACATGCAAAGCCTGATGTACGGGATGGGGGCGGTCTGCCTGATTCCGCTGGTGGTCTTTCTGGTGAATTGGCATATCCTGCGATACCTCCGACGCATCTACGTACGTCTGCTGGGCCGGACACAACAACTCCAGCGAAGAACAAGGGATTTGTGGGATAGCCGCGAGCAGATGCGGTTATTGCTGGAAAATCTGCCCGCCGCCGCCTACACCTGCGACAGCCAGGGGTTGATCACCTATTACAATCAGGCTGCCGTCGGTTTATGGGGCCGCGCCCCCCGCTTAAACAATACCACGGATCGCTACTGTGGCGCGTTCCGATCGTTTAACCGGGAGGGACAGGAATACCAGCGAGACGATTGTTGGGTGGCGGTTGCCTTGAGGGACCAGTGCTGCGTGCATGGCGAGGAGATTGTCGTCGAAACTCCGCAGGGCCACCGCCGCACCGTCTTGACACATGCCAGCCCGCTGTACAACACGAACGGAGACTGCACCGGCATCGTGACCGTGTTGATCGATGTCTCCGAACGCATGGAACTCGAACGTTCCCTGCGGGCCACCACCGCCAAGCTGGAGTTGTGTCTGCGGATCCTGGATCAGCATTCGATTGTCGCGGAGACGGATCTGAGTGGCGTCATTCGGCACGTGAACGACATGTTTTGCCGGATCAGCGGGTATTCACGCGGGGAGACACTCGGGAAAACCCATAAGCTGGTCAACTCGGGTTACCATCCGCCAGGCTTCTGGAAGGGGGTATTCGGGACCATTGCCCGGGAAGGCATGTGGCAGGGAGCGATTCGCAACCGTCGCAAGAATGGCGAGCCTTACTGGGTGGAAGCCACCATCGCAAAAATGCTCGATGGCAATGGCGTCCCTTGTGGTTACTTTGCCATCCACAACGACATTACGGAATTGAAGTCGGCCAAGGAACAGGCCCTGGCCGCCTGCCGCAGTAAAAGCGAGTTCCTGGCAAACATGAGCCACGAAATTCGCACCCCCCTGACCGCAATTCTGGGATATGCCGAACTGTTGCGGGATGACGAGGAAATTGCCAATTGCCCTGAAAAACGTCAACGCGCGTTGAATACCGTGCACGATGCGGGCAAACATCTACTGGCGGTAATCAACGATATTCTCGACCTGTCGAAAATTGAAGCGGGCAAGATGAGCGTGGAAGCGATCCCCGCCCCGCTCACGAATATTCTCGGACAGGTGGAAAGCCTGCTCCGCCCCCGCGCCCTGGCCAAGGGGATCGATTTCCTCACGGTCCTCGAAACGCCAATACCCAACCTGATTCAATGCGACCCCACGCGATTGCGCCAGATTTTGATGAATCTGGCGGGCAACGCGGTCAAGTTCACGCAGCAGGGAAAAATCCGCTTTGTGGTCCGCATGCACGCGGAGGCGGCGGGCAACCAGTTGCAGATCGATATCGAAGATACCGGTCCCGGCCTGACGGAATGCCAGCGTGCCAACATTTTCGAGGCGTTCTCCCAGGCGGACAACTCGGTAACAAGGCAACATGGCGGCACTGGTCTGGGGTTGACCATCAGCCAGCGGCTGGCACGTCTGCTGGGAGGAGGAGTCGAGTTGTTGTGGACGGAACCGGGACGCGGCACCTGCTTTCGCATCACGCTTCCCTGCCGGACCCTGCCCGAAACCTCTTTTGTCGACAACATCGCCATCGTGCAGGAAGAATTCCCTCCGGTACGCGAGGCCTCTCACAGGGAACTGGAAGGGAAACGGATACTGCTCGCGGAGGATGGCCTGGACAATCAACGGCTCATCTCCTACCTGCTGCGAAAAATGGGCGCGACAGTGGACATCGCCGACAACGGGAGAATTGCCCTGGAACGGATCAACGAGGAAATCCTCCGCAACGGACACTACGGGTACGATTTTCTGCTCACCGACATGCAAATGCCCGAGATGGATGGTTACTCTCTGGCGGCCACGCTGCGGGCACGTGGCTTCAAATTCCCCATCATCGCCCTCACCGCCCATGCCATGGCCGAGGACCGCCAGAAATGCCTCCAGTCGGGCTGCGACGATTTCCTCACTAAACCGATTCAGATGTCGGTGCTCGCAAATACACTGCACAAGTTTGTCGCCGCCGATCACACACCCCACGCAGCATCTCCTTGATGCCGATAGCATTTGCAGGGCAGGCTCCCACCTGCCATTCCGGGGTGGTAGCAAGCAGCAACGGCTTTACCGACCAGGCCTATTAACGCCAGTACCAAGAACACCGCCCCGGCAACGACAACGCCGAGACCGACGCCGACGGCAACCCGCTCGATCGGTACACGAACGTCACCATCGAGCTCCCTCCCGGCCTGACCAGCGGCGCTGCGCTCGACCCCTCCGCCGCCGATGACAGCCTCGACAACGATCCCTTCTCTGGTCAACTGAACCTCGGCAACACGTTCGGCGCGGCCATCGGCTCCCAGGCCGGCGAATCCGGCACTTCCGACGATCCGACCGCGGCCTACGATCTGGCCCAGCGAGCGGGGTAGGTCAGGCTGTGCCTGACGGGATTGATTGCTGATTATTTTGTTGAATTGATGGTTGATCTTTGGAAACCTGAAATTGTGTGACACTGTGATGAACGATCATTGCGGTGACGGGATGTGACTTCTTGAGGATGTGTCGGGAGTAATTTTTGAATGCCAAACTATC
>JACTNB010000025.1 GCA_014584345.1 Planctomycetota bacterium
GGAAATTCATTGTGGCCGACGTCACCGGAGAAGTGCGGTTTATGAATCTTGCGGAAGTGATCGACCTGTATAACGCCCGGGGGTTGCCGGCTCCCTTCTGAGAGGGATCGGGTGGCCTGGGGTAATGATTCCACAACAAGGTATTTTCGAGGACAGATTTTATGAATACGACGGACAGGGCCGAGGATGCCTCCCCCCCGGTGGCGGAAGTGGCTACGGGGATAGAAGCGCCAATCGCACCGCAGGCAACGGAGTTGAGCCCCGAGGAGATGTATCTTTCCCCCGAGGATTTACTCACGGATTTGGACGAGGAAGAGTTGTATGCCCCGCCGCCGCCTCCCCTGGCGGATTTTGAAGTTCCTCCTCCTCCGGTTCCTGAAGATTTCGAGGCGGATGTTCTCGGCGAGATCCCTGCCCCGCCCGAGCGTCCCATGGCAACAGACCTGGACTGAAGGGAGAACACCAGATGACCACAACGGCAATGAGTGCTGCCCGCCCCCCTGCCCCGTCGCCTCTGATCGAAACCGCGATCCAGTTGGGCTCGGACAATTCGGTTTCGTTGCTGCAGTTTCTGGGAGCGGCCCATCGTCGCGGGCGACTGCTGCCCTTGCTGCGCGAGGCGGTTGTCGAGGAGTTGATCAGGCAACAGGCTGATCTTCTCGGGCTGTCCGTTTCCGATGCGCGTCTGCAGCAGGCCGCGGATGTGTTTCGTCGTCGCCGGGGCCTGGTGACTGCCGCGAAGACCCACGAATGGCTGGCGAGCCAGCGGCTGACGGTTGCGGATTGGCAACAATTACTGGAAGAAGAGATGCTGGAAGATCAGGTTCGCGAACATTTGTTTGCGCGGCTTGCACGGGAGGAGTTTGCTGCCCATCCGGAATTTTACGAGCGTTGCACCTTGCGTATGGTTGTGGTGGCACGCGAAGATTTAGCTCAGGAACTGCTGTTGCAGATCATCGAGGAAGACCGAGATTTTGCCACTCTGGCGGAAGAGCATTCGCTGCATGCCTCGCGCTCTCGTGGAGGATTAGTGGAAAGCATCCTGGTGACGGAATTACCGGGGGAAATTCGCGATGCGGTTTGCGGCGAGGAAGTGGGCCGGGTGATTGGTCCGGTTTCGTTGTCGGAGGGTTTCTGCCTGGTCCGCGTGGAAACGCGCGCGGCGGCGGTCGCGGATCGAGCAACGCTGGAAGCGATCGAACTGCGGATGTTCGAGGAGTGGATACAGGAGCAAGTGAGTGCCGCTGGCGTTACTTTTCCGTTGTTGGATGTACTTACGTGATGATCAGAACTCTCGCGCGTTACCCCTTGTTCGGCCTGTTTGACGCGCCGCAACTGGAAATCCTCGAGAGTGCTGGTCAAGAGGTCTGCTTCTCGACGGGGGAGACAATTTTTCAGGAGGGAACCCTGGGAGCCTGGGTGCATGTCGTCATGCACGGGAAGGCCCGCATTTTTCGCCGAACTCCGCAAGGGCGCGAGAAGACTCTGGGCATGGCGCAGGGAGGCGAATTGCTCGGCGACTATGTGCTGCTCCGTCCGCACAACAATTCCGCGACATGCCGTGCCGCGGAGTCTACGTTGATGTTTCGCATACAGCTTTCGCTGCTCGATCGCCAACTTGCTCAACTGCCCGGAGTGCGGGGCAACTTGAAATCGTATTTGCGATTGCATGCGTTGATTCATTATCTGCGAGGTCAGTCGTTTTTGGGTTTCATGTCGGCACCGTCGGCCTTAACGTACCTGGAACATCTGCAGGAGGAACGGTTCCGGGCGGGTCGCACGATCCAGGCTCCGGGTTTGGCGGACGATCGCTGGTTTTTCATCGAATCGGGGAGCGTACAGTTACAACGAGCGGGTGAGTGCGACGAACTGGGGGCGGGCGATTGCTTTGGGGAGCGATCCCTGGCGGGCTGGAGTGAGTTGCCCACGGCGGTGGCGCTTACCGATACCCGCTGTCTGAGTTTGCGTCGCAATCTGTTCGAGGATCCGACCCAGAATCTGGAACAATTCCTGGAGCAGTCGCTGCTGGTGCAACGGCAGAAGTTTCGCAAGTTGCCCTGGATTTCGCAGATCGATGAGGCAGATTGTGGGCTGGCTGCCCTGGCGATGGTGGCAGCCTATTTTCAACAGCCATTGAGCCTGGAAGACTTGCATGGCCGTAAGACTCCAGCGGCCACGGGGCTATCCCTGAGAGAGTTGAAGGATTTGACCCAGGAATGCGGTTTGAAATGCGATGCCGTGCGCGTGGATGAAGACCATCTGGAAGCCGTCACTACGCCCGCCATCGCACATTTCGAGAATGGTCATTACGTGGTGCTCTATCTGGTGGAAGAACATCATGTTGTGTACGGAGATCCAGCAGCGGGCATCGTGCGCATCAGCCAACAGGAATTCAAGCAGGCCTGGTCGGGTAATCTGCTGCTGATTGTACCAGTTCCGGCATGCCCGCTGTTTCCGGGGGGGTAGCCCATCTGGAGAGAAACTCGCAATTCTACCTAAAGTGGTGGTCATTTGGTCGGTTGTAATGCTCCCGCAAGTAGTGAGAATCACACAAGTTCAGGCAAAAATTGAGCCCGTCGCGGTGAGAGTGTGCAATAATTGAACCGATGAGATGGGTCTGGCGGGCAGTGCCAGGGTGATTTATCGAGGAGATGAGGTACGAGGGTGTGCCGATGCCGCGTTAATGATGCTGCGAAATTACCTGAACCGGACAGGAAACTGGTAGTAACTCCTGGAAATTGAGTGCACGGGCATTCACACTGAGAGTGAGGTGTCATCCGCGTGAGCATAGATCGAGTGGGCTAATCGATGGCGGTGGGACGACAGCAGGGAATCGATCAGACGGGAGATCAGTCCGTTGAACAAGCGGGGTGTCTCCCCTTGCAGGCGCGGAGCGATCTCAAAATTGTGCCGATCGGATTCGGCGGGAGGCTGTCGTACGTAGTCAAGGATCCTCTCGCTTTGAATTATCATCGGCTGCAACCGGTGCAGCACCACCTGCTGGAGTTGATGCGGGAGCCGCGCTGCCTGCCGGAGTTGCAATTGGCATTGAACGAATACGAGCCTTCCTGCCAGTTCGAGGTTCGCGACGTGCAGCGAATGCTAGCCGATTTCCACGAGAAGGGCCTGCTGATCAGCAAGCGTCCTGGTCAGGGCACTCAGTTGTATCTGTTACGTCAAAAGCAAATGCGTCAGAAAGTGCTGCAGGGATTGCAGAGTTTTCTGTTTTTGAAGGTACCGGGATGGTCGCCGGAAACGGCGTTGCGGATGCTGGATCCCCTGCGGCGCCTGATGTTGCATCCGATTTCGGTCGGCATGATGTTATGCCTGATCGTGGCCGCCTTGTTGCTGGTAGCTCGCGAGCATGCGGAATTTCAAAGCCGGCTACCGGCGTTTCAGCAGTTTTTCAGTTGGCGGAACATGCCCTATTTGTGGCTGTCGATCATCGTGGCCAAGGTTGTGCATGAGTTTGGGCATGCCTTCGTGTGCCGCCATTTCGGGGCGGAACCGCAGCAGATCGGTGTGATGATTATGGTATTCACGCCGACGCTGTATTGCGATGTGACGGATTCGTGGCTGCTGAAGAACAAGTGGCAGCGGATGGCGATTGGGTTGGGGGGGCCGCTGTTCGAGGCGTCGCTGGCCTCGCTGGCTTTGTTTGTCTGGTGGTGGACAGAACCGGGAACGTTGCACTATGTCTGCCTGAACCTGTTTCTGATGTCGACGGTGACGAACACGATTTTCAATCTCAATCCCCTGGTGAAGTATGATGGTTACTATATTCTAAGCGATTATCTGGAGATTCCGAATTTGAAACAGCAGTCGGACCGGGCCATGCAGGTCGCCTTCTGCCGTTATGGACTGGGAGTGGATTTGCCGCGGGATCCCCTCTCCCCCGAATCGGGTAATCCGTGGTTGTTGACATACGGTATTGCGGCTTGGTGTTATCGCTGGTTGATCATGTTCGGGATTACGCTGTTCATGTACACCATGCTGAAGCCGGTCGGGATGCAACGGTTTGCGTTTTTGTTACTGGCGGTGACTTTGGGAATGATGGGGTATGCCATGTTCCGGGGGATGAAGCAGGCGATGCAGCAGATTCAGCCGGTGAAGCCGGCTCCGATACGCTACGTGATTCTCGGCAGCCTGGGGGTGGCGGTGGTGGCAGCCGTGCTGCTGATTCCGATTCCCTATTGGATCACGTGCCAATTCGAACTGGAACCGAGCAATGTCCTGCATCTTTATTCGCTGACGCCGGGGCGTCTGCGAGAGGTTTGCGTTCAGCCGGGGGATCAGGTCAGCGCGGGCGACGTATTGCTGCGGTTGCATAATCCCGATCTTGAGGATGAACTTGGGAAGGAACGGATGCAGTTGGAAATCCAGGAGAAACGCCTGCTGGTGGCCCGTCTGAAACGAGATGATGAACAGATAGCCGCCGCAAGCGATCAGATGGCATCCATCGAGGCGCGTCTGGAGAATCTGCTGGAGCAGGAGAAGCGATTGACGATCGTGGCTCCGATTTCTGGCCGTGTCTATCCTCCGCAGCGCAAGCCTGGTCAATTGGCGGAAGTACGCGAGCGGCTGCCTCAGTGGAGCGGCTCCCTGTTCGACGCGTCCAATCGCAATGCCTGGGTCGAGAAAGGAATGCCTGTGCTTTCGCTGGCCCCGGAGGATCGCATGCAGGCCGTGTTGTTGATCGACCAGAACACCCGGAATGACCTGGCGGTTGGTCAACCCGTGTTACTGCAATGTCATTCCTGGGTGGGGCGGTACTGGAGCAGCGAAATTCGAGAAATTGGAGAGCGCGATACAGACCAACCCCCCGCTGCATTGGCTGGCAATGGCAGTGGCGTGACCGTGGTGACGGATGCCCGGGGACGTCAGAAGATGGTCAGTGCGGCCTATCGGGGCATTGTCCCGTTGTCCGAGAAGGCAGAGATCGAACCGCTGCTGGGGACCACCGGGAAAGCCCGGGTCATTATATCCCATCGAACCACCGCGGGGTGGGCATGGCGACTGGCCTGCCAGACATTTCAGTTCCGTCTGTGAGACCTCGCGAGAATCGCAACCGTTCCAACTAATATCGGGTTTTGCATTATGTCCGTTGGATTATCTGCTCAATTATCTCCTCGCTTTCAGCAGTTGCTGCTGTCACTCGAACAGAGTACGGAGCAGTCGACGTCGCTACAGGACCTGCTGGCGGGTATGTTTCCGCTGTTATTGCAGCATCTGGAGGTGGATGCGGCGGTGATCTGGCTGCTGGATCCTCAAGGGGCGTTACGCCCCGCCTTTCAGGAACGCTGGCAATCGTTGGGAATTCTGTCGGATCCCCAGCGGGGGCAACTGCACCGGCAACTGCTGACGACCGCCGCCTCGCGGCAACAGATAATTCTGGCGAGTCCTCAGAACCGCCCCGCGGAGGAGTTGCCGCTCGATGCCACGTTCATTCTGGTTCCATTGATCCGGCAACATCAACTGCAGGGAGTGATCGAACTGGTATTTCCCGCAGCACTTGCCGATGAGGATCGAGCCGGAATTGTCCAGGTGGCGGAAGCCTGCGCGGGGTATTTCGGGACATACCAGGAGCAGGCCCAGGATAGTTTTGTCCCTCGTGATACCCAGGCATTCTGGCAAGCCACGGAACCCTTTCTGTTGCGGCTCTACCATGAACTGGATTCCCGGCATCTGGCCTACGAAGCCGCGAATGTGCTTTGCCAAGGGTTGGGCGTGGATCGTGTCAGTGTGTTTGGATTGACCGGTATCAAGCCGCGCGTGCTGGCTATCAGTGGTCAGGCGAAGGTGTCCGGCTATTCCCCGCTGATCAAGCAGTTGCGGTCGCTGACGGGAAAAGTGCTGAAGACCAGGCAGCCCCTGATGCACAAAGGGAAAGAACCGGTTACGCATCCGGAGTGGACCGAGTTGTTGAGTCAATATCTGGAACAATCGGGCACGCAGATGCTGGCGATAATGCCGTTGTGGTCTCAACCGGAGGCGGACCAAGTTCCGCCGGAACCGAATCAACGTCGCGATAAGTCTCGGCGCATCGTGGGCGCGCTGGTGGTGGAACGCTCGCGGAGCAGTCGTTTCGATGCGGACCGGGAGCGGGTTCTCGAATTGTATGCGGATCACCTGGGAAACGCGTTGCATCGAGCCGAGCAGTATGAAAGCATTTTTCTGCTACCGTTCTGGCGGGCCATCGGCCGGGGCTTGCGCTGGCTGTACCGCCATCAGTTCTGGAAATCGGTCGCGGTGCTGTGTTGCCTGGTCGCGATCACGCTGTCGCTGGTGCTGGTCCCCTGGGATTACCGAGTGACCGGAGAAGGGGCGTTGATGCCGGTGACCCAGCGCCAGGTATTCGCCCCCTGGGATGCGGAGGTGGAGGAAGTTTTCGTGAACGGAGGGGAAGAAGTTCAGGCAGGCACGCCCTTATTGCGATTGACGAGCAAGGATCTGGAGGCGGAAGAAATTCGATTGCGGACGCTGTTGCAGGAAAAGCAGACGAGTCTGCGTGCCTTGCGTTCGGCCCGGGAAATCAGCCTGAAGGCGAATAAGCAGGACGAGGCACTGGAAATCGAGGGGCGTTACGCGGAAAACCTGGTGGAAATACGCCATTTGGAACAACAGTTGGCAATCGTCACGCAGCGTCTGGAATCGCTGGTGGTGACCGCGCCGATCGATGGTGTGGTGTCGACATTCCAGGTCAGGCAATTGTTGCAACATCGCCCGGTGAATCGGGGAGATTTACTGGTGGAAGTGATGGATCCGACGGGAGATTGGCATCTGGAATTGAAGCTGGAGGATCGGCGCATGGGCCACTTGCTGATGGCCCAGCAGTCGGGAACGGCCCTTCCGGTGGAATATATTCTGGCGACGGATCCCGAAACATCCTTCAAGGGGACCGTGAAGAAAGTGGGGACACGGGCCAACCCCATCCCCGAAAAGGGAAATCAGGTCGATGTGCAGGTCCGTTTGCAGGTATCGGACAGACAGACCGCCGAGTCGTCCCCTGCCCCGCTGCCACCGTTGCGAATTGGGGCGGAAGTGAAAGCCAAAATCAATTGCGGCGCGAAGCCGCTGGGATACGTGTTGTTTGGCGATGTGATCGATTATTTGCGAAAAACCTTGTGGCTATAGGGGCCCTTGTACGTGTCGATGTTCTCGTTTGCCTCCATCACTGCCCCGACGTTGCGGGTCGCGCGCGGAACCAGTCGCCTGGTGCGCGCGGTGCTGCGCGAAGCGGAACGTTTGCGGGGCTGCAGCCCGGAGGAATTCGAAAATCGCGCGTTGCGCTTGCGTGCGGCCCAATGTCACGCCGAGCATCCGACGGAGAATCTGGTGGAATGCTTTGGCCTGGCATATGAAGCGGTGCGCCGCGTTCGGGGCATCGAATTGCATGCCTGCCAGGTGAGCGGAGGCATAGTGCTGGCGCGTGGTGGTGTTGCGGAAATGGCCACCGGAGAAGGCAAGACCCTGACAGCCGTTTTGCCCACCGTGATGTGGGGCATGATGGGTCGCGGCGTGCATGTGATTACCACCAACGATTATCTGGCAGATCGCGACAGCCACGAATTGAAGCCGATCTATGAGTCGCTGGGCCTGTCGGTGGTCTGTATCACGCAAAAGCTGGAACCGGAAGCCCGTCGCCAGGCATACACCCGCGACATTACCTATGCCACCGCCAGTGAAATCGGATTCGATTTTCTCCGCGATCGGATGACGCTGGGGCCAGAACATGCCCAGCAAAGACCATACCGTTACGCCCGGTTGCATCAAGCCGCCGAGGGGCTTCTTCAGCGGGAGTTATTTGCGGCGATGGTGGATGAAGCGGACAGCGTGCTGATCGACGATGCACGCACGCCTCTGATCATCGGCGTGGAGTCGCCTCATTCCATCGCAATGACTTCGTTGTATCGCTGGTGTTTGGGCAAGGCCCTGGAATTGAAACTGGAAGATGATTTCACGCTGTTCCCCCAACAGCGGCAGGCGCTGCTCAGCGACGAAGGAGCCCAGAAGATTCTGCTGGGGGACAAGCCTGCGTTTGGCCAGGGACTGGCAACGGAATGCCTGCTGCAACATGTCGAGCGGATGCTGGAAGCGTTGTATTTTTATCAGTGCAACAAACAATATACCGTTTTGAATAACGAAATCGTGTTACTGGACGAATCGACGGATCGCACCCTGGAAGGTCGCAAACTGCAACGGGGCCTGCATCATTGCCTGGAAGCAAAAGAGGGTCTGCCGTTGACTACGGGGACAAAAACGGGCAGCCAGGTAAGCGTGCAGAGTTTCTTCCGGATGTATCGGCACTTGTCGGGGATGACGGGGACCGCCTGGCATGCCCGTAAGGAATTTCGCAAAATCTATCGTTTGAAGGTGACGTCGGTCCCCACGCATCGCCCGTGCCTCCGGTGGGGCATGCCTCCGCGGGTGTTTGTTTCCGCGGAAGCCAAATCACGAGCGATAGCAGAACAGTCACAAGCCCTGCTGGCGGCGGGGCGCGCGGTGCTGGTGGGCACGCCATCGGTCCGGGCCTCCCTGGTCTTGAGCCGGTGTTTCCAGGAAGCGGGCATTCCGCATCAGATTCTGAATGCGTTTCACGAAGCCCAGGAGGCGGAAATTATCGCCCGCGCGGGGCAGTCAAACAGCCTGACCATCGCCACAAACATGGCCGGACGAGGGACCGATATTAAACTGGCGGAAGCCGTCCGCAACGCGGGAGGGCTGCATGTGATCGTCACCGATATGAACGCATCGGGCCGAGTCGACCGGCAGTTGATCGGGCGGGCAGCGCGGCAGGGAGACCCCGGGAGTTATCAATACATGTTGTCGCTGGACGACGAGTTGTTCACCGGATTGCAGGACAGCACGAAGAACGGCTGGAAGGGACGAGCCTGGGCGGGCCGTGGAGGTGAGATCACCTCCCGCTGGCTGCGAATCTTTCGCGGGCAACAGCGAAGAATCGAGCGGCATCATGCACGGCAACGGCACAAGATGTTCAAGAACGAAAAAAAGAAGCGCGAGGCCAGTTTGCGGATGGGGCTTTGCCCATACCTGGAAGCGGATGACACCGGGTAATGCGTAGGAGGCAAATGCATGGGATGAATTCGCCGCCGAAGGACCGTTGAAACACCGAGATAACCGAACCGCTCGTGAAGACCGAGAAGACTGGATGGAAGATCATGGCCGTATGTAAATCGTTTCCATGCCCCTGCGCAAACCGGAGAGTGCTGCTGCAATGCTTGCTCTTGGTGACCATGTGTCACTGGGGAACTCCTGGGGTGTTTGGCCAGGAGCCGAAAGGCGAGATCCTGGTCCGGCACTGCACAATATCGCTGATCGATCATGTGACATTGGCGGCGGACCGGGCAGGCATCCTGGGGCAGGTTCCGTTCGAGGAGGGAGACGAAGTGGCGGAAAAGGCGCTGGTCGCGCAGTTAATCAATGATGAGGCAGCGGCACGGCTGGAACTGTCTGTCAGCGCCGCGGAAAGCGATATTGGCATTCGTCTCGCGGAAAAGACGCGGGATGTGGCCGAGGCCGAGTTGAGGCAAGCGGAATTATTGAATCAAACTCGCCAGGTCTACACGGAATTCGAAATGCGCCGGCTGCGTCTAACGCTGGATCAAACGATTTTGGAACGGGAAAAGGCCGTGCACGAGCAGCGGCTGAAGTCTCTCGAACAGGCGGTGGCCCAGGCCCAATTGAAATCACACGATGTCGTTTCGACATTTGGGGGGATGGTCGTGCGGGTTTTCAAGAAGCGGGGAGAAGCGGTGCAGCAAGGGGAACCTCTACTGGAAATCGCCAGCGACAAGCGTCTTCGAATTGAAGGTTATCTTCCCGTGGAGGAGGCCCGTCTGTTGAAGCCAGGAGATGAAGTGCTGGTCGAACTGGATGGAGAGACTCCGGCGAAGGCACCCGTGCGCGGACGCTTGAGATTCGTCGATGTCTCCGTGCAGCGCGTCACGCAGGAAGTCCGCATCTGGGCGGAAGTTGATAATACGGACCGGATACTTAAACCCGGTCAACAGGCGACATTGCGTATCAAGGCAGCGCCACGCTGACTTGACAGGAGGCACCGTGGCGAGCGCCGTTTCCACTCGGTTGGTCGGGAACTCCGTTCCTCAGGCGAGAATTTCCCTGATCGGCACGCCATGATCGATGTCGAGCCGTTTGCGGGAGGGGAGTTCCAGCTTGCGGGAGTCGAGTCCGAGTTGCTGCAATAGGGTGGCATGAATATCGGTGACGTAGTGGCGGTTTTCGATGGCGTGAAATCCGATTTCATCGGTTGCCCCATGCACAACTCCGCGTTTCAAGCCCGCGCCCGCCATCCAGACCGTGAATCCGAAGATGTGATGGTCGCGTCCATCGGATCCTTGTGACCCAGGTGTACGCCCAAATTCCGAGGCGAACACGACGAGAGTTTCGTCCAGCAAGCCGCTCCGATGCAAATCCTGCAGCAGGGCTCCAATCGGTTGATCGACGGCGAGTGCATTCTTGGCGTGATTCGCCTTGAGGCCGCCGTGAGCATCCCAGGCCCCTGCTCCCCCTCCTCCATGTTGAATCTGCACAAAGCGGACTCCCCGTTCCACCAGGCGGCGGGCTGCCAGAAGCTGAGCACCAAACTCGCGGCAGTGCGGCAGGTCGAGTCCGTACAACGATTGTGTCTCAGCGGATTCCTGGGAAAAATCTAGCACTTCCGGGATGGAACTCTGCATGCGAAAGGCGAGTTCGTAGGAGGCAATGCGAGCCGACAAGGCCGCGTCCCGCGGAGATTCAATCTCCCGCAAGGCATTGAGTTCCTGGATCAGTTCGATACCGACCTTCCGCGCCGGGGCCGAGAAGTCGCGTTCGGGGCTGCCAAAATCGAGTGGGTTCCGAGGATCGATGCGGAGCGGCACGGCATCGTGTGCGGGGCCGAGATAATGTCCATCCCGGCTGTTCCAGTATTCCCGTTTTCCCATGGAGATGAATTGAGGCAGATTCTCGTTCAGCGAACCGAGACCGTAGTGTACCCAGGCTCCCAGATTGGGAAAGTCGCCGTCGTTTCGATGCCTGCCGGAATGAAACTGCGACTGCGCGCCGTGGTTACTGTCGGTCGTCCACATGGAACGGATAATCGCCAGATGATCCACATTGCGTGCGATATGCGGAAACCAATCGCTGATTTCGATACCACTTTCGCCATGTTGCTGGAATCCGACCTGCAGCGGGTACAACGTATTCCGCTGATTGCCGTTGCCATCGGGGACTACCAGGCGTTCGATCGCCAGTTTTTTGGGATCTTGCACATCGGCAAACGGGGTTTCGGCAATCGTCTTTCCCGAATACTTATTCAGCATCGGCTTGGGATCGAAACTTTCCATGTGGCTGACTCCGCCATTCATGAACAGCCAGATCACACTTTTCGCCCTGGGGGGAAAATGGGGCATGCCCGTTGGAGGTGCCCAGCCCAACTCGTGTCCGAAACCATCGCGTTGCAATATGCTGGCCAACGCAATGGATGCGAGACCATTTCCCAGAAAGTTTCTTCGTGTGCCCATAGATGTCTCTGGATCGAATATCATGTGTATCGAGTACCTTGTGGCGGAGATTGATTTTCGCTGTTCCCGCGTTACTGCATTGTCGGGCCTGGAAATTCGGGTGCCACTAACGTTGCCAGTGTTTTGAAAGTAATTCGTCAATAAGGGGTTTCACTGGCAAAGCCAGTAACACACAACCCGGTAATTAAACCGTGACAACGCACTTTCCACTTTTCAGCGGAGAGTGACGAAATCGTTATGATTCAACAGAACCCAGATGTAATTCGTGCGGGCCTGGCTTTCCGTTCCCTCGGGCAACGTGCGCCATTCCTTCAGTGCCCGCAGGCTTGCCTCAACTTCTTGCGACGTAGGGGCATAGCCAAGCAACGACCGGAAAGCCATTTGAATAAACACCCTGTCCGTCTCTCCAGGGGATACATGTTGAACCGCCGCGGAAATTCCCTCGGCTATGGGACGGGCGGCATCGAGCACCAGCCGGCTGTTGCTCATGGCCAATGCCTGTTGCGGCACGATACTTTGTTCCCGTCGATAACATTCCTTGACATTCGCTTCGTCGAAGGTTGTCAGAAACATGTTGCGTTCGTTGTTGGAGTGAAAGAAGTACAGACTGCGCCGCGTCGAGTCGGCTTGTTTTGCGGCGGGAATCGGAGGTCCGCCCCGTGTTTCATCGAGTCTGCGGGCATGGGCCAGAATGGTGTCTCGAATGACTTGCGATTCTAGGCGGATCGGTTCGCGCCGCCACCAGTAGCGATTTTCGCCATCGATCCTCGAATTTTCCTCGCGGTTCGCATTCGTGGAGTCGAGCCGGTAGGTGGACGAGGTCACAATCAGGCGATGCAGGTGTTTCATGCTCCAGCCGTGTTCGATCAGTTCGGCGGCGAGCCAGTCCAGCAGTTCGGGATGCGTGGGGGGCGTTCCCTGGCGCCCGAACTCGAAAACCGTGGGGACCAGTGGCTTCCCGAGATGACGGGACCAGAGGTGATTGACCGCCACTCTGGCCGTCAGGGGATTCTCGGGATCGGTGATCCAATCGGCCAGGGCGCGACGGCGCCCCGTACTATGTGCCGGGAAGGCCGGCGCGGGATCATCCGCGCCGGAACTGCGAAAGCGGGTGGGAGACCATTTTGCTCCCGGCAGGGGGCTAAAGTGATCCTCGGGCTTGACCTCGGTGGTGGACAGGGCCTCGGCCTGTGTGAGTTTCTCCCTTGCCGTCTGGAGTTCCTTTTCGATGGCAGGTCGCTGATCGATCGCCGCTCGCAGCAGTTTCAGTTCGAGGGTGGCGGTGCCGTGCAGAGCCTTCGCAGCCGCGGCAGCGCGTTCCGCCTTCACCGCGGCGGTGCTCAATTCCCGTTCCTTCAAGATCAGAGCTTCGTCGGGATTGGTCGCGTCGCTGAGTTGCCACCGAGATTGCAGAGCCTGCATGCGACGATTCAGGCTTTCCCTTTCTGCCTGTGCGGAGAGCAATGCCAATTCCGTCGCGTGGTGTTCGGCTTCCGCTTCGAGGACGGCCTGCCGCGCCTGTCTGGGGGTTTCCGGTTCCGCCGAGGACTTCGTGGCAGGTTCGTGCAATGAAACAGCAGGATCGAGCGGATCCAGAGTCACCTCGTGAAATACCGCCAAGGCATCAAAGGTTGTGAGTTGGAACGCCCCGTCGCGGCGTGCGATCGGAGTGCGCCAGGCGAGCACGGGGACGCCATCCAGCGAGGCGTTAATCAATGTGTCGCGCACTTGTACTCGGAGTGAGTATTCGCGGTTCAATTCGATGGGCAAGGCCCGCATGCCCGCGGCAGGATATGTCGTTTTACCCGCCTGGCGGTAGGCCGCTTGAACTTTCGAGCCCCCCATGACACCGCTGATGTAGACAAACTGTTCATGGTCCTGTTGCGGCGTGGTATCATCTGGGTTTGTGGGGGTGACGTCGAATCCCAGCGAGACACTACGCCAGCGACTTCCCCCCAACAGGGTAAACCGGAGTGTTGCCTCGAAATCGCGTGGAACTTCGGCCAGCAAGCGAAGCCCGGCGCGTGTGGGGCCATCTTGTTTTTGTTCCATCCGTCCCGGGAGGTGTTCCCAGTTTCCTCCAAATGGCTGCCACCGCTCGGGCATCAGCGTCGCGAAATTATCTCCGAGATGAAACGTGGAGGGCGCGACAGTTGCATTCAAGGAGGGGGTGTGCTTGTCGGCTGTCAGCAATTGGCTTTCGCGGAGACGGGCTGCCTGCAATTTCGCACCCGACGCTTGCAGGGCCTGTTCCGCGGTGGCCACCTGTTTTTGCGATGCCTGGAGATAGGCTTCAAAAACCCAGGGGCGCCGTTCCGGTTGCCAGGCCTCGACGGGCAAGGCGATCGGTTCAATCACGATATCCCTGAAGGCCAGGACCTCGGGGACTCCAGGTGAAATGATTTTGGACGTATCGGGTTGCCCTTCCTCGCCCCGATGAAACCGATAGGTAGGCGTTTCCAATTCGGCATCGAAGGCACGGGGGATGCCATCGACTACTGTATCGGGTTGGCCAGGTACGACGTCGGTGCGGACATGATACGGTTCGAAGAAGGCCCGGAGTCGATAATAGTCCTCCTGGGGAAAGGGATCGTATTTGTGGTCGTGACATTTCGAGCAATTCATCGTTAAACCCAGAAAGGACTTGCAGACATGTTCGACTGTTTCGTCCATCCACTGGTGCCGGTTGAAAATAAAAAAGTTGCGGGCAAGGTATCCCGTGGCCCGCAGCCGGCGTGGATCCGTGGGGTAAAGTTCGTCCCCCGCAAGCATCAGGCGGACCATTTCATCGTAAGGCACATCGGCGTTCAGGGATTCGACGGTCCAGTCGCGCCAGTGCCAGATGTGTTGCTGACTGTTGCGCAACTGGCTTCCCAGTCCCCACCAGTCGCTGTAGCGCCAGATATCCAGCCAGTGCCTGGCCCAGCGTTCCCCGTGGCGCGGATCGTCGAGCAGGGTCTCGACCAGACGCTCGTACCAGTCCGCGGAGGAATCCGTTTCGTGCCGACGCAGTTCTTCCAGGGAAGGAGGCACGCCGACCAGATCGAGATATAGCCGGCGGATTTGCAGGGACCGGGGCGCTTCGTCTTGTGGCGCGAGACCGAGTCTTTCATGCGGAATGGCGATAAAGGCGTCAATCGGATTGCGGCCCCACTCTCCTGGTTCGCGCGGAGCAACCGGTGGCCTGACCACGGGTTGAAATGCCCAATGCTCGCGTGGATCGGCTTCGGGATGTTCTTCCGCGGGCGCGGCGGCCCCATCGGCAATCCAGGTCCGAAACCTTGCGAGTTGCTCCGACGTCAAAGGTTCTCCCTCGGGGGGCATGCGGATCGACGGATCTTGTGCGGCAATCCGCTCCAGGAGCAGGCTTTCCTCCGGTTTACCCGGCACGAGGGCAACCCCGGAGTCGCCCCCCTGCAGCATCGACTTGACCGTATCCAGTCTCAGTTCGGCCTGTTGCTGCAAAGCGCCGTGACAGGCGACGCAACGTTCGCGCAACACAGGCTTGATGTCGCGCAGGTAGTCCACGGGAGCAACCTGTGAGGCAGGTTCCTCCGCAAGTCCCACGGACTCGCCTCGGCAACATGCGATAAGCACGGAAAGCAAGCCGAGGAATACTGTTGGATACGACATTAATCACACTCCCAGTCAGGTGGTGTTCCGTTCCAAATTATTTTCGCATGCGTATTGGCTCCATGCAATCCCGTGCCCGGTCCTGTCAGGAAATTGAACGACTCCAGTTGTCTTGCATGATCCACGCCTGCCAGCAAGAAATGACGAAAAATATCGGCTAGTGTGACGCGAATCAGGCATCGATTTCGGGAACGCTTGTCTGCGGGCATTCCCATTCGCGCCGGATGTAGATGACCCGGTAGGCCGAGGGAGTAAAAATCAGGGCAAGCAGAGTTGCTCCCGTCACACCTCCGGCGATGGACACGGCCAGCGGAGGCCAGAACTTGCCGCCCGAGAGAATCAGCGGCGCGAAACCCGCGATGGTCGTCAATGTCGTGGCAATGACGTGCCTGGTACATCCGGAAACCGTTTTGGCAATCTCCTCGGGCGTTGTTGTGTGGTCCGTATGCTGTTCCCGTAGAGCAGCAATCACAACGATGGAATCGTTGATGGCCACGCCGATCAAGCCCATCGTGCCGATAATCGCCATGAATCCGAAGGGATATCCCGCCAGCAGAATGGACAGGAGTCCGAGTCCCACGGAAAGAAAACCAACCGCGCCGATGATTCCGGCCAATCGAAAGGAACTCAGGGCGAGCACGAGTGTTGCCACCATCAAAGCGGCCAGTACTCCCACATTCGCCATCAGGTTGCCGATGGCGTCGTCCCGTTTGGATTCCTCGCCTCCGTAGGTCAAGCCATAGCCGGCAGGCAGTGTGAATCCGCTGTCGGCCAATCGTTGCCGGAAGTCCCGCAAGGCCAGGGAGGGAAGCGTGTCGGCCACGAGATAACCGGAAATCTCGTTCATCCGCAAGCGATTGAGTCGGACAATCACACCTGGACGTGGTTCGAGCCGAAATTGCGAAATCGCCCTGAGTGGCACGAGTGTCGCGGGGGGGATTTCGTGTCTGTCGGCAGAAGCAGCGCGGGCCGGGGAGACCAATTCGAGGGAACGCAGTCCTGCCACTTCGGAACGGGAGGCATCGTCGGTACGCACGCGAACCGGAAGTTCCTCGGTTTCCTGAAGCAGTGCCCCGCCCAGGCGGCCATCCAGCGCCATCTGCACCTGATCGGCAATTTGACGTGGCGTCAGTTCCGCCAAGCTGGCGGACTGGGAATCGATCACCAGGGTCGCCTTGGGCAAGGTCTCTCCCAGGAGGCTGCGCGTATGCGTGACCTGGGGGACATGCGTCAGCATCGCACGGATCTGGTTGCCCAGGGAAATCAGTTCTTCCAGATCGGGACCAAACAGGCGTATCTCGACGGGCGCATCGAAGGGAGGCCCCTGTTCCAGTTGACGCACCAGAATCCGCGCCTCAGCAATTTCCCCGTCTAACTTGCGTTGCAAGCGCCGGATCAGAGGGACCACCTCCCGGGCTTCCCGCATGTGGACGATGGCGTGCCCGAAATTCGCAGCCTGTTTCCGGTTGGGTATCAGGTTGTAGTAAAAGGGCGGGGCGCTTTCCCCGAAGAACCAGTCAATTTGATCAATCGGCTCCTGTTGCAGAATCTTGTCGACGCGCCGGGCGATGTCGAGCGTGCTTGCGGTGGATGCCCCGGGTTCCAGTTCGATCTCGATATGAAACTGATCCCGATCGGCGGCAGGAAAGAACTGTTCCGGGAGAAAAGCTCCTCCGGCGATCCCCACCAGTGGCAGAATCATCGCGGTGGCAATTGAGATTTTCGGGTGGGAAAACAGGGCCGTCAGGCAGCGGCGGTAGCGGGATTCCAATCGTTCAGAGGCAAAGCCATGCCTGAAAATCGCCAGCAGACCTGCAAATCCTCGTCTATTCGATGCGGCATTTGCCGTGACGCATGGGACGCGGATGAACATCGCCCCTGTTGCATTGATAAGAGTAAGGGAGAAGACCAGGGAGGCGGAAATCGCCAGAATCACGCTCGAGGCAATCGACCCTACGAATTCCCCTGCCGGGCCGGGCATCAGGGCGATTGGCGCGAAGGCAAATGCGGTGGTCAGGGTGCTCCCCAGCAAGGGAACGGCCAGTCGTCGCCACACCGAGGAGACTGCTGTGACGGGGGAACCGTGGCTGGCCAGTTCCCCGCGGACTTCATCCGCGACTACAATGGCATTATCAATCAGCAATCCCAGGGCGATGATTAGCCCAGTCACGGACATTTGATGAATGGGAATCTGCATGACCCGCATGCCGAACAGGACCGTGAACACAGTCAATGGCAATGCCATGGCAACCACTACGGCACTCCGCCAGCCCATCATGAATAGTATCACGGCACACACGGCCGCTGCACCCAGGGCCAAGCTGGCAACCAGGGCGTAAAGGCGCCGCTGCACATACTCGTTCTGATCCATCACCTCGCGAATTCCCAGTCCGGCGGGCAATTCCTGTTCGAACCGCGCGATGGCAGCATCCGCCTTTTCTGACCACCAGTCAATTCTTGTTTCGGATCGCACCAGCACGCCCAGCGCAATCGCTGGCAATTCGCGATGCCGTGCCTGGCGTGGCAGGGGGCGGGGCGTTTCCAGCGAGACGTCTGCTATCTGTTCGAGTGGCACGAAGCGACCGTTCGCGCCCTGGATGTCCGCACGTTTCACGTCTTCCAGATGCAGAAACTGATTGCCCAACTGCACCGCAAGGTTCAGTCGCGGCCCGCGTAAGATGCCGGCGGCATCCTTGGCATCGAGTGCCGCCAACTGTGCGGCAATGTTTTCGGTGGAAAGGCCCAGGGCAGCGGCTCGGGATGGATCGACTCGCACGAGCACTTCTTCCCCAGGGTCTCCGAACCGTTGAATGGATTCCGTGCCCGCCACCGCTTGCAGGCGGTCCTGAAGTTTCCTGGCAGCGCGGCGCAGCACACTGTAATCAGGGGGCGAATTGGCAAGCCAGACGACCGAGACAATGCGCGCGAATGCTCTGACATCCAATTCCTCGAATTCCGGGCGAGAGGCCTGGGTCGGCAGTTGCGGGAGTAAATCCTCGATTTTGCCCCGCACTCTGGACCAGACTTCATCGGGGCGGGTGATGGAATCCAGCAGTTCAACCGTGATGGTGCTGATGCCGGCGCGACTTTCGGATCGCAGTTCCTTGATTTCCTCGATCTCGCGCAACTGTTCTTCGATTTTCTCGGTAAGGAGCGCTTCCACGCGTGTCGCATCGGCTCCAGGGAGCAGCGTGTTGATAATCGCCGCGCGTTTCGCGAGGATCGGGTCTTCCATTCTCGGCAGCACGACAGCACTCGACATACCAGCAACAAACACCACCAGTATGATTAACAGCAGCAGGCGGCGATCATGCAGCAGCCGATGGGACCAGTTCATTTGATCTTGTCTGGTCTTCGAGGATGTGTGCGCGTGGTGAGGCATGCTCATGGCTGAATCGGTTGGACCTGCATTCCGGGTGTCACGCGGTGCAGCGCGCTTCCGACGATTAGATCGCCCGCGTTGACTGATGCTCCACTGACCTTGGCAAGTTCGGCGTGCATGTCGACAATCTGGATTTCGCGGCGTTCGATCACGTAAGATCCGTTGTGGCTGGGGGCCGCGACAAACAGGGACCACAACCCGCGATCGGCGCGGGCCAGGGCTGTCATCGGCACCCACAAGCCGGGCGTCGGGTTATCGGCGGTGAGCGCCAGGCTGATGGTTCGTCCCGGCACGAGGCCGTTTCCGTGCGGGGCGGGCAGGATGGTTACGAACAGTCCCTGGGTCCGCGTTGCCAGGTCAACCTCGGGCTCGATTCGCGCAATGCGGCCCGGCAGCGGAACATCATCGATCGTCAGCAGCACGTCGGTGCCGACAGGGTGACGCGCTGCATCGGCGGGAGTCACGCCAAAGCGGGCTTCCAGGGGTTCGATTTGAAGGATTTTCAAGGCTCGGGTCTCGGGGCCGACAACCGCTCCTTCATCCAGATATCTTCGGGAAATGACCCCGGAATAGGGCGCGGTGAGTTGGCAATCCCGCAGATCCACTTCGAGCGACCGCAACTGGGCCTGCAAGGACTGGACGCGGGCCCGTTGTGCGGCGAGTTGTTCCGGGCGTGTGCCTTCGCGCAGTTCGTGCAACCGATGCTCGGCGGCCGTCAGCGCTGCCGTCTGCTGATCCAGCATCGATCGTGCATCGTCATATTCCTGATCACTGGAGGCATTCGCTTCGACCAGCTTGCGTTGCCGCATGGCAGTGGCGTTCGCAAGTCTGGCTGCAGCCTGCAATCGCCGCACGTCCGCCGCGGCGGCATCAATTGTCTGTTGTCGTGGGCCAGCCTGCAATTCCGCCAGATACGCTTCCGCCTCGGCGATGTTCGCCTGGGCCATGGCGATTCTGGCCTGTATCTCCTCGGATTCCAGGCTGGCCAGGAGTTGTCCCGAGGAAACCTTGGCCCCTTCCTGGACAGCGAATCCCGCGACTCGACCCGTGCGACGAAAGGCCAGTTCCGACGTTTTGCTGGCGATCACCAGCCCTCGATAGGTATCGGTAACTGCTGGTGGAGCGGTCCTCCCCAAGACCGTAACGGTGACGGGGAGCGGAGTGTTGTCGATGGGGGGGGCGGAGTCCGAATCAGCATCGGCAAGTCGGCTCCACAGGGCTGCGGAGATGGCGCCGACAACCAGGGTAAGCAGAATCATGGGCGAGGCGAATACGAGCCATTTATGCTGAACTCGCGTCATTTTATGAGTCCTTGTGGCGTACGGATGTTTTCGCAGGCAGGCCTTGCGAGATCAGATGTGTTCGCACATGTTCGATCCAGCGGTCATAGTCCACAGGATTGTACAGGGGAAGCCACTGCAACCCATCCAGCAGGGCGTTGCAGTTGCGGCGAATGGCACGGCGCGAGTCGACAATACCGATATCGGCCAGGGAGGGACTCGTATCTTCGAGGACCAGGCCTCCATGCACCAGCGACCATAACCCGAAGACGATATCCTCGATTCCATGGGGAGTGTGCAATACAAGGTCGCCACTGGCAACGGCATCGCGCACGACACCCGCGACCGTATGCATGCAGCGCCCTTCGCAGTTCCGCATGATTTCCTGCCTGCGCGTGGAGGTCTTGCCCCAGACGGACTCGTGTCGAATCAATTGTTCGGCACAAAACCAGTCCGGAAGATAATCGACGAAAATTTCGCAGGCAATTCCGATGGCGGCAATCCGTTGTCGTGAAGTCCCTCGCATCAGAACGGCCCTGTTGAACAAATCCAGACGCCGATCCACGGCTTCTACGGCCAGGGCCAGGACGATTTCCTCCTTGTTGGGGAAATGGTTATAGATGGTCCCCTTGGCGGTGCGCAATTCATGGGCAATGGCGTCCATGCTGAGCGCGGCCAGTCCGCCGGCGGCCAGCATGGGGCGGGCCAAGTCCAGAATCTGCAATTCGCGCTGGCGAATTTCCCGTTGCTTGGGAGTGAGTGAGTTCATGTCTTCAAAATATGACGCTGCGTCAATAAATGCAAGTCGAAAGTTTCGGGGTGTTTGTTTTGTTTGTATTTTACGGTCCAGTGATCGCTGCTGTTCAATCTCATGGCGCGCAGTCCGCGAGACGAGTCGGTGCCGATAAGTTCAGATTTTCTCCCCAGGCATCAGTTGCTACACTCACATTGCGCGAGCTGATTGGGGGACACATGATTCGGATGATCTTGAGGGAACGAACCTGGGTATGTATGCGAGTCTGGCGAGGCTGGTTGATTGTTGCGGCAAGCCACTGTGGAACAGCCTGCGCGATCTGTTGCCGATCATCTCGACAGTGGTGATCTTTCAACTATTTGTATTTCGCCAACCACTGGATGACGTGACGCGGATCCTGGGGGGGCTGGCACTGGTCGTTTGCGGGTTAAGCCTGTTTGTTGCCGGACTGGAATGGGGACTGTTTCCGCTTGGGGAACAGATGGCATACGACTTTGCTCGCAAGGGGAGCGTTTTCTGGCTGGTCGCGTTTGCCTTTGCATTGGGTTTTGGAACGACATTTGCCGAACCGGCGCTGATCGCCGTGGGGGGAGAAGCCGCGAAACTTGCGATACCCGAAAACGCGTCCCTCTATCAGCCAGGTCAACTGGAGGTTGCTCGGCAACAATATGCCCTGGTGCTGCGAGCGACGGTTGCGCTGGCGGTCGGCTGCGCCCTGGTGCTGGGAGTGCTGCGAATCATTACGGGTTGGCCCTTGCACTGGATGATCATGCTGGGGTATGCGGTCGTAATCTGCCTGACTCCCTTTGCCCCCCCTTCGATTATCGGGGTGGCTTACGATTCGGGTGGGGTAACCACTTCGACCATCACGGTCCCCTTGACGGCGGCATTGGGGGTGGGTCTGGCGACTAGTTTGAAGGGTCGCAATCCGATGCTGGATGGCTTTGGGTTGATTGCCCTGGCGTCGCTTTTTCCAATTATTTTCGTGCTGGCGCTGGGGATTCTGCGGGGATGACACTGGCATACTTCATTGCGAAACTCTGGTCAGCGCTGGGGGCAACAGTGCGCGACCTGCTGCCGATTGTGCTGGTGCTGGTATTGTTTCAGTTGTGTGTCTTGCGCCGTCCCATTGCAAACTGGAAGCGAGTCGCCTGGGGCTTAGGGGCCGTTCTGCTGGGACTGACGTTTTTTCTGCTGGGGCTGGAGCTGGCCTTGTTTCCCTTGGGTAAATCGATGGCTGCCCAGTTGACGGCTCCGGCATTCGTGCAGTCAGGTAGTGGAGTGAATACGGAAGGTGTGTTGGCGGCTTCGTGGTACTGCTATTACTGGACGTATCTGTTTGCCTTTGCGATCGGCTTCAGTGCAACAATCGCGGAGCCTGCCTTGTTGGCGGTCGCGACAAAGGCGGAAGAAATTTCGGGAGGCACATTACGGGCGTGGCCATTGCGCGTAGCCGTTGCGCTGGGTTCGGGATTGGGCGTGTTCCTGGGGACCCTGCGGATTGTTCTGGGCATTCCCCTGCCCTACTTCATATTGACGGGATATGTGATAATCATCGTGCAGACACAGTTCGCGCCAAGGCAGATTGTCCCCCTGGCATATGATTCGGGAGGAGTTTCGACTTCGACCGTGACCGTTCCCCTGGTCGCGGCGCTGGGGTTAGGTCTGGCGGCGAATATACCTGGTCGCAATCCCCTGCTGGAGGGTTTCGGCATGATTGCTCTGGCAGTGTTGTTTCCGATGATGACGGTAATGGGCTATGCACAACTGGCTCAATGGCGAATAAAGCGTGACCGTCCGCGGGAGAAGTCTGCGATTTCCCTGCCCGTGCGGGACATCGAAGCGATTCCGGGCAAACATTCGTGAAAGGATTGAGATGCATTTCAAGTTGATTATTGCCTTTGTGGATGATGACATGACCGCGGATGTAATGCAGGCCGCGCGAGAAGCTGGCGCAACGGGTGCCACGATTATCGGAAATGCGCGGGGCGAGGGGCTCAAGCCACCCAAGTCGTTCTGGGGGCTTTCGCTGGAAGCACATCGCGATGTGCTGCTGTTTCTGGTGGAGCAGCATTTGAGCCGTCAGATCCTGGAAACGATCTCGGCAACGGCAAAGTTTGACACGACATCCGGGACAGGCATCGCAATCCAACTCGATGTGGAAGATGCAGTCGGCGTGAATCATCAGATCGAAAAATTGACCGAAATTGTGGAGAAACAGTTATGAGCGAGGTAAAGATCGTGCGCGTGGGTGATGTTATGAAGCGAGAATTCGATCTTGTCGATGGCAAGCTGACTGTCAAGCAGGCGCTGCTTTCGATGAAGCATCGCGAAACGCGGGCGTTGATTGTGGACAAAATTGACGCAGACGACGAGTACGGGATAGTGCTGATTTCCGATATTGCGAAAAAAGTATTGGCGGCCGATCGTTCGCCGGATCGGGTCAACTTGTACGAAATCATGTCAAAGCCGGTACTCAGTGTCCCGCCGGAAATGAATATTCGTCACTGCGCGCGTCTGTTGGAGCGTTTTGCCATCATGCGGGCGCCGGTTATCGGAGAGGGGCGCGTGCAGGGGATTGTCAGTTTTCACGACCTGGTCCTGCGAGGTCTGATGGAGATGCTTTGAGGACACGGGGAGGAAATGGTCTTTCACTGTTTTCGTCCGCAAGGGGCCGAACAAGGCGAATCACGGCTTATCCGAGTAAGCAGGGACAAAGGCAATTACCTTCTTCTGGGGCAAAATCAGGCCCTTGAAGGGGGAATATCGAAAAGGGAGAAACCCTGGCCGATTCCAGGATTCAGTTCACATTCCTCTTGAAACCGGGATATAATGTTCGATACACCATAAGTTACCCGGACTCAACCACCGTGGTGAGTTCGCCCGAGATGCCCCGCCTCCCCAATCAAAATCAGCAGGTTCCCATGCCAGCCGCTTACTTGCCTCGCCGTGGTATATTGCAGTTCGGTAAGTTGATTGCTCGCAACGTCGTGGCAGCCGCTTCGGTTCCGGGACAAACCTGCCGGGCGGTGGTCTTGATATTGGGAGCAGGCAGCGCCCTGCTCTGCGGGTTGGGGGCGCCGGTGCATGGGGAGGATCCCCCCCATGTGACGTTCGAGAAGGACATCCGCCCCATTTTTCGGGAATTCTGCTTTGATTGCCACGGAGCGACTTCGGAGTTCAGCGGCGGGTTGGACCTGCGACTGGTGCGGTTGATGCTCGCGGGAGGAGATTCGGGCCCGGCGATAGAACAAGGCTCTCCCGACGGAAGTTATCTGCTTGATCGAGTTCGGAATGGCGAGATGCCTCCCGGCGAAGTACGCGTGCCTGAAGAAAAGGTAGCGTTGCTGGAAAGATGGATTGCTGGAGGGGCGCGCACGGCCCGGCCGGAACCCGACCCCGCCAGTCTGGGAGTTGGCATCCCATTAACGGAAGAAGAGCGGAGCTTTTGGGCGTATCAACCGATCCGCATTCCGAAAATTCCGGAGTATTCCTCCGAAGACCGCGTCCGTACTCCAATCGATGCCTTGATTCGCGCGGCGATGCCGGAGGGGTTGCGGTTCTCTCCCGATGCGGATCGCCGCACACTGATCTTTCGGGTTTATTTCGTCCTGACAGGCTTATCGCCCACCCTGGAGGAAATGGATCGATGGCAGACCGATGCGCGTGCGGACTGGTACGAGCGGCTTGTCGATGATGTCCTTGCCTCTCCCCATTACGGGGAACACTGGGGACGGCACTGGTTGGACGTGGCAGGTTACGCGGATTCCGAAGGCTATACGGTGGCCGATGCCGAACGTCCCTGGGCCTGGAAATATCGCGATTATGTCATTCGCTCCCTCAATGCGGACAAGCCGTTCGATCGTTTTCTGCACGAGCAGATTGCGGGAGACGAACTGGCGGGCCAGAAACAGGGAGACTGGACTCCGGAACAAATTGAACTGTTGACCGCGACGGGATTTCTGCGAATGGCCGCAGACGGGACGGGAAATGGCGACAACAGTCCGGAAGCGCGGAACAAGGTGATCGCGGATACGCTGCAAATAGTCAGTTCCTCGCTGCTGGGCGTGAGCATGGCATGCGCGCAGTGTCACGATCATCGATACGATCCCATTCCGCAGACCGATTATTTTGCGATGCGGGCTGTGTTCGAGCCGGCCCTGGACTGGCAGAAATGGCAGGTGCCAGCGCAGCGGCAAGTCAGCCTGTACACTCAGGCAGATCGAGCCCGGGCAGCCGAGGTTGAAGCCGAGGCCCAGAAGGTTATTGCGGAAAAAGGCCAAAAGCAGGCCGAGTACATGCGCGAGGCGCTGGAGTTGAGCCTGGGGAAATTCGAAGAGCCCTTGCGAGAACAACTGCGTACAGCCTATCAGACTCCCGAAAAGGAGCGGAGCAGCGAGCAAACCCAGTTATTGAAACAAAATCCCAGCGTCAACATTACGCCGGGAGTGCTCTATCAGTATTTGCCCAAGGCAGCCGAGGAACTAAAGGAATATGACAAGAAGGTTGCGGAGATCCGGTCGGGCAAACCGGTGGAAGAGTATCTGCGCGTGCTGACGGAACCCCCGGGGCATCAACCGCTCGCCAGGCTGTTTCATCGGGGCGACCATCAACAGCCGAAGCAGGAAGTGAAACCGGCCGGCCTGAGTGTGCTTTCCCCCACGGGGCAGGGATTCGTGATTCCAGAAAAGAGTGGGGAACTGCCGACCACGGGGCGACGGCTGGCTTACGCCCAATGGTTGACCAGTCGCGACAATCCCCTGGTGTCGCGCGTGCTGGTGAATCGAGTGTGGCTGCATCACTTCGGCAAGGGGCTGGTGTCCACTCCCTCGGATTTTGGAGTTTTGGGAGGCCGCCCCACCCATCCGGAACTGCTGGACTGGCTGGCGGGAGAATTCATGCGACAGGGGTGGAGCCTGAAGCAACTCCAGCGCGAGATCCTGCTTTCCACGGTTTGGCGTCAGTCTTCCCATCGGAATGCCGAACTGGCGGACAAGGATCCGCAGAATATCCACTATTGGCGAAAACCGCTCCTGCGACTGCAGGCGGAAAGTATCCGCGATCGGATGCTGGTAGCTTCGGGCACACTCGATCGCACACTGTACGGGAAATCGTTGCCCGTCAAGGAGGATGAAACGGGTCAGGTGATCGTCGATGGACCGCAAACCCGACGGAGCCTGTACATCAAGTCTCGGCGTTCGCAGCCCGTGGCGATGCTGCAGGTCTTCGATGCGCCGGTCATGGATATTAACTGCGAATGTCGTCCCGTCTCGACAGTGGCCACGCAGTCGCTCATCATGATGAACGGTGAGTTTGTGTTGGATCAGGCAGCGAAGGTGGCGGAACGCGCGGCTCGTGATGCCTCCCCCTTGGCCGCTTCCTTGATGGCTCAGCTGCCTGTGTTTCCCAAGCCCCTGTCTCCCATATGGACCTATGGTTACGGAGCCTTTGACGAGACGACACGACAAACGGGCACATTCGGGCCGCTGCCCCACTGGACAGGCTCTGCCTGGCAGGGAGGGGACAAGCTTCCCGATCCGCGTCATGGCTGGGCGATACTCAATGCGAGCGGTGGGCATCCTGGCAACCCGGCCAGTCTCTCCGTGATCCGCCGCTGGACTGCTCCGACGGATGGAACATTGAGCATATCGGGACACCTACAGCATGGCAGCGCGAATGGCGATGGCGTGCGGGGACGGATCGTATCTTCCCGGCAGCAATTGCTCGGGACCTGGCAGGTGCATAATGGCAAGTCTGAAACCGCATTGAACGAGATTCCCGTGCAGCGTGGGGAGACGATCGATTTGATCACGGATTGCGTGACAAACGAGAATTCCGACTCCTTCAACTGGCCCGTGAAATTTACGTTCGCGCGTGCGAACGGCAAGGTCACAACATACGATTCCGTTGCGGAATTTCATGGTCCCGTGACAGAGGAAAATCAGCAGGCGGAGTTGTTGCCTGGTCAAATCGTACAGGCCTGGCGGTACATCCTGGGCCGAGATCCCAGTCCGTCGGAACTGCAGTTGGCGGGCAACTTTGCCGTCGCGCAACTGGAAGAACTTTACTCGTCGGCTCAGCCAATGCCCGCGGGCATTACACCTGTCCGGCAAGTCCTGATTAACGTTTGTCAAGGCTTGATCAATTCCAACGAATTCTTGTATATCGAGTAACAGCATGAAAACACGACGCGAATTCCTGGCCGAGAACGCCATGGGGATTGGTTCCATGGCGCTGGCGTGGATGCTGCAACAGGAACAGGCCGAGGCCGTTCCCAAGAATTTACGCATCGAGCCGGAACAACTGAGTCTGCAATCCCGCAAGCCCCATTTTCCGGCACAGGCAACGGCGATGATCTCGCTGTTTCAGCATGGTGGCCCCGCGCACATGGATCTAACCGATCCTAAACCGGAGTTGACCAGGCTGGATGGAACCGACTACAGCGGGGATGTGCACTTCAGTTTCGTAAATGAAGCCAGCAAGAAGTTGTTCGGTAGTCCATGGAAGTTCGAACCTCGCGGCGCGTGTGGCACGGAACTTTCCGAGTTGCTGCCATTCACTGCGGATGTGGTGGATGATCTGTGCCTGATTCGGAGCATGCATACCGGGGCGAATGGGCACGAAGTTTCCATTCGCTACTTTCACGGGGGCATTCCGGGAGTGCTGGGGCGTCCGACACTCGGTTCATGGCTGGTGTATGCGCTCGGTTCGGAATCCCAGAATCTGCCGGCCTACATGGTGCTTTCCGATCCGGGGGGACTTCCCGTGGACGGCGTGAGCAACTGGTCGAATGGATTCATGTCGCCGCTGTTTCAGGGGACGGTGTTGCGCGCCAAGGAGCCGCGGATATTGAATCTGGACGCCCCTCAACATTTACAGGGAGCAGTCCAGCGTCAGAATCTGGATTTTCTGGAGGCACTGAATCAGCGTCATCTCGAACTGCATCCGGGCGAAGCGGAACTGGAAGCCCGGATTGCCAGCTATGAACTGGCGGCGCGGATGCAGACCGCGGCCACGGAGGCGTTGGATATCTCACAGGAAACGAAGGCCACTCAGGAAATGTACGGCATCGATCGCCCTGAAACACGGGATTACGGCACGCGTTGTCTGTTGGCGCGGCGCTTTGTGGAGCGTGGCGTACGCTTCGTGCAGCTCTTTCATTCGAACCAGCCCTGGGATAATCACAGCAATATCCAGTCCGGCTTGCCTTCCATCTGCAAGAAGACCGATCAGCCCGCGGCTGCCCTGGTCAAGGATTTGAAGCAACGAGGCCTGCTGGAATCCACGATAGTGCACTGGGGGGGCGAAATCGGTCGCCTTCCCGTGACGCAGGATCATGGGGCCAAGGCCAAGCCGGGGCGAGATCACAATGGTCAAGGCTTTAGTATCTGGTTGGCCGGTGGGGGAATACGTGGCGGTATGGCCTATGGCAAAACGGATGAAGTGGGGCATCGTGCAGTCGAGAACGTGGTGACGCCGAACGATTTTCAGGCCACCATAATGCATCAGTTCGGACTGAACTTCGAGGCTTTGCAGTACCTGAATAATGGCCAGCCCCAGATCATTACGAATAAACGTCCTGCCCGCGTGGTATCGGAAATTCTGGCCCGACCCGTTGCGAAAACCGAAGCAGGCTAATTGCGGGAGATGTCTGGTTCTGCGAAGTAGTGAGTATTGCTGCCGACTGCCTCGAAGCGGCATGGTAAGTCCTGTTGGCCGAGAATTGATATTTGCCTTGCCGACTCATTCCGATCAGGAAGATTGGATAAATCGATGGAACCCCTGATATTTTCTCCTCTGTTGAAGCGGATTCGCTGGGGAGGGCGCCGACTGGAAACCTTGCTCGGAAAATCGATTGGCCCCGAGCAGGATTACGCCGAGAGTTGGGAAATCTGCGATCATGGCGCGGATCAATGCCATGTGCTCTCAGGCCCGTATCGCGACTGGCCGCTGTCCCGCCTGGTCGCCGAATGCGGCGTGGAATTGTTCGGCGAACCCGCCAGGTTCTCGCAATTCCCGCTGCTGATAAAATTTCTCGATTGCCACGATCGTCTTTCCGTGCAGGTGCATCCCGACGATGATGCCGCGTGCCGTTTCAATCCACGCGAGAATGGCAAGACGGAAGCCTGGGTGGTGATGGATGCCCAACCCGGGAGTGTGATCTACGCGGGCTTGCGACCGGGCGTTATTGCCGAGGACTTGCGAGCCGCACTCTCGGATGGATCGCTGGAAAACCTGTTGCATCGCATATCGCCCGCAGTGGGAGATTGCTATTTCATTCCAGCGGGCACGGTGCATGCGCTGGGCGAAGGCGTGGTGGTGGCAGAGGTACAGCAATCGAGCGACATGACATTTCGGTTGTACGATTGGGGGCGTCTCGATTCCGAGGGGAACTCTCGGCCACTACATATCGAGGAAGCGTTTGCCTGCATCGATTTCCAGCAAGGACCGGTTGCCCCCACGCGGCCTCGCATGGTGAATTCCGATGCAGGTTGGCAAATCGAGCAACTGGTGGTCTGCCCTTATTTTCGCATGTTTCGGCATGGACTATCGCGAGCCGGGGAATTGCCACGGCAGCCTGTCTGTCGCGTGCTCATGTCTCTTTCGGGGTCGGGAATGCTGGAATGGGGCCAGAAAAGTTACGTACTCCCCCGAGGCCAGACCTGTCTGCTCCCCGCGAGTTGTCCCCGCCTCGAACTTCGGCCGACCTCCCCCACCCCGTGGCAATTTCTGGTGGCTGAGGTGGTCTGATTCCTCTTGCCCGTGAAGAGGCATGCGAATTACCATGCCCCCGAAGAACAGTCATGCTCCCGTGCCCACACGATGAAATATCCCTATGAAGACGCCTGATCGGCTGGTTGGATTGCTGAACGAAATTCAGCCGAAACGCATCGCCATTATTAAACCGAGCGCCTTGGGGGATGTGGTACAAACGTTGCCCCTGGTTGGCGTACTCAAGAAGAAGTATCCGCAAGCCGAAATTGACTGGGTGATTCGTAGCGAACTGGCGAATCTGCTGGCGGCAGAGCCTCGCTTGGCGGAAATCATTCCTTATCATCGCAAGGGAGGCTGGCGGGAATGGATGCGTTTGCTGGGGCGACTGCGGCGCCGGAAATACGATCTCGTGTTCGATGCGCAGGGATTGCTGCGTACCGCGGTGATGACTCTTGCCACTGGGGCGCCGCTCAGGATTGGTCTGGAAACGGCCCGCGAATGTTCGCATCTCGCCTGCCATGGGTTGTTGCCCAACACAACTAAATCCGTACCCGCGCATGCCCGATACTGGCGTCTGGCGGAACTTCTGGGATACGAACGGGAACCCCGCGGCCTGAATCTGGAAATACCGCAATCGGAACGGACGTCGGCATCCGCTTTACTGGAAGCGGATTCACGTCCCCTGCTGGTGATTCACCCAGGAGCCATGTGGATCACCAAACGCTGGCCCGTGGCCTCGTTTGCGGAGATTGCCAGCCGGGCGATCCGCCACTTTTCCATGCGCGTCGTCGTGGTTGGCTCCAAGGGAGAGCAGACGGATGCCGAAGTCTTGAGTCAGGCAGTCCGCCAGGTCGATCCCGGAGCCTCGATCCTCAACCTGGCGGGCAAAACAACACTCATGCAATTGGCGGTTCTGCTGGAAAAGGCCGATGTCGTCCTGACGAATGATTCCGGGCCGATGCATCTGGCTGCCGGTTTGGGCACGCCCGTAGTCGGCTTGTTCACGTGCACATCGGCGGAGCGGTCTGGTCCGGCCGGCGAACAACATGAATTGGTACAAGCCCTGGTGCCCTGCGCGGCCAGTTATCGCAAACAATGCCCATTCACCGGGAGCGGCCACCTGCACTGCATGCAGGCGTTGTCGATTCATCAGGTCTGGCAGGCATTTACGCGGCTGATCGAGAAAAATCGGGTCGCACAACGCGTGGCCTGATGCCTCACGGCGTATGCGGCATGAAGGCTTGCCCCTTCAATACCCGGCATATGTCCGAGGGTGAACCTTTGCGGGCCCCCCTTTCGCCTCGTCCCAGCAAATGACGAACACTCAGGCGGGGGGAAGGACTTCCATGCGGCAGGGGGATTCCTCGGGATGGATGCGATAGTTTCCGTAGCGAATCGAATACGTCTCGTTAAACCACTGCCTGCGGGCATCCGCGTGTTCATCGACAAAGTCAATTTTCGGCACCAGCAGATTTCCGCTGGAGAGTTCGCGCAATTCGCCATCCCGGGCAATCAATTGACCGGCCTTGAAGACGAATCGGGGACGCTGAAACATTTCGGTCAGGTTTGCCTGGGGGCGATATACCGAAATGTCGGCATCGGCGCCGTGCCCGAGATGCCCCTTGGCAGACAGGCCCAGAATGCGCGCCGGGGCGGCCCGGGTGATGATCGCGATTTCCTGGAGGGTGTATTCGCGGTCCAAATCCGCCAGGGGCGAGCGTTCCCGCAAGGATACGGGCATACGGGCCAGCATTTCCTTGCGAAAATCCCGTCGCATCAGCAGATGAATCACTTCGGGATACTTCACGAACGCCCCTCCGTTCGGGTGATCGCTGCTCATGGCAATGCGCCAGGGGTCCGGCATGCGTAAATACCATTCGAGGCCGATGGCCCATTGAGTGGCATGGACCAGGTTTCGGTAAGGTTTGAAGGCACCGGGAATGATACCGCAACTGGCTTCCTGCTCGGTATCGGAAGTGAACCAGCGGCCTCCCGTGAGACGCTGTAAGTGTTCGGCAAAAGGGGCATCACCGGTGATGGTCATGGCGGCACCGGGGGTGATGTGTCCGACATCGATCGTAATTTCCGGGTGTTCCGCAACATAGGCCACAAGGGGTTCGACAGCCGAGGAAAACGAGCCCGGGTCGTTGGGGTGGCCTCCATAACTGTGGAATTGGACATGTGCGAAATGTCCCCGGCTCCCTTCCAGGGATTGCATGGTCTGCAGGGTGGTTTCCCAATTGCCGGGATAGCCCAGATTGTTGCAGTGAATATGCACGGCATGCGGGACGTTCAGTTCGTCAACCACCGAGGACAACCCCTGTACTATCTGGCGGGGTGTCACTCCGAAGTGTCCGACGGGACGATCGAATTCGTGTAACGATTGCCGACTGATTTGCTTCCAGTTTTCCACGCCACCAGGATTCACAATTTTCACCCCCTGGGCATGCACTGCCGACAGCATCCAGCCGCAGTAGTCGCGAAGCGCCTCCCGTTCACCGGAGCGAATTTTCTCCAGCACGTAATGATTGTTTCCGAAGAGCGTCAGAAACGCCTTGTCGATAAAGGGGGTCATGCCAAACTCGTGATGTGCGAGCCGGGCGGAGATTCCGGGAATGGCGGCATCCACCGCCGTGGTATAGCCCATTCCCGCAAAGAGCTGACCCGTAGCGCGGCAGTTGGGGACAATCGATGCCCCGGATGCGGACGCCTTGCGGCCCTGTCGCTGTCCCTGCATGCCTCCCAGGAATCCTCGGGCATGGTTGACCTTCGGGCCAGCGATATGGCAATGCATATCCACGCCACCGGGCATCACCACGTCACCGGTGATGTCGAGTGTCACGATTTCGGCGGTGGCCATATCCTGGGGCGCGGGAACGATACGCCCCTGGTGAATCCAGATATCCTGGATTGCTCCATCGACCTGGTTGCGAGGATCATGGACTTGCCCGCCGTGGAGCCGATAGTACGTCATTTAGTTGCCTCCTGGTGCGTGGAGGCCGGCTGGGGCGTTGCGGGGTTTGTGGCAGGCTGGTGGGTCAATTGCTGATCCGTATTTAGAATCATGATTTTCTGCCAGATTTTTCCAGAAAGGCTGGTGGTCAGCGATTCCAGTTCATTCACGGCCCCCACGGCTTGGGCGTCTGGAAACTGTTCCACGTACAATGCCGCCACTTTCCCGGTCAACGAGAGCATTTCGGTACAATAATCGAGATATCTGCCCAGTTCAAACGGCGTATAGGTTCGTTTGGGAGAGGAAGCGGTATCCGACCAGGTCCAGTGTTGGAGCACGCGTTCGGGATCCTTGGTGAGCTGGTGCATGTCAATGATGTGGGCGATGGAACGGAGTCGATGCACGGCCTGCAGGGCTCTTTTTCTTTTGACTCTCGTTTCGACGGTCACGAGAAACAGGATGGCTGCGCCGATCAGAACGACGTCGTTGAACAGAGCGTCCGAGATGGTAATGATTTCGGCGAGATCGGGACGATCCGCCTGCCACTCGGCATAGCTGAACCCCAGGAACATCATCAGCAGGATGCAGAGAATTATCAGGTAGATGGAAATCCGCAGCCCCCACATGGGCCGCGCGATGTCATCGGCTGTTTTGCGGGCATCACGGGCCACTTCGTGCAATTCCTGGCAAATACTCGACAGTCCCGAAGCGGCAAACCGTTCTTCAATCCGTCGCCGGAGGCGTGCGATGGTTTCGAGAATCCGGTCGGGATTCAGGTTTTCATATCCTGTCGCGGGATTCCGTGGGGCAGCAGATTGCGGTGTCATAGATGCAGGGAAATCATATAAACTGTATGGGCGAATGCAGAGAACCGACGGCCTGCACCCATTCAGCGTGAACAGGCTGGGGCATGGGGCTCGAAAAACAGGAACCAGGAATCAAGGATAGAGGATGAAAACGGTATTACTTGGTCTGTGTGTACTGGGAGTGTTCCTGCCGGTTGGTGCGTCGGAACTTCGGGCCGCCGATCCATACGAGCGGGAACGGGGTTTCCTGGTTCAAGAATACGTTCAAAAGGAGGGAATCACAAATGAGCGAGTCCTTGCGTCGATGCGCGACACGCCGCGGCACCTGTTCGTACCGCGTGAATTATGGTCCCTGGCCTACACGGACCAAGCCTTGCCGATCGGCCATGAGCAGACCATTTCGCCCCCCTTCATCGTGGCTTATATGACGGAAATGCTGGATCCCCAGCCGACGGATAAAGTTCTGGAGATTGGTACCGGAAGCGGATACCAGGCGGCGATCCTGGCTCCCCTGGTGAAGGAGGTCTACACCATAGAAATCGTGGAGCCTTTGGGGAAGCGGGCGGCAGCCACGCTGAAACGCCAGCAATACCGGAATGTTTTTCCGAAAATTGGGGACGGGTTTCAGGGGTGGCCAGACAAGGCCCCCTTCGACAAGATCATCGTCACCTGTTCGCCGGAAAGTATTCCCTTGCCCTTGATCGAACAATTGAAAGAGGGGGGCAAAATGATAATTCCGCTGGGAGAACGGTATCAGCAGGTATTTTATCTGTTGGAAAAAAAAGAAGGGAAGCTGGTTTCGCGGCAATTGCAGCCGACGCTGTTTGTCCCCATGACGGGACAATCCGAGCAACAGCGCCGGGTCAAACCTGATCCCAGCCGTCCCCGACTGGTCAATGGTAGTTTCGAACTGGATGAAAATCAGGATGGCTTTATCGATGGCTTTCACTATCAGCGGCGCCTGGAGTGGATGGAAGGGAATGCCCCGCATGGCAATCGCTATGTGCAATTCAGCAGCGACCAGCCCGGCCAGATCGCGCATATGCTGCAAGGCTTCGCGATCGATGGTCGGAATGTTAAAAAGTTGCGGATATCGCTGGATGCCTGGCTGCATCAATTCGAGCCTGGCTCGGAACCGCATCAGAAACCCGGCCTCGTGATCCACTACTACGATGAACGGCGCAAGCCGCTGGCATCAAACCGGGTGGGGGATTGGACCGTGGGAAATCAATGGGAACGACTGGACCACACCGTGAATGTCCCCTCCGAGGCCCGGGAAGCCATCGTGCAAATCGGGCTGAACGGTGCCACGGGCAAAGTGTCGGTCGATGATGTGGCCGTGACGCCTGTCAACTGATGAGGGAATCTAGAATCCGGACCGTTCCCCTGGAAATGAACGGTGAGGGGCGGCTTACGTGGATTATTCGACCACAATGGCTTCTTCGAGCACGAACAGTTGCAGCCATTCGCCTTCGTCATAGACGGGATCGAAACGCAGGATTCCAATGACATCGTATGGTCGTCCCTGGATGTAGTGCGTCGATTTTCCGGCTTGCATCAGCGTGGAAATGCGGTCGTAGACCTTGGGGGTGCGGCCAAAACAGCAGATCTCGTTGTCGCGTACATGCTGAAAATAGGTAATGCCCGATTGTGTCAGCGTGGGAAACATAAAGCCGCGAATACGGACTTTCTTGCCATTCAACTCCCGCAGCCATTCCGGAAACATCTCGATGGCATTTTCGGGAACCGGTTCCATGTTCAGGACCTTGAGCAGGTCGATGTCGTCAAAAGTGACACGCAGGGCCTGCTCGGGGCCTTCGGGACGGAAACTCTTGTGAGGAATCAATAAGCGAGGAATTCGCGGTTCGAGAAGCACTTCCGGTTTGTCCGGCATGCTTGCCGCGCTGGGGGGACTCCCCTGCGTGGTTTCTTCCTTTATTAGCGGGATAGTCGAAGTTGCCAAAGCGTTTGCTGGCGGAGCGTCCTGGTGGCCAGGGTTAACAGGCGGTGCCGCTGTCTCCGGCTTTTCCATGGCAGGGCCTGGCGTCACTTTATTGGCCGGAGGAACAGAACCAGGCATATCGCTTGGCGCATCAGCGGGCTTTGTCGTTTCCGCGATTTGTGTCGCCGAGGTTTCACCTGCCCCAGGATCCAATTCCGTGGATTGGGAGATCTCGGGCCTTTTCCCTTCGTCCCAGGAAAGTTCGCGATAAGCGTCCTGTTCCGCTGGGCTACAACCGCCCAGCAGCAGTAGCAGCAAAGACATTGCCCGGCCGAACGCAGGGGTCCGGGAGGGAATCTGGTGCATCAAACAATTCAGAATGCGGAACGGGAACGTTCGCAACGAATGGCTTCCAGGGCATAGACGGGCTGCAGGCCTTCGGGGGTCGTGTTGGAGGTCAGTTTCAGTTTGCCCGCAACTGCAACCCGCCCCTGGCTGTAATTGACTCCGCCCGGATTTTTCATCTGGACCAGAATCATATCGGTTGGATTCGGCTGTCCTCCGAAGCAACATTCGCCCGTGTCTTTCAGTAAGAGGAACTCCAGCAGTCCCTGGGTCTGTCGCTGAGGATACATGTACCCCTTCAGGAAGACCTGCTGGTCCATCAGCGCGGCAACATCGGGGTGCAGCCCCAGTTTCCCTTCCGTGACCTGGAAACCTTTCGCGGAGATATCCTGCGAGAAGCTGACGCGGCGATACCCCTCGGGAACTTCCGTCCGATAAGCATAAACCTGACTGGTTATCCCAACAAGAGCAAATACCAGGGAGAGTATAAGCCCCGCAACGGCTCCCCAGAGGCCACTATACATCCCCTCGCCACTGCGTACGGCCCACAGGGCTGCCCCGCCGACTCCCACACCGATCAGAGCGATCAGAATTCCCACCACTCCCAGCAGCGAACTGGCGGAAAGTACGCCCAGGGCAACACTCACGGGCACAATCACTGGTGTTGGGCGGTAATCAAATTCCGTCGCTTGGAGATCCAATGCGACAAACTTCTGATTCGCAACAGTGGTCGACATACTCAAATCCTTGTAGCCAAGGCAGATAAAGCAAAATGGCGAGCCCCGGCGGAAATGTCTGAGGGATTCAGCAGGGGCTTCATTGCTTGCAAAATATTTTTCAAAACAATCATACACACAGCCTGCGGCAGTGCAAATTAATTTCGTTTAGCATCCTTAGATACGGAAAGTTCAGCGGAATGTTGGATAAAATTGGGATATCAGGAATTACTGATCAATAGTACCCGACTCCAGGATTTTGCGGGCAAGCACCAGCGACTCTTCCGAAATGCCCGCGGCGGACAGGTCTGTCAGGGTTTCCGTGTAATCGTACGCGATACGCTTGAATTTAACATGCCCCTGTTCCAAAACGGCATAACTGGCGGAGGCAATCCCATCTCGCGGCTGGCCAACGCTGCCGGGATTAACGATTCTCAGGCCATGGCACTCGATTTCGAAGGGGATGTGGGTATGACCAACCAGCAGGATATCCGCCTGAAGATTGCGTGTCGGTTCCTCCCAGCGGGTGACATCGGGTAGCAGATATTCCCCCAGAGGATCGCGCGGCGTGGCGTGCAGGAGACGCAGTTTCAGTCCGTCTCGATAGAGTGTCAATTGCGTCGGCAAACCTCCCAGATAATTCAATTCCGAGCAGTTTAATTCTTGCCAGTGAATCTGGCGTGTTTCATTGAGAAATTGCTTCAATCCGGAAACATGGGGACGCCTGCGGATGAATTGCGCCACCGCATGATCGTGATTCCCCCGGATCACCTGGCTGGCATGGGCTTGCACCCAGCGGATGACTTCTCGGGCCGACACGCCATAATCGACCAGATCCCCGAGGACGAGGCATTCGTCGCAGTCGGGTTCCGCCCGCGCGATGGCCCTCAAGGCGGGCCAGTTCGCGTGAATATCCGCCAGCACCAGAATTCGCATCCCCTATACTCCAGAAGCGGGAGAAACCCCGGCTCAAGTTAACCCTGCCCGAGCGGTATTCCGCACTGCTAATTGCCCCAGCACCCATTCTACCAGACACGCTGAAACTTCCGCCTTGGTCCCTGCCCAACTCGCAACGACATTTCCCAGGGCGTCGAGCAATTCGACGGAATTCGATTCCGATGCTATCGCTTCGGGACGATTCAATACGATCCAATCGCAATTCTTGCGACGCAGTTTCTGCAAGGCGTTTTCGCGCTCATTCTGCGCCTCCAGGGCAAAACCGACGATCCATTGTTCGGGCCGCTTGGTGTTTCCCATCGCGGCCAGGACATCATCGGTTTCAATCATTTCCAGGGCGATCGGGTCCCCCGTCTTCGACATTTTTCCATGCACGCGCTGTCGCGGCTTGTAATCGCAGACCGCAGCGGCCGCGATGACGCCCTGGCAACGGGGAAATAATTCCTGGCAAACCTGCATCATCTGGTCCGTCGATTCCACCGCATGAAATTCGCAGCCCACGGGCGGTGTCAGCGAGACGGGCCCACTCACCAGTACGGCGGTGTGACCAGCCTGTTGCAGCGCCTGCACGATGGCGTATCCCATGCGGCCACTGCTGGCATTCGATATGTAACGCACATCATCCAGATATTCGCGGGTCGGGCCGGCTGTGACCAGAATTCTCATTGTGGGATTCCAATTTGCCCGGATTTCTCACCCGGGTCAATAGAACAGGATTGCTGACTTCGACGAACTAGCCGCGCCCATCAGGAAGCGGGCCAGCTGGGGGGTTCCTCCTGGAACACTCCTTGGACACCACTTCAAATCTGGCAATGTATTGTGATAAACCGAACCCCGGCCTGGCCCGCTTCCTGACGGGCGTGGCAAGTTTTCTGGGGATTTTCGAGATAAAGTTTACCGCATTGGTAATTGTGAGAGAAATATGGGTTAGCCCCTATGGCTTGAACTGTTGGTTCAATTTGCCGAGTCGCGGGATTGTCCAGGGGGAGTATGGGAGGTTTTTCGGGTAAATTCCACATCAATGACCTCCCCGCCTCTCCGGGGATCGGGCTGTGTCTGGGGAGCCTGTTCAGGGTATGGGGTACCGGAAGAGGAATTGAATTGCTGAAACGCGAACCCCTGCCCTGCCCGCAGGCCAATCTTGCCTGCAAGCTGAATCTTCAGCATGCGCGCCAACAGACTGCGGAACGCAGGCCACAGCAGCAGAAACCCGAACAGATCCGTTAGTATTCCCGGTGTAATCAGCAGGGCGCCCGCGAACAGGATCAGCATACCTTCGACCAATGCGTCGGTTGGAGGGCGCCCCTGCGACAGTTCATTCTGAATTTTATACCAGACTTGAAACCCCTGAAGACGTGCCAGAACCGTGCCGAGCACTCCCGTCACCAGCACCAGGAGGATCGTCGTGGGCCAGCCGTGCCACTCACTCAGTTTGAGCAGCAATACCAGTTCGATGAATGGCACCAGGGTGAACAACAGCAACAACCGTAATATCACAATTACCTCTCCCGCCGCCGCTTCATAGCCGTACCCAGGTCAGATGAGTTGCTGTTTAATACAGACGTTGCATTAAAAAACATTCGCTTCCCGATACCCCGAGGGAAGTCGCAGATACACGGTTTGCCCGGTTGCGGAAAATTCCCGCCTCAGCATGGCGAGGCCCACGCCCCGCGGCTTGGCTTCCTCGGGGAGCCAGGCAAACGAAGTGACCGTGCCGATTTCCTTTTGTCCGTCGGGTGTGGAAACAATTTCGGCTCCGGTGAAATCGCCCATTGCCGGATCCGGATTTCGCAGTTCGACACTCCGCAACAGGCGATTTACGTGCCCCAAGGCATCGATGCGGGCAATCGGCTCTTGCCCCAGATAACACCCTTTCCGGAAGGAAATCGCGTCCGCGGTGCGGTCCACTTCCTGAGCCAGCGTCTCCTCGGTGAAATCCGTGCCGAATAGCGGAAATCTCGCCCGTATCCGCAGCGCATGCCAGGCGGGGGGGGATCCCGGTATGGCTCCCGCCGACTGCAAGCACTGCACAATCCCCTCGGCACCACGAATTTCCGTGGAAAGCAGTATCCCCTGCTCTTTCATCCAATCGACTCTTCGGGCATGGACTGTCTGGTTATCCATCGAGATGGCGCGGGACGTCCCTGGTGCGAGCGTCTCCGCGGTTGGGGTGATTCGTCCCAACATTCGCAACACCTCTGGCCCCGTCAGGAAAAACAGCCGCCGTTGTTGGGTTGTGGGGAGTAACTGCACATCTTCCGTGATGAGATAGCGATCGAGGTGGGGCACCAGGACCTCGTTCGCACCGGGAACCGAGTCGAGAATCAGCCGACCGGTCTCGGCAAAAACAAAAACGTGGGCCAGAACTTTTCCCTTGATATTCGTGGCAAAGGCCTCGCAGGAATTTCCGACCGGCAGGTTTTTAATTTCGTTCGTGCAAAAACCATGCAGGAATGCGTGGCGATCTCGGCCCTTCAATGTCAGTTCGTCGCGAGAAGAAACATCGAAGTACACAGCGGAATTCAGCCCTGCAAGGAATTCCTCCCGCCAGGGGCATGCATCGCTCTCGGTTGCGTGGTTCACAGGTTTATCCGTTGTCCGTTGTTTGAATTTTTATACTGCCCTGGGGCGTTGAATTTATGCCGAGGCATTGAACATTGAGTACCGTCGTCGCTCATCGTGGGGACAGTCCCGGCCCATGGATGATTAAGTGTTCCGGGGGCCACAGTACAGGATCTCCCCCCCCTGTTCCGCCGCTCCTGGCCCCAGTTCGATATGCCAGTCCGAGGCGGAGAGCATCAACGGATGGTGTTCAATCACGATGATGCTACTGCCACTCTTGACGAGACGCCGCAGGCAATCTATGAGCCGCGACACATCTCGCCAGTGCAGTCCGCTGGTCGGTTCGTCGAGGATCAACAGACTTCCCGGACGCGGCAACGCCAGTTCCAGGGCCAGTTTCATACGTTGGGCTTCTCCTCCGGAAAGCGATCTCGCGGTTTGTCCCAGCGAGAGATACCCTATACCTATTTCCTGAAAGGGCTTGAGCTTGCGGACAATCGAATCGTACTCGCTCCAGAACTCCAGGGCCTCGTCGATGGTCATGCGGAGCAACTCGGCACAATCTCGACCCTGGTATTTTACGGTCAGGGTCGCGGGATTAAAGCGCCGGCCTCGACAAACAGGGCAGATCATCCGATTCTCGGCCAAGAGTGAGAGCTTGACCTGCATTTCCCCGCGCCCCTGACATTCAGGACACGTTCCTTGGCGGGAATGAATACTGAATCGACCACTTCCGAACCCCCGGATCCGCGCGGCACGTGTACGGGCCAGAATTTTCTGTACATCCTGCCACATGCCGGAATATGTTGCGGGACATGAACGAGACTGTTTAGCAGGGGGGCTTTGGTCGACAATATTGAGTTGCGTGACAGGTTCATCCAGCGATAACTGCCCATTCGCCTGTCGTTGTAGATGGAGAGACTGAGAACTGACAGCCTCTCGAACCAGGGGGGCCAGGGCATCCAGAATGAGCGTGCTTTTTCCTGAACCACTCACGCCCGTCACGCAGATCAGGTGTTTCAAGGGGAATTGAATCGAAACAGATTTGAGATTGTGCAAACGGGCTTCGTTCAGTCGCACCAGGGGAAACGCAGCAAGCTCGCTCGGCATGACTTGGAACGCAGGCTGATTGCCTTGGGGCGACTCCGCCTGTTGAATGGCTATTCCCGTAGGAACCGTTGATGCGCGCAGTTCCGCGGGCGAGCCTTGAAATATTACTTCGCCTCCCGCGCGTCCTCCCCCTGGACCCAGTTCGATCACATGATCGGCCGCCAAGACCACGCGCAGGTTATGCTCGACACAAATTACGGTGTTCCCTTCCGCACTCAGGCGGCGCAAGATTTCGATGAGTCGATCCGCATCGTGCGCATGCAAGCCGGCCGTAGGCTCGTCCAGCATATAACAACTTCCCTGCAACTGAGTCCCCAGACATCGTGCCAGACGCGCCCGCTGCCGTTCTCCTCCCGAAAGCGTATCGGCCGCTCGATCGAGGGAGAGGTACGATAAGCCCACGCCCCTCAAGAATTCCATTCGATAAAGCAGCGGTTCCGTCAGTTGCCGCAACATTAATGACGTTTCGGGTGAAGTGGCCTGTTCCGAAAGGTGTCTCAGCCAGGCTTCCGCACGCGGCAGTGGCCACGAGAGCAAGTCCGGCAAGGTGATTCCCGCGACCCTCACGTGCGACGAGAATTCATTCAAGCGGCGTCCCTTGCAGGCGGGGCATGACTGTCGCTCCTCGCCACGCAGGTCGACAGACGCAACGTCCTCTTCTGCTTCGTCAAACTCGTCCTGCGTGGTTGCAGGGAGTGTCTGCCATTGACCCGTACCGGTACAAACCGGACATGCCCCTTGCGGAGTAGACCAACTGAACAATGCCGGTTCCAGAGGAGGAAACGTGCGATCGCACCGGGGGCAACACAGGTGAGTCTGAAAAATGGAATCCAGCCATTCTCCGGACTGCTGAATACATGCTATGCAACTCCCATTTCCTATCCGCAAGGCCTGGCCCACGGATTCCGCCAGGCGTGAGCGAATATCTTCCCTGAGGATCAAGCGGTCCACCACGACATCGATCGAGTGCTTACCCGGAGCATTGTATTCACCCGTTTCACCCAGTTCCACGATCTCGCCGTTGATCCGCGCGCGAACGAATCCTTCCCGCGCGATTCGTTCCAGCATCTGCCGCGGATCCCCCGATGTTTCCCGGACCAGGGGAGCCAGCACCAGCATCTTCGTTCCTGCGGGGTGTTGCAGCAGGGATGAGATAATTTGTTCGCACGTTTGCGCCACCACCGCGATCTGGCACTGGGGGCAATACACCACACCCGAACGTGCATAGAGAACCCGCAGGTAATCCAATACTTCGGTAATATTGGCCACGGTACTGCGTGGGCCCGGTCGGAGTTGTTCCTGCCGCACCGCGATGACAGGAGGCAACCCCGCCACGGAATCCACGTCGGGGCGCGGCAAGGCCGCGAGACAGGATCGTGAACGCCCCGATAACGTGCGCAACAGGCGTCGCTGCCCTTCTGCAAACAATGTATGGAATGCCAGCGAGCTTTTTCCGGAACCACTCACGCCCGTGATCACCGTCAAGGCCTGCCTGGGAATTCTGACCTCGATATCCCGCAGATTATGCGTCCGCGCGCCTGTGATCTGAATGACGGACCGTGCGAGGGAAGAAATTTCAAGGGACATGGCAAGGTGTCGGCAAGACATACCTAATGGAGGTTTCAGGAATCCCAGGGGGGGAGCGTGAAGTATATGCTGATCGACCGCGGCATGTCATCCGACCACGTGGCCAGTGGTGTTCCCGTAATGGGAGCACACCCACGTCACGCTACGGCAAAGCTACCCCGGCAGACTGACAACTTGCACCAGAGGCTCAATCAGTCCGTCCCCCCACCACTGCAACCGCATGGCTTCCAACAACCGCCACAACTCCTTCGCCGCTGGAACGTCGGCGTGATGAGACTGAACACGGGAGTTGACCAGAAATCTGTTCCGGCGACCATTTTAGTTGCAGTTTCTCCAGGACAAACCGCTTGAGTGGAAAAGGCTGATCGTTCGGAAAAACAAACCATCCCACGAAAGACACGTTTTCTCAATTCTGCTGTGCATTTCAGAATTGAATCCGCCAGATACGTATTCCGGTGCCAAAAAACTGTTGGCGGATGAATCCGGCGCAATTGATGTCACCGCGTTGTATGATGGCATGGAGTAAATTGTCGCCAAATTCACCGGATGGGGACCGTTTGGCAGAGGTGTGGCCCCAAGGGCAGGTCTCAACTCGTTCTCTAGGGCATCCGAGTTTGGAATCCAATCCTATGGTGACCTGCGTAAGCTGACGAAGGGCACCGGACTGCATGCACACCATGTAATCGAGAAGCGATTTGCAGACACGTTAGGTGTGAATCCGAACTCGATGCAGCCCGGGTGCCCTGGTTGGAGCATGATTTAGGTGCCACGGCTGTGTCAGCCGTGCGTGGCGGGATGTGACTCCCTTTCGAGGAGGAGTGCCATCGTCAGGACAACCAGAGCACCCGGCCCGACTCCCTTACGGGCGCGGCTAGTTCGGATTTCTCACACACTTACCAACGCGCAAATTTTGCCTCGATAATGCCCGGTAAACTAGCCGCGCCCGTCAGGAAGCGGGCCACACGGGCGGTTCCCCAAGGAACAATCCTTTGGCATAACTGAAGTAATGGCTATGCATTGCGATATACCAGACTCCAGTCTGTCCCGCTCCCTGACGGTCGCGGCTAGTTCGTCAA
>JACTNB010000006.1 GCA_014584345.1 Planctomycetota bacterium
GCTTGACAACTCCTCACCCCTTCTACAGAATTATGACCGACTTAGACAGAATCCACAACCGACTTAGACAGAACCGTTCTGCCTAATAACAAGTTATGCCTTAACTGGACGCGGGTTCCGCCAACGATGCAACTTGAGCAATACACAGCCGATGCGATCTGCCATTCAATGTGCATCGGCCCGCTTGTTGATCCGTCGTGGGGTTCGGGGACGTTGGCGATCCGATTGCTTCTCAAACCATCGTTTCATCCGGAGGCGTGCATCACGATTGCCAAGGGCGAGGACGCCGCCTCGCTTTCCGTCACCGTTCTCGCGGAAATGCTATGGCGGCAAGCCTATCCATGTCGCTTGCCCGCACATCACGACAATTGCGAACTAACAACAGCTCAATTCGCGCGTCTCGCTCACTACCATCACGAAGCGGTGACTGATCCCAATGCTCGTCGAACTATTTGTCTCGATGGCATGGGCGTAAACTGCGCGTGGACAACGGGGAATGGATGCGACCAATTCCAGTCACACGTCGTTGATGACAGTTTGCGCGTATTTGTTTCTCAGATGATCGATCAAGCATGGCACACGTTAACCAATGCTGGAGTGCGCAACGGCCTTGCCGAATGTGCTCGTTACATTGGTGCTGAATATCCAGCCGATCCAGTGCCGCCGAAACCGACGCTGTTTCGCCTCGGCGTGTTCGGAACCCCTGATGACGTTGATGAATATTTCCGAGTCTTGAAAATATCGCAGAAAAAGGCATAACCAAGCGGTGAACGGGAGCCGCCGATGACGCCGGTTTTGAAATCATAGTTGTTTGGCGGCGGCCCCGTTACCGCCGTCGTTACGATCGACTCGACAAACGCGACATAAACAGGAAGCGGGCGTCCACCGTGCCGATTCCCTAACCGGAGAGACCGACGCCTCAACTCCAACTCGGTGGCAGGAGTCCCAACATGCGACGATCCCTCATTTGGGAACTTTTCGGAAACGCGATTTCGTCACGCCATAGAGAAACGCTGTGCGCGTATCTTGGCGATCGCAACACCCACCACGCTTTGGAGAACGAATCGATTCTCGCGCCAACCCTCGACGAGTTCCGCGATGATCCTGCCTTCGATCCCAACCCGCATGGACTGGATCTGCCGAAGGGCTGCCTCGACCTGTCCCTGTTCGTCCACAGCCTTGCGGTATGGGGAACGGATGCGCTCATCCGTTCGGCATTAGCCTGCGCCACTCTGCAGGTGGAAAACCAGATCGCATGTCCCTCCCATCTGGTTCCCGCCCGCGATGGCGCATTCCGTGCAGTGAAGGCGTTCATCGAGTCTCCTACAGACATGAATCGGAGCGAAGTACTTCGGGCGTGCGTGGCTTGTCAGAAGCTGTACGCGCCGTACGACGACGACCCCGATAGCGCAGACGCGCAGACGACATGGTCTCATCTCGGCGCATCGTGGTTTGCCGCGGAAACGGCTGCCCAAGACTATCGCCTGAAAGACTACGATGGCCCGGGACCACGTGAAGCAAGTCCCACTTGGTGCAGACGAAACGCCGTATGGCCGCAGAGAGCGGCCGAATCCTCAGCAGGGTTGTCATCATACGACGACGTGCACGCAGTCATACGCACATCGTTGCTTGGTTGGATCTTGAACAGGCCGGACGGACAGCGTTTGCCAATGGAACCGTAGGGATCGTAACAAAATGTTGGACCGGAGTCGCCGTTACGGTCCTCGAAAATAGTAGGTTGACCGGCCGCGAGCCGGTCAACATTATTTGCCAAAGAACAGGCACATCGTCATGGGACTTTTCGACTTCCTCAAACGCAAACAACCACACCCGCCCGAAGACGATGGCCCGTCGCCCGATTACGCGTTCGCGCACTATGCGCTGCGTCAAATCGCGTTGTCTGACCCGCTCCGATTCCTTGCCATGGCGGCTTCACCCGACGCAAGACACTTTATCGACGCAGTGTTGAAGAATGTTGCAGAGCAATGCGGACGACCAACTACATTCGAGGCAGCTTCGGTCAAGATTCATCCAGTCCGTGTCAAGGATTTCCCATGTGCAGTCATTGAATTACCTGAGCCGAGAGAAATGGCCGAAGCCTTCATGGTGGCACTTGTCGTGCCGATCGACACGTCTTTCAAGGAACCACCAGACGCCAATTCGATCACCGGAAGATACTTCACATTAGAAAAGGAGTTTTCACTTACCAAAGACCGACGAACCGTACTCGCGGAATGGAATATGACAAGACATTCCAATTACGGCGATGGACCACCGGCGACCGTTGAGGCGTTTGTCGCCGCGCTCACCGGCCACCTATAGCACACAAGAGGCAAATATCCAGCGTTGCACGCGAGCGGGCGGCAACGTCGTTTTTGAAATCAGAGTCACACGCACCCGCCGCTGAACTTGGTCGTTATCCCGCATTAGAAGATCACGATGTGCTTTGTCCTTTACATGGCGTCCAATACCTTCATACCGGACATACCGTTCGACACTAATGCTCCTGCGCTAAACACACAGCCATTATCGGAGCGTGAAAGTCCAGTGCGGCGTGTGTTTGAACAAACCAACGTCAAGTTCCTTGGGTCGTCAAATCATTGCGGTTGCGGATACCGTCACCTATCATTTCAAAACGGTGGCTGGCCCGAGGAATACTTGATTGCAATTGATCCTGAGTTTGGTGCCGATACGCAGGATGACCATGAAAACTTACATCGGTTCTTGCTGGACCAACTTCAACACGCAGATAGAATCGAATTGTTTGGTTGCTGGGATGGCGATGTTGACTTTCCACCTGAAAGACATGAGACCATCGGCGTGGATGATGTGATCCGCCGGGACTTTTTCCTGCGCGAACGATGTCACTACACTGTCATCCGCCAGACTGTTCCCGAAAATGCGGGATAACAAAGCGGTGAACCGAAGCCGCCTATCACGCGGGTTTTGAAATCACAGTCTTTGGCGGCCGCCCGGTTACCTTTGTCGTTCGTCTGCCAGGTTAGTAAACCATCCCTGAAAATGGAGTCTTCCATGCTTGCTCGAATTGGATTCGTCGCGCTCACACTGCTCTGTGGAATCTCGGTTGGGAAGGAGTTCCTGTCGAATAAATTGGATGCTCGATGCCTCTCAATCCGTTACGTTGACGAAGGAGAGAAGACGAAGGTGCTCGCAGAACAAACTTTGCAACTGGGTAACAACGGTACGATTGATTTTACGGCTGGCGGCGAAACGATACCACATGATGACGAATCGGCGCTCCGCGTCGGCACACAAATCACAGGGAACCTGACATCAATCGAGAACGATTTATACAGGGCTTCAATTACGTTGACGCTTGGAAATCAAGTAGAATGCATCAACGCTGAAACACAAATTGTTCGGTCAGAACGCTTGGAACTGCGAACAGAACTCGAAGTGGGAAGAGAAACAAAAATCCCTTGTGGTGGAAACCGATGGATTCAACTCCGCGTCGACAATTAACAGCAGACGAACCATCCGATGCACCTGAGTCGCTGATCGGCCGCGAATTTGAATCATATTTCTCTGGCGGCGACTGGGTGATCGTGATCGTTAGGCATTAAGCGAAAGTCGGAAGCGATGGCGGAGTTTCCACAATTCACGCAAGATGAAGAAGAGTATTGGAGAACTTCCAAAGAGTTCGTGCGCGTGCTGATTGCCGAGTTGAATCGCTCGTTGAAGGAGAGTGGTGTCTGGAAGGCGAAACGGAAACAAATTTGTACCACATTTGCGTTTCGCTTTGCGTATTATCTCGACCAGCAATGGATGAAGGTGGACGGAAAGACTCAGTATCCATTTCTGTGCTTCACTAAGTCGTTTCTCGACGTCGACGTATCCCTGGCAGAAGTTTCACCAATTAACTGCCCGCACAAGTCTGTTGAATTACACGCGATGGTGAGCGACGAAGTTGACTGGTTCTTCAATGAAATGAAAGAAAGGGAGAATGCGGTCGTCGTCGGCAGCGTGGGCGACGAGACCGAAGACTCGGATGTAATCAAACAGAACTTTGTCGTGCCAGTAGCAACTTGCCCGACATGCCAGGGCACCGGGAAGTGCTATTGCATCCGAAAGGGTTCCGGAGTTCCTTCCGAATGCCCTCGCTGTCAAGGGACCGGCCAATGTAAGCATTGCAAGGGCACCGGCAAATGGATCCACGCATAACTATCCGATCCAGCCGAGCGGCGAAGTAAGGCGTGTTGAAGTTGATGATCAACCGTCGCAGTCGGCTGATCGGTATCGTTCGCTGACGAATCGGGCCACTTGTCCACACACAGTTAATAAGGAGCGTGACATGACCAATAAAGAGTTGATTCGCCAACTGATCAAGGGTTCAATTCAACGCGCAGTTCAGGAGAGTGTGGCCGCAATCATCGTGATGATCGGGTTTGCTGCTATCCTTGCGCACAGTGAGGTTGGATCGCCGAAATACTGCGGATGCCTGGTCATTCTCGTGAGTAGCGGGTTCATTGTGGGTGTTGTTTGGTCCCACGCGCTGAGCTACCAGCTGTTGAGTTCACATTCTCCGGAAGATCTGGGATTCTGGCGAGCGGCATTCCGTGCGCAGGCGAAGCTCCTTCGGTGGGTGCCGCTTTGGTACTGTGTGCCGATCGGTGCTGGCGCGCTTCTGTTCGTTGCACCAACATATCCCGCTGAACTGCTGCCGTTTCTGCTCCTTGCCTCATTTTTTGCGGCCGTCCTCACTGGTGTCACGATTCTGAATCGTGGCGTCGCCAGCAAGATTGAGGAGATGGAGTCACAACTCACGGGATCGTAATCGCGCCAGAAACAGAGCCAGCGAACCAGGCCATGCACCGGAGTGGCGGTGGCCAGCGTTTCCTGAAATCATAGTCGACTCCCGCCACCCGTTGATGACGGGACGTTCTACCACAGATCGACGTATTCCTTGATGGAGACGCAATGAAAACTGTTCTTGCACAACGAGCGATCACTTTCATGTTGGCTGCGGTTATTATTTCCACACTGATCTATAGCACTCACATTACCGCAGCGCCCAACCGCCCGGCGACCCAGTTACCCTACCGCGTCGAAATGACAGCCATCCTAGATCGGGATGATGCCAAACTTGTCACAATTCGAGTGGATAGCGGCACGGCCTTTTACGCAACCGTGGATCATGGCGAAGGCCATACGAGTTGTGCCTCCACGCTTGATCCGACCTCCAAATTACACCAGGTAGAGATCGTCTTGCTGCTCGACCACATTCCGTCGCGTCAATGTATTAAGGAGCTTCTGACCGTCGGCGGAGCGGGTGGCCCGTCTGTGCAACCGGTCAATAGCGACTACAAGCTCAATGACAACTTTACGGCCAAGGTCATTAACGGCAATTACAAACGTGATCAGACGGTCGATCTACTTGCCTGGCAGGACCGAACTTTCACCCTGTCGATTGGCAAGTAGTGGCAGAACGAAGCGTTGGACATGGAGCCGCCGATCACGTCTTTGCTGAAGTCAACGTTGGTTGGCGCCGGCCCGGTCAACGCTGCGGTTAGGCGGAAGAGCACCACGGAACGCCATGCCACTCATCAAATGTCCAGAATGTCAGAGGGATGTTTCCTCTGACGCCACTATACTGGACTTTCTGGGGACTCTCTGCGGAGCGCTGATCTTCTCGGCGAACTCCAGGGTCCCTGTCTCATTCAGGTGGCCTGCCTCTCCGGCCGGCAGCGGCGCTCGCGCGGGTAATCCTTCGATCTCATACACCTCGTCGAGCGAACGAACGGAGCGACCACCTCCCGGAAGTATGGCCTCTGGCTACACGCCTTTGCCGCGGCCCCCGCGACGTTTCTCATCGGTGGCAGCGACTCTGAGCCGTGTCAGTTTTTTACCGTGGTACTGCGTGGCTGAGCGTAGCGGTAGAAGCCGGGTGTGATGATCCATTTCACCATCAGGCCATGTCAGTCGTTCAAGCGAAAGGCAAGGGATTCGAACCCTCATCTCCAGTAGAGAGCCGCGTTAGCAGTGCGGTCCGGCCAACCGTATCCGGCTACCTTCCTCGTATGAATCTCAGTGTCGATACTCAGGAGAGATGGTTTCACCTTCTTCAACGTACTCAGTCGGGATCGTGTAGATGATTGGCTGGCCATTCGCATTGACTTCGCCGAACCAGAGTCCGAGATGGTCGGAGAGGTCGCTTTCCGGATAATCCGCGCAGAGTTCCTGACCATTCCGAGCGATGATTGCGACCTGGCCGTTGTATGGAACAAATCTCATGTCCTGTGCCTCTCACCTTTGTCCTTGGGACTCACCGGGAATCGAACCCGCTGTGTTGAGTATAGGGGCCACCATGCCATAGCGGTGTCTTCCCATTGGACCATGAGCCCCTTTCTGTTGTCAGTAGACCTGATGGGAGTCGAACCCGGGCACCGCCCGTAGGGTAGTCCACCGCTTGCGCGGACCTCCGGCGAGTGATCCAGAGCACATGCCCCAGCCGATCAAATCGTACGTCTGCCTCCTTCAGGCATTGTGAGACGCTATGCAGCGTCGCCAGCTTAACAGGCTGGTGCCGGGTACTATCCGGCTCGTGGGTGTTGGTACGGGAGTCGAACCCGCAACTTCCAGATCCATAATCTGGTGCTCTGCCATTGAGCTAACCAACGTCGATGTTCCCTGGTCAGATCCCATTCACGGAACAGGCAGTGCCAAACCCTGCCGGGTGACCGGCATGCCGCTGGACAGACAACATCAACGGACGGGAGAGAGACAATCGAAAAGTGGCAATTGTTCGCTAACAGGAATCTTGATTTGCAAATCAACGAAAGAGATAATTTCACGATCAATTCAGGAGCCCTACTCACCCAATGCAACACGTTCTTTTCGCCCAAGTTGCTCGGCCGCGTGACTGGTTTCTTCTGCTGATCGCAGGAGTCATCCTGTTGTTTGCTCTTTCGCTGTTGCTTGAGGCTCTGGGGCTGCCGCACCCATTTCCGAGCAAATCCAAAAGGGGAGGTTCGCGAACCGGAAAGCTATGCTATGCAATCATTCTGGGAGCGATGGGATGGTTCTTCATCGCCAAGGAACTTGGGTTGCCGTTTGCGGGGCCAGGGCCAGTATTGGTACGTGATCTCGTCACGCAGATTGCTGTGCTTGGCTTGATTATGTTGACGTGGTTTGGTGTTACGCTGACATTAAGGGGATTGCGATCGTCAGAAAACGCCGAAGCGATCGACAATGTCGACGACTATTTGGAACCAGCTGAAACGATCCTCTGGAGGGGACGGCCCGACTATCGTTTGTTCCGCAGCGAAACGTGGGCTGCCTTCGTGTTTGGGTGTATCTTGATACTGCCCGGTTCTGCGGCCGTCGGATTGACGGTGTTTGGGATCCTGCAGGAAGGTCCAGAACTGACCTTCGCGATCCCAATGTTCGCGGGTCTGGGATTCCTGTCCATCGCCGGTTATTTGCTGACCAGCCCGTGGCGAATGCGAAGGGTTGCACAAATCGCCGAATACGCGATCACCGATTGCCGAGTACTTCTGGTTCGACCACCGGGATGGTGCCGAAACTGGTTGTTCCCGACGTTGAAACAGTCGTTTTACGAGTACGGTCGCGAGCACGTTTGCATCCGCCGCCATGAACGACGATCGCGAAAACGAACCGATATTATCTTCGAAACGGAGGTTCATGTTGGCAGCAAGCGAACCCATAACGTTGATATCGGGCTGATTGGACTGCCTGATTGGGAGGAGGTCGAGCGGATACTTGAACTCCATTTTCCGAAGCTGTCACCCGGTCGTATTGAAGAGACACCGGTGGGAGTCGAACCCACTTGAGACTGCTTTGCAGGCAGCCGCCTGACCGTCTGGCTCCAGCGTCAGCAAAAAAGTGTCCTCGCCAGGAGTCGGACCGTGTCTCGCCGAGTGCGGCCGTTCGTAGTTGTACCACCTCCCCGGAAGGGACCCTCTTCGAACTCTGAACAAAGCAGGGAACAGCATGTCAAGCGGTCATTACGAATGTGATGAGAGCCGGGCACGAGTCACACAGGTTTTGAGGTGATTAAATGTCGTGGACGAATGTGATTCACGAGTGGAGTGACGTTCAGGTTCCTCTTGATGCCGATCCTCATGTCGCCCGAGAATGCGATTTCCCGCCAACACGAGAATTCGCCGCAGAATTGCGAATGTCGGCAGTTCTCGGTAATTTCTTATTCGTGAGGAGTGAGCAGGCAGCATTTTGACTCGGTGGTTCCGTGCTGGGATCACTGGGAGGATCGATGTTTGGTCGGCGAGCGCAATTTGGAAGACGCTTGTTCCGCAGGCTGGTTGGCTTGGTGGTTCTTGTGTCTGTTTGCGCGTCGTTCTTTCCGCTCCCTGTCGGAACGGTACCACCGCGTGGCAAGGATCAGTCTGAGCCGTTCCCCTGTCAAAACAGGCCTTGCGGATGCGCTTCTGCTGATCAATGCTGGAAGCAATGCTGCTGTTTCACGAACGCTGAAAAGCTTGTCTGGGCGAAGGCAAATGGCGTGACTCCCCCGCAGTTTGTCGTCGATGCTGCTAGGGCTGAGTCATCCGCGAAAGTCGTCAAAGATGAGGCTTCGAGAAAGAAGCTTTGTCCACACTGCACGAAGTCAGCCATCAGTGAACACTCACTTGCCTGCCACCAGGCTTCGAGCAAATCGGAGTGTTGTTCAACTTCCGGACGCGATCAACAACATCGGGATGGAGAGCAGGCACAACCGGAAGAGGACTCGACTCGATTCGTCATCGGAATCGAGATGATGAAGTGTCGAGGTCAGGGACTTTTCTGGAATTCTCTTCCCTGGGCCGTGATCCCGGTGGCCCATGTCCCTGAGTTTCAAAGCGACCTCGGAAGTTGGGATCGCCCTCAGTCCGCTGTCGCGGCCTCGATTGCTGCTGAGCCGCCTGAGCCTCCGCCAAAATTGGCGTGAATGCCGCTTTCCGATCGATTCTCGATTGAATCCGAATCCGTCCCTGATTCGCCATTGCGGCAATCGGCTGCGCTGCATGCAGTGCAGTTCTGCGCGGCTTGTGTTCGCACGCTCACGCGGGGTTCGGCTCGCTCCTTACAAGGCTGGTTGAGAAACCTGTTGTGAGCGTGCCATCACCGGTCGCGCGGTCGTGTCGATTCAATCGACGATCCATATCCCACTGTGCCCTCGCGCATTCAGGCTCTCCCTGCGCGCACTCGCTTAATGCGAGACGGCACCGTTGACCGTCATTCAAACATTCACGCAACAGCGAAAGACTTAGAGTATGAATAGCTTTTGCAAATTATCGCGAACAAAGCGTCGCGGTTTCACGCTCATCGAGCTACTGGTTGTTATCGCGATCATCGCCATACTTGTGGCATTGCTCTTACCTGCGGTGCAGCAAGCCCGCGAAGCGGCTAGAAGGACCAGTTGCAAAAACAATTTGAAGCAGTTGGGGCTTGCGCTGCACAACTACGAATCCTCACACCGCGTTTTCCCGCCCGGGTCGCTTGGGTTTCCGTATGTTTGGTCCGCCCATGCGCAGTTATTGCCCTACGTGGAACAAGGCTCCTTGCAAGGCAATTTGAACTTTGATGTGCCGCCACTCAATGCGTTCAACGTCGGTGGTTTTGATGCTGTGGAAGTCAATAAGAATGACCTCGCGGCTCAGGTCCGTTTACCTCTGATGCTGTGTCCCAGCGATAAGGACGCTGTTCCCGGTTCGAATTATGGAGGCATTAGCTACCCCGCGTGTGCAGGATCTGGCGTGAACGGGTCGTCCGCGGCGGACGATGGCAGCATCTCCAACGCGGACGGAATCATTTTCTCCTTCTCCAAGATGGGCTTTCGCGATGTCGTGGACGGCACCAGTAATACCGTTGCATTCGGGGAACAGTTAATTGGTGACGGCCAGAATAGCGCACCGAATGGTCAGGATTTTCGACATCGGGTTGTCGAACTCCCTACTGGAACGCAAACGACGCCCGCAGCGTGTGCGGTCGGCAGTGCACCCGCCTGGTCGGGACAGCGTGGAGCGAAATGGATCAACGGTCACCTGGCAGACACCATGTATAACCACTGGTATGGTCCCAACTCCAAAGAGTTTCCGGATTGCCAGAACGGCTTACACAATTTCGCATTAGTGAGTGCCCGCAGCGCGCATACGGGAGGCGTGCAAATCGCACTTGTCGACGGCAGCGTGAGATTTGTCAGCGACAGCATCGATCTTGCAATCTGGAGGTCTCTAGCCACACGTCAAGGTGGGGAGGTGATTGGTGAGTTCTAAACAGGATGATTGTATTCGATTTGTTGACGCATTTATTTAAGGAACAGTTATCGTGACTCCTCATCAGAACGCTCCGCAGCGGAACAGACGCGGCTTCACTCTCATCGAACTCCTGGTGGTCATCGCGATCATCGCCGTACTTGTGGCATTGCTCTTACCTGCGGTGCAGCAAGCCCGCGAAGCGGCCCGGCGGACTCAGTGCAAGAACAATTTGAAGCAGATTGGATTGGCGCTGCACATGTATCATGACACGGTCGGAGCGCTTCCGCCCGGATGGATTGCTCAGCATCCCACCACGAATCAGCCCTACTGGCTGGGGAGTCCCGGATGGGGCTGGGCAGTTCGAATTCTCCCCTATCTGGAACAGAAGAACGTTCAGGAAAGTCTGATCGATTTCGACCTGCCCATGCTGGACACTTTTCACGACCGGGTCCGTACAACATCGATTCCCGCGTTCATATGTCCATCCGATCCCGGCGATACGACATTCGTCTTGAAACCCGGACCAATGCCGATGCCCAACTATCCTGCTACTTTCACAGACACTCGCGTACCGAAGTCTAACTATATTGGCGTTTTTGGTACGGTCAGAATGATCGACGCGGGATGTCCGATGGGAGCGTGTGTCGGAAACGGTACCTTCGTATTGCAGAAAGCATTTCGATTCCGTGATTTTACGGACGGGTTGTCCACGACATTCATTGCGGGTGAACGTAACTCTGAATTCTCACCCTCAACATGGCTGGGCGTCTTCGCGGGGGCTGCTCATGCCCCAGGTCGGATTGTGGCCGTTGCAGAGAATCCACCCAACTCTGATGTTACCCCTGCGTTCACGTTCAGCAGCTATCATACTTCGGGAACTCACTTCCTGTCCGGCGATGGGTCCGTTCGAATGGTTTCCGAAAATATCGACCAGGTAACCTACCACGCGTTGTGTACGCGCGGTGGAGGTGAAGTAATCGGCGAGTACTAAAATTGCGACGTCCACAGCAACGAACTTGGCCAACATCACACGTCGGTTCAACCAGCAACAGTTTTCAGTTTACGGGAGCTAAAGTTGAAGTTCACATTCCCATCACGACACATCGTTCTTGCATTGGCACTGTTTGCAAGTACAGCGTCAGGCGAAGAGAATACTTCGTCCGTCGGTCCTCCGCAGGTGATGACTTTTGGAGAGATGCGGCTCGCCATTGGACAACAACAGCACCAGGGGAGGGTTGTGCTTCGGGAACTGATCGGTCGAAAGCACTTTTACGGTGTGGGGGCTCTGGCTGGCCTCAATGGCGAGATCACCATTCGAGATAGCGAGGTCTTGATCAGCAGCGTTGACGCCGGAAAACCCCAACCCGTCGATTTCGACAAGGGTCCGTCTCAGGCCACACTGTTGGCAGGTGCCTACGTCTCGGAATGGTCGGAACACAACGTTCCGATGGACGTGACTTCCAATGATCTTGAGGAGTTTATTCGCCAGACGGCCGAGCGCGCCGGTCTGGATACAACACGTCCGTTTGTCTTCAGAATTGACGGCGAGTTTCAGAACGTTCGTTTACACATCATCAATGGTGCCTGTCCAGTGCATGCTCGCGTTCACGGTCTGGAGTTGCCAGTTGATGCTAAACCGTATGAAGCCAGGTTCACACGTGTTCGAGGCATGGTGATCGGCATCTACGCCAAAGATGCAGTAGGCAAACTGACACATCCTGGCACTTCCGCGCACATGCATTTGATCTTCAAAGATGATGCCCGCGGCATCGAATTGACGGGGCACGTTGAGAAAATCGAGATTAGTAAGGAAGCGTTGCTCCAACTTCCGCAGCGTTGAGGAGCTTCCGGTTCGCCTGTGAATTCCTGCGATACAAGCATCGCCAGTGAACACACTTCAAGCTGTTTTGTAAGTATTTAATAACCCTATGTAAGGTTTTGTCATGAAAAGTCTGACGACTGTCGCACTGTTGTCCCTCACCGTCAGTTCTGCCGCTGCCCACGATACCTGGGTCGAAGTGAACACCCCTGAGGTTCGTGAAGGCAACATCGTGCACGTGGATCTGAAACTGGGTAATCACGGGAATGACCACCGCGACTTTAAGTTGCACAGCTTAATTACGCTGGATCATGCCACGTTGAATGTCAATATGCCTTGTGGCTGTGAGGTCGATCTCAAGCCAAACGTGATCGGGACTGCCTACGAGGAAAAGCAGGGATATTGGACAGCCCGGTATACGACAACCAAACCTGGACTGCATGTTGTTTCGCATGAACTCGACACACTTCATGGAAAAATTCGAGCGATCAAGAGCGCGAAAACCTATTTCGTTGTGGGGCCGAACCCCACAGCGACCAAAGGGCCGTTGATGCGCTGTGACCGTCCACTGGGGCATCCGCTGGAACTGGTTCCGCTCACGAACCCCGTCACCGAGAGTGGCCCCAACAAACCGATTCGCGTACGCGTGCTGTTTGAAAGGCAACCCTTGGCCAATGCCCGTGTGACGTTCATTCCACGTGGTCAGCAACTCGCAGAGGGCTTCGACGAAACGCATGAGCGCATGACCGATGCTAAGGGCGAAGCTGAGTTCACACCCACGGAAGCCAACGTGATTCTCGTCGTCATTCACCATCGCGAGCCTGAGCGTTCGGGTGATGGTTATGACAGCACAGCCTACTCAGCCACGCTGACCGTCGCCGTCCCACAAGTCCCGTTTCCACCTGTCGCTGGCAACAGTGCCGCCACAGCCCGATAAGTGAGCGAATTATGTCCAATAGCAACAGGTCAAGGTCGATGAGTCAGTCGAAAAAGGCAGATCGTCAGCAGCGAAGCGCAGCAACAAAGGCTTTCCTTGGCCTGTTGGTTGGCGTGGGTATCCTTTACGGCGTCGTCCTTGCGTATCACGTGGCGACACCGATTCCTTCAGACGATGGCGCAGAAGCGAGTTGGCTGGAACAGTGTCGACAGGTATGCGCCCAGTATGGGCTCGTCTACACCGGTGACATCAAGGTCGATGCCGAGGTGTATCTCGACGCGGTTGAGAGTAAGAAGTTGTCGAGTCCGTTGGAAGAACTTTTAAATGCCCCGGATTTTCAAAGGGCGGAAACAGAGCAACACCCGCTGATCGGCAAACCGGCTCCCGATTTCACACTGATCAACGCAGAGGACCAGCCGGTTTCGCTGTCGACAATGAGGGAGCAGGGACCGATCGTGCTGGTCTTTTACTACGGATACAACTGCAGCCACTGTGTCGCCCAGTTGTTCGCTTTACAGAAAGACTTGGAATACTTCCACGAACTGGGAGCAGAAGTCGTGGCAATCAGTGCAGACAAACCGGAATTCACCCGTGAACAGTATACAGAGTACGGTGGATTCATATTCCCGGTTCTATCCGATCCTGACTATGCCGTCTCTGAAGCGTGGGGAGTGTATATGCGTCCCTCGGAATCTCAACAGGAAGACCTTCTGCACGGCACCTTTGTTATTGACCGCAGCGGCACGGTTGTCTTCGCCAATCGCGGATATCAGCCATTTGTTGACAATCAATCGCTCCTGCAGTGGATTTCAGGCACATCGTCGCGTCGTGAGATAGAGTAGTCCTACTGCGGCAGGCCTCCATCTTGCGCCGAAGTCGTTTTGTCTTTGCCCCGCACAATCCTCACATCGAGTGCCCCCATGTCGATCGCCTTGCGCCCTGCCTGACGAGCGTGTTCGCAAAGGATCGCAGACAATGAACCGGCAGAACAGAGAAGCAGATCCCAGTCGGCGGGGAAGATTTCCCTCCTCCGACGCTGCCACCCCCATCCACATGGCAACTCGCATGCCAACACACATAAACACGTCAATCCCAGGAAATACCCCCCCGATTCATGGAATGCGACACCGATCTGTTGAAAAATTATGGTTAATACCAAGGCGGGAGCCTGACCTACAGATCTGGGAACATGCGTTCGAAGAAGAGGAGGATTACGAGGTGGCCCGACAGAGGGGACGGAACGCGATTGATGTGGGTCAGTTGGATCAGAATCTGGCTCGAGGGCGCGATTTCGGTTAAGATTTTGCCTGATGCTCATTAGAGTTCTGACCGTCGGCCTATTGCCCGGTGTCACGCGGCGGGATTGACCAGCGCCATGGGACGGGAGTTTCCTACCGGATGAACGAATCGCACAACGTCACTCAGATCCTGAAGCAGGTCGAAGCGGGAGATCCCTCGTCCGCTGAGGCGTTGTTGCCGATCGTGTATGAGGAACTCCGCCGGGTGGCCGCCGAGAAACTAACGCAGGAAAAACCTGGACAGACGCTGCAGGCCACAGCGCTGGTCCACGAGGCCTGGCTGAGACTGGTCGACGTGGATTACGTCCAGCACTGGTCCAGCCGACGGCATTTCTTCGGAGCGGCCGCAGAGGCGATGCGGCGGATCCTTGTGGACAAGGCCCGCCGTCGGAAGCGCCTTAAACACGGGGGAGACCGGCAGCAGATCACTATTCAACTGGCAGCGCTGTCGGCCGCTAAGGATGGGGACAGCCTCGTCGAAACTCTTGACGAAGCTCTCAGCCGCTTCGAGCAGGTTGACGCCGTCGCCTGCGAGTTGGTCAAACTGCGATATTTTGCCGGTCTTTCGTTGGCCGATGCTGGCAAGGCCCTGGAACTGTCATCCCGAACTGCGGATAGAATCTGGGCTTATGCCAAAGCGTGGCTTTTGCGGGAAATCCAGCGGGAAGCATCTGAGTCGTCGTAAACTCCCCCAAAAAAATCTTTTCCATTTTTTTGGCGTACTGTTCCAAGGAAAATCGCCACGGTTTCAGAGACGGCAGATTCCCGCTTTTTTACGACCCACGACAGCCAACTGACGGGTACAAGCCACGGCAGGACAACAAAATGAACGAACGAGACATCTTTCTGGCCGCCTTCGAGATCGCCGATCCGGTTGAGCGTGCCGCCTACCTCGATCACGCCTGCACCGGGAATGCGGAACTGCGTACCCAGGTAGAAGAACTGCTCAAGACCCATGCCGAAACCAGTCAGTTCCTCGAGACCCCGGCAGTAGGGGCCAGTTCGTCGGTCGAGCGAACCCTCATGACCGACTCCGCCGAAACCGATGATGACCCCACCGAGCGAGCCTCAGGCGAGGCGGAGTTCCGCAAGTACCTGGAACCGGCCACTCGTCCCGGTTGGCTGGGTCGGCTGGCGCACTACGAAATCGAAGAGATCCTCGGTCGTGGAGCGTTTGGGATCGTTGCCAAAGCGTTTGACGAGAAACTGCACCGGGTGGTGGCGATCAAACTGATGAGTCCCGAACTGGCCACAACTTCGCCGCCCCGCAAACGTTTCCTGCGGGAAGCCCGCACTGCCGCCGCTGTGACGCATGAAAACATCGTCGCCATTCACGCGGTGGAAGAAGAACCGATTCCGTATCTGGTGATGGAGTACATCCCGGGGAAAACCCTGCAGCAGCGAATGGAACAGCACGGGCCATTTGAGGCACATGAGGTTCTGCGGATTGGCTGGCAGGTTGCGGCCGGACTGGCAGCCGCACACGCCGCCCATCTGATCCACCGTGACATCAAGCCCTCCAATATTCTGCTGGCCGACAGCCCCAACTTGCGCGCGAAGATCTCCGACTTCGGCCTGGCCCGCGCCGTCGATGATGCGACGCTGACCTCCAGCGGGCTGATTGCCGGCACGCCGATGTACATGGCTCCCGAGCAGGCGCGTGGCGAAACGCTCGACCATCGGGCCGACCTGTTCAGCCTGGGAAGCGTGATGTACCAGATGGCCTGCGGGCGTCCACCGTTCCGTGCGGCGAATACGGTGGCCGTGCTCAAGCGAGTCTGCGAGGACACGCCGCGGCCCCTGGGTGACGTGTTGCCCGGAACGCCCGACTGGCTGGAGACGATCATCTTCAAGCTGCTGGAAAAGGAGCGGGACGACCGCTTCCAGACCGCCCAGGAAGTGGCCGATCTGCTGGCCCGCTGTCAGAGTGAATTGCAGCACAACGGACAGGTGACCTGCGTCGAAAGACGTTCTGGCACCGCTGATACAGAGATATTACCGGCCCAAAAGTTGCGAGTTTCTGGAGCCAAAAAGAAACCGTTCGGCTGGCTGGTTGGCGGGGTGCTTGCCGTGGTCGCCGTCATCGGGTTCGTAGTCATGAACAGCGGGAAGGAGACGCCCGATCCCAACGTGACGAGTGCTTCGGGCAATACGACATCCGGCTCAACAACTAAAACGCCCGCAGACCCAACCACCACAACAGGCTGGCACGGCTGGCCCATCGACGCGCCAGCCCCCGCCATTGCCCCGTTCGATGCTGAGCAGGCGAAAAAACATCAGGAAGCCTGGGCGAAGTACCTGGGCGTGCCGGTCGAGTATGAGAACTCCATCGGCATGAAGTTCCGTCTCATCCCGCCGGGCGAGTTCCTGATGGGCAGCACGCCGGAGGAAATCGAAGCGGCGCTGCAGGTGGCCGGTGAAGACGAGAGTTGGCGGAAACGGATCAACAGAGAAGGTCCGCAGCAAAAGGTGGTGCTCACCCAGCCGATCTACGTCGGCGTGACTGAAGTGACGCAGTCGCAGTACGAGCAGGTAATAGGTACCAACCCGTCGCACTTTTCAGCTACCGGGGAAGGCAAGGACAAAGTCGCCAATCTGGAGACCGGCAACCATCCGGTGGAGACGGTGAGCCGGAACGACGCGGTCGATTTCTGCGCGAAACTGAGCCAGCAGGAGAAACTGAAACCATTCTACTTCCGGTCTGGTGAAACGGTCACGCTGCTGGCCGGGACGGGTTATCGGCTGCCGACGGAGGCGGAATGGGAATATGTCTGCCGGGCGGGGACCACGACGCGGTTCTGGAGCGGGGACAGGGACGAAGATCTTAAGCTCGCGGGATGGTTTGGTGATAACTCGGGAGGTCGGACACATACGGTGGGTGCGTTGATGGCGAATTCGTTCGGACTGTCGGACGTGCACGGCAACGTGTGGGAATGGGTGCAGAACAGCTGGGATCCGGCGTTCTATGAGAATTTCGAAACGGACGCTGCAATTGACCCATACAGGCCACTTTCCACTGTCTGGGGGCCCGTCTGCGGCGGCAATTGGCTCCACCCTCTGTCGGACTGCCGTTCGTCGAGTAAAATATCCCATCCTCCTCAGTACCGGCACTACCACCTCGGTTTTCGCGTGGTGTTGTTAGTGGACGCGGTGAAACAACTGCTGAATGAGAAGTCGGCCCCCCCAGTGACAGAGCAACGCTCCATGTGGCATGGTTGGCCGGCTGATGCGCCAGCCCCCGCCATTGCCCCGTTCGATGCCGGGCAGGCAAAAAAACATCAGGAGGAATGGGCGAAGTACCTCGGTGTGCCGGTGGAGTATGAAAACTCCATCGGCATGAAATTCCGCCTGATCCCGCCGGGTGAGTTTCTGATGGGAAAAACTCCCTCAGAAGTTGAAGCAGGAGTCCGAAGTGCCGGAGAGGATGTCTCGTGGCGCGAACGTGCCCAGGCGGAAGGCCCGCAGCACAAGGTCATCCTGACTCAACCAATCTACGTGAGCACAACCGAAGTCACTCAGTCGCAATATGAACAGGTGATGGCATCGAACCCTGCTTACTTTTCCGCAGGGCAAGAAGGCGGCGATTTGGTTGCGGATCTCGACTGTGGCAAGTTACCAGTGGAAATGGTCAGCTGGCATGACGCAGGCAAGTTTTGTGATCGTCTCAGTCTGCGAAACCAGTTGACACCCTTCTACACCCAGCCTGACAACGGCAGTGCCTCCATCCATGGAAGCGGCTATCGGCTGCCTACCGAAGCGGAATGGGAGTGGGCCTGCCGGGCGGGAACGACCACCCGTTTCTGGCCGGGGAATTCTGCTGAGGAGTTGTCAGCGACAGCCTGGTTCAACAGTAACTCTGCAGCACATACACATTATGTTGGAGAGCTGAAGCCGAACCCATTTGGGCTTGCAGACATGCACGGCAACGTGTGGGAATGGGTGCAGGACACTTGGGATCCAACGTTCTATGCCAGCTTCTCAGGAAGCAGTGCCATTGACCCGATCCATTCACCAGAGGCCGGACTTCCACAAGTCATTCGCGGAGGCAACTGGAACAACAATTATGATTCTTGTCACGTCGCTCATCGCACATTTCATCAACCGACAGATCGCCACGGCAATATCGGTTTCCGCGTGGTGTTGTCGGTCGATGCGGTACAGCGGCAACTTGCTAAAAAGCCTGAAACCAACTCCTGGCACGGCTGGCCCGCAGACGCTCCCGCTCCCGCGATTGCTCCTTTCGATGCCGAGCAGGCGAAAAAGCACCAGGAGGAATGGGCGGCGTACCTCAAGGTGCCCGTCGAGTACACCAACAGTATTGGCATGAAATTCCGACTCATTCCGCCGGGGGAATTCCTGATGGGGAGCACGCCCGAGGAAATCGAAGCGGCATTACCCATCGCCGGGGACGATCAGACCTGGCAGGACTGTATTCGCAGTGAAGGTCCACGACACAAGGTGATTTTGACGCAACCGTTCTATCTGGGAACAAGCGAAGTCACGCAATCGCAGTTCCAGCGAATCATGGAGACCAATCCCTCGCTATTTTCTCAGGGCGGAGAATGGGCGGACTCCGTCCAGAGTCTGGATACCGCAAACTTTCCCGTGGAAACGGTTGAGTGGGAAGCAGCGCGAGAGTTCTGCCAGCAACTTGTCCGGCGGGAAGGACTCCAGCCGGCTGCTACCACCACGAATGGCATTCGTTTCCCATTCGGTCCCGACCCGTATCGCCTACCGTCTGAAGCCGAGTGGGAATTTGCCTGCCGGGCTGGTTCGACAACTCAGTTCTCAACCGGAGAGAACTCAGCCGACCTGACGAAAATCGGTTGGTTCGATGACAACTCGATGGAACGAACACATCAAACAGGCGAACTCCCAGCGAACGGGTTTGGCCTGCATGACATGCACGGAAATGTCTGGGAATGGGTTCTCGATGACTGGCTTAGCGATAGTTACACTGCACGCGCCGAGCAACCCACGATCAATCCGATTGGTCCGCAGACGAAAAACTCCGAACACATGACCCGGGGCGGAAACTGGGTTTCCTACGCCGAGGCCTGTCGCTCTGCGTCGCGCAGCAGCGCCTCATCGGCTTACGACTCCTCGCTGATTGGATTTCGCGTGGCGATGTCTGTAGATGCCGTCAGAGACCTAATGAGACGAGAATCCGACAAGAACAACACCCCTCTGAGTTCCAACAATCCCGACCAGAAACTTGCGGAATGGGTTATCGCGCAAGGTGGATCTGTCACCCTGTCAGTCTCAGACGACTCGCAGACCCGCGTGCTTCGCAATCTGAAATCGATCGACGAACTTCCCAAGCAGCCGTTTGTCGTCGGCGATATTTTTCTAATAGGTCTGAGTTCCATCGATGACGATGCGGTAAACACTTTGCGCGGTCTTTGCCCACAGGGATCTCTCTACGTTCTTGAGCTGCGCGACACGTCGATTTCAGACCGGGCCGTCGAACGGCTGGCGGGAATGTCGATCAAATACCTGGGCATGTCGGAAACTCGTATTACAGATAAATGCGTTCAGGCTCTCCCTCTCATCAGAGATCTGAGCCAGCTCCACCTCGGGGGCACACGAATCTCCGATCCGGCTTGTGCCACTCTGAGCGAGATGAAAAACATCGAGTTTCTAGGACTGGGAGGAACCAGGATCACTGCAGAAGGTGTCAAACAGATCTCAAGGTTGCCCGCTCTGAGTCGCCTGGAAATCATGTCGAATCCCCAGATCGACGATGATGCCCTGAAGGCACTGGCAGAGCATCCCACCCTGCGAACCCTGCTAGTAACGAGCACTAGCGTCACCGATGTGGGAGTCAGCGCACTGAAGAATCCGCGACTGGAACATATCGAACTGGCTAACAATTCGCAGATCACGCCTGCAGGCCTGTCAGCTCTCTCTCATCTTGTCTCGCTACGCGGATTTAATTTAGACAACGTGCCGACAGCCGTCACTGATGAGAGAATTTCTGTCCTGTCGCAACTTCCTCGGCTCACCTACCTTCAGGTGTCGAAGACATCATTGACTGACCTCTGTATTCCCGAGTTGAGCCGGCTGCGCAATCTTCAGCTTCTGAACATCAACTCCACAAAGATCACCGCCAACGGTGTGGCACGCCTGAGTGAAGCACTTCCACAATGTCAAATTCACTGGGATGGGGGAGTGATCAAACCGCACGGCACCGAAAGTGACCGGAAGGTTGCAGAGTGGATCCTCGGACAAGGCGGGCAGGTGGAGATCGAGTATGAAGGACGTCCGCAGATACTGGTCGCCGGTGACCCGATCCCCGACTCCCCGTTTCTGATTAAGACAATCGCAACCATAACGGCCCAGATGACTCCAGAATTTCTCCACGAGTTGGGACAGTTGAGAGGTATCTACAAAATAAATGCCGTGAATTCGAGGCTTAACGATGGCGACACGGAAGTTATTGCAAAACTCAGCCTGCTGAATCATTTGAATTTACACAACACGGAAATCGGCGATGCAGGATTAGAAGCCTTGAGTGCGTTGCCGCAAGTTGGGTTTCTGGGAATCGCTGAAACGAACGTCACGGCTGATGGGTTGAAGCATCTAAAGAATCTGATTTCGCTGGAATCGGTTGCAATCTCACCCTACCAATTGACTCCTGTCAGCATTCAATATCTGAACGCACTGCCGCGACTGACGACCTTGGGTCTTGGCTCCGCGGCCGATAGCGATCTGGAATTATTGCAGCAGCTGTCGCAGGTCAAAGTGCTGGATCTGAATTACGGAAGTACGAAGCTAACAAAGACTGGAATTGAGAATCTCCATCGGGCCATGCCGCACTGTCGTATTGAATGGGACGGCGGCATCGTTGAGCCGCTACAAACGAGTGACACAGGCTGGCACGGCTGGCCGGTTGATGCCCCTGCTCCCGCGATTGCCCCCTTCGATGCCAACCAGGCCAAAGCCCATCAAGAAGCCTGGGCCAAATATTTGGGTGTGCCGGTGGAATACGAAAACTCCCTCGGCATGAAGTTCCGCCTCATCCCTCCCGGCGAGTTCCTGATGGGCAGCACGCCGGAGGAGATCGAAGCGGCGCTGAAGGTGGCGGGCGAAGACGAAGGTTGGCGCGAGCGGATCAACAGCGCAGCTCCGCAGCACAAGGTGGTTCTCACGCAGCCGGTCTATGTCGGCGTGACCGAAGTGACGCAGACGCAGTACGAGCAGGTGATGGGGAGCAACCCTTCGCACTTTTCGGCCACGGGGGAAGGCAAGGACGCAGTCGCCAATCTGGAGACGGGCAACCATCCGGTGGAGATGGTGGGCTGGAACGACGCGGCGGAGTTCTGCGCGAAACTGAGCCAGCAGGAACAATTGAAACCGTTCTACTTCCGATCGGGTGAAACGGTGACCCCGCTGGAAGGAACAGGCTACCGCTTACCGACGGAGGCGGAATGGGAGTCGGCCTGCCGAGCAGGAACGACAACCCGGTTCTGGAGCGGCGATCCGGACCAGGACCTGGTTTCGGCCGGCTGGTTTGATAAAAACTCCGGTGGTCGGCCGCACGCCGCGGACGAGTTGAAAGCGAATCCGTTTGGCTTGTCGGACGTGCACGGCAACGTGTGGGAATGGGTGCAGGACAGCTGGGATCCGGCGTTCTATGGGAAGTTCGAAGAAGACGCCGCAATCAATCCATCCAGCCCATTTTTCGCCGGCTCCCAGCGGGTGCTCCGCGGCGGCAATTGGCTCCTCAATCCGTCCTACTGCCGTTCGTCGACTCGCCTCGCCAATCATCCGGGGGGCCGTAACTACTTCATCGGTTTTCGTGTGGTGTTGCCGGTCGACGCCGTAATAGCCGCATTGAAGGCCCAGGTCAGGTAACGGGGTCTGCTTCCGCAGCGAACGAAACCCTCGTGGACTTCTATGCCCGCAACCGCCAGTCTATCCAGGATGGAGTTAATGGTCATTAACGTCACTCCTCAGGCGCGGCCTTCAGGATGTCGCCTGCTGATAATGGCTGGCCATCTCCCTTCATTACGTCGGCAATCCAAGCTCTCGCTTGTCGGCGATAGTCGCTTTCCTTGTGCATCCACAGATCCGTGTGAGGGTGGATGACCTTGCCTTCAGGAATCTTGAAGAGGTTCTCCGTAGGTACCTTCAGAAACGTGAACGCAGCAAGCGCGCGGTGTTTTCCGACATAGTCGGCGGACTCCCCGCAGACGAGAACCGGCCTGCCGTTCAGTCGTGCCAATCGCTTAAGTGCAGACGTTCGATCACTCTCGGGATAGTTCCAGTTCAGCTGCCCATCGAAGTGATCATGAGTGAACATGCCCTTCCAGAAGGCCGCGATCTCGTCATCGGCCAGTCCAATGTAGCTGCAAGCGATCGCACCACGAGAGAACCCACAGATGAAAAGGTTCGAGTAGTCGCCGCCGAACTGACTACATATGCGCGGAAGATTCGCTTTGCAGTAATCAATGGTTGCCTGCCTGTCACCCCACCAGGTGACGGCATTCTTCTTGCGTCCATGCTCCACATACGGCATGCACACCCAAATGAACCGTCGGCCGCCACTCATGCCGAAGCCCAGATTCGCGTCCTTCACCTCTCCAGTCGATCCGGACGCCACCCACTTGTTGCCGGTATATTCAACGATCACTGGATACGTGCCGTCCGATTTCCAGTCGACTGGCAGATACAGCGTATGATAGACCTCGGTTCCTTCGTACTCCGGAGCAACTTGACTTACACGCTTACCGGGGCCGGGCTCGTCATGGGTCATCACCGGTGTGTTCAGGTCGAACGGAATGATCTTGGAATCCCCAGCCTGTCCAGATGCCACAACACACAGCGAAAAAAGAAGTAGAATTGTGACAGGTAATCTCATAAGCCGGTTTCATTCATCTATCGGCCAACGACGGCGGTAACGGGGCCGTCGCCAAGAATCATGTTTTCTGAAGCCATCGGATTCGCCGTTCCGGTTGACCGCCAGCGGTACGCCCGGTACGGGCGTGATATTATGGGGTAAAAGTCCCCTGTACGAGTCTGAGAGTTTCGAGGAGCTCAGCATACCAAATGACCACTCCGATTGGCAAAGGACGAGACGAGGTCAACTGCGTTCGGGTGACCGGCTTGCCCAAAAGATGGGGACGTGATCCAGTATTCGACGGTGGGCGAGGCAGGATTCAGCCGAGGTCGTTGTACCATTTCTCGAATTTCAAGCGAAACGAAAATGACTGAACAAAGAATAGCAGGGAGCTGCCATCGACTCCACAATCAGTGTCCCCAAGCATGCCCTGCGAATCCGGACACGTTCAGGAGCGAACGGTCCGATGACACCTCACAGCCTCCAATGCTTACCCTGCTCGATTTGCTCCTGGAGCAGAAAGCAAAAATGATGACGACAATGGGCGGACGAGTTGGTATTGTATAGATCAATAATATCGGATGGGAGAAATATCCAGGGAGTCAACCGTTGTTACTGTCATAGGTGGTGGTGGAGGAGAGCCGTTGTGGAAATCGGGTTGAGGTTCATGTGGAAATGGCATCTGATCCTGCTCTGCGGTGGGTGTCTGTGGTTGCCTGACGGGCTGTCTGCCGATAAGCCGAGGGTAGACTTCGAATCGGAAATTGCACCGCTGTTTGCTCGTCATTGCGTGAGTTGTCACGGGACCGAAAAACGGCAAGGGGGTCTGCGTCTGACGAATCGACGCGATGCATTCATCCCGAGTGACTCCGGAGAACCGGTGTTGATTCCTGGTGATCCCGAGGGGAGCATCCTCTGGGAACGCATCAGCAGTCCGGACGAAAGCCTTCGCATGCCTCCAGAGGGGCCGCCACTCACGGCGATAGAACTCGAAAAGGTGCGTCGATGGATTCAGACGGGCGCCCACTGGACCAAATCACCAACCGAGGAATCTCACCATTGGGCCTATGTAAAACCAGTCCGGCCCCCTTTGCCCGAAGTGAAACTGGCAGAGTGGCCACGGACGCCGGTCGATCATTTTCTGTTGGCGCAAATGGAGAAGCGGGAGTTCACTCCCGCTCCAGCCATGGACAAAGCGCGGTGGTTGCGCCGAGTTTCTCTGGGGTTGATCGGGCTTCCCCCCACGGTCGCCGAACTCGATCGATTCCTGGCAGACAACTCACCCCAGGCGGAACAGCAGGTAGTGGATCGCTTGTTGAATTCGCCTCGTTTTGGCGAACACTGGGCACGCCTCTGGCTCGATCTGGCCCGCTATGCCGACACGAATGGTTATCAGGCGGATCAATACCGTGAGAGCTGGGCCTATCGTGACTGGGTGATTCAGGCCTTGAATGACGACATGCCCTTTGATCAGTTTGTGTTGGAACAGCTTGCTGGCGATCTCCTGCCGGATGCCACCGTGGAACAACGCATCGCGACGGGGTTTCATCGCACGGTTACCTGCAATCTGGAGGCGGGAGTACACCCCGAGGAGAATCGGGTCAATCAGGTGTTCGATCGTGTGAATACGACCGGGACTGTTTTCCTGGGAACGACTCTGGAATGTGCACAGTGCCATAATCATAAGTACGATCCCTTCTCGCAACAGGAGTATTACGAACTGTTTGCCTACTTCAATAACACACCGTTAGAAGTGGGAAACAATAGTGGGGTACAGTTCAATTTCATCGGGCCCCACATGGAACTCCCCGTACCGCCAGCCCAGCAGACCGAGCGAGAGAAACTCCAGACTCTTCAACAACAACTCCGTCAACAACGAATTAGTGAACTTGAAACGGCTGTCTCCCATTGGGAGTCCCGTGTCGCGGGTGGTTCCTTCAGTTCCGAACCCTGGCAACCATTGACGATCCGAGAAGTGACCGGGGCCGCTGGCGAGTTGTTTCAGTTGCGTCCAGACCATTCCGTTCTGGTCGAAGGGAATGTACCGGAGGGGAAAACAATCTACACTGTATTGTTGGACGGGCTCCCCGCGCACGCGACAGCTCTGAAAATCGAATGCCTCACCGACCCCGCTTTGCCCGGCAAGGGACCTGGTCGGGGAGATCCGCAGCGGAACAATTTTATACTCAGTGAGTTCCAGGCAAGTATCGGATCCGAGCCTGTTTCATTCTCAGCGGCCCGCGCCGATTTCTCACAGCAAAACTGGGATGTGGCTGGCGCGATCGATGGAGATCCGAAATCGGGCTGGGCGATTGCCCCGGCGTTTGGCAAACCTCACTGGGCCCTGTTCGTATTGGAGACGCCACTCGTAAATAAGACGGACGCGCCCTTAATTGTGCAGCTACAGCAAAATTATGGACAAGGCCGAACGATCGGCTGCTTTCGCATTTCAGCAACAACCGAGACCCCCGCATTGCTCTCCTTGCCAGCAGAGATCCACGCGGTGCTCACCAAACAGCAGCGGAGTGCGGCTGAACGTCGGCAATTGGATCAATGGCTCGTCGGTCAGGAGTCCGCCTTAAGAAAGCTCGACGCCGAACTGGCCCGCATCGAACAGGAATTGGCTGAACTCCAGCCCCCCACCACCCTGGTGATGGTTGAGATGCAAGAACCGCGTGAAACACGGGTGATGATTCGTGGCGATTATTTGAACATGGGCAATCCGGTCACTCCAGCGACGCCCGCCATGTTGCATCCGCTCGATCCGGCGGAGCCCCGCAATCGTCTTGGACTGGCTCGCTGGCTGGTTGATCGGGAGAATCCACTGATCGCGCGGGTCACGGTCAATCGCTGGTGGGCCGAACTCTGGGGAACCGGCATTGTGGCGACTCTCGAGGACTTCGGGTTGCAGTCCGAGCCCCCCACCCATCCAGAATTATTGGACTGGCTTGCGGTTGAGTTCATGGAGAACGGTTGGTCGATGAAGCACCTCCTCAAGCAGATTGTCCTCTCCAGCGCCTATCGGCAATCCTCGCATGTGACAACCGCTTTGTACGAGGTGGACCCGCTCAATAAATGGCTGGCACGCGGGCCCCGCTTCCGCATGTCAGCCGAGATGATCCGTGATAATGGATTACGGATCAGCGGTCTTTTGAGCGATCAGCGGGGAGGCCCACCCGTCATGCCTTATCAGCCGGACGGCTTGTGGAACACGGTCGGACGCAATTCCCCGGTCTGGAAAGCCGCGGAGAATGAAAGCCGCTTTCGACGTGGTGTGTACGTCTATTGGCGCAGAGCCGCTCCGTACCCCAGTTTCGTCAACTTCGATGCTCCGGACCGTGCCGCCTGCGTGGCTCAACGATCCCGCACCAACACGCCGACTCAAGCCCTGACACTGCTCAACGACCCGGCCTGGTTGGAAATGGCAGCCGGACTGGCTTTGCAACTCTTCAACGAGCATCCCCAACTCAGCGATACTGAAAGAGTCCGCCACGCCTTCCGCCGCACGCTTGCCCGGGAACCCGTTACTGACGAGATTCACATCCTGCTCAGTTTACTGTCGGAAGAACGCGACAGACTACGACAGGACCAACAATCCGCTCGGGCGTTACTCGAGAACCTCAAGCGTCTTCGGGAACTTCTCCTTCTGCCTGACGAGGAGTTACAGGACCCCGTCGAGTGGGCCGCCTGGCTGCATCTGGCCAACGTGTTGTTGAATCTGGACGAAACCATCACGCGTAATTGAAACCATTCCCCCTCGTCGGAATTAGGCCGGAGAATTGAATGATGAAGCCGCTCGATCCGCAAATACTTGGTCGGCGAGAACTCTTGCAACGGACAGGATTGGGTATGGGGGCTTTCGCGCTCACGTCCCTGTTTCAGCGGGATGCCCGTGCGGCTCGGCCCGCAGTTCCACACATCCCTCCTCGTGCGAAAAGCGTGATCTACATTCACTTGGTGGGAGCCCCTTCGCATCTCGATCTGTTCGAACACAAGCCGGAACTCCAGAAACGCAACGGCGAACTCTGTCCGGAAGAGATGTTTGAGGGGAAACAACTGGCCTTTATTCGGTCGCGTCCCAGTTTGCTGGGAACTCCCACGGATTCCCGCTTTGCATTCACGCCGGGGAAGCAGTCCGGATTACCGATTTCGAATCTGCTTCCCAAGCTGCAGCAGGTCTCTGAGGACATCACTTTCATTCGCTCATTGCATACCGATCAATTCAATCACGCGCCTGCCCAAATGTTTTTGCTGAGTGGTTTCCAGCGATTCGGTCGTCCCAGTCTCGGGGCCTGGATCAACTACGGGCTGGGAAGTGAAAATGACAATCTACCAGGCTTTGTGGTGATGGTCACCGGATCGGTGCTGGGAGCGGGAAAAAGTGCCTGGGGGAGTGGTTTTCTGCCGACTGTGCATCAGGGCATTGAGTTTAGGACTCAGGGAGACCCCGTGCTGTTTCTTTCCAATCCCCCCGGATTCGATGAAACGACCAGACGCCGCACCATTTCGACCATCAACCAATTGAACCAGGCGCAACTGGCTGATGTGGGCGATCCCGAAATCGCCACTCGGATCAGTCAGTACGAATTGGCTTACCGTATGCAGTCCAGCGTTCCCGAACTGATGGACATTCAGGGGGAACCCGCACATATCCACGAGTTGTATGGCACCCAGCCGGGCAAGACGAGCTTCGCAAACAATTGTCTGCTGGCCCGTCGACTTGTCGAACGCGGTGTCCGCTTCGTGCAACTGTTCGACCAGGGCTGGGACCATCATGGGAATGTGTTCGAGGCGCTACCCAACAAGGCCCGGCAGGTTGATCAACCGATCGCCGCCCTGATCACCGATCTCAAACAACGCGGGTTGCTCGATGAGACACTTATCGTCTGGTCCGCGGAATTCGGCCGCACTCCGATGGCACAGGGCACAAATGGAGAGGGAACTCCCACAAAGGCCGGGCGCGATCATCACAAAGAGGCATACACCATCTGGCTGGCGGGTGGCGGAGTGAAACGGGCCTGCGTGCATGGCGAAACCGATCCTCTCGGCTATGCCATCACACGCGATCCCGTGCACGTTCACGACCTCAACGCGACGATTCTCCACCTCCTCGGAATCGATCACGAACAACTCACTTTCAAATACCAGGGCCGCCACTTCCGCCTCACCGATGTCGAAGGCCAAGTCGTCCATTCGATCATCGGCTGAAGGGAACGGAAATCACTCAGCCGGAAACCAGCTTGTGGTAAAAGGTTCCCTCGTTGACGGTGGGGCGTTCGGGACGGCCTTTGTAGTAATAGGTCAGCTGCATATTCCCAAGTCCCAGCAGATGCAGAATGCTGGCATGTATGTCGTGCACGTGCAGCCGATCTTCTATGGCGCGGAGCCCGAGTTCATCAGTGGCTCCGAGGACTTGCCCCCCCTTCACGCCCCCACCAGCCATCCACATTGTGAATCCGGTGGGGTTGTGATCGCGTCCGTTCCCCTGTTCGGACATCGGAGTCCGGCCGAATTCGCCACCCCAAACAACAAGTGTCTCATCGAGCAACCCGCGTTGTTTCAGGTCTTTAAGTAATCCGGCGACGGGCTTATCCATGGCCTTGCACAACTGGGTATGGTTCGCCTCGATGTTGTTGTGCGCATCCCAGCGGCTTCCGGCACCATGATAGAGTTGCACGAAACGGACACCCCGTTCGACAAGTCGCCGCGCCAGCAGGCATTGGCGACCGTACGACACGGTCTCCTGTTGATCCATCCCATACAATGCCTGCGTCGATGAGGTCTCCCCACTCAGATTCACTGCCTCCGGCGCAGCCGACTGCATACGGAAGGCAAGTTCATAACTGCGGATTCGTGCTTCAAGTTCCGTTTGTTGAGGATAGCTATCGGCAAATGACTGATTTACTGAACTCAGCAGAGACAACTTTCCTTCCTGAATTCCGGAGCTGATACCTTCGGGAGTATTCAAGTTGGGAATCGGCTGCGATCCTTCCGCAAGCAGTGTGCCCTGATAGGTCGCAGGCATGAACCCCGCACTCCAGTTGCGCGGACCATTGACAACAGTTCCATTGCCATCCTGCAACACTACGAAGGCAGGAAGATTCCGATTCTCGGTCCCCAGGCCATAAGACACCCAACTCCCAAGAGAAGGCCTTCCCCCCAGCATGGAGCAGGTATTCATTTGACAGACACCCGCCGAGTGACTGTTGCCATCGGTCCAGCAAGAGCGAATTACCGCCAGATCGTCGACGCATTCTGCGGTATGGGGAAGCCAGTCGGAGACCCAGACTCCACTATCGCCGTACTGCTTCCATTTTCGCTTAGACTCCAGCAGCGGTGCATGGAACTCGCCCATCGCGGTGAGGACGGTACCAAAACTTTCTGGAAGATGCTGTCCGGCGAGGCGATTCAACTCCGGCTTGGGGTCAAATGTATCGAGATGACTGGGGCCACCTTCCATGAACAGAAAGATGACACTCTTCGCGGTGGGGGCAAAATGTGGAGCCGGATTTCCGGACTTATCCGAGGCCTCAACCAGTGAATGAGATTCGGCCTGCAACGCAGCCAATGCGAGTACGCCAAACCCGGCACCACTCTGGGTCAGGAACTCGCGTCGTGTTCGTGGAGAAGTGATGTGATTGTGCATCTGGCAGTCGTTCCTGTTGAAGTTGTCGCTCGCTGAGAGTATTTGCCGCGAGTGGGCACATTCGATACGGTTACAGTGGTAATTCCGACCATCAACGGACATACAGGAACTCGTTCGAGTTCAACAACACATGGCAGAGATCAATGAAAGCGGCATAGGCCGAAGTGAACTTCGGTCCGCGTTCCCCCAGTTCAATATTTAATCCCTCGGGCCGGCTATCCTGAAGCAGGCCGGGATTGGGTTCGAACTGCCAATAGCCAATCGTTGCGGAGGTGAGTCCTTCCGAGTCAAACAGAAGTTCGGTTTTCGACAAAGCGACGTTCGAGAGACGAATATCATCGATCAGACCATGAAATCGGTCTCCGCCACGTCCCGATCCGATGGTCAACGGATCTCGATTCGCAGTCATGGAGATCAGCGGATTAGGGAATTCAATTGTGGAAAGAAGTTCTTCGTCGTTGGAAAGGTCCTTCAGATGGAAGGTGATCATCCCCGGCATCTCCGAGGTGGTCATTCGCACGCTCACAGCTGCGTAATACGGTTTATTCAATTCCATATGTTGATCGGAAAATTGAACCACTTCCTGCCGCTGGCCATCCTGGCTGATACCGAAGAGCTGTAAAACAAGAGTTTGTGGCTTCCGTCGAGATCCCTTCCCGGAGATCCCGAACAGCCAGCCTGATCGGGAATCGAGTCGACTCATCTTCGCGCCCAATGTTCGCACAGCTCCCGATTCGTAGATCGAGCGAAGCTGAAAGATAGCTTCAAAGGTAAAGTCGTCCACGTTCAACCGTTCATGCGGGGGAATCTGAAAACGCTCCTGTTGTGGCAGGTCCTCAAAGAGCACCGCTTGCCCATGGCGATAAGGAACCTGACCGGTACTCACGCTGGCCGGTACTCCCTCTTCTGTCCTTTGATTGCTTCTGAGCTGTTCCTGAGTATAGAGAAACAATTTAGCCCGCTGGAGTTCTTCTGCGTTTGGTTGGCGGCCAAACACCGTCCACCACAAAAGTTCCAGTCGCGACTGAAGATCGTCGTCGTTCGAAGAGTGAGAATGCACTCGATCGCAGAGTGCCGTTGCATGAGCCAGCATCACCTGGCTGTTAATCAATAACAAGGATTGGACTGGAGTAGTCGTGGATGCACGGTTCGAACTGCTCGTTATGAACTGCGGCAGATCAAACACTTCCATCAATGGGTCGTGACTGTTGCGCATGACTCGTGTGTAGATCGACCGACGGGGACGATCCGCCAGAACACTCGGGCCACCGCGAGCCAACTGAAGTTGACCCGTGACCGCGAAGATCGCATCGCGGATCTGTTCGGCATCCAGCCGTCGCACCTCGCCGCGCCAGTACCAGCGGTTCGTGGGATCGGTTTGCTGAAACTCCGCCAGTTGCGGATGAGAAGCTGACTGTCGGTACGTGGCGGAAGTCACGATCAGCCGATGCAGACTCTTCAGCTTCCAGCCTCCTTCCACAAATCGGCTGGTTAACCAATCGAGTAATTGCGGGTGCGTCGGTCTGCCACCAAGATGACCGAAATCGCTGCTGTTAGCCGCCAGACCTCTTCCAAAGTGGTATTGCCAGACTCGATTGACAATCACGCGTGTTGCCAGTGGATTCTCGGGCCGGGTCAGCCAGTGGGCTAGAACTGAACGCCGCCCGGTGGTCTGCGGAACCTCTTCGGGGGGAGTGATTTCTGGAACGTCAGGCTCAAGAATTGTGGGGAAACCGGGAGCAACCTCAATCTTCTTTTTCGGGATGATCGTCGGCGGGGCCACCCTGCCAACATCACTGATCGTCATGGGACGAGGCAATTCCCTGGGCCGCAGCGTATCGAACTTGGCAAGTTCTCGACGGAGTGCCAGGATTTGGTCTTTGTCCTCTCCCTTGATCCGGCCATCGACCCGGGCCTGTTCGTGGCGAATCAGGCGATCGGCAAACTGGAATAACTGCTTCTCCAGCGCAGTCCGCTCTTCAGGTGCCTTGCGAATGACTTCCTTCAAGTCGTCGGGGTAACGCTTAATTGTCGCCTCGAAGACATCGCGCAGCGGCTTCTCAAGCAGGGCTGCCACTTGTTTCTGAATTTCGCGAGACTTTTCCTGATACTCAGCAAGCTGCGAGGCATAGTTAGCCTTTTCCTCGGGTGTTGCCGCGATGACATCATCACGGGGTAAAATCGCTTCAAAAAAAGCTCGTAAGCGAAAGTAGTCTTTCTGCAGGAGCGGATCAAATTTGTGATCGTGACAGCGAGCACATTGGAAGCCCAGGCCAAGGAAGACATCGCCGGTGACATCCGTTACCTCATTGAGAATTTGATCCCACTGGCCCCGAATGTCAGGAACATTGTACTCGAAGATACCGTGCCGCAAAAATCCGGTTGCAACCAGCGCAGCGGAATCATCGGGGAAAAGTTCATCCCCGGCCAGTTGTTCCTGCACAAAGCGATCGTACGGCTTGTCTTCGTTGAAAGACTGAATCACATAATCGCGATACCGCCAGGCTTGGGGGCGGAAAATATCGGCCCGATATCCATCGGACTCCGCGTACCTCACCAGATCGAGCCAATGACGAGCCCAGCGTTCTCCGTACTCCGGGCGGGACAGCAACTCATCGACCACACGTTCGTATGCCTGGGGGTCGGTATTCTGTTCAAATGCCTGCACTTCCTCGCGAGTGGGAGGCAGACCAATCAGATCGAAATACAACCGACGCAGCAATACTGCACGATCGGCTTCTGGAGCAGGGACGAGTTGTTGTTCTTCTAACTGCACGGCGATGAAGTGATCGATCTCGTTTCGGCACCAGTCCCTGTTGACTAATACTGTTGGCGGAGGTGAATCACTCACAGGCTGAAAAGCCCACCAATTGAGTTCCTCCTGAGTGAAGGTTGGATCTTCTGGCCTCCGGACAACCTCTTCCTGATCTCCCGGCCAGGGAGCCCCCATTTTTATCCATTGATCGAGCACGGCAATTTGTTCATCGCTCAACTTTTTGGAAGGCGGCATCTCGTAGGATTCGTAGCGGACAGCTTCCATCAGCAGGCTGGTCTCAGGCTTACCCGGTTCGATCGCCGGCCCCGATTCCCCACCCAACTGGAGAGCACTGCGAGAATCAACTCGCAATCCTCCCTTGGCCATTTTTTCGGAATGGCAGTTGTAACACTGCTCAATCAGCAGAGGCCGCACGTGCTTTTCGAAGTACCGGATCTGCTGGGAAGTCCGCTCATCGTCACCCCAGGTAACGTGCGGGGGCGCGCCGTACACGTACGAAAGGACGACTCCGATCAACAGCAAAGAAGTCTTCTTGTGGAGATTCATGGATATTCATTAGTTCGGTCAAGAGTTCGTACGACTCCCTCGCGGGAGGATTCCCCCGTCAACAAATCAACATGATACGTTGAATTCAAACACTGTTACCATATGTTGACCAGCCGATTTGGCAGAACCGACCAGATTTTCCCGCACAGAGTGCTCACTGCAACAAGCAGCAAAAACATTTCTGAAAGAGCATGGCCTAACTCATTACATGGAAAGTAATTATTGTAAAGCTTGGCTGCACAACTATCACCGGATTGTCACCCGCTGGTGAAATCCCCTCAGCCACGACCATTTCACAGTCTTGCTGCAAGGCAAGAATATTCATCGAGGGCCTGAGTGAAGCCGTTCATCAAGCCCAGAACTCATAATCCCCCCCGAAGCCGCTGCCAAAATCAACTTACTCAAACACAACATTTGACCGTAACTCGCTCATTCGTGTAACGTATGATCAAATACCAATATTCCATTTCCAGGATGCGTATTCATGAACACATTCCATGATACTGTTCACGGCTGCAATGGTTTCCGGTCGATGCCGCGTCGTCAGGTTCTTCAAGCCGGCGTGCTTGGCACGCTCGGGCTATCAATGGCCGATCTGTTTCGCCTGCAGGCCGACGAAACATCGCCCACAACAGGTGCAGCAGGCAAAAAGATTGAACCACGTGCATTGAGCGTGATTCAAATCAACCTGCCTGGTGGCTTTCCGCATCACGAATCATTCGACCCGAAACCCGAAGCGCCGGTCGAATACCGTGGCTCCTTTGGAGTGGTCAAGACGAGCACCGGCGATGTGTTCAGCGACAACTTGCCGACGCTGGCTGCCATCGCCGATAAAATTACAGTGGTGCGTTCCGTTGTGGGGAAGATACCCGACCACGGACTGGCGACCTACCACCTCTACACCGGTTATACGCCTTCGACAGTAATTGACTACCCGCAGATGGGATCCGTCGTCTCTCACGAGCTCGGTGCCCGGGGTGAACTCCCCTGCTACATCGCCATTCCCGGTAAGAACGCTTCGAGTGGGGGGACGGGGTTTCTGCCGAGCATCCACGGTGCGTTCGAGACCGGAGGCGACCCGGCAACAGAGAAAAAGAATTTCCGGGTCCGCGATTTCTCGTTGCCTTCTCACTTGTCCCTGGATCAACTCCAGCGCCGCCGGGCGGTTCGCGACCTGGTCGAACAGCGGATCCGCGGGCTAGAAGCCAACCCTGTCATGCTCGACACGATGGACGAGTTCCACTATCGGGCCTACTCGCTTTTGACTTCAAAGGAAGCCCAGAATGCATTTTCGTTCGAGGGCGAAAACGACGAGACATTTGATCTTTATGGCAGTCAGGTCACGGGCGACGTAAAGGGCCCCGATGGTAGGCTCCACCCCAAGGGACTTGCCGAGCGACTCATCATCGCCCGCCGACTCATCGAAACGGGTGTGCGTTTCGTCACCCTGGAATACGGGTCCTGGGATTGCCACAGCGGAGTTAAGAACACGTGTCTCGATCAGATGCGCCCCTTCGATCACGCGATCGCGGGGCTGGTCTCGGATCTGGATCGCCGAGGCCTGCTCGATTCGACCATTGTCTGGGTGACGAGCGAATTCGGTCGCACTCCGAAAATCAACAAGGAGAGTGGTCGCGACCACTGGGCTCGCTGCTACTCGATGATGCTTGCCGGTGGCGGCTTCAAACGGGGACTAATTTACGGTGCCAGCGACTCGACGGGGGGCGAACCCGTCCGCGATGCCGTGACACTAGAGAACCTCATTGCCACCATCTATCACCAGATGGGTATCGATTCGAACAAAGAGCTGTTGGCATTTGGCACGCGACCAATTGAAATCATTCGCGATTCCGAGGTCGTCAAGCCACTTATCAGCTAAGGACTGGGCATTAGCTGACTGTCTGATTTGTTACTCTGGACGACAGCCTGGATCAGACAGCAGGCAACAGAAAAACGGTTCCGATCGTCAACAAGGGACAGTCATCGATCGAATGATCCTAATTGCAGATGCGATTTTCCTGCAGGAGTCATAACAGCATGCGCGCGTTCAGTGGGACGATTCTTTCGTTTACCATGGTCATCGTTTTTACTACTGCTGTCGCATCGGCTGACCCGTGGATTGCCGGAGTGACACCGCGGCTTGTGGGGCGAGGCACAACCAGTGAAATCGTGGTTGCTCCATGGCGGCACGAGGCACTCGACCTGCTGTTCTACCCTTATAAATCGGTTGGGCCTGACGATACTTTCAGCGAGCAGCCTGGTATTCAGTGCGTCGGGACACAGTTCGACGCAGCAAAGCAGAGGCTCATCTGCCGGATCGAGATCGCGGCGGATTGTCGGCCGGGAGAGCATCCATTCCGCGTCCTCACTGCTGTGGGACTCTCATCGCTGGGTACCGTCCATGTGAGTCCTTTTCGTGTCATCGATGAGGAAGAGACCAAGGCCAACACTAACGACTCACCGGAAACTGCACTACTGGTAGAGCCAGACATCACCGTTCGTGGCACACTCTCGAATAGTGCCACTGAGGATATCGACTCCTTCCGAGTGGCAGGCAAGGCGGGCGACCGACTTTCTGTTGAAGTGGACATGGTCAAAATGGGGGACGACCTGCGGTGGAATCCTGTTCCCGAAGGCTATGATTCGGTTGTCGCAATTCTCGATCCTTCTGGAAATCGGATCGCCATCAATGATGACTCGCCGCTGAACCGCCAGGATCCGCTTCTGTCAGTAAAGCTGCCCGTCGATGGTAACTACACGATTGTCTTGAGGCGGTCGATGTTTATCCCGGAAGAGAGGCCCTATGCGATCCACATTGGCCGGTTCTTCCGACCACTGGCCGCTTTTCCAACCGGTGGACCGGCAGGTACGTCGCTCGAGGTACAGTTGCTGGGAGACCCACTCGGCCCGGTGACGCAGACGATTTCCGTGCCGCAGTCAAGTGGCACATTTCCTCTTTTAGGTGACGCACCGACACCGCTCACGCTACGGTCCAGTCCGTTCCCAAATGTGCTTGAAGCGACCGACGAAGCCGAGACAATTGTGCCAGCTCTCCCGGTCGCGGTGAATGGTATTCTCGCCAAGTCGGACGAGACAGACCGGTATCGCATCACTGTAACAAAGGATGTGCCGCTGCAGGTGCGTGTCTGGGCAAGTGCACTTGGGTCGCCCGTTGATCCTGCAATCCGATTACGTCCCATCGACCAGTCGGGAGTGGTTGGCGCGGTTGAAGTGGAAGCCGACGACGCCACGCGGCCTGAACGCGACATCTTCGGCGGTCAAGGCGACTTTCCCGATACATTTGACCCATCGGTCATCTGGACGCCGAAGCAGGATGGCGACTACCTGCTTGAGATCTACGATCCGCGTGGTATCGGTGGGCCAACCCACGTTTACCGCATCGAGATCGCCCCGCCAGAAAACACGCTGCATATTGGTCTCTCCTGGGAGGGTTACAAACCGGAACGGCCTCGAAAGTCGTCGCTCTCAGTGCCACGGGGGAATCGCTGGACGGTCAGATTATCGCTGTATCCGGGCCAGGGAAGCAACATTACCGGGCCACTCGATCTCGCGGTCGAGGGGTTGCCACCCGGCGTAAAGATGCTCTCGCCACGGCTTCCTGCACTGCAGTCGGCCTGGCCGATGACGTTCATCGCCGATGCGGATGCCCCGCTTGCAGCCTCGATTATTCGCGTTACAGCCCGCCCAGCGGAAGGGGGCGTTCCCTTTGTAACGGTCAACCAGCAGAATCTGCAACGGGTTTCGTATTCGCACTATCCGTGGCGAAACATCCGGATGGATCGATTTGCGGCGGCGGTCAGCGAACCGGCCGGATTCGAGGTGGAACTTGAATCACCAAAGCAGCCACTGATGCAAGGGTCCGAACTCACCATCCCCGTGCGAATCGTGCGGCAACCATGGTGCGAAGAACCACTTGAACTGCAGTGTGAGTTCGCGCCGCCAGGTGTCGGGATGTCGCCGGCGGAGATCATTCCTGCCGGGGAAAACATGGCCACCTTGACACTCTCTGCTGATGCGAACGCAAAGCTCGGCAGTTCGCCGCTTTACGTGATGGTCACGACAACCCAGGCTCGAGGCGGGCTAGAAAACAGCTCGGTCAAGGGGGACACGAGTTTGGGATCTGAACGAGTGAGAGTCTCTTCCGAAGTCGTCAATGTCGAAGTCGCCGAGCCATTCGTGTCACTTTCGAGCGAACCGCAGAGCGTCCGCCGAGGAACTAAAATCGCTTACCGCTGGACCGTCAAACAGATTCGTCCGTTTGAAGGGCGGGCGAGTGTCCGCATGCTTGGCCTGCCGGTCGGTCTGGTTGCGAACGGTCCTGTGCCGACAATCGACAATACGTCGGATGAGGTGGTGGTGGAACTCGAAGCCCGCGATGAGGCTCTGCTGGGGCTGGTTGGCGATCTCAAATGCGAAGTGCGGTTCCCTGTCGGCGGCGAAGAAATACTCCTCCGGACGGGTTCGGGCAAGCTGAGAATAGACCCACGGCTCGAGAAGTGACCGTACGGACAATTCAGAAGGCAGAAGAACAAGGGTGAAATATAGTGAATGGGAAATTGATTCTGACTCTGCTGATAGCGGGCCTGTCGCTGGTCTCAATTCACGTCTATGCCGACGATACCTCCGGCAACAAATCTGCCTCACGCAGAGCGACCGTACCGAGTTTTCGGCATGACGTCATGCCGGTCTTTTTTCGGGCTGGCTGCAACGCTGGCACCTGCCACGGTTCGGCCCGCGGCAAGGACGGCTATATGCTTTCGCTGTTCGGCTTCGATACCGTCGGTGACTACCGCCGCACGGTTGAGGAGATTCCGGGCCGCCGTGTGAACACGGCTCTGCCCGAAGAAAGCCTGCTGCTGCTCAAGGCCACCGGTGCCGTGCCTCACACCGGAGGTAAGCGATTTGAACGCGACAGCGACCTCGCCAATATTCTCCTCGCCTGGATCGAGGCGGGAGCACCCGATGATGTCGGCAGCGTGCCCGACGTGGCAGGGATCGAAGTCTCTCAAGATTCTGTCGTTTTCGACAATGCAGGCAAGTCCGAAGATCTGCGCGTGACGGCTACCTATGCGGACGGCACAACTCGCGATGTCACGCACCTGTCATTGTTCGGCACCAACAACCCGAGCGTGGCCGATATCGACTCCGAAGGCCGCGTAACCTCTAATGGACCAGGAGACACAACCGTACTCGCGCGCTTCAGCCGGTTTACTGTCGGAGCTGAAGTGATCGTGTTGCCGCCCGGTGATGGTTTTGTGTGGCCAAATCCGCCAGAAAATAACTTCATCGATCGGCTCGTTTTTGAGCGACTGCAAAAATTGCGGATCGCGCCATCTGAGCTCTGCGACGACGAAACATTCCTCAGACGCGTCACGCTCGACCTTGCCGCCAGGCCACCGACAGTCGAGGAATATTTGGCCTTTATGTCTGATACCTCGGCCGACAAGCGGTCGCGAAAAATCGATGCCCTGCTCGAAAGTGAAGACTTTACCGACTACATCACCGCGCTGTGGGGCGAATTGTGCCGGATCAACAGTCAGGACTACACAGGGCGGGCAGACTCTCACAAGCCGGCCAACGCTTTCTACGCCTGGCTGCGTGACCAGCTGGCAGCCGACAGGCCCTTCGATGAGGTTGTGGCAGATCTGACAACTGCCGTCGGCAGCACGAACATCGACGGTCAGACGGGGCTCTATACGATGCTCATCAAAGACTACAGACTTAATCCCAAAGTGCTGGCTGCCGATTACTCCCAGCTCTTCCTCGGCGTGCGGATGCAATGCGCGGAGTGTCACAATCACCCCTTCGATCGTTGGACGATGGACGACTATTACGGTTTCGTCAGTTTCTTCACCTGTGTGAAGCGGAAAACCGGCAGTGACAGCCGCGACCGGCGGGTGATCTTCGATCCTGCCGCTCCACCAGCCATGCACGCCATCGATGGCCGCCCCGTACCGGCTAAACTGCTCGGAGAAGTCGAACCGGTCGGCGGCGAAGGCGATCCGAGACGGGCACTGGCGGATTGGATCAAAGATCCTGCAAACGACCTGTTCAATCGGAATATAGTGAACCGGTTGTGGGCTCACCTGTTCGGCGTCGGAATTGTCGATCCGGTGGATGACTTCCGGGCAACAAACCCGCCCACTAACGGGCCTCTGCTGGAGGCACTTGCGACCCGTTTTGCCGAGCACGACCGAAAACTGCGGCCCATGCTTCGTGACATCTGCAATTCGAGGGTGTACCAACTCTCGATTGAACCGACACCTTCCGGAAAGGATGACCTGCGGCATTTCTCACACGCTCAGCTCCGGCGATTGCGGGCTGACGTACTGATCGACTCGATCGTGGCCGTGACCGGTGTGCCCCGCTCGCTGCCGAAGGCCCCAACCGGGACCAAGGCCATCAGCTATATCAATCGGCACCACTACTATACCGCCACCGGCGATTTCGTGCTCGACACATTTGGTCAATCAGCCCGGAAGACAGTTTGCGCCTGCGACACTAGAACCGATCCGTCTCTCACGCAGGTGATGCACCTGCTCGTGGGCGACACTACCGGCCCACGGGTGCACACGGCCGCCACCAGTGGAGTGCTCAAGAGAATCATCGACAGCGAGTCAGCACCGGAAAAAATCATCGAGGCAATTTTCATTCGCGTACTCTCACGTCGTCCGACAGTTACAGAGATGCAGTTGCTGCTTGAACTCTTGGCAGAGGACAACCGGTCGGCCGTTTACGAAGATATCTTCGCCGGGCTGCTCAACTCGAGTGAATTCCTCTTTAATCACTGACATGTTGACGAGGAAATGCCCACCCACCGACTTGTCCACACTTACTCGCCACGGAGATAATGATGAATGCCCTGCTCAGCCGCTTCACGTTGCCGGTTCTATCGGTGGCGGTCCTTCTGGCTTGCGGCCCCAACCTTTACGCTGACGATGGCAAGGAACAGGGGACGGACAAACCCGTCACCTATGAGGACCATGTCTTCCAGATTTTCAAAAAATCTTGCGCGACCTGTCATGGAGATGGAAAGCAGGAAGCCGGGCTGAATCTGGCAACATACGTGGACACGATCAAGGGGAGCGGCGGGGGCGAGATCGTGGTGGCAGGCCGGTCTTCGTCGAGTCGACTGATCGAAGTGTTGACATCGACAGAAGATGGGGAGCGGATGCCACCGGACGGCGCCCCGTTGCCAGCCGAAGCGGTGGAGTTGATCAAGAAATGGATTGACACCGGGCTGCGGGAAAACGCGGGCAGTTCTGCGGCGGCGATGCGGACACTGGGATTCACAGCCACGCCTCGGACCGCCGAAGTCGGCCCGGGGGCAGTCCCCTCAAATCTGGCGACATTCCCCCGTGTGGCCACGGTGCGTCCCTATCCGCTGCTTGCCATCGCCGCCAGCACTCGGGCGCCTGTTGTGGCCACAAGTGGCTACGGTGCGATCGACCTGTTCGACTCGGCTACCCGCAAGTCCTACGGATCAATCGAGTTTCCCGAAGGTGAACCACTCGTGCTCACCTTCAGCCGCTCCGGGCGTCTACTCCTGGCTGCTGGCGGCAAGCCGGTGCAGAGCGGGACCGTCGTGCTCTTTGACGTGGCCACGGGCAAACGGCTGGCAAGCGTGGCTGACGAACCCGATACAATCATCGCAGCGGATCTCTCTCCCGATGAAAAACTGGTGGCGATCGGCTGCACAAGCCGACTCGTGAAACTCTATTCCACCGAGGATGGCAGTCTGAAGGTTACCATTGACAAACACACCGACTGGGTTACCGCCGTCGCCTTCTCGCCAGACGGTCAATATCTGGCTACCGCAGACAGGATCGGGAATATCCATCTCTGGGACGGAACGACCGGCAGGGTGATACTGCCACTTTCCGAGCACAAGAAGTCGGTGCGGGCTCTCTCGTGGCGGATCGACTCGGGTGTTGTTGCTTCCTGCGGCGAGGATGGCACTATCGTCTGGTGGGATGTGAAGGATGGCTGGCCGCTGGCAATCAAGTCGAACGCGCATGGCGATGGCGTGCTCGACTGCCAGTTCGGACCGCAGGGTGAACTCGCTACCTGCGGTCGCGACGGGATCGTAAAGATCTGGTCGACCGAGGGAAAAGAACTGACGAGGTTCTCCATTACCGAAGAATTCGCTACCAAGGGTCGTCTCCCGACAGGCAAACGACTATTGCCGACAAGAGTGGCGGTATCAAACGACGGCTCCACAGTTCTGGCTGGCGACACAGCCGGAAACCTGCATTCATGGAAAATCCCCTGAACCGATCATAAGTACCTGCGGGATGATTGACTCCTATAATTCCCAGCCGCCGGAGCAAACGTTACATTTCAATTCCCGTTCAGCACCAGTTGGCCAAGCCTCCCGAGTGGCAGAATCACAAGAGGTTTCGAATACTGACGTCAATCTTGAATGATCGAATGCATCGACATAAGCAAACATTGGTCCCCGGTGTGAGAACGATTTAGACGCTGTTATTACCCTACTCCTTCTCGATCATGACAAAAAGCTCACCGCCATGCGCGTCCAACGACAACTCCTCTTCACTGGCCTGTGTCTCGCATTTGTTTTGACTGGATTCGCCGAGGCTGCAATATCGGATGAGCCAATCTTTCGAGCTGGCGCGGCGACGAGCAATATCACGCCGCCGATCGATTCCGACTCCACGGCTCGTTCCAGCAACCGGCAGGCGACGCACGTGCACGACGAGTTGCACGCCCGATGCCTGGTCCTCGACGATGGGGAAGCAAAGTTGGCGCTAGTCGTTTGCGACCTGCGGCACATTTCGGCAGAGGTTGTGATCGACGCCAAGCGGATGATCCAGCGGATGACCGGCATCCCTCCTGAATGTGTGTTGGTCTCAGCAACTCACACTCACACTTCGACCGGCACCAGGCTGGAAGAGGGTGAAGGAGAACCGTTTTACGACTATCGCGCGTACCTCACCCGGCGGATCGCAGAAGGCGTCCTGCGTGCCGTCAATCAACTGGAACCAGCGCGGATCGGCTGGGGTGTCGCCGAGGAACCGACACAGGTTTTCAACCGTCGGTGGTTCCTGACAGCCAACCGCGGCGTAATCTACGGTGCCCACGACAACATCGAACTGGTCGACACGAATCCCGGTTACAGCGGTTTATTGAGGCCCGCCGGCCCCGTCGACCCGCAAATCACCTTTCTTTCGGTGCAGTCAACCGAAGGCCAGCCAATCGCACTGTTGGCTTCCTACGGGCTGCACTACGTGGGCGGCGTGCCGGCGAATACGATTTCGGCTGATTATTTTGCAATCTTCGCCGACCGAATCGGCGAACTGCTCGGAGCCGAACGATATCAGGACCCACCCTTTGTGGGCATCATGGCCAACGGCACCAGTGGTGATGTAAACAATCTTGAACGCTACAGCGAGGAGGAGTTGGCGAAGCGCGGCACACTGCCGAAGAAGCGGTATCAGTTTTTCGAGAAAGCCCGTGAAGTCGCGCACCTGTGCGCGGAGAAGGTGATGGAAGCACATCAGTCGATCAAGTGGCACGATCATGTGAAGCTCTCTTCGCTGCAGCGAACGCTCACATTCGAGCGGCGCTACCCGACGAAAGCGGAGGTGGAATGGGCAGAGGCTGTCAAAGCCAAAAAGATTAAGCCCATGAGCACAAGTCGATACAGCACGTACAGCACCGTACTGGCCTATGCCTCGCCTGAGATGCCGCCAACCATCGACGTGGTTGTGCAAACACACCGAATCGGCGACTTGGCCATAGCCGCAATGCCGTTTGAGGTGTTTGCCGAGATCGGCCTGGAGCTCAAGGATCGCAGCCCGATCCAGCCGCTGATGAACATTTCGATTGCCAACGGATCGCACGGTTACCTGCCGACACCCGAGCAGCACCGGCTCGGCGGCTATGAAACCTGGATCGGCGTTAACAAAGTGCAACTCGACGCCTCAGTGAAGATGGTTGACGCCTTGATTGAGATGCTCGGCGAGCTGAATGGAAAGTAACAGAAAGTATCAGAGTAGGAAGGACTGTTTGAGTTCAGTCCCCCTTCCCTCCGGACGCTACCTTATCCGGCCATTGTTTACCATCGATTTGGTGACGGCAAATCAGCCGCGCTGTGCTCATTCGATGATCTCACGCACTACATGGCCGTGCACATCCGTCAGCCGGAAGTCTCGCCCCTGCAATCGATACGTCAGGCGTTCGTGGTCAATGCCCAACTGTGCGAGAATAGTTGCATTCAAATCGTGCACATGCATCGGGTTGTGGGTGATGTTGTAGCCGAACTCATCGGTCTGCCCGTACGCAATTCCCGCTTTGATGCCGCCGCCTGCCAGCCAGACCGTAAAGCAGCGACCGTGATGATCACGCCCGTAATTCTTGGCCTCCAGCTTCCCCTGTGAATAGGTGGTTCGGCCGAATTCGCCACCCCAAATGACCAGCGTTTCGTCTAGCAAACCCCGTTGTTTCAAATCACCGATCAACGCCGCACAAGGCTGATCGATATCCCCGCATTGTAGTCGTAAGTCACTGGGCAAGTTGTAATGTTGATCCCAGCCACGATGATACAATTGAATGAAACGCACATTCCGCTTGGCCAATCGGCGGGCCAGCAGGCAGTTCGCCGCGAAGGTGCCGGGTAGAGTTGCTTGCGGCCCGTATGCGGCAAACGTGGCAGCCGTTTCTTCGCTTAAATCGGCAAGATCGGGTACCGAGGTTTGCATGCGGAAAGCCATTTCGTACTGCTTGATTCGCGTGGTAATTTCTGTATCCTGCTCGCGATGGTTGGCATATTCGTTGAGTTGGGCCAGAGTATCGAGCTGCGACCGCCGCATTTCTGGGGAAACCCCCTGTGGATTGGACAGATATAGCACCGGGTCACCGCTACTGCGTAGATTGACCCCCTGATGACTGGATGGCAAAAAGCCCGAACCCCACAACCGGGCATACAGCGGATCGGCCGGGCGGGCGGCGCTGCCATTTGAAAGCAGCACCACGAATGCAGGCAGATTCTCATTCTCGCTGCCCAATCCGTAACTGGCCCATGCACCAAAACTGGGGCGACCGGGCAACTGATGCCCGGTTTGCAGCAGCGTGACGGCCGGGTCATGATTGATCGCTTCGGTGTGCAGCGAACGGATGACGCAAAGGTCATCGGCCCTGCTGGCGGTGTGCGGCAGCAATTCACTAATCGGGATGCCCGATTCTCCGTGCCGCTGAAATTCGAACACGGACGCGGTCAGCGGGAATGTACTCTGTCCGCTCGTCATGCCTGTCAACCGCTGGTCACCGCGCACGGATGCGGGTAGTTCTTCGCCGTGACGTTTACGTAGCTCCGGTTTATCATCAAACAGATCCAGTTGCGAAGGCCCCCCGTGCATGAACAGCGAGATGACCCGTTTGGCTTTCGGGGCAATGATCGGGGCGGACTGAAGTTCGCGATCGAGTAGACTGGCCAGGGCTGACAACCCAAGCTGCATGCCGGTGGTTCGAAAGAATACGCGGCGGATCATCGGCGCATCACCATTTCGTCAAGATTCAGAATCGTATGAGCAACCTGCGTCCAGACGGCGCGCGGAATCGTCAACTCATCGCGGATGGCATCTCCACTAACTTCCAAGGCCGCTCTCTCATCCCGCTCAAACAGTTTGCGTTGCTGGTCTAACAACTCTGACAGCAGCGTCAGCTCAGCCGCATCAGCGTCTCGGCAGACGATGTACTGAAACAACTGCTGCAACACTCCCCTTTCGGCAGTCGGGCCGTTGGGCAACGGGTTTGCCTCGACAACCGTATCGGCCAGCTTGCGCGCCGCCTGAAATATGAGCGGATCATTCAGTTGCACGAGCGCCTGAAGTGGCGTATTCGTGCGAGATCGCGTCGCCAGACACTTCTCCCGAGTCCCGGCATCGAAAATCTGCAGAGCGGGAGGCGGAGCCTGCCGTTTCCAGAAAGTATACAAACTGCGGCGAAATTGGGCGGGGCCGTCATCAGCCACATAGGTCTCCTCACCATTGTAGGAGACCTCCTTCCACAACCCCGGCGGCTGCCACGGTTTCACACTCGGCCCGCCGAGTTGATAATTTAGTAAGCCGGAGACCGCCAGTGCCTGGTCACGAATCAACTCGCCGGGCAAACGAAACCGGGGGCCACGCGCGAGCAGCAGGTTATCGGGGTCACACTCTCGGAGTCGCGGGCTAACCGCCGACTGTTGCTGATAAGTTTGCGATGTCACAATTAGCTTGAGCATCGCTTTGGTATCCCAGCCACCATCGCGATACTTGATCGCCAGCCAGTCGAGCAGTTCAGGGTGCGTCGGCAATTCTCCCTGGGTGCCGAAATTATCCACCGTTCGCACCAGCCCTTCTCCAAAACAGAGTTTCCATAGTCGATTGACTGCCACGCGCGCTGTCAGTGGATGTTCCGCGGAAACGAGCCAGCGGGCCAGCCCGAGCCGGTTGGGCGGTTGATCCGGTAACGGGGTAAACAGGCTCGGCGTGCCTGGCTCGACTATCTCGCCGGGAGCGTCGTACTGCCCGCGGATTAACAAATGGGTTGGCCGTCGCTCGTCCAGATCCTGCATGATGAGCGTTGTCGGAATCGCCTTACGTGCCGCCTGCTCGGACTGTCGGGCCTGTTGGAACTGTGCATAAATCGTACGGACTTCGTCTCCCGCCGCTGTCTTAATATAATCGTCCCGCAGCACGTTCTGTTCGGCCACCGATCGTTCCGACTCGGGCCGGGTCAGAATACCTCCCAGTCGCTGACTGCGATACCAGTCTGCCGCTGCCGTAGCAGTCATTGTCCGGGGCAGAACCATCAATTCATCGAGCTGTCCGTAATATCCCAGTCCAGAATCACGACGCCCCAGTTTGAGCGTCTCGTCGTTGTGCAACGTTCCGGTCAATGTGTCTCTTAGGATCTCAATTTTCGCAGGTTGGCCATCGATATACACTGCGAGATCATGGGCGGAAATCAGAGTCGGAGGGCCTGATGCATTATGTCCCGGAAAGCTGACGACCACCTGATGCCACTGCTGAGCCGAGAGATTGGCCCCGGCGAGAACATGCAGTTCGTTCTCGCCCCAGCGATGCACCAGATTGATTTGAATCCGGCCTTTCTGCCAGATCAGTTCGATTCCCCGCCGCCGTCCGGTGGGCTCGATCTTCGACCAGACGCATCCCAGTGAACTGACCGGCTTGATCCACACGCCGATTGTCCACGGTTGATCCAGCACCCAGTCGATAGACAGTTCCAACTGTTCGTCTCCATCAAACTCACCCGCTTGAGCCTTGACTCCCGCCACCGACGACAGCTTGTCGGGAATCACCGCGCCTTCCGCTTCATCAAAACTGTAGGTTACGATGGGATCAGTGGGCAGCGGGGGAAACTGAGTGGACAGGGTCTGTTCCCACAACGTGATTTGCTTGTTGACGGCTGGTTCCAGGACGCTCCACTGGTGTTGGGCAGCCTGTCGCCGACGAGTCAACCACAGTAACTCATCAGACTGTTCAGGTGTCGGCACCTCAAGAGTCGGCGGCGGATCGTCGGCGGTAACCAGACCTGGCTCCACACTGTTGTTAAAGTAGGCATAAAAGCGGAAGTAGTCTCGCTGGCTGAGCGGATCGAATTTGTGATCATGGCACTGGGCACAGGCGAGGGTCAGCCCCAGCCAGACCGTCGATGTTGTTTCGACACGATCGACGACCGCTTCGACGCGAAATTCTTCATCGATGATACCCGTCTCGTTGTTTGCCATCGCGTTCCGATGAAAACCGGTTGCGACAAGTTGAGAACGCGTCGGGCTGGGCAGCAAATCCCCAGCGAGCTGTTCGATCGTGAATTGATCAAATGGCATATTGTCATTGAATGCTGCTATCACCCAGTCCCGCCAGGGCCAGATTTGACGGGGGCGATCGCCAAAAAAACCATTCGTGTCGGCATACCGGGCCGCATCGAGCCATTCCAAAGCCATCCGCTCGCCATACTGAGGCGACGCCAGCAAACGATTCACCGCTGATTCATAGGCAGATACCAGGCCTACTCGCTCCACATCGGCCAGGAACCGCTCACGTTCGGAAACGCTGGGGGGTAACCCCGTCAAATCCAAAGATACCCGACGCAGCAACTGCGATGGCTCTGTCGGTACGCTCGGTTCAAGCCCCTCGGACGCCAATCGAGCCGCGACGAAACGATCAATCGGATGCGCACTCCATTGTGGATGAGATTTCTTCAGTGGACCAGTGTCCGGCAACGGGACGGCGACCGGTTTTGTAAACGACCAGTGCGTCTCATACTGGGCCCCTGACTCGACCCAGAGCTGCAGGATCCGCTTTTGGGATGCAGAAAGTGGTTTGCCGATTTCGGCCGGAGGCATCAGTTCGGACTCATCGTGCGAATTGATTCGCCGCAACAGTTCACTGTCTGCAATCTGACCGGGTACGATTGCTGGTAAACCTGAATCGGCTGCAGTCGTCGCCCCGGCGAAGTGATCGAGACGCAAATTCCCCATTCGAGTCCGCTCATCAAACCCGTGACACCGAAAACAGTGTTCAGCCAGAATCGGACGCACATCACGGGCAAAATCGAGAGTTTTTTCCGCTCTTGCGATGTTGCCCCATGCCAGCACTATCGCCAGACCTTTCAACAAAGGCAAAATGATGATTCGAACAGGCATGGCAGTATCTGGCGAAGTCCTATGCGGATCTCTACAACATCCCAGCTTGCCGGCGAATAAAAACAGTAATCGTATTGCCTCCCAAAGGCAGCGACTCAGCATTGCCTACTCTCCAACGTCAAGCATCTTCGCGATTTTCCAGAGTGTGATGAGGGAGGCAATCGTCGGTCATCGCATAAACGTATCCGTTCACGGCCTTTGGATTGCTCTTTCCAGATTTTCGGGAATCTCTGATATCTCTCTGCATGAGCATCCCCCAGTTTCCGATTTCCGATGAGCAACTGCAAGCCCTGCCGTCCGAGTTTCGGGCGATGATGGAGATGGTCAAAGCCTTCTGCCGGGAATTGATTAACGAAAACCAGCGTCTCAAAGCACGCATCGCCACACTCGAAGAGCAGTTCGCTCGGAATTCACGCAACTCCTCGAAGCCTTCGTCGTTGGATGCCGCCGGGGCTGAAGGCCGCTTCTGCCAGGAAATCGAGCTGCAAACAGCCGGGCAGCGACTCTCAACCTCGTCGACATCAGGTCTGGGACATTCCACCTATCCAGCCGATCGTCGATGAATCCGCAGCCCAATTTGATTGCGGTCATCGAAAACGAAGCGCCACTTCGCAAGTTCCTCAAGGCAACGCTGGCGTGCAAAGATTAATTCGTCGGAACAAGAAGCAAAATCACCAGAAATCGGAACGTGGATTTCATGGAACGATCTCATGCAGTGTTCCGGTGCTGCTTCCGAAAGTGGTCTCTTCCAATCCAAGGTTCTGAAGCATCGTCACGAACAGGTTGGACAGCGGTTGGTTATGATCACTCCGGAAGACAATATGCTGACCGTGCCGAAAGCCGCCGCCGGCAAGAAGAATAGGCAGGTTGGTGTTATCATGGGTATTGGCATCTCCCATGTTGCTGCCGAACAGGATCATCGTGCGGTCGAAGAGCCGATCTTCGCCTTCACGGATTTCGGCAATCTGGCGAAACAACCTGCCGAGTAATGCCATCTGTTGGCGGTCGGTGTCTTGTAATTGCTGCACCTTCGATTCGGACTGACCATGATGGCTGAGGTTATGGTAGTCGTCGGTCGTGTTTTGATCAGGATGCAGTTTGAAAACGGGAGTCGCGAAGGCATCGACCATTAACGTGACGATACGTGTCAAATCCGTTTCCAGCGCCACACGCGCCATCGCAAGCATCAGTTCGAACTTCTCGAAGAAGAGCTTTCGATCAAGGATGTCATCCGGGGGTCCTTGAGCGGGCGTTGGCTTGGGACGCAGTTCCCACTGGCGAGCAGTGTGCAGGCGTTCTTCCATTTCGCGAATGGAGGTCAGGTATTGATCGAGCCGCGATTGATCGTCTCGCCCCAGATGACTTCTGAACTGCCGCGTGTCATCGAGCAATGTATCGAGAATGCTGCCTCGTTCGTCGAGTGTGTTAAGCTGCCGTCTGACAGCGGCCTGATCCCCTTGAACAAACAACTTGCGGTACAATGTTGAGGCACTGTCTTCCGCGGGCAGCAACACGCCATCCCGTGTCCACGAAAGACTGCGGTTGGCCTTGTCGATGTTCACGCCAAGGTTAAGCGTTGGAAACCGAGTCACCGGGCCAAGTCGCTCGGCGGCGAACTGATCGAGCGAGATTGTGTTGCGAAAGCCACTCTTGGTCGGCCCGCGCGCTGCGGTGAGAAAGCAGTTCTCCGAGCTGTGGCCTCCGTCTACATCAGGATGCGATAAGCCACTGATCACGGTGAAGTCATCTCGGAAATCAGCAAGCTCAGAAAGGTAAGGCGAGAGTTTGTAATCTCGTCCTGATTCCGCGGGAAAAAACGGCTTGGGCAGCACGCCCAGATTGTTAGAGATGAGCAGCATCCGCCGAGGAACGTCTACATCGGCGCGTTGAGCCGCGCCCAAACCCTGGCTGTCCAGCAGCGGGAGTGCAAGCGAGACGCCCGCACCGCGAAGAAACCGACGACGACTAATTTCCCCGCGGCGTATCATTGGCGACCTTCTCCTCCCAGAAACATTTGACTCACAACCACGGCACGCAACAGATCGCCAACGCGGTAGCCGTCCGGCTGACAACCATCAAGAATCGACTCGATCTCTTCACGATCTGCAAAACGGACGGGAGTGCCGGTCGCATACAGTGTAAACTGATGCACAAGATTACGAGCCAATTGGCGGGGCTTGCTGGCGAGGATGGCCTTCAGTTCATGAATGTCACGAAAGCGGCGTCCGTCGAGCAACTGGCCGCTGGCGTCGACTGGTTCGGCTAGGGAGTAGGTGAAGTCGTGGCCGGCCCGGTCGATTCCGGTGATCCGGTCACCTGCTTCAAGTCCCCGATAACGTGTTCGCCAGCCTCCGAGAATGTCAAAGTTTTCCAACGCCAAACCGACGGGATCGAACCGCGCGTGACAACCGGCACACGATTCCGATTTCGTATGCAGAGTCAGCAATTCGCGGATCGTCTTCGCACCACGAATGTCAGGTTCGACAGCCGGAACGCTCGCTGGCGGCGGAGGCGGCGATTGACCTATGAGTCGTTCCATGATCCAGGCTCCGCGAATAACCGGCGATGTCGACGTGCCGTTAGAGGTCACTTTCAGAATTGCAGCTTGAGTCAACAAACCGCCGTAGGGACTCTCGTCAGGTAATAGAACCTTCCGCATCTTTGACCCGTTGACCGGTTCCAATCCGTAATGGCGCGCGAGTCGGTCATTCACGTAAGTAAAATCCGCATCGACCACCACCCTCGCAAGTAAATTGTCGCGGATAATCGCCGAAATGAATACGCGTGTCTCACGCTCCATCGATTCGACCAAATAATCGTCGAACCGATATTCGGGATACAGCCGAATATCGGGTTCATCCCGGCGAATATGCCGTAGACTGAGCCAGTAATCGGTAAAGTTCTCGACGAAGCGATCAAAGCCGGGACTTTTCATAAGACGATCCGCCTCCCTGCGGAGCGTTTGCGCGTCGCGGAGCTTCCCCGCGGCAGCCAGTTTCATTAACGCAGTGTCAGGACTGGTGTTAGTCAGGAAGTGGGAAAGTCGCGAGGCGATGGCGTAATGATTAATTGCACCTGTTGCAGGTTCATAAGGTTCGCGGAGATACAGAAAATGGCTTGAGCACAGGAACGCTTTGTAACCGGCAAGCATCGCTTCAGGGAAAGGCCTCCCCTCTTCAAGCCGTTTGAGGATAAGTCGTTGAAACCGAAGCAGTACTTCCTCGGGCACAGGTTCGCGTGCGGCAAGATTCACGAAGCGTTGCAATAATCGCCATGCATCCTCGGCCGGATTTCGTGGCGAGACCTCTGTACCGAATTCGTCGAACAGTACTCGGTGCGAAGGGGGCGGCCATGAGTCGGGCGCAATCGGTCCTTCGACTTCCAACCACGCGATGGCGACGCCCGGCTGGCCACCTTCAGGAAACGGTGGATAACGATAGGTCGGCGGTCCGCCGTTGACATTGCGAGCCAGAGGAACCGGCAGCCCCAGCAGGCTATACTCGAATGTTTCCGTCGCATGCAGCCGGATCGTAGTTTCGTAGATAGCAGGTAGCGGCTGGATATCGATAATCCCGCCCGTCGCTCTGACATCACCCGATACATCCGGGCCGGATGGTTTGCGAGCACGAAACGTCATCGGCACTGGCTCAGTTGCCGGTTTGAGCTGATAGCCTTTGGTCTGTAACACGGCCCGCGCTGAAAATCGAACCCGATATTCCCCCGACAGTTTTGCGACGAATCCGCGCGGATAACCGTAATACGGCCAATGTGCGGACCGAAACAGGGCCAGTTCAAGCGCTGGATCATCCTTGAGTTTGTCAAGTTCCTTCGTGTCAACCGCCTTGTTATCCTTCGCAAAGAACATTGCTTCGCGTTCGCCAAACGTATTGGTCGCCGAAAACAGGAGCGTGGCAACGGCGCGATACCTGGTCATCGGCGGCGGTTCGGAACCGCTGGCAATTGCCTGCTGCAGCGCCGCATCAGTGGCATCGAGATAGGCCGCCAATTGCACGCGAGACATGTCGAGCGCAGACCCGGTCTTATTAAAGAGGTGAGCCTCGCGATCCTCCGGCAGCATGTCACGTATATCGAGCAGGGGCATTTGTAGTATGTCGCGAAGATTTTGCTGAAACTCATCACGATTGAGCCGCCTTATTGTGCCACGACCGTTCGAGATGACATCCGTCCGGTCTGCCGTCAGGAGGACATCGTGGAGTGCTTGCACCATCGATCGCCGCTCATCGTCACGTAGACCGGATGCATCGGGCGGCATCTCTCCCGATTGAACCCGATTGTGAATCAGCGTCCAGCGATCGCGAAGCTGCCGGTCAGCCAGTTGAAATGCAAGCGAAGTGAGGTCCAGGCCCCCTTCAGCCAATTCCTTGTTGTGGCAATCGACGCATTTCTGCTGCACCAGTTTCTCAAGCGACTCGGGCAATTCCGATGCGGCTGAACGAGCAGAAAATTGCAAGGCGAGCAGCCCAATTCCGCACGTAGTCAGTAGGGACAGAGTCACGAATCGCAAATCACGTAACCTTGCCAAACGAATACTCACGCTGCCTTCCGTTTCAGGTTCTGTACCACTGTCGGCAATCTTCATGGACCAGTTCCACATCAGAGGTGCTGAGATGTCTGACATGTTACGTGGACAGGAAACTGGCAGCAAGTCAGCAGCAAACGCATACGATCCGTTCAACAACACCTGAATGGTCGTATGCAGGAACTTCTAGCCCCGCCGCGATTGCCGGACAAGACCCAGATGAGAGGGAGGCGGCATGCTCCCCAGAACCTGATCCATGTCTTATGTGAGTCTCACCGTACTTTTCAGAATTGAATCCGCCCTGCCTGGATTCGAATCGCTCCTCTTGGAAACGCCTGAGCTGAACCGAACAGGCTGGGTTTTCCAGCCTGAACCGTTGCAGCGACAGACCGGAGGAACTTATCGCACCGATCATCCCACTGCGGAATGGGTGGGCCGAGTCAATTGCCGCATGGGCAAGATAGCCGAAATTGTGGACTCCAAAGGGGACAACAAACGAGGCAAGGCAGAGAAATTTGTTTCTGCTCACGATCTCCGGCGTTCTTGCGGGAATCGGCTGAGAGACGCCGGTGTTCCCCCACGGGTGATCAGCCGGATCATGCGGCACTCCAGCTTTGAGACCATTCAACGGCACTATGCACCGGGAACTGTCCAAAAGGACGCAGAGACCTTGTCGCAGTTGTTGAATTCTGTTTCACAACAGTGAAGCCGTGGGCAGGGAAATCTCAGAGATCATCCCCTGTCAACCGATCACGGGCACTGTGCCAGACACGGAGAATGCACCCGATACGACACGTCATTCCCCTGGAACGGTTAAGCCATATTTCTGAGCCAGTGATTTTAAGACTTGCCGGGCCGGACGGGTGCGACCCGCTTCCACATCCGCCAATCCTTCCCGAATGGCAGCAATCGTTTCCTCTCGCTCCGCCTGAGTGGCTCGCTCCACTAATCGTTGATAGGCAGCCGCATCCTGCACGACCACTTGGGCTTTTCCATTGACTGTCAGCACGTCAGGCTCGCCCGTTTCGTGCAACTGCTCCAAGTATTGCGACGTTTGCCGCTTAAAGTTGGTGAGCGAGTCGATTCCTTTCTCAATATTCAGCATTTTTCTTGTCCCAAGTGTCGCACGGAATTCAAATCGAATTGAATGCCATCGCGACTGGTCTCTCCGGTCAATGAGGAAAGCAGAAAGAACTGGGTTGAGCAAAATCAGAAGAGCAATCTCTCCTCAGGCGAGGAGCCAAAACCAGCACCAATGGCATTTATTATACGCATAGCCACGCGTAAACACGAGAACAATATATACAGCGAGTTTTCAAAACATACTCACGCCAACAAAAAAACCTTCCGTAGTACGTGGGTACATTCGAAAGGTCATTTGTAATAAGTAATTGCACCCGTCAGGATTCGAACCTGAAACCTTCGGTTCCGTAGACCGATGCTCTATCCAATTGAGCTACGGGTGCGCTCAGCGACTGATTAACTTCGACTTCGTTGTTGGATTATCGCACACGGACCGGCAAGTCGCAAGGTTACGGCCTGGAGACTTGAATTCGGACCGCGAAGTGGCTGTTCCCCGCAGGTCCAGTCGCTTTGATCTGCATAATTTGACCAGCAAATCTGATTCCGGTTCGCGTTTTCATGCCGGTCAGAACGAGACGAAGCATAATCGACAACGGCGCCGCGTTCAATCAACTGGGACGGAAAGGGATTCATTTTTTTCCAGTCACGGCTAATCGATCGTGAGCTGGCCCATTACGCAAACAACCTGCTGATCGGTTGTCCCATATCGGTAATGGGGACGGGACGATCGCCGTCGTACAAATTTTTACCGTAATCGACGCCAACGGTCGCACAGATCGTGGCGAAGAAATCCGCCACGCTCACGGGATTGGCAACTATTTTCTTGGCAAGCTCGTCGGTTTCTCCCCAGGCCCCCATATGCGAAAGGCCGCCTCCCGCAAGCACGCACGAAAACGCCCGCCCCTGATGCCCGCGTCCTCCACCGCTGTCGAATTCGGGCGGACGGCCGAACTCCGTGGTGATGACCAGCAGCGTTTTTTCGAGCAACTCCTTTTGCTCCAAGTCCCGAATGAGCGTTGAAAAGGCGGTATCGAGTTCCTGAATCAGTTTATGTTGTTGTAAAATCCCTTCATTGTGTACATCCCAACCGGAGCCATTGAGGAAATTCAGGTTGTGTGAAACCTCGATGAATCGCACACCCCGTTCCACCAGACGACGACTAAGCAGGCAGCGCTGGCCGAACTCGCCTCCATATTGCGCGCGTAACGCAGCCGGCTCGCGATCCAGTTCAAACGCGCTGGAAAATTCCGGGCCACTCAATTTCAGTGCCTGCTCGATGGCTTCCTCGTAGTTTCTCAGGCGATCATCCTCCGTTTCGATCGATTGCGACTTCAAATGTGCCAGGAAATTATTCCGTCGAGATTGTCGCTGGGACGTGATGCCGTCCGGTCGAGACAAGCCTGCGGGCCCTTCGGCTGTATCGGTGAGATAGAGATAACCATGCCGCGAGCCCAGAAAGCCCGGACCACGCGTGACATTGGGATACCCGATCAACACATAGGCGGGTGCACCGTCTGCCGCGGCTCCTCTTTCATGTGCAATAATGGACCCCAGGGAAGGATAAGTAATCGTTCCGCTGATGGGGCGACCGGTGTGCATGCGATTTGTAGCCGCGGCATGCTCGTCGATAACCTCGTGATGCACGGTTCGCACGGCAGTCACGCGGTCCATGACTGCCGCCGTCTGCTTTAGATGTTCGCAAACTTGAACTCCTGGAACGGCTGTCTCAATGGAGGCATAATACGAGCCTGCCACCTTTTGCTTGGCATCTCCCATGCGTTTGGGGTCGAAGGTGTCGAGGTGCCCCATGCCACCACCCAGCCAGATGGAAATAACATGTTCCGCCTTTCCACGAGTAATTTTCTCGGCTGCAAGGCTGGATCGGGGACCAGTCAAGGCCGCACTGCATGCGGTTGCCACACTTGCGGCCAGACAATCGCGGCGATTCAAACGAAGGTTCAAGGAATTCACGGCAGGGCACCTTTGGGGATTCGGAAAAGATCGGGAATGTCGTAGCATCTGGGAACTCAGGGAATCCAGACGAATTCGTGATGGTTAATCAGGCTCCAAACGACATCTTCGTAAACTTGTCTCCAGTCACTTTGCAATCGGGGGTCCACGGGAGGTCCCTGGCGTACATAGTTTTCGATCTGCTGCTGGATCGTATTGGCCTCGGGACGCAAATGGTTGAACCAGTCCACCTGGGGAAAGATCGGCGGATCGGGCGGAATAACAACCTGGTCTGCCGGAAGAACGCGCTGATCAAAGTGAGTGGCCAACGCGGAGACAAAGGGAGCAGCTTCTGCTTCCGTTGCGGGGCGATTCAGAATTCTCAGAAACAGCGTGGCAACCAGATCCTGTGGAGATGCAGCCTGGATAGCCAGTTCCGCCAGTTCGCTACCATAAGCCGCGCGTGTCAGTGACATGGTCAATACACCGTTGGCAAGAATACCGGGCTGAAGCACATTGGGATCGGTTTCCCGCTCACTGATTGGTTTTTGCCTGGCCCCCGTCCAACCGAAAGCCTGCAACACGTCGGTTACCGCGCGGGCGCGCGGGAGCGACAAACTGGGACGATCTCGTTCATTCTTGAGATCGCAAAACTGCCAGGCACGCTCGGGCTTTCCAAGCGTCAGGCGACCACTCAAGGGACGTCGGCCATCATGCACGAATGTCAGTTCTTCCGATTCAATTGAGCGGCCCGTAACGGCATGAAGCGTATCGACAACCTGCTCGGCGGAGAGTCGGCGACGATCCGGCCCCTGGAAAAATCGCATTTCCGAAGTCGCCTGGGCATTTTTCCCGACGGCCGCACGCTGATAAACATCAGTCGTGGTGATCAATCGCAGCATATGTTGAAGGTCGTAGCCGTTCGCGACGAATTGATGGGCCAGCCAGTCCAACAGTTCCGGATGACTCACGCTACGACCTTCCCAATCGTCCACGGGCTCGACAAAGCCAGCCCCCACCAGTTGCTTCCAGAGGCGATTGACGATGACACGACTGAATCGCTGATTATCGGGTGACGTGATCAAGGCGGCCAGACGCTCGCGTGAATCCTTGGGATCGAGCATGAGGCGATCAATTTCGGGGCCGTCGGTCGCACCGGTTTCCGAGGCAAAGGGCCATGCCGCCGCCACCGGTTCATCGGGCTTTAACGTCACCACAATCAGGGATTCTCGGGCTTTCTTTTCGAAGAACGCGGCCGGCACGCGACTGGTCACCGGGACAGTCAACTCTCGACGATTCATCATCGCGGCCAGGGCATATAAGTCACGCTGCGTGGTGCTGTGATAGGGAGAATCGTGGCATCGGGCACATTGCAACTCGATCCCCAGGAACGCGGTCGCAATGATGTGCCCCTTCGCCGCAAACGGAGAATCGTTTTCGGCAGCAATCGCAAAGCCCGCGCTGCCTCCCTCGTGAGGATTTCCGCGCATCAGCAGCAGTTCGGTCACCATCCGATCGAGAGGTTTGTGGTCGCGCAGGGAATCATACAGAAACCAGCGAAAGGGACCGGTGCTGTTCAGCGAAGCATTCAAAAGCGAGGGATTTTCCGCCAGTAAATCCAGCCAGAAACTCATCCAGTGGTCCGCCGCTCGCTCGTCGGCCAACAGGCGGTCTATCAGTTGAATTCGCTTGTCGGAATCGGACTGTTCCAGGAATGCGGCGGTCTCCTCGGCGGAGGGGGGTAGACCAATCATGTCCAGATAGATCCGCCGGACAAATGCGGCATCGGAAATTATTGGCGCAGGAGTAAGTTCACGTGGATCCAGTGGGGGAGATGGCCAGTTCGCGCCATTGGCAATCCATTGTTCGAGGATCGAAATCTGCCGTTCCGGGAGGCTGGTATCCGAAGGAGGCATGCGAAGGGAATCATCCTCACTGCGCAGCCGCACAATTACTTCACTCTCCGCCGGTTTACCGGGGACAACGGCGGCAAGTTCGGAATCTCCCGCGCCTAAGACCGCCTCGTGCGAATTCAGTCTTAAACCTCCCTTGTCCTTGTCGCCATGGCAGCGGAAACAATGTTCGCGAAGAATCGGCAAGACTTCCTGATGAAACTCTCGCGAAAGCGCGGGATCGGACTTTGCAGAAGCTTGCAGCGCGGTTTCCCGCTTGGCTGTCAAAAATGCATCCACAGGGTGCTTTACCGACGGATCCGTCACGCGGGGAACGGGAGGGGCGGGCGTTCTGGCGGCCCAATCACGCGCCAAGGCATGTCGCTGCTTCCAGAATGCGTCCCGGGAACTGGCCGCTTGACGCCGCGTCTGGGTTTCGAGATCCGCAAGTTCCTTTTCCATTCTGACCAAAACAGGCTGCACTGCATCGTCCGTCAACGGCAGGGGAGCCCCGGTGGAAAGCACGCGGTACAAGGCCCTCTCCTTGTCGAGCAGGGCGACCAGTGTTTCGCCGGTTTCCGTACGGAAGTTCTTGCCCCCCACGACAATTTCTAAAACCACCCGACTCGTGCGCGGAGCCTGGTTTTCACCAGCCGCGACGACTATCTTGCCCTGCACTTCCTGCTGATGGTATCCCGGTAGCCGCGTGCCGGGCAGAATCGGCTTGGCCACCGGGCTGACGGGATCTTCCCCATCGCGGGCACGCTTCGCGATTGCTTCCGTGCGTGCGACCAGCACGCCATCCACCCATAAACGACTCAACCCTCGCGCCCGCAGCAGAAACTGCTGCTCGCCCGCGGGAAGTTGCACGTCCCCCACCAGGCGAACCAGCAACGGGGCATTCCAACCGTCTCGGATGCCCCAGGCATCGAATTTACGGGGAATCCGCGAAAGCAGAAATTCCTCCCCTTGCCAGCGAAACGCTTCCCGGGGTTCCAATTCGCCCTGGTTCAGCCAGCGCTCGTGAGTCGGAAATTCTTCACACAACTGCAACAGCACCTTGCCGGGCGGAACCTCGGGAAAATGGGGCATGATTTCCTCGGCCAACTGCACTACGCGCGGTTCCCCCACGCGTTGAAACCGTGTGGCCATGACCTGGTCGCTCAGCAATTCGCGATGGACGGCAATCGCATCCAACAGACCGGAATATCCATTACCGATCCTGATCTCGTCATCGTCCACCACGGGAGGTTCGCTGGTGGCTCCACCCATGTCCCAGACACCCCCGACAGGCTTGCCGTTTACCCAGCCCCGTATCGTCTGGGGTTCGCCAAATCGATACGCCACCGCCACGTGATGCCAACCCGTTCTCGCGGGAAACCCTTGCTGGGATGTCCAGCGATGCCAGTGAGAACCGTTGGCAACTGGCTTGGTGGCAAACAGAAAACTCAACTTCACCTCACCTGATTCCCCGACCAGCCTTAAGGCCCAGTTCTGATTGTCACGGGCAAATTGCGGGGAGTTTGTGCGCCCCTTTCCGATCAGATAAATCGGTTGCCCTTCTCGGAGATCGTCCGGGTTCACCCAGCCTTCGATGGTTATGGCATCGCCATTGGAAAAATCGTACGGACTCCCTGGACCAGGGTCGCCTAACGACAGGTAACTCCCCTGCCCCGCCAGGCGAATCGCCGTATTCGCCTCCGACATGGCTGGAAATTCCAGAGGTCGCGGGCCGGGTTGATCCCGCTGAACATTCCCATGGGTGACCAGCGGCCTGGGTTCCTCCGCGGAAAAATCAAGCTGCAGGATCGGATCGGCCTGAAGGTTCTGGCCGCATGCAATCAGCAGAATCAACGATAGTATATGGCGGGGCATGTCAGCTCATTCTCAAAGGGGATGAGATGGAGGTGGGGTGGGAAACAATACGATAGACCAGGCGAACTGGTATCAGCCCAGTATTTTTTTGTAGATGCGACCCTCGTTCTGGTCGATGCGTTCGGGACGCCCCTTGTGGACATAGACCAGCTTGCGATGATCTATCCCCATCAGGTACAGAATCGTCGAGTGAATGTCGTGCACATGCAGGCGGTCTTCCACGGCATGCAACCCAACTTCGTCGGTTGTGCCATACGCGTAGCCAGACCGCACGCCGCCACCTGCCATCCACATCGTGAATCCGGTCGGATTGTGGTCGCGGCCATCCCCTTTTTCACTCATGGGGGTACGGCCAAACTCTCCTCCCCACACGACTAGCGTCTGGTCCAGCAATCCCCGCTGTTTGAGATCCGTCAGCAAGGCGGCGACCGGTTGATCCATCTGCTTGCACATTTTCGAATGATTCGCCTCGATACCCTTGTGCGCGTCCCATTTGCTGCCCGCGCCGTGATAACATTGAACAAAACGAACCCCGCGCTCCACCATGCGCCGCGCGAGCAGACAGTTTCGTCCATAGGCCGCGGTATCGGGTTGGTCCAGACCATACAATCGCTGGGTTTCGGCCGTCTCCTCAGAAAGATCGACAGCTTCCGGCGCGTGCGTCTGCATCTGAAATGCCAGCTCGAAACTGCGAATTCGCGCGTCGAGGTCGGAATTATTGGCACGCTGCAGGGCGTGCCGCTGGTTTATTTGCGCCAGAAAATCCAGTTCCAGACGCTGTTGCGATTCGTTGATGCGCTCGGATCGCACGAGATTCAGGAAGGGAGCCCCTTCCACCTGCATCGCCGTCCCCTGGTAAACCGCCGGCATGAAGCCCGAACCCCAGTTACGCGGACCATTCACCACCGTCCCCTTGATGTCCTGCATCACGACAAACGCCGGCAGATTCTCGTTCGGTGTCCCCAGACCATACGATACCCAGCTTCCCAGCGAGGGCCGACCCGCGAATTGACTCCCCGTGTTCATCTGGCAGACTCCACCCGAGTGGTTAATGCCATTCGTCCAGCAGGAGCGTATCACCGCCAGATCATCCGCATGTTGCGCGATGTGAGGCAGCCAGTCGGAGATCCACAGGCCACTTTCCCCGTGCTGCTGCCATTTCCGTTGCGATGCCAGCACGGGAGATTCGAACTCGCCCATCGCCGTAATCACACGGGCGAAACTGTCCGGCAGGGGCTTACCCGCCAGTTTGTCGAGGATCGGCTTGGGATCGAACGTATCGATATGACTGGGGCCCCCTTCCATGAACAGGAAGATGACACTCTTCGCCTGGGCCACGCGATGTGCCAACCGGGCGGCCAGCGGCGAGGGTACCTCATCCGCCCCGAACGCATTGCCCGGCAGCATGCCTGCCAGTGCCAAGGCCCCAAAACCAGCGCCGCCGTTCAGCAGCATCTCTCGTCGTGAAATCTGATTAGTCGACATAGATGTACTCATTCGAATTCAGGAGGGCGTGAAGGAAGGCCAGTCGAGATTGATACAACGGAGTCTGCTCGCCCGATTCCGGTGTTTCCACCCGTGCGTGACGATCCTGTCCGGATACATCAATCCCCAAATGTTCATTATCACGAAATTGCAGATCGCAGATCAGCGAATTCGCGGGGGGAGTTTCCAACTGTGCCCCCGTCAGCAGGACATCATGCAGGCGGAAATTTTGCAGGATGCCATCCCAGGCATGCTGCCCCGAGCGCCCCCCCAGTTGCACGGCACCACTTGGTTCCACGCGGAGAATGCTTTTGCAGGGTACGGTTGCCTGCTGCCAGGTCGAATTGGCCTGGGACAGATCCTTCAAATGAAACGTCACCCCCGTTTCCACCAAATCGCGCAGCGGGATCGTGGCGGCCAGGTGATACGTGCGATTTAATTCCAGATGCAGATTCGAGGCCACCACTTCATAGGCAACCGTGCCTGCTGCCGTCTGCCCAACCAATTGCAGGATCAGATTGCGGGGCTTGTAGGCACTTTTGGTGGAGGTCACTCCCAAGGCCCAGCCGGGTTGTTGCTGATTGCCAGTCCATTGAGCGGCTATCGTCCGGACATTGGCATCGGCGTACAGGGAACGCAACATGACTTTCGCCTCGACGGTTATCACGTTGGGGGAAAGTTCTCCGGGAACGGCAAACTGGATGGCGATTTTCCGATCCGGCTGCAGATCGATCCCCTGCTCCCCGTGGGGCATTAACGCCAGCAGGTTGAGTGCCTTCGCCGCGGGACTGGCGGCCCGGTAACTGCTGAGAAACTCTTGCGATCCCGCCTGTTCCTCCGGAGAGGCCTGTCGTTGCAATACTTTTCGATACGCCGCTTCCACGAATTCTTCGTCCCCCAATAGTTGCCAGGTCCGGACAAGTTTTCCTGCCCGATCCGATACCCAGGGATTGTTCATCATGAGCAGCGCCTGAGGCGAAGTCGTGGTTTGATGTCTTTCCCCGGCACTGCGGATGCGATCGGGGAAATCGAATGGACCCAGCATGGGATCGGGTTTGTTGCGTCGGACCGGGCGATAGATGGCCCGCTGACCCGCAGCCAACTCCCCACACGAAGCCAGCATGGAATCGACGATTTCCTCAGCAGCCAGTCGGCGGGCATTCATTCGCCACAACAGCCGATTTCCCGGGTCGATGCGAACCAGTGTCGCATCGGGTTTCCGGTTGCTCGTTTGCTGCCAGGTCGCGGAAGTCAGAATCACCCGATGCAACTGCTTGAGACTCCAGCCTTCCTCGATAAAACGCACGGCCAGCCAGTCCAGCAGTTCGGGATGGGACGGCGGCTCTCCCAGTCGACCGAAGTCGCTACAGGTTTCCACCAGTCCCTTACCAAAATGCTGTTGCCAGATGCGATTGACCAGAACCCGCGCGGTCAAGGGATTCTGCGGGTCGGTAATCCAGTTCGCGAGGGCCGTGCGTCGCCCGGTCGTCTGCAGAGCAGCGGGTGGAGACGTGATTTCCGCCGGTTCTTCCTGCAGAATCGTGGGGAAACCGGGGTCGACAGGCGTTTTTGTAGGATCGTCCAGCACAACCGTCGGGGGAGCTTCCGGGCCAACATCGGTCGCCACGAATTTTACGGTCGGCAAAGGTTCCGGCTTGAGGCCATCGAATTCCGCCAGTTGACGATACAATTCCTGACGGCGGGCTTCCGTCGGCGCGTCCAACCATTCCGGCAACTTATCGGGATGCAGGTCGAATTGCCGGGACGCCATCGAGGCAATCTGTTGTTCGTACGGGGTCCGGGCGGTTGTTTGCTTGGCAATCATGCCTTGAATGCTCGGCACGAATTTCACCACCCCCTCGCGCGTGGCATGTTTCATCAGCACGGGTTGCTCGATGGCATGAATTTCGCGTCGGATTTCGGCGGTGGCCTGTTCCCAGGCCCGCTGCATCTCGAAATGCCGTGTCCGCTGATCCAGGTCCGCCAAGGGCATGTCTTCGCGGGGATGCAAGGCCGCGAAGAACGCTTGCATCCGATAATAGTCCTTCTGCAGCAGCGGATCGTATTTGTGATCGTGGCACTTGGCACACTTCAACCCCATGGCCAGGAAGACATCCGCGGTCGTTTCCGTAACATCACTAAGAATTTCGGCCCACTGCCCCTCGACATCGCGCTGATTCCATTCGTAAATCCAATGCCGCAGATACATGGTCGCCAGAATCGCATCCTTGTTCCCGGGATCCAGCTCGTCGCCCGCCAGTTGCTCACGCACGAAGCGATCATAGGGTTTGTCCGCGTTGAACGAGCGAATCACATAATCGCGAAAATGCTTGGCTTCAGGCCGTTCGTGGTCGGCATTGTACCCATCCGAATCCGCATAACGGACCAGATCCAGCCAAATCCTCGCCTGGTTCTCGCCATAGGCCGGAGACTCCAGCAACTGATTCATAACCTGATCGAAGGAGACTTTTCCCGCCACGAAGTCGCCGACCAGTTGCTCCTCGGGAGGCAGTCCCGTCAGGGTATAATGCAACCGGCGAATCAAAGCGCGGGGATCGGCCTGGGCCGAGGGTTCCACCCCCTCGCGGCTCAACCGTTCCAGAATGAATTGATCGATTTCATTGTGCCCCCAGTCACGAAGCTGGCCCGAGGGAACGGCCGGCTTATGCAACGGTAGAAAGGCCCACCACTCGCGGTCTTCCTCCGTGATTTTGGGAACCTGCTTCAATACGGTCCCTGAAGGCCAGGCTGCCCCGGCGGCAATCCATTGCTCCATACCGTTGATGTATCCAATTTTTAACTGCTGTTCCGGCGGCATCTCCAGCGACTCGTGCCGGATCGCTTCCATCAACAGGCTTTCCTCGGGCTTGCCGGGGACTATCGCGGGGCCGGAATCACCCCCCTTTAACAGGGCTTCGAGTGTGGTCACGCTCAGCCCCCCTTCCTGCCGAGTTTCCCCATGACACGTGATGCAATGCCCCACCAGCGTGGGACGCACGTGAATCTCGAATAGTTCCTTCTGCCGAGGCGTTAAGTCCCCCGCGCTCGCCGTCCCGGCTCCCGGGAAGCCGCCACACAACAAGGGCAGCAAGGCGAAACATATCGGAAGGGATCTCGATTGGTTCATGATTCGTCTCATCGTTCTCCTGTCTCCCTTGTCGGCAAACCCCCAACGAATACCGGATCGATGTAATGCTTGTCGTCCAGGGCGTCTTGAATAAATAAACCCGCCACCTCTTCGCCATCCGCATAGCCCAGATCGGACAAGTCGATGCCGACGGCCAGGGCTCGGAACTTGACAACCTGCCGTTGCGGCACGCAGGCAATTCGTTCAAGTTCACCAGGCGAATTGATCGGTTCCTCGAAGCGGAACACATTAAAACTGGCGATATCGAGCGCGGCGGGTGATTCCATCGTCAGATCGAACTGCTGGATCGTGTGAGACTTCAAACCCTCGCGAAAATGCAGCGGACTGACATGAAACGCATCCCCCTGCGGTGGATTCGAAAAACTTTGAATATCGAACAGCACCACATCGGCCCCCGGCCCATTCACCACGGGACGCTCAAAACGGAATGCCATGCCCGGAGTGCCCATCTCCCCGGTCGCTTCGTCGCGCTGCAGAATGGGATTGCTGGTCAGCGGAGTTTCCGATCCACCGGGGTTGATGATGCCCGTGATCAGGCTGAAATCGGAAGACATCCAGGTACGCATTTCGGGCAGCACGTCCTCGCCCACCAAATGCACATTCAGCAGATTTCCACGAAACCAGACAACTTCGGCGGGGATTAGCTCTGCCGCGGGGATGTGTTGCAGTTTGCCCCCCCGCTGAATCGTGACATCCAGCAACTCCCTTGCCCCCCCGTTTTCACGCGTGGCCTCGTAGGACACGACCCGATCGGGCAACAGGGCACGATAAGCGGCAGGATCAAAGGGAACGGAAAGCATGGGAGCGCTGCCGGCCCCAGTGAATCGTCGGGCCTCCCCATGAACCAGCCGCTTTACCAGCGGGAGATCCTCGACCTCCTCCGCGTCGTCGTGTCTGGGAGCATGATGGGGATATCGATAGACATCGGCGGCTCCTTCCACGACCTGCACATCGGTCTCGTTCAACTCAGAGACACTGACCGTAAATCGAGTACCACGATCGACCACGCGCGTCGAAGGGGTCTCTACCCGAAACCCTTCCGCACCATCGGGAGCATGCACCGAGCAACGACCCATGTCCATCGCCAGACACTCAGTCGACAACACACGGTACACTGCGGGCCCCTCGATAATTGCGGTGGCCCCCTGCGGAAAACTCAATTCGACCAGTCCCTCAATCAACACATACTCGCGCCCCGTGGGGACGGAACTTCCCGTGGGGGATGCCAGTTCGCCGAAAAATCTGGCCCGCGATTGGTTTGCCAGACGGACATCACCCTGCGTCCCCAACTCCGCTAGCGACGCCGTATTCCCGGCGGGAGTGGGGGCAATATGCCGCCCACCGGGAGAGAAATACTGTAAAAACAGGACCAGCACACACAGCAGCGCTAAGGGGGCGATCCACTGCCGCCACGACCGGCCTGCCCGCGGTCCGAAGGCCTTCTCGCGCGAGTGAGGCAACTTCGACATGATACGGCTTACCAGTCGATCCTGGCTGACTGGCAGGCGGGCCATCGTTTCCTGCACAAAAGCTTCTTCCCGCGACGGCTCTTCGGCGGCGAGCAGGCCCAACAGATGATGTGTCTGATACAGCCTGGTGGCTTCTTCCAGCAATTCCGCGTCCGCGGCCAACATGCCTCGCAGTTCCTGGTAGGGAGCATCTTCCAACTCCCCTTCCAGGAAGTCGGTCCACAGGACCTGAAATCGACTCTCATCGCGAGAAATGCTCATGAAGTCGCCCCGGGTTGACCTTGCAGTCGCTGCTCGATGCAACGCTGTAAGAGTTGCCTCACTTGCCACAATTGTTTCTTTACCGCCGCCACGGAACGCCCACACCGGACAGCCATCTCGTCCAGGGGAATTTCCTCTTCATAACGCCACTGCATAAATCGCCGCAACCGCTCGTCCAGTCCTGCCAGGCATTCACGCAGGTGCTCCAGCCGCATCGCCCAAAACTCTGGCGTTTCCTCGCTTCGACCTTGGAGTTCCTCGCGCAGCAGGTCCGGGGCATAGCGGGATTGATAATCCGCGATTCTTCGCAGCCGGGTCGTTTCCGTCTTCAACTGATACTTGGCAATCGTAAACAGCCAGGCTCCAAAATCCGTCCCCTCCTTGAATTCCTGCAGCCGGGTATATGCGGCAATGAAACTTCGCTGTGCGATCTCGTCCACATCCACCCCCGGCGGAGACTGGGCCGCCAACCAGGCACGCAACGGGCGCTCGAATTGACGCACCACTCCCTCGTAGGCCTGCACCTGTCCCTTGCGGACAAGCCTCAGGCATTCGGAAAGATCGATGGTTGACTCGGATGCTGCATTCATGATTCTATCAGTAATGGCAGATGGGTTCCGGAGGTTACCCCTGAGTAATTGGACAAAAAGAACCAAATTACGCGGCAATTTAACACAGGTTACTACATATAAATGAGTTACAACCAAAATAAACAATTTAAAAATCTTTGCCGGAAACCCGCCCCTATAAGCCAGAAAATGAACATATAACCACTGACACTCCCTTCCAGTGGGGGCAGGATCAGGCCAGGTCAATGGCGCTCAATTTCGAAGTACTGTCCCCAAATGAGTCAACAGGGACCCCCATGCGATCCAGCATCGAGAGATACAAATTGCACAACGGCTGTTCCCCTTCGAAGGCCACATGACGACCCGAATCGATTGTACTGCCCCCGCGTCCCCCCAGCAGAATCGGCAGATTGTCTGGGTCGTGCCGATTGCCATCGGAAATACTGGAACCACACAGAATCATGCAGTTATCCAACAGAGTCCCCTCTCCTTCCGGAATGCCGCGCAAGTTTTCGAGCAGCCGCGCATACTGTTCGACATGCCAGCGGGTGATCCGTTGATACTGATCGATATTTTCCGGACGATTTTCGTGATGGGAAAGCTGGTGATGCCCCCCACTCACTCCTTCCAGAAACGAAAAATTTCTACCGGAAACATCGTTGGCCAGCATCATCGTAACAATCCGCGTGGAGTCCGTTCGAAATGCCAGGACGATCAAATCAAACAGAATGCCGATATGTTCCCGGAAATCGGCCGGCGCCCCGGGATAGTCGCGTGCCACGGCTTCCTCGGGAATGTCGGGATTCCATTGCCGGGCCTCTGCTCGAGCATAAAAGGCAATCCGTTTTTCGACGGCTCTTACGGAGTCGAGGTATTCATCCATCTTGAACTGGTCGTCGCGACTCAGTTTTTGCCGCAACATACGGGCATCTTCCAGCACAAAATCGAGCAGATGACGAAACTCCGTGGACTTGTGAGGCTCCGCAACTCCTTTTTGACCGAACAATCGGTCATAAACAATGCGCGGATTGATTTCGCGAGCCAACGGCCGCCCTGCCGATTGCCAGGAAATGTGCGACCCGTACAATCGCGTAAAGCCGACGTTGCTGTCGATCCCCGTGATGACGGGTTCCGTCGCCAATTCCAGCGAAGGGAGTGGCGTTAAATGCCCCATGTGTTGCGCGGCCAGTTGATCGACCGAGATCCCACCGCTGCTCACGTCCTTGCCCGTGGTCTTCGTAACGGGCATGCCGGTCAGAAAATTGGCCGTTTTGGCATAATGTCCGTCCCCCCGACGACTATGTTTCTTATCCAGCCCGGAAAGCACAAGCACGTCGGATTTCACCGATTCGAGGGGCGTCAGCGAAAAAGGAAGTTCGTAGTCGCGCCCGCTTGTTTTGGGAACCCAGGCATCCATCCAGGCTCCGTTCGGAAAGTAAAGAAAGGCCATCCGCACGGGAGGTTTGCCCGTGGACTCCGCGGCGGACGATGCCGCGGGACGAATCGACGGGAGCCAGGGGAGCGCCAAGGCCACGCTGGCGCCACGCAGAAAATGGCGACGACTCAAATACTGGCGAAATTGAGGAATCATCCGGTCGATCCTTTGTTCAGGTAAACGGTTCACATTGGCTGGTATTATTTTACACACGGGCGGAGCGAAGGTGTCGCGTATCAATCCGCCTTCTTGAAATATCGATGTTGAAAGGGATAACTGAGAGCAATCTGTTCGATCAAAACGTGGGAACGATACTCCCGACCTTCCAGTTCCTTGAGTGTTTCATCGATCACGCAGGCATCAAACTTGTTGAGTTCGCGTCCCAGGGCATAGCCCAGCATTTTTTTCGCGAGATGTTTCATCACATCGCGTTTGCGGGCCAGCAGGACCTGTTTCAAGCCGCTCGCGCCGATAAATTTCTGGCCGGATGGGAGTTCCCCCGAAGCATCGATCGGTTGCCCGCTCGCGTCTCTTTCACGAAACCGCCCCAGCACGTCGTATTGTTCCAGGCTGAACCCGAGGGGATCGATGCGATTATGACAACTGCCACATTGCGGATCGCGACGGTGCTGTTCCAGCCGTTCGCGAAAGGTCAGTGCCTGGTTCTCCTTAGCAGTTTCCTCGAGCGAGGGAACATTCGGCGGGGGCGGGGGAACGCGCTCCCCCAGAATATTTTCCAGAACCCAGCTCCCACGTAAAACGGGACTGGTGCGCACGGGGTAGGAAGTACTGGCCAGCATTGCTGCTGTGGTCACGAGACCGCCTCGACCGGAATCACCACTTGGCACGCGCTGCCAATCCCGGGGTGGTGGATTCAGCCCGTACAATCGTGCCAGGGGCTCATCAATCACCACGTCCGAGGCATCCACGAATTCAAGGAGACTGCGATTCTCTCGAAAGACTTCATACGTGGTACGGATAACCTCTTCACGCATGGAATAGGCCAGTTCATCATTGAATTCGGGATAGGCCGCGCTGTCGGGACGTACGGAACTCCCCAGCCGATTCAGGCCGAGCCATTGCATGGCAAAGTTCTCGCCTAACGCACGGGCCTTGGGATCGGCGAGCATGCGTCGAATTTGCTGGCGGATCGTTTCAGTTTCAAACAATGTGCCAGCATCGGCCAACGTCCGCAATTCCTCGTCCGGCAGGGAGGACCAGACCAGCAAAGCCAGCCGCGTGGCAAATTCTTGAGGAGTCAACCGTTGCACACCCCCCTCGTGCTCCAGTTCGCCGATGAATAGAAAATGAGGCGAAACGAGCACGGCTTTCAAGGTTTGCCGAATACCGGCCAGCATATTCCCGGTGTGGGCGAACGTTGTATCGAACAATTGCAGCAGCCGTTCAATTTCCTCGGATGCCACGGGGCGGCGATAGGCCCGATTGACAAAGGCATCGAGCACTTTTCTCGCCGATTCCCGGGGCGTTCCGGTTGTCCCGGACAGCGGGGCAAGCAATCGCTCCCGGGCCCGCTGGAGTTCCTCGGAAAGCGATTCCGTGCTGTCCGGCAGTACGGTTTCGATGGCCCGATCGGCTGCCAGCAGATACTTTTCAAGATGAATCGGCGAAGTGAACAAGGTATCGCCCGCGGTATCGAAGCCTTCGCCCCCCGCGCCATCGGCGGGAAGATCGCGTCCGACCTGTAAGTCGACCCCGAACAGGTCGCGGAGCATGTTGTTGTACTCTGTCTGTGTGAGGCGTCTGCTCATCACGTAGCCGCGATACCAGCTTTGGGTTTCATCACTGGCCAGTTGATTGCACAAGTTTTGTTTCGGGCTGGAATCGATCCAGCGCATGAACGCCGCCTTCTCGGGGTCGCTCAACTGGGGGCTTCCCTGGGGAGGCATCTCGTTCAGTCGGATTCGCTTGCCCACCAGCGACCACAATTCATGCTGGGCAATCACCTGGTCGGTTGTTTCCGGACTGGCAAGATCGATTCCGCCATCGGGCTCCTCCTTCCCGTGACATTTCACGCATTTCTGCCGCACGACAGGCATGACCTGTTCCAGATATTGCTGGGCCCACGCTTCGGGTTCGGCCGCGAAAGTTACGGAGGGAACAACCAGGCAACCGATCAGCGCGATGGCCCAGTGAACATGGAATCCAGGAATTTGCATGGCGTATCGAAGTCTCATGGGGCGGGGCAGGTGTGAGGCAGACAACAGCGGCAATTGGGCAGGTCATGGGTTCGCGGGATGAACCGTGCTCCTCAACGGTTTCCCATCCATAAATGGATCCACATCAATCTACACAAGTCCAGGCCATCAATCCAAGTGGGATTTCCACTTCCGGGCACCGAAATTGTGGAATGGGGCTCCGTCCGCCACATTTTGTGCAGATTCCGTTTAGATGCTCGGACAACTCCGGCCTGCCGATTCCTTGCCCGTTGGAAGCGGTCCGGTTGTGAGACCGGTTTCCGGGAATACAATGGCAACAGGAATACAGGAGACATTTTCCCATGCTGGCCGCCCGGGGCATGCATTTGAAGCTTCCTACTTTTTTCAAGTTCCCGACTGTTTAACCCACCGAGAGATCCACGTGAAAAAAACGAAACGAATCATCGTCGGCATTAGCGGGGCCTCGGGAGTGATCTACGGCATCCGCACGCTGCTGCATCTGCGCGACATCCCGCATGTCGAAACGCATCTGATTCTGACAGAGGGGGCCCGCATCACGATCCCAATCGAAACGGAATACGACGCGAAACAGGTGATGGCACTCGCCAACGTGGTCCACCGCCCGGAAAATCTGGCAGCCTCGATTGCTTCCGGATCCTTCAAAACGGATGGCATGCTCGTGGTACCGTGCAGTATCAAGTCGCTTTCGGGGATCGCCAATTCCTACGCGGATAACCTGCTGGCACGGGCGGCTGATGTCTGCCTGAAGGAAAAACGCAAGCTGGTGCTAGCAGTCCGGGAGACGCCTCTACACAAAGGGCACCTCGAACTTATGCTGCGGGCGGCGGATCTGGGTGCCCTGATTCTGCCTCCCATGCCAGCGTTTTATCACCAGCCCACTACCATCGAGGACCTGATCGACCAAACCGTCGGCAAGGCATTCGATTATCTGGAACTGGAACATCACCTGTTCCGTCGCTGGGGCGAATCACCCGCCAGGTCCGATTCCGAATAAAGTCTCCTTTGGTCAACCCTGGTGGACAGATTCCGATATAGGTCGTGGCATCCGCCGCATGCGGGAGTCGCTTCCCGGAATCGCCCCCCGCAGACTCGCTTGCCATCTACCGAACCATTAAACTGCGGTAATCCGACAAACAGGGCCAGCGGTATGCCCAGCCGGAACACATTGATATTCGCGACGGATTTCCGAGGAGTACGTTCATGGCAGCACAACATGGGGCACGGTTCATTAAACTGGTCGACGAAGCTCGCGGACGCATCCGGGAATGCACGGTGGCAGATGTCCTGGCCCGAGTTCAGGCAGGCGAACAGTTTCTACTGTTCGATGTGCGGGAAGATCGTGAATGGGCAGCGGGGCACTTGCCCGGAGCCCGCCATCTGGGCAAGGGGATCGCGGAGCGGGACATCGAGGAAACCGTGCCCGACCTGGATACCGAAATGATCCTGTATTGTGGCGGCGGATATCGTTCGGCCCTTGCCGCCGATGCCCTGCGGCAAATGGGATACACCCGGGTGATTTCAATGGACGGGGGATTCCGTGGCTGGAAGGAAGCCGGTCATCCCGTGGTTCAAGATTAGCCCGGAATCCTCACCCGGGTCCATAAAACAGGATTGCTGACTTCGACGAACAAGCCAACACGCTGAATATTTGTGGTCGACATAAACATGCAACAAACCCAACGAGACCAGAGCCGCCGATCTAAACCGATCGATGCCGATTTCCGAAAGTCCGCACCGTTGCATTGACAGGCTCGCATGCTTTGATACCCTGACGGATAGTCTATAGAGGTCTATTTCGAAAGAGCACCATGCGTGAAACCAATGCGGGACGGGCATACGATCATCTGAAGGAGAAACTGATTGCTGGCGCATTCGCGCCGGGATCACGAATTTTGTACGGCCCGATAGGCAAGGAACTGGGGATCAGTGCCACGCCGGTGCGAGAGGCCATTGGTCAACTTGCCAACGAAGGGTTTGTGCAACTGGTGCCCCAGTTGGGCGCTGTTGTGCGGGAAATCAGCCGCGAGGAACTGATCGAGTTATATGAAATGCGGGAAGCCCTGGAACCGTATGCCGCCGCTCGGGCCGCGGAACGGACTCGGCCTGCCCAACTGGAGGATATTCAAAAGCATCTGCAGCGCATGCAGGGGCTTACGGAGCAGATACGACAAAATCACCAGTCCAAGCCCCCCGTGGAGATCGTCCAGCAATTCGAACAGGAGGATCTGGCGTTTCACATGCTGATCATCGAAGCTGCGGGAAACCAGACCATGGTGCGCACGGTGGGGAATTCGAATGTCCTGGTGCGGATTTTTACCACGCATCGGCATCAGTACGACGCCGATGTGATGTCGGCAACCTGCGAGGACCACCGGCGCATACTGACGGCCCTGGAACGGGGCAAGTCCGACGCGGCCCGCGATGCGATGGCCGTACATATCCGCAATGGACTGGAAGTGACACTGGCGGCAACAAGGAAGCTTGCCAATCGCTGGTGGGAGACCTGAAACCGCGGTTCAGTTGAAAATGTGTTGGGACCGTCCGTGAAATTCTGTTTTCGGAGAGCACAACGATGAAGAGGATTACGTCGTATTGGCCGAGATTTTTTTTCGCAAGTTTGTGCGCTTTGCTACTGGCGGGAACGGGTATGTCCGTTGCCGAGGAAATGTTGCCGGAACTGATTCAGCCCGGGGATGCGGGATATGTTTCGGGCGAATTGATTTACGAACTCGAAAGCCGTCCCACGCCGCAGTGTCATGCCTCAACTCTGGTGGAAACGCCCGCGGGCTTGGTGGCGGCATGGTTCGGGGGAACGCGTGAAAAGAATCCAGATGTCGGAATCTGGCTGTCGCGCAACACGGGAGAAGGCTGGTCCACTCCCGTGCGCGTCGCCAGCGGTGCCGAGGGAGAAGACCAGGAATATGCCTGCTGGAATCCGGTGTTGTTTCAGCCCAGCGAGGGGCCTCTGCTGCTGTTCTATAAAGTGGGCGTGAGTCCGAGTCTGTGGTGGGGCATGCTGATGACATCCAGTGATGCGGGAAAAACCTGGTCCGCGCCTCGACGATTGGGAACCAGTTCCGCACTGGGGGAAGGAAATACCAATTTGATTGGCCCCGTGAAGAATAAGCCGATCCAGTTGGCCGATGGCAGTCTGCTCGCCCCTTCCAGCAGCGAGCATCGGGGCTGGCGGGTGCATTTTGAAATTTCCCGCGACCTGGGGAAGACCTGGGAAGTGATCGGCCCGATTCACGACGCAACCGATTTCAACGCCATCCAGCCCAGCATTTTGACCTATCCGAATGGTCGCATGCAGGTGCTCTGCCGCAGTCGGGAAAAAGTGCTCGTGCAGAGCTGGTCCGAGGATGGCGGGCAAACCTGGGGACCAGTGACGGCGACCATGCTGCCCAACCCGAGTTCCGGCACCGATGCCGTCACGTTAAAGGATGGTCGACAACTGGTGATCTACAACCATACCCCGTCCCGGCGCAGCCCCTTGAATATCGCGGTTTCTACGGATGGAACCAGCTGGCGTCCCGTGGTCACGTTGGAGACAGCGGCTGGCGAGTATTCCTATCCGGCAATCATTCAGACGAAGGATGGCAAGGTGCATGTGACATACACCTATCGGCGTGAAAGCATCAAGCACGTGGTGCTGGATCCGTCGGCGTTCAAATAGTTGAGCGTCCCGGCACGACGTCAAGAACGCGGACAAGATGGAATGAGTGACATTTCCAGCAACATGGAAACACAGGATGCATAGTACGCAACGCGCAGTTCGTTTTTCGGGCATCATCCCCCCACTTGTCACGCCTTTGTCGGGGCGGGACGAGTTGGACCGGATGGGTTTGTCTCGCTTGATCGAACATGTCCTGGCGGGTGGCGTGCATGGGTTATTCATTCTGGGAAGCACGGGCGAGGCACCCAGTCTGAGTTATCGGCTGCGGCGTGAATTCATTGACTCCGTCTGTGCCCTGGTGGCGGGCCGCAAACCCGTTCTGGTCGGCATTACGGACACATCGTTTGTGGAATCGGTGGAGTTGGCGCGGCATGCGGCCCGCGCGGGAGCGGATGCCCTGGTGCTTTCCACCCCGTATTATTTTCCAGCGGGGCAAACGGAACTGCTGGATTATGTCCGGCACATCACGGAGGAGTTGCCTTTGCCGCTCATGCTGTACAACATGCCCAGCCTGACCAAGGTCTGGTTTGAAATGGAAACCCTGGAACGCTTGACGGAAATCGAGCGGATCGTCGGGCTGAAGGACAGCAGCGGTGACCTGGCCTATCTGGAGCAGGCCGTCGGGCTGAAGCGACTGCGTCCGGACTGGTCGATCATGCTGGGGCCGGAAGCCTTGCTGGTGGAAGCGATGCGGTTGGGAGCGGACGGTGGCGTGAGTGGTGGAGCCAATATTCTGCCCCGGTTGTTCGTGGACTGCTACAATGCCTGCCTGGGCGACAATCCCGCGCAGATCGAATACACGTTGCGGCAAATTCTGGAACTGCAACAGATCTACGATATTGGCAAATATGCTTCGCGCTACATCAAGGCCACGAAGAGCGCGTTGTCGATTCTGGGAATCTGCAACGATTTTCTCGCCGAACCGTTCCATCACTTCAAGGAACCGGAACGCCTGAAAGTGGCGGCGATACTTCGAGAACTGCTTCCGACGGGAGAACCGAGATGAAATACGGGTGGGGGATTGCCTGCTGGATACTTTGCGCACACGGAATAGCCGTTTCGGCCCAGGCTCAAATGGAACCACTGCGATATCACCACCCGGGCCTGATGGTTGATCTGGGCGTGGGGCTGTGGGCCTGGCCGTTGCCGATGGATTTCGACGGGGATGGGGATCTCGACCTGATCGTCAACTGCCCCGACAAACCGTCCAATGGCGTCTTCTTCTTCGAAAATGTGTCGGGGGATACCGTAACACATCCGCTGCCTGTGTTCAAACCGGGCAAATGGATCAGCCAGGGCCTGCAAAATGTGCAGGTCAGTTATGTAGAGAACCAGCCAGTGGTGCTGACGCCGGGGAAGATTTATCCCGACTTCACGAGCAGCGGGTTGAGCAAGCCGAAATCGCTGCCATTGCCGGCGCAGGTTTATCCCGGCAAAACCCGGGCCAATATGTGGCGGATGGTGGACTTCGATGGCGATGGCCTGCAGGACATCGTCGTGGGTGCGGGCTACTGGGGAGATTACGGCTGGGACAATGCCTACAACGCCCAGGGGGAATGGATCAATGGTCCCCTGCACGGATTCGTGTATTTCGCGAAGAACAAGGGGACGAACGACGCGCCCCGTTATGCCGAACCGGTTCAAGTTCAGGCGGGCGACGCCCCAGTGGATGTGTATGGCTGGCCATCGCCGAATTTTGCCGATTTCGATGGCGATGGCGATCTCGATTTGCTGTGTGGTGAATTCCTGGACGGGTTCACTTATTTCGAGAACATCGGCACCCGAACCGCGCCCCAGTATGCTCCGGGGAAGCGTTTGTTGGCGGAAACGGGCCAACCCCTGCGAATGGACCTCCAGATGATCACCCCCGTCGCGATTGACTGGAACCAGAATGGGGCTCTGGATCTGATCGTTGGCGACGAAGATGGTCGCGTGGCGTTTGTGGAAAATACCGGCAAGCTGACATCCGATCGCCTGCCGATATTCCGGGAGCCCGTCTATTTCCAGCAGGAAGCAGACACCCTGAAGTTTGGCGCGTTATCCACTCCCGTGGGGTACGATTGGGATGGCGATGGCGATATGGATATCCTGGCGGGAAACACGGCGGGTTACATCGGGTACTTCGAGAATTTATCTGGCGCGGGAGTTGAGCCTACCAAGTGGGCGGCCCCCCGCTTATTGAGCGTGGCCGGCAAGCCGATTCGAATTCAAGCCGGTCCCAACGGGAGCATCCAGGGCCCGGCCGAGGCGAAATGGGGCTACACCACATTGACCGTGTCCGACTGGGATGGCGATGGCTTGCCCGACCTCCTGGTGAATTCCATATGGGGGAAAGTCGTCTGGTATCGAAATAAAGGGCCGCGCGATCAACCTCAACTGGAAGAGGCCCGTCCGATCGATGTGGAATGGCCCGGGAAGCAACCAGAGTTGTCCTATGGGTGGCTCAAGCCGGAAGGAAAGGCCCTGTTGACCCAGTGGCGCACCACTCCCGTCGCGGTGGATTGGAACCGGGATGGCCTGATGGACCTGGTCATGCTGGATCACGAAGGTTACCTGGCATACTTCGAGCGTTATCGCCAGGGAGATCAACTGTTGTTGCATCCCCCCCGCCGTGTGTTTTGCAACGAGCAGGAAAAACCGTTGCAGTTGAACTCCGGGATCGCAGGGAGAAGTGGCCGTCGCAAACTGTGCATTGTCGACTGGGATGGCGACGGTCGCCTGGATGTGATCGTCAACAGCGAGAATGCTTCCTTGTTTCAGCAAGTGGGAGAACAGAACGGGAAATGGCTGTTCGCGGACAAGGGACTGCTTGACGAACGAAAAATTTCCGGGCATACCACCAGTCCTACGGTGATCGACTTGTCTGGCAGTGGCATACCCGATTTGCTGGTGGGAGCCGAGGACGGTTTATTTTACTTCAAGAAAAATCCGCGGGCGGGGCAAAACAAACAGGACCGATAAAATAACACTTGCGCAAGCGGATGCCTTCTGTTAAAGTACTTCGGAGTAACTCGAGAAGAGACAACACGGCAATTGCCTGGCATAGCGCGCAGGAATGTTCGCCGTCTCTTTTCCCACATGGTTTCTCGGGAAGAACGGCATGACGATAGCCAAGAAACAATTTCTCCGCGCGAGCGCGCTCCTGTGTCTGGTGCTGACCTGGGGGTTGCCCGCCCTTGCCGGCGACGAGGAGTTCTTTCGCACGGAAGTGGCCCCCCTGCTGCAGCGGCGTTGTTTAAGTTGCCATAACGAGGAACTACGCAAGGGAGATTTTTCACTCACTCACCCCAGCGACTTGTTGGATTCGGGCTATCTAGACCTACAGCAACCCGCCGAGAGTTACCTGCTGGAATTGGTCACGCCCCGCGATGGCAAGGCTGCCATGCCCAAGAATGCGGAGGCCTTGAGCCAGTCGGATCGCGACAAGTTGCAACAGTGGATCCAGCAAGGGGCGCGGTGGCCTGCCGAACTGCGTCTGGAACCCCTGGTGGTGAGCGATCGGAACTGGTGGTCGCTGCAACCACTGCACGCGGCGCCGTTGCCCGGGGAAGTGGCGCGGAACCCGGTGGATGCGTATCTGTCGTGGAAACTGCGCGAGCAGCAGTTGACTCCGGTGGAACAAGCCGACGCGGTCTCGCTGCTTCGTCGCCTGGCCTACGATCTGACGGGCCTCCCCCCCGCGCCGGCAGAAGTGGCTGCGTTTCAGGCCGCCTTCGCTAAGCATCCCGAACAAGCCTGGGCTACCGAAGTCGACCGTCTGCTGGCGTCTCCCGCCTTTGGCGAGAAGTGGGGGCAGCACTGGCTCGATTTGTCGCGTTACGCCGAAACTCACGGTTACGACAAGGATAAACCACGCAATCATGCCTGGCCCTATCGCGATTATGTGATACGCAGCTTGAACGAAGACAAGCCTTATGGCCAGTTCGTGCGCGAACAGATCGCGGGAGACGTGCTGTACGCCGAGACTTCCGCGGGTGTGCTGGGGCTTGGGTTTCTGGCGGCCGGTCCCTGGGATTTGATCGCCCACAAGGAAGTCGGGGAAGGCAAGCTGGACGGGCGGATTGCCAAGCACATGGATCGCGACGAAATGGTCTCGGCCGTCTTCAATGTCTTCATGAGCACGACGGTGCAATGCGCCCAATGCCACCACCATAAATTCGATCCCGTGCGCATGGAGGATTATTATCGGCTCCACGCCGTTTTTTCCGCCGTGGACCGTGCCGACCGCGTCTACGCAGGCTTGTCTCAAGTACAGGAACAGCAGCGCCAGGAACTACTTTCTCGCATTGACAGCCTGAAGGCCGAGCAGACGAAGTTGGAACGCGGCCTGCAGCAGACCCTGCGCGACCAGACTGTCGAAATCGACCGGCGGATTGCGGAGTTGAAGCAGGCCCATGGAAGCCCGATTCGTCCCGAATTCGGTTATCACAGCCAAATCAGTTCGAAGCCCGACAATGCAAAGTGGGTGCAGCTCGATTTAGGGTCACCGCGCGAAGTGAGCGAAATCCGAATAATCCCCGCCTACGACGACTACAATGGCATTGGCGCGGGGTTCGGCTTTCCCCATCGCTTTCTGGTGCAGACATCGGACGACCCGGAGTTCCAAACGGGCGTGGAGGATGTATTCGATGCCACCCGGAACGATTACCCCAATCCGCGGCTGCAGTCCGTGCGCATCAACGCTGGCGGTCGCCTCCTGCGTTATGTACGCGTGACAGCGACGAAATTACGGGAACGCAAGCAGGATTACATTTTTGCATTGGGTGAAGTCCAGGTTTGGGGAACGGAGGCGGGAATCAATCATGCCCTGGAGACAAAGGTGCAGGCCAGGGACAGCATCGAAGCCAGCCCCCGTTGGGGCATGGCGAATCTGGTGGACGGCATCTTCTACCGCGAAGTCAATAACGACGACGCCTTGCACGAACTGCGCGACTTGCAGGCGCGACGCGATGCCATCGAGGCGACCCTGAGAACACCGGATCTCGAAGCAAGGCTCGACGAGTTACAACGCGAACGCAATTCACTGGAACAGAAAGTCAAACAGTTTCCCGCGGGAGAACTGGTGTATGCGGCCACCAGCAATTTCAATTCCGATGGAGCATTTCGCGCGACAAAAGGCCAGCCCCGCCCGATCCATCTGTTGCATCGGGGCGATTTGCGGACCCCCGGAGCCCTCATGGTTCCCGGGGCCCCCCCCTTGTGGCCCGAGGCTAAGGGTGAGTTTTTCGCCGAGTCGGACTGGTCCGAAGGCGAAGCCCGCGCGGAACTGGCAAAGTATTTGACACACACCGAAAATCCCCTGGTCTGGCGTTCGATTGCCAACCGTCTCTGGGGCTGGACGATGGGTACCCCGCTGGTCGGTTCGCCCAATGACTTCGGACGCGGGGGCATGCTCCCCACGCACCCCGAATTACTCGATTATCTAGCGATCCGGTTGCGGGATGATCCGCAACAATCGCTGAAATCGATCGTCCGCCTGCTCGTGACCAGCGAGGCCTATCGACGATCAAGTCGGGCACAAGCCGAGGGAATGGAGCGGGATGCGGGCAATACCCTGCTCTGGCGGATGAATCGCCGACGGTTATCGGCGGAAGAATTTCGCGATTCCCTGCTGCAGATCGCCGGAGTATTGCGACTGGAACAGGGTGGTCCCAGTTTTCAGGATTTCGTCATAAATAAACCGGAACATTCACCTCATTATGAATACCATCTGCACGATCCTGCGAACCCGGTATCCCATCGCCGCACCATCTACCGATTTGTCGTCCGATCGCAGCCCCAGCCATTTTTGACGACACTGGACTGTGCCGATCCCTCCCTGAGTATTCCTCGCAGGGACGAATCGACCACGGCGCTGCAAGCGTTGACTCAATGGAACAATCGATTGGTGGAATATGCCTCCCGTCAATTTGGCAAGCGGATCGAGCAGGCCGCGGGGGCTCCCCCCGACCGGATTGAGTTTGCCTGCCGGGAAACATTGGGGCGCGGCCCCACACCCGCAGAACGAGAAATTCTAGTGAACTACCTGCAACAGCACGGAGCAGCCAGCACCGCACGTCTCCTTTTCAACATGAATGCGTTTGTCTATGTCGATTGAACTTTATCCCTGCCTGCGTCGCGTGTTCAACAGTACGCTGGCCGGTTCCTTCGCGAGCCTGGCATTGACCGATCTACTGGCCCGCGACGGAATTCTGCATCAGAAATTGCACCACCCGCCGCGAGCCAAACGCGTGGTGCAACTATTCATGGCGGGGGCAGCCAGTCCGGTCGATCTGTTCGACCACAAGCCGCTGCTAGACAAGAAAAACGGCGCGCCGTGGGATCCCGGAGAATCGGTGGAATTATTTCAGAGCACGCCCGGTGCCTGCATGGCTGGTCCCTGGCCGTTTCGCCCCTACGGTGAACGGGGAAAAATGCTGAGCGATGTGGTGGCCCCTCTGGGCGCGGTGGTGGATGACCTGGCCTTTGTACACGATCTCGTGGGCAAAACAGGAGTGCACAGCCAGGGGACCCTGCTACAGACCACGGGATTCAATATTCCGGGCTTTCCCAGCGCGGGCTCCTGGATTTCCCATGCCCTGGGAAGCGAAACCGAGAACCTGCCCGCGTTCGTGGTGCTGCCAGATCATCGCGGACTGGCCTCGAATGGAGCCAAGAACTGGTCCGCGGCGTTTCTGCCGGCGGAACATCAAGGGACGGTGATTCGTCCAGGGAGTGCCGAGCCGATTGTCGATTTGTTTCCCCCCGCCAGCAATTTCATCACGGCGGAGAACGACCAGGCTGGACTGGCGGCATTATCCCGGCTCAACCAGATCCACGCCAGCGCCCGCCCGCTGGATGATCGCCTGGCGGCCAGACTTCGGGCGTATGAACTGGCGGCCGCGCTGCAATTGAACGCCACCGATGCACTCGATATCACCCGCGAGCCCCGGCATATCCAGGATATGTACGGCCTGGCGGCCGAGGGACCAGGCGTGGACGACACCGTGATCAACGAAAAGGCGGAAGCGGAATTCTTCGGTCGAAAATGTCTGGTGGCCCGCCGATTACTGGAACGGGGCGTCCGTTTTGTGCAGATCTGGAGCGGAAACGACAACGGCTTTCCCCGCAGGAACTGGGATTCCCACGAGGACATCCCGCGCGATCACGGCCCCTTGGCAAAAGGCATGGCCGTGGGAACCGCGGCACTCATTCGCGACCTGAAGCAGCGTGGCCTGCTGGAGGACACGCTGATCCTCTGGACCACGGAATTCGGTCGCATGCCCTGCTCGCAAGGCAGCAAGGGGCGGGATCACAATCCCTTCGTCTTTACAAACTGGCTCTGTGGCGCGGGGATTCAAGGGGGAACCTACGGCGAAAGCGACGAGTGGGGCTACAAGCCGCTCGATCGCGATCACCCGACCCAGGTTTACGATATTCACGCGACAATTCTCCATTTGCTGGGAATTGATCACACCCGGTTGAGCGTCCGGCACAACGGCCTGGACCGCCGCCTGACCGACGTGCATGGTCATGTCTTGACCAAAATGATTTCCACCTGACTATGTACCGGCAAGACATCGGCCGAGCCGGAAGGGCATGCTCGTGGAATCGATTCCCGAGTTGGCCAGAGGACTCCACCCCCCGGTGCAGGCGACCTTTTCACACAATTTATCACGTTGGAAGAATTCGAGGACACACATGAATCGATATGGGAAGTGCGGACGGTATTGCTGGAGCGTTTCCGTGTGCCTGTTTCTTTCAGGACAGTTGTGGCTAGCCGGAAGTAGCTCCGCCGGAGAATTGCATGTCGGCGGAGTGAGTGTCAGCATCACGCCCGATCGCCCCGTGGCTTTGGCGGGCCAGATGCGGACGCGGATAGCACGCGAAGTGGAAACACCCGTCACGGCGACCATCCTCGTGCTGGAAACCCGCGAAGGAGATCAATCGCTCGAACAGGCGGTTTTTGTCTCCTGCGACCTCGTGGCCATTCGCCCCGGCATCCCCGAGATGTTGCGTGAAAAACTGAAGGATCGCGTCCCCGGGCTGGATCTCTCCAAAATTATTCTGAATGCCACGCATACGCATACGGCACCCGTCATGCGCGAAGGTCAATACCAGATTCCCGCGGACGCAATGCAACCGGCGGAATATCGGGAATTTCTGACGGATCGCCTCGCCAATGGCATTGCGCAGGCCTGGAACTCCAGGCAGCCGGGACGCGCGGGCTGGGGATTGGGATATGCCGTGGTGGCCTACAATCGCCGGGCAGTCTACGCAGACGGGACTGCCCGCATGTATGGAGCCACCAATACAGCCGAATTTCGTGGCATTGAAGGGCCAGAGGACCAGGGAATTGAAATCCTGTATTTCTGGGACTTGAACGACAAGCTGATCGCAACGGCCATCAACGTGGCGAGTCCATCGCAGATTGTCGAGGGGAAAAGTGTCGTGAATGCAGATTTCTGGCATTATGTGCGGCTCTCCCTGCAGGCGAAACAGGGTGAGGATTTACTGGTGTTGGGGTGGACCGGCGCGGCCGGCGACCAGACGCCACGCCCCATGTTCCGCAAGCAGGCGGAAGAACGCATGCGCCAATTACGGGGCATCAGTCAACTGGAGGACATCGCGGGCCGCGTGGTGCAAGCCTGGGAAGAGACACTGGAAGGTGCCCGAAAGGATCAACATCGCGACCTCGTATTCCGGCATGTGGTCAAGCAGGTGAGCCTGACTCCGCGACAAATCAGCGAGCAGGATTATCTCTCGGCCAAGGCGGGTGTCGATGCCCAGAAGGACAACCCGGATGCCTGGCGACGACTTTGGCATCAAACGGTGGTCGATCGTTATGAATTGCAGCAACAGGGGAAACTGCCTCCCTACCAGACAAAACTGCACGTCCTCCGGTTGGGGGATATCGCCGTGGCCACCAACGAATTCGAATACTTCACCGAATTCGGGATTCAGATCAAGGCCCGCAGCCCCGCATTGCAGACCTTTCTGATTCAACTGGCCGGACCGGGCAGTTATGTCCCGACACGGAAGGCCGTGGACGGAGGCAGCTATTCCGCCATCGCCGAAAGCAATCAGGTCGGACCCGAGGGGGGCCAGGAACTGGTGGAAACAACACTGGAACTGATTCAGTCGTTATGGTAATTCGGTTGCCGAAACCCGTATGAGCCATCCCGCGCGGTGTGGAATACGCAGAATGAAACGGGCAGCCGAGCAATTTCCTCGCGGAATCCGTGAATCAATTGAATACGCGGAAAAGTTCACCCGTTGCGATGGTTTGAATTGAAAGGCAACGCGTAATATCTGGCACGCAAAGCGTCCCCTACGATATAATTCCGGCCCGTCAGCGGCCTGCATTCTTTCTCGAAAGCAGGGCCGAACGATTGCGTGGCGATAGCGGAATGTGTCATGATAAACCAATCTCGATGCGTGGATGAACGGGGCCCCCATGCCGTGGGATCGCCTTGTTCCCTCTGCCCTGCCCTGATAACTCACCTTAAGTCACTTGCCTGAAAACAATGATTATGAAGAAACAAATCGGACTGCTGTGTTGTCTGTCTGTTGTTCCCCTGTTTGCGGGCGTGCTGGTGTATTTTTCCAGTCCCGCGGGAGCGGCTCCCAAGACCAATACCCCCTTCGAGTTTCGAGATCGGGAACGGGTTGTGCTGGTGGGCGGATCGCTGGCGGAACGGATGAATCTGTTCGGCCATTTCGAGGCCTCGCTACATGCCCGTTTTCCCGAGAAGCACTTGGTTTTTCGCAACTTCGGCTGGCCAGCCGACGAGGTAGGCAATCAGCAGCGGCCCGACAACTACACCCAGATCGATAATCCCTTCGAGGTCTTCGGCCCGGAATTGTTCATCTGCTTCTTTGGTTTCAATGAGCATTTTGCGGGAGATTCCCCCGCCGATATCCAGCGTTTCGTCGGGCAATATCGTGCCTGGATTGATACGCAGCGGGAAAAGTTTTCCAAGCCAGATCGCCCCGCACGCTTCATCCTGGTGACACCGACGGCTTTCGAGGATCCCGGCAACAAACACCTTCCCGATGGCAAGCGGAACAACGAGGTACTGAAGCAGTACGCCTCGGCCATTCAGCAGCTGGCCACTGATCTGGGCGTTCCCTGCATCGATCTATTCACCCCGACCCTGTCCGCGTTTTCGCGCGAACCCGGAGCTCAATACAGCATTAACGGGGTGCATTTGAACGAAGAGGGGGATCTGCTGGTGAGCGAGGAATTGAATCGCCAGATGTTCGGCAACACCTCCGGCATGAAACTGGATTCGGCTGATTTCGCCCGCCTGCGTGAAGTGGTCAATGAAAAGTCCTGGCTGCATCTGCAGGACTACCGCATGTTGAACGGCTGGTATGTATATGGGGGCCGGCGGACGTGGGACACGGAAACATTTCCAAAGGAATTCCAGAAGATTCGCAAAATGGTGGAAGTCCGCGACCAGTACCTTTGGGATTTGGCCTCGGGAAAGGAAGTGGCCTCGGAGCCGGACGATTCGAAAACCGGCGAAGTTTTTATTCCCGCAACAATGTTCGGCACGCGGGATGAAGGGTTCCGCAAAATGCGGGAACCGCCCACCCTGCAGTACCCCACTCCCGAGGAATCGATTCGGCAAATGACCGTCCCGGACGGGCTGGAAGTAAGGCTGTTTGCCTCGGAACGGGAATTCCCCGAGCTTTCCAATCCCACTCAAATGTCGTTTGACAACAAGGGGCGGCTGTGGGTTTCCTGCATGACGAATTATCCTCAGTGGCTGCCAGGTAGCGCGCGGCCTGGCGATAAGCTCCTGATCTTCGAGGACACCAACGGCGATGGCAAGGCCGATGTCTGTAAAACCTTTTACGACAAATTGATCTGCCCAACCGGCTTCGAATTCCATGAGGACGGTGTCCTGGTGGTGGATGAACCGCGGATCATTTTCCTGCGAGACACCAATGGCGACGATGTGGCGGATGAAATCACCCATGTAATCGATGGTATCGCCACGGACGACACGCACCATGCCATGGGTGCCTGGGAATGGTCCCACGGCGGCCTGTTGTACATGCTGGAAGGGGTGTCCATGTCGACCACCCTGGAAACTCCCTGGGGTCCATTTCGCAACAAAGGCCCTTCCGGGGCGTATGTTCTGGACCCAAAATCCTGGAAGTTTCGGCACTTCCGCACGCCGGGCTATGGAAACCCCTGGTGCATGGTGTTTGATGAATGGGGCATGGGGCGCATCGGTGATGGCACGAATGCACAGCAGCACTGGACCAGTCCGCTCTCGGGATATGCCGTCTCGTCGCGGCGCACCCTGCAACCAATGTTCAACAATGAGGGGATGCGTCCGGCGGTAGGCAACGAATATCTCTATAGCCGGCATTTGCCCGACGATCTGCAAGGGCAATTCACCTACGCCTGCGTGATCAACATGCATGGCATGCCCCGCTTTGAAGTGGGTGACGAACCGGGAACCGCGGGCTACTCGGGTAAACGCATCGCGGACCTGCTTTCCTCGACCGACAACTTCTTCCGCCCGGTCGATCCGCAAATTGGTCCCGATGGGGCCTTGTGGTTTGGCGACTGGTGCAATGCCTTGATTGGGCACATGCAATATTCCCAGCGCGACCCGAATCGCGATCACGTGCATGGCCGGATTTATCGTCTTGTCAATAAGCACAAGCCCTTGCTCAAACCGGAACTGCAGGCGGAACAATCGATCGAGACCCTGCTGGAACAACTGGAATCCTACGAATTGAGAACGCGTTATCGAGCACGGCGTGAACTGCGGGCCCGCAAGCAGGACGACGTATATGCCGCCCTGAAAACATGGATTGGCCCCGATGTCAGCGACGCCCGTCTTTGCGAAGCCATGTGGTTACAGGAAAGTTTTCGCGAGGTCGATCCTCAACTGATCGAACGAATCCTGGCCAAGGGGGACTTTCATGCCCGCTCGGCGGCGGTGCACACCGTGACAAACGAAGTGGAACGCTATCCCGCGGCTCTGGATGTCTTTCGTCGCGCCATTGCCGATGAACACCCCCGGGTTCGACTGGAAGCCTTGCGGGGGCTCAGTTATCTGCAAACAGCCGAAGCGGCGGAAGTGGCGTTGCGCGTGATCGAAAAGCCGCTCGATTATTGGCTGGAGTACACGCTCGAGCATACCTTGCACGCGTTGCTTCCGGCAGCAGACGCGGCGGACAAGGAAGGTAAATTCCTGGTCTCGGCCCCGCAGCCCCTGAGAGACTATTTCCGCGACTACAAATTCGCCACGGGTCCCGGGGGCCAGGCGCTCAAGCCGCTCAAGGATGCCGAGAATCCAGACCTGCCGGAAAAAAAGCGGCGCGAGGCCATCAAAACTCTGGCAGGCATTGGGGGCGGAAAGGCGAATCAGGGAATTGTCGTCTACGAACGGGTCTGTGCGGCCTGCCACCAGATAGGCGAGCGAGGCAAGGCGTTCGGTCCCAAGCTCGATGGAATTGGAGCTCGCTACAACAAGGAAAATCTGATCCTGCACATTCTGCGGCCGAACGAAACCATTGCCAAGGGCTTTGAGACCGTTCAACTGGTGACCGTCGATGGTCTGGTGTTTACTGGTTTTATTTTACAGGAAGACGAGAAATCCCTCACCTTGGGGGTTGCCACATCGGATGGCAAGGGAAAGACCGAAGTGATCGCCAAGGAAGACATTGAACTCCGCAAGGAATTGAAAGCCAGTTCGATGCCGGAAGGGTTGATCAAAACCATTGCTCCCAGTGAATTCCTCGACCTGCTGGAATACCTGACTCAACAAACGGCATTTTCCGTCAGTCCCGATGGCTGGATCGAAACCGGCCTGCAGGATGTCGGAGCATTACGCAAGCACGGGGACTTCGTGGAAATTTCACGCGATGCCCAGTTGAAGCTGGGTGAGAACTTCGCGCAAAACTGGACGCAACACGCCCATCTGGTGTTGAGCGCAGCCGATCCGACCACGCGTGAATTTGCCTTCCATTCCCCCAACAGCACCGACGTGCAGTCTCCCGCGGTCGCCGTTCGATTATCAACGCCGGCGGAAATTCGGCACATCCAGATTCAAAATCGCCGCAACCCCACATTCCATGCGCGTGCAAAGGATCTGGCGGTATGGGTTTCCGATGATGGAAACGAGTGGCGTCAGGTCTGGAAGTCCGATGCACCCGCAGGTCAATACGAAATCGATCTGCCGGCAGGTACGCGTGGACGTTACATCAAAGTGGGTCTGGATGGCAAAGGCATCTTGCATTTGAACCAGATCGTGATTTATGGTCAGCGTTAAACCAACTCGAGGGACAGGCAACGAGCCTGCCTGCGTCGCGGGAATCGGCGGAGCAACATTCCGCGCGGTTCGCCCTCGCGCGAGAGGTTGGGTAATTCATTTCAGAAACAGGAGGTTTGCGATGCCCATTAGCCGTCATCTTGCCTGGCGTGGTGTTTATGTGTTCGGAGTGATTGCCAGTCTGTGTATGACCAGTCTGGTCGCTGCCCAGGAACCCAAAGCAGAAAAACCGCCAGCCAAGGATCAGCCCGCCGAGGAACCGGAATTATCACCGGAGGAGAAGGAAAAACGCCTGTTGTCGCATTTCATGCGTCGCAAGCTGGAAGCCTCCAGCGAGATTCTCGAAGGGTTATCGATCGAGGATTTCACTCTCATCAAGGAGGGGGCCACCAAGTTGTACAAGATGAGCACGGTGGAAAAGTGGCGCCGTTCGAACGACGCGTTGTATCGTCAGTACAGCAGCGAATTTCAACGGGTGACTCAGGACTTGATTCGTTCTGCGGATCAGGGAGATTTGGATCGTTCCGCATTGAAATGGATGGATGTAACCATGAAGTGCATCGAATGTCATCGATATGTTCGTGAAACTCTGATTATCTCCACGCCTGCCCCCTGATGTCGTTTATTCAGGGAATCGTGCTGAAACCGAACCCTGTGAAGGGCCAGATTTTTCTGGCCCTTTTTGTTCATTCCTGCAGAATACCGCGCACTCCCAGGCAATCCGTTCGTCCGCCGCGCGGTATTGCGACGAGGGTCCGGGGATACCGCCCCTGTTCCGCTCGGGCATGGAACGTTCCGGTGACCGATCCCTGTTCGAGTAACATCAGCTCGACAACTAATCCAATCCGTTTATTACTGAATTGACAGGTTCAGCATGAGTCACGAAGCCGCGCTGCCACTCTCGGCGGATGACGTACCGCAAATCGATCAACTGCGAAATGTGCACACCCGGTTAAAGGCGGAATTGGGGCGGGTCATCGTGGGACAGACGGAAGTGATCGACCGGTTGTTGATCTGCCTGTTCGCGCGGGGCCATGGCTTGTTGATGGGAGTGCCAGGCCTTGCGAAAACGTTGCTCGTCAGCAAACTGGCGGAGACACTTTCGCTCCGCTTTCATCGAGTGCAGTTCACCCCCGACCTGATGCCCATGGACATAACGGGCACGGATATTCTCCAGGAGACGGAGAACGGGCGTCGGGTGTTCGAATTTGTGCACGGTCCGATCTTCGCGAATATCGTGCTGGCGGATGAAATCAATCGCGCCCCTCCAAAAACACAGGCAGCCTTGCTGGAAGCGATGCAGGAATACCGAGTCACGGTGTTGGGGCGGGCCTACGACCTGGAAAAGCCGTTCCTGGTTCTGGCCACGCAAAACCCCGTGGAGCAGGAAGGGACCTATCCGCTGCCCGAGGCCCAACTCGATCGTTTTATGTTCCTGATCAAGCTCGATTACCCCAGCGAGGCGGAAGAAATTCGCATCGCCGTTTCGACCACGGGAGAAGACCTGCCGGAATTATCCCATGTCCTGCATGCGGATGAAATTCTGACGTTCCAGCAACTGGTGCGGCGCGTCCCCGTGCCCGACCACCTCTACCGTTACGCGGTGGGACTGGTCCGCAAAACCCGCCCCGAGGATGAAACCGCCCCCGGCTGGCTGAAGCCGCTCGTCGCCTGGGGTGCAGGTCCTCGCGCGGTCCAGTATCTGGTCCTGGGGGGCAAGGCGCGAGCCGCATTGCATGGCCGATACATGGTCACGCGCGAGGATATCCAGGCCGTGGTTGCCCCGGTGTTGACGCACCGGATGATCACCACGTTTGCCGCGCAAAGCGAGGGGATCGACGCGGAACGCATCGTCCAGCGACTGGTCGACGAATCGCGAGGTGACACTTGATGCCGCAATACCGGTATTCTGGCACCGCGGCAGCAGGCATGCCTGTACAGATCCAGCGAAACAGGGAAGAATGCTTCGTCACAGTTTGATTTTCAGGGTGTATGCCATTGGCTTCGCCTGGGAAACCCCATGTTGATGCAAAACCTGCCATGCACGGGTAGCGTCAGTGGCACCCGAATTCCCAAGCTAGAAAATGCAAGAGGAGACATCGGATGGCAGCGGAGACCAAGCCTCGCGGTTTTCTGGATTCCGCGGTGCTTGCCCGCCTGGCAACAATACCGTTGTTGTCGCGGCGCGCGGTGATCGGCACCATCTCCGGAATTCACGCCAGCCCCCATCGAGGCTCCAGTGTGGAATTCGCGGAATATCGCCGCTACGTGCCAGGGGACGATCCCCGTCGACTCGACTGGCGTGCCTTCGGGCGTTCCGATCGATATTACGTCAAGGAATTCGAGGCCGATACGAATTTGCGCTGCTGCCTGGTACTCGACACCAGCGGCTCCATGAACTTTGGATCCACGGGACAAACGCGACTCGAATACGCCCGCTGTCTGGCGGCCACCCTCGCAAGTCTCGTCGTGCGACAGGGAGATGCCATCGGACTGACCTGCGTCTCGGAAACCATATCCAGAACGATTCCCCCCCGCGGAACCCCCTCGCATCTGCGGGAAATATTTGATCTGCTGGAACAGACACAAGCCGCCGGCCAGACCGGTTTCGCAGGGAGCCTGCACGAACTGGCCGAGACCATCCCGCAACGGGCAATGGTAATCCTGCTGTCCGATTTCCTTGCTCCGCCGGAGGAGTTCAAAACGGCATTTGAGCACCTGCGATTCCGCAAGCACGACGTTGTGGTGTTTCATCTGCTCGATCCACAAGAGTTGACTTTTTCTTTTCAACGTCCCACTCGTTTCCAGGGACTGGAAGGGGAACTGCAAATACTTGCCGATCCGCAAGACATCGCGGTCCGCTACCACATCGCCCTGGAGGAATACCTGGCCGGGATGAAAGCGATCGCTCGTGGAGCCGGGGTGGACTACCAGTTTGTCCGAACGGATCGCGCATACGAAAGCGTTCTGCAGGATTTTCTCACCGCGCGAATCCGTGGAGGTGGGCGCCGATGAGTTTTCTGCAGCCTGCACTGCTGTGGGCCTTACCCCTGATCACCCTGCCCGTGCTGATCCACCTGATGCAGCGCCGCCGACCTGAAACCGTGGGATGGGCCGCGATGTCGTTTCTGCTCTCCGCGACCGCGCTCCCCTCGGGTTATTCCCGGATTCGGCAATGGGTCGTGCTGGCCTTGCGCACGCTGGCATTCGCCGGTTTGATTCTGGCTATCAGCCGTCCCCTGGCCAGCAACTGGCTGCAACTGGCCATGCCTGCACGGGTCGATCTCACGCTGATTCTGCTCGATTGCTCTCCGAGTATGCAACAGCGGGAATCGGCCACGGGACCGACCAAAATGCAGTCCATCCGCGAACAGCTCGCCGGCGTAATGAACAATATGCCTTCGCATCGCTGGGTGGTGATCGACAGTGCGAATCGCGTTCCGATCGAAATCTCATCCATCGCGGAACTCGATCGGATTGCGGAAGTCGAAGGAGTCAGTTCGTCTGCCGACATACCAGGAATGCTGCAGGCGGCTTACAACTTTCTGCAGTCCCAGCAATCCGCACGAACGGAAGTGTGGCTTTGCTCCGACGCCCGCAAGCAGGATTGGCAACCCGAGGACACCCGTTGGCAGGGACTGCGCGAAGCTTTCCAGAAATATCCCCTCGCGATTCGGTTTCATCTGCTGCTGTACCCCGCCCCGCCGAGACAGAATCGCTCCATCCGCATCACCTCCGCCCGCACACGTGCCGCGTCTCAAGGACGGGAGCTACTCTTATCCATGGCCATCCAACGATCCGATGCCTCGCATCAAGAGGCAATTCCGGTTCGACTGGAATGGAACGAGGTGGCGACCGAAATTCGCGTGGCGGCCGCGGGAGCCACAACCGAAGTGATCGATCATGTCATTCCTCTTCCCCATGGGTTGTCGCAGAGTTGGGGGCGTGTCGTCCTTCCACAAGACGAGAATCAGGCGGACAATGAATACTTTTTTGTTCACCAAGATTCCCTGCCCCGACGAACCCTCATTGTGACGGAACACCTCTCCGCCGCGCGCGCCTGGGAAGTGGCAGCGGAAGTTCAGGAAGAAACAGGCGATACATCACACGTCGAAATCCACGAACCGGGCGCGGCGGGCGGAGCCGACTGGGAGGCTGTCTCGCTCGTGATCTGGCAGGCCGCACTCCCCGACGAGCCCGTGGCCACTCTCCTGCGGACAGTGGCCGAGCAGGGGACGCGGATTGTGTTTCTGCCCCCCGCGGGCGCGGGAGGGACAGCCTTTGCAGGACTCTCCTGGGGAGACTGGCAAGTTCCCCGCGGAGGCACGCGGGTGAACCGTTGGGTGAAGGACCACGACCTGCTGGCGAATGTGCGGAGCGGTTCCCCCTTGCCCCTGGAGGACCTGTTGATCTCCCGTTATCGTCAAATCAGGGGAGAAATGACACCTCTTGCCATGTTGTCGACGGAAGGTCCCCTGCTCTGTCGTGGTCTGACGAACCAGGCGAATATCTATTTTCTGGCGACAACCACCAGTCCGCTGGATTCCACTCTGGAACAGAATGGCGTGGTCCTGTTCGTGTTGCTTCAACGGGCACTGGCCGCGGGTTCACTTTCACAAGGGACGACTCACGACGCGACGGCAGGGTCGGTTGCCACGGAGGCCGCGACTCACTGGACGAAATTGAACAAATCGGAACGATCCGTATCCACGAACCCTGCTCACACCGCGGGTGTTTATGCTCAAGGGGATAAACAGTTCGCGGTCAATCGAAGTCTGGCGGAGGACGCGACCACGCAACTGGACCCTGCCGCGATTGACCATCTGTTTGCAGGCTTGCACTATGATCGCCTCGACCGGCAAGCGGCGGATCGTAGTGAAATATTCCAGGAACTTTGGTCCACCTGCCTGCTGCTGATGCTCATCGCGCTCCTTGCCGAGTCCGCGGTTTGTCTTCCCAGACAGCCTGCAAGGCCATTGCGTGCATCCCAGGCCAGCGATTTTCCCTCTGCCACAAGGAGGGCCACTTCGTGACTATGGCGCATCAACTCCAGTTCACAACAACGTGGCCATGCATTGCGTTCTCGGTGGGGCTCATGCTCTTGGCCACGGGGTTGAGTTTTTACTCCTGGTGCCGGGCTGGCCATGGGAACGTCCTCGGCAGGCAGGAACTGCTCCGACTGTTGATCATCGGCTGCGTGCTGGTGCTACTCAATCAACCCGAGTGGATCTTGAAATACAGCCCCGAATCAAAACCCGTCGTTGCCGTGCTGTGGGACGATTCGGGCAGCATGCAAACGGAAGACCAGGTAATGCCATATGCCGCCGAACCGCAAGTTGTTCCCCGGAGCGAGGCCGTTCAATTTTTCACGAATCCCGCGTTCTGGCAACCGCTTACAGAGCGTCTGAACGTGGTACTGGAATCCTTCGGCAACAGGGAAGACCCACCCGGATCGAACCTGTATGAACCTCTGACGCAAGTCGCCCAGCGCTACGAGAATCTGTTGGGGATCGTGTTGATTTCGGATGGCGACTGGAATGCGGGGCGTCCTCCCGTGGAGGCGGCCACTCAATTACGCCGAATGGGATTGCCCGTATTCACGCTGCTGGCGGGAAGTCCACGACCATTGCCTGACCTGAACCTGCTCCAGTTGGATCCGCCGACGTCCGGGAATGTGGGAAAAACCGTGCGGATTCCTTTCACGATTCACAACTCCCTGCCCGAGGCCTTCGCCACGACGGTCACCCTCACGACCTCTGCGGGAGAAACGCTACAGCGGGATCTCGTGCTGGCAGCGCGAGGAACCACAAGCGATGCGTTTTTGTGGACTCCTCCCGCGGAAGGGGACTTCACGTTATCCGTCACCGTCCCCCGCCACGAGGACGAACGACTGGCAGACAACAATCATCGCCAGGCGTCAATCCGCATTCATAGGGAGCAATTGCGGGTATTGCTGGTGGAATCCTACCCCCGCTGGGAATACCGATATTTGCGGAATGCCTTGTCGCGCGATCCCGGGATCGACGTCGCCTGTCTGTTGTATCATCCGGGCCTGGAGGCACCCGGCGGGGGATCGTCCGATTACATCAAGGAGTTCCCCGCTTCCATCGAGGCCCTGGCCCGTTACGACGTCGTGTTTCTGGGGGATGTGGGCCTGGAACCGGGACAACTCACCGTGGAGGACTGTCAACGGATACGGGGACTGGTGGAACAACAGGCGGGAGGCTTGATTTTCATGCCGGGACTGCGGGGGCGGCAGGCGAGTCTGATCGAATCGACCTTGAGCGACTTATACCCAGTAGTGCTCGATTCCTCTCAACCGGGAGGCTGGGGCTCGCGTACGCCCGCCACTCTCCATCTGACGGACTCGGGACGCCGCAGCCTGTTGACAAAACTGGCGGACACAAACGACCAGAATGCACAGGTCTGGGAAAACCTGCCTGGCTTCCAATGGCATGCGGCGGTCCAGAGGGCCAAGGCGGGAACCGAAACGCTGGCCGTTCACAGCGAGATGAGCAACGAATTCGGAAGACTCCCGCTCCTCGTGACAAAACCGCAGGGAGCCGGCAAGGTCCTGTTCATGGGGACCGATGGAGCCTGGCGCTGGCGGAAGGGAGTCGAGGATCTGTACCACTATCGTTTTTGGGGACAAGTCATCCGCTGGATGGCCTACCAGCGTAACATGGCCAGAGGAGAAACCCTGCGATTGGTCTTTACTCCCGAGCAACCTGAAATCGGCCAGACGCTTTCCCTGCAGGCACACGTTATGAATCAGAGTGGCGAACCGCTCAACCAGGCGGATGTCCAGGCGACCATCACAACGCCCGGAGGCACAACGAAGACTCTTCGTATGCGGGCAGAAACCGGTGAATGGGGAACCTACCAGGGGCAGTTTCAGGCCGAAATGGCAGGAAAACACCGGCTGTTACTTGCCTGCACGCAGACGGAAGCGACACTGGAAACCAGTTTCCTCGTGCAAGGACAACCCCGGGAGCAAACAGGGAAACCGGCCCGACCGGAAGTGCTGGAGGAAATTTCCCGTTTAACAAACGCTGCGACGATTCCCCTGCAGAGCGAAAACAGTTCGCTGATTCTTGATCAACTCAGGAAACTCCCCTTGCCCCCCCCCTCGACAAAACGACTGCAATTGTGGAATCACCCACTCGTGGCCGCGGTCTTGGGAGGGTTGCTGGTCCTCTTTTGGGTCTGGCGAAAGGCCAGCGGTCTGACTTAAAATACATCCTCACTCCGTTTCTGCATATTTAACGAGACGCCACCTCCGGGTGGCCTACCGTGAAGGCAAGGCATGTTTTCCACACCCCGGTCCGTCATACCTCTTCCGGAATCATTGCGACAGCAGTTGTTGTCGTACCGGCGACGTCTCTGGACGGTAAAAATGCTGGAGGCCGGCGCGGAGGCCGGCGCAGGGGTGCTGCTGGGCTTTCTGGCACTCTACACGCTCGAACGTTTCTTCGAGGCGTCCGTCCCGTTGCGCCTGCTGATTTTCTGCCTGGCTCTCCTGGCCTGCATGGTGATTCCGAAAACCCTGTATGTGTGGGGTTGGCGACGCAGGCGGCTGGAACAACTGGCGGAGATCCTGCAGCGAGAACGCCCCGCGCTGGGGGATCGTATCCGGGGCGCGATCGAACTGGCCGAAAATCCCGTCGAACAGGCGCGTTCGCCGGCTCTCGTGGAGGCCGCCCTGCGGCAGGTGGCGGAATCCGTTCAATCCCGAGACTTGATGCATGCCATTCCAAATCCTGGACATCGTTCTCGCCTGGCCGTCGCCTTGGCGCTGGGTTGCCTCGCCCTGTTACTGGCTGGCATCAGTTCCGCGGCTGCGGGAAATGCCTGGATCCGCTATCTGGTTCCCTGGGGCAGTACATCGCGATTCACCTTCACTGCGATGCAATCTCTCCCCGACCGCCTCGTGGTACCTCATGGGGAAACATTTTCCCTCACCGCGGAACTGGCGGATCATTCCCAATGGAAACCACGGCAGGCAATCTGCCGGATAGCCGGACTTCCCCCGATCACAGCATTGCGCGACGAGGCGAGTTATCAATTTGTACTGCCCGCGTTGATGGGCCCCATTGCAGTGGACCTTCAGGCCGGAGATTTTCGGAAAGACATAATGCTCGAGCCTGTGCCGCGTCCGGAACTGACCTCGGCCCGGGCAATCATCACCCTGCCCGCCTATCTGAAACGTTCCGCTCCTATCATCCAGGATGCCCGCGGCGGGCGAGTCTCCGCTTTGCGCGGTAGCCTGATGGAAGTTCAAGCATCTATCTCCCGCGACTTGACCCGCGCCAGGCTGAACGAGCAAGACATCCACTGGAACGGGAGCGAAATGATGTCGCCTCCCCTGGTTGTCGAGGAAACCCTGCCGATACTGTTCGACTGGCAGGATCTGCACGGCTTATCGGGACGCGATGCCTTTCGCCTCGAAGTGTCGGCGATAGCGGATGCTCCCCCCGTTTTGCATTGCGAGGGCCTCCCCCGCGAGCAGGTGCTGCTGGACCGGGAAGTCGTGAACTTTCGCGTTCATTGTCACGATGACTACGGCGTAAAGCGTGTCGGTTATGAATGGAAATCCGCCTCGTCCTCGGCCGAGAGACCTGTTCACGGAGAACGGATCATTGGCATTGGCAGTCCCGAAACGGTACAGTTCGAACTGACGGCTACGTTTTCCGCAGTGACCGAGGGAATCGAACCCCAACCGACCGAACTCCGCGTGTTCGTGGAAGACTATCTGCCCGAGCGGAACCGGGTCTACTCCTCTCCGACATTATTCTTCGTGCTGAACGACACCCAGCATGCCAATTGGATTGCCGCGGAACTGGGACGTTGGCAGCGACAGGCACTCGATGTTCACGATCGCGAATTGCAACTCCATGAAACCAACATGAACCTGCGGGCCTTGGATCCCGCAGAACGGTCTAGCCCGGAGACTCAACACCTGCTGGCACTGCAGGTTTCAGCGGAGCGTATGAACAGCCGAGAGCTGGAACGTCTGGTTGGCGACGGAGAAAAACTACTTCAACAGGCACTGCGCAACCCGGAAATCGACGTGGACCTGCTGGAACAGTGGGCTGGGACGAACCAGTCCTTGAAGGATATCGCGGCCCGTCGGATGCCCGAAGTAGCCGACCTCTTGCACCAGGCTCTCCGCCTGTCCGAAGCGTCTGGCAATGCCGAGACTCCGCATAACAACAGCCAAACCGAAAACAATCGAAACCAGACAATCGCGAATTCGGCAAACGCGGAAGCCGCACGACAACCGTCCGTCCCCCCTGGATTTGCCGATTTGGAAGCAACTCGCAACGAAACAAGAGATTCCCCAGCCAATACATCCTCCCGGGACAATTCGGCCGCTCCAGGGCTAACGCTGCCGACAACAATGCTGGCTGGTGATGCCCCCAAAACAGCCACGCAACCTCCCGTGAATCAATCCCTGGAACAGGCCGTCGAGACACAGCAGGAACTGCTGCACGACTTCGATGCGGTCGTGCAGCAACTGCAGGAAGTCCTGTCTAATCTGGAAGGGAGTACGCTGGTAAAACGACTGAAGGCGGCTTCCAGGCAACAAGAACAACTGGCACGGAAACTCGGGAAACAGATGGAGTCCCTCTTTGGAGTGGAATCCGACAGGAAACAGGCCTCCGCGGAGTCCCTGCGGGAGGTTGCCCGCATGGCTGCCCAGCAAAGCCAGGAGGTTTCGCGTATCGTGGATGACCTGGCTGCTTATTACGATCGCAGTCGGTATCAACACTTGAAATTTGTGCTGGACGAAATGCAATCGCAGGAAGTGACCAGAAATCTACAGAAACTCGGCGAAGATCTGCACCGCGAACAGGGGTTGTCCATGGCGCAAGCGGAGTATTGGAGTGAAACCCTGGACCGCTGGGCTGAAAATCTGGTGGACGTGGCGCAAGGCGACGCCAGTTCCGATGGTCGAACCCAGGGGAGTCTCTCCCCCTCGATCGTGCTGGATGTCCTGTTGATTCTGGAGGAAGAAATGAATCTTCGCGAACGGACCCGGATGGTCGAACAGATTCGAGCCGACCAGAACACCAGTCAGTATGCCACGCAGGCAAGGCAACTGGCCGATGTGCAGCGTCTGATAAAACAACGCGTACAGGACGTGACAAATCGCATCCTGGAACTGCCGGACGCTAAAGTGGACCTGGAAATTGAAGTGGAACTGCTGCGTGCCGTCGATACAGTGATGCACGAGACGGTGCTATTGCTCGACCAGCCCGAAACCGGTCCACCCACAATCGCCGCGCAAACGGAAGTGATTGAGTTGTTGCTGCAATCCCGGCGATTCACCCCGGGAGGCGGGGGAGGCGGAGGGGCCGTTCCGGGAGGGGGCGGGGGCGGAGAAACGAATGTTCCCGCCCTGTCGCTGATGGGACGTGGAGTGAACGAGCAAGAAGTGCGCGAGGATCCAGGGACACCGCAGACAACTGGCGATGCAGGTCTACTACTGCCCGAGGAATTCAGATCCGGCTTAAATGAATACTTTCAAAAAATCGAACGGTGGCGGCAGGACTGAGGACAGCCGATGCCGACAGAAATTCATTTGATACACAAGAAAATACAGACTTCCCTGGAAACGGACGGGTATTCGATGAACCCCACCATTAGTCCCCACCCTGCCGGAGTGCAGTTACCATCTCCTGCAATCCCGCGTGATTCCTTTCCGCGTTTGCCGACTCTCGGGAAGTGGAATGGACATGTGCTGTTGAGCATCCTGTTCTGGTGCGCCACGGCGGACGCGCTGGCGATACAGTTCAGCGGTATCCGTATGGACGAGCAACAGTTGGTATCGCTGGTGTTTGGAAACCATGGCTCTCTGCCTGATGCACGCCAGGCGGCAGAGGTGCTGCTCGAGTCGCAGTTGGAACAAGTAAAGGCAGATTTCCCGCTAAACGCCCGCCAGCAGGAAATCCTGCTACTGGCAGGCGAGGGAGACATCCAGCGTTTCCTTCGCAAATGCCAACAGGTATTTCGCGAACATTTCAAGCCCGTGATGACACAGGAAGAATGGTTGAAAGGCTGGAAACATCTCCAGCCCCTGCGGGCCGAGTTCGCGCAGGGATTGCACAAGGAGGGTTCCCTGTTTGCCAAAACCCTGCAGACAATACGGGTGAAATGAACAATCGAGCCGCGGACTACGGGTGTTCGTGAATTGTTGGAGAATTCAATACTATGGCATGGTCAATATGGCGCGTCGGCATCCTGGGGGGAATCTTGACGACGCTGGCAGGTACTGCCTGCCACGCCCAGTCCCCGGAATTGCGGCGCGGTGATCCCCTCCCGCGGGAACTCCGCGAAATGTACGAGCGTGGACTCGAATATCTCGCGCGGATTCAATCCGAGGATGGAAGTTGGCCTGGCAGCCAGAAAGGACCAGGCCCCACCGGGCTGGCGGTGTTATGCCTGCTCGCCTCCGGGGAAGATCCCAACTTTGGACTGTACTCCGGCCACATTGCACGGGGCTTGCACAATCTGATTCTGCATCAGGACGCAACTACCGGGTATTTTGGTGGCAGCATGTATCACCACGGATTTGCCTTGCTGGCCCTGGCAGAAGCTTATGGCGCGGTCGATGATCGCCATCTCTGGACCACCATGGACGATCCACTGCGTCGCCGCGAAATCGGACAGGCTCTCGAACTGGGAGTGCGCATGGCTTTGACCTCGCAAAATGAGAATTCTCACGGCGCCTGGCGCTACGGCCCGGGCAGCGACGATGCCGACACCTCCGCGGCTGGAGCCGTGCTGGTCGGATTGCTCGCGGCGCGGAATGCCGGCATTGAAGTCCCCGATGCGGCCATCGATCGGGCCATTGCGTATTATGTCGGCATGACGGCCACGTCCGGCCAGGTGGCCTACTCGGGGACACTGGGTGGCTTCGATGAATCGATGGCTCGCATTGCCATTGCCACACTGGTTTATTCCATCGCCCGCCGCAAGGACCTGCCTCAATACCACCAGTCACTCAAATACCTGACGGACCGACTGTCCGGGGGGAGTTCCGGGCATGGAGGCGTGGAATACCAACGATACTATCAGGCACAGGCGCTATACCAGGGTGACTTCACGGCCTGGAAGAACTGGAATGCGGAACTGATTCGGCAACTGCGATTGATTCAACAACCCGATGGCAGCTTTCAAGGTGCCTACGGCCCGGAAGTGACGACCAGCCTGTCGCTCCTATCCCTGGCCGTTAATTATCGCTTTCTCCCCATTTACGAACGTTGAACCGATGCGTCTACTCCGCTGCATCTGTCTGCTGGGCCTGATGGTCACTTCGCCGATCTGCACGGCGGGGGACTCGTCGCGTTCCGGGACGCTCACGCTCAGAGATGGGTCGACGTCCCGGGGAGAATTATGCGCGCATCACTCGCCGAGCAGCCTTCTCTGGCAATCGCCGGATTTCACTCGGCCTTTCGAGTTTCATCTTACCGGGGTGGAGTCACTGTACTTTGCCGATAGCGATATCCTCCCGCCCAAACGCGGCGAATTCACGCTGGAACTAGGCAACGGGGATCTGTTACAAGGTGAATTAACGGATTGGGCCGACGGACTTATTCATCTGCGTTCGACAGCGCTGGGCCTATTGCGGATTCGCGAGCAATCCCTGCGCCGGTTCGTTCGAGCGGAGTCCCCCTCGGACTGGCTCTACACCGGTCCCGCCGGGCTTTCCCAGATGGAAATTCGAAGCGGCACATGGAGGGAAGACGGAGCGCGGCTGTGGACCGATCAACCCGGTTCCTGCCTGGCGGCTAACTTAACAATTCCCTCCAAGGCTTTGATCGACCTTGAACTGGAATGGCAAGGACAGCCGGATTTTGCCTTCAGTCTGACCTTCGATCCTGACAATGAGGAGGCACCGCGTCTCGGCTGTTCGATCGAAACCTGGGGAACCACCCTGGCTCTGGCAGGAGAACGGGAGCACTTCGCCCTCGTGGAACCGATCCTGAAACAGGTTCCGCGGATGTCGAGAGTGAGACTCCGAATTTTTCTCGACCAGACCACCCAAACGATCCGTGTCTTCCAGCCCGGGGGAGTCCAACTTGCGGAAATGCAACTCCCCACCACGCCACCACTCACGGAACCTCCTCCGCAGAATCCCCCCAAGCCCCCCCCGCAGGCCGAACCACTTGCCCCCCCCGCCGGCTTTCGCTTGGAGAACCATGGCCCGCGTTTGCGATTAAATTCCCTACGAATTGCCTCCTGGGATGGAGTACCGCCATCGATACCGGGCACGGTTCCGGGAAGAATTCTATCCCTCGATGGAACATCGTACGCAGGTCTGCCCCGGGGGTTCGACAAGGAACGGCTGGCCTTGCAAGTTCTTATCCCCAATTCCGAGCAAGAGGAGCGGATCCCCCTGGAAACGCTGGCCCTGGCCGAATTCGCGGGAGAACGAGAGATTTCCCCGGGCAACATCACCGTCGTCCTCCGGGACCAATCGCGCCTCACCGGGGATCTACTGCGGGTCAATGACGAAGATCTCGAATTACGCAGCCCGGCGATACCCTCGGACATTCGCGTTCCCAGGGAGTCGATTCGTTCCATACTGCGCCAGACGTGGGACTCCAGCAGTCCCACTCCAACCGAATCGATTAGCCGGGGACAACTGGAAATGGTGGGCACCCGGTTGAATGGTGAACTGATGCCCGGCGAGGCCAGCGACTCGGCCCATTGTCTGTCCTGGCGACCAGAGTATTGCGACCAGCCGATTCCTCTCAAGAGAACCTCCTCCGGGCGGATAGTCTTCCGCGATGTGGCCCCGTCTGTCGCTCACATCCCTCGCGATACTTCGCCGGCTTCCCCGAGTAACAACACCTGGTCTCCCGAAACACCACACGAAATCCACTTGATTACAGGTGACACCTCTTTCTGCAAGGTCGTGGATTGGGACGAACAGGGCATTCTGATGCAGACAGCCTCGGGAGCACGCAAACAGATTGCACATGATCGGATCCAGGCCGTCGTTCTCGCACCTGAAATCCCATTGCCCGTACTCAGCCCGGAAAAACAATTGCGCTTGCTGACTCTGCCTCGAAATCAACAGTTCGCTCCCCCCACGCATCTGTTGTGCGCCGTCACGGGAGACCTGCTTAGATGCCGGGTCATTTCGCTGCGGCAGGATTCCTTAAGCATCCAAGTCCATCAGCAGGAAATGGAAATTCCCGCGTCGCGCGTCTCGCATATTCTCTGGCTCCACCCCGAACGACTGTCGCCCGAGGTTAAGGCCAGCCCGGAAGAACTCACGACCGTCGCGTCCGATTCCCCTGCCGTTCTCTCTACATCTGGCGGTCGCGGACAAATCATTCTGACGGACGGAAATCGGATCACCTTGCAGATGCAACGATCCAGCGAAGAACGCATTCAGGGGGAACACGAATTGCGAGGGGAGCTTGAAGTTCCCCTCTCCGAGGTTGCCCAGATTCTGCTCGGTCGCGACATTGAGACGGCCAGTGCCGACCTGAATTACAACCAGTGGGTGCTCCGCAAGGCGGAGAATCCTCTGGTGATCGAGCAGGCCACGGGGACCCAGGTGGAGAGACAAGCGTCGGGCCTGGCCGGAAAGCCCGCTCCGGATTTTCAACTGGACTTGCTGCAAGGAGGGACGTATCGACTGTCCGAGTCTCGCGGCAAGGTGATTGTCCTCGATTTCTGGGCAAGCTGGTGTGGGCCTTGCATGTTGTCGATGCCATCGCTGCAACACGCCATGGCGGAATTTAACGCGGATCGTGTGCAACTCGTTTCGGTGAATATCGAAGAACAGCCGGAACGGATCCAGCAGGCGCTGCAGCGACTGAAATGGGTCCAACCCGTGGTGTTGGATCGCGATGGAGCCGTTTCACGTCGATTTCAAATCGACGCCCTTCCGCAACTTGTCATTATCGATGACAGGGGAGTTGTCGTGCAACATGTGATCGGAGGAGGTCAACGGACCGCGGACGTCATGAGCACAACTGTTCGGCAACTGCTGCGGGAATGATGCGGCAACAGCGGGCTCATCTAATCTTTTTGCCGCGCCACACGGTCCTGCATGCAGATTCACACATCGGGCAATGCTCGCGCGGCATGCAGCGGAGGAGAATTTTCAAGCATGTCGGCCACATCCCGACGGGAACGGCGTTTCCAGATAAACCCATCCAATATGTAGTGGGTAATTTGAGGCACCGCCAGCAGCGGAACCAGCCACGGTTCCCAGCCATCCAACTCCATAAAGGAACCGAACAACCAGGGGCGTTCATGCCAAACCCCGGAGTCCCACAATAACTCCTCGGCATAAGCCAGTATCCAGCAGATACCCAGAAACCAGACCAGTTTGCCGGCAAGCGGCCTCTGCGAACAAGCGTTGCCTGGCCGGACCCAGCGAAACCAGAAAATCAGCACCAGATACGGAATGCCATGGATGATGACATTCGTCACGGTGAAGGCATAATCCGAATTGCATGCAATGATACCGACATACCAGCAGACGGCTGTGGTGATGACAACCAGGTCCTTGCCCGGATTGAATTCACGCCGCACCAATCCACGATAAACCGCATACACCACATAACTCGCCAGAACTCCCCAGTAGATCGGTTGCAGGATTGTTGCTGTCAGCATCGGCAGATGCCCGAAATCACCTTCGATAAACCAGTGAAAGTTTCTCGGCAAGTGGGCATGCCAGTAAACCAGCGGATAAATCGTGGCCAGATAGATGGCAAGTGTATCAAGCCAACGCCCAAACACGGCCCGTTCCCCTGCCTTGGCTCGATACAAGGCAACCCACCCGTACTGTTGCCGCACGAAGTGAAACACAGCCAGATAGGCCAGCGTACTCCAGAACAATAATGGCCCTTCGGAGTACAGTGCCGTGCCAATCACAAAGCCCAGTAGTGGCGCGAGGGTGTACAGCCAGGGATGACGTCGCAGTTCCTCGCGGTCGAAATACACGCGAAACCCGGTGGCATAAACATGTGCCACGTCGATCAGTAGAATGGTTACCAACCAGATCCATTCTGGAGATTCCGCTGCCAGCCAGCCGTTGCGATGCCCAATCAACAACAGCCCCAAGGCCAGCAGCGCGCTCCCCAGGAAAGTACAGACATCCACCACGGGAGAAAATAGCCAGGCGGGCCCTGTCGGTTCCGATTCAATCACTGAGACGGCGTTCATATCACACTACAAGAAGCTGGAAAATTCGAGGTTGCGCGCCCTTAACACCTCCTCTGCGGCGCGGACGCCATGATGAAATGCCTCCTCCATCAGGGCCATGCCACTTAAATCCGTCCCGGCAAAATGTATGTTGCTCAGCGGTTCGGCAGCCAGGCGGCGTTGATCTCCCCAGAGAAAACCGGGCCGTGGTTGAATCATGGCGTGGCCCCATTGCATGATATCGATCCGTTGCACGCAATCACGCACATCGGGATGAGCCGGTTCCAGGTCGCGCAGAACCACTTCCACCCACTGCTCCCAGGTCGACGACAACAGGCGCTCCCGGTCGCGCGCGGGGACTACGTCGCACAAGGGATAATACCATGTCCAGACAGTAGGACCATAATCGGATCCCACTTGATGGGTGGCGACAACATACCCCAACGAGTCGCTTTCGTAAATGACATTATCCCAACTCAACGGATGCCCCGCCGAGGCTGGCCGACGGGACAAATGCAGATTCGCCACCACCCAGGCTCCATACGTGAACGTTTTAATGGCCCGGCGTCTTTCCTCGGGAATGTCGGGCATCACATACGGGATCAGGAATTGAGGAGTGGCCAGGATGACCTGGCAGGCTTGAATCGTCTGCATCCGTTCTCGGGTCGCATCCCATACATGCAACAGAGCCGGACGGGAGCGAGTTACATCGCCAGGCTGAATTCGAACCAGCGCATGGCCGGTTTCCACGCACGTCCCGAGGGATCGCGTCAAATGACGGACGATCTCGCCATTGCCTGCCGGCCAGGTTAACAGGGGAGCCTCCATTTCGTCCGATTGGGTCATGCGCGAAGCAAAATAAAAAATCGCGGCCCAGGCACTGGTTTGATCAAGCGTCAAACCGTAGTCATCGCGGCAGCAATAATCAATCAACCATTGCAGGGGCCGAGAATCGAGTTGCTGTTGTTGCAGCCATTCCCGCGCGGTCAGTCGATCCAACCGCAGGACATCGGGATGCTCCGAACACTTCCGCAGCGGTATCGTGAACGCCGGACGTCCATCCGGGTCGCGCCAGTCGATCCAGTCATGAATGTAGCGGCGAAAGCGATCCCACTGGGCCAGGTCGTCCGCGGACGCAACCGCGTGCGGATATAACCCCTCGATCCAGTTTCCCATGACAAACAAGCGTTCCTGGGGTTCCCGGCAGGCCACGGATTCCTCCGCCATTGGGCGTGTGTTGTTTTCCGACCACCGAATCGCTCCCATTTCCCGCAAGAGTTTCAACAGGCCCGTGTTTTCCGCGTTTGGCAGAGGAACATAATGGGCTCCCCACGGGTAAGCGGTGACGGGCGACTCGCCTGAACGCGACGTCCCACCCGTGTCGGATTCCATTTCAAAAAGACAAAAATCCGTGAACCCCGCCCGTTGCAGCCGCCAACCCGCAACCAGGCCAGCCATGCCTCCCCCCACAATCGCCACTTCCACTTGCCGAATGTTTGCACCCGACTTGTCTGTTGCGGGAATCGTGAAATCCGAAGCACGCATGCGATGGCCCAGGGGAAACCCGGGACGCAGCAGTTCGCCGGTAAACCGCGCGGCTGGTTTACCGCACCCTCCCAGCAGCGAGACCCCTGCTCCATGCAACGAAGCCAGCAGCCACTCGCGCCGCCTGCATGAGAATTCATCCCCGAGGCGATCCCTCATTCCCAGCGACTCCACTCCCGATCGTAATAATTGACCAGGGCCTGATTGTTCAGACGATTTACCTCGCTGTCGAGCCGGGAAATGTCATTCGGACTGGTGAAGAGTTGCGACAATACCAGAGGGTTCAAAAAACGCAATCCGGAAGCAAGTTTCTCCGTCGGCGGCAACTCGTGGGAAAATGGGCTCCGCGACGCCAGCGCAAAGCCCCACACACCAAACGTCGGAACCGAGGCATGATAGGGCTGAACATGGAAACCGACCTCTTCCAGGGTATTGATGATGCACCAGTAGGATTGTGGCGCGACCAGGGGAGACGTGCATTGTATCCCAATCACCGCGTTCTCGGTCATGCGCTGCCGGAGTCGTTGATAAAAGTAGCTCGTGTAGAGCTTCCCCACGGAAAATGAACTGGGATCGGGAAAGTCGATAATGACAACATCATACAGTTCCCGTTGCTCGCCTACCCAGACAAAGGCGTCGCGGTTGACGACGCGCACGCGCGGGTCCTGCAGCGACTCCCCCGAAAGTTTCGCCAGCGGCGGAAATCGCTCTGCGAGCGTAGTCATGGCGGGATCCAGATCCACCAGTGTCACTTGCTCGATCGATGGATATTTGAGAATCTCACGAACCGCCAGGCCATCGCCTCCCCCCAGCACGAGTACCCGCCGGGGGTCTTCCACGGAAACCAGCGCCGGATGCACCAGCGCTTCGTGGTAGCGATATTCGTCGACGGAGTTGAATTGCAAATGTCCATTGAGAAACAACTGAAAACCGTTCGAATTCTGGGTGATCAAGATTCGCTGAAACGGGGAACTTTCGGCATGCACGATTTTTGCCGCGAGTTGTTGCTCTTCGGCAAAGTGCGTCAGGGATTCCGCCTTGATGACACCTGCAGCCAATAGCCCGATCACCAGCACGCTCCTCCCCCGCAACCCAGCCGCGCGACGCGATGTCAGCAGTGGACGCAGCAGATACGTCCCCCACAATCCGACCAGGGCGTTCAGAATCCCAAACACCAGCGACGTGCGTACCAGCCCCAGCCGAGGAACCAGCAAAATGGGAAACAACAGTGAGGCCACCAGCGCGCCAATGTAGTCGAACGTCAGCACCCGGGAAACCAGGTCGTCAAAGTCGACATGTTCCTTGAGAATCCGCATCAGCAGCGGAAGCTCCAAGCCCACCAGGACACCGATGACAAACACCATGCCAAACAGCAGTATGCGGAACCAGTCGATCGAACCAAACGCGATAAATAACAGCGGGGCCGAGGTCCCTCCCAGTAGTGCAACCGCCAGTTCCACCTCGATGAAACTGGCTGCAAGCTGACGGGAAATATACCGCGACAACCAGGCCCCAACTCCCATGGCCGAAAGATAGATCCCAATCACCAGGGAGAATTGCGTCACCGAATCTCCCAGCAGATAGCTGGCAAGCGTGCCTGCCAGCAATTCGTAGATCAAGCCACACGTGGCAACAACCAGCACGTTCAAGTACAGCAGAAACAGCGGCGCGCGATTCATCGGCTATCCCATTATGGCCGCGCCAATGATGATCGACATCCCAATGATGACCGCCGCCACCACGATCGCCATGGCCACGTTCTGGTCTTCCTCGATTTCCTTCATTACCGAAAAGGGGGTCATCTTTTCGACAACCCAGAAACTGACCGCCAGCACGATAATGCCAATGGCGGCAAACACCACCGCCGCCAGCAGGTGCCGCAGCAACATCGCCACGCCATCTTCGGAAACCGCCGCGGTCTGTGCCAGCACCTGAGCGGACTGCATTACAAAACCCGTCATCATTTTCCCACTCCCCAGAAACCACCACCCGCTCGGCCCGTGCTCGCATTTCCCTGCGGCAATTTCCAACCGGATAGTGCACCAATAATGAACAGAACACAAAGACCACTCCCCACGCCGAGATACATCTTCGCCAGCCAGGTTTTCAGGTCCGGATACACGACTAACTCCTCGTCTTGTCTGCGTTAATCACTCGAATAGGGACTGTAATCACTCTCCGCCCAGCGTTGGACTTCAAAATTATGACAGTACAACAGCGTTCCCAACGGTATCACGGAAAGCAGACCCAGCATAATCAGGGAAAAACCGCCATCGATCTCGCGAGACAACCCCTTGCTGATCGCCACATGCAATACCACCATCGCCAGCAGAAACAAGCCCCACAGATGGTAGACTCCTCCCACCACCGGGCGGGGCTGAATCGGCCCGACACCCAGGGGGCTCAACGCTTTCGCCATCGGAAAGGCCTGTTTCAATTCGTCGGTTGTCAGATATGTTCCCAGGGAAATATTGATTTCCTGGTTCTCCTCGCTGCCCGATCGTTCAATGGAAACCATGCGCGGAGGGGCGATGTAGTCTCGTGTCTTGACGCTCTCGCCTGCCTGGATCTTCCAGTAAAATTCTCCCACGACATAACGCACGATGGCCTCGCCCTTGTCGTACAGCTTGAAGGTCTGCCCATCGTACACCACGTCCCGGCCCTTTTCCTGAACCAGGTGGGGCGAAAGCGGTTCCACGAACGACCAGTGACGCTTGCTGTGGACCAGCCAGCGAAATCCTTCCGTTGAGTTGTGAAGCAGATATTCGGTCCAGGGATAGGTCTGCCCCTCGTACAACACAAACCGTTCCATGAAGCCGATTACCGTGTAACGATGCCCCCGCAAGGTCCCTACCGTACCCAGCGGAATCACCGGCTTGACGCGCCGGGCGTTGAGGGTTTGAAGATATTCCAGCTTCCCCTGGCGACAATCCAGCAGCGACAGGCAATGAGGACAGCCAACACGCTCCGTTTCATCGGGGGCATGCAGTTCCAATGTCCCTCCGCAGTGTGGACAGTTGAGGACCAGTGCCTCCACGCGCTGGGCCTTCCCCCCGCCTATCGCCGCGTAGTCCAAGCCCGACCACCCCACGCCCGAAAGGTCCAGAGCGTTCAGGGAAATTTCCTTGCCCAGGAACAACCGCGGCGACGCGCCATTGTAATCGAGTGTGGCAAAGGCCTGGTCGTCCCCATGCAGATCGACAAATCGATGAGGCCGTCCCGGAACAAAGTCCCAGGGAATTTCCCCCTCCGCGGCCCCCGTCTCCGCAATCCCTACTTCCGCGACCGTAAATACTCCCCGCTTCCCGAGCGTCAATCGACGTCCCACTTCAATGCTGGCCATCTCCGGCAGCGAAGCGGTTTCCTTCATCTTCCTTTCAAACGTGAGGTAATGTTTTCCCTGGGCCTCGGCCAGCCACCCCCACGTCCCATCGGAAAACGAAAGATACCATTCGTCCCAGACCCCACCCGCGGGATGCTTGTATTGCACCCGTCCAACCACTTCAAAATTCCGCTTGATGAATCTTCCCGTCACGCCAAGTTCCAGTGGCGAATCCGTCAACACTAGATCGGCCACCTTGCCGTGGTCTTCCACCGCCTTGTCGCCCCGGGCAACGACACAGCGGCAATAAGGACAGATCGTTACCAGCGATGAACTGGCGCGAAACTCCACCGTCCCGCCACACGAGGGGCAACTCGCAGCCCGTGTTTTCATGAGTCCCCTCCCTGCTCCGCCCCTGTTTGCTCATGGACGGGATCCACCGGTTGTATTCCTCGGGCAACGCGCAGGATTCGCACGTCCGTTGCCGAAAATCTTCGTCGCAATTCCCGCTCCCAACCCCATTCCTCTCGCGGTCGGCAACAATACAGATTCAACGTCAGCAGACCGTATTCCGGGAATGTATGGCACGTGAGGTGCGATTCACTCAACAAATACATCCCCGTGACTCCTCCGGGCCCCGGAAATTGATGCCACTGCGGCGTACCAACAACCTTCAACTGCAATTCCCCGATGATCACCTCGCAGAATGCTTGGATCACCCGCTCCACCGCAAGTAGTTCGCTGTCACAACCGGAAGCATCGACAATCCACTCCGCACCCGTGCCAAGACAGTTGCATACCTCCGGCAGTTGCATGCCTTCGGGAGAGACGCGAGCAAGCTCAAGTAACCGTTTGTTCAACGTAGTCTCTCCTTTCTGATTTTCAGGGGAAAAAATATTTCAAGGAAATGCTGTTAAGACGGCAGCGTTTACTCCGGCGGTATTCGCCCTTCGCAGCCGACAGACAAAATAACGAAAAGTATACGTTCGCAGTGTACAAGTCCACTTGCCTCTTGTCAGCAGTCGGGAGGCATGCATCGTCCACCTCACCCGGATTTTTTTGTGCCTGAAACAACGCGCACGTCCCCCCACGCGTTTCAAAGCCCCACGCCCCGCGTCAGGAATCGGCTTGTTCCTTTCTGGCAAGCGGCAAACGCAGGTCAACCTGATAGGACTATTCCGCCTCGAACGTGCAAATACCACGTATGGGGCCGGGAAGGGTCGATTCAGCTCACGATCTCGTGCACGACCTTGCCGTGCACATCGGTAAGGCGAAAATCGCGTCCCTGAAATCGGAACGTCAGCTTTTCATGATTCAACCCGAGTTGATGCAGCAGCGTTGCCTGCAGATCGTGGACATGCACGGGTTGTTTCTCGACTGCCAGCCCGAGTTCGTCCGATACCCCATGGATTATTCCGGGACGGAAACCGCCGCCAGCCACCCACATCGTATAGGCATCGATATGATGATCCCGCCCTGTGTTGTCCCGAATTTCTCCCATCGGAGTGCGGCCAAACTCTCCTCCCCACACAACTATCGTCTCGTCGAGCAGGCCACGCTGTTTCAGATCCTGGACCAGCGCCGCCGACGCCTGGTCGACTTCGCGGCAAACTTGCGGCAGGTGAACTTCGAGATTTTCGGTGGGCCCGCCGTGATGATCCCAGTTCGTGTGATACACCTGGACGAAGCGCACACCGCGCTCCACCATGCGGCGGGCCAGCAGACAGGAACTGGCAAAAGAGGGAATCCCGGGCGTGGCCCCGTACAGGTCCAGCACCGACTTCGGCTCCTGCGAGAGATCCATCAAGACAGGAGCGCTCGACTGCATACGAAAGGCCATTTCGTAGGCCGCGACGCGCGTGGAGATTTCCGGGTCCCCCACAACCGCATGACGGCGACGGTTCAAATCGTTGACGGCTTGGATGAATTCGACTTCCCGGGAACGCGTCAGCCCCTGGGGGCTACTCAGATTCAGTATCGGTTCGCTGCCGTTGCGAAACGGCACCCCCTGATGCGTTGTCGGCAGAAACCCACTCGACCACAGGGACGAACCGGCACGCGGACCGCGGGGCCCCGCCTGCAACACGACAAAACCCGGCAAATCATCCGCCTCGGATCCAAGTCCATATGTCAACCAGGACCCCATGCTGGGACGTCCGGGTTGGGGCGATCCGGTGTTGACAAACAACTTGGCGGGGCCATGATTGAAAACATCCGTGTGCATCCCGTTCAACCAGCAGACGTCATCCACGATCCGGCGATGAAACGGCAGCAGATCACTGATTTCCTGCCCACATGCGCCGTACCGTCCAAACGTACGCGGAGAAGCCAGTAGCGTTTCCGTCCCCTTCAAGAAGGCAAACCGCTTACCCTCCAGGGCCTTGGCTGGAGGCGCTTGTCCGTGATGGGCCCTCAATACCGGCTTGTCGTTGAATAAATCCAGTTGGGAAGGGCCTCCAGCCATGAACAAAAAAATGACCGACTTGGCGCGCGGCGCATGATGGGGCATGGGGGAAGCCGGTTGACCGGCCGGCGCGGCAGAGGCCTGCTCGCGCGACAGTTGCCATTGAAGCGCAAGACTCCCCAAGCTCAACCCGCTGCCGCGCAAAAAATGACGCCGCGCCTGATGCCTGGAATTCCAGTCGTCCCCGAGCGAAGGAACTGGGTCTGGCATGTCTTTGATCGAAGAACTCGGGGCAGCAGTGGATAAAGTCATTGTTTTTTTCCGTTGTCCGCGTACTCGATTCGTGTCAGCTTCGTGATCCCTGAAAATCCGCAAGGCGTACCGTCATTCCCGCGTGATGAATTCATCCAGGTTCATCAACAAGCGGGCCAGCATCACCCAGGTTGCGGATTCACTTGCCACCTCCGGCTTCGCATCGGGATCGGCCATGACGAGCCGGGCTTCCTCGGGCGAGCCCGCGAAATCGCGACGCAGCCTGTCAAGATACGACTGCGCCAGTGCGAATTCCTCGTCATCGGGCAACCGGGTGAAACAGAGGCGATACCCATGCCGGATGCGATCCTCGTCGCTTGCGGATCGCTCGCGCAGGCGCGCGCCGAATGCTCGATAAACCTCCTGCATCGCTGCATCATTGGCCAAGGTCAGGGCCTGCAGTGGGGTATTCGAGCGGGTGCGGCTCGTGCAGGTCGTGCTCAACCCGGGGGTATCGAAGGTCGTCAGCAGTGGATGCGGCGCGCTGCGCATGAAGAAGGTGTACATCCCCCTGCGATAGCGATCCGGCCCCGTGCTGGTGGGCCAGTTGGCGCGACGCTGCGTGAAATCATACACACCGTCTGGCTGAGGCGGATATACACTCGGCCCGCCTATCCGAGGATGCAACAAACCGCTTACCGACAACCCTAGATCCCGCACAATCTCCGCATCGACGCGCAAACGGCTTTGCCGTGCCAGCAATTTATTGTCGGGATCGATCTCTTCGAGTTCCGGACGCGCCAGCGAAGACTGGCGATACGTCGCCGAAGTGACGATCATTCGATGCAACCCCTTCATCGACCAGCCCGATTCCATGAACTCCGCCGATAACCAGTCCAACAGTTCCGGATGGGTCGGCAAGCTCCCCTGCATGCCAAAATCGTTTTCTGTTTCGACCAGGCCTCGGGGAAAATAATGCGACCAGGCACGATTGACAAACACTCTCGCGGTCAGCGGATTCTCGCGATCCACCAGCCAGCGGGCCAGATCGAGACGATTCAAGGGGATATCATCATGCGCCGGCTCCAGCGGATTCAGCATGGCGGGCGTCCCGGGTATCACCAGATCCGCGGGACGCAGAAAGTCTCCGCGGATCAGCACGCGCGTTTCCCGGGGATGGGGCAGGTCACGCATGATCATGGTGGAGGCGATGCTGGCCTGAAGTTTCTTGCGCTCGGCTTCCAGTTCCGCGATGGTTTTCTCGTAGTGCGATTTTTCCACTTCGCCCGGCAGCAACTCGTCTGCCGGCCTGTCGGACAGGGATATACGAAATCGGCCAATGTTATACCCTGCCGGCTTGTCGCCAAAAACCAGGCTCAACGTCACGCCCCCCTGCGCGGGCACGGCCATTGGCTTGCACAAGAATAGGGCGCTGCGGTTGACGTTCATACTGCCCTGAGAAACGTTGATGGCCCAGCCTGTCTCGGGCTTTCCATCGATCGCATGCTCCACGGGATACCCCGACTGCGAGTGGTCGACCCGTGACTGTGTCCAATTCGCAGTCTCCTGGCCAGTTCGCAGTTCGATTTCATTCAGCACGAAATTCCCATTCCCCGCGCGCCCCGGCCCCTGCTTGGGCAAGCTGGCGTGAGTCAGGGTTTCCAGCTTGACCGCGGTGATCCTTTCCAACCGCGTGGCTAACGTGATCGTATATGTATCGCTGTCGCCATTGTTCCCCGAGACCAGCCAGGAACGATCCTCCAATGCTTCGAAGCCTGCGCCTGCCTCGGAATGGACGGATGGGCCCTCGGGTGTCTCCCAGAACGTCGAGGCCGAGCCAGAGGGCTCTGCGGATTGCTGCTGTTGTTCGCTGGCCTTGAATTCCTCGCGGACTTTCCTCAGGCGGGAATCCAGCGCTGCCAGTTGTGCCTGCTGTTCCGGCGACGGCAGGCTGAGCGTCGGAGTCACCTGGTTGACATCCTGCCCGCTGTTGAAGAAGGCGAACAACTGATAATACTCCCGCAGGGTCAGCGGATCGTACTTATGATTATGACACTGCGCGCACCCGACGGTCAGTCCCAACCAGACCGCTCCCGTGGTATTCACGCGATCGACTACCGCTTCGTTCCGAAACTGTTCGGCATCCGTCCCTCCTTCCTGATTCACCAGGGTATTGCGATGAAATCCCGTGGCGATCAGTTGGTCCCGCGTCGGATTGGGCAGCAGGTCGCCTGCAAGTTGCTCGATGGTGAACTCGGCAAAGGATTTGTCTTCGTTCAGCGCCTGGATGACCCAGTCGCGGTACGGCCAGATGGAACGTTCGGAATCAATGGTATAGCCGTTCGTATCGGCATACCGCGCCTGATCCAACCAGTGGCGCCCCCAGCGTTCCCCGTAATGCGGACTGGCTAGCAGGCGATCCACCATCTGTTCGTAGGCCTGGGGAGACGTATCCGCCAGAAACGCTTCGATTTCCTCCAGTGTGGGGGGCAACCCGAGCAGATCCAGGGAGACGCGACGTAGCAGCGTTTCCCGGTCCGCCTCGGGGGCCGGCGTAATCCGCAGAGCTTCCAGTTTTTGCAGCACGAACGCATCGATCGGGTTTCGCACCCAGGCCGATTGACTCGGGGAGCCGGGGACTTCAGGCCGACGCACGGGACGAAAGGCCCAATGTTGTTCATACCTGGCCCCCTGTTCGATCCAGCTTTCAAGTGTCGCAATTTCAGCGGGTGTCAAGGCCCGCCCGGCTTCCACGGGAGGCATCCGCAATTCCGGATCCGCGTGCTTCACGCGGAGTACCACCTCGCTCGTGTCCGGATGACCGGGAATGATCGCAGACGACGACTTTTCCGCTTGAACTGGCGGCGGAGTGTCGAGCCTCAGGCCCGCTTCCAGTTTCTCCTCGTCGGGACCGTGACACCGATAACAATGGTTCGACAGGATCGGGCGGACATCGCGCACAAAATCGATCGTCTCGTCCGCATGGGCGAGGGAGCCAATCAGCAAACAGACACACAGCAGACAACTCGGCAGGCGGACGTTGCTCATGTCAACTCCCGTGAGGGCGGGCATGGCATGTCGATCGGAATATGCCGACATGCTGTATTCGGGGAACGCAAACAGCCACAAAGCGTGTCATCCGACGCACCTTGCACCAGTCAATCATCTTACGAAAAGGGATCCAGGAAATGCCAGCCCCAAGGCCATTTCCTCCTCGACGGGAAACGAAACCCGGAATCGACCTCGGCAATCAACCGGACTTTCTTATTGCCTCTGGCTCGGACTGATGGTAATTTGCATTGGCGGGCAAGATTGCACGTGCTATCATGTCAATTTCGGATTGCACACTCATCGGGCCCGCGCTGGGTTCGAGTTTGCCTGATTGAGTTTTCTGTCATGCGTGTCGATCGAATTCTTACTGCTATTCTTCTGGCCTGCCTGACGGCTCTGTCGCCTGGTCTGTGCGCGGAAGAAACCACGCCAAACTACGAGACGGCCATCGCCCCCATTTTCGCCGGCAAATGCGTGCGCTGTCATAGCGAGCAGGTTCGCAAGGGAGATTTGGATCTCTCTTCCCTGGCGGCCATTCAACGGGGAGGAGAATCGGGAGAGCCTCTCTTGCACAGGCAGCTCGATGCCAGTTGGTTGTGGACGATGCTCGATGGGGGAGGCATGCCGCCTGCCGCCGAAACCCAACTCACGCCCGACGAATTACAAACGATGCGTCGCTGGCTTGAAGCCGGTTCTCCTGCGCAGGTCGCCCTGTCTCCGCAAGAAAAACCGCTCACGCAGCATGATGTACTGCCGATACTGTTGCTGCGTTGCACCACGTGTCATGGCCCACGACTGCAGCAGGGGGGTGTTGATTTGCGCACGCGAGCGGCTATGTTGCGGGGTGGCCAGAATGGCCCCGTGTTGCAGCCGGGAGATCCCGAGGGAAGCCTGCTGATCCAGCGCATGGAATCGGAAGCCTGCCCTCCCCGGGAGTTGTTGCTCAAATTCTTCGTGAAGCGCCCGACAGAAACGGAAATGCAGACCATTCGTACCTGGATTGCCGCCGGTGCTCCCGAGGTCGATACGCAGCCCGATATCGCAACAACCAAACCCGATCCCCTCGTGACTGACGAGGATCGCCAGCACTGGGCCTTTCAACCTCCGCGGCAAAATACGGAGCATCGCACGATCGATGAATTCATCGAGGCGAAACTGATCCCCCATGGGCTCGATTTCTCTCCCGAGGCCGATCGAGACACCCTGATTCGCCGGGCCTATCTCGATCTGCTAGGGATGCCTCCCTCGCCGGAAGAATGGCAAAAATGGCATAGTCACGCCAGTGCTGGCTGGTACGAAGAGATGATTGAACATCTGCTCGAATCGCCCCGCTACGGAGAACGCTGGGGACGTTACTGGCTCGACGTGGCAGGCTACGCGGATTCTGAGGGAGGAGTTTCCGCCGATCCCTTGCGCGAAGTTGCCTGGAAGTATCGCGATTATGTCATCGCCGCCTTCAACGAAGACAAACCCTACGACCGCTTTTTGCTGGAGCAACTGGCAGGAGATGAACTGCTCGATTACGAACGGGCGGAAACGGTCTCCGACGAAATGGTGCGGAATTTGATCGCCACGGGCTTCCTGCGGATGGGCATTGACCAGACTGGCTCGCGCACCATGAACTTTGTTCCCGAACGATTGGGCGTGATCGGCGACGCCATCAACGTCGTCGGTTCCGGTATCCTGGGGCTGACGCTGGAATGTGCCCGCTGCCATTCGCACAAATACGATGCCATTCCCCAGCGCGATTACTACCGATTCAAGGCAATTTTTCAAGGGGCTCTCGACGAATACGACTGGCTGAGCTTCAAAACACGAGTTCTCGCATTGGCCACGCCCAGCCATCACGAACGGATTACATCGGTAAACCCTCCGCTGGTTGCCGAGATGAAGCAGTGGCAGAAAGCCCTGACGCAAGCCACGCGGAATGCCAGCCTTGCCTTGCTGGAACACCATTATCCCGAACTGACTGAGCAGGATCGCCAGGAGACCCTGGTCGCGCTCGGCAAGGCGGATAACATCCGCACCCTGCGACAGAACAAACTTGTCGAATACTACCTTCGGGCCGATCTGCTCCCGGATGCCCTGCAACCGGAACATGTCCTGGAAGCACGCCGGGATATTGTGGAGATCGAACGCCGCATTGCCGAAACGCAAGAGAAAATGGAACCTCCACCAACTATCCGAGCCCTGTGGGATCGAGGCGAGCCTTCCCCAACATACGTGCTGCGACGGGGAGAATACGACAAGCCGGGGCCACTTGTCGGGCCGGGAGTCCCTTCCGTTCTAACCGATGGCCGCACCCCCTTCGCGGTTGCTCCCCCCTTCCCCGAGGGAACGGCCAAAACAGGTCGCCGCCTCGCCTTCGCCCGCTGGCTGGTCGTGCCCGAGAATCCTCTTACCGCTCGAGTGATGGTGAATCGCATCTGGTATCACCATTTCGGCACGGGACTGGTTGCCTCGCTCGAAAACTTCGGCGTCAAGGGAACACCCCCCACGCATCCCGAACTGCTCGACTGGCTGGCAGTCGAATTCATCCGGCAAGGCTGGAGCATCAAGCAGATGCATCGGCTGATCATGACCTCCCGGACCTACAGACAATCGAGTCGGGCGACGGAGAAGAGTCAGCAGATCGATCCCCGGAATCTGCTGTTCGCCCGTATGAATCCCCGTCGCATGGATGCGGAAGCTCTGCGCGACTCCCTGCTGTTTGTCTCCGGTCGGCTCGATCCCACACCCGGTGGGCCACCCGATGGTGTCACCGCCGACCGCGATGGCCTGGTAAGCGTGAACCTCACATCGCGTGGCGGATGGCGCCGCAGTATCTACGTGCAACACCGTCGCACGCAAATGCCCACCATTCTGGAAACCTTCGATTATCCCGAAATGGGCCCGAACTGCCTCGTGCGGTCCGTCTCCACGGTCTCGCCCCAGTCGCTGTTGATGAAAAACAACGCACACGTTCACGAACTGTCTCGCAGCCTGGCCCAGCGAATTCACACGCAACTCGAACAGGCAGAAACAGCCACCAGCGACGACCGAATTTCACTTGCCTTTCAATTGGCACTCAATCGTCTCCCCAGCCCAGCAGAACTGGAAATCAGCAGGCAGGCCCTGGAAGAGTTCCGCCTGGCCTGGAATACAGACGAACACCAGGCTTTAATCAGCTACTGCCATACCCTGCTCAACTCGGCCGCCTTTCTGTATATCGATTAACGTGGCGGTAGCCTATTCCCCGAAACCCGAACTTTGATTTTCCCTGGAACGAGGAAATGCACATCGAATCCCCCCTGGTACAGGAATTCAATCGCCGGGATTTTTTCTCGCGCACCCGGGACGGCATCCTCGGCATGGCGCTGGCCCACCTGCTGGGGCAGACAATGACAGCGCCACGATGGGCCTGCGCGGAACCGGTCCCGCCTCCATCCCATTCGCCCACACTGCACCCCAGGCCAACACACCATACGCCACGCGCCACCTCTGTCATCCAGTTATTCATGAACGGAGGACCGAGCCAGATGGACCTGTTCGATCCCAAACCGGTCCTGAACCGCATGGATGGGCAGCCCTACCCAGGCAACGTCGAGGAAATTGGCAACCAGGGTGCTGGAGATATCGGGGTGATGATGGGAGGCCGCTACCCGATGCAACAGCATGGAGAGTCGGGCATGTGGATGGCCGACGTGCTCCCGGAAACGGCGAAACTGGTCGATGAACTCTGCCTGATCAATTCCCTGTGGACCGATCATCCGAATCACGACAATGCCTTGTACAAGATCCACAGCGGTCGACTGTTCATGGGGTATCCCACATTGGGAGCCTGGACGGTATACGGCTTGGGCTCGGAAAATCAGAACCTGCCGGCCTATGTGGTTCTGAACGACCCCCTCGGCCTTCCCAAGAACGGCACCCGAAACTGGACTGCAGGCTTCCTTCCCCCCCTCTACCAGGGAACGCGTTTAAGGCCCACGGGATCTCCCATACTCAACCTGACTCCCCAGTTCGAGCAACCGCCGCGTGTGGATGAAGCCTCGCGCAAACTGCTGGACCGCCTGGATCAACTGCACCGCCAGCAACGCCCCTTTCAGCCAGAACTCGATGCCCGCATCGAAACCTATGGGCTTGCCGCGCGGATGCAACTGTCCGCCGGGGAAGCCCTCGATATCACTTCCGAAACCCGCCAGACGCAGGAACTATACGGCATCGGCCAGCCGACCACCGATTCCTACGGCAAGCGCTGCCTGCTGGCACGTCGCCTTGTGGAACGGGGGGTCCGCTTTGTGCAGGTGTTTCTCGAAGAACAACCCTGGGACAGCCATGTCGATCTGGAAGATAATCATCGCGCCATCTGCACGCGAACCGACAAACCCACGGCAGGACTACTCCGCGATTTGAAGCAACGGGGACTGCTCGACAGCACGCTCATTTTGTGGGGAGGCGAATTTGGACGCACCCCCACTTCCCAGAAATCGGGCAACATCTACACCGGGCGCGACCACAACATGCAAGCCTTTACCTCCTGGATGGCGGGGGGGGGCGTCAAGGGGGGGCTCACCTACGGAAGCACCGACGACTTCGGCCATGCCGTCGTCGAAAATCCGGTCAGCGTGCACGACTTTCACGCCACTATCCTCCATCTCCTCGGGTTGGACGTCCAACACCTGTACTACCTCCGCAATGGACTGGAAGAACGCCTCACCGGAGTGATGCCCGCCCGTGTCGTGCGGGAGTTGCTAGCCTGAACCGTGTATAACTAGCCGCGCCCGTCAGGAAGCGGGCCACGCGGGTGAGACAACCCGAGATCTCTCGCCCAACACATGGTCAACTGCAGTGGTTCGCCATGCGAACAAAGCAACTCAAACGTGGCCCGCTTCCTCACAGGCGCGGCTAGTTGAGTCGGAGATACACCGCGGCTAGTCTTCGATGATTTACCACAAACGCCAGGACTTACCCTCGGGCGCACTGTCGGACAAGCCGCCAGTAGCATGCAACGAAGTCCACTGAGGTGGAGCACGACATGAATGCAGCGGCCCAAGCATAGCCCGCTTCCCGACGGGCGCGGCTAGTTATTAGTTCGGAGATGCACCGCCGATGACGCGGGACACAAGCACGCGACAACGCGCCATCACTCGCCCGGGCGGGAGGCGATTCCCGCCCGGATGATGGCAAGAACCTGTTCCCGTTCCGTTCCCGCCAGGGTCAGACGGGGAGCACGGACCCATTCGGAACCGAGTCCCGTTTCTTGCAGACACAGCTTGATGTACTGCACGAAATGGGCATGCGTATCGAGTTTCAACAACGGTTGAAACCAGCGATAAAGTTCACGAGCCTTGTCCCATTCTCCGGCACGAGTGAGTTCCCAGAGTCGCTGATTTTCGCGTGGAAAAGCAATCCCCGTCCCCGCAACCCAGCCATCGATCCCCAGAATACTGGCTTCCAGCAGCAGATCGTCGACTCCGGTGAACAGGGCATAACGCGAACCGACCGCATTGCGTATTTCCGTGATGCGGCGAGGATCACCGGAACTTTCCTTGATCGCGACCAGTCCCGGTTCATCGGCGAGTTCCGCAAACAGCGCGGGAGTAATATCGTTCGAGTAACTCAGGGGATTGTTATACACCATCACCGGCAGTCCCCCTTCGCGGGCTACCGTGCGCAAATAATGAGTCGATTCCCGTGCATCGCCGCGATAACACATCGGAGGCATCAGCATGATGCCCGCCGCGCCCAGTTCCGCAATATCCCGCACATATCGCACGGCCGCCGAAGTGCTAGTCTCCGCAACACCTGCAATCACCGGAACCCGCCCCGAGGCCGTCTCCACGCCGAAGCGAATCAACTCCCGTTTCTCCTCGGGCGACAGGGTCTGATTCTCCCCCAGCGATCCTCCGATCACCAGCCCCGTCACGCCGCTGTTCATCAATACCCGCAGGTGAGTTCCCGTAGCTTCCAGATCTAGCGATTCATCGGACCTGAACTGTGTCGTGCAGGCGGGAAAGACGCCTTTCCATTGAATTGTCATGGGTGGGATTTCCTTTAGTTGTCAATTTGTTAGGCGTTAGGGATTGAGATGGCGTAGCAGGAATTCGGCCCGTCGGCGTTTGCCGTATGGTGTTTCGGCGGCTCCATGCCCCACTCCCGGAAGCATGAGCAGTTCAAACGGTTTATCCGCGCGGACCAGGGCATCGGCTACGCGAAGGGTGCTGACGGGATCCACGTTACGATCGATTTCCCCAACGATCAGCAGCAGTTTTCCCTGCAACCTGTGGGCCTGGGTGATGTTCGACTGTTCGGCATAATGCGGACCAATCGGCCAGCCCATCCATTGTTCGTTCCACCAGAGTTTATCGAGGCGATTGTCGTGGCAGCCACAATCAGAAACGGCCACGTGATAGAAATCGCCATGCGCCAGCAGAGCCCGCGTGCTGCTCTGCCCCCCCGCGCTCCCGCCGTATATCCCCACTCGTCCGAGATCCAGTTCCGGATATTTTTCCGCCGCCGCCCGGATCCAGGCAATCCGATCGGGAAACCCGGAATCTCCCAGATTCTGCCAGCAGACGTCGTGAAATGCCTTGCTCCGCCAATTGGTCCCCATGCCATCGCATTGCACGACGATGAAACCAAGCTCCACCAGAGTGCGGACATCTCCTCCCGGCAGGACCGTGAACTCCTTGGGCACGAAGGCACCATGCGGGCCCGCGTAGATATATTCGATGACCGGATATTTTTTTCCAGTCTCGAAGGTGCCGGGGCGATAGATCAAACCGTGAATTTCCGTGACGCCATCCCGGCCAGGAGCCACAAAACGTTCCGGCATCCGCCAACCGCTGGCCAGCAAGTCCGAAATCTCTGTCCCTTCCAGTTCCATGATCAACGCGCCATCCGCTCGCCGCAGTTCATGCACGGGGGGCGACTCCGCATGGGACCAGGTATCCACAAAGTATTCACGCGAACCCGACCATTGAATCGAATGAGTCCCCTCCCCCTGCGTGAGTTGAAGCCTGTTCGAGCCATCGAAGTCGATGCGGCAGAGATGCAGATGGTAAGGATCTTCGCCCGCGCGGATGCCACTGGCCCAGAACCAGATTTGCCGCGCCTGCTCATCCACGTGCTCCACGCTCCGTACCACCCAGTCCCCACGGGTGATTTGCTGCTTGACGGAACCCTGGGCCGCATCGTACAGCCAGAGGTGATTCCACCCGTCCCGCTCGGACATCCAGATTAACTCGCGAGTCTCGTTCAACCAATGCAGAAACTGTTTGCTGCTGTAACAGAAAAACGTATCGCATTCTTCGTTGACGATGGCCTGCGTCTCACCCGTGTCGGTGTTCACCCCGATCACGCGAAATACCCGATGTCCCCGCTGATTGTAGGTAAACGTGAAACGTTGTGAATCGGCCTCCCAGCGAATCGGCAGTATCCCCGAAGGGGCGTAAGGCGTGGGGAACAAGGTCTCGTCGATCGGCACAGAACACCGGGTGGCCACGTCGAACAGGCAAGGCCGCGGATGGGGCAGTTTGTCGCCTGGCTTATCGTAATAAAACGAGTGCACGCGGGAATGCAGTTGGTCGGTCGGCGAGGATTCCACGAGCGTCACTTTGCGATTCTGCCCGGGCGCGACGGAAATTGCCACCAGTTTCCGGGAATCGGGAGACCATTGCAATACTCCCGAGAACGCGCGATCACCCTCGTTTCGCTGGCTGAGCGCAAACTCTTCCCCGGTGGATTGCCGGGCCAGCCAGACAGCTCCCCCTCGCAAAAACGCGAGCCATTCCTGATTGGGTGAGAGAAATCCCCCAACCTCAATTTCCGTTTGATCCTCCCGGGCCTTGCAGGTTTTCAATACAGACCCGCCAGGCTCCACCAGTAGCCATTCGTGGCCCACATAGGTGCTTTGACGATGCTGTTCTCCCGGTGGAATCCGGCCATAACTGACACGCTGCCTGTCATGAGACAACCAAATCAGTTCCAGGGGATTCGGCGTACGATTCACGAAGGTCAGTGTCGTCGCCCGATTCTCCCCCGACGCCTGCCGGGCGAGGGACGTCACGTCGCCGACCTGCTTCGCGCGCCGTCGGGGGAGCTGGTTTTCATCAAACTCCCAGAGTTCCCCCCGTAAGCGAAAGGATGTCAACGTCCCCTGTTCGTCAAATTCCAGGTCGTCCAGTTCCAGGCACCGGGGATTGTCTATCGAAAGACCCGCCTCGTTCAGCCGCCCGCCAAGTTCCTCGGAATCGAAAGCGGGCTTTCGCGTCGCCGCCACGGCATCGACCAGCACATATCGGCAAGTATCCACTCCCGTTGAGTAGCGATACCAGAAACGCCTCTGGTCTGGCAGCCAGCGTGGCACGAGGGTTGCGCGCGGCATCGCCCCGGCCTGCTGCTTCACCACGCGCGCCGCCCGATCGTAACGGGTGTCCCGCTCCTGGGCGCGGACGTTCGCGATTGGCATGGAACCATCCCACGCCATACCAAACACCACCATGGCAAGGAGGCGAACACCAGAGGGCAACATTACGGATCGCTTTCAATAATAGAAATCAGGGACCGTGTATTCTCGTTTACATGGGAATATCAGACATAGTTTCTACGGTTCTCCCGGCACAACTATAAAATCCATGCAGATCCCCTGCCCTGCCTGCCCCGTTCCCGCAACCATTGCCTTGGAAGCCGCGGGGGGCCTGCGTGGACTGAAATAATCCGGTCGGACGAGATTGTGCTGCTTGTTCAGTTCCTCGTCGTTGACGTAATACGTCGCTTTCACCAGGTGCATCCAGTCGCTCCCGGTCTCGTCCAGACAGCGTTTGAGATTGGAGAACAGCGAGCGAAGTTGGTGCTCCGGCGCAGCCGAGGCATCGGCGGGATAAAGCCCACTTGTATAAATCGTGACAGGATGACGGACAATTGTCAGCCGCGAATAAATCGCGGGGGTCGTCATGCCGGGGGGCGTGCGAACCTCCACTGCCGGCCCTTCCCGCAACGCGGGAACATCGTCCGCCGCGACGATCAACTCGATTTCGATAGGCAGACTGCTGTTCCATTCCACGTACACGCAGGTGGGAACATCCATCCCCGCGAAAAATTTCGCGATCTCCTGCTCTGCCTGGGAATAGTGCGCCATTGGCATGAGAAAACTTTTCACTTGCACAACATGCCGCTTGTCCAGGCCCAGAAATTCGAGAGTCCGCTGCAGACTGGCGAGGGTTTGACGCGTGGCATCGGCCAACGTTCCATCCCCCTTTTCGGCTTGCCCGGAAATGTACACACGCGGACCTTGGGGAAGCAACCTGCAGGCCGAGCCGATCTTGCTAGCCTCGGGATTCTCTGCCTCGGAACTGGCGCGGTCCTCACTGGACACGCCGACGGCATCCAGCGCCACCAGAGCCCGTGGCCAGGGCAATCTCGTTGTCACAAAACAAACCGCCGGACTATGCCCACCGGAAAATGTCTCTGCTAAAACAGCCTGTACTTCAGGCGTGGCGGAATCTTGGGTGACGTAAATATTCAATTTGACCGCCTGGTCCAACGCACTCCCACGGCTCTTTAGCGCCAGATCGACTTGCTTTAATGTCTCTTGCATCTGGCCCTTCAGCGTGTCGACTCCTGGTGCTGAAAACTGCGATGTATGCGCCAAGTCGGACGGTCCCACGACCACGCAGCGCGACATGCCCTGGGCGGGGTCGATGCAACGCAACTCCTCCCCCGTCCAGGCAGTCACGGGAACTGCCAGAAACACGGCAGCAAACACCCCGGGGGATTTCCAGTTTGAACGCTCACTGCTCATGGCAACTCCAAACGATTCTTGGGAAATCAAGACGATACTCGGGAAACGTCATCCTGCCCGAGGAATTCGTGAACGACGCGTAATGCACACGCTGACGCTCTGCCTCACTCTGATTGTGATAGATCTGGGGAAATTCTGCCGCCCCGACCATGACACGAATCTCGAACCCACTCCTACTGAAATGGGTAAGCACATTCTGACTTCCGCCAGGAAAACTTGCCACTCTCGACTCTCGGCCCACTGGGTTGTTGACCGCTGGGCGGCCCCCTAGAATTAAATACATAACTTTTCGCTGCAAGCTCAACCACTCTCTCTGCGATCGAAGTCCGACATCCGTTGTCTTGCGGGGAACCTGCCGTGTGTCTAAAACACCACCCACCCTGGCGACATGCGATACAATGAGTTTAGCAGATTCCACTTAACAAAGAGACACTGCAAGCCACGCCTTCTGCATGACCCCCAGAAAGTCCGCCACAAGTCCTGGCAAGGATGAAACGCGTGAATGACAGCACGATCCACTTGAAACTGACGGGGCCGCTCGAAAGACTCGCCGGGCGGGCTGATGTGTATATCCCATGTGTCGGGGAATCGCCCCTGAGCACTGTGTTGGCGCAACTGGTCGGTGAATGCCCCCAGGCTAGTCGATACCTCGGAGAGCCCGCGGATTTACTTAAGCCCGAGGGCTGCTTGCCTCCCGGCGTACTGGTGATACGGCAAGGTGTAGCCTTGCCAGCACGGCTGGAAACACCAGTTTCGGCAGGCGAGCAGTTAACCATTATGCCCATGATCAGTGGGGGATAAGCCATGCCTCACGGAAATCAACACTCTGCCGCCGACTGGCCCTCGCGCCGCACACGCGTCGAATTGACCGACGAAGAACGGGAAATCTACGCCTGGCAACTTGACGTGCGCGATTTCGGCGAAATCGGCCAGGAAAAGCTGAAAGGGGCAAGCGTACTGATCAGTCGAGTTGGCGGGTTGGGCTCGGTGGTGGCATACGAACTGGCCGCCGCTGGAGTGGGACGCCTGATTCTGGCGCACGGAGGCAGCGTTCAGCCGTCCGATCTGAACCGCCAGTTGTTGATGACACACGACTGGATCGGCAAGCCGAGGATGGAATCGATCATCCGCCGCCTGAAGGAACTGAATCCTCGACTGGAAATCTTCGGCTTACAGGAAAACATGCACGAAGAGAACGCCGAGCGTCTGGTTGGCATGGCGGATTGCGTGGTGGATGCCGCCCCCATGTTCCAGGAACGACTCGCGATGAACGATGCAGCGGAACGGCAGGCCATCCCCGTTGTCGAAGCGGCCATGTATGAACTGGAAGCCTCGCTGACGGTGATCCACCCTCCCCTCACGCCACGTTTTCGCGAACTGGTTCCCGAAGTGCCCGCGGGCTGGCAGCGGCGCTTCCCCGTGTTTGGCGCGGTCAGTGGTACCGTGGCCTGCCTGGCGGCGATGGAGGTAATCAAATTGCTCTCGGGAATTGGAGAACCCCTACGGAATCGCATGCTGCGAATCGACCTGCGAAGCATGCACTTCGAGACAATTCACCTGAGGTGAACTCCGGTCCCCTGCCTGTCGCAGGCCCCCAGAACCACGCAAAACAGCTTGAAAAGTTCACACGTTCTTCATCCGCCAGGGAACGCTCACTTGTTGACGTGGCGGTGCTCGAGGAGTAGGCTTAAAGACTCACTGTTATTCATACTGCCCACGCTTCCCTCACCTGTCGAAACACCCCTGCCATGATTGAGTCATGCAAACCCCTTCGCCTTGCCATGACCGGATGCCTGGGCCTCGGAACCGTTCTGGCCTGGTGCCTGGGAATCTGCAACGCCAGCTTCCTGCAAGCGGCGGACTGGCCGATGTGGCGCTACGATGCAGGCCGCACGGCGGCTTCGCCGGAGGAACTGCCCGCAAATCTTCAACTCCTGTGGACGCGTGCGGGAACGCCACGGATTCAGGCCTGGGATGACCCGCTCAATCTGGACCTGATGACCTATGACCGACTCTTCGAACCCGTCGTCCTGGAAGGACGCCTGTTCGTAGGATACAACGATCGCGACAAGTTGACGGCCCTGGATGCGGAAACCGGCAAGGAATTGTGGTCGTTCTTTTCCGACGCGCCGGTCCGCTTGCCGCCCGCCGCCGGGCAAGGATCCGTCTACTTTACCAGCGACGACGGTCGGCTGTACTGCCTGGATGCAGAGACCGGAAAATTGCGATGGCAATTCCAGGGTGCAATCGGCTCGCGCCATGTCATCGGCAATCGCCGCCTGATTTCCGCCTGGCCCGCGCGTGGTGGTGTGGTCCTGCGAGAGGGCAAGGTTTATTTCGCATCGAGCATCTGGCCCTTCATGGGGGTATTTATTTACGCGCTCGATGCACAAACGGGCGCGGTGGAATGGGTCAATGATTCCGCCGGTGCCACTTACATCAAGCAGCCTCACAGTGCTCCTTCGTTCGCGGGCGTGGCCCCACAGGGAGCACTCGTGGCCACCGAGCACGATTTGATTGTGCCAGGAGGACGTTCCGTCCCGGCCGTGCTGGATCGCAAGACGGGAGCCCTGCGCTATTTCGAACTGAATGCGGGGGGCAAAGGGTCGGGCGGGTCATTCGTCGCGGCCAACGACTCGGTCTATTTCGTGCATACACGCTTGAAGGGTGTACGAGAATTTAATCTTGCCAAGGGAGACAAAACCGCCTTCCAGCCCAACGAGCCCGTGCTGCTCGGAAATAACGTCTTCTCCGCGGAAGTGAACAAGGAAAACCTGCCCGTGGTGCGGGCTTACAACGCCGAACGTACACTGCTCTGGGAAATCGCAGCCGATGGACGGGGCGATCTGATTCTGGCAGGCACGAAACTTTATGCGGCTGGCCCCAGCGGATTGTGTGCCATTCAACTCCCCACGCTGCCGGAAGAACAGCCTCGTGTGGTCTGGTCCGCCAGTCCCGAAGGCCAGATCGAACGGTTGCTGGCGGCATCCGGAAAATTGTTCGCAGTCACGCAGGAAGGCCACATACTGGCCTTCGGCGAGGCTTCCGCGGACGCTGTCGCACCACCCACAATGATCGCGGAAACGGACATCCCGCTTGCGGTGACGGATGCCGAACAGGGTCGAGCCACGCGACTGCTCTCTGCCGGCAACGCAGAAGGTTATGCCCTGTGGTATGGCGCTGCCGAAGAATCCCTGCTGGATGCCGTTGCGAAGATCTCCCCCTTTGTGGAGTTGGCTGTTGTCGACGAAGAGGCACTCCGCGTGGAACGTCTGCGTCACCGCTGGGATGCCGCGGGCCTTTATGGCCGAGTTACGGTTCGCCATTCGCCCATTACTCAATTCGACGCCTCGCCCTATATGGCGCACATGATCTTCGTGGGAACCGAATGGAGTGCCCGCCTGGCCGCCGACAAGCAGGCATTGGCCAGAATTTACGAATCCTTGCGCCCGTATGGGGGAGTTCTGCATTTGCTGGTCGACGTGAAGCAACAAGCGGAGTTGCTCAAGCAGGTGGAGCAGGCAGCGTTGGAACGGGCCGTGCTGCAAACCACCTCGGACGGCATTCAGGTACGCCGCGAGGGGCCGCTCCCCGGAGCAGCCGACTGGACGCATCAGCACGGCGACATCGGCAACACTCGAAAATCGAACGATTCGCGGGTGAAGCTGCCCCTGGGAATTCTCTGGTTTGGCGGCAGCAGCCACATGGATGTTCTGCCGCGTCACGGGCATGGTCCGCCTCAGCAGGTGGTCGATGGCCGGTTGATCATTCAGGGGATCAATGTGCTGAGTGCCCGTGATGTCTATACCGGGCGCGTGCTCTGGAAACGTGAATTCGAGGATCTGGGCACCTACGATGTGTATTACGACGAAACCTACAAGGAGGTGCCGCTCGACACGGCTTATAATCAGGTCCACATCCCCGGCGCCAATGCGCGGGGAACAAATTTTGTGGTGACGCCCGAGCGAATTTACATTGTGGAGGGAGCGGTCTGCCGACTGCTCGATCCTGCCAGTGGCGAAATTCTGGGCTCGATCGAAATGCCCCAGGACGATCCCCTGAATCCACGGGAGTGGAGTTACATCGGCGTGTACGGCGATGTGCTGATCGGAGGCCTGGGTTTTGCCCGATATCGAGATCGACATCAGCTCTCGTTCGAGGAAGAAGACGCTAAATTGAAGGGGAACAAGGCGGGATTTGGCTCCAAAAGCCTGGACCGAGCCGGCAGCCTCGCGCTGGTGGGGTTCGATCGCCTCACCGGCAAGCAGTTATGGCGAATCGATGCCCGTCATAGTTTCTGGAATAATGCCATCGTGGCCGGTAATGGAAAAATTTACTGCCTCGATCGCAATCCTCGACTCGTGGAGGAGAAACTGAAGCGACGCGGTCTCTCCTTGCCCGAAAGTTATCGCCTGATCGCCGTCGAGGCACGCACGGGGAATACTGTCTGGCAGAAAGAGGGGGGAATCTTCGGCACCTGGCTGGGATATTCGGAACAGTTCGACCTGCTCTTGCAGGCGGGAGCGGCCGCGAGCGATCGGCTGACCGTGGAAACCGATCAGGGAATGACGGTTTATCGGGGAGAAGATGGTTCCGTCGTCTGGTCGAAACCCGATTTGAAGTATTCTGGTCCGTGCATCCTGCATAACGATCTGATCATCACCAACGCAAACTCTTACAAGGAATCCGCGGGAGCCTTCTATCTGAAGAATGGCGAGCCGTATTTAATCTCCAATCCGCTGACAGGCGAACAGGTCCCCTGGAAAATCACGCGAGCATATGGATGCAACACCATTCTGGCCAGCGAAAATCTCCTGACGTTTCGCTCCGGGGCGGCCGGCTTCTACGATCTGACTACGCACGGGGGAACAGGCAATTTTGGAGGGTTCAAATCGGGCTGCACGGGGAATCTCATTGCGGCGGGAGGTGTTCTCAATGCCCCCGATTATACCCGCACCTGCAGTTGCACCTACCAGAATCAAACGTCTCTGGCGTTAGTCCACATGCCGGAAATCGAATTGTGGACTGTCAACGCGCTGGCTCAATCCGCGGGTAACGGACGTCCCGTGCAAACAGTGGGAATCAACCTGGGCGCGCCGGGACAATCGCGCGACCAAAACGGTATTTTGTGGTTGGAATGGCCCCGCACTACCACCGAGGCATTCCCCATTTCCCTGGAGATCGATGCTAACGCCCGCTACGTTCGCCGCCATTCCTCAGTCTTTGCCGGTCGGGAAGATTCCGCGTATTCCTGGATCCTGGCCTCGGGGCTGGAAGGAGCCGAGGAGTTGCGTATCGGCACAGTGCTGCATGAGGAGCAATCTCAAGAACCCCAGCCGCAAGCACTCCATCCTTACCAGATCCGCCTGTTTTTTGGATATCCACCTGGAACCGGAACCGGACCGCGTGTGTTTGACGTGGCGATTAATGACATCACCGTGCTGCGTGACGTGGCACTCTCCGAGGGAAATACGGAAATCCGGGAACTGCCGGTGATGGAACTGGCCTCCACCTTCCGCTTGCGACTAATCGGCAAGCAGGGTACGCCAATTCTCTCCGGAATCGAATTGAAGCGAGTGAGCAACTGAATGGAATTCCGGGCAGCCGTTGGCTAGTCTGGTAAAATGAGACGTTTGCCCTCTCGCAGCTGGGGCGACGGTTGGCTGCGAACTTAAATACTGTATCCGTGGGATGAGAAATCATGCACATTCGAAAGAGGGCCCTGTTGGTGCTGGGAGCAATTTGTCTTGCCCCGGCAATAGCCTACGCCTGTTCGGTCCCCGTATTCCGTTACGCCCTGGAACACTGGCAACCCGATCCCTACCGCCTCTACCTGTATCATGAACACGATTTGACGGAGAGCGATCAGAAACTGTCCGCGCGAATTGCCGAGCATCGCGAGGCCGGAGCGAACATCGAATTGCGGACGATCGACCTGCGTAGCCCCATGGAAGATCAGGATCGGGCACGCTGGGAAGCACTGGCCGATAAATCAACCCCGCTGCTGTGCACACACCTGCCGAGCCGCGCCATCGCACGCCAGGGAGGACTCGATGCCCCCATCGGAACCGCCCCCTGGAATGAAAAGGTGGTCCAGGGAATCCTATCCTCGCCCGTACGTGTCGAAATTGGCGAGCGACTGGTCGCGGGGGAGGTGGTGTGGGTTTTCCTGGAATCGGGAAATGTTGCAGAGGATGACGCGCTGTTCGAAGTGCTGAACCAGGAACTGGAACAGCGGCAGAATACACTCAAGTTGCCCGCCATCGAGGAGCAGGATCTGGCGGAACTATCGGCCAATCCCACGGACCTGAAAATCCGCTTTTCCTCTCTGCGGGTTTCGAGAACCGATCCAGTCGAGAAGTGGTTTGTGGACATGTTGCTCTCGGTGGAATCCGATTTGAGGGATGAAGAAATTATCCAACAACCGATGGTGTTTCCCGTCTTTGGTCGCGGCAGGGCCTTGTATGCCCTGGTTGGCAAGGGGATCAATGCCGACACGATCGGACAGGCTGCGATATTCCTGACGGGGGCCTGCCAGTGCACGGTCAAAGCCGAAAACCCGGGGGTCGATCTGCTGATCCAGAAACACTGGGACAATTACATTGAACGTTCCGAACCCGAGGAAATCGAATTGACCTTGATTGGCCTGGGTGGCAAGACCCCGCCGATGGACTCCGAGGTCAGCAACGAAAGCCCGCCTCTGGATCATGCGACGCTGGCCAAGTCTCCCGAGGGGCCGCTTGCCGGGGAAGCATCTCAGGCGGGAGACTCGGGTGAAGGGGGCATCAGTCACAGCCCCATGTTGTGGTTGCCCGTGATGGTGCTGCTGGTCATCGGCATCGTGGCGGGGGTCTTCAGTACTACTCTTCTTCGTCGCCAGTGAGCAACTCCCGATGAATTTAACTCATCTGATATTGCGTGAGATTACGCATCGCAAACTCAGTTTCGCCTTGTCGGTTCTCGCGGTGGCGGTCGCTTCGCTCTCCATCGTGGGGGCGGATCTGCTGGTTCGCCGAGATGCCGAGGTCACGCGGAGAATCATGGCGGAAAAACAAGCTGAAACCGAGGCCGCGATCGCCCAAAAATTGCAGCAGGTCGCCGCCGCCGGTGCCGACCTGGAAGATGCCATCCGCAAACAGATGAAAGGACTGGGCTTCAACGTATTGATTCTCCCCGCCGAGCAAGATGCCGCCGAACTGCACCTGCACGGTTCCTTGTCCGCCACAATGCCAGAAAATTACGCCCAGCGATTGGCTGACTCGAAAATCATGACAATCAACCACTTGCTCCCGACCGTGCTACAGCGAATTCGCTGGCCCGAGCAAGAACTCGACATCATCCTGTACGGTGCCCGGGGCGAAGTGCCGCTGATGCACCGCGACATGAAAAAACCGGTGCTGGACGTGGTCCGCCCCGGACAAATGGTGGTCGGGTATTCGATCCACAAGAAACTCGGCTTGACGGTGGGACAGCCCATTATGTTTCTGGGTCGCGAATTCACAGTCTCGCAATTGCATCCCGAGCGGGGTTCCAGCGACGATGTGACGGTCTGGATTGATTTGGGGCAGGCCCAGGAAATCCTGGGCCTGCAAAACCTGGTCCATGCCATCCTCGCTCTCGAATGTGAATGCGCGGGAGATCGCATCGCCCAGATTCGCGAGGAGATTTCGGGTATTCTCCCCGGCACGCAGGTGATCGAGCGGTATTCGCAAGCCCTGGCCCGCGCCGAAGCACGCAGCAAGGCCAAACAAGTCGCGGAAGCCTCGTTGGCCTCGGAACAACAGGCAAGCGAACAAGCCTTGGCGCGGGAGTTGACATCGCGCACGCGACTGCAGCGCAGCCATGAGCAGATGGCACAGTTCCTCCTCCCCTTGATCCTGGTGCTCGCTGCGGCGGCCGTCGGCTTGCTGGCGTATGTCAATGTCCGCCATCGGCGCGAGGAAATCGGCATCCTGCGGGCACTGGGCCTGCGGACACGCCAGGTTCTGGTGGTTTTTCTGGGAAAGGCCGTCCTTTCGGGAATGCTGGGGGGCATCATCGGCGTGGTGACCGGCATGGTTCTTGGCGAATTCGCCGGCCCGCTGTTCGACCAGACGGAAACGGCAATTCAAGCCGGCGTGACGGGTTCCATTCTGGCATCGCCCGAATTCTGGGTAACCCTGCTCGCGACGCCCGTTCTGGCCGTAATGTTGGCCACGTTGTCCAGTTGGGTTGCCGCGGCAATGGCAGCCAGTCAGGATGCAGCCGTGGTCTTGCAGGGAGAATAACAACCCATGTTACTGAAGCTGGATGATGTTTCGAAAACATACCTCGGAGGAGACGCGCCAGTGGTTGCCCTGGCGGGGGTTTCGCTTTCCGTGGAGGCAGGCTCCTTCCTGGCGATTCGCGGCCCCAGCGGCTGTGGCAAAACCACACTTCTGTTGACCGCTGGCACGTTGCTGGCGCCGGATCGAGGTGATCTGATCCTGACTGGCGAACACCCCTACCGCCTGAACAGCGACGCGCGGGCTGCCTTTCGCGCCAAACACCTCGGCTTTGTGTTTCAGCAATTTCATCTGGTCCCTTACCTCAGTGTCCTTGACAACGTATTGGCACCCAACCTGGCCCTGCAACACACACAGGCGGCAGTTGCCGCGGACGTGGCCCGGCAGCGGGCGCTCCAACTGCTCGACGAATTTGGACTAGCAAACCGTGCCGGACACACACCAGCGCGTCTCAGCAGTGGTGAACGCCAGCGCTGTGCCCTCGCACGCGCCTTGCTGAATCAACCGAAACTCCTGCTGGCCGATGAACCGACCGGGAATCTCGACCCCGAAAACGCGGAGATCGTGCTGTCATCCTTGAGGAATTTCGTAAAGCAGGGTGGATCGGTTCTCCTGGTAACGCACGACGACCGCGCCGCGGCATCGGCCGATCAAACACTTTGGATGAATCAGGGACAGCTCAGCCCACGGGAAACAGTCCATTCATGAATGCAGTACATACACTTCGTTCTGGACGCATCAACCCCTTGCTGCTCTCGCTGCTGGGAGGCTTCGCAGTAGTTATTCTGCTGGTCGCACTGTTGCCGAAAGGTGGTAAAAAACCCCAGCCTAACGAGCATCCCCCCCTGGTCATGCTGGTCGCTGCGGGCCTGCGCACCCCGGTGGAACAAATCCTGTCGCTATATCGCCAGGAATATGGCATCGAAGTGCAGGTGCAGTACGGCGGCTCGAACATGCTGTTGAATCAGTTGAAAGTCAACAAGTTCGATCAGCCCGACCTGTATCTGGCCGCCGACGCATTTTATACCACTCAGGCGGTTCGGGAGGGACTCGCCGCCGAAATCATTCCCCTGGCGCGACAGGTCCCCGTAATCGCATTTCGCCGGGATTCCAACCGATCCTTCATCTCCTGGGAGGAATTGTTGACTTCCGAGATTCGCTGGTCGCTAGCCGACCCCGAACAGGCAGCCGTGGGGAAGACAACGCGCGATGTCTTACGAAAGGTGCCCTCGAACGATGCCGTAACCGAGACATCTTTATGGGATCGCCTCGAAGCCCAGACGGTTCGCACGGGCGTCTTCAAGCCGACCGTCAACGAAGTCGCCAATGACATTAAAATCGGCGCCGTCGACGTGGGAATTGTCTGGAGCTCCACGGTTGCCAGCCCCGAATACAAAGACGAGCTGCAGTCCGTGTCCATTCAGGAACTAAGGGAAACGGCCACCCTGAAGGAAATTGGCGACGAAGTCAGCGTGGCTGTCCTGACCAGTTCCACGCAGCCCACCGAAGCATTAAGGCTGGCGCGTTACCTGGGTGCAACGGACCGCGGCTTGCGGGTTTTTGAATCGCTGGGCATGACCGTCGCCGAGGGCGATGTCTGGCAGCTTAGCCCCGAAATCACCTTTTTTTGCGGCGCCGTCAACCGCAAGGCGATCGAGCCGGTCCTGGAAGAATTCCAGAAACGCGAGGGGGTCGTTATCAACACGGTTTTCGATGGCTGTGGCATCCTCACCAGTCGCATGGGGACCATCGCGGGGCAACAACAAAAAGCCGGCTTTCCCGATGTCTACATGGCTTGCGATCGCTACTACCTCGATAACGTCCAGGACTGGTTCCAGGAGGATGTCAATGTGTCCCAGACCGAAATCGTCCTGGTCGTCCCCAAGGGGAGCCAGAACGTGCGCGCGCTGGAAGACCTGCTCAAGCCCGGCGTGCGGGTCTCGATTGGCGAGCCCGATCAGTGCACCATAGGCGCACTCACCCAGCGGCTGTTGCAACAGGCGGGTTTGTACGAAAAACTGAAGGAAAAACAGGGAACCGCCGGTGAAGTGGTCGTGGAAAAGTCGTCGTCGGCATTGATCGTTCCCGATGTAGTCACGGGACATGTCGATGTAGCCGTCGCCTACCGCAACGATGTGCTGACGCATGGCGACACGGTTGACGTGATAGCGATCGATTCTCCCCTCACGCGCGCGATCCAGCCCTTGAGCATCGCCCGCAACAGCGAACACAAGCAACTGGTCAGACGCCTGTATCGCCGGGTGGAACAAGCCCGGCAGCGATTCGAAGCGGTTGGTTTCGATTTTCTGCTCCCCGATCCTGCGAGTCCGTTTTGAGCGAACCAGCCGAACCACATGTCCCCGAATTTGGAGCATCCCGGAATCGTCTCTCCATGGCGATCTCCGATCGCTTGTTCCTGACCGCGATGGCCTCGATCGGCGGCGTCTACGTTTTATTGATCGCCGGCATGCTGGCGGCCGATGTCGCCTATATGACGCGTCAAAGCGTTTCCGCCGCAGCCGACCAGACCGGCTGGCTGGCGGTGATTACGCACAGCCCGATCGTCGATGCCCTGCACGATCCCAAGATCCGCTATTCCATTCGTTTGAGCCTCGTCTCGTGCTCCCTCTCCGCGCTGCTTTCGGTGTTCGTGGCAATACCACTGGGATATCTGATGTCGCGGGGACGGTTTCCCGGCAGGAACCTGCTGGATGCATTCCTCGATATTCCCATCGTGCTCCCCCCGCTGGTTGTTGGCCTGAGTCTGCTGATTCTGTTTCAGTTTCCGCCGTTCTCCTGGTTTGCGCCCGCCATCGTGTATCAGGTCCCCGCCGTAATCCTGGCACAGTTCTCGGTTGCCTGTGCATTTTCGGTCCGCACGATGAAGGGAACGTTCGACCAGATCGACCCCCGCTGCGAACAAGTCGCGCGTTCCCTGGGATGCAGCCGCTTTCAAGCCTTTTCCATGGTTGTCTTTCCCGAGGCCGACCGGGGCATTATCACCGCGCTGACGCTCGCTTGGGCTCGCTCCCTGGGTGAATTCGGACCACTGCTGATCTTTGCGGGATCGACTCGCATGAAAACCGAAGTCCTCTCCACCAGCGTATTCCTGGAAATGAACGTGGGCAACCTGGAAGCCGCGGTGGCCGTTTCCCTGATCATGGTGGCAGGAGCGATCCTCGTGCTGATCCTGACACGCAAGCTGGGCAGCCCGCTCTACGAACAAGGGCCGTTAAATCGTGGCGGGGCTGGCTTCCCCAGTCGTGGAGGCCGAGCATGATCTCGCTGGAAAGGGTCACGGTTTCGGCAGGCAACTTTGTATTGCGGGATATCTCCTTGACGATTCCCAGCGGAGGGTATGGCGTATTGATGGGGAAGACCGGTTGCGGCAAAACGACCATTCTCGAGTCGATCCTGGGCTTGCGACCGATTCACTCGGGGCGGATTCTGCTGGAGGATCGGGATGTTTCTCAACTGGCCCCCGCCCTGCGCGGAATTGGCTATGTCCCCCAGGATGGCGCGTTGTTTTCACGCATGACCGTCCGCCAGCAACTCGGATTCGCCCTGGTGATACGCCATATCCAGGAGACCGTAATCCGCGCTCGGGTCGAGGAACTGGCGGAAATGCTGGGGATCACGCATCTGCTCGACCGTATCCCCCGTGGACTGAGTGGAGGCGAGCGGCAACGCGTGGCTCTCGGCCGCGCCCTCTCGTTTATTCCAAGAGTCCTCTGCCTGGACGAACCCTTGAGTGCCCTGGATAGCGAAACGCGACAGCAGATGTGCGAGCTGTTACTGAAGATCCGCCGTCACACGGGTGTCACCACGCTGCATGTCACTCACAATCTGGATGAAGCCGAACAACTGGCTGCCCCCTTGTTTCGATTGGCAGAGGGGCATATCGAACAGGTCGAACCAACGGCCCGATAACGATCACCACGAACTCTCGATTCTGGCCCAAGGTGCCACTGCTCGGCTTGTCCGTCAGTGCAAGGCGAGCAGTGGGGCATCCATTCCATCAAGCCTCTCACAAATATCTCGACAGTGTGGCAAGGCCCGGATTGCCGGAGGGACCAATGACTTCCAGATTCGCGTCAATCGACAACTCGACCTCGGCCACTCGTCGAGCAGGCGTTCAAGACTGGTTTCCTCTCGGAGGGCAGCGTTTCGCATTTGATGAAAAAATCTTAAAAATTGGCCGTGGAGTACCGGCCCCCTGACACAACCTCTATACTGAACCGGAACTTAAATTGTTCCGTGCCTGCCTTTTGTTATTGCCGACCGGGTGGTGCTGCCATTGTCCCCCCGGGTTGGCGTAGCCTAGTGAGGATTCCGATGAGATACGCTCGCTTGTCTGCGTGTTGTCTGGGCGCTGCCTGGTTGCTGGCCGGCCTTATCCTGGGGAACGCTCCCGTCCTCGGCAGCGACTGGCCAATGTACCGTGGCAATCTGGAACGAACAGGATCGACCAACGAATCCATCGCCACGCCGCTCAAGCCCCACTGGATCTACAACGCCCCAGGGGCCCCGCGCTTGTCCTGGTCCAGTGCCGAAGGGCGCGTCATTGAAGGCAAGCTGATCGGACACCGCGTGAAATACGACGACGCGATTCATCCCGTGGTCGTAGGCGAGCACGTCTATTTTGGGTCGTCGGTCGATCACCAGATGCACTGCCGCAATTTAAGAACCGGCGAATTAATCTGGTCGTACTTCGCGGATGGCCCCATCCGGTTGGCCCCTCAGGTCACCAACGGACGCGTCTATTTTGGCTCGGATGATGGCTATGCGTATTGCCTGAATGCCGAGAATGGCACGCTGGTCTGGAAGGTGCGCGGGGGACCCGCCGACGAATGGTTGCTGGCACGCGGAGAAATGATCTCGCGCTGGCCGATTCGAACCGGAGTGCTTGTCGACGCGGGCGTGGCTTACTTCGGCGCGGGCATCTTCCCGCACGAAGACGTCTATGTGCGGGCCGTCAATGCCGAAAACGGGGCCTCCCTCTGGACGCAAGACAACATCAGCGCCCAGGATGCCGGACGAAACGATCTTTCCCCTCAGGGATATTTATTGGCAAGCCAGGACATCCTGTATGTTCCTTCCGGCGGCACCTTGCCTGCCGCCTTCGATCGCAAGACAGGAGAATTTCTGCACAAGCGTACCTTCCCCTGGCGCTCAACCGCCGGAGGCGTCATCGGTGGCGTGCAAGCTCTCCTGGCGGATGGCCAACTGTATGCCAGCGGGCCCCACCACCTGATCGCCCTGGACCAGAAAACGGGAGATATCGGTTATGGCTGGTTTGCCGGTCGGCAAATGGTCGTCAGCGGCGAACAGGCGTATGTGGTCACCGGGGAACTGGTGGCCCGCTTGAACCGGGAGCAATACGCCATCAATAGCAGGGAACGACAAGCCTTGGAACTGCAACTCGCCAACGATACCCGCGGACTGACAGGTGCCACCGGCGCCAAGCGCGAGGAATTACAGGCAAAAGTTGAGAAGGCCCGCGCCCGGCTGCAGGAAATCGCCCTGGTCGGCATCGACTGGCAGCAACCGACGACCGACGATGCAGCTCTGTTGGCCACGGGAAATCTGCTGTTCGTGGGGGGGACCGATCGGGTTTCCGCCTATTCCATCGACAAGGGGGATCTCGTCTGGCAAACCGCAGTCCAAGGGGCGGCCCGGGGACTGGTACTCGCCAACGGGCAACTCCTGGTCAGCACGAATCGGGGGCATATTTATGCCTTTGCCTCCACGGAATCCGCCCCCTCCCAGCCGCAAAGCCCCGAACAATTCGTGGAAAATCCTTACCCGCAAGACGAGTTGAGCAACCTTTACGACCAGGCAGCCGACGAAATTTTGAAGCGGACGGACATTCGCAAGGGCTTTGCCCTGATTGTCGGCAACGAACAAGGGCGGCTGGCCTACGAACTTGCCCGACGAACCGAACTGACCATCTATGCCGTCGATCCCGACGCCGAAAAAGTTCGACAGGCACGGCTGCTACTGGCGCAAGCCGGTTTGTATGGCACGCGGATTATCATCCACCACCGAGACTCGCAGGAACTTCCCTATTCCAATTACTTCGCCAATCTGATCGCTTCCGACACGCTCACGCGCACCGGACAGTTACCAGACCATCCCGCGCAGCTGGCACGTCATCTCAAGCCTGCGGGGGGGGTTATTGTGTTCGGACGCCCCGAAACGGCTACCGGCCCCGCGCTCGCTTCCCCTTCCACCCAGGACTGGTTCGCGCGGACCAACCTGCTGGAGCAGTCCACCGCGAATATTTCGGATGGCTGGTCAACCCTGACGCGCGGCATGCTGCCCGGCGCGGGAAACTGGTCACACCAATATGGCAATCCCTCGAATACTGCCGTGACGACAGACACGCGCATTAAGGGAGGCTTAGGCGTGTTGTGGTTTGGCGATCCCGGCCCGGGCGAGATGGTCAACCGACATGAAGGCGCGGTTGGACCGTTGGCAGTCAACGGTCGACTGTTTGTTCAGGGCGAAAACACCATCATGGCCTACGACGCCTACAATGGCACCTTTTTGTGGAAGCACGAAAACACCGAAGCCCAGCGCACGGGGGTCTTTAACAATCAAAACCCGGGAAATCTGGCCGCTTCCGATGATGGATTGTTCCACTTTATCAAGGATCAATGCTTCGAACATGACGCCGCCACCGGAAAGATTCGCCGCATCCACCGTTTGCCCAAGGAAAAGGATCAGGGCCAGCATGAGTGGGGATATATCGCCATCCAGAACGGCCTGCTGTTCGGAACCGCCACGGTGCGCCAGGAACTGGAAAGCCGCCTGAAACGTCGCGGGCGCCGCACCGACGACGCCACCGATGCCCTGTTCGCCATCGACCTGCAGACGGGCGAACATCGCTGGATCTACCAGGGGAGCAGCATTTCGCATCACACCATTGCCATCGGACCCGACAATATTTTCTTCATCGACAGTTCCATCACCAGCGAACAGCGTGAAGAACTGTTGCGGGAAGATAAATCTGCCCTGGCCGGTCTGACCGGCAAGGAACGGGAAATCGCGGAGGATCGCCTCAAGAAGGCCGATGTTCGCCGGGCCGTCTCCCTTGCGGCAAGCACGGGCGAGGTTCAATGGGCCAACCCGGTCGATGTCACCGATTGCAGCGAGATCGCGATTGGTGGCGGAAAATTGACCCTCATGTACCACGATGGCGTACTGGTACTCTGCGGGGCCAATGCCAATGGGCACTACTGGAACCAGTTCATCGCCGGGGATTTTTCCCGCCGCAGGCTCGTGGCTCTCTCCGCGGAGGATGGCTACAAGTTGTGGGCCAAGGATGCCAACTACAAGGACCGCCCAATTATCGTGGGCCAGCAGGTCTTTGCCGAACCCTGGAGCTACGACCTGAAAACCGGTGATCAGAAAATGCGCGTACATCCCCTCACCGGCGAACAGGTCCCCTGGAGTATCATGCGAACTGGCCATCACTGTGGCATGTTGACCGGCTGCGAGTCTGGCATGCTCCTGTTCCGTTCGGGGGATACCGGCTTTTACGATCTGGAATCGGAATCGGGAACGCGGCACTTTGCCGGACATCGCCTCGGTTGCTGGATCAATGCCATTCCCGCCAATGGACTGGTCCTGATCCCCGAAGCCAGTGCCGGCTGCGTCTGTCTGTTCTCGATATCCTCGACCATCGTGATGGAACCCCGGGAACCGCGGCGCGAATGGGCGATCCACAGCGTGGTCGGCGCGAAAACGCCCGTCAAGCAGATGGCCATCAACCTGGGCGCCCCGGGCGACCGCAAGGACTCCCAGGGGAACCTTTGGCTTTCCTATCCGAGACGCACCGCGTACCGCGAAACCTCCCTCGATGTCACGCTTGACCTCAAACCCAAGTTTTCCGCCGGACGCAACGATGCCACCTCGGCTCGTATTAACCGGGATGGACTGATCTCCCAGTCCCCCAGATTCGCCGCGGGAGAAGCCTACCACAACGTCAACGAACACTCAACAACCGTTCAAGACACCGATCGTCCCTGGCTTTACACGTCCTGGGCCGAGGGCATTGAACAATTGACGTTGCCTCTCCTGGGCCCCAACGACGAACCGGCAACCTATCGCCTGCGGCTGCACTTTGCCCGGGTCGATGCCCACGCCGAAACCGTCGTCTTCGACGTATTCCTCCAGGGAATGCCTGCCCTGAAGGACGTACGCCTGGAATCCCCCGGGGAGGGAGTGGCCACTGCCATCGTCCATGAAATCGAGGGCGTGCAGGTCAAGGATAACCTGCTGCTGGAATTGAAAACAAAACAGGGCACGGCGATTCTCAACGCAATCGAGGTGATCCGGTCGGAATAGGGGAACATGTCCATCGCGGATTGAGATACACATCCTGGAAGGAGACCATGACTACTCGAAACTGCTGTTTCGCATGTTTGTTATTGATTGTTGTGCTGATTCCACTCCAGCGACTGGCCCTCTCTCCAGCCAGCGCCAGTGAACCAACCACGGCCGCGGAAGCCGCTGCTCGAAAGGCCGCCGAAGATGCCGCTCTCGAAGCACGCTATCAGGCCTGGGTGGAAACATTAACGCCAGAGCAACAAGCCTGGGAAAAAATCCTGCAGCAGCAACTCGGCGGCTTTTACCTGCCGATCCATAAACGGGAAAAAGTCGCGGGAAAATCCAATGCCTGGGATTTCATCCCGGATGACCCGCGCTTGCCACGCGTGCTGCTGATCGGCGACTCCGTCTCCCGCGGTTACACCCAGGCCGTCCGCCGCGAACTTGCGGGCGTCGCCAATGTACACCGGGCTCCCGCCAATTGTGGCCCCACCGCCAGTGGACTCAAGAATATCGATGTCTGGCTTGGCGATGGGAAATGGGATCTCATCCACTTCAACTTCGGTATTCACGATCGGAACACCCCCCTGCCGGATTATCTGCAACGACTCGAACTGCTAATCAAGAGAATGCGGCAAACCGGGGCAAAGCTGGTTTGGGCCAGTACCACGCCCATTCCTGATTCCCCCGATGGCAAACAAACAGCCCGCTCGATTGTCGAACGCAATGCCGCTGCCGCCGAACTGATGCACACACACGGCGTGGCCATCGACGATCTTTTCAGTGCCATCACTCCGCATCTCGAGGCTCTGCAAAATCCGAATGACGTGCACTTCAACGCAAAAGGATACGACTTTCTCGGGAAGCAGGTTGCCGATTTCCTAGAACAGGAACTGAAATAAATGCCCCGGTTCGCTTGTTCCGCAACGTCCCTGCTGGGGGCATGCCTGTTACTGCTCGGTCATGTGGCGCATCTTCAGGCTGCCGAGGTCCCCCCAGGCACGGTGTATGCCTACAAGCATGTCGATGGCCAGCCCTTGGAGATGGAAATCTACTTTCCGCCGCAACATGACCCGCGGCAATGCCGGGTCCCCGGCGTGATTCTGTTTCACGGCGGAGGGTGGCGTGGCGGTAACCTGGGCCAGTTCCGTGTCGCCTGTCACTACCTGGCCAGCCGCGGACTTGTCGCCGCCACAGCGAACTATCGCATGCTCTCCAGTGAACAAGCCGAGAAACTCCCCACGGGAGAGACGCGCAAGAGGATCTGCGTTATCGATGCGAAAAGCGCCATCCGCTGGATGAAATCCTACGCGGTGGAACTCGGAATCGATCCGTGTAGAATCGTGACCGGGGGAGGTTCCGCCGGTGGACACATTTCCGCCCTGGCTACGTGCAATCCGGGTTTAAATGATCCTGCCGACCCTCGCGATATCGACACGTCCGTCATCGCGTATCTCTGGTTCAATCCGGCCTTTTCCCCAGATGACTCGGCAGACGCCGAAATCGATTTTCTTCGGCATATGTATTCCGATATGCCACCAGCCATCGCCTTCTTCGGCACGCGCGACCCCTGGAAACAAGGTTGGGATGACGCCCAGCGGAAACTCAATTCGCTCGGAAACACCACCACGGAACTCTGGCTCGCCGAGGAGCAGACTCACAGTTTCTTCAATAAGAATCCCTGGCAAACCCTGACGCTCATCGAAATCGATCGTTTTCTCGCCAGGCACAAACTGTTGGAAGGCGAACCGACACTTTTGCCACCGGAGTCGGGTGAAAAACTCCTGCCCCCCGCCGGGGTATCAGCCGAGCAGTAGTCAGGAAATCACCTGGAATTCGAATACCCCTTGACTTGGAATCCCGATACGACTCGATCGTTGCACTTATTTCAGCTCTACCCGGTTGGTGACGCGGAATAAACTCCTCCTCCATTGATTCATCCCCCCCATTGAGGGATCTCGCATGATTCGCTTCTGGCTTCCGGTTTCCTGTCTGGCCTTGTTGCTTGTGGCACTGCTGGCCCGGGGAGCCTGCGCGCAGCAAAATCCCGATGGGCGGTTATTGCTTTCCAAAATCGAAGATCCGCTGATCCTGCTGCTGCGGGACGAAGAAGTCTTCCGAGAACTCAAAGTGACGCCCGCTCAGCGGAAGTCCCTGCAGCAACTGGCGGATCGCCTCGACTTGCTCGTCTGGCCGGCCCGCAACCGAACTCTCGAACAGGCCCGTGCTGCCTGGAGCGATGCAACTACCCAGGCTCGATCGGAGGCCGCCAACCTGCTCGATTCTCGGCAACAGGAACGGCTTAATCAAATTCTCTATTGGCTACAGGGAACCGCCGCGCTCGGCCGGGACGACGTCGCGGACAAACTCAAATTCACGAACGCGCAACGCCAATCCATCGCCGAAATTCTCGACAAAACCGCCGATTCGCTTCGGGAACTTCAGGAACAAGCCGCGAATGGCGAACCTCTCAAGCCTATCGAAAGCAAAATTCGCACCCTCAAGCAGAACGAATTGCGCCAGATCAATCGCCTGCTGAACGATTCCCAACGCGTTGGAGCCGTGCAAATGCTGGGTAAAACGCTGGATGTCACCAAGCTGGGGCGCATCACCTTTGCCGCCCCCGCCTTGATTGCCGACGACGAGGACTGGCTTGATCCCGCACACGCCCGCACTCAGTTGCCTGGACACGTGGCGGCAGTCCATTTCTTCGCAAACGGTTGCATCAACTGCATTCGCAATTACGAGCATTACAACAACTGGGAAGCGGACTTTCGCGACAAGGGCCTGCTCATCATCGGTATTCATACCCCCGAAACCGAAGGGGAAAAAGATCGGGATCGCTTACGCGAGAAGGTCAAGGAGGCAGGGTTTGCCTTTCCCATCCTGGTCGACAACCAGCTTGCCAATTGGAATGCCTGGGGTAACTCGATGTGGCCTTCGGTTTATCTGATCGATCGACGCGGACGGATTCGCTACTGGTGGTACGGGGAACTCAACTGGCAGGGGAGCGAGGGGGAAGCTCAACTGCGACGCCGAATCGAGGAACTGCTCGCCGAATCCGCGGAGTAAAACAGCCCAACCGGCAGTTCCCGCAGGGAAGAACATATCCTGCCAAGTCGCATCCGACGGGCTTCCCCGATCCGCAATCCAGGATGCCCCAGCCTCCCCTGCTCACGCAAGGACCCCCGGGATGACTTTCCAGCTTTGCGCTACCCCCGTAAGTCGTTCCTGCCGTCCCTGATGTTCGTGGAACAACTCGTCGGGAGCCAACCCCAGCGCGGTGAGTATCGTTGCGTGCAGGTTCTTGACAGGCTGGGGGTGTTCCTCGGCACGCAGGCCGATGTCATCCGTGGTCCCGATGCTGCTCCCTGCGCGAACGCCCCCTCCCGCCAGCCAGATATTGAAGCCATAGGGATTGTGATTGCGGCCTTCGTTCCCCTGCTTCATCGGTGTCCGTCCGAATTCGCCGGCCCAGATCACCAGCGTGCTGTCGAGCAACCCCCGTTGCTTCAGATCGGCAAGCAATGCGGCAACGGGCTGATCGGTCTGCGCCGCATTGCGGCGGTTGTAGTCCGTGTTCTTGTCATGACCATCCCACCCCAATTTGTCCACGGCGTTATAGATCTGCACAAAACGGACCCCCTTCTCAATCAACCGCCGGGACAGCAGACACATGCGGCCATACTTTGCCTTCGCGGCATCTTCGTCATGGAGTCCGTATGCCCGTTGGGTCGACTCCGTTTCTCTTTCAATTTCTCCAATATCGATCGCCTCGGACTGCATGCGGTAGGCCAGCTCGTACGAAGCAATTCGCCCCTCCAGGTCGAGAACTCCCGGGCGGTCTGCCGCATGCAAACGATTCACCGCCTGGGCAAAATCGAGCGTGGATCGCTGCGACTGCAAAAACTCCGCGGGGGGTGAAAGATTCAACACCGGCGATCCTTCGTGACGGAACTGCGTCCCCTGAAAAGCGGCGGGAAGAAAGCCGTTGCTCCAGTTCGCGGAACCTCCCAGGCCACCCACCTGGTACAGCAGCACATAACCAGGCAAATTCTGATTCAAGGAGCCTAAACCATACGTGATCCACGATCCCAGGCTGGGACGACCTCCCAGGATCGCCCCGGTATTCATCAAGTATGTCGCCGGCGCATGATTGGAACTGTCGCTCACCATCGAACGGACGATGCATAACTCGTCCGCATGACGAGCCGTGTGGGGCAGCAGATCGGAAAACCAGTGACCACACGCGCCATGCCGGGCCCACTTCCATGGGCCAGACATCAACTCGTCCTTGCAGTGATTAAACACTCCCCCCACCTTATCGGCATGCTGCTTGAATGTCTCCGGCACCGGCTGACCATTGAGCTTGACCAGTTCCGGTTTGTAGTCCATCAGGTCGAACGTGGCGGGCCCACCATACTGAAACAGAAAAATCACCTGCTTGGCTCGGGGGGCAAAATGCGAAACCCGCGCCTGGAGCGGGTGCAGGGGATCGATCGCTATCCCTCCGGCCGATTCCGCACGCAGTTCGTCCGCAAGCAGCGAGCCCAGGGCGACACCCGCAAAACCGGCCCCGAAACGCGTCAGAAAATTGCGGCGGCCTCCGACGTCGGGTGAAGTTCCACGCCATGTGTCATGCGAGACCAGCGACTCGGCATTCATGTTGTTTCTCCGCTATAACGGAATTCGTTGTCCATGCCCCGGGCGATGCTCTCCAGGGAAAAGACTCGCACTTAATCCACATACACAAACTCATTCAAATTGAGGACGCCACGACATAAGTCGAATAGCGACTGAAACGCGGGTTGTTCGCGCCCCTCCTGGCGATATTGATCGAAGTGGCGCCGCAGTAGATCGTCCGCTAATTGAATTTCGGTCGCCCCCGGATCTCGAGTCAACGCCAGCCGGAAGGCCACCACCGTTGCCTGCCGCCGAGAATCCGGCTGACTCATCTCCAGTTGCCCCAGGCAAGCGGCCACGCGCCGCGCGAACGCCTCGGCACAACGGATCCCCTCCGGACTGTTAAGCAGCGTCAACGCCTGGGGAGCAACCACGGTGGTATCGCGACGCGCGCACGATACCGTCGTGTCAGGCAAGTCGAAAACCTGCAGAAACGGTATGGGCAGGCACCGTTTGCGAACCAGAAACAAACTCCGCACGTCGGTTTGCTCCACCGGGTCGGTATACCATCCCTGCATTCGCCCCCCATCCTTCCCTTCCAGGGCTTCGAGAATGGCGGGCTGCGCGTTCAAAAGGTCCGCTGGCACCTCGGGCCACACCGGCTTACCGGACGCATCATCCCGTAGCAGTCCCGAAACCGAAAGTAGGCTGTCTCGTATTGTCTCGGCATCGAGTCGCCTCATGTTTTGGCGCCAGAGCAGTGCATTTCCGCTCTCCACGACCTCTCCCGGAGATGATTCGCGTGCCACGCGCGAGGCCTGCCGATACGTTGCCGAATGCACGATCCAGCGATGTAACTTCTTGATGGACCAGCCTTCCGCCACAAACCGGGTCGCCAGCCAGTCCAGCAACTCGGGATGCGTAGGAGGAGCCCCCGTGTACCCCAAATCGTTGGGCGTGGCCACCAGACCCGTCCCAAAATGCTGCTGCCAGATACGATTGACAATCACGCGCGCGGTCCAGGGGTTCTCGGGCGAGGCAATCCACTGGGCCAAGGCCAGGCGGCGGCCCGTGGTCTGCTCGTGGGGTGGGAGAATCGGGGCAGGCCCCGGCGACAAAACCGACACAAATCCGGGTTGCACTTCCTCGCGCGGAGATTGAAAATCCCCCTGATACAACACATATGTCGGCGGCGCGACAGGCCCGGAATCGCGTCCCCCCATGGCCAGGCGCGGCGATTGCTTCTCGGATTCGATTACCACCATCTCCCGTTTAAGCGATTCGATTTGCTCCTTGTGTTGCTCCGCGGATGCCTGCAATCGAGCCTCTTCGGCCCGGAGCGGTTCCAGTTTCGCATCGACGGAGGCATTGTGCCGTTTGATTCCTTCCAGGTCTTGCGCCAGTTCGATGACTACATCATCGCTCGGCACAAAACCGGAAAAAAATGCCTGCATGCGGTAGTGATCCGCCTGCGATAAGGGATCGTACTTGTGGTCATGACACTGACAACACGACATCGTCATGCCCAGAAAGGCCGAGGCCGTCGTATTGGTAAGATCGGCCAGTATCTCGGCTCGTAGCCGATCCTCCTCCTGGAAAATCGAGGCGGTGCTGTCCCATTGCCCCAGCCGCAAAAAGCCGGTGGCAATCAAGGCATCCGCCTCCGCTAGTGTGCGCGGAGGACTGGGAACCATCTCGTCCCCGGCAAGTTGCTCTCGAACAAATTGATCGAACGGCTTGTCGGAATTAAACGACCGGACGACATAATCGCGATATTGCCAGGCCAGGGGACGGAATTCGTCCCGTTCATAGCCCTGTGTATCGGCGTAACGCACAACATCCAGCCAGGCGCGAGCCTGTTGCTCGCCATAACGCGGCGATGCCAGCAGTCGGTCCACCAATAACGCATAGGCGTTGGGAGTTGAATCGGCAAGAAACGCGGCAACCTCCTCGGGAGTGGGAGGCAGACCAGTCAGATCAAATGTCAATCGTCGGATGATCGTCCGCCGATCCGCTGCGGGAGACGCTGCGAGACCCGCTGCCTCGAGACGGCGAACCACGAAGTCATCGATCATGCGGGATTCATGGGGCTCCTCGGAATCCGGTTCGGACTGCCGGGAATTTTGCCGATCTCCCGGAATGCTGAAGTTAGTTTGTCCGGGCGGTTTCAACGACCACAAGTCCAGTCGTTCGCCCCGGAACAATTTGCGTATCGGGTTTCGTGCATCCGTGAAGGCATCGCCCGGCCAATCCAGGGGAGTCGCCCCATCGAAATCGAGCAGATGGGGCCGATAGGCATCCAGGGAGGCCAGACTCGGGCCGAGCAGCATCGCATCAAAATAGGCAGCCGTGCCCCCATCGCAGGTTGGCGCGCAGCCTGTCAGGGTGAATTCTCCCATGTCCTTCCATAAATCGAACGTTTGCACGGACCATTCCGTCGGTGCCTGCGCGCCAACGGATATCGCGGACCACCCTGTGGTGTTCGGGCCAGCGACATAACGTCCCTTGGGGTTATCGGCGGCGGGCCATTTCCCCTGCGAGGCCAACTCCAGCATGACACTCCCGCCGCCCCGCTTTTTCCAGGCCAATCGCAGAAAACGATACTCCCCTGTACCTGGATGTTCGCGGATCGGGAAGTGCCAACCGGGAATACTCGCCGCATCACGCTGCAAGGGCGTGATCTCCAACGACACCCGGCCCGAATAGGGGGCTTCGGTTACTAGCCGCGCGGTCCCATTCCCCTGAGTCAATCGTCCTGGAAAGGAAACATCCTCCTCGAACAGGACCACGGGCGGTTCCGGCCAGATGGCCCCGGCCCGTATCCAGTCCACCAACAGGTCGATTTCGCGCTGCGACAGTTTTTGCTTGGGAGGCATCTGCAAATCGGGATTGCCAAACGAAATCGCCTGCACCAGCAAGCTTTTGCCGGGATCCCCAGGCACAACGGCCGGCCCCCGTGCTCCCCCCGCCCGTGCAGCAGACAACGAATCCAGCCGAAGTTCCCCATCCTGCTGATCCGGTCCATGGCACGATAGGCATTTACTGGCCAGCAACGGCAACACATCATCCGCAAAGCGTGAGACCTCATCGCCCCTTGCCGGAACATTTCCCCACAAAGCAGCCGAAATCAGCAGGGCAAATATCACTCGTAGCAGCGGCATGTGGATTCTCCGCTTCCTGCGATTACGGCCGATTCATTCCACTCAGCAGGCAATCGGTAACAGGGGACATGGTTCTCTGGCAATCCATACTTTGTCCTACCGGCGAATTGGCGTTGCTCCTGGCCCATAGAGGGATCCCCGCAATGGTTCTGAAGACACCCTGTCTCTGTCCGGCGAATCCGCACGGGCCCCCGTTTTTTCATGCATCAATCCGAAAATACGCCGACCTTCGCATGGCCCGGGACTCACATAATCTACCATTGATGCGGGCAAGGTTTCCAGCGTGAAACAGAGTCCCGGCCCTGCGCATCCAGCGCGCCGGTCAGGAAGCAGGCCACGCGGGCGCGACAAATCGCAATCTCGCGAATGGCACATAGTCCCCTTAAGGGACATCAATGCGAAGCTAGCGGCTCAACTCTGACCTGCTCCTCAGCACAGCAAGCCGCGATCAGGCTGCTTTTTTGCCTTCATACGTTGCGGAGACAACCAGCCGTCGTCCGTACAGAGACTGCTTCGAGCCCGCCTGACGCCAGAAGGATTGTTCTTCTTCGTCCCGGGCGTGCTTCAGTTTACGACTGCAGTAGCCACTCTGTGGCAATGCCAGAATCCGTTCATAAAAGTGCTTGGGTTTTGTTTCTTCGACTTCGTGCAACGTGATCTCGGTGAAGCCCGCCAATTTTAAGTACATATACAAATGCGGAAACGACCAGGGGGTGATATGCATGTGCGTCCCGCGCTGGATCTTCCCAACCAGGCAGGGAAAACTGGGAAAGAAGCCACGCCACAAATACTGCAACTTCGAAGCAGGAAACCAGACGTTTGGCGTCGTCACCACGATCAAGCCTCCCTCCACAAGATGGCGGGCAGCGTGCTCGATCAACAGCAAGGGGTTGCCCACATGCTCAATTCCTTCGCAGGTGATGAAGGCTTCGTACTTGCCGAGTTTCTCGGGCAACCCATAATCGAGATCGCACTTTTCAAACCCGGCATAACCCTCTGGTTTCTCCTCGAACAAATCCAACCCCGTCATGGCGGGCTGATAGTCTAATTCCTTTAGCAACCAACCATCTCCGGAAGGGGCGTCCAGAATAGTTGCGGGCTGCTTTTCGTTAACGATTCGAGCAACCACGGGTCGGTTTGCCTTGCCACTTGTCATCGCTGTTCCCCTCCGCTGAATGTTCTGTTTTTTTTCCGACGAAACGATGCCTGGCCCAATTAAAGAGAAACTGGTCAGGCCGATTTACGCTTCATGCTCTCTGTTCCTCCCTCGATTTGACGAGGGATAAGGCAGAACCGCGCACCGGCCTTGCCTGCCGGCGAGGATGCATGGACCCTGTAAAACACCTCTTCCATGCGATCCAGCATTGTCTCGAAACGAAATCGCTGCTGGGCCACACAATGTCCGGCTTCCGCTAATCGCCGACAGAGCGCTTCGTCATCGAGCAACCTGTTCAGACTTGAGGCCAAACTCGCAACATCGCCCGGTGGAACGATCAGTCCCGTCACTTCGTGCTCCACGGCTTCGCGGATACTCCCCGCCGATGTCGTGAGTACCGGCAACTGGCAACTCATCGCCTGCATGATACTTTGAGGCACTCCCTCGACCGATCCAAACGACGGCAGTGCGAACAGATCCAATGCCTGCAACCAGCGAACCACATTCGCCTGATGGCCCACCCGATGCACGCGTGCCGAGAGCCCCAGTTCCTCGATTTTTTCCTCGATCATCGGGCGCGACAGGCCATCCCCCACAAACACCAGATCGAAATCATCGCGCGGCAAGTCTCGCATCGCTTCACACAGATGTATGTGCCCCTTTTCGCGACGCAGGGCCGCCACAATCCCTACCAGTTTCCGGTCGAGTGGTAAACCAAGTTCCTTGCGGGCGGCAATCGGGTCGCCCGGCTGAAACCGCGTGGTATCAATTCCTGTCGGAATCGAACGCATTTTCTCGCGACGCACGCCATTTCGCGTTGCCAGCGAATTCACGATCTCGACACCACACGTCACAACAAAATCGGCTCCCCGGCGATAAAGCCAGTTCGAGGCAATATTCCGGGAAACGGGCAAACCAACATGCCGGGTTCGAACGATGCCGGGACGCCGCCGCATCCCACGAGCCGCCAGACTGAACAGCCAGCTATCCGTCGAACTGTGCGTGTTGATAATATCCACGGAGTTCCGCCGCAACCAATTGTAAGCTGCCTTCAACCCCGCCCCGTTCTTTTTCTGGATGTCAATCGTCTCCGCGGGAACGCCGAATTCATGCGCCCGCCGAGCCATCGTCGATTCCGGAGTACACACCACGCGCACGTCATGCCCACGCTCCAGAAACCCTCGGGCCTCGGTCAAGATGCGGACTTCCTGCCCTCCCCAGCCCCAGGAACTCTCGGTATGCACTATTGTCAAGGGTCTTCCAGCGTCCATCACGATCCTTCATGGTAATTGCCGTTCCCGCATTTGGGGCATCCTCGCCGTTCACAGGGTCGTATAGTGGAAATGGATCTAATTCCGCAACGGCAATCCTCGCCAGTTGAGTTGGTGAACGCCAATTTTTCCACGAAATCATAAGGCCTGACTTCCTTGCCGGAGAGGTCAGGTCGACAGAAGGCGATTCGCACCCGGCCACGCCTCACCTCCATGTCGACGCGATCGTTCCGCAAAAATCCGAACCTTCACCAGAATCCTCTGGACAGTTTCACGAGGCGCGAGTTAACATGCCTGAGATATCACGTATCATCACTGTAAAAAAGAAGAACTTCACTCTGGCATTTGCTTCCGTGAAGCGCTGCTTGCATTGACGGCATTTCCTTCGGGGCAGAAACTTAAATCTCTCTCTGCACAACAAGAGTGAACACATGAGCCGATCCGCCGCTTCGTTCCATAAATTGCAGCAACCTTCTCATCACGGCGGGAGTTCCTTCGCAGCTTATGCCCCGCCGGTCGATCTGTTGCAGGTAGGCAGTGGACGACGTTGGTTTTTGAGGACCGGACTGGCTGGTCTGGCGGGGCTTTCACTGCCCGATCTGTTACATCACAAGGCCCAGGCGAACTCGGATCGAACGCGAGCCAAGGTAAATTCCGTAATTCTCGTCTGGTTGTCGGGCGGAGCCAGCCAGATCGATACTTGGGATCCCAAACCGCAGGCGCCGAAGGAAATTCGTGGCCCTTTCGGCACAATTCAAACCTCTGTCGCCGGAATCGAAATTTGCGAGTTTCTCCCTCGGCAAGCAGCGATGATGGACAAGTTCGCCATCATTCGCTCCATGGATGCCTCCGCCAGCAACCATACGCCCACGACTTTTCAGGCTGCCAACCCCAAGTCGCGTCGTGTCGCCGACAGCACCCAGGATGGCGGCGGATACCCTTCGATGGGGTCCGTGGCTGCTAAATTTCGCGGCCCCAATGTGCCCGGCGTCCCTCCCTTTGTTGCCTTGGCCGACAGCCTCAAAGCCGATGTCTACGGGGCCGGGCTGTTGGGGTACGATTACGAACCCCTGGACGGCATCTCCGCCGCCGGCAAGTTCAATCCTCCAGCGGGCATCGATGCCTTCCGCCTGAACGATCGCCATCAACTGCGGGCACAACTTGATCAATTCCGCCAACACACGGAGTTATCGCCCGGGCTGGCCCTCCAGGATCGGTATGTCCAGGAAGCCTACCAGATGGTGGCCTCGGGAACGGTCGCCAAGGCATTCGATATTCAACAGGAACCCGAACGGGTTCGAGAACAGTACGGCACCACTTCGTTCGGTAAAAAAGCGTTGCTGGCCCGGCGGCTCGTGGAAGCCGGCGTCACGTTCATCACCCTCAGCGATGCCTGGGGACACTGGGATCATCACGGCGATGATGTCCGCTGGGGCGGGATTGAAAAAGGCTTGAAGCCGATGTTGCCTGGCTTCGACCATGGCATCACCACGCTGATAGGCGATCTGGAACAGCGCGGCCTGCTCGAATCCACCCTGGTGCTTGTACTGGGAGAATTCGGAAGAGGCCCGGTGATCAATGCGAAGCTGGGACGAGACCACTGGACCCCCGTAATGTCGATGCTTGTCGCCGGCGGCGGGGTTCCGGGCGGGCAGGTGATTGGTGCAACCGACTCGCGCGGTGCCGCAATTCAGGAGCGGCGCCTCGGTCCCGGGGATCTGGCAGCCACCGTCTTTCTCAAGCTGGGCATCGACCCCTCCAGCCATTGGCTGCATCCCAGCGGTCGCCCCACGCCGCTGGTCGAAGGAGACGCCGCACCCATTGCGGAGCTGGGATAAATCGCCAGCTCCGCCAGGTCGGCTCCGAACGCGCCATTCGTCGCGGGACTCACGCTCGAATGAGGCCATCCTGATTTATGATTGTCGCTGGAAATGGGAACTCATGATTTCCACCAACACCGGACGATGATAGGGTAGATTCCGTGGAAAGGATGCCCTGGATGAAGCCTGAAATGCGAATATGGAAAACCTGCGGTAAGTTTAACGGCAAGAGAGCCTTAATCGCTGCCCTCTCCCTGACTGCACTTGCCTCCTGGCATGACACAGGCCGAGGACTGGAATGCCAGAGTGCGGAACTTTCTCTACGCGGCAAGTTAAAAAACTGGTTCAAGCTCACGCCCGTAAACGTCGCTCCCGCCCCTGCTGCAACGGCTCCGAAAAAAGCGGAAGGACCGGTTGCCCACCCGACGGTAGACAACTCAAGCCCCAGCCCCGCGGAAGAGCCGCATGGCCAGGATTCCGCATCCCTCCATGAATCGGGGAATGAGATTCTTCCGGTGGCGGGATATGAACAGGGTGATGTATTGCCCGCTCCCCCTCCCGCGATTCTCGAACGCCAGGGAGACGAGTTGATCGCACCTCCCGTCATCGTCGACTCAGAGGCTGCGAATGCGGCTGCTCCGACCACGCTGGATATGTTGACCGCCCAGGCGGATCGTCACCATCCCCGCTTGATGACTGCCTATCAGCGTGTGCAGGCAGCGCGGGGACGCGTCGCGCAGGCCGGGTTGTACCCCAATCCGGTACTCGGCATCTCGGCGCCTCAGCTAGATGGCAACGAGAGCCAATACAACGGGTTTGTCTCGCAGGAGTTTGTCACAGCAGGCAAGCTCGATCTGGCAGTGAAAGCGGCTCAGCGAGAAGTCACCCAGGCCAAATTCGAATGGCAACAGGAACGCCTGCTGGTCCTGACGGAATTACGGGAAAAATTCTATAGAACCCTGGCGATACAAAACCGCATCCGAGTGCTGGAACATCTTGTCCATGTGGCGCGGCATTCACTGGAGTCTTCCCAAAAACTGTTGCTGGCGGGAGAAGGGGCACGAGGAGACACCCTGCTGCTCGACATCGAGTTGCAACGGGCGGAGGTGGCGTTGCAAAACGCATACACAATTTACGAGTTCAGCAAAAAACAACTGGCAATCCTGGTAGGCGTTCCTCATCTCCATATCCCCGAGCTCGCGGGAGATTTTGCTCAGGAGTTGCGCCCCTATGAACTGGAGGAAGTCCGCACGGCGTTGGTCTCGGTTCATCCGCGGGTCAACATTGCTCGCCTGGAAGTGGACCGAAACTATTTCCTGATGCAGCGCGCGCAAGTCGAGCCGATCCCCAATTTCGATGTGATGCTGGGATATCAGCGGCAGGTTGGCATTCCAGCCCAGGACCAGGGGTTGTTTCAAGTAACGATGGCCGTACCCCTCTGGAATAAAAACCAGGGAAATATCGCCGCTGCTCAGCGGGAGTTAATCGCATCCCGCGCGGATGTGCAACGCATCCAACTCCAATTGGACAACATGGCTGCCGATGCCATCACTAACTTCCAGACAGCCAGATTGCTCGTCGAACGGCATGAACGGGAGATTCTGCCCAAGGCCAGGCAGACGCTGGAGTTGAGCCAAGGGTTATATGCCGAGGGGCAAATCGATTTCTTGCGGCTGTTGCAATCACAAAAAACCCTGCTCGACGCGGAACTGGCATGGATTGATGCGCACGAGCAACGCTGGCTTGCCGCCATCAGCATTGCAGGTTTGCTGCAGGAAGAAGAGTTCCCTTGAACACGCCCGCCTCCTTATTGCTGGCCTGTTCCTGACGTCGCCTGTCCGTAACGAACATCACTTCCTGGATCCGGGATTGTTTGCGAAATCGTTTCACGTGAAACGATTTCGCAAACAGAGAAATTTCAGCCCGCTGTTGCAACCAGCCCCCTTGCTTTCCCATTTCCCTCCAGTCCTTGAACAAACAGGTAACGGAACGCGAATTTTAACAAACAAGAAACAAAGCTCTCGCCTCGCCTGCCGCGGCGGTACAAGATTGCCCCCCCCCAATAAAATACCGTCTGCCGTGCGCAAAGGTCTTCCCGGGGAAAATCAAGGTTGATTTCCATTCGCCCGAGGAATAAACTTACGACGACCTTGCTGCCTATTTTGTAAATGCAACCATGTACCGAATCGTGTCGCTACTCCTGATTCCGTTTTGCCTGATTGTGGCACCGCCGCACTCGCATTACGGAGGCTGCGCCGCCGAGCCAGAGGATAATGCTTCGCGCCCCCATATTCATCTTTCCGGGGGACACACGGAGAAACACGCCTCGCAAGCCGCTCATTGTACACACGAGAACGCAACAAGCCAGACTGGCCTCAGCCCTCTTGCCGATCACGATTCCGTTGTACTTTACATCTCTGAACTGAACACCACTCTTCGGCGTCAATCGCCGTCACCACTGCCCCATTCTGTTGTGTGGGCATGGCTTTCCCCTGTTGCCGAGTGTTATTCCCTGAGCAGGGAAGACGCTTGGCTACTGCGGGCACCGCCTGATGAGACCAAGGGATTTTCGCATGCGCTCCTGTTCGCCTCGTTGCGAATCTAGGATTGAGGCATCATCCAGCCGGGCCTGCTTATCGCCCGACGCAAGAGTGGGGCACTCGCCATGGCTGAGTGCGGATACGCTTCAAACGCCACTCGCATACCGATTCAGAGGAAGTGTTGCGTTCCGCTAGATGCGTGCGGTTCTGGCTGACTTTCCGGTTTCCTCGTCATTTCCTGCGTGTGCGTGCCGGTTGTTTGACCGAAGCGACAGCGCGACAGGGACATCGGAAGATCGCGGGCGCCGCTTGAGCAAACGATCCGATATCGCATTATCAATTCACCGAGACGAGAAGAGACAATATGAAAATTCCTGGACTACTCAAATGGCTGGGGGGACTGCTGGTCGCCGTGGTCATGGCCGGCTCGGTCTATGTCCTGAGTAAATCGGAGATTCCGTGGTCCGCAGCCTTCCTGGCGTCTCCCGGCGATAACCAGGCAGCGGCAGAACCTCCAGCGGCCATAGCGGCAAAAGCGGATATACTGGAGTTGAGTCCGCAGGCCCGCAAGAACCTGGGGCTGGTTTCCAGACCTGCACGTCTGGAAAACTACTGGCGGACCGTGCTGATTCCAGGCGAAATTGTGGATCGGCCGGGAATTTCAGATCGTGGCGTGACCTCTCCCGCGGTGGGTGTCGTTACGAAAATCCACGCCTATCCAGGCGATACGGTGCAAGCGGGCCAGACGCTGTTCACGTTGAGGCTGTTCAGCGAATACTTGCAAAGCACTCAGGCCGAACTGTTCAAGGCGACACGCGAAACGGAACTTGTCTCGGAACAGGTGTCGCGTCTGGAAGGTCTGGCCCAAAGTGGCGCGATCCCGGAATCGCGCCTCATCGAATTGAACAACCAGTTGCGACGTCAACAGACGTTGATTCTCGCCTATCGGCAAGATCTGCTGACACGCGGGTTGACTCCCGCGCAAATCGAACGCGTGGCGGCGGGAGAATTCGTGGCGACGCTGGACGTAGCCGCTCCGCCAATCCATGGGACAGGCTCTCCACTTACTTTCACGTCACCTGAGCCCCTGCAACTGGTATCGCTGGAAGAAACCCCACTCGCCTATGAAATTCAGGAACTTACGGTGGAATTGGGGCAGCAGGTGCAAGCGGGGCAATTGCTGGCGAAACTATCGAATCATCAGTCGTTGTATGTCGTTGGGCATGCCTTCAAGCAAGAAGCCCCCTTTCTGGAACAGGCAGCCCAGAGTCACCGTCCCCTCACGATCGAGTTTGCGGAAGATAGCGACACCGACTGGCCCGCGCTGGACCAGCAGTTTGAAATTCGGCATCTGGCCAACATGATCGACCCTCAAAGCCGAACGTTCAATTTCTACGTTCCACTCACCAATCAATCACGCAGTTACAAAAAAAACGGGGAAATATTCCTGGTCTGGCGATTTCGGCCCGGGCAACGCACACGTCTGCATGTCCCCGTCGAGGAATACCAGTCCGTATTTGTGCAGCCCGCGGCGGCTGTGGTTCGCGAGGGACCGGAAGCCTACGTTTTTCGTCAGAATGGCGATCTGTTTGACCGTCGTCCCGTGCACGTGTTGTATGAGGACCGTCAATTTGCCGTGATTGCCAACGATGGCAGCATCGTGCCGGGGATGTATCTGGCCCAAAGCGCGGCCGCTTCCTTGAATCGCGTTCTGAAGGCCCAGGCCTCCAGTGGCGAGCAACCCGGGCTTCACGTTCATGCGGATGGAACCGTTCACGGTGCACACTGAAGGATGCCCTTATGTTGAATGCCATTATTCAATTTTCGCTTCGCTACCGCATGCTGGTCATGGTGCTCGGCATGGCAATCCTGTGTTACGGCAGTTACCTGGCGACACAACTTCCGATCGATGTCTTTCCCGATCTGGACCGCCCCCGGGTGATCATTCTCACGGAGTGCCCGGGCCTGGCGACGGAGGAGGTCGAAACGCTGGTCACACAACCACTGGAGGTAGCGCTGCTGGGAGCCAGCGGAGTTCAGGCGGTGCGGAGCCAGACAACGGCAGGACTCAATGTCGTATTTATCGAGTTCGACTGGACTACTGAAATTCGAGTCGCGCGACAAATCGTACAGGAGCGTCTGACAACACTGGAAGGGATTTTGCCAACTGGCATTCGCCCGCAAATGACACCTCCCGCCTCGATCATGGGACAGATCGTAATTGCAGGGATTTACCGGCAAACAGGACCAAATGGGGGCCGGCTGGCAAGCATCGACCACACGGGTTGGATGGCCGAATGGATCCAGCAGACCGACATGCCAGACGACGTACGGGTCTGGAAACCGAGGGATCGGCATCACCTAGATACCTGGGAACCCGTCGCGGTGGAGGCCGTCGCGATACGGGCGGATGAATCGGCGGGAGGACAGGGGACAGTGAAAGGTACCCTCCGCATTGCAGGACACGAATATCACGTTGTGTTTGAAACACCCGAACAGCAACGCATGGCGCTGCGCACCATTGCCGATTGGGTGATCCGTCCACGCCTGCTGAAGACGACCGGTGTCGCGGAGGTATTCATTCAAGGTGGAGACCGCAAACAGTACCAGGTGCTGGTCGACCCGACGGCACTGCTGGAATACGATGTCACGCTGCAGGATGTCGAACGGGCCCTCCGTGAAAGCAACATCAACACGAGTGGTGGATTCGCGGTGACGGGCGAAACGGAACGCCCCATCCGCATTCTGGGCAGATTGGGCCCGGATTCCGCGGTCGTACTGGAAGACCTGGAGAAAATTCCCCTGCGAGTGCATCAAACCCGCTCCGTGTTGCTCAAGCAGGTGGCTCGCGTCACGGAAGGGGGGCAATTCAAGCGGGGAGACGGGAGCATCAATGGAAGTCCCGGCGTGGTATTCACGATTGTCAAGCAACCGCACGTCGATACGCGCGAGTTGACGGACGCCATTGCCCAGGCATTCGCGGAAGTCGAAGGATCGCTGACGGCCGACCTGATCGTGAATACGGAGTTGTTTCGCCTGAAGAACTTTATCGATCGAGGGATTTTCAATGTCGCCGAGGCCCTGATCATCGGGGCGGGACTGGTGATCCTGGTGCTGTTTGTCTTCCTGCTCAACTTTCGCACCACGTTTATCACGCTCACGGCGATTCCCCTCTCGTTGGTGATGACGACACTGACGTTTCGCCTCATGGGCTGGTTGACCGATACGAACCTCTCGATCAACGTCATGACACTGGGGGGGATTGCCGTCGCCATGGGAGAACTGGTCGACGATGCCATCGTGGACGTCGAAAACATCTTCCGCCGACTGAAAGAAAATAATGCGGCTGCGCAACCCCGACCGGCCTTGTGGGTTGTTTACGAAGCCAGCCGGGAAATTCGCAGTGCCATCGTGTTTGGCACGGCCGTTGTGATTCTTGTGTTTCTGCCCCTGTTTGCCTTGTCGGGCGTGGAAGGACGGCTCTTCATGCCATTGGGGCTGGCGTATATCGTTTCGATTCTGTCGTCCCTGCTGGTGTCGCTTACGGTTACTCCGGTCCTTTCCTATTACCTGTTGCCCCGGGCCCCGGCGACGCATCGGTCTCGCGAGGGCTGGCTGCTGCGCGTACTGAAGTTGCTGGCATCGCGACTGGTTCGCTTCAGCATGGCCTGCCCCCGCCTGTTGTTGCTGGCCACCTGGGTGGGAGTGGTGATCGCGGGTTGGCAGTTCACGCAACTGGGGCGAAATTTCCTGCCCCAGTTCGACGAAGGGAGCGTACAAATTAATGTGACCTTACCGCCGGGATCCTCACTGGAAGCCTCGAACCGGGTCGCGGCCGCCATCGATACCCGCCTGAGCCAGATGCGGCGCACACCACACCATCCCCAGGGAGAGATTCTGAATTTCGTTCGTCGCACGGGGCGTGCGGAAATGGATGAACACGCCATGCCGGTCAGCAGTAGCGAGTACATCCTCAGCATGAATGCGGAATCGGGGCGGCATCGCGAAGACATTTTGGCCGACCTGCTGCAGCAACTTCGCGAGGAAGTCCCTGGCGTGGATATCGAAGTGGAACAACCCCTGGCGCATCTGATCAGCCACATGGTATCGGGCGTGTATGCCCAGATTGCGATCAAGATCCATGGGGATGATCTCGGCACCTTGCAGCGCCTGGCCGCGGAAGCGAAAGGAGTGCTGCAAGGAATACCCGGCTTGACCCCTCCGGTCGTGGAGCCTATCCGGCAGTCCGAGGAATTGCATATTCGGTTACGGGCGGAAGATCTGGCCTATTATGGCCTGACCCGAAGCTACGTTGCCAACGTATTGCAAACAGCGTTGCAAGGGGAAGTGGTCTCGCAGGTGCTGGAAGGGCAGCGCCGCTTCGATCTCCTGGTGCGTCTGGAGGAAGCCTATCGCGTGGACTATACGAATCTGGGCCGTTTGCGTATCGATCTACCGGCAAGAAACCGCCAGATCGAACTGCGCGAGGTGGCGGACATCGGCGAGGGGACCGGCCCCAATGCCGTGAATCGGGATAACGCGCGGAGGCGGATTGTCATTCGCTGCAACACCCAGGGACGCGACCTGGCCAGCACGGTGGCGGAAATTCAGCAGATGATGCAGCAGCAGATGAAGCTGCCCGAAGGGTACTTCGTGGAATACGGAGGGCAATTCGAGAGTCAACAGCGGGCCACCGCTCGTATCCTGATACTGGCGGCGCTGTCCGTGGTGGGGATCTTCGTGGTACTGCTGCTGTTGTTCCCCTCGGTGCGGATTGTCTTGCAGATTCTGAACGCCTTGCCCACGGCATTTATTGGCGGGGTAATGGCGCTGGTGTTGACCGGACAGGACGTGACGGTTGCGAGTCTGGTCGGTTTCATCTCCTTGGGAGGGATCGCCGTCCGCAATGGGATTCTGCTGGTGACGCACTATTTTCACCTGATGCGCGAGGAAGGCGAGGAATTCTCCCAAGAAATGATATTGCGGGGTAGCCTGGAACGCCTGGCTCCCGTGCTGATGACGGCCCTGACGGCCGGCATCGGTCTGATTCCGTTGGTGCTGGGGGGACAGGAACCCGGTCGAGAAATTCTGTACCCGGTCGCCACGGTGATCCTGGGAGGCCTGATAACCTCGACCTTCTGCGAGTTTCTGATTCATCCCGGGCTGTTCTGGAAATTCAGTGGTCGGCAGGCTGCGGCGCTCGCGCGACAATCAACCGACGAAAGTTCCGAGGACTGGATGAAACACAGGCCCCAGGAACCAGATACCGACCCGCACATCTCGCACGCGTAATACGTTCACAGGCGAAATAAAACAACACATCCTTTTCGGGCTATTGGCCCATCCACTTACCCAGGAGACCTGACGATGCGGAATTCCGTGAAATGCACCACCCTGTTCACCGTACTGGGCCTTGTTGCTGTGGTGGGCTGCCAGCCGCAGCCGCCCGCACCGGACACCACGAAACAAGAAGCAGGAGAACACAACCACGATCACGAGGGGCACGAACATCACGGGGAAGGTCATGCCCATGGTGCCGGTCCCCATGGTGGTGTGATAGCCGACTGGGGCGGGGGAAAATATCATGTAGAATTCGTGGTGGACCACGACAAACAGCAGGCAACGGTGTATGTGCTTGGGAACGACGAAAAAACTCTCACTCCCGTGAAAACCACGGAAGGGACGGTGTTGTTGACAATCAACGAGCCAGCCTTTCAGGTGACCCTGGCCCCTGAACCCCTCGAAGGGGAACCCGAGGGAAAGGCCTCGCGTTATATCGGAACACATGAGCATCTCGGGATTGTCCGTGAATTCAGTGGTTCGATCATTGCCGAAGTGGATGGGGTCCCTTACGCCGGCGATTTCAAAGAAGAAGCCCACGAGGAGCATGACCACAAATAGCCCGCAGATTTCCCCCGGTGCGTATGCCTCTGTGAGCCTGGCGAGCGTTGCAGGCGTGGACAGCACCTGGGTATCTCCGTAAACTCGTGGTTAGAAACGCGTGGTAGCAACCTTGACCGGTATTGCGAGAACGCCTGCCTTCACGAGGTCATTGTGGGGTACGCCCCGTGCGGAGGAAGTATGGCCGATTCGATGCGATCGCGGAATGCGGGCAGCAGCAGGGGGAAACTATATGCCACGCTTTATGCGAGATGGTCGATCGCGCTAATGCTGGCCTGGTTGGTTCCCGGTTGGGCAAGGTCCACCCGAGCAGATGATCTTGACAAACTGGACTTCTTCGAGAAATCCGTACGTCCCCTGCTGTTCGAGGCGTGTGGAGACTGCCATGGGGCGAAAAAACAATGGGCTGGGCTGCGACTGGATCGCTTCGAGTCGCTACTTCAGGGAGGAGACAGCGGCCCAGCCCTGATTCCCGGCAAACCGGATGAAAGCCTGCTGATTGCCGCGGTTCGTCGCCTCGGCGATATCGCCATGCCACCGGAAGATCCGCTGACGGCGGCGGAAGTGGCGATACTGGAGCAATGGATCCGCGATGGAGCCGTCTGGCCCAAGGAAGACCCGGCAATAGATTTTGCGACCAGGGCGAAAACACACTGGGCGTTCCAGCCTCTCTCTCGGCCCGTCCCGCCGGCGCTGTCGGATCCCTGGTGTAAAACGCCAGTCGACCGGTTTATTTTGGCAAAACTTCACGAGCATCAGCTCGCTCCCGCGCCCCCCGCCGATCGCCGTACCCTGATTCGCCGCGTCACTTACGATCTGACGGGACTCCCACCGACGCCGGGGGAAGTCGAGGCCTTCGTCAATGATCCCGTTCCCGATGCCTACGAACGATTGATCGAGCGTCTGCTGGAATCGCCCCATTACGGGGAACATTGGGCACGGCACTGGCTTGACGTGGCACGTTATTCCGACACGAAAGGTTATGTGTATGCCCGCGAGGAACGCTTTCTGGTACAGGCACCGTGGTATCGTGACTGGGTCGTGCGTGCCTTTCAGCAAGACCTGCCCTACAACCGCTTTCTCTTACTGCAACTGGCAGCCGATCAGGTTGCGCCGGAAGATCCGGCACAACTGGCGGCGATGGGATTTCTCACCATCGGTCGCCGCTTCCTGGGCGTGACGCACGATATCATCGATGATCGTATCGATGTCGTTTCGCGCGGAACAATGGGGCTGACCGTCGGGTGCGCCCGCTGCCATAATCATAAATACGACCCGATCCCCACGGCCGATTATTATTCCCTTTACGGCGTATTTCAGAATTGCACGGAACAGTTACTCCAGATTGGCGCCCCCACCAGCCAGGACGACTCCCAGGCTGCGTTTACTGCCGAATTGAGCAAGCGTCAGCAGGCCCTGGCCGAGAAACTGGCCGCCAGTCGTGCGGAGGCCAGCGAACGGGCACGCAACCGAATCGTGGACTATCTGGTTGCCCAGACGGAACTGGAAAAATATCCCGAAGAGGGTTTCGACCAGATCCTGGCCCCAACCGATCTGGTGCCGGCATTTGTGCGGCGCTGGCAAGGGTATCTGGCGACGGCGGGCGAGTCCGGAGACCGCATCTTTCTCCCCTGGCATCGCTTCGCGGCCATTCCCCCCACGGAGTTTGCGGAGCAGTCCCCTCGCGTCTGCGCGGAGTTCGCGACGTTGGACGCGTCCCTGCTTCACCCTGCCCTCCGAGAACTTTGGTCGCCTCCGCCCTTGTCGATGGGAGAAGTCGCGGAACGATACGGAAAATTGTTCGCGCAAGTGCACGAAGAATGGAAGCAATTGATTGCCGAAAAGGAGGGTGCTGCTCCCGAGCGATTCGAGAATGCGGAGCGTGAAGAACTGAGGCAAATTCTGTATGGTCCCCGCTCCCCCGTGATGGTTCCCGATGAAGCGATTGTCACCACGGAGTATTATTTCGATTCGGGAACGGTGACGGCTCTCTGGAAACTGCAGGGAGAAGTCGATCGGTGGTTAATCCAGTCTTCCCAGGCTCCTCCCTTTGCAGTCGCTGTCGTGGATCGCGGGCTGATTTCCGAACCCCGCATCTTCAAGCGTGGGAATCCCCTCATGCGTGGCGAGGTAGTCCCCAGACAGTTTCTGTCCGTCGTTGCGGGAGAGGCACGCCAGCCATTCCGCCAGGGAAGTGGCCGACTGGAACTGGCCCAGGCAATCGTGGCGCCGACTAATCCGCTGACAACCCGGGTGTGGGTCAACCGAGTCTGGCTGCATCACTTCGGAGCAGGACTGGTAACCACACCCAGCGACTTCGGCGTCCGTGCCAGCCCCCCTTCCCATCCTGAACTGTTGGACTGGCTCTCTCGCTATTTTCAGGAAAAGGGCTGGAGTACCAAGGAGCTGCACCGGTTGATTTTGCTGTCCGCCACGTATCAGCAGGAATCCCGCGTGGATCGCAGTCTCCCGACAAGCGCGAAGGGGTTGCAAATCGATCCCGAGAACCGTCTCCTGTGGCGGATGAATCCGCACCGCTTGTCCTTCGAGGAATTGAGAGACACCTGGCTGGCGGTGTCGGACGATCTCGATACACGGACGGGAGGCCGTGCCCGCGATCTGTTCGCACCGAACAATCGGCGTCGCACGCTGTATGGTTTGATTGATCGCCAGTTCCTGCCAGGTGTCTTGCGAGTGTTTGACTTCGCCAATCCCGATCTACATATCCCGCAGCGCAGCGAAACCACCATACCCCAACAGGCGTTGTTCGCGCTCAATCACTCATTTCTTGCCAGTCGAGCCAAGGCAATCATAGCCAAGTTGCCGGACGATACCGACGAAGCCCGACTCGAACAGCTTTACCGTCGTGTCTGGCAGCGCAAGCCAACTCCGGCGCAACGGCAGGCTGCCCTGGCCTATCTGCAGACAGACGCGGAAACCGTACCCAGCGATTCTCCCGAAAGCGCGGACTGGCAATATGGGTATGGCGTGATGGATCCCGTCGGCAAGTCCTTGACCAACTTCACATTACTACCACATTTCACCGGAACGGCGTGGCAGGGGGGCGAAAACTGGCCCGACAAGCAACTGGGCTGGGCACAATTGACGGCGGAAGGGGGACACCCCGGGAACGACCTGAATCATGCCGTTGTCCGCCGCTGGACTGCCCCGCGCGCGATGCAAATTACAATCCGTTCCACGATTATTCACGAACCCGATGCCGGCGATGGCATACGCTGCTGGATTCTCTCCAGCCGCGCGGGCGCGCTCAAATCCCTGGTCATTCATCGAAAACGAGAGTCGTGCGATCTGGAAAGGCTCGACGTCGCGCAGGGGGAGGCGTTGGACTTTATCGTGGACATCCACGCCAACCTCAACAGCGACCAATATCTTTGGGCGATGGACATTCAGGAAATTTCGCCGTCGCCGACGGAACATGGAGCACACTGGAACTCGGAACGGGATTTTCGCGGACCTCCCCGGATGTTCCTGACGCCGTGGGAACAACTGGCCCAGGTTTTACTGATGGCGAACGAAACGGTATTTATCGATTGACACCACCTGCCGGGAGAGTCGCGCTATGTGGAGCCCACGAACGGAATGCCCCGGGGACGAGTTTAATCCCCCGCGAAGGAGAGCCGATGTTTCCGGTCTGTTCTCGCGTCGAAACTGGTTACAGCGAAGTGGCCTGGGCCTGGGGAGCCTCGGTCTGGCCAGCCTGTTCGCGCAGTCCGCGGAATCGTCACCGGCGAGTCTGGACAACCGCGCTTCGCACTTCACCGGTCGCGCGAAGCGGGTGATTCATTTTTTCCTCAACGGCGGCCCATCGCATGTCGATACATTCGACCATAAACCGCTGCTCAAGGAATACGCGGAGAAATCGCTCGGTCCTAATTTAACCACCGAACGCAAAACCGGTGCGGCGTTCCCTTCTCCCTTCGCATACCGGCGCTATGGGGAAAGCGGAATTGAAGTCAGCGAGATCTTTGCCAAGACAGCCTCCCACGTCGACGACATGGCCATCATCCGTTCGATGCACGCCCAGGTTCCAAACCACGAACCTTCGCTGATGCTGATGAACTGCGGTGATTCCGTGCAGCCCCGTCCGAGTGTGGGAGCCTGGGTCCTGTATGGGCTGGGTACGGAAAACCAGAACCTGCCCGGCTTCATTGCCATGTGCCCCAATGGATACCCGATCAAGGATGCGGAGAACTGGCAATCGGGATTTCTGCCCGGTGCGTATCAGGGAACATTCATCGATTCCCAATACCGGCAACTGGAACGCTTGATCGAGAACATTCGCAGTTCCCACGCCTCGCATGACACCCAGCGGAGACAACTGGAATTACTGCGTCAACTCAATCACGAACACCAGGAAAGCCGCTTGGATGAACGGCTGGAAGCACGGATACAGTCGTTCGAGCTGGCATTCCGTATGCAGATGGAGGCCGCGGACGCCTTCGACATTGCACAGGAACCCAGGCATATTCAGCAAATGTACGGCGACGGGGTTCATGCGCGGCAGACCCTGATGGCACGGCGACTGCTGGAACGCGGAGTCCGGTATGTGCAACTTTGGCACGGGGCCGGACAGCCGTGGGACAACCATACACAAATCGAGAGCAATCATCGCAAGCTGGCGGGAGAGATCGATCAACCGATCGCCGCCTTAATGACAGACCTGAAGCAACGCGGGTTGTTCGATGAAACCCTGATCGTCTGGGGGGGCGAATTTGGCCGGACTCCCACGGTTGAACTGAACGCGGAGGGCAAAGCCCAGTTGGGACGCGACCACAACCATTACGGTTTCACGGTCTGGTTGGCGGGAGGGGGCATCAAGGGAGGGACAACCTATGGAGCCACCGATGAACTGGGATTTAAAGCCGTGCAAAACCCGGTCAGCGTGCATGACCTGCACGCCACGATCCTGCATCTGCTGGGACTCGATCACGAGCGATTGACCTACCGTTACGCAGGCCGGGACTTTCGCCTGACCGACGTGCATGGGCAGGTTCTCGCGGAAATTCTCGCCTGAACCCGCGAAAAGATCGGGCACGATCTTGCAACAATCAGGTATTGTCCACGGCACTCCTGCCGCCGCCGTTACTCCGCCGTTTTCAAGTGCAGGTTGAAGAAATCCAGTACCCGTTCGCGAACGTCCGCCGATTGAAATTCCTTGCCGCCGTGGCCGGCCCCTTCGATGATATGGAACGTGGAGGCAACCCCGGATTTCGTAAGCTGCTCGTGGAATCGCTGGCTTTGCTCCAAAGGGACAACGGCATCGTTCGAGCCATGCATAATCAGAAAGGGGGCATCACCGGGCGAAATGTGATGCAGGGCACTGGCATTTCTGGCCAACTCGGGTCGGTCGCGAACCGTCCCCCCCAGCAGTTTTGCGCCGTTGGATTCCGCCAGATCGGCCAGGGTCTTGCCTGGTCCCAGGACATTCGCGGGCATCGTCAACAGATCGGTGGGACCGTACCAGTCGCAGACGGCCCGAACACGACTGGAAATCGATTCTTCCGCGGGGACATCCTGGGTTCCCAGCAACGCGACGAGATGCCCTCCCGCGGAGCCTCCCCAGGCGGCAATATTCCGGTCGTCGAGCCCATACGCCTCCGCATTGGCGCGCAGCCAGCGAATGGCGGCGCGGCAATCATCAATTTGCGCAGGCCACTGGGCTTCTTGTGAAAGGCGATAATTGATACTGGCGACGGCATACCCCCGTTCCGCCAGCCAGGCCGCGGGACAGCGTTCCTTGCTCCCCCCCTTCCAGCCTCCGCCGTGAACCCAGACAACCACGGGGACGCAACTGCTGGCGGTTCGCGGTCGATACAGATCGAGCAGCAAACTCCGCGCGTCCACGCGGTGATACTCCAGATCCTTGTAGGTCACGGTATTCGAGGCCGGTCGAGACGGGCTGTCAGTATCACCTGCCCCTTGTTTTGCCCGCCGAATCGTAAAGTCCACCAGTTCGCCGCAGCGGAAAAAACCAGGCCAGAAGTTATGTCCCTGTCCCTCGGGAACAATCAGTTCCACCAGATCCTGGCGTTCAAGCCGGCGATAGTGTTCCAACAGGGTTGCTGAATTTTCCCGCAGGGGGACAACTTTGTCGATATCGCCATGAATGATAAAAACCGGCACGTTGGCCAGTGCCAGCTTATCGATACCGGAAATGGGATTGAGTTCCTGCAATTGCGATTCCAGTTGCGCAGGGGACAGGCCATAGGCAGGCGCTGCACGTTGCAGTCCGGGATAAGTACGCAGATCGAACACCGGATAAATCCCCGCGAGTCCCGCTACTTTTTCGGGATTGCGGCTGGCCCAACTGGTCACCCACAAGCCGCCCCGGCTGCGGCCCAGCAGACAAGGTTTATCGGCAAAGCCACGCTGCGCGGTCAACTCGCGATACAAGGCATCGAAAAACGCGTGCCCCGCGGGAGAACCATAGGCTTCCCCCACGTCGATACCGGCAACGGCCACTCCCGCTGCCAGGAACTGCTCGTGCATCCATTTTTCGTGACTGTCGGGATAGGCCGGCAACGTGGGGGCATAGAACACCCAGGGCTGGGGATGCCGACGTTTTTCCTCGGCAGGCCACAAGATAAAGGCGGGACGTCCGTTAACCAGAAACGATTCCCCCGGCAGGATCAACGTTTTCACGGGGGAAGCATCCTGCCCGAAAACGAAACCTTCTCCGACGAATCCCGCCCCGATGAACACCAGACTGATCGCTAGCAGGCGAATCGCTCCCCGAGATTTTCCGATCATTCCATTTCTCTCCCAGCTAACCCATGGCTCTCGTCAAATCAATCCTACAGGATTTTGTTACCCCCAGGGGAAGCCCCTTTCGACAGACGTTCCCGTCCCTCAAGGAGTTTCCACGGTCTGTTTCAGCAATTCCCGAACCTTGCCGAGGATGCGCTCTTCGATCGATTCGGCAAATGGACCGGGGAACGACGTATAAAGCATCGCCCCACCTCCTTCGTATCCTCCCTCGCGCAAGACGCGGGCACTGGGAACATAGCCGAAAACATCGTTGGAATACCCCGCGACCCAGGGCGTGACGTCGGGAAACTCCTGTTTGATTCGCAGGGAGTAATCGACGACTACTTCGCCCGACAGGGCAATCAGTGTCGGGCCTTCGCCCAGCCGAACGACCTGGACAAGATAGGGATACTCCAGGTTAATTCCACCGGCATCCAACTGGGAGAGCAATCGCCGGGCGTGTCCCGCTTCGTAACGATTGCTGGACTGCAGGCGTTGCTCCAGCACTTCGCGACTGGGGGGCGGGGCAAACTCTACCGTGACGGCTTCGAGAGCCGAAGACAACCGTCCCGAGAACGGTTTCGCGGGAGGAAGCAAGGCCGCCTCGACGGCATTCGCCAGACTCCGGCCGTGCTGTTGGGCCATTTCCAATTCCCGCCGGGGATAGGGATTCTGATCGCCGCCACAGCCCAGCACGAACATGGCCACGACACCCGGATGCGCGGCTTCCAGATATTCCTGGGCGTAACCTGCATAGTCGCCACAGAATTGATAGAAGGAAAGCGTGGTATTATGGCAGGCATATCCAAACAACAACCCCTGCAGTGTTCCGCTGAGAGATTCCACTCGCAGGACGGGAACCGCATGATCCACTGGTCCGTCGGGATTTGGGCTGTTCAGAAATTTGTCGTTCTGGAGAAACCGGCGGTTCATCGCAAAACCACAGCGGGCATGGGAATAACTCAATCGTGCCGGTTCGAGCCGCGCGAGGCACTCGCCAACCATTTCCACAAGCGTGGTCTGCAACTGCTGGGTGTATTGATACGACTGGGCCGCACGGGCGGCATCGGGCGAGATCACGCCGCTATTTGCATCCCCTTCCACCCGGCGGACACGGAATTCCGGACCACAATGGGTATGCGAGGCATTGATCATTAACGCTTCGGGAGGGAGTTCGAATTGCTTCCGCAGTTTTTGTTCGACATCTTCCCGCAACTGGCGGGGGACGCCGATGAGATCTAAAGTGATAATGACCTGCTTGGCCCCGTTGGCATCTTCGAGCACCAGCGCCTTGGCGAACAGATCCTGCACCACGCCTTCCGAAGGCTTGGTGCGGGCCGCGTAGCCGGCCATCCACATGGGATCGGTTGGCGTAATTTTAGCCTTGCCCAGGGCAGCCTTCCAACCGGCCTCTTCCGCCTGCCCGTGGGCAGGACAGGACCACAGCCACAGGAAACCCAAGGAACAGCAGACCGTCATCATTAACCGGCGGCAGGGTGAGCACATACTTGGCCTCGCGTTTACGTGGAATTCAATGAGGAGCCTCCGCTCCATGATAACACGAGATATACCCAGGGAAAACATTCCCACCGGTCTTGTTTTGAAGCCCTGGTGGAAATTGCGGACGGTATTAATTACCTGTCGTGGTCGCGTCGGAAGCGATTCCAGCCCAAGTCAATAAGCGTTCCCTGGTTGACATTTTTTGACTCCGGGAATTCATGAGCTAGGCTTGAGCATGTACCGTGTACACAGTTGTGGGAATGGATGTCGATGAATTTGCAATTAGAAGCCGAACCGGGAAGCTCCGTTTCCAATGGTTCGCTACACGAACAACTCGCCTGCAACGAGACGCAATCGCAACGTGGCTCGGCATTGCGCACCTGCATCCCGGGCCTGCCGGAATTCTGGGTGGACGTCTGCCCCGCTGCCGAGGATGTCCAGCCATATTTGCATGACTGGGAATGGCTGGCAAAAAACACAAACGAGCCGAACTGCTTTTATGATCCAGCCATATTTCTTCCCGGCATGGAAACATTCCGGAAGGGTAAGGATTGGCGGATAGTATTTGTTTACCGGCAGAACAAGCGCGTGACCGATCCTCCGGTGCTCTGCGGCGTGTTTCCTCTGGAAGCAGAACGGAGTAGCCTTCCAGGTCTGTCGCAACTGAAGCTCATCACGCACGTTTATAGTTATCTGTCGACACCCCTGTTGCATTCGCATTATGCCCAGGAAGCCGTTTCTGCCTTAATACATTGGGCCCGCGCCAACGGATATGGCCTGCTCAATTTCTCCCTGGTGCACGGGGATGGTCTGTTTTACCGAACCTTGATCGATGTGCTGAACACGAAGCAGATTAGTCCGTTCGTGGTGTCCCAGTACAGTCGCGCCCTGCTGGTACGCAAGTCCGATTACGAGAGTTATCAGTCTCGTAATTTGCGCGGTCATAGTCGCCGCGATATCAATCGGCAGCGGAGAAGACTGGAGGAACTGGGCCAGTTCGAGTTCCGGCAACTTCAGGCTGGCGAACCCATCTCCCCTTGGATCGATTCTTTCCTGAAGTTGGAAGCCGAGGGCTGGAAAGGCGCGGAGGGGACGGCGATTCTGGCCTTCGAGGAACACTCCCGCTATTTTCGCCAGGTATTGGAGCAGACCTGGCAAACCAATCAACTGCAGATGCACGGCATTTTTCTGGATGGGGAGCCGATTGCCTTGAAGTGCAATCTGGTCAGCGCTCCCGGGGCGTTTGCCTGGAAAATTGCCTACCACGAGGGCTTCGCCAAATATTCACCCGGTGTACAACTTGAGCAGGAAAACATCCGCCTGTTTCAAGCGGAAACCGAGTTGGAATGGATGGACTCGTGTGCAGTGGCGTCCCATTCGATGATCAATCGACTGTGGTGCGACCGTCGTTCCATCAAGCATATTCTGGTGCCGACGGGCGGTCTGCTGGCGGAATGCTACACATCGTGCCGACCACTGCTTCGCTGGACCCGCAAACTCTTCAGAAACCTTTGTGGTCGCATGACACGGAAATCCGTATCACGATAACCCTTCACTACTTCATCAACAGGAACCCTGGCCATGATTTCGACCATCCCTACCCAGGCCACGACAGCCAACACGGAAAATGAAGCCACAACGGTAATGCCGGGCAGACCGTATTTGCATTACGACCCGAATGAATTTGCCAATTCGTTCAGCAAGCAGCCCTTTCTGATCGATCATGCGTTGTGTGAACATCCGCTGTTTCAAATGGAGCGATTGCTGGAACTGGCAGGCACCCTGCCCCCGTGCCAGATCGAATACAACGCCGGAAAGCTACCGGTTTCGATATCCCACGAACAGACCCCGCAAAATGGCCTTTCTCCCGCGGAAACGATTCGCCGGATCGCCGACTGTGAATCCTGGCTGGTGCTGAAATACGTGGAAAAAAACGCCGCGTATCACCAGATTCTCGACGATTGCCTGGCCCAAATTCGCCCACTCACGGAGAACATCTGCCCGGGCATGACCAAGCCCCATGCATTTATTTTCATTACGTCCCCGGGATCAATCACGCCCTATCACATCGACCCCGAACATAATTTTCTGTTGCAGATTCAGGGATCGAAAACGATTCGCATGTACGATGGCAACGACCCCAGCATTCTGAACCCGCTGGAGTTGGAGCATTTTTACTGCGATCGCGGCCGCAATCTGGTCATGCAGGAACAGAACCGCGAACGCTGCTGGACCTATCAACTGAATCCCGGCCAGGGTCTGCATTTTCCCGTAACTTTTCCTCACTGGGTGGAAAACAACGAGGAAATCTCGATCTCGTTCAGCATTACGTTCCGCACTCCAGACCTGGACAAGCGCCGGGCGATTTTCCGCACCAACGACCGTCTGCGCAAACTCGGTTTTCAACCGACTCCCCCTGGCCAGAACCGCCTCCGCGATACCGCTTATTACCAGGCCTTCCGCGCCGTGCGCAAAGTGAAAAGCATGTTCTCGAGCGAACAATAGGCATGTCGGTCGCATTCGGCGTGCATGCCTGATCGGTGACGCGGTCGGTTGCGACGCGCCACAGCAGTGCTCTCTCCCCGCCGTTCATTCACTGGCGGGGAAGGTCACCGCGCCACGTTTCGGAATCTGAATCTTCAATGCCCGGATTTTACGACGCAGGCTGACGCGGGTAATCCCCAACAGTCGGGCCGATTGCGCGATGTTGCCCGACGTTGCATCGAGCACAGCCGTGATCAGCCCCACTTCGATGGCATCAATCGTATTTCCGAGAAGCATCCCTTTATCGGTGGGGGAAAGAGTCTCGGCATAGACTGTCGCGTCGTCGCGCCAAAAGTCGGGCGTTCGCAGTCTGTCGAGCCGGGGTTGGGCACCGCACGCTTCCTCGGAAATCAGCGGCTCCCTCCTTGTATGCACGATCTGCCCGGGCGTTTTCGAGGATTCATCCGAGATCGTGGAGGGGTGATCGACGTGCTGGTTCCGGGCCGGTGGGGGTGACTGAGACAGAGCCTGGGAAAGCGATTGGATGCAGGGAGTGTCGGCTTCGATGACCCCGCGATTGTCACGCAGTGCGGCGGTAACGACAGAACGCAGTTCCAGCAGATTGCCGGGCCAGGGATAACGAGACAAAATCCGCAACGCATCCGGTGAAATGTCGCTTGCAGACTGAACGGCTCCCGGGCCTGGTGTAATGTTTTCTGCCATGAAGCGGTCGATCAACAGTTCAAGGTCCTCTGACCGCACGCGCAGGGCAGGAAGAGAAATCGTTTCTCCCTGCAAGCGAAATCGCAAGTCGGGCCAAAGTCGGCGGGGCTCCAGGGCCGTAAATACGAGGCGGACATTCAAGTCTTTCCATGAATGAGATTCCGAAGCTGCGTCAGCATTCAACACATTCGCCAGCATCGCCTGTAGTCTCGGTTCGGCCTGTTCGATATGAGCGAGGACCAGGGTAAGATCCCGCAGTGACTCGCGGAGTTCGATCTCCCCAGGCGAATCGGCAAAGAGCAAACCGATCAATTCCGTTGACTGCAATGCGGCGGCGTCAAAAACCAGACAGCGATCTTCGGACAAACCGGCATAGCGATGGATCATCCGGGCGACGGTTCGCTTTCCGGTCCCCACTTCCCCCAGAATCAGCGTCGGCAAGAATGACGCGGCGGCTGTCCCGATCGCCTCGAAAACCCGAGTCATCGCGGCACCCGAACCGATGAGAGGCAACATCGGTCCGGTCAGCCTGGGTGCTGTGCGCGCCGCGGACGGGAGTTGGCGCAGGCCATCAGAGGGTGGCACGAATTTTTCGAGCCGAGCGACGAGTTCCCCGCCCGCTTCTGCCGCGTCGTCCACTGGTGAAATGCAGATCAATTTCACGGACGGAAGAGTAGCTGCCGCAATTCCGCAAGCAATGGAGCGACTGTCGCCGGCATGCCGCACCCACACGGGCAGGCCGCAATCTGTTTGCCGCAACCGCGCGATCGACGCGTGGATTTCAGTCAATATCTGTTCGGGGGAGGCGGAAGAATCGAGGTCGTGCCCCAGGAGAATCGCGGAGATAATCACCAGGTTCGGGCGAAAAGAAATCACGGCCTCGATGGCAAGGTCCAGGGTATCGACCTGCATGACGGCGTAATCGCACTGATCCGCGGCATCCCGCTCCCGGCGAAGGGCACGAGGATCGGCATCCACCAGCAACAATCGCCGCGCGTCGATATCTCCGTGGCAACAATGCGTCGGCTTCTCGGCAGTGGAAATGGAAAGTTTCTTTGTCAATGCATTCTCTCATTCGCGGATATCAGTAGACATCTCGAACATAGCGTCCGGCGGAGGTCAGTTCCTTAAGGTAGAGACGTGCCCGTGATTCATTGATTTTCCCCTGTTCGGCGATGATCTGCAAGAGGGTGCGTTCGACATCCCGGGCCATTCTGGCCGCATCTCCGCAGACATAAAAGTGCCCTCCCTCCTGCAGCCAGCGCCACAATTCCCCTGCATGTTCCCGCATGAGGTGCTGCACATAGACTTTTTGCTCCCCGTCGCGACTGAAGGCCGTCTCCAATCGTGTCAGTACTCCCGATTGGAGATACTCCTGGAGTTCTGCTTCGTAGAGGAAGTCGCAGTGACGTCGTTGATCGCCAAAAAACAGCCAGTTGCGTCCCGTGGCCTGGCGGGCAGCCCGTTCCTGCAGAAAGGCCAGGAACGGAGCGATTCCCGTCCCCGGACCGACCATGATCATTGGGGCGGAATCCTCTTGTGGAACCGTAAAACCACCGTGATTGGGTTGTACGAAGACTCGCACCTGGCTCCCAATTTCCATCCGTTCCGCCAGCATGGTGCTGGCCACGCCGCGCCGGGTGCGCCCCTCGGATTCATAGATGACCTTGCCCACCGTTAGATGAACCTGCGAGCCGGCGTGCTTCATGCTGCTGGCTATTGAGTACAGCCTGGGATTGAGGGGCGTAAGGGTTTGCATCAATTCATCAGCAGTGATTCTTGCCTGGCTGCCTGTTTCGAGCGCGTCCAGCACGTCGAATCCAGGGGGGGGCCCTTGATCCTGCCATTGCCGTAGCGCGGTTCGTTCGATTTCGCATCCCGTACGGCTGGCCAGCAACGCCAGGAGTTCGTCGCTGGGGTCGCGCAAGCAACAATCGTGCGACAAGGCTTCGAACAACGGCACCTGCCGCTCCAGGGGACTATGCACTGGTGTCATTTCCCCGGCCCCCAGTTTATCGAGAATCCGCATCACGAGTTCACTGCAGTTGACTGGATAGACCCCGAGGGCATCACCAACTTCGTAACGCATGCCAGACCCGTCCAGATCGATCACCACATGCCGCACATCCTTTTCCGAACCCTGCTTGTTGAGCTTTCGCGATTCCAGCAAACGCGCCGGGTAGGGATTCTTGCGAGTGTAGCCCGACTGCTCCGCCGCGGGCGAAGCAGCATCCAAGGGCTCTTTCCGCAGGGCAGCATCCGTAACGCCCCCTGCTTCGGCAACATCCTGCTTAAGCAGCAGTTTAATCATCTGCCGGGTATCCTTGCCCCCGGGACTGCACAGTGACTGATTGGATTCCTCCCCCGAAGCGAGTGCCTCGGCGTAGGACTTGCAAACATAGCCACAAGAGCCGCAATCCAGTTGGGCCATGGCGGCCATGACTCTCCGCTTGAGTGGCTGGCCTTGTGCCAATTCCATCCGTTCGTCGAGCGACAAGGCAGGGTCGTGCCAGGGGAAATCGTCCCCATCCTGTTGATCGGGCGGAGCTTGGAGCGTGGCCGTTTGCGACATAGACATCCCCATTTCGGCAACAGCTTGCAGGCCCCCCCGTGATATTCCGGAGGAATCGGCATGCTGCATCCCCATCAGACCCGAGAAAAACCCATTGAGCCAGGCACGCTGTTCCTCGGTGAACGGAGCCGTGCGGGGAATGAATTCCGACATGATGAATCACCTTCAATTTCATACCTGAAAAGTGGAATGCAACACGAGTTCCTTCAATTCCGCATCACTCTTTCGCGCCGCGAACGCCGCGAAGTCTTCATCAGGATCGCGCTGCTCCAGATAACCAGTCAGCAATCGCATCAACACATCTCCGCATTCGTTGTATGGCACCGAGGGGAACAACTCCCTCCCGATCGCTTGCCGAGACCCCCAGCCTCCACCGACGTGGATGTGATAGCCTTCGACCATTTCGTCCCCCTGCTCCACCTGGCAGGCGAGCAAGCCGATATCGCCGATATAGTGTTGCGCACAACTATGATGGCACCCCGTAAGATGGATATTGAGGGGCTGGTCGAGTTCAATTTGCGATTCGAGATACCCGGTAATTTCCAGAGCATGCCGTTTCGTGTTCGCGGCGGCATACTTGCAACCGGCGCTTCCCGTGCAGGCAACCAGGCCGGCACGGAAACTGTTGGCTTCGCAACTTAGTCCGATCTCCTGGAGTTCGCGAATTACGGCATTGAGATGCTCTGTTGGCACATGGGAAAGGATGAGGTTTTGCCAAACCGTTAATCTCAATTCCCCCTGTCCATACCGTTCCGCGATATCGGACAATGCTTCCGCCTGCCTGCTGGACATACGACCGACCGGCAATGCTACGCCAACATAATGTAAGCCGGGCTGGCGTTGCGGGTGGATGCCGACATGAGCAAAACGGTTTTCGTTGTCAGTATTGGACGATTGCCGTAGCGCTATCCGACGCAAAGGGCGCCCCAATTGTTTTTCGACCTCTTCGATAAATCGGGGGAAGCCCCAGTTGTCGAGCACGTACTTCAATCGCGCCTTGTTGCGGTCGGTTCGATTGCCGGAACGAATGAAAACCCTGACGATGGCGGCGGCGACCTCGATGCATTCCGATTGCTGAAGTAGAATTCCGGTATCGCGTGCGAAGTCCTTGTGTCCAGTGATGCCGCCCAGGGTCAGTCGGAAATAGACGCCTGCGGGAGTTTCCGGGGTGGCATCTTCGTCGTGCAACCGCACGGCGCGAAAGCCGATATCGTTGGTGTCGTCCAGGGAAGCCACCGATCCGCCACCGTCAAAGGCGATATTGAATTTTCGGGGTAAGCCGTACAGATCTCGATTTGCCAGGATGTAGGCATGCATCCGTTTGGCCCAGGGAATGGTTTCGATCAGTTCCTGGGGATCGATGCCGCTAAGCGGGCTTGCCGTGCAGTTTCGGATATTGTCTGCTCCACTTCCCTGGCAAGTAATTTCCAGTTCACGGAGTGCGTACAGGACTTCAGTGGGCATGTGGGCCGGAATGTCTCGCAATTGCAGGTTGGCGCGGGTAGTGCAATCAATCTGCCCACCGGCACAACGATCCGCAATGGCCGCGATCCCGCGTAGTTGCCACGATCGCAGGAGGCCCCCGGGGATACGCATACGACACATAAAGGCATTCTGTGCGGGGGCTACATAAAACATGCCATGGTATTTTGTAAGGAAGACGTCAGTCCCCTTGGGAAACTCGCCGGCCCTGGCCCGCGATTCCATTTCATCCCAGAGATCGAGGCCGTTCTTTTCTCGTTTGGCCTGCTCCTCGCGTGACAATTTTCCACCTGCTGCGAGGGTTTCGTCCTGCGCCTGGCGGGCGGCCCGGTCCGGGCCGGACACCACGGTTGCTCCATGGACCTCCAGGTTCCCGGTCTCCCTGCCCGGCGCCGTGCCGGTACTCGATCCCTTCGCGGTTGCACTGCCACTGAGAATGGGCAACCCGGTCACCGCGCGGGCCACGTCTGCTCCGAAGACTAAACCCGCGAGAAACTGTTGCTGTGATTCACTGAACCCGTTTGACGATGTACTCACTTCCGTTCTTCCTTTCGCCCCTGCGTTCTAATGACTGTCGATGTTCGAGGCAGCACTGGCCGCCGCGGGCCCTTTTCAATCGCCACCGCACAATCCTTGTAACTGGGCTGGCGGCTAAAGGGATCGAAATGGGCGAGCGTTAACTGATTGGTTTGCGGATAGTGCATGGGTACAAAGACTTGTCCGGGTCGGACCGTTGCCACAATCCAGGCCTGGACTTGAATTTCACCGCGTCGCGAACGCAGCAGACACTCGTCGCCGTTGATCAAGCCTAGTCCCGCGGCATCACTGGGATGGATTTCCACATAGGGTTGATTCGGATACAGACTTCGCAAGACCGCGCTTTTAGAGGTACGCGTTTGAGTGTGCCATTGACTGACGGTGCCCCGACCGGTCAGCAGCAGGAAGGGATACTTCTCGTCGGGGGCTTCCGGCATCTCTCTCGGGTCGGCAACAATCAGACGGGCGCGCGTATCCTGGTGATGAAAGACCGCATCTCCAAACAGACGCCGTTGGGTGGGCGGATTGCCCGCCTCGGCATCCGCGCTGCTCCAGGGCCATTGAATGCCACCTTGCGCATCGATCTGCTCGTATCCTTCGATACCCGAAATATCGCAAGGGAGCCCCGTGCTGAGACTTTGCAGAATGCGAAACACGGCTTCCGGTTCGTGCCAGTCATGAAACATGTCGTCGAGCCCCCAGTAATGCGCGACTGCCCGGAAGATCTGGAAGTCGGCCAAGGCCTCTCCGGGGGGACGACGCACTTTTTTCAACAGCCCGTAGCGGCGTTCGCTATTGATGAAGGTCCCCTCCTTTTCCCCCCACCCCGCTGCCGGCAACACGAGATCGGCATGCTGGACGGTTTCGGTTGATGTGTACATGTCCTGCACTACCAGGAAATCGAGTTGTCCCAGCAACTGCCGCGCGTCTTCCTGATCGATCCAGCTATGAGCCGGATTGGTCGCGATGACCCATAATCCACGGATTTCTCCCTGGCGAACGCCTGCCAGAATCCGGTCATAGGACCACCCCGCGCGGGTAGGAATCCGTTCGGGGGGAATTCCCAGAATTTCGGCAACCTTAGAACGATCCTCGGAGGATTCGAAGCGGTGATGCCCCAACAGATTGGTGGTGTTGCTCCAGAGTCTTGAACCCATCGCGTTGCATTGACCGGTAATGCTGTTCGCTCCCGTCCCGGGGCGCCCTATATTGCCGGTGATCAGGGCGATGTTGATAATCGCCTGCGCGGTGCGGGTCCCTTCGTAACTCTGGTTGACTCCCATGGTCCACCAAAGCGACACGGCCTTGCCCCTGCCTATGGACTCGACGACACGCAGAATGGCAGCAATCTCCACCCCCGTTGCGTGCGAGACGCTCTCCAGCGTGTAGGAAGCGACGTGCGCGGCCAGTTCCTCGAATCCGGTGGTGTGCGCTTCGATAAAATTCTGATCGATATATCCCGCGGCGATCAGTTCCCGCGTAATGCCATACAGGAGAATCAAGTCGGTCTTGGGCCGCAGTTGCAAATGCTGGGTTGCCGCGGTCGCCGTTTCCGTTAGCCGGGGATCCAGCACGATAATTTCCGGAGACTGCTTATTTCGCAGCACGCGTTCCCACATGATCGGATGCCCGATACAGGGGTTCGCCCCGATAAACACCAGGCAATCCGATTGTTCGAAATCGTCATATGTAAAGGGGGGTGCATCGAATCCGAAGGATTCCTTGTACGCCGTTACCGCGGTCGCCATGCATTGCCGGGTGTTTCCATCGCCGTGCACCATGCCCATGCCAAATTTCGTTAGCGCGCCGAGGAAAGCCATTTCCTCGCAGGTGATCTGCCCCGTGCTCAGGAAGGCGATGGATTCCGGGCCATGTTGCTGCTGTATCGCCTGAAATCGCGCGACGAATGTCCTCAAGGCCTGGTCCCAGGAAGTGGCCCGCAGGCTACCATCGGGCTGTCGAATCAGCGGAGTGGTGGCACGGTCGCTTGCTTCGAGAACCTGCAAGGCCTCCCAACCTTTCGGGCATGCCATGCCCAGGTTCACAGGGTATTCCGACTCGGGAGTCAAACCGATGGCTTCTCCCGCCCGGAGATGCAACCGCAAGCCGCACCCCGTGCTGCAATAGCCACAGACGGCGGTCGTAGTAGACTCGGCTGCAAGCGAGGGGTGCGTCATGCCCAGACCATGTTGCCCGGGATGCAACAGCAACTGCCGCGTCATGTCGCCGTCGTGACGCCTCAGCCAGGAGGGTATCTCGAATTGAGGGAACTGCCACGGTAATTTTGGCATCGGGCCGTCACCGGCTCTCTCGGATGGACTGCTGAGGGTACTCATTTCAATGTTCCTGGCATCCGGTCATAAACGACGCTGGAAAAATAGAGCAAACGCTCCAGGACTTCTCCCACCACCAGCAATCCACAGGAGGCACAGGCCAGGCTCAACCCCCATGCGGGGGGGAGTCCCTGGGGCACGATGCAGGCAGACCCCAGTAACAGCAGGGCCAGGATCAATCCGGCACAGCCCGCGTCAAACCGCATTTCGGCCCAGCGCGCCAGTGGACCTGCCAACAGCACGCGGCTACGCTGGTCATAGCTGTCCGACGAATCGCGGCGGGCGATCAAGACCCGATATTCCCACAATAGTTTGAGTTTGGAGGAAGCAACCAGAGCCATGAGCGCGGCCTGGAGACCATTCTGGGGCAGGCCTGATCCCCGCAGGAAATGCTCCAGGGAAAGCACCACCACCAGCCCCGCAGCCCCACACGTGCCCATGGAACCGAAGAAGCGGAGCAGTGTTCGGCTGGCTCGCCAGAGTTGCCGCCGGGTCACGATGTAGATCATGGCACTACTGTAGAGGCCCGCCAGTCCGATGGGGATGGTGACCAGTAGGGCGTATCCCGCCAGCCCACCTGGTAGGATCGCGAGCCCACTCGTGATGAAAGAGTTTCCGGAGAAAGCAGCGGACAGAGGCTCCGCCCAGGCGAGCACCACAACGCCGGTCAACATCGCAGTGTATTGCCCCAGGATCACCGCTTCGCGCGACAGCCAACTGGTGCGCAGTCCCAGAAAAATCCGCCAGGCGCGCAGAGGCTGGCCAAGATGCAGCGGCGCGAGGGCCAGCCCCAACCCCGCGACGAGCAGAGCCAGCAGGCTGGAGAGACGCACCGTTTCCATCGTCCAGGCCTGCCCGGTTCCCCAGGCGATGCCCGCGGCAATGCGTTCGCAGAGCAACAGTCCCACACTCATTTGCGTGGCCACAAGCATCAACGCGAGTGGCGCATGACTTTCGGCAACCTCGTCGAGGGCATGGTCCTGGGCGATTGCAGCCCGAAACCATTCCGGGTAGCGGGTTTTGTAGACCGTGGTGGGGCTGGTGATCTTCGAAGCTGGCGCCCCGGGGGCCAGACGCGCCCCACTGGTATCCAGTCGAGGTTCGGTTTCTCCCTTGTTCACCAGGCGAATGGCAATCGCTTCGTTGGGACAGGCCTGCACGCACGCTGGTGCCTCGCCCACGGAAAGCCGCTGTTGACACATATCGCACTTGCGGACAATTCCGAGCCGTTCGCTATAGCGGGGGACTTCATAGGGACACATCATCGTGCAATACTTGCATCCGATGCATTGATCATCCAAATGCCTGACAATGCCCGTCACGGGGTCCTTTTCGTAGGCGCTGACGGGGCAGCCGGCTACGCATCCTGGTTCCTCGCAATGGTGGCAAGCGGCCGTGACATGCTGAATGCGCGACTGCGCGCTTTTCGTTTCGTGCGGTATCTGGACGGTGTTATCGGAACGCGGCACGTTGCCCAACCAGGAAAAAGCATCTTCGGCGGCGTTGGCCACGGTGCCGACACGACGCCACGCTTCCTCTTCGTCCAAACCATTGAGGGTATGGCAAGCAACCACGCAAGACTTGCAACCACTGCATTTATCAAGATCGACCTCGAAGGCATATTGTTGATGCGGAGCCGGAGGAGTAGCAGGCATCAGGTGACGGTAATAACGCTGCTGAACGGGCACGTCCGAGTCGCGATGCAAGTTCGCACGACTGAATCGCTCCACGGCCGATAATTCCTCACGACGACGAAGCAGTTCGTCGATGAAGTCCGCCCGTGGTTCGATAATGGGAAGTAACTGGCTCATTTTGAACGCTGATATCAACAAACAGGTTTACAACAGACTAAAACAGAAGGACCACCACGGAAGTCAACACCGAACCGTCGTAGTACGGCAGGGCCAGCCCACAGCGTTGGGCCGCCTGATCACCAGGAATGACACGGCCTGCCGCATAAATTTCGGGATTGCTGGAAACACATGCGCCGCCATGCTGACGGGCCATGCCAGGCAGCCCTTCGTCCGGCCCCAGCCGCGTCCCATCCCGCAACGTGAAGCATGGGGGCAGACTCGGATAGGACCCTTCACACAAGGTGAAACCATGCTCGTCGAGCGTCCAGATTTCTATGCCCCGCGCCAGGGGAGATTTCGCCGAGCTGATCAGAATGACCGAGGCAACAAAGTCGTCATCGAAAATTGGAATGCCGACCGCACTGGTCAACGCCTCGTCCATAGCCCCCGCGGAACGTAGAAATCCCGGGTGATGCGGCAAATTGTTGTGCACTGCGGCCCGATGATTATCCCACACGGTGCCGGGCAGCCCGCTCCCCTTTTCAAACCGTATGTAGGAACTGACATTTTGAAATCGTTCGAGTTTCGAATAATACCCCTGCGCCAGACCGACCTCGGAATAATCGCCGACCGGCTCCCAGATTTCGAACACGCCGAGCGCGGTGCTGTCGCGGGAGGCGGCGAGTGCAATCACCGAAACAATTTCACCGTCGCGGTAGATCGGAAACATCAAGACGGCGGCGACATCCGGCGGCAGACACGACGAATCCGTCATGATGGTGGGCAATCCACTCATCGCAACAGTCTGTACCAGGTCGCGGAAAGCAGATTCTTCGGTCAATGCGGACACCTGCCCCGCGGGAGTCACATCATAAACCTCGAAGGCCGCAAGAAAGTCACTGGCCGGTGGGGCCGACAGCAGCGAATTGGGAGAGTGGAACATAGCTTTCGTGTTCTAATCTGAAATGATAAGTCAAACAGTTGTCAGGTTACCGGTTGCCAGGGCACGCCTCTTGTGATCCTGCGTCTCCAGAAAGTGGATCATCTGCTCGCGGAATTCGTAATACTCGGGGTGATCGAGTACTTCCGCACGCCCGCGGGGTCGCGAGAAGGGAATCTGAAAGATGGCCCCCACGCGTGCCCGTGGTCCGTTGGTCATCATGACCACCCTGTCGGCGAGAAACAGTGCTTCGTCCACATCGTGTGTAATCATCAGCGTGGTGATCCGATCGCATGCGAGAATATCGAGCAGCACCTCCTGCAATTCCATGCGTGTCAGGGAATCGAGCATGCCGAACGGTTCATCCAGCAGCAACATCTTCGGTTGCAACGCGAAGGCCCGTGCTATCCCAACGCGTTGCTGCATTCCCTGGCTCAACTCCCCCGCCCGCTTATGCAGACTGTCTCCCAGCCCGACGAGAGTCAGATAATAGGCCGCAATATCGCGACGTTCCTGACGCGTACCATGCGGATACACCTGGCGAACACCGAGCATCACGTTTTCGAACGCAGTCATCCAGGGCATCAGGCAGGGCGATTGAAAGACAATTCCGCGATCCGGGCCGGGGCCGCTGATCTCGCGTCCTGCAATCGCAACGCCTCCCGTCGTGATGGAATTCAGCCCAGCGACCATTGTCAACACTGTGCTCTTGCCGCACCCCGAGTGGCCCAGCAGGCAGACGTACTCCCCCTGCTGCAAATTCAGATCGAAGTTTTCCACAATTACGGCCGGACCGGTGGGGGTATCGTACGTTTTACCCAGGCGAAATAATTCGACGTAGCCACGCATGCTGTTCCTATCTTCGTTGAAGTGCGTTCCCTTAAGATTTCCGTCGGTATGGCTTTCACCACGGGACGTCAGCCATTCGTAAGACACTCGCCCACGTTTAGAATTTACGAGGCTTCAATAGCGGACGTTGCACGCGAGGCAGCGTTTCTGCCTTCGCAAGCACGTCACGAGATTTCTGGCGAGCCGCGACCAGGAAATTCGTGACGGCATTCCGCAGTCCCTTGAAACGTGGATCGTGATTCAGTGCCGTTTTATCCCGCGGTCGAGTCAGATCGACCGCAAAGGTGGGGCCGAGGCCAGCCCGAGGGCCCGGATTGAGTGGAATGATGCGGTCGGCCAACAAAATGGCTTCGTCGATGTCGTTGGTGATCATGACGCATGTTTGCCGCTCTTCCTCCCAGATTCGCAGAATTTCGTCCTGCATCGAAGCACGTGTCAAGGCATCCAGGGCGGAAAGAGGTTCATCGAGCACCAGCACCCGGGGTTTCATCGCCAGGGTGCGCGCCAACGAAACCCGCTGGCGCATGCCACCGGAAAGTTCGTGGGGATGCCGCCTTGTCGCATGGGTCAGCCCCACCAGTTCGATGAAATGTTGCACATGCGCGCGGCGATCCGCGCGTGTCCAATCGGGAAACACGCGATCGACTGACAACGCAATGTTGCCCCAGACATTCAACCAGGGGAGCAACGAATAATTCTGAAACACCAGCCCACGCTCCGGTCCCGGGCCATTCACCGGAACGCCACCCATCAGCACTTGGCCGGAATCCGGGGTAATCAGGCCCGCGATAAGTTGTGCGAGAGTGGTTTTCCCGCTCCCGGAAAATCCACAGATCGCCAGAAATTCCCCTTCGCGAATGTTCAAGTGAATGTCTTGCAAAACTTCCGTGCGTATTTCCCCGCTACCGTATCCCTTGGAGACGCCCTCGAGCGTCATGATCGGTGAAAGCAGTTGACCACCGGCACGTTGCCGCATTACAGGTTTGTCGAGTCTAGTCAGTGTCATGTCGTGAAGCCCTTCATTGTGTCCAGCAATTCGCCCTGCACCCCGGTCAAGCAGGTACCGTACTATCGAAACTGACAAGATTGCGAAGGCAGATCATGATCCGATCGAGCACAAACCCGACAACACCAATCACCAGCACGGCGACCGCGATGCGGGCATATGTTGTACTGCTGCCGTTCTGGAACATGTCCCAGATAAACTTCCCGAGACCAGGATTCTGGGCCAGCATGTCAGCGGCAATCAACACCATCCAGCCGACCCCCAGGCTGATGCGCAGCCCGGCAAACATCAAAGGCAACGAGGCGGGTATCACGATTTTCGTCAGTGTCTGCCACCAGGAAAGATTCAACACCTTGGCGACGTTGAGGTAATCCTTATCGACATTCGAGACTCCCAGGGCGGTGTTTACGAGAGTTGGCCAAAGCGAACAGAGACTGACCGTCGTGGCGGAAATCAGGAAGGCCCGCGAGAACAGGGCATGCTCGGCGCTCGACCCGTTGTGCCACCAGATAATGACGATCGATGCGATCGGCAACCACGCCAGGGGACTGACGGGCTTGAAGAGTTGAATGATGGGCGTCATGGCCGCGTTGAAGATCGGATTCATGCCACACAGGATGCCAAGCGGCACGGCGATCAGCGTGGCGATGAAGAAACCGACAAACACCGTCCCGATGCTGCGGAACGTCTGATCGACAAACGTGGGCGCGCTGGTTGGCCTGAAGTTTGCGGCCAGCATCGCCCGTTTGCGGTAAACGGCCGCATCGGCCAGCAGTTGTTCCCGAACAGTCTGGTCGGCCTCGGCAGCCCGTGATTCCAGCGACAAGGCCTGAGTCATCAACGGGATCGCCTTTTCCCGTTCGGCAGCCATGCGTTCCCGATCGGCCCGCTTCTGATCGACATGCGACTGCCACAATTCTCGCGCCGCCTGCCAGGTCGCCATCGGGCCGGGCAACTGGGCACTTTCGGTTTTGATGCGTTCCGAGGCGAGCGACCAGGCACCGATGAAAAACAGGCTCGCGATAATCGGGACGCCGACAAACTTCAGGATTTCGCGTACCTGCTCTCGAGGTTCCTCTCCGGCAAATAATCGCACAAACGGAATCAGCACCGGCAGTCCCGCCAGTTGGCAGAACTTTAACGCCTTGTTACTCAGATTAGTTTTCTTGGGTTGATTCATAATTCACTTATCCTTCTGGCCGATTTCGAAACCGGCGATGTATTCCAGGGGCTTTTTCCCATCGAACAGCTTGCCGTCAATGAAATCGCTCGTGGGGGGGCGATACCCGTCGTAGTCGCGGGGAGGGAGATCGTGCTCCGTTAAATGCCCCTCGGCAATAAGCAACTCGGCAGCCTTGCGATAGATATCGGGGCGATAAATCGAACGGGCCGTTTTTTCGTACCAGGCGGCTGGCTTCGATTCCGGTATCTGTCCCCAGCGGCGCATTTGCGTCAGAAACCAGATGCAGTCACTGTAATGCGGGTAGGAAGCCTGTTTGTCAAAGAACAGCACGAAGTCGGGCATTGGACGCACATCGTTGCCTGCAAACCGGTAGGTGCCGGTCATGCTCGCCGCGATCACTTCGGGATCTGTTCCCACATAATGGGGCAGACTCAACAGCGCTGTTGCCTCGTTGCGATTCACGTACTGACCCGACGCATCCTTTGCGTCCAGCCATTTGCCTGCACGCATCAATGCCTTGACGATGGCAATGTGGGTATTGGGATACTTCTCGTCCCAAGTCCTCATCACCGCGAATACCTTTTCGGGATTGTCCTTCCAGATTTGCGCGTTGGTAATCACCGGTACGCCTATCCCCTTGGCGATGGCTTGCTGATTCCAGGGTTCTCCCACGCAGTATCCCTGAATCGTGCCTGCCTCCAGGGTGGAGGGCATCTGAGGCGGGGGCGTGACACTGAGCAGCACTTCGGCTTCGGTCATTCCGTTGATATCGGTTGGCGTGTAAAACCCGGGATGAATGCCAGCCGATGCCAGCCAGTATCGCACTTCGTAATTGTGCGTACTCACCGGAAATACCATGCCCATGTTGAAGTCCCTGGCTTCCGCTTGAAACCGAGAAAGGATCGGACGAAGCGCGGTTGCAGGAATTGGCGCTCCGGATTTCAGGGCCGCTTGAGCCTCTTCGGTCTCCAACATCGTTTCCCACACCTGATTGGATACCGTGATGGCGTTCCCGTTGTAATCCAGGCTATACCCCGTGATCACATCGGCTTTTGTGCCGAACCCTACCGCCGCGCCAATTGGTTGGCCGGCCAGCATGTGGGCTCCATCAATCTGGCCATCCACCACACGATCCAGTAAGACCTTCCAGTTCGATTGAGCCTCCAGTTCCACCTCAAGACCTTCCGCCTCGAAGAATCCTTTTTCCTTGGCAATCACCAGCGGGGCACAATCCGTCAACTTGATAAAGCCGAGTTTGACCTGCGGCTTTTCGACATCCAGCAACCCGAGAGACAGACCATCGGAAACCAGTGCCGGTTTTGAACTACCAGACTGAGACTGCCTTTCCAGTTGATCCATCGAGATGGTGCCCGACGAACAGCCGTTCGCGGCAAACAGGGTCAAAAAGACGATCAGCAGAGTCCCCACGCAGGTATGCGATCGGATATATGTACGAAACTCGAATTGTTCCATGGCGACGTCACATTCCCTCGGATAACAAATTCGTGGAAGTACTGGTCAGTCTCTGATCACAACGCACATTTCACTCGGATCTCCTGCTTTTTAAGGCAAACCGGGTGCCAACAGCCGTGAATACTCGAATCGCCCCGATGGATACCGCCGTCATTCACGCTTAGCCACGAGAAAATGGGGGCTGTGCATTCACATTTTTTTTGCCCGGGGCACTCCCGCGTTTGCGGCGTGTTGCCCTTCCTCCCGGCATGTCAGCATGCGACGTAAGCAACCAAGCTAGAAACATCAACGTCTGTCGGTGGTTCGTATTGAACCACCCGTGTTGCCCCCGGCAGATTGCAGACCACTCGCACGGCTCCTGTCTTCTGGCGCGGAGTTCAGCGATTACAGGAGATATCGCCCTTTCAAATAGGGCTCATCGCCTCAAGCTCTGGAGTGCTTGCCTGATTTCTGCAAGCAGCCTTTGAGGTTCAAGGGTGAGAACAAGGCGGAAACATCGCCCGGGGAACAGAATTCACTATCCCATATTCCCCGGGCAAGCTTAACTCACCTGAAAGCAGCATACTGGTGAGTCACTGTTGACCAGCGCATGCGAAAGCCGCGGTCAATTGTGGAATGTGGTTCGCCTCTATAGACAGCGGAGGAATGCCACCAGATCAACCTTCTCTTGCTCGGACAGTTTTGTTCCGAGGATCAGGTTGAAGAACTCAACGGTATCTTCGAGGGTCAACAGTCGTCCGTCGTGCAGGTAGGGCGGGGAGTCCTTGATACCTCGTAACGGAAAGGTTTTTATGGGGCCATCGGCAGACGCCATACGACCGTTAATCATCCGCGGTTCGAAAAACCGTTCTGCCCGCAGGTTGTGCATGAGATTGTCGGTATAGTACGGACTGGCATGACATTCCGCGCACTTGGCCTTGCCAAAGAAAATTTCCTGTCCCCGTAACTCCTGGACCGTGGCCTGGGCCGGATCGAGCTTGCCCAGAATGTCGAGTTTCGGAGCGGGTGGGAAATCAAGAAGTTCTTCGAATTCCGCCATGGCATGGACCTGACTGCCTCGCTCCAGAGGATTCACCCCCTTTTTGGCGGCAATCACGGGGTCCCCGTCGAAGTAAGCCGCCCGCTGCTCGAACTCCGTGAAGTCCTCGATGGATTTCAAGGCCCGTTGCGAGCCGAACAACCGTTGAATATTCACGCCGCGAAGCGTGGGGGTATCTATGCGGTGACGGAATTCCTGCGGTCTGATGTCCCCGACAAGATGAGTGGCGGCATTGGTATGACCGTTGACATGGCAATCGAAGCAGGTCACGCCACGATGGGCCTTCAAACTGCGGCGATCATGTGTCTGGTTGAACTGTTGCTGCGGGAAAGGGGTCACCAGCAGTCGGACGCCCTCCAACTGCTTGGGATTCAATATGCCGTTGAACAGCTCGTAATAATTATCGATGGTGACGACCTTTCCCTGCGAAACATCGCCAAGATCCGGACGCGTGGTCAGAAATATCGGGGGGGGATACTCCGGCAGGAAGTGCCGGGGTAAATCAAAATCGAGATCAAAACGCGTCAGATCCCGGTCTTCCTGCTTCTTGATCTCGTCGATATGATGCCGCGGAAACAGCATGCCTCCTTCGGGGTGATTCGGGTGTGGCAGCGGCAAGAAGCCGGCCGGCCAGAGCCCTTGTTCGCGAATCTCCGCGGGCGTCATGCGCGCCAGGCGTTCCCAAGTCACTCCCGGAGGCAACTTAACTCGCACGCCCGACTGGACTGCATGGCCCTTCGCCATGTGGACACCCTCCGCGGGAATGTCGCTCAAATCGTATCGCTGACCGAGCAAGGTGGAGTGACGTTCCAGAATATCAGCCTTGGCCGCCTGCATTCGTTTCACGACGGTCTGAAAATCGTCCTCCACCACGGATACGTAACTGGAAGGAGGGCTCGCTGGTTGATTCTCGCCGGCCCGGTCCCCGGCAACGAGAAAGCCTGCTCCGAGCATGGGCAGGGAAAGAATCCCGATCATGGCCCCCTGAGTGATGTGATTCCAGAACATGGCGACCTCCCGTGATGGAATGGGAAACGGTGGTGAAAGCCCGCATTCATATAGTCTAACATGTTCACAATTGCGGCTGAAAGAAAATACACCGCATGCTCCCAGGAATCCGGGAGATTCACGCCACTCACCAGGGCAGAATCGCGCAAGGGAAGTGACAGGCGTTATCGCCCCGGCGAACTGCCTCATCCTCGGAATTCCCGCAAGTATGCCGACGGGCGGATGATCATCAGCGGCGCGTGGCACTGCGGAAAATCTTCAATCTCAAGCCGCCCCCCCCCGCCAAAGGCCAGGCTAGGATCAACCACATCGACATTCAGCAGCCGAGTTCCAAATGCTCCCTCTTGCGCGCGCACGAGCGGACCGGCCTTGTGTGCGACCATAAGCGCCGACCGAGTGAGCAGACTTGTTTCTCCAACCTGGGCTCCAATGATCAGACCCATATTTTTTTGCCGCGCTTGTTCAGCCACGTCCAGGGATCGCAGCAGTCCTCCCATCTTGGAAATCCGGAGATTTATCAGCCACCCAGCAGGATCCGCTTCGATTTGCGGAAAATGGTGTACTCCTTGAAAACTTTCGTCGAGAATCAGCACTTTCCCTAAGGACTCTGCCAGTTGACGCATGCCCGGATAATCCCCGGCACGAAGAGGCTCTTCAATGGCCATGAAAGCCGAGGACAAAGGTTTCAGATAGGCCTCCGCCTCTCGTGACGTCTGCCAGAGATTGTTGGCATCGACCCGAATGCTCCACGGTGGTCTGCCTGCTTCCAATAACCGATCCAACTTGAAACGGTCTCTCGACGAATCTCCACTCAGCTTCACCTTAAAGTCTTGAAACCCGAACTCCAGATACTGCTGCAATTGCCCAACGAAGGCAGCATCGGACTGATCCCCCAGGACGGCTGTGTATTGAAATACACCCGCAAGTTCGCTGACATTCAGCAAACGCTCCCAGGACTCCCCCCTGCTTCGGGCCAACAGATCCAATAACGCCATTTCGATCGCGCACCAGGCTGCCGGCGCGGCATCAATTTCTGACTGGTGCTCCCTGCCCCAACCGACGAGGTCGTCAATCGATTGAATCCGATCCATCAACTCCGCGCGGTGGGTCATAAAAAACAGATGGCAGGAGTCCAGGTCTTCCCCAGTGACATACGTTCGCGGGCACCCCTCGCCATATCCCGTCACTCCGTCAAAGCCCGTGGCCTCCACCCAGACACTGGAGGTTGCCGAACGCTCCGCGCTCGCATGACGAAAAGAAACCCGCAGGGGAATTTCGAGCTTCCAGATGTGCAAATCACGGAGCATGGACATCTTCGCTCAGGCCTGTTCGTCCGAGTTCAGGAGAATCAGAAAGGGTTCATAATCAAATTCCAGTTCACGGCGATAGCAGAGTGACAATGTTTTGAACTGCGATTCGGAACGACCGCGTTTGAACATCTGCTGTTTGTAGCAGTCCAGAGTTCCATGCTTCAAAAAACACACCCGTGGCGGATGCAGGCGGCGGCTGTCGCGCTTGGCCCTGTATTCGTAATTCAGGGCAGCGAGTCGGCAATCCAACTCTTCAGCGAGGAGCATGGGATTCCGGAAGCCCACATCCGTTTCGAGATACAGAATATATTCGGCGGCGACTTCGTCAGCCACAAACTGATAAAAACGCGTGCGAAATCCGCAAACCTGCTCCACTTCCCGCATGGCCTGCAATACCTGGCTCTCGTAGAGTTTCTCCCCCGTAATACTGGTGACTCCCGCCCCTTTTTGGAGAAACTCGATCAGCGGAGTTTGTTCGAATCTCCCCTGGACTCGCACGATATCATGCATCGCATAGCGGAATAAACCAGCCGACGTTGTTACAAACAGGTAATAATCCTGGCCCACTTCCAACTGATCGAGTGTGAGAAAAGGACCGCCGTGTTGTTCGTAGTCTCTCACGTCGACAAATTCGAAAAAGTTCTCCCAGAAGGTCGGCAGACCGGCGTTACTAGCTGGGGAGAGTGTGACCGAGACACATAGCTCGCTTGCCAGAATTCCCAGATCAATCAAGGTCGCATCGGGGGGTAATTTGCTTTTCAGGCTCTTCAGGGCGATGCCACAACTCCCTCCCGTCCAGGTGGCCACCAGTTTGAGAAACGGCCACAGATCCTGACATGTGGGGGAATTGCCTTCCTGCAGAACGGTCCGGAGTTCATCCGCACGCCGGGGATCCGACTGCTGGCACGCGCGGAGTATTGCCCCACGCTGCTCAACAGGAATTTTCTCCGCACAGGCAAGCGTTCCCTGCTCCAGATCCCGCAGCAACTGGTCGCGAGATTCCACCGCCACTTCGAGCAGTCGCAGCAGTGTGGACGGGTTCGCAGTGCCAAGATAAGTCACATTGCGTTCCTGCAAGGCGAGTCGCAGAATCGTGTAATACTTAGCCTGATAATCCTGAATTTCGAACACGTCCACCGGCAGGACATACTTCCACTGGGCAAGTTTAGGAGTGCTCCTGTAAAGGTTGCCCGACGCGGAACCAAAAGGAATGCCTGAATCGAGCTGCCCCTCGAACGCTGGTCCAACCAGTCCCAGGATCCTGCCGCTAAAGCCACCAGGATTCGCTTGAAACTGAAGATACGTGGCAAGCCTCTGACATTTTTTCAGCCCGACCAAGGTGCTTGCCATTACCGGAATAAATTTCGGGGAGCCGGTTGTGCCGCTGGTGACATGATACATCACGGGTTGTTGGGGGTTGAGCCATGGTTCGCCGGTCCGATCCTGCCGCATCACATAGGGCCGCAACGACTCGTAATCCTGAACGGGCAGGCGGGCACGAAATTCCTCAATATCCAGCGCTTCCGTTAACCCGAATTGCCTGGCAAAACGGGTGTCTCGATGCCTATTCAGAATCCTGCGTAGCACACGTTGCTGGCATGCGGCCGGATTTCGCGCGGCCTTGACGACGCCACGATATTCATGCCAGCCAACCCAGAGCATGTCGAGTCGAATCAGGAAGTTCAACAGCCATTCGCGCCATGTCTCAACTGGCCCCTGACTCCGATCGAGTCCGGCAATACACGGAGCCAGAAGTAGAGAACGAAAATCCCGCGGGTACTGGCGGTTCAGCAGGCCCAGTTCCGCAACTTCGCGTTCACGAGGCAGGTACCAAGTTCCAAACAAGAGATCCCAAAAGATCGTATTGTTTCCATAATTCGAATTCGCTTCCCGCGCAATCATGGAATGATGCCAGCGATGTAATTCGGCACTGCTGATCACGTAATTAAGCCAGCCAAAATGCAGCCGGATGTTACAGTGCTGAAAAAAACCATTCACCGCGTAGAAAACAAAATAAAGTGCGAGTACTTCCTGATTCACACCCAGCAGTATGAAGGGGAAGGCATCGCAGAGAAATTGCAGGGATTTCTCGACGGGATGAAACCGGCCGACATTCAACCAGTACAACTTGTCGGGTGAATGATGTACGGCATGCAGACGCCACAACAATGGATATTTGTGACTCGCCACGTGCAGCCAATAGCGCATAAAGTCGGCCAGGAAAATCATCAACACGACTTGCAGCCAGATCGGCCAGGCGTGCACCCAGATATCGGCCGCCCCCCACTGCTCATTCACCCAGCGATGCACCCCGAATGCGACAAATAAACTAAGCAGCCAGGGGAGAACCACCTGCACGACAACCATGAACACCAGATCGTTACGGACAGACTCGCGATCAGCGGTCCACTCCTCGCGGGCAGGCATAATCTTTTCCAGGGCCGTAATGGTTATCGCCCCGCAAAGCACGGGTACGTAGGTCGCCCAGATCAAACTCCAGCCTAGTTCACCCAGCAGGAAGAACATTGCCGTGCAGCTCAGCATGGTGACGGGATATATCACCCACGGCAAAGTACGTTTCAGGCTTCCCGGGACGCGTTCGGACTGGGAAACCTCCTCGCCGGGAGAAAGCGGGGATACAGACATGAAATTGAATGTCCTTCAGAATTCCCAGTTGCGTCGCCCCTTTTTCCGAGCACGTCACATTAATATATACGTTTCCTCCATTCGGAGTAGACGTGTCCTCTGGCTGCTCGTCAATCCCAACGCCTGCCGGAGGACTTAAATGGGAATAATTGTCTACCCTGAACCCATTGGCGGTTTGTCCTTCAGCGACACGGGAAATCCGGCAGTGGTTTGCTTGCTTTGTATGCTGAGTTTAAGTAGTCGGGGTAAACATCCCGTCTTCTTTGCGTGATCGCCCGGAAAGAATTTGAGAATCAGCATACACCTCACGGTTCTGGACACACATTTTTTGTAGCCTAAAAAATCGTTTTTTGACAAACTACTGCCCATTTGCGGCTTTGGCGTTGACAGGGAAAGGCTTTCATATTATCAAGTACTAACATATCGACTCATGTCTCTTTGTTCATATGGAGTTTAGTCATGCCTGTTCATGCTTCGAGTCAGTCAAGGCGGCGAGGATTCACGCTGATAGAGCTTTTGGTCGTTATCGCGATCATTGCCATTCTGGTCGCCTTATTACTGCCAGCTGTGCAACAGGCGCGCGAGGCGGCCCGGCGCAGCAGCTGCAAGAACAATCTCAAGCAAATCGGGCTGGCGCTTCACAACTATCACGATACCCACAACGTTTTTCCCGCCAGTTCCCTGGCCCCCGGGGCAGGCCCCGGCGGCGTGCTGGTGACGAACACCACCGGTTGGATCATGCTGCTCCCGTTTGTCGAACAGGGCGCGTTGTACGATCAATATGACTTCAATCACGCAACCGGGATTTATGGTGGCGAGGGGAACTGCCCGGATGCCGTTTATTACCCGGTCTCGGGTGGCAGTCCGACGAAAATGCTCGCTGGAAACGATGCCGGAATTTTGGCCAACGTCACCTTGGGTGGTTCGATCATCCCCGGGTACTATTGTCCTTCCGATCCCGGTCAGCGGTTGCACAATTCTGGTTGCCATTCCGATACCACGATGTCGCCCCGGCCGATGGTCGCTCGTTCCAGCTACGAATTCAGCGTGAACTCGTCCCACGCCAGTACACAGTGGTCTACGGAGTCCGCTACTACACGCTCCATGTTTGGAGCAAATTCCCGATGTAATATGCGAGACATCACCGATGGAACCAGCAATTCGGTTGCAGTGGTGGAATCCACCCTGGAATTGCAACAACATAATTGGAAAACCTGGTCAAGTACGGGTTGGTACACTGCCGGAGCGACACTGCAAAGCACGGCTCGCCCCCTGAATCAACGAGGGTGTTGCAGTTGGAGCGTCCCCCCATTTAGTACCGCCAGCACGGGGGCACATCGATTATCCGATGGTGGTTTCGCTGGCAGCCTGCATAAGGGGGGGCTGCACATTCTCATGGGAGATGGCGCTACCCGCTTCCTGTCCGAGAACGTCGCATATGCCATCCGCCGTGACCTGTCCCGTATTTCCGATGGCAATGTTCTCGGTGAGTTCTAAGCCGACATTCAAGGTCCAATCTGTCCGGTTTCATGCAGCTCCCATGTATGAATCAATAGCTGGTGAAACCGGACCTGTTGACTTGTCATTTAACCGATGTCACTCGCTTTTTTATTCGCACGTAAAGATGGCTTCGAAATGCATAGCGAAAGAATTTTCCTGTTGCACCTGTTCAGTCTCCTGCTGGTGGGAATTCTCGGATGTGCGGGTGACCCGGGAGAGCAGCGACAACTGATCCAGGTTAGCGGCATCGTTTCGCTGGATGGGTCCCCTGTGGAAGGCGTAACCGTCTGGTTTGTCCCCCGCACAGGAACCCCCGGAAACGGCGGAACCGGAACCACTGATGCCACCGGAAAATACACGCTTCAAGAAGCGAACGGACAAACGGGTGTCATGCCCGGTCAGTATGATGTGATGTTTTCCAAATTCGCTATGCCCGATGGCACACCCGTCGCAGCGGACGTGCAACCCGAGTCCGTCAATGCCAAACAGTTCATGCCGAGAAAGTATCTTAAGGCTGAAACGTCTGGCATCAGTGCCGATGTCTCGGCCGCCAGCAGTTCCTTGGATTTTGCGCTGAAATCAAAATAGGCCACTGCACAATGGGATTTCGGTGGGCGAAACCGAGGCCATTGACTGTTACCTGGCTAACGTATCTCCCATCGCGGACCGATGTGCCATGCACTCACGCCTCGGGCAGAAGAGCAAGGCATCCAATGGTGGTTTGATTAAACCCGAATGCCCACCCTGCACCGACTTTCTCACGCGTGTGTTGTCAAACTGGTGAATCCCCCACCTCGGTTTGCACAGGCGGACTAGACGGCCAGTGACATACACGGAATTGCTATCAGGGGAAGAGGCCTCGGGCCAGCTTGGCGGCCGCGACGCGTTGGATCCCCTCGATCATGGCGGCCGTTCGCATGTCGATCCCCTCCTGTTGAGAACGCCCCAGCGTACGCCGAAATCCGTCGCAGAGAATATGCCGCAGGCGTTCGTTGACCTCGCTCAAGGTCCACATGTAGTTCTGGATATCCTGAACCCATTCGAAATACGAAACAGTCACGCCTCCCGCATTCGCCAGGATGTCCGGCAAGATGAAGATTCCCTTGCGATTGAGTACCTCGTCCGCCTCCAGCGTGGTGGGCCCGTTGGCCCCTTCGGCAAGGATCTTGCAGTCGATGCGGTCCGCGTTTTCCGCGGTGATCTGGCTTTGCAACGCCGCTGGCACAAGAACATCGCAGGAGAGTTCCAGCAATTCCGCATTCGTAATGAGTTCGCCATGCGGGCAGCCCTCGAGAAATCGATTCTCGCGGACATATTCGCGCAGTAACGGGATGGAAAGCCCCTTGGGATTATAGATGCCCGTCGTGGCGTCACTGACGCCGATCACTCGGACGCCCAGTTCATCCAGGAACTGGGCAACATGACTGCCGACATTTCCGAACCCCTGAACGACTGCCGTGCACTGATTTATGGATAGTTTCCGATACCGTGCCGCTTCTTCGATGAGATACACCACGCCTCGTCCCGTGGCCGCCTCGCGTCCCTGGGCGCCCCCCAGAACGAGCGGTTTCCCGGTGACAACCGCGGGGACGGCATGCCCCGCCTGCTCGCTGTAGGTATCCATGATCCAGGCCATCACCCGTTCGTTCGTCCCCATGTCGGGCGCGGGAATATCCTTGTCGGGGCCGATCATGGTGCTGATTTCCGAGGCATAACGGCGGGTCAGCCGCTGCAGTTCGTGGCTGGTCAAGCCCGTGGGATCGATCCGCACGCCCCCCTTGGCGCCGCCGAAGGGGAGATGCATCAGGGCACACTTCCAGGTCATCCACATGGCGAGGGCCGAGACTTCCCCCAGACTGACATCCTGATGATATCGAATCCCTCCCTTGGTCGGCCCCATGGTGAGCACGTGCTGCACCCGATACCCGTAGACGGTTTCCACCTCCATGTACTTATCCCGCCGGAAGGGAAACGCCGTGACCAGACTGCGCTGGGGAAACAACAACCGCTGGCGGATGTTGTCGTCCAGGCCCATCAGTTGAGCCGCCTTGAGGAACTGCCGTTGCGCGAGCCGGAACATGGGAGAGTCCCATTCCGCATCGCGCACCCGGGTGCGTTCCAGGGCATAGCGGAGCGAGCGAGCCAGCACGGAGGCGCTCAATTGCGTTTTGACGAGGTAATCCTGCGCCCCGGCTTCCACCGCCTTCGCCGCAAGCTTGATATCATCCAGGCCCGTCACAATCACCACGGGCATATGCGGTGCGTGCGCCCGTACTCGAATGAAGGTTTCGAGATCCTGACTGTCCGGCAAGGTGAGATCCAACAGCACAATTTCGATATCCCCCCGGTCCAGGCGTGACAACCCATCGGACAACTGCCCGGCGGTTTCGAGTTCAAAGCGGGGACTCCGCGCGCCCGCCAGCAAATTGGTGACCAGTTTCACGTGGATCGGATTGTCCTCGATCAGCAGCACTCTGACAGACGTGGAAGACTCGGACATGGCGGTTAAACTCCTGGTGTTTTCTGTATCTCGTTGCTAACCCCGATCAAGTTGTATTCACCCTGGCGTAACGTCCGAATCCTGCCGGCACGTCGCGCGATTCGATTATTCCTTGGAATCGGCTGCCTGGTCGATATGCCGGATCAACAGCGGCATGAGCCGATCCAGTTCCCTTTCCAACTCGGAACAGGCTTCGGGGGCCTGATCGAGATGACCTGCCTTCGCGAGCAGTTCCAGGCGGAGCGCGGCCGCTGCCACCTGGTCGGCAGCGAACACGGCCGCCGACCCCTTGATAGTGTGGGCCGCCCGCCTCAAGGAAGGTGCGTCGCCGGACTCCAGGGAATCCTGGCATTCCTTGAGGAGTTTCGGCGTTTCCTCCAGAAAAATCGTTCCCATTTCGCGAAGTGCATCCACACCGATTTCCGATTGATGAATTGCCCGATCCCAGTCCAGAATTTCCATGGAATCTCCAGTCGTATCTGCTGCCACGGCGGCATGGGATGTTGTTCCGGTATTATTGACCGCTTCGGCGATGGCAGCCTGCGGTTTTGCCACCGATCGGGAGTTTAGGATCTGCTCGATCGTGAGAAACAACTGCTGGGCTCGGACCGGCTTGGAAATGTAGCCATCCATGCCTGCCCCCAGGCATTCCTCACGATCGCCCTTCATCGCATGGGCCGTCATGGCGATGATGGGAACATGCTGCCCCGCGCCACGTTCCTGTTCGCGTTGACGGATCATCCGTGTGGTCGACAGGCCATCCAGTTCGGGCATCTGCACATCCATCAGAATGAGATCGAACGTCTGCCGTTCCCAGTGCGACAGGGCTTCATGGCCATTGTTTGCCACCTGGATATCGTGTCCATAGGGTTGAAGTTGCGCCAGGGCAAGCTTCTGGTTTACCAGACTGTCCTCTGCCAGAAGAATCTTCAAGCGGGGGATTCGACGGGCAACCTCGGCGGCGGGAGAATCGGTCGATTGGCTGACTTCGACATCCGCCAAACCAAGGGACTTGGCAATGGCATCGAACAGTTCGGATTGTTTGACCGGCTTGGTAAGATACGCCGAAACCCCCAACTCCGCGCACCGCGCCAGTTCCCTGCGGCGATCGCTCGAGGTGAGCATCATGGTGATGGCACTTCCCAGTTCGCCATCGCGTTGAATGGCCTCCGCCACGCTGAAACCATCCAGGCCGGGCATGTTCGCGTCGATGAGAATCAGATCGAACGATTCGCCGGCTTTCATTTGTGCGCGCATCAAAGGGAGGGCATCTTCGCTCCGAGTGATGGCCGTGGGAGACATCCTCCAGTTGCGTAGTGTTTCTTCCAGGATCTGGCAATTGGTGGCATTGTCGTCCACGATCAGCACGCGCAAACTTTCCAGCCTGCCGTTCGGGCGAATGTGCTTGCGCGGCAGTTGGTCCTCCTTGGGCAATTCGAAATGGCCCGTGAAGTAAAACGTGCTGCCTCGCCCCTCCTGGCTTTCCAGCCAGATCCGGCCACCCATGAGTTCCACCAACCGCGAACAGATGGCCAGCCCCAATCCGGTACCGCCGTAACGCCGACTCGTGGATTCATCCGCCTGCTCGAAAGCCTGAAAGACACGTTGCTGCTGAGCGGGGGGAATGCCGCACCCCGTATCACGGACGCTAAACTTCAGCTGAATGTCCTTGTCCGTCCGCGCTTCGTCGGTGGTTTCGACGACAATTTCACCCGCATCCGTAAACTTGATGGCATTGCCCACCAGGTTGACAATTATCTGACGGAGCCGATAGCGATCACCGATGACAAATTCAGGAACTTGCGGCTCGACATGCCAGGCCAGTTCCACTCCCTTGCGGTGCGCCCGGATCGCCAGCGATTTCATGGTGTCTCCCAGACTCTCGCGCAGATCGAAGACCGATTGTTCCAGATCCAACCGCCCGGCTTCGATCTTGGAAAAGTCGAGAATGTCATTGATGATCGATAGCAGCGAATCGGCCGATTCCTGCACCATGCAGAGATGCTCGCGCTGGGCCGACGTCAATTCGGTGTCGAGCACGAGTTCCGTCATGCCGATGATGGCATTCATGGGAGTGCGGATTTCGTGACTCATGTTTGCCAGGAAACTGCTTTTGGCGCGACTGGCCGCCTCCGCGGCTTCCTTGGCCAACTGGAGTTCCCGCTTGGCCCGTTTCTCCTCGGTAATATCGTGAAGAAAGGCCGCAAACAAGATGCCGTTCGCCTTGCGGATCGGCGAGATGGTGATTTCAATGGGAAATTCATGCCCGTCCCGGTGCAAGGCCTGCAGTTCGAGCCGCTGATTGAGCACGGGCCCCACGCCGGTTTCCAGATATCGTTCCACCCCCTGGAGATGGCCTTCCCGCAAGGGGGGCGGGATGATCAGATCCGGCAAGGACTGGCCGAGCGCTTCGTCCGCGGACCAGCCGAAAGTCTCCTCGGCCTGCCCGTTCCATTCCACGATACAACTGGATTCATCAATGGCGATGAACGCCTCGTGAGCAGTGGCCAGAATGGCGCGGTTCTTCTCGTCACGGGCCTTGAGTTCCTGCTCGGACTGCATCGCGGAGGTCACGTCCCGCAGTACGATCACGCCCCCATGCAGATCGCCATGATCGCTTTTGAGCGGGCGTGCATTAACGCTGATCCAGACATCCTCCGCCAGTTCGGGATTTCGCAAAATCAGTTCCTGGCGATCAACCGATTCCCCGCGCATCGCCCGCGCCAGCGGCAGGTCTTCCGCGGGATACTGTGTCTGGCCATCCGTCCGGTAGCAGCCGTATAACTTCGACCATTCCTGGGGAGCAACAGCCTGCGGGCCAATACCGACAATCTGTTCGGCAGCCGGGTTCCAATGCAGGAAATTCCCGTTCTGGTCGGCGACAATCACGCCATCGCCCATGCTGTCCAGTATGGATTGCAGGATGCAGGTCTGGCTGTGCAGTTCGGTTTGAGCCTTGCTCAGTTCGGCTGTTCGCTGCTTGACGCGGTCTTCCAGTTTATCTCGCGATTCGGACAATTCTTCGGCCATCTGGTTGAAAGCGGTCGCCAGCAAGCCCACTTCGTCGCGGGAAGTTACGGGAACGCGCGTGTTCAGATCTCCCTGGGCAATCGTGGAGGCGGCATCGGCCAGTTTGAGCACGGGCTGTGTAATGCGGCGAGCCAATAGAAACGAAGCCAGTACCCCCAACAGGACCAGTACGATTTGCAGCCCGATCATCAACCGCCTCAGTTGCGTGACAGGGGCGTAGGCTTCGGTCAGGTCCATCATGGCCACCAGGCCCCACTGTTGCGTTTTTCCTGGTTGATAAACAACAGGCTGGTAAGCGGCAAGAACTTCGACCCCTTTATAGGAGGTAACTTTGGCTCCCGTGTTCCCAGCCAGGGCATACGCCAGCGGCGGGACATCCACCAGCCGTATCTCAGGTTTCTGTTCGTCGGGATGGGTAAACAGATAACGCACTTCATCGTTGTGCTTTGTGCCAATCCGGATCTCGCCCGACTCCTCCAGGCCCGTGCGGTCCGCGAGCAAATTTTGCAGCGTCTTCGCTTTGAGCTTGAACATGACGACACCCAGCAACTGGGCCTGCTGATTCTGGATCGGTGCCGCTACGGAAATCAGCCAGTCCCCGTCTTCCCATTGTGGTGTCCCGAGATGCGGCTCTATGCCGCCGGCAAGAAAATCGGGATCGTCCGCGCAGGACCGATCGACATGCATGGGATCCGAAGACGCAACCACGTGACCTTGCGGATCGGCAATCCAGATCTCGAGACTACCCAGAGTGTTTTCCTGTGTGTTCCGCAGAATCTGGTCTGCCTCGCCGCGAAACGTGGTGGGAGTGATCGTTCCCTCCGAGTAATCTTCCAGCAGTTTCCCTAGTTGGGCACGACCGGCAACCAGTGTCGCACGCTCCAACTGCCGGTGGGTATAGGCTTCTACGCGTGCCGTCCGTTCCGAAGCCAGCATCCGCAACTGCTTGTGAATACTATCGTGGAGAATGCCACGCGCGGCGACGTAGGCCAAGTGCCCCAGAATGCCCGCCGTCAGAATTACAATGGCCGCCACGAACAACGAATTTCGCACCAGCAGCGAGTGGGGCAATGCCAAGCTGCATCGATTTGCCGGAGGCGGGGATTCCTCGACTGCAGACTCACCAGTTTCGTCTGAATCGGTTTTCATGGTATCCATCCACCAGACAACGATCCGCCCGAATGATACTATTTTAGAACTGCCCACACCGATCCACAAGCGGCATTCTTCAGGATCCAGCCGGGGATGAAAAATGTGCAGATTAATTTACAACAGCGAACCAGACGCAATCCCCGCGTCGTGCAGGACGCGTGGGCATGCCGATTGACCGTTCGCCCTGCTTGTCTTACTTCGCGATGCAAGCATGGCCCCCCATTCAAACACTACAACCCGCCCAGAAGAAGGAGCATGCAACGATGCCACAAAATGAAAGTTTCCTGCTGAAATGGCTGTTCTGCTGCGTAATTTTCATCAACTGGCACCTGGACGCACTGAATGCTCAACCGACAAACGAGAAGCCGACCGTTTTCCAGGCCGGCGCGGCTGCCGTGGATATCACGCCACGGGAATTCCCGTTGAATATGCCGGGAGGATTCAGCGCCAACATGGCGGAGAGCGCGCACGATCCACTGCATGCCCGCGCGTTGATTCTCGACGATGGCTCCATCAGGCTGGCCATGGTGGTTGTCGATAATCTGGGAGTGGCTCCGGAAGTACTGGAAGAAGCCAAGGGAATCGCACAGCGGGAAACCGCCATTCCCACGCATCGCATCCTGATCTGTTCCACGCACACGCATTCCGGCCCTTCGAGCAATAGCCAGGGTTCCGGGCCAGCAGCGGCATATCGCCCGTTACTGGTACAGGGCATTGCCGACGCCATCATCCGGGCGAATGCGTCGCTACGCCCGGCGGCGATCGGCGTGGCATCGCAACCGCTGCCCGAAGAAGTGTTCAATCGCCGCTGGTATCTGAAACCGGGCAAGATGCCCGTGAACCCGTATGGCAAGTACGATATTGTCAAAATGAATCCCGGTACGAGTCCCGACGTGCTCGATCGCCCGGCCGGCCCGACCGATCCCGAGCTATCTATCCTCTCGGTGCAGGATCTGAGTCGTCGTCCCGTCGCCCTGTTTGCCAATTATTCCCTGCATTATGTGGGGGGCGGCCCTCGCGGACAGATCTCGGCAGATTATTTTGGCGAGTTCGCGCGACTGATGCCCTCACGACTACGCGGTGGCGAAGATTTTGTCGCAATGATGTCCAACGGGACCTCGGGAGACATCAATAACATTCCCTTCCTGGTGACACGGCCACCGCGTGAACCGTTCGAACAAATCCGCATTGTCGCCAGCAAGGCAGCCGATGCCGCCTGGCTCGCCTATCGACAAATCGAACGTCATCAGTCGGAGATTCGCCTGGGTATGATCGAGCGAGAAGTGGTACTGAAGTATCGACGTCCCACGGAAGAACAGGTGGCCGCCGCCAGGGAGGTACTGGCCGTCAAAGACCCCGCCGAGATCGAGAAATTGCCACGACTGGCCCAAAACTACGCCCGCAACGTGATCCGCGCCATGGAACGCGAGGAGGAATCGCTCAGCGTTAAATTGCAGGCGATTCGCATCGGCGACTTCGCCGTCTGCGGAATTCCTTTCGAAACCTTCGCGGAGATTGGACTGGAACTGAAGGAGCGCAGTCCCTTTTCAAAAACCATGGTGATTGGCCTGGCCAACGGGCGCCATGGTTATCTTCCCACGCCGGAACAACATCGGCTCGGCGGATACGAAACGTGGCTGGGGACGAATACCGTTCAGGAAGACACGTCCGTGATTCTCGTCGATAACCTCCTCGAAATGCTGACTCTACTGCGCGAGGAAAAGTGATCGTGAAAGCGGCGACCGAGAATGGCTCTCGCAGGCAATTCCCGTAGGAACGGCAGCAGCGGAGGAAACTGGAAAGCAGTCCAGAATAGCGATGCAAAGCCAGCGAACACTTTCGCGGACACTTAATGCTGCCGAGGTTTCAAAACCCCTTGTTTTCAAGTGGGCAGGGCGGGAATCGAACCCGCGACACCAGGATTTTCAGTCCTGTGCTCTACCAACTGAGCTACCTGCCCGTGGTGGGAACCGCAAGGCTCCGCACGGGAAATCAAGTTATAAAGGATGACGCAATCGCTTGCAATCGTTTGTGGATCGATTTTCGCAATCCGGGAATCCCCCGTGGTCCATGGGCCACAAGGTCCCTAGAATTAGAAATGTGCCCGAAAAGTGCAAAACGCGTTGTGGCCTTGTGAAAAAGGGCCTGATTGGTGAAAATCAGGGTCGATTCGCTGTCTTTCTCCTGTTCGAACTGGAACCATCGCAATGAATGGAAGCCCCCCCGCTCAGCCTGGACTGTACACTTTCCACGTTCAATTCGTTCGGGAATTTTTACCAAAGTGCCTAACCTTGCCGTTATTGGCTCTGATTCTACTCACCGCCAGCATGGCTCCTGCCTGGGCTTGCCCCTTCTGTAGCGCCCCGCAACTCACGCTATCCGAGCAGATTGCGCAAACCGACGCCGCCGTGCTCGCAGAGTGGGTCGCGGGAGTGAAGCCCGATTTCGACAAGGGAACCCCCGGTTCGACCACGTTCCGCGTGGAAAAAATCATCAAGGCTCCTCAGTCCACTTCGCTGAAGGTGGGACAACAGATTCAACTGAACGACTACCAACCGGGGGAGGCGGGTAAGTTTTCGATCATGGTGGGGACGCTGGACGGGCAATTGCTTTGGATGAGCCCGCTGGAAATATCCCGCGACAGCTTCAATTACATCCTGGAGGCCCCGACTCCCGAGCAGGATCAGGCCACCCGATTGAAGTACTTTGTACGGTTTTTGGAGTCGTCCGATCCGTTGGTGGCGGACGATGCCTATGCGGAATTCGCCAATTCTCCTTATCAAACCATCGCGGCGATCAAAGCCGAGTTCCCTCGCGAAAAAGTGCGGAACTGGACCTTCAGCGAAAAGACCCCGGTCACCCGGCTGGGTCTGTACGGGCTAATGCTGGGTTTGTGCGGCGAGCAACCGGACATCGAAGTCTTAAAGGCAAAAATCATCTCCAATGACGAGGAATTTCGGCTGGGGATTGATGGTCTGATGGCGGGGTATTTGCTGTTGTCGGGAGTGGAAGGTCTCGACACGCTGGAACAGACAAAATTGAAACCGGCGTTGCAAACCCCCAGTCCGGTCCCTTTCAGCGAGACGTTCGCGGCGATGCAGGCCATTAAATTCCTGTGGGAATACGCCCCCGGCCACATCGAAGCAGAACGGCTGCGCGGTTCCCTGCGGACTCTGCTGGATCACCCCGATCTCGCGGACCTGGTGATTGTGGACCTGGCACGGTGGGAAGACTGGTCGATCCTGCCCCGTTTGAAATCGATTTATGGGCAGGATCCGTACGATATCCCGGCAATCAAGCGGGCCATCGTGGGGTATCTGGTCCAATGCATCAAACAAAAACCAGCCGACGAGACTCAACCTATTCCGCCGCATGTTCAGGATGCGGAAGCATTTCTGGCGCATCTCGAGGAAGTCGATCCCAAAACTGTGAAAACCGCGCGGCTGCTGTTTCGCTGAGTTGCAGAGTCACTCCCCCGTCTGGCCAGAGAGGAATCAGGCGTAAAGCCAGCCTTCTCAGGAATCCTATCTGGGCCTATTCGACAGACCTTTGTCCTCCCTTTGCTGAAGCCGAAATGAATTCTATCTCGCTGATTGAACAGATTCAGTCGGCCATCCGTTCTCTAGGCTGGGACGGTTGGTTGCTTTACGATTTTCGGGGTTGCAATCCCCTGGCCCGTACCGTGCTAAAATTGCACGAGCATCCCGCAGGCTCGCGGCGGTGGTTCTATTATATTCCCGCGCATGGTTCGCCCACCCGATTGGTCCATGCGATTGAAACCGAGGCACTGGCCTCGCTGCCAGGTACGCAACGGGTGTATCGCGATTGGCGCACGTTGCAACAATACCTGCGGGAGACATTAACTCCCGGTCAAACCATTGCCATGGAATATTCCCCTCTGGCGAATAATCCCTATGTTTCGCGGATCGACGCGGGAACAGTGGAACTGGTCCGCGCGTGTGGAGTGCAGATCGCAAGTTCCGGGGATTTGATTCAACAGTTTGAAGCCTGTTTGTCACCACAACAGTGGGCGCAGCATCTAGCGGCAGACCAAGTAACAACAGCTGCCTTCGCGCTGGCCTGGGAGTTCATTCGAACGCGAACGGCCGACAGCGGGACCGTTTCGGAAGCTGAGGTGCAACAACGCATCCTGCAGCATTTCGCGGAAAACGAGATGGTCACTTATTCCCCTCCCATCGTTGCCCGCCAGCCCCACAATCGACTCCCGCATTACGAAACCGGCACCGGGAGTGATACGGCCATTCGCAAGGGAGATCTGGTGCTGATCGACTTGTGGTGCAAGTCCCAGTTGCCCGAGGGTATTTATAGCGACCTGACGCGCATGGGATATGTGGGAACGGAAATTCCCCGGGAATACGCCAGCGTTTTCGCCGTAGTCGCCGCCGCCCGAGACGCGGGAATCGCACTGGTGCACCAGCGATTCGCGGAGCAACTCCCCTTGCAGGGGTGGGAAGTGGATCATGCGGTGCGGCACGTGATTGAAGAGGCCGGCTTCGGCGACTATTTTCTGCATCGCACGGGACACAGCCTGGGAGCCGAGGTCCATGGCAACGGGGCCCATCTGGACGACCTGGAAATGCATGAAGAACGGCGGATTCTGCCCCGGAGTCTCTTCACAATCGAACCGGGCATTTATCTGGAGAGCTTCGGCATCCGTAGCGAAGTGGATGTCTATGTGGATGAATTCCTGCAGGTGCATGTAACAGGGGGGCCCGCCCAAACCACCATACATTCGATCCATGGCTGAAAGTGATCCGCCGCGAAGAGCGACTTTCCCAATGCGTTGTGAATCAGGTTCCGCCGGCTAGATTCATGCCCACCAGGATTCGTCCTGGCTGGTGGATAAGTGGATCTTGGGGTGCTAAACTTCCGGGCAGACCGATGGACGACAAACGCCATATTCGACTTTTCTTGCCAGGTTGATCATCATGAACGAAGTAATCAGGTTGGGCGTCCATGGCGCCGGCGGACGCATGGGGCGACGGATCGTGGCGATCGGCCACCAGACCAGCGGAATGCAGGTTGCGGTGGCTCTGGATTCACCACATTCCTCGCTGCTGGGACGGGATGCGGGGGAACTGGCGGGGATCGGCACCATCGGCGTCCCCCTTTCCAGCGCGGCGGACATGTTCGAACATATCGATGTCTTGATCGACTTTTCCGTTCCGGAAGCGTGCGTGAAAATGGCCGCGATTTGCGGCGAGCGTTCGATCCCATTATTGGTGGCAACCACGGGACTCACTCCGGAACAACGGGAGAGCGTATTGTCTGCCAGTCAGACAACCCCCCTGATTGTCGCTTCGAACACGAGCACCGCGGTGAATCTGGCCATGAAGTTGGTGAGGGACGCGGCACGGGCGTTGAAATCACTCCCGGATGGCGTGGACGTGGAAATCGTCGAACGGCATCATCGCTTCAAGGAAGACGCCCCCAGTGGAACCGCGTTGCGGTTCGGGGAAATTGTCGCCGAGGAAATGGGGCAAACGGACCATGTACATGGTCGGATCGGGCAAACAGGCAAGCGCAAGCAGACAGAAATCGGCTACCATGCGCTGCGCACCGGCGACAACGTAGGGGAACACTCGATCGTGTTCGGCATGATGGGCGAAACCTTGGAAGTTTACGTCCGTGGACATACCCGCGATAGTTACGCCTTTGGAGCAATCAACGCCGCTCAGTTCCTGGTGCAGCAGGGACCAGGTTTGTACAGCATGAACGACGTGCTGGGCTTTTAAGTTGCCAGTTGCGCTGCGGTGATTGCCTTAATATCCGCCCGATACGGGTTGCCCCCAAGAATTGCTCTCGCAGCAAACGCGGTGGTCCGGTATGTTTCCCCGTGCAACGGGCGTTATCGGGCCACCGGTTTCCGGGCAGGCAACCAAGCCGTTGTTACCAGCGTGACTCGCTACTCCAATGGTTCGGCGGGGAAACGCGCGATGCTCGGGGGAGCATCGAATTCATGCCTTAACTGACAGGGAAGTTCGTATGTATCGTGTAAGCAAACTGGCGGGGATGCTTTGCGCAATCGCTGTAACGGGTATTTCAACGCAAGGGATTTGGGCCGGCCACCCCATGCGTCATTCTCATCATCACCACCATTACAATACCGGCGCGACTGCCGCAGTGGCGTTTGCCGTGGGAGCAGTTGCAGGGACATTGCTGGCTTCCCCGCCCCCTCCGCCCGCGCCGCCGATGATTGTGCATCCATATCCCTACATTCCCCCTGGCCATGGCAACGGACCGGTCTATTATGGCGGCCCTCCGGTGGTGCAGCGCGAGATTATTTACCGTGACCGGCCCACTCCCGTGTATGTCCCCGCGCCAATGACCGAGGCGGCTCTGCCTCCGACAGCCGTGCAGTCGATGACCAGGCGTCATTCCGGAATGACCAGAGTCACGAACACCCCGGTGGAATCCGTCCACAGGCCTCCGGTCGGAACGGTTGTGGACCGTTTGCCCACCATGGCGGGCCGCACGGAACGTCAGGGGATCGTGTACTTCGAAGAGAATGGCGTCTTTTACCTGCCGATCCGAGTGCATAACGAACCAAAGTTCGTGGTTGTGCAACCGTAGGCCCGTATTTCTCACCCGGGTCCCTAAATCAGGCCTGCTGACTTCGTCGAACTAGCCGCGCCCGTGAGGAAGCGGGCCAGACGGGCGGTTCCTCAACGAGCACTCCTTGGACACAACTGCGATCATGGCGATGCATTGCGACAAACCGGGCTCAACCCTGGCCCGCTTCCTCACGGGCGCGGCTAGTTTCCGGGTTAATTCCACTCGGATCTAGCAGGCGGATTCATTGCCCCTTGGGGCATGATCCCAGGGGGCAGCCAGTTCGAACATGCGTGCCGCCCGGAGCAGTTTTTCCTCTCCCAGTACGGGGCCGAGCAGTTGGACACCCAGCGGCAGGCCGTCGTCTGTCGTGCCGGCAGGAAGGGAAATCGCGGGGATGCCGGCCAAGTTGGCACCGATGGTGAAGATGTCGGCCATGTACATTGCCAGCGGGTCGTTGATCATTTCGCCCCGCTTGAAGGCCGGGCCTGGAGTTACGGGGCCGATCAGCAGATCGACTTGCCCCAGGGCCTGGAGGTAGTCCTGCTGCACGAGGCGACGGACACGCAGCGCCTTGAGGTAATAGGCATCGTAATATCCGGAGGAAAGGGCATAACAGCCCAGCATGATGCGGCGTTGCACTTCTCCGCCAAACCCTTCGCTACGAGAACGGCGATACATCCCGCCGAGGGATTCCGGGGTACTGGTGCGGTGCCCGTAATGCACTCCGTCGTAGCGGGCCAGATTACTGGAGGCTTCAGAGGGAGCGATCACATAATAGGTCGCCACGCCGTAGCGGGAGTGGGGCAGGGACACCGGCACAATCTCGGCCCCCAGGCTCCGGAACACATCCACCGCGCGGTGCACGGACTCGCGGACGGACTCTTCCACTCCCGTTCCCAACCATTCTTCGATAAAGCCGAGCTTGAGCCCGGCCAGAGGCTGGTCGAGCGTCGCCAGATAATCGGGGACCGGATCGGGCAGGCTGGTGGCATCGAGCGGATCGTGCCCCGCGATAACCTGTAGGGTGGCGGCCGCCCCGTGGACATCGCGCGAGAATGGCCCAATCTGGTCCAACGAACTGGCAAAGGCGACCAGGCCATACCGGGAAACCCGGCCATAGGTCGGCTTTAATCCCACCACGCCACAGAATGCCGCCGGCTGGCGAATCGAGCCTCCGGTATCGCTTCCCAGGGCGAGGGGGACCATCCCGGCAGCCACGGCCGCGGCGGAACCTCCCGAGGAACCGCCCGGCACATAATCCAGATTCCAAGGGTTGCGGGTGCTGCCCAGCGCGGAATTTTCGGTCGAAGAGCCCATGGCAAATTCGTCGAGGTTCAGCTTGCCGACGATGACCGCGCCCGCTTGATGCAACCTGCGGATCACGGTGGCATCGTAGGGGGACTGATAGTCCGCCAGCATCCGGGAGGCACAGGTAGTGGGCAAGGTGGCCGTGCAGATGTTGTCCTTCACCGCAACAGGCATGCCCCACAGCGGTGACTGCTGGTCCGCATTTTCCGCAGGGGCCAGTGGACTCTCGGCCAGGGACAAATACGCTCCGATGCGAGGGTTCAGCCGAGCCGATGCTTCCCGGGTTTCTTGCAGCAATTCAACATGAAACTCCGGACGGGCCTGGATGCGAGCCTGGAGTTCACGAGGGAGCAGAGCGGATATCGACACGTATCGGATTTCCTTGTTGGAATGGAACTTCGTAGGGCCTTATTTTCGCGTGCCGCCAACAGAACGACATTTCCCAGGCGACAGGCATCCGGGAGGTTTCACGCCTCCCCCACGCAGGATAGTCTCTCCGGCAGGGATGTCGAGCGACCGCGCTGCCTTGTGGGGACTTACATTTCGGACCGATCCAGAATCCCCATTTCATCCCCGTTGAGAGGATTGAGCCGTTTGACGGCAATCACTTTCCACTGCTCCCCTTCTTGCTGCCAGGTCAATTCCCAGCGGGTGGAGGCACGGTTGGTGTACGATATGCTGTTCACGGAAATCGTCCCATTGGCGCGAAAATGGCTGATTGCTCGCGTATTTTCGGCCATCATCCGCACCTGCACATCGGTCAGGCGGACATCGTCGTGAATCTTGGCAAGTGCCAGCCCCGAAGCAATGACGGTTTTCAGCATGAGATTGTTATTGGAAATCCGCTGCAGCACTGCTGCGGTATCGCCCTGCTTGCAATCGGCCAGCAAGCCCTGAACCTGGGCTTCGACGACCTCGGCGGGAGTCACAATGGCCTGTTCGACAAGGTAAACAGCCAAGGCGCCGACCAGCATCAACCCCGCGAGTCCCCAATCGCGCACCAAGCCACGCTGAAACCCCCGCGCCAGGAAGACACAGGCCAGCACAAAGAAGAGCGCGACCCCCGGCCACGGATTTTCGGTAAACCACATACTCATTGACTCCGCTTGAATACCATGGAACGCTGGAACGTGGCCTTCGGTAGCCGAAATTTGATTTTGCCAGAGGATCACGCCTTGCAGGTGTAAGTCCTTCGCGAGTCGGGCCGAGGCAGCCTGCACGATTCAGCGGGGCTTTCCAAGTTCCACCTTGCAGGAAAATGTTGTATCCCCGCGATGCACCTGCAACTTCAATACCTCCTTGGGGCGAGCGGCATCCACTATCTTCCAGAGATCCACGCGCGTTGCCACGTCTTGGCCATTCAATGCCACGATCCGATCGCCCGGTTCCAGCCCGGCATGGGCCGCCGGGCTGTTCGGTTCGATCAACAAAATTTGGAATCCTGCCCCGGCGTAGGTCAGATCGGGCGTGATGCCGAAGTAGGCCCGGCCTCCCGCGTGATTCCCGACGCGAATCCATTGCTTGTTCTCGATGTAATTAGGCCTTTCCGGCGCGTTTGCCAGGTAGAGGGTCAAACCGGTCAAGAGATCGACGATCCGTCTGATGCCCTGTTCATTGATTTTGTCAGCATCGTCATGGGGACGGTGATAATGCTCGTGCAGTCCCGTAAACAGATGCAGCACGGGAATCTGCTTTTCGTAAAAGGAGGCATGATCGCTGGGGCCGAAGGCTTTTTTCTCCCGGAAGAAATTGAGTTCGGTCCGCTGTTCCAGTTCATCGAGCCAGGGTTTCCAGACATCAGACGAGCCCACGCCAAACACAGTCACCTTTTCGTCCGTCATTCGTCCCACCATGTCAAGATTGATCATGGCGACGGTCTGCTCCAATGGGTAAACAGGGGCGGAAACGTAATGTTTCGAGCCCATCAGGCCCCGTTCCTCACCGGCAAAGCAAATCAGGACCACTCGTCTCGGCAAGGTCCCGGAAAGCCCCTTCAACCGTCGCGCCAGGGCCAACACCGCGGTAGTTCCCGAGGCGTTATCGTCGGCTCCATTGTGAATGGCATGCGTTCCAGGTGCCAGTGAACCATAACGTCCCCAGCCTACGTGATCGTAGTGTGCCCCCACCACAATCGTTTCCTGGATGGCAGGATCGCTCGGCTCCAGCACGGCAATCAGATTCTGCCCCTCGGTGAGATCAAGTTTCAAATCGGCTTTGCCGGACAGTGTGAGGCCCTGCAATTCGGCCGAGGCCGGCTTGAGTTCCGTCTCGATCATTCGATCGATGTCTTCCAGGGAGAGCCCCAGGCCCCGCTGCAACAATCCGCTGGCAACCTTCTGCGTGATATGCAGCACGGGTATCTGTTTTCCCGCTGCCCCGCCCCCATATCCAAATTCCAGCAGTTCATCCTTCCCTTCGCGCGTGGAGAAGACATCGTTAACGAACAAGACCGCCACGGCTCCCTGTTCGCGGGCGTTTGTCAATTTCGTGCGCAAGGCCGCCTGATTCGTATCGATGTTGCCATTTTCCTGGACATACAGCGTCCCCGGTCGAGTTTGTCCCGGTACGCGCCGCAAAATCAGCGCAATCTTTCCCTTCAGATCAATCCCCTCGAACTCATTGTAAGCCCGTTCGGGATCTTTGATGCCGTAACCACAAAATACCACCGGGGCCGAGAACTCCCCTGCTCCGCCGAACGAACAGGGTATGTAATCGCGTTCAATGACCCACTCGAGGGTTTCGTCGGCTTTCTGTCCCCGCAACAGATTTTGCTCTCCCAGTTCAGGCAAGGACGATAGGGAAAACCTTTGGATGCCGTCGGGCAACTCCGCGGGGAAGGTCAGTCCCGCGGCCCGAAACTGTTCGAGAATGAACTCCGCAGCTTCCCGCATTCCGGGCGATCCGGTATCGCGCCCTTCCAGGGCATCCGAGGCCAGGAATTCAATATCCTGCCGGATCCGTTGTTCTTCGACAGCCGAAGACGGAGCCTGCAGGACCGGTTCCTGAAGCACGGGAACATCAGCCGCCCGCGCGGGTCGATCCGTCATTCTCGGGATCGCAAGGAACGCCAGCCCCAGCAACCCGCAAAGGGCCATCAAACAATTCCGACTATGCATCTTATTGATCATGAATTTGATCCTCTGGACGTTCGCGGCTCATCTGTTGAATCAGCCGCCGTAAACTCGATTCCGGATAACAGACGAAAGGATACTCCCGGAAGGCAGCCACTTTCCAATCCGCTTCCACTTTCTCTGCATTGTATAACTCCTCCCGCAGGGAATGCACGGCGTCTCCGGCCAATCGGGTCAGCTCTTCGCGTACTTCCTGGAGTTCCCGATGCTGCCGCAGATTCTCCTGCCGGCGTTCCCGGCGCTGCCGTTGCGTCAACCCGTGACGCGGTCTTTCCCGCCAGGCCTCAATCAACTGGTGTTTGCGAATCAGGAGTTGTTCGAGCCGTGCCTCGCCCCGGGGGAGCAAGAGTTCGGGATTTTCCTGGGCGCGCCGCAACGCCTGACGAAATTCACGCGCGGTCCGCCCGGGTCTCCGCGGGGCATCCGCCAGTGGCAACCACAGCGTAGCGGTGGCGACCTGATAGCAAGGAGGTTCGACTCCAAAGTAGTCCTGCAGAATCCCATCCGTGATCTCATCGTATTTCGCGCCGCCAATTCCGTGAATGAACCAGTCGGAAACAAACAAGCGAAAATAGAGTGTTGTAATCAATGCCCGCGGACGGAGCCGAATCCCCTGATTCAGCCATTCCGCCAGGCGTGGCACGTTGTGCCCGGCAAGCTCGGCATGCGAAAGCCTCCAATGCAGTCCCTCGCGGTCGCTGAATTCCAGGGAATCGGCCTTGGAGCGTGTGAAGACCCCGCGCCGCCGTGGATTTTTATCGTCCCAGATCCAGAATGGCAGTTCGATCCACTCCCCCTCGCAGGCAAGATCTGGAATCGGGTGCGTGGGCGATTTCAACTGATACAGGCGACGATAGCGCTGCAACACCGAATTGTAAACGGACCGAAACCGAGCGGCATCACCCGCGAGTTTGGTCACGAAACGGAGAAAGCTGGGCGTCTGGCTTAACAGGCTGACGGGCAATTCCAGAGTGTGCAGGCCCAGTTTGTGTTCAATCCGCCGCCGTCCCGCCACCAGGGCACGAGTCAACAGCCCGTTTTGCTCCCATACACCGCAGACCGCTTGCCAGTATTCGACCAGCAGCGGTGCTTCGCGCAGGGGAGCCATTGTCCGCAAGAGACGATCGGCGAAGCCGCGAAATTTATCGGCGTGGACGACGCGGGTTTCTTCCCAGGGGATACCGATGGGCCAATCATCGATTTCGATTCGTGTTTCCCGAAGTTGGCCATTCCCTTGCAGCGGAATCGGCACGGAACGGGTTTTTACGGTATCGGAATCGACTATCAGGTTCAGGGCGATCCCACCTGTCCATTCCGCCTGCCGCGCGGCCCAGACATTCTTGACCCAGACGCCGGGATGAAACAGTTCGGGTTGATGCCCGGTGGCGATCAGCGGCAGGGAGGCATCAAGGGGGATGCACGGGCTGTCATCGATCGTCGCGGTAAAGCAGATCGCCTGATCCAGACATTCCCGCCGAGCCGAGGCCCGCCAACTCGCCAGCGTTTCTCCCCAGAAAAGCCGCGGGCTGATGCGGAACTTCTCGTGCTGGAGTGCAATCAACCGGGGAGACTGCCTGCCCGCGGGCTGGCAGAGCAACTGTTCGTTCTCTCGCGGAGCGCGATAATGGGTTCGCGTGGGCAAGGAGACCGCGGATTCGGAACGGGATGCGGCAGCGTTCGGGTCCACTTAGACTCCCACTCCCAGCATGCGAGCCGACATCGGACACTCATCCGCAATCCGGCGCAATTCCCTGGCTATCACCTCCTGGTAATGCGCCATCCGCCGCGTGGAATCATCCAGCGAGCCCCCAAACGAGCGATTCTCGTCGAGATAAATCCGCGGGACGGGAAACTCCTGGATTGCCAGCCCCAGGCAAGCCGCCTGAATCCAAACTTGCAGCGGCATGGCATATCCCGTTTCCGTGATCTGCAACTTGGACAGGGCTTCGGTGCGATACGCCTTGAAACCGCAGAAGGAATCGGTGAGCTGCAATTCCAGCAGACGGTTAAGCTGAGCCGTAATTTGAAAATTGATGCGCCGGCGATCCTCGGGAGCAGGCGTATCACTGGAAAATTCGTGCAGATAGCGGCTGCCGGAAAGAATATCGACCGGATCTTCCCGGTCACGAAACAATTCCTGAATCATTTCCGGAATCAACTGGGGTTGATGCTGGCCATCGCAATCGATCGTCACCAGCCCGTCATAGCCGCCGAGCAGGGCCTGTTCGAATGCCGTCCGCAAGGCGGCTCCGTACCCCTGGTTGCGAACATGCGTGACGACTGTGATCCCGGAAATTTCACGGAGTCGTGCGGCCGTTCCATCGGTCGAACCATCGTCCACCACCAAGATGTGCTCGGCAAAATGACTCACTTCGTCGAGCACTTCGCGAACATGGTTCACTTCGTTGTACACGGGAAGTGCCACCAGAACCTTGATCATTTTTTCACCCGTTTTCTCGAAGCCAAACACGCGCCCGTCACTGGGTATGAACTGGCAAGGGGACGAACTGTCTATTTGTCCCCCCGCCGAACGTATCTCCTGCCCATCTAAATATACCGATTTAGCATTGTAGCGCCTTACCGGCGAGCGTCAAAGCGCCGACGACAACCCCTGCCGACGATTGAGAAATCCCACGAGTTCCTGCGGAATACACCGGTTACAACATAATCCCGTGTACAACGACGACGGACAGGCCCCTCAAACCAGATTGCCCAGCTTCCTCAAGGCAGCCTGAATCTCGATATGAACTTCAGGATCGTTTTCGATTGCTGCCCGTTGCGTCAGCCATTCCGCGACAGCGTCTCCTCCAATTTCCGCAATCGCCCAGACACATGCACCGCGTACCAGTGGACTGCCATCCTGCAAATGCCCCCGCAACAGCGCGAGGTCGCCGGCGTTTCCTTGATTGCCGAGCACGATCGCGGCGTTTCGAGCCATCCCTTGCCATCCCGGGCGTGCGAGCGGTGTTTCGCGATACTTCTCCCGGAATGCCGATTCTCCCAAGGCCAGGATTTCCCGTGCGGTGGCAGGCTGCTCCCGCACCACGAATTCCTCCAGGCGTGGGAGGGGAGCATGCCGATTCCAGGGACAAACCTGCTGGCACAGGTCGCAACCGAACATCCAGTCTCCCATTTGCGATCGCAGTTCCAGCGGTATGGGTTGATCGCGTAGCTCAATCGTCAAATACGACAGGCATCGCCGGGCATCCAGCCGATAAGGCTCGACCAACGCATCGGTGGGGCATATTTCCAGGCAACGAGTGCAGGTACCGCAGTGCGAGGTCTCGTGCGGCATATCGGGTGGCAGTTCCAGGTCCGTCAGAATCGCCCCCAGAAAAAAATAACTCCCCTTGTGTTTGTTGATCAGCATGGTGTTTTTGCCAAACCAGCCCAAGCCGGCCTGACGGGCAAAATCTCGTTCGAGCAACGGAGCGGTATCGACCACCCCCCGCGTGCGGCAGCCGGGCACATGGGCGTGCAATTTGTCGGCCAGTCGTTTCAACAGGCTTCGCAGGACGTCGTGATAATCCTTCAGCCCGCGGGCGTAACGAGCGATCCGCCCCACGGACGAAACGGACGGAGTTCCCGCAGCCTCTGGTTGCGGATCGTAACAGACGGCAACCATTATGACAGACCGGACGGATTCGAGCACAAACCGTGGATGCTGATAGGCCGCGCGACGTTTTTCCAGATAGTGCATTTCCCCGGCAAAACCGGCATCGAGCCAGTGAGTGAAATCGGGCCAGCTAGCCGGGCCGACGGCTGGAGCAATCCCACACAGGTCAAAGCCGATGGATTGGGCCTGCTGCTTGATGAATTCCGCGTTATCCACGATCCGTGTTTCCACCCGTTCAAACCCGTAGAGGTCACCTTACGACGATCACACAGGATTGTGACAGATCTCGGTCACGGTCGAAACTCAGCGCTGCATCACGGCCAACCGGTTCGACTGGGTTTTCTGCAAAATCGTATCCTGGGGTGGATTATCGGGATTCGACTTATCCTGGCGGCTGGACCCCACCACGGAATGGGCCGTCACGGGAACGGTCAGGGTTTCCTCCAAGTTCAGCTTGGCCTCCAGCAGCACCGGCCCCGACAATTCCGCAGTCAGCGACATGGGAATCGTCACCGACTGCCCCGGACCGGGAACGGTCACGCGGGTGGTCAAATCCCTTTCTCCCCGCCGGTGCACCCCCTTCAGTAACTGTACCCGCAGGTCCGAGGGTTGAAAGGTTTTTTCGCTGTTGTTGCGAATCTCAATTTGGACGGGGAAATCTGCACCAGCTTCTACCTCGACGGGCAACGTCACCGAAACCACGACATCGGGCACGAAAATCTCAGTACGGGCAGCCAGCGTCTGGAGAACTTCCACCGTGGTATTCATCGCGAGCACGCTTTCCCTCGTACGGGGACGGCAAGTGACCTGCAAGACCCGTGACTCTCCGGCGGCCAGCGATGCGATCGTCCACACCAGTTGACTATCTACTTTCTGGGCCGGGGGCGATACTTCGATGACCGCGCGAGGGTCTCCTACTTCCTCGTAAACACGCACATAATCAACGGGTAGTGTCCCTTGATTGATCAGCGTGAGCGTATAACGGAAGGAGGAATTCTCGGCTGCTTCCGGCGGGCAACTCTTCTTCAGCAGGACCCTCCCCTGACTGCTGGCAAAGACAGCAGAGGCATCGACAGGTATGGAATCTCGACTCCCCGGGCGTGTTTCCGTTTCATTACTCCAGGCTGCACCACGGTCGAACCAGGAGGCCAGGAAGGGTTCCTCGAAATCCCCATCCCGATGCGTGCGATATTTTCCCCAGGCAAGACTGGTGGGCAGCGTCGCCGGCGGCTCTCCCGGGAAGTGACTCTGTCCAGTGGATGCCCGTGGCCGTTCGGAATACTGAAAATCCTCGAAGAATTCCGTTGGCACGGAGGACAACTGAAGGTCGAAATGTCCAGCCGGTCGAGTGTATTGCGTGAAGGACGGCGGCGGTACCGAGGACGCGGCGGGGCGTTCCTCCCGAGGGGGAGCGAATTGATCAAACGGATCGACAAACGGCTCGGGGGCCGGTTTTTTCTCCGCAATCGGTTCGGCGGGCCAACTCGGGGCATCCGCAATTTCCACGGGATAGGACACTTCGAATATCGGCGCATCGATTTCCGCCCGGGTCGACAAGACGGGAACGGTTTCCTTCAATTCGCGGGGAGTCCGGGCGATTTTCCTGGCCGGTTGACTGCTGAAGCTCTCCAGAAACAGCAACAGGACCAGCATCATGGCCAAAGTGCCAGCCACAGCCGTGATCCGCCAGGGCAAGCGGCGGTCTTCATCCCGCACAAACAGGAGCAGGTGAAGCCAGCGATGCCGACTATATTTCGACCAATACTCCAGAATTTCGGGGGAATTTTCGCGAGACCAATCCGGTGGATAGGGAATCAAATCCACTGCACGACTCCTTTCGGCAGGCAAGACACTTCAAATCGTGACGGATTGTAAGACGTTTGGGGAAATCGGGACAAGACGACTTTGTAAAAACTTCATTCGCAATCCCTTTTTTGCGGGTATAACAAGACCTGTTGACTCCGCAGAAACATTCGCCACCGCTCCAGCCTACGCAAGGGTGGTTACTGCAATTCCTGACGAAGCTCATACAGACGATCCAGCGCGGCCCGAGGGGTCAGGCCATCGAGATCCAGCTTTTTCAGCTTCTCCAGGACGGGATGCGGCGGCGGATTGAAGAGTGTCAATTGCCTTTGTGGCGTGGTTTGGCGGGGAGGAATGGTCGGCTTGCCCGCGTCATCGAAATGATCGTTTTCCAGGGTGGCCAGAATTTCACCCGCCCGTCGGATCACATCGCCCGGCACCCCCGCCAGACGCGCCACGTGAATCCCGTAGCTGCGATCAGCGGCTCCGGGCACGATTTTATGCAGGAAGATCACATCCCCCTCCTGTTCATACACCGACACATTCCAGTTCCGCACGGCGGACAGCGTCTGTTCGAGTTCAGTCAGTTCGTGGTAATGAGTCGCGAACAGCGTGCGGGCCTGGATTTGATCGTGGAGGTATTCCGTCACGGACCAGGCCAGCGACAATCCGTCGTAGGTGCTGGTGCCTCGACCAATTTCGTCCAGAATGACCAGCGAACGGTTGGTGGCCGAGTTCAGAATACGAGCCGTTTCGGTCATTTCGACCATGAAGGTACTCTGACCCTTGCTCAATTCATCGCTGGCACCAACCCGTGCGAAGATGCGGTCCACCAGTCCGATCGTGGCCTCGCGGGCGGGAACAAACGCCCCGGCCTGCGCCATTAATGTCAGTAAGGCGGCTTGTCGAATATACGTGCTTTTTCCGGCCATGTTCGGGCCCGTGATGATTTGCACCAGGCCGGCATCCTCGAGGTTATCGCCCGGATCGGCCCCCCTTGCGCCAGTTGCCCGCGATCGGGATATTCCCAGGTGAATATCGTTAGGCACGAATTGCCCGCTGGGCAGCAACACATCGAGCACGGGATGGCGTCCCTCGCTGATGTGCAGCACCGGTTCGGTCGTGATCCGCGGACGGCAGTAATTCTGGTTGACCGCGGTATTGGCAAAGGAACAGAGGACGTCGAGTTCCGCAAGTCGCTCGGCGGTGCGCTGGAGTCGCGCCAAATGCCCCGCGACGCGTGTCCGCAAATCCTGAAACAGTTCGGCCTCCAGGGCGAGGGACTGCTGATCGGCGGCCAGCACCTTCTCCTCGTGTTCCTTCAGCGGTGGCGTGATATATCGTTCCTGGTTTTTGAGAGTTTGCTTGCGAATATAATCCGTGGGAACCTTGCCTGCCTGGGCCGCTGTCACTTCAAGGTAATACCCGAAGACCTTGTTGAAGCCAATCTTCAGATTCTGAATTCCGGTACGATCGATTTCCTCCGCCTGATACCGCGCGATCCACTCCTTGCCGCCGCGCGACAAATCACGTAGTTCATCGAGGCGCGGGTGATAGCCTTCACGAATCAGGTTTCCATCCGAAACATGCAGTGGAGGATCCTCCGTCAGACAGGCAAAAATATCGTCGCGCACATCCTCTGCGGGATCTATCTGTTCCTCGATCTGCCGCAATAACGAGGCGGAACTGTCGGTGAGCAAGGCCCTGGTTTCCGGCAACAACGCCAGGGTCTTGGCCAACCAGAGCAGGTCGCGTGGACTGCACCTGCCAGTCGCCACCCGAGTGGCCAACCGCTGCAGGTCGTACGTTTGGTCGAGTTGGTTGCGAATTTCCCGCAGAATTGCCAGGCGACTGGTCAATTCCTCGACCGCGTCGGCCCGCAGGCGAATGTCCTCGATGTCCGTCAGGGGATTGGAAATCCATTCCGCAATGAGCCGTGCCCCCATCGGGGTGACGGTTTGATCCAGAATTTCCAGCAACGTCCCCTCGCGTTTCGCCTCCCGCAGGGTTTGGGTCAATTCCAGGCTGCGACGCGTGGCTTCGTCGATCAGCACCCGCTTTTCCGGCGCGTATCGTTCCAGGCGACAAATATGATCGAGCGCCGTTCGCTGGGTTTCCTGCACATATTGTAACAGCACCCCCGCAGCGGGAATCGCCCGAGAGTCGCGGTCGATATCGTACCCTTCCAGGCCACGCGTGCCGAAATGACGACACAACACTTCGAATGCCTGATCCGCCGAGAACTCCCACGGCGGGCGTTCCGTGATCAACATCCCCCGCGGACTCGTTCCCGCCCCGCGCAGGGCAGCATGGTCCCGTTGATCCTGGCTGATCAGCAGTTCCGCCGGTTGCAGTCGTGCCAGTTCGTCCTCCAGTTGATCGAGACGGATCTCCGCTAACTGAAAGCGTCCTGTGGAAAGTTCCAGCCAGGCCAGGCCCGCCCCCTCTCGTCGCAAGGCGATGGCTGCCAGGTAATTGTTATGGCGAGGGTCGAGCAGCGCGTCTTCCGTCAGCGTTCCGGGAGTAACGATCCGCGTGACTTCACGCTTGACCAAACCCTTGGCCAGCTTGGGATCTTCAACCTGATCGCAAATGGCTGCACGATACCCCGAGCGAATCAGTTTCTGCAGGTAATTGTCGAGCGAATGATACGGGAACCCGGCCATCGAAACCGGATTGGTCGAGCCCTTGTCCCGGCTGGTCAGCGTCAACCCGAGAATTTTGGCGGCAATCACGGCGTCGTCATAGAACAGTTCGTAAAAATCCCCCATGCGAAACAGCAACAGGCTCTCGGGATACTGCCGCTTGACCTCGAAATATCGCTCCATCATGGGAGTCAGCCGGGCAGGTGGCGTGGGGGTATTGACGACCTCGCTCGCGCGACTCTCCGATTGGGCAACCGCACTGCCCCCCTGTTCGATTTTTTCGATTGGCTCCGCCATGGCGTTTACGTCGAAATCCTATAATGCATGAATAGAGATAACTGCCTCGAAAACGATGCGTGAAAGCCACCTTTTCCGGGGAGCCCGCGCGCTCACAGGGTAGCAGGTTTGAAGAGGAATTGGGACTCTCTGGCGGAAATCACGAGGAATCGCTACAGTCCCTGACAGCGTCAGTTCGAGGACATTCCCACTTCTGCCCAGCTTGCCCGGCCAGAGTTATGGAGCCCGTGGCGGCAGAGCAACAGTCAGTCAAGGAGCGCAACATGATTCAACAGCGGATGCACCCGGCCCTTCAGCCCATTTCCCCAGTGTTTTTCAGGTCTTGTGCGGCCTGCCTGATCGCCCTGCTGGCTGGCGGTGTCGCGTTTGCCCAGGAAAATTCCGCTCCGAACCAGAATGCCTCTCCCGACAAGGAAGCCGCCAAGGCGGAACCCGAAAAGAAGGAGACCACCCTCAAGCTGAAAGAGGAAAAATTACAGGTCCTGGTGGAAACCGACGGAGTTTTCCAAAGTTCCGAAACGGAAGAACTGATCCTCAAACCCGAAAAATGGGCCAGTTTGAAGGTCGAAAGTGTTGTCTCTCACGGCAGCCAGGTCAATGAAGGGGATCCCCTGCTGGTGCTGGCCACCGAGGACCTGGATAAGGAACTGGACAGCCTGAAACGGAGTGTGCAGGCATCCGATTTAATGCTGCGTCTGGCTGTCGATGAATTGCGGTTTCTCAAGGAGTCCACGGCAATGGACTTGCAGCAGTCCGATCTCGCAGCGCGGATTGCCGCCGAGGAATTGGACTATTACCAGCGGATTCGCGAGGCACGCGATTTGAAATCGGCGCAACTGGGTCTGGACATGGCCAAGTTCCGTCTCGAATATGCCCAGGAAGAGTTGAATCAGCTCAAGCAGATGTACGAAGCCGACGACCTGACGGAAGCCACCGAGGAAATTATTCTGAAACGGACGGCGCGGGATGTCGAAATGGCACAACATGGCCTGGAAGAAGCAGAACTCCGCTATGAACGGCAAACCCAGGTATTGTTTCCCCGCGAAAAACAATCCCTTGTCGACACCCAGGCACGTACCGCACTGTCCAAGGCCAAAACGTCCGTGACGCTTCCCATGCTGTTCCGCAAGAAGGAACTGGATGTGGAACAACTGGAAAAGGATTTGGCCGACAAAAAGGAACGTCTGCAAGCCCTGCAGCAAGATCGGCAACAGATGACTGTCTACGCCCCTCGTGGCGGACTTGCGTTTTATGGTCAGGCGACGCGGGGTCGCTGGGGCGATCTGCCTGCACGTGAAAAACAATTAATTCCCGGTTCGGTCATTCCGCCTCATCAGGTATTGCTCACCATTGTGAACCCTGCCTCGCTGGAGGTTGTGCTGTCGCTCACCGAAAGCCAGTTGGGGATTGTCGCGCCGGGGCAACCCGTGATCATTCGTCCCGAATCGATTCAAAACCTGCGTCTGCGCGGCGAAATCTCGGATGTGAGCCGAATCGTCCAGAGCGATGGCAAGTACCTGGCCCTGGTCAAACTGCAGTCGTTGCCGGCTCAATCGCAGTTGACTCCCGGCATGACGGGAAAAGTGTCGATACTGGCCTATGAAAACGCTGCCGCCCTGCTGGTACCGGAATCCGCAGTCTTTCAGGACGACTTCTCCGAGAAACCCGATCCCTATGTGTGGGTCCAGGCCACCGCCGACGCCGAACCCGCGAAGCGATTTGTCAAACTCGGACATCGCAAGGAGAAACAAGTCGAAATTCTGGAAGGCCTGAAGGCGGGAGACGAAATTCTGAAAAGCCCCCCCGCCAACAACGGAAAATGACTCCGGGAGGATCTGCACTCCAACGTGCGGATGCCCTGCCCATTTCCGACGATCGGCCTCGCACCGTTCCATGATTTCCTTACGTCCCTGTTTAGCCGGCGCTCCTCATGAAAGATTTCGTTCTGATCGGCCCGGATGTGCCGAGTCAACTCGAATGGACTGCTCGGGATGCCCCCGGACTTGGGGGCTCCTCTGACTGGCACGTACGCAAAATCACGTTCCAGGCCGGATTGGCCGCCGGTGTCGACGTGATTGAAGTGGACAACGGCAAACTCAAGGTTTGCCTGTTGCCCACGCGAGGCATGGGAATCTGGAAAATGGAATCCGCGGGCATCCGGGTGGGCTGGGATGCCCCGGCGGAATATCCCGTCCACCCGATGTATGTGAATTTAACCTCCCGGAACGGCCTGGGCTGGCTCGATGGTTTCAACGAGTTGCTGTGCCGCTGCGGCTTGTCCTTCAACGGTCCCCCCGGCATCGATCCCGATGCCGCCAGCCCGATTGAATCCGAGATCACGCTGCACGGCCAAATTGCGAATCGTCCCGCCGAGTGGGTGAAACTGATCGTAACCGAACAGGGACTTTCCATTCGGGGGCTGACGCGCGAAGTGACCCTGTTTGGCCCGAATCTCGCATTGGAGACCGAATATTTTCTCCCCGCGGATCGGGCGGAACTCCATTTGACGGATACGGTCCGGAACCTGGCGGGGCGTCCCGCGGAGATGCAGTTGCTGTACCACATCAATGTCGGCACCCCCTTGCTGGAAGCGGGGAGTCGCTGGCAGGCACCGTGTCGCGCGGTCTACCCGCGCGACCCCCGTGCCGCCGAGGGTCTCGATACCTTCCAGGAATTCCTCGGCCCCACCGCGGGATATGCCGAGCAGGTGTATCTGTGCCAACTGCGGGGCGATGAGCAGCAACGAACCACGGCCCTGTTGACGAATGCGGCCGCGTCCTCCGGATTTGCTCTCGATTTCGACCTGAATACCCTGCCTTGTTTTTCCGTCTGGAAGAATACCCAACTCGAGGCCGATGGGTATTGCACGGGTCTGGAACCGGGAACGAATTTCCCCAACTTCAAGGCAATTGAACGAAAAAATGGTCGCGTCGTCAGCATTCCCGCGGGAGGCATGTGGTCTACCCGTATGACACTTTCCGTACTGAAATCCGCTGGCGAGGTTGAACAGTTTCAGCAGAGAATCGCCGCTATTCAACACGGGGAGACACCAGTGCTCCAGGCATCCCAGGCCGAGTTAACCAGGGGGCTGGAGTGAACGACTCGCTTGCCGTACTGCAGGCCACGCGCCAGTTATTGAACGAACTCATCCGGTTGCGAAAACGGATCGTGTTCGCTGAAAGTTGCACGGCGGGTCTGCTTGCCGCAACTTTGGGCCAAATTGCGGGCGTTTCCGAGGTGCTGTGCGGATCCGCGGTGACCTATCGCAATCTGACGAAGGCCAACTGGCTGGGAATCGATCCGGCCCTGCTGGATAATCCGCACATCGGGCCGGTCAGCGAAATAGTGGCCCGCCAAATGGCCGAGGGGGTCTTGCAACGGACGGAGGAAGCGGCGTTGGCGGTTTCGGTCACGGGACATTTGGGGCCCAACGCGCCCGAGGAACAGGATGGCATCGCCTATGTGGGCATCTGCCAGCGTGGCGAATCCCTCGACAAAGCCAGGGTGATCCGTTTCGAACTTCCGAAACACTATCCCGGCATGAGCGAGACGGGGGAACTGCGGGCCTGCCGCCAGATTGATCTGGTCGCCCGAATTTTCACGGCCGTCGCGCAAGAACTTCGGCAATCACCCGACCTGCCTGCTCGACCATCCCTGAATTGATATCGAGATGCGTCACCGCGCGGATCCGCTGGGGGCCCACCGCGAACATCAGTACGTTTTTCTGCTGGAGTTGCCGCGTGAATTCCACGCCGGTCATGCCTGCCGGATCCAGTTCAAAAAATACGATGTTGCTTTCCACCAGTTCCGGTTGTATGCGCACTCCCTCGATCCCCTGCAGAATCTCAGCGAGACGGCGTGCGTGCGCATGATCCTCGACAAGCCGCGCGCGATGATGCTGCAACGCATACACCGCCGCCGCCGCCATGATGCCCGCCTGCCTCAGGGCCCCACCAAAGATTTTTCTGGCCCGGCGCCCCCGCGCGATCGTATCCGCATCGCCCAGCAGCATCGACCCCATGGGGCAGCCCAGCCCCTTGGAAAAACAGAGACTGACGGTATCAAATAAATTGGCGACCTGATGGGGTAGATACCCGGCAGCCGTACAGGCATTGAAAATGCGGGCTCCGTCCAGATGAAGGCGCAAGCCCCGCGCACGGCCCCATTCGCAGACTCGTTGCAGTTGTTCGAAGGGATAAACCCGTCCTCCCCCAATATTCGTTGTGTTTTCGAGACACAGCAGTTTCGGCGTGGGAAAATGCTGATGCGGTTGCCGCCAGGCACTTTCCAAGTCCGCGCTGTCGAGCATTCCCCCCCGACCGGGCAGGCATCGGACCGAAACTCCCGACAGCACAGCAGGCGCGCCCCCCTCGTAATTGGCCAGATGACCGTTCTGTTCGATGAGGATTTCATCGCCCGGTCTGCACTGCGACCAGACGGCCACCTGGTTCGATTGCGTTCCCGAGCAGCAGAATACCGCTGCCTCCTTCTGGAATAACTCGCAACAATACGCTTCCAGCAGATTCACGGTCGGATCCTCACCGACCATGTCGTCTCCCACTTCCGCCTCGCACATCGCTTGCCGCATCTCCGGCGTGGGGCAGGTGACAGTATCGCTCCGCAAGTCGATCCGTTCGAAGTCTGTTTCCACCGCCCTTGCTTCCATTTCTGTTTGACCCGGTCGTGCTCATCGATCCGTAACACACCCCGTCGATTGATATGTCGATCTATTATCCTTGATGCAACGATCAATACTTTGACATGTCTGGTTACTGGATTCACACGCGGCAAATGAATCTCTGCTGGCGGTTTGCCGGGAAACTCAAATCCATTAGAATGCAGCCAGTCAATTTGCCAGCCCCAGTGAAGTATCGATACATGCCCTTGAACTCCACATTACAGATTCCGGTGATCCGGCTTTCCGACGCCGACGCCGAAACGCTGTTTGAGCAACTGCGGGAAAAACTCAGTCCCCAAGGGAATGTCGTCTCCCCGGAAGGTCGGCAGCGCACCATCGAACTGTTCGGCGAGCCGCTATCTCCTCAACAAGTGGTGGAACGAATCTGTCACGATGTGCGTCTCCAGGGCTTGCCAGCCGTTCTGGACTATACCCGGAAACTGGACCGCAAGGAACTGACCGCGGAAACGATTCGGGTCTCCGCGGAGGAACTTGCCCAGGCACACGCCCAGGCCGATCCGCAGTATCTGTCGACACTGCGGCAGATCCGCGAAAACATTCAGGAATTTCAGCGGGCGATTCTCAATCGCGATGTACGCGTCGTGCGCGATCTCGGCCCCGGCCGGATCGAATTGCGGCAGCGTTATTTGCCGATGAAGCGGGTCGGGATTTGTGTTCCCGGCGGAGCCGCCGCCTATCCCTCCACTTTGCTGATGACTGCCGTCCCCGCACAAACGGCGGGAGTCGCGGAAATTGCGGTGGTGGCCCCGCCTACGCCTTTCGGCAGTTACAACACGGATCTGCTGGCGGCATGCCATGAGTTGGGCATTACGGAAGTGTATCGCCTGGGGGGCGCGCAAGCCGTCGCGGCGATGGCCTACGGCATCGAGGGCTTGCCTCGCGTCGACAAAATCGTGGGGCCAGGCAACCTGTTCGTGGCCTTGGCGAAACGGCATGTGTACGGGCAGGTCGACATCGACAGCATCGCCGGCCCCAGTGAAGTCATCGTGCTGGCCGACGAAACCGCGGATCCCGCCTTCGTCGCCAGCGACCTGATTTCCCAGGCCGAACACAGCCCCGGTTCCGCCGTGCTGATTACTTGGCACGAACCGCTGCTGCAGGCAGTGCAACACGAGTTGACCAGGCAGTTAGATCTCCTTTCGCGGGGTGATCTGGCGCGCCAATCGCTCCAGGATTACAGCGCGTTGATTCTTGCCGACTCCGCGGAACAGGCCGCCCGAGTAACCGATCAACTCGCGACCGAACATCTGCACATTTCCACGGCCGATCCCGAAATCATGCTGCGTCAGGTGCAAAATGCCGGCGCCATTTTCCTGGGACATTACACCCCGGTCGCGCTGGGAGATTATGTCGCGGGTCCTTCCCATGTGCTGCCGACCGGGGGGACCGCCCGATTCGCCAATGGCCTGTGCGCGAATGATTTCCTCAAACGCTCCTCGATCATCGGGTACGACTGCGATGCCCTGGCCGCCGATGCCGATCTGGTCCGTCTGCTGGCGGATAAGGAAGGTCTGACTGCCCACCGTAACAGCGTCGATATCCGCCTGAGGACGGAAATCCGGTGAAAGCCCCGAATCCCTAACCCAATCCCCGAAAGGGTTTATTATGTCGACCCCCCTGCAATACAATCCGCAGCCCGCGCGGGCCGCGATTTCCAACTCCGACTGGAACGCCTTGTCCGCCGCGCTGGAAGCGGCTCGAGCAGAAGTCCAACATGATGTGGAGTTGTTCAATTCCGGCGGGCAGGTTCCCGCGGAAAAGGATCCGCTGGATGCCGGATTCATCGAACTCCCGCGGAAGCTGCTCGATGAATACGAGCAACAGGGAGACGCCTCGCTGCTGGGCCGGATGCTGGCCTGCGCCGAGGTATTGCGGGAGGAACTCGATCGGCTTGTCGTGCTGGGCATCGGCGGTTCCTACATGGGTCTGCGGGCCTTGTTCGAAGGGCTATGCGATCCCTTCCACAACGAACTTCCCCGCGCGTTGCGCGGGGAAGTGCCCCGCCTGTACTTCGAAGGGAACAATGTCGATAATGATGCCCTCGTTTCCCTGTTGACCCTGCTACGGACTCAATGCACCGACCCGACCGATTTTGCCCAGCGATGGGGCATCGTGGTGATCAGCAAATCGGGGGGGACGCTCGAAACCGCGGTGGCGTTTCGCCTGTTTCGGGAAGCCCTGGAACAATACTACGGAGCGGACAGTCGCGAGAGCACGCGCTACGTGGTACCCGTCACGGGAGAAGCCGGCAAACTCCGCGACTTCAGCAACTCCCGAGGCTATCCGGTCACCTTTCCGATTCCCGATGGCGTGGGAGGACGGTTTTCGATCTTTACGGCCGTCGGGTTGCTTCCCGCGGCGGTGCTGGGAATGGATGTGTTGCGTCTCCTGGAAGGGGCCGCCGATATGACCGAGACCTTCCGCACGGCTCCACGCGGCGAAAACCCGGTTCTCGATTACACCGCCGTCTGTCACCTGCTGGAAAAACAGGCCGGCTTGAAAACCCGCATTCTCTCCACCTGGGGGAAAAAACTCGAAGCCAGTGGACTGTGGTACGACCAACTCCTGGCGGAAAGCTTGGGAAAACACGAACAGGGGGCGTTCCCGTTGACTATCGTCAACACGCGCGACCTGCATAGCCGCGGGCAACAGCACCAGGAAGGGGTACGCGACAAATTGATCACGAATGTGGTCATCGGCCAGCCGAACGAGTCCCCGCTGAGCATCCCCAAATTGCCCGCGAATCGGGACCAGGATCAACTGAACAAATTCGCGGGCAAAACAATCCCCGAGGTTCTCACCGCCGCCATTCAAGGGACGAACAAGGCCTACGCCGACGTGAATCGCCCCACCGCCGACATCCTGCTGCCGGAACTTTCCGCCTACACCCTGGGCCAGTTCTACCAGATGCTGATGCTCGCGACCGTGCTGGAAGGCCGACTCATCGGCATCAACCCCTACGGACAACCGGGGGTGGAGGCGTACAAGCAGAACATGAATGCCATCCTGTCGGGAAAGGGATAGCGCGAAACAACTCACTCGCATTCGCGTTCAACGGAATCAGTCGCGGGGCCGTTGGGGCGGGCCTGACTTCGAGCAGGACGTCCTGCCGCTCAATCAGACGGTTCGATTCACGAACCCTAATTCTGCACTTTCGCCTCGGGTATCGCGGTTTTCAGTGCGGCAATCCCCTCCTCCGTGACCTGGGTGTTTCCGAGGTGCACGAAGGTCAGCGTTTTGATCGGGTGCAGGTGAAGCAACCCGGCGTCGGTGATGGGGGTTTGCTTCAGAGTAAGTGACTTCAGCCGGGCCAGCCCGGACAGATGCTGCAGACTCGCATCGTCGATCCGGGTGTCTTCCAGGTTCAGTTCCTCAAGGCTGGTCAACTTCGCCAGGGATACCAGAGCCGCTGGCGTGATCCGCGTGAACCAGAGTTCGAGCACCTTCAGCTTTTCGAGTGCCGTTAAATGTTCGACACCCGTATCCCCCACCACGGTTTCGTTGAGATCGAGATTTTCCAGGTTGCTCAACTGGGCCAGCAGCGCGCAGCCGGCGTCGGAAATGACGGTATCGCGAATCGAAAGCCGCTTCAGCGACTTCAACTTGCCAATGACCTCGAAGCCTTCGTCCCCCACGTCGTCGCGGCGCAGGCTAAGCGTTTGCAGTTCGGCAAGACCTGCCAGGTGGACGATCCCCTCGTCGTTGATTTGGGTATCGTCCAGTTCCAACCCCTTGAGATTCGTTCGCTGGGCCAGCGCTTCGAGGGAGGCGTTGGTGAGATTGGTTAAATTGAGTCCCAGATACTCGATGGTCGGAATGCTGGCGAGGATCTTAACCCCTTCATCGCTGATTTTGCTGCGATCGAGCTTGACCGTCGAAAGACTGGCCAATTCCTTCAGGGGAGGCAAACCGGCATCCGAAATGTTGGTGAAACGCAAATCGAGTTCGCGCAGGTTATCCAGGCTGGCCAGATGGCTCATGCCGGCATCGGATATATCGGTCTGCCGCAACCGCAGGGCCACCAGTTGGCTCATGTTCGCGATGTTCGCCAGCCCGTCGTCGTTGACCAGCGTTTTTTCCAGCGAGAGCAGCCGCAAATTGGCGCAGTCGGCCAGGTGCTTCAAGCCCTCGGAGGTGAAACCCGGGCCGATCAGAAAGAGTTGCTGTAATTCCGGCAAGGAGGACAAATTCTGGAGGACTTCATCGCTGGATTCCACATTGCGGAAGTCCACTGCAGTGATCTGGCCACGCGCGTTCAGAGCGAGAACAGCTCCCGACGCCTTGAGGGCCGCCACCACGTCGGGATTATCGGGAGTTACCGACTCCGACGGCGTTGACGCCGACGGTTCGCCGGGAGTGTCGGGGGTGGAAGGAGCGGGACGGCACCCGCAGCACCCCAAGGTGACGGCCAGCAGCAGGGTGAACGTCGGCAAGTCCCGATATAAGCAGAGCGATAGGCGTGTCATGGTTTCCAGGATTTTCCAGCATGAAGTATCAATCGAAACAAAGTCGAGGCCGCGAACAACCGATGACAGAACGTATTCTCCCGTTATGATATCCCGTCGAGACTCCGCGTTCCGCCTGCCCGCGACCTTTTGTTACTCTACGGGTTGCGTTCCTCATCTTCAATCGTGCTCGCAGGCAATCCTACCGTGTAGCCACATTCCCGCCGCCAGCACATCGGAATTGATTGATCAGTTCGCCTCTTTTGTGATATGCTGGGGGCATCCAGTTCGGCCAGGGCAGTCGCGGCGGATACTGCAAGCCCATTCCCCGCTGAATTGCAACCATCGATAGTCAAAGGAATTTCCATGAGTCTGAACAGTTCACGTCGCGATTTCCTGAAAACGAGTGCTGCCACGGCAGCGGTGGGTACTGCCTTCTGGGTTGCCAACGAGCCGAAAGTGGCCCTCAGTCAGAATCCCATGGAAAAATTGAACTTTGCGTGCATTGGGGTGGAAGGGAAAGGCTCCAGTGATACCGATTCCGCGGCGCGTGATGGCGTGGTCGTCGCGCTGTGCGACATCGACGAAAGCCGCCTCGACAAGAAATCGCGGCGTTATCCCGACGCCAAGAAATTCGTCGATTATCGTCAAATGCTCGACGAAATGGGGGACAAGATCGACGCCGTCACCGTCAGCACCCCCGATCACACCCACGCGCCGGCCGCCGCGATGGCAATTCGCAAGGGGAAACACGCATTTGTGCAGAAGCCGCTGACGTGGTCGGTTCACGAAGCCCGTATGCTTCGCCAACTGGCAAACGAGCACGGCGTGGCCACGCAGATGGGAAATCAGGGAACCGCGGAGAACGGTTTGCGGGAAGCGGTGGAAGTACTCCGCGATGGAGCCCTGGGCAACGTAACGGAGGTGCATGTCTGGACGAATCGCCCTGTCTGGCCTCAGGGAGAGGGACGCCCCACCAAGGAAGAAGAAATTCCCGTTGGACTGCACTGGGATCTGTTCCTGGGACCAGCCCCCTATCGCCCCTACAGTTCGGTCTATCATCCGTTCAAATGGCGAGGCTGGCTGGACTTCGGCACGGGAGCCCTGGGCGATATGGCCTGCCACACCGCCAACACGGTGGTGATGGCACTGGATCTGTTCGATCCCGTATCCGTAGTCGCCGAGCATACGGGAATTGTCGAAAACGAAACCTTCCCGAAATCCTCGACGATCACCTTCCAGTTCCCGGGAACCGAAAAGCGGGGGCCGATTAAGATGGTGTGGTACGATGGGGGACGCCGTCCTTCCGTGGAACTGACTCAGGGGGAAAATGTCCCCAGTAGCGGATCGCTGGTGGTGGGAGAAAAGGGAACCTTGTTCTCCCCCAACGATTACGGTGCCAGTTACGTGCTGCTCCCCCGGGAAAATTTCAAGGACTACAAAAAGCCGGAACAATCGCTGCCCCGCTCGCCGGGTCACTTCACGGAATTCGCCTTGGCATGTGCCGGGGGACCGCCGGCCATGTCCAACTTCAACTATGCCTCGCGGTTGACGGAAACGATTCTGCTTGGCAATGCGGCGTTGCGGGTCGACAAGAAACTGGAATGGAATGCCGAAAAGGGCGAATTCACCAATGCCCCCGAAGCCAACCAGTTCCTGCACCGCGACTACCGCGAAGGCTGGACGCTGTAGGCAACCACACCAATGCGTCCCTTGGTTTAAACTAGGACAGCGCACTTGGTTAGTGGTCTGTCACAGTTAAAAACTCGTACTGCCACTGGCCATACCAGAGCGTTGCAAATCTTTCTATGGCAATAAGTTGCACTGGCGAAGCCAGTGGCATACAACCATAAACCAAGGATTGACACACTTGGCGTTGGCTCCTATTGCGAGCCAACGCCGGTTGGTGTCTGAATGTGGGAAACGCGTCGTTCGTTCCATGCACCGTCCAAACCGGGAAGCCTCTGGCAGACTTCCCGGTTTTTTTGCATTAATGCGGGTAGAATATGCTGATCCCGGAGGAGAAAACATCCTTCGCTTCCATTTTCGGCCCTAGCCAGTAATTTAATGCCGAACCATACTTGAAATGCGCTGAATGTCGCGGGCTGATCCGTTCTTTATTTCTCTTTTCACAGACAACCCTGGCCGGATGACCACAAACCGGCGGACTATCTGGTGAAGGCTGAAACCCTGATGTTTCAAAAAGTGAGTGACTCCGAGTTTGTTTCCGGTGAACATGCGGTCCTGTCGTTGTGGGCCAAACAGGACATTTTCCGCAAATTGCGGGAGAAAAACCGCGGAAAAGCGAAGTGGAGTTTTCTGGACGGTCCGATCACCGCCAACAATCCGATGGGGGTGCATCACGCCTGGGGGCGGACCTACAAGGATGCCTATCAGCGCTACTTCGCCATGACCGGCCACGAACTCCGCTACCAGAACGGCTTCGACTGCCAGGGGTTGTGGGTGGAGGTGGAAGTCGAAAAGGAACTGGGGCTCGGCACCAAAACCGCAATTCACGAGTATGGCATCGATCGCTTCGTGAATGCCTGCAAGCAACGGGTGTTGAAGTTTGCGGCCCGCCAGACGGAACAATCAATTCGGCTCGGCTACTGGATGGAATGGGACAGCCCGAACGAACTCCGCAAACTGGCCCAGGCGGTGGGCACCACAGAACCCGTTCGCTACACAACGCCACGCCAGCAGCAGGTGACGGACGTTGCGCATAGTATCGTGTCCCGCTTGGGGAATCCGGAATGGGGGGGCTCCTACTTCACCTTCTCCACCGAGAACAACGAGACAATCTGGACATTTTTGAAGAAGTGTTTCCAGCGAAAGAAGATCTATCGCGGACACGATGTCATGCCCTGGTCCGGCCGGGGAGGGAGTGCCTATTCGCAGATGGAAATCGCCGATGGCCGCAGGCTGACCGTGCACCGGTCGTTGTTTATCCGGTTTCCGCTGCGAAACCGGGAAAACGAGTTTCTACTGATCTGGACAACCACCCCCTGGACCCTCACCAGCAACGTGGCGGCTGCGGTCAACCCGGAACTGGATTACCTGAAGATCCAAACGAAACGGGACGGAGCGATTTACTATTTCGCGAAAGAGAACCTGAACTTCAAGCGGCTGGATCGGGAATACAAGGAAGGCTTTGGGCGTCCGGAATGGAGTTGGCCCGAGGAGGTTCCCAAGCTGAAAACCTTGGCGCAAATCTTCAAGGAACAGGGAGGCTTCGAAGAACTGGAGGCCATCAAGGGAGCAGAGATGGTCGGCTGGGAATACGACGGGCCGTTCGATGACCTGCCGGCACAGTCAGCGGAGGGGGGCTTCCCGCGTGAGGAAGGCCTGGCGCATAAAACGGGGATCTCCTGCCATCTTGTGATTGATGGGGGGCGAGATTCCAAGGGGAGCCCGCATGTGGTGGCGGGAGAGGGAACCGGCATCGTGCACACGGCTCCCGGGTGTGGGGACGTGGACCACAAAATCGGCAAGGACCTGGGGCTCGTCGGCATTGCTCCGCTGGGCGAAGATGGCCGGTTTCAGGAGGGCTTTGGGCCTTTCACCGGGCGAGAAGCGATTGATCCCGCAACAGTCGATCTGGTCATCGAACAACTCCGCGAGAAGCATCTGCTGGTGGCGGTCGAGCAGTATCCACACATTTATCCGCACTGCTGGCGGACCGGGGACGAACTGGTCTTTCGGCTGGTCGATGAATGGTTCATCAACATGGACTGGCGGGAGGAGATTAAAGAGGTCACTCGAGCCATCGAGTGGTTGCCGGACAGCATCGACGGGCAGAATCGCGAGGTCGAATGGCTCACCAACATGCGGGACTGGATGATTTCCAAGAAACGCTTCTGGGGGCTGGCCTTACCAATCTGGGTGAATCCGGAGGATCCGACCGACTTCGAAGTGATCGGCTCACTCGATGAGTTGAAACAACGAGCTGTCGAGGGCTGGAACGATTTCGAAGGGAACACGCCCCATCGGCCCTGGATTGATGGCGTGAAAATCCGTTCGGAACGGACCGGGGCGGTGTTGTCGCGGATTGAAGACGTCGGCAATCCCTGGCTCGATGCGGGGATCACGCCGTTCTCGACGATGGGCTACAACCACGACCGCAAAACCTGGGAGGAGTGGTTCCCGGCGGATTTCGTGACGGAGTGTTTCCCCGGGCAGTTCCGCAACTGGTTCTACTCGCTGCTCTCCCTGGCCACGATGATGCGGTACGACGAAACGGACGATCCCGCCGAGAAGCGTCCCTTCAAGACGTTGTTGGGGCATCGGCTGGTGATGGATGAGCGGGGCAAGCCGATGCACAAGTCGGACGGCACGGCCATCTGGTTCGAGGAAGCCGCCGAGCAACTGGGAGTTGATACACTCCGTTGGATGTATCTGGCACAGAACCCGGCCAGCGATTTGCGGTTCGGCACCCGGCACCCCGATCAACCGGTGACACTCAACACGCCCGAAGGTCCGATCAGTCAGACCAAGGAAGGGATGCCGACCTGTCTGGTGACCAGCAAACCGGCCGACGAAGTCCGCCGCCAGTTCCTGATTCCGCTCTGGAACTCGTACGCCTTTTTCGTGAATTATGCTCGGCTCGACGAGTATGACCCCGGGGCAGTGAAAATCCCCGCCGCCGGGCGGCAGGAGATCGATCGATGGATACTGTCCCGATTGCAATCGCTGATTGCCACCGCTCACGAAGCCTTCCCGGCCTACGATGTGGCCCGCTTTGTAAACTCCGCCGGCGATTTTATCGACGACTTGTCAAACTGGTACATCCGCCGCAATCGTCGCCGGTTCTGGCGCAGCAAGGATGCCCACGATAACGACAAGCTGGCCGCCTACCAAACCCTGCACGAAGTGATGCTGACGCTGAGCCAATTGCTCGCCCCGGTCATTCCATTCCTCGCCGAGCGGATTTACCAGAATCTGGCATTCGGTAGAGATTTGCTCGCCACGTCTTCCGCCAACGGCGACACTCGGCGGGGAGGCGACTGGCCGGAATCGGTGCATCTATGCAACTATCCCCAGGTCAACCCGGACCTGTTGGATCCCGAATTGAATCTGCGGACCGCAACGGCCCAGCGCATTGTGCGGCTGGGGCATCAGGTGCGCGAACAGGCCAATCTGCGCGTGAGACAACCCCTGGCGGAAATTCGAGTCTGCTGCGTAAACGCCGACGACCGGGCAGCCATCGCACAATTCGCGGACGTGATCGCCGACGAGTTGAACATCAAGTCGATTCAACCGGTCGAGCACCTCGATGGCATCGTTCAGTACACTTACAAGCCGAATCTGAAAACCCTCGGCCCGAAGTGTGGCAAACTGCTCGGTGCAATTCGCCAGGAATTGCCGTTGCTGCCTGCCGAACAATTGGCGCCGCTGCGCGTGGGAGACAACGTCACTGTGACCATTGGCGGTACTCCCGTGGCACTTGCGCCCGAGGATGTGCTGGTCAGCACGGAACAGTCCAGCGACTGGGGGAGCGCCGACGAGGCGGGACTGCAGGTTGCCCTGCTGCTGAAGCTGACACCCGCACTGATTCAGGAAGGGATGGCCCGCGATTTCGTCCGCCAGGTGCAACAGGCCCGCAAGGAGGCCAATCTGGAAATCGAGGATCGCATTGTGATTGAGTTCCACTCGTCCGCCCCCCTCGTGCTCGAAACAATTGAACAATGGCGGGACTATATACTGGGAGAAACCCTGGGAAACGAGGCACGCCCCGGCGAATTGACCCCAGAAAATTCGCGGTCCGTTCTGATGGGAGACGAGACCATTCGGCTGCGAATCACGAAGGCCAGTTAGTTCGCGGGTTCCCTGCCGACTGTCCCCTAAAGAACAGGGGAGCAAGTTCCGTGTTCCCGACGAGGAACCTGGCAACTCGTTCACCCGCAGGCGGGGAGGGAATGCAGCAGCCCCGCTGCCGGCCTGGGGGAATCGGCCCATTGCTCCTGGGTATCGACGAATGCCGTGATTCCCCCGAAGGAGAGGCTTACTGGTTCTTGACAGATGAACGCTTGACGGATACCCTTCTTAAATAGGTGATTTCGTGGGGGCTGCTAGCTCGCATCGAAAGCGCTGAAGCATCAAGAGTGACTCCGCTTAGGAGATGTTGTTCCTGGTTTCGCATCGTCGATCCAGGGGAGATGCGGGATATTATTTCGGAGAATTACCCACGGGAGAGCATTGTTTCTCGTGGACCAGGTTGTTTTTCTGGCTGTCGAGAGAGTACAGAGGATCGAGTCATGCAGGGTCAACTGAGATGAATTCCGATCGAGGTCAAGCATGATCGGCTGTTCTCTTCCTGTGCGGGATCGACTTGTGGAGCTTTCCTCAAGGCAAGTCAGCGGAAAGGCGACACGTATGTGAGCGCACATTAATGGGGATTTCCCCGTTAAATTCGCATGGACTTCCCTGCGATAACAGACGCCTGGTCAAGTGGGTAATTATTTTGCCCGCTTTTTTTATTGGTAGTGGAATAATTTGACTTCGGAGGGTGTTTGTTTCAGATCAAGGAAAACCGCGGTGAACAGTCCGCTGAGTCTTGATCGGAAATGCCTGGGTAAGTCCTGTTTTCAGTGATGACGCACCGAAGGTAATTCGGTCATCGCTCCTGAAGGAGTAACATGAACGCGAGCGAAGTTCTCAGAATCGTAGATGCCATTCATCGAGACAAAAGTATCGACAAAGAGATCGTGTTCGAGGGAATTGAACAGGCGATTCTGACGGCCCTGCGCAAACATTTCGGCGAAGAGGACGAGCTGATCGTTACCATCGACCGGAAATCGGGCGAACCCTCCGTGCAGCATAACGGGGAGTTTCTCGATCCCGATATTCTGGGCCGGATTGCCGCACAGACGGCCAAACAGGTAATGATCCAGAAAATCCGCGAGGCCGAACGGGATGCTCAATACGAAGAGTTTGTCGAACTGCAAAGTCAACTGGTAACGGGCACAATCACCCGCCTGGAACATGGTGTGGCAACGGTGAACATCGGGAAAACGGAGGCAATCCTGCCCCGCAGCGAGCAGATTCCAGGGGAAAGTCATCGCGTCAACGAGCGGATTCGGGCCGTCATCACCGATGTCCGCAAATCGGGAAGTCGCATTAAAATCGTCCTCTCGCGCGTGCATCCCGATTTCGTGCGCCGTCTTTTCGAAGTGGAAATTCCCGAAATTGCCGAGAGTGTCATCGAAGTCCGTTCGCTGGCCCGCGAAGCGGGTTATCGCACCAAGGTGGCGGTTTCCTGCTACGACACCAGCATCGACGCGGTTGGGGCCTGCGTGGGTGTTCGTGGCGCCCGGATTCGAGGCATCGTCGATGAACTGGGTGGCGAGCGCATCGATATTGTCCGCTGGAACGACTCCCTTCAGATTCTGATTCCGAATGCCCTGCAGCCGGCGGAGGTGGAAGACGTGATCCTCTGCCCCATGCTGGGACGCGTAATTGTCCTGGTGCGCGACGATCAATTGTCACTGGCAATCGGCAAGAAAGGCCAGAACGTCCGCCTGGCCTCCAAACTGGTTGGCTGGGACATCGAAGTGATGACGCGCGATGAACTAGACGAGCAGCTCGAACGGTCGGTCACTGCGTTTTCCGAAGTCCCCCACGTCACGGAGGATCTCGCGGAGTCACTCGTCTCGCAGGGGTTCTTCAATTTCGACGATCTCTCGGTGATTGAACCAGAGCATCTGGTCGAATTGAGCGGCTTGACCGCCGAAGAATGCGATGAAATCATCGCGCATGCCGACGTGGAAAGCCTGCGACAGGAGAAGGAAGAAAAGGCCGCCCGGGCAGCGGGACGGGCAGCCAGTCGTTCCACTCCCTCTACAGTATCAAGCGTGACGGAACCGGCCACGGAAATGGCTACGACTCTCATCGAGCCCGACACGGAGCCTGACACCGAACAAGAGCAGGCGGAACTCGCCCAGACTCAGGCGAATCCCGTGTCGGAAACGGGAGATGCGACCGTTGAAATCGAGACGACCTCGGAAGAATCCCTTGATGACTCAGCGGAGGCCCCCCGCGAATAATAGACTGAAATACAACCAAACTTGAATGATGTTCTTCAGCCTCTCCGCTAACGGGGAGGAAACCGATACCAACAACGACCAGATTCATTCGTTTTCGACACGCCCTGATTCCAGCATGTGCATACCGGAATCACGAACCGTTGTCCGCAAGTCAACTTGAGGGGTTTTATTTTGAAGATTCGGATTTTCGCCTTGGCGAAAGAGCTTGATTACGATAGTAAAGAGCTCATCAATCATTGCAACGACGCGGGGATTCCAGTCAAGAGTTCTCCGCTCGCCAGCATTTCGCCGGACGAGCGCGACCGACTTTTCGCCTACCTGGAAACACTGAAGTCCAAGACAGCGACTCCAGCAAAGACCAGTGAACCAGCCGCGCCGGTCCCTTCGATACCTGCCGAACTCCTGACTGGTGGCAAAGTCAGGGCCATTCAGGCCAAGGTCGCGAAAACGGTCTCCTCAAGCGAAGCCCCAGCGGAAACCGGGACCGTCTCCACCGAAGAAACCCGAGATACGTTACTCGCTGCCGAGACGGCAGGTTCCCCCGAGGAATTTGAATCCGTAGCGCCCCCTCAGGATGCGCGTGGGGAAGTAGCAGTTGCACCGGATATCCAACCCCAGGCGCCCCCGGAAGGCGACGAGGCCGACCAACTTGCGCAGGATGAGGCGGCAGAGCCCACAACCGCTCCCACCCCATCCAAGTCGCCAGGCATGCAGCGCCCCGGCACGGAAGAGCTCGGCTTGATTTCGGGTCTTGGCTCCAGGATTCGCGACATGAAACCTCGGGCCAGTGTGCTCGATTCCGGCACGCGGAAACCGAAACCCAAGCCTCGCCCCTCGCTGCCGACCCTGGCAATACCTCCGAAATTCAAGGCGGAAGCTCCCGTCAGAAAAAAAGACGAAGCCCCCGCCCAAAAGCCGGATGTCAAACTCACCGCCGACATTCTGGACAGCAACAGTCCCCTGGCTGCTCACATCAAGAAACATTCCGAGGAAAAATCGGGAAGAGATAAGGTTCCCCAGGAATTGGATGCCGAGGAACGTCCGCGGCGCGGGCGTCTGGGCGGAGTGGTCGAGCAACGTGAACAGCGTCGCCAGCAGCGGAAAAAGACACGACTGGTCGAAGAGGAAGAAGCCGAACAGGAAGCCATGCGGATTCGGCGCCTGCGTCAGGGCCGGAATCGATCGGTTCAGTATAAGTCGTCCGCCGTCATTGAACTTCCAATCACCGTCCGCAGTCTTTCCGAAGCCATGGGGCGTCCCGCCAAGGATTTGATGACACTTCTGTTCAAGCAGGGGATCATGGCAAAGATCAATGATACCCTGATGGAAGAGACCGCACTGGAAATGGCCATGGAACTGGGTGTGGACCTGCAGATCAAACGCGAGGACGATGCGGAAGAGTTGCTCGTCGAACGCCTGAAGCTCGACGTGGACGAATCCCAATTGCAGCCTCGCCCTCCGATCGTGACCATCCTGGGGCACGTCGACCATGGCAAGACGACTTTGGTGGATACCCTGCGTTCCTCCCATGTCGTGGAAGGGGAAGCCGGGGGGATCACACAGCACATAGCCGCCTATCAGGTGGAAAAAAACGGTCACAAAATTACATTCGTCGATACTCCCGGGCACGCGGCGTTCGGCGAAATGCGTGCCCGCGGGGCGAACGTTACCGACATCATCGTGCTGGTGGTTGCGGCAAACGATGGCGTCATGCCTCAGACCGTCGAATGTATCAGCCACGCGAAAGCGGCTGGCGTACCGCTGATCGTAGCGATGAACAAAATCGATCTCCCCGATATCAACGAGCAACGCGTGCTGCAGGAACTTGCCGCGCAGAACGTGCTGGTGACCGAGTGGGGTGGCGATGTCGAACTGGTCAAGACCTCGGGTCTCAAGGGAATTGGTATCGACAACCTGCTGGAAACCATCCTATTGACAGCGGAATTGCAGGAATACAAGGCCGCGCCGGATATTCCTGCCCACGGTGTCTGCCTGGAGGCCTTCCGGGACGAGGGACGTGGTCCCCTGGCCTGGATGATCGTGCAGCAAGGGACACTGCGCGTGGGCGATATCGTGCTGTGCGGGCCCACATATGGACGTATTCGGGCCATGTTCACGGATAACGATACTGAAATCACGGAGGCCCCTCCCTCCACACCCGTCAAGGTGGCGGGCTTGAGTACCGTTCCCGACGCCGGCGACCACTTTTTCGTCATGTCCGATGTGGAAGCAGCACGCAACATCGCCGAAGAACGCCTGCACGAGGGACGCACGGAATTACTGGCCCAAAGGGGTGGCCCCAAGACGCTCGAACAGATCCTGGGCGGCAGCGGTCCCAAGATGCTCCCGCTGATTATCAAGGCCGATACGCCAGGCTCGATCGAAGCTTTGCGGGGCGAACTGGAAAAACTCGATCATTCCGAAGTGCGCGTGGAAATTCTGCACACGGGGGTGGGTGGCGTCAACGAAAGCGATGTGTCGCTGGCTGCCGCCTCGGGAGCCATCATAATTGCCTTCCATGTCATTCCCGAAGATCGCGCGGAACTGCTGGCCCAGAACGAAGGGGTCAACATTCGCCGATACAACATTATCTACGAAGTTTCCAAAGAGATTAAACTGGCCCTCGAGGGCCTGCTGGCCCCCGAAAAGGTCGAAATCTCCACGGGCCGGGCCATCGTCCTGCAGACGTTCAGCATTAGCCGCACCGGGACGATTGCAGGGTGCCGGGTTCTCAACGGTACCATCGACCGCAACGACCGCATTCATGTCATACGGGATCAGACCATCATTAACAATTACTCGATTGGTTCCTTGCGTCGGGAAAAGGACGATGTCAAATCGGTACGCGAAGGGATGGAATGCGGGATTCGGCTGGATGGCTTCAACGATATCAAGGAGGGAGATCTGCTCGAAGCCTACCGTGTCGAACAGCAACAGCGGACTTTGGACAATTAACGAGCACCACATCGGCAAGAGCACATTGGCGATCCACACCGTCCCCAGGACGATCCTGCGGGCCCCTGCCGCATCCGCGAGGCATGCAGGGAATTCCGAATCGATTTCGCCGGCTCTGCACCGTGTGGAGAAGTTGAAAATCACGCCTCCCTCGCGCACGCCGAGTTACCTGTAAGCCCCCCGGGGAAAGGAAGCATATCGACATGGTAACGCGCCGAATCGCCAAGGCCTCTCGGGCCATCAAGGAAGTGGTCAGCAAGACGATCCTGTTCGAAATCCACGATCCTCGCGTCAAGGACGTGACGGTGCTGGACGTGGAAGTGGCCCCCGACATGCGTTCCGCGAAAGTGTATGTCTCCATCATGGGGCCCCCCAAGGCACAGGATCTGACCCTGCACGGATTGAACTCCGCACGGGGATTTCTGCAGAAGCGGATTGGGGAGGAAATCGACACCCGTTACACACCGATTCTGACGTTTGTCAAGGACGACAGTGTCAAGAAAAGTATCGAGGCCGCCAGGATTCTACAGCAACTCGCCGACGAACGCCTGGCCTCGGGCGAGGAACCGTCCACGGAAACCGCTCCGATGATCGACGCCGAAGCCGAACTCCGGGCACAGGCGGACGAGACCGGAGATTCCGCCGATTTGCATGACGAACACGTTGAAGACGAGCGTGACCAAACGAACGACCCTCGGTAAAATCCAAACCTTCGACGTGTGACACGTTGGACCTTTATATTCGGATTGAAGTAGGCATACACGATGGTAACAGCGCGGATTAAGGCTTCCGATCGAACAAAGGCTTGCCAGCAAGTGGTTACGGTGCTCAAGAAGCATTACGGCAGTCGCCTGGCCTCCTGCGATTTCGACGTACTCGACACTCTGCTCTTTGCAATTTGCCTGGAAGATGCGTCCTTCGAGCAGGCACGGCAAGCCTTGACTCGATTCAAGGAAGGATTCTTCGATTACAACGAAGCCCGCGTCAGTTCGATTACCGAACTGCAACATGTGCTCGGCAATTTGAGCCATGCCGACTGGAAAGCGCTCCGCATTCGCGAGAGCCTGCAGGTTGTATTTGAAGGGCGTTACAGTTTTGAACTGGAAGACTTGAAGAAAAAGAGCCTGGAAGCCGCCGAGAAATTCCTGCAAAAAATCAGCACACTTACTCCCTTTGCCATCAGTCATACCCTGCTGGCAACCTTCGGCGCGCATCTGGTCCCCATGGATAATCAGATGCTGAATACCTGCTTGTGGCTGTCCCTCCTGGAAGAAGGGACCGATCTTTCGCATGCCTCGGATTCCTTCAAATCCGCCATCCGCAAGGCCGACGTGCCTTTGTTCTACAATCTGATTAAACAGTTGGCCAACGACCCGGCCTTCGCGCCTCTGCTGAAACAGTCGAATTCCGCCAAAACCGAGAATCCCGTCGACAACATCACTCACGCGGTGGATTATCTGAAACAGTTACTCAGCGGACAGATGCCGGCTTCCAAGGGAAAAACAACCAAGGGATCCGCCGCTCCCGCACCGGCTCCCAATAAAAAGACAGCAAAGAAATCCACCGAGAAGACAAAAAACGTCGATAAACCCGTGGCAAAAAAAACCAGTAAAAAATCGCCAACCAAGCCCGAAGGCAAAAAAGCCCCCCCAAAAAAGACTGCCAAGCCTGGCAAGAAAACGGCCCCGCCCGTAAAAAAGAAAACCAAATCCGCCAAGAAATAAGCCTGCTTGACTGCCCCCTCCGATCATGAAACACGCCACGACCACGCATGCCGGGGGACGTGGTGTGTTCGTTGTTTCACAACGTACGAATGGCATGCAATTGAACACACCTCCCTGGCATGCAATCGCGGCCTGGGTCGCTGTCGCTTGGCCACTTTGGGGCTGCATGTCGGTTGAATTCGAGTATCCGGGCAGCAGATAATATCCGGGGGAATCAGATTCGCCCCGGTTGCCTCCGTTTGACCAGGAAGCCAGTTTCGGCACAACCGGGCAGATCCCTGCTGAAACCCGCCCTTCCCCCCCGATGGCTTCGACTTCGGAGACAACGCGATGTCTGCACGCTATTGGCCGCGCCTCGTTTATGCTTTGCTTGCCTGCTCATCGATTGCCCAGGCAAGTGGGGCCGATGAAGTGGAAGTGCTGATACTGAACGAAGATAACTGGGAGAGTGCGGTACCGGCCGGCAAGGAAGTGGATGCCATCGCGGGCGATGCCGTCCTGCGAAATCGATATGTCACGGCAGTAATCGCGCAGCCCATCGCCGGGCGCCACGCCAACATGACGATCCGTGATGTGGGGGGATGCCTCATCGATTACACCTCACGCATCCACCCCAACGATCAACTGGGGGCCTACTTTCCGGGAGCAGGCCGTTTTCAGTTCCACTCCTGGAGTTTCCACGATGCACTCGACCGTGCCGTAAATGCGGTTGCCTCTCCCCGGTATTCCTCCGCCATGGAAATTCGAGTTCAGTCCACTGCCGCGCCAGGACGTCCGGACGTAGTAATTACCTATCGGTTGGAAGCCGATGCCCCCTACCTGCTTGTCACGCAGCAATTCCACAACCCTCACGCGGAGCCCGTCACGATTACATTATCGGACAACGTGCGACTCGATGGAGGAAAGGAGGATTTACTTAAAACTCCCAATGGCACCCACGAGTTCTTCTGGGGAGATGATCGTTTCTGGCGACAGACCTACGGGTGGAAAGCCGACCAGCACACGATCACGTCTCGTAGCGATACGAATAGAAGCTCGCTGCTGTACCGCGGGGAAAACCCCGAGGAGGCATTTGCCCTGCCCCCCGGAGAAACCACTCGCCTGTCTCTCAGAATTCTTGTGGCGGATAATCTGTGCGAAATCCACTCCCTGCTTGCAGAGCAGCAGTCCGCGCCACGCGGACAGGCGGCACTGACCTTCTCCGCGGCAACACAATTCTTGCCGGGGGCACGCATCGAGTTCACTCGCCAGGGACACTATTTCGGCACACTCTGGACCGATGGCAGCGGGCGGATCGATCAGAAACTCCCCTTGGGTGAATACCAGATTGAGGTCTCGCATCTCGGCCAGACGGTCATGGAGCAGACCCCCCTCACAATGAACAGCGGGTTGAATATCCAGGATTTCGAGGCGGCCCATGCCGTGGGCGTCCTGAAGGTAAACATCGTCGATGAACGGCAGCAGGCTGTGCCTTGCAAACTGCAACTGATCCGTGCCGACGTGTTTCCCGCTTTGAATTTTGGCCCCAGTACCGCCGTCGCGGGGGTCAAGAATGTGCGCTATCTTTCCAATGGCTATGACGAAATCCTGCTCCCGGCTGGCGACTATGAAGCCATCCTGAGCCGCGGCCCCGAGTACAACGCCGTATTCAAGAAGTTTTCGATCACCGATTCCGCCGTGACGCGATTATCGGCGGAATTGCCCCGGGTCGTGCAAACCGCGGGCTGGGTCAGTGCCGAGTTTCACAGCCACGCCAGCCCATCGGGCGACACCACGAACAGCCCGCTCGGCCGTGTCCTGAACCTGCTCTGCGAACAGATTGAATTTGCTCCTTGCACCGAACACAATCGCATCGACACCTACCAACCCCAGATCGATGCCCTGGGCATCCAGACGTTTCTGGCCACCTGCGCGGGCATGGAACTGACCGGTACACCGCTCCCCTTGAATCATCAGAATGCCTTTCCGCTCGAACACCACCCGCATGCCCAGGATGGTGGCGGTCCCCTGACGGATGCCAGCCCGGAAGTACAGATCAGGCGACTGAAGGAATGGGACCAGCTTAGCGAAAAACTGATTCAGCAGAACCATCCCGATATCGGCTGGCTGTTTTTCGACAAATCCGGCGATGGCATACCCGATGGGGGATTTGCCGAGGCCCTCCCCTTCATCGACGCCATGGAGATTCATCCCATCACGTCGATTCTGAAATACGATTCCCTGTCCACCTCGCCCGAGCCCGTCAAGCAAAATCGCATGTTCAACTGGCTGCAGTTGCTCAACCAGGGATACCGCATCACGGGAGTGGTCAATACCGATGCCCACGATAATTTTCATGGATCGGGGCTGTACCGAAACTGGGTCCGCTGCAGCACCGATCTCCCCGCCGAGATTAAGCCCCGGGAGATTGTCGCCTCCGTCAAGCACGGCGCGGTAATAATGTCAAATGGGCCGTATTTAACCGTGGAGGTAACGGAATTGCCGACGGCGGGTCAATCGTACGGCCCCGGAGACCTGATGCCGCTCCGAGGCGACTCCGTTCAGGTGACCCTCACGGTTCAGTGCCCGAATTGGTTCGATATCGACCGGGTCTATCTGCTGCTTAATGGCAGAACGCTCCCGGAACATGACTTTCGCGTCGGGACGCATGCCAACATGTTCCACAAGGGCCCCCTCAAATTCTCCAGTATAATTCCGCTGCGGTTGGCGAAAGACACCCATTTGATTGTCGTAGCGGCAGGGGAACGGTCGCAACTCGGGCCGGTGATGGGACCACACGCGGGGAATCAACCCGTGGCCGTTTCCAACCCTGTCTTCATCGATGTTGCAGGGGACGGATTTCAACCCAACTTCGATGTGCTGGACGGGGCCCTGCCGGTCAAGGGAGAGTAACCCGTTTCAGTAATACCCCGAATCACCAGATTTTCCACCAGCCACGCGACTCGGCGGGGGCACTGGCGGCTTGATGGGCAGCCGGGGCGGCTGGCTGGCAGGACAAACGTCCTCCACCCGAGTTGAGCACTTGCATTTCCGGCAGCAGGACCGCGCTCAAATGGCCTTCCACTCCCCCGGTCGTATCACACAGAATCTTGCGGCGGCGCATCACCACCTTGGGCACCCAGACATGCCCGGAGATTACCGTTTTCTCGCAATCTTCGGGCACGTCCTGTTCCGCATAATTCTTTTCGCAGAGCCATTGCGGGCGATTCAGCGTAAAGTCTTTTTGTCGCAAGATTTTGACCTGCATGTCACAGGAAGTATGGGGATCGAGACCGGCATGCACCACCAGGTACTGAGGATGTTCGACGATCCAGGGTAGCCGCGCCAGAAACTGCTGCTGCTCGACAGGCATCGCTTGGCGCAGGCCTTCCAGGTCCCCGAATTCGACCCCGTACGATTCAAATGTGGCTTGGGCGTTGTAATGATCCAGCCAGCGTCCCGACCAGTTGGAATATTCGGGCGTCGGCACCAGCCCCAGCGAAGCAGCCATGGCTAAATCGTGATTTCCCGCCACCGCCGTCGTTTGGGGATGATACTCCAGAAACTCGAGGACCATGTCCAGGCACCCCCGCGTATCAGGGCCACGATCGACAAAATCCCCCGCGAAGACTACCCAGCGACGCTCGAAATCGGGCGCATCCTGAATCGCATCCAGCACTATCCCCAACTTCTCGACCTGGCCGTGCACGTCCCCGATAACTGCCACGGGGCCCGTAATTTCAGTCACTAAATTCATAATAACCCGCGATCTTGTTCAGCAGCCCGTGCTTTGCGTCCCTCCGTGGTTCGCACGCATGGCATTTTGAATTTTCCGGCCGATTCAGACAAGGGGAATTTCAGCCCCCAAGCTCCGACGGCCTGGTCTGCCAGCATTTTCTGCCCCAAGTACGTGGCTGGCTTGTGATAACTCCTGTCCTGCCGGTAAGATGCGAGAGGGGCATGTTTACGCCGACCTCGGTTCCGCTCCACGCTTTCAAGCGGGACGCCATATACACAAGTAAATCACCAGCAGCCCGTGATGGACTGCGACACATGATCCGGACCAGTCCCGGCGGCAATCGCATCAAGGGAGGGAGTAATTCAAGCATGGCATCCGTCACGGAATCACTAAAGATTCTGCACGATATTCATCTTCAACTCGAGGGAATTCGCGAAGAATTGGTAAAAGGGCCGCGAGTCATTCAGGCCCGTCAACGACGGATCGAACAAAAGGAACAGGAACTCCTTGGTGCACAGGAGCAGTTGAAACAGGCCAGGCTAGCATCCGACCGCAAATCCCTCGACCTCAAAACCCTGGAAAAAAAACTGGAAGACCTCAAGGGAAAGCTGAACACAGCCAGTTCCAATCGGGAATTCGACATCATCCGCGGACAGCTTCAGGCCGACGAAATGGCGAAATCGGTGCTGGAGGACGAAACGCTTGAACTGTTCGAAAAAGTCGATGAAATCTCTGCCACTTTCCCCGTTATCACCCGGGAAATTCAACAGGCACAGGACGAACTCAAGCAGTACACCACCAAATTTGAATCCCAGGCTGTCGAATTGCGAAGCAAGGCGGCCCAACTGGAACACGATCTCGCCGCTGCCGAAAAAACCTTGCCCTCCGAAGCGGCGGAAAAGTATCGCCGACTTGTCCATAGCCGAGGCGCCCGCGCGCTCGCCTTGGTCGACAATTCCGCCTGCTGCAACTGTTTCGTACAACTTACTTCGCAACAAAAAATTCAAATCAAAACCGGCACAATCGTCTTCTGCTCAAATTGCGGTTCCATGCTGTACCAGGAAAACTGAAGACGCGATCCACCGCAACCCTCGAAGGCGGAATATACTCTCCTCGATTTCGGCAGTCTTCCGCGGCCCTGCCCGAGACTCTATTTCCACGAGACGACGCATGTCAAACAAACCGAAATTGACACTCGGATCCTGGTTGACGTTTCTGTTTCGTCGGCAACTCCCCCTGGAATCGGAAACAACCGTCTTTATTCTTGTCAATGCCTGCGATATCTACATGACCTGGATACTGCTGTCGCATGGCGGGTTTGTCGAATCAAATCCCATCGCCCGATTTTTTCTGGATCATTGGGGACAAAAGGGATTCGTGGGCTTCAAATTCGCCGTGGTGGCCTTCGTCTGCGTTCTCACGCAGATTATCGCGTTGAAACGAGTCGATGTGGCCCGGCGCGTGTTGCAACTTGGCACGCTGGTCGTGATGATTGTTGTCATTTACAGCGCCATGTTAATGTACAGGCACGGCTTGATGCAGTGATAAAACAGTCTGGGCCACGCGCCCCCACGGCCTGTTTCCATCTCATAACCTGCGGACTCTGTTATCGATTTTCCCTTCTGCCGGGCTATACCTATCATGAACATTCCCGAAGAACTTGTGGCTCAGCTTGCCAGGCATGGACAGTCCCAGCTCGCGCAGTTCTGGCCGGAATTGTCCTTGGCCGAACAGCAGGCCTTACTGCGGCAGATCCAATCGATCGATTTTCGTGAACTGCCGGATTTGATTACCCAAGCCCGGCAATCCAGCCTCTTGGATACCCAGGAACCGCCGGAATCAATTCAACCGCTGGACCATGTGATACGCCTGCCTCAAACCGAACAGGAGCGCCTGCTCTGGGCGGAAGCACACACCCATGGCCAGCGTCTGCTGGATGCCGGCAGGGTGGGCGCGATCCTCGTTGCCGGAGGTCAGGGAAGCCGTCTCGGGTTTCCCCACCCCAAGGGGATGTATCCCATCGGTCCCGTCACAGATCGCACACTGTTCCAGATATTCTTCGAGCAGTTACTGGCGTTGTCGAATCGCCATGGCGTGCGCATTCCGTATTTCATCATGACCAGCGATGCAACCCATGCTGAAACAGAGGCCTTTCTACAACAGCACGCCTGGTTCGGCTATCCCCCCGAAGACGTGATCCTGTTTCAACAGGGAACAATGCCCGCGGTGGATGCCATTTCGGGCAAGATACTGCTTTCCGCCCCGGGCGAAATCGCCATGAGTCCCGACGGGCACGGGGGCTTGCTGAATGCCCTGCATCGGGCCGGACTCATCGAGGAAATGCAGAACCGCCAGATCGAGTACCTGTATTATCACCAGGTCGACAACCCCTGCGCAATACTCTGCGACCCCACCATGATCGGCTTTCACGACCTGCGGGCCGCGGAAATCAGCACCAAGGTGGTCGCCAAGCGTGATGCCTCCGAAAAGGTTGGCGTACTGGCTCGGCGGAATGGCAAGCAGGCAATCATCGAATATAGCGACCTCCCCTCAACCCTTGCCGAGCAACGCGACGAACATCAGCAACTCGCCTACTGGGCCGGGAACATTGCCGTGCATGTCTTCAGCCGGGTATTACTCGAGCGGCTCACCTCCGCTGAGACAGGACTCCCGATTCACATCGCCCACAAAAAAGTCCCCTATATCGACGAGACGGGCACACTCCAGGAACCCGACAAACCCAACGCCTGGAAGTTCGAACAATTTATTTTTGATGCCATCCCCAGGGCTCATTCCGCCCTGGTCATCGAAACCGAACGCACGCGGGAATTCAATCCGGTCAAGAACGCGGAAGGTCTCGATTCTCCCGCTGCCGTGCGAGAGGCGCTACTGAATCTCGGCAAGCAATGGCTCAGAGAAGCCGGGTATTCTCCTTCCGAGACTCTACGCGTAGAAATCAGCCCCCTGTTGGCCCTTGCCCCGGAAGACCTTAAGGGACAGCTTGATCCCGCGCAGCTTCAAGAGGACGAATTATTGCTCGTCCCCTCGGCGGAAGATTAACCCTCTCCCCCAAGCGTCTAATGCCTGGCGTCTCACGCGGGGACTACTTCCCTGCCTCCAGCCGCATCGCGCGAAACTGCACTTTATCCGACCCCCAACAGTGCAGCCCAATCGTGCCAGCCGGGAATGTCGAATCCCGTGCTTCCAACAGCAGCTTGCCATCGAGTTCCACCTGCAAATGCTCTCCGTGCATCCGCAGGCGATAATGATGCCATTTGCCGGGCTGATAGGCTTGATCTGCGGTTGCCAGCACGCGGTACTCGGCTCCATTCTTCACGGCCAGAATGCTGAAATTTCGCTGCTTATCCGTATGAAACAGGTAGTGATGCCGTTCGTCGCGACAACGGAACACGGCTCCAATCCCATCGTCATCCTCGGAGCGAATCTGGAGATCGAATACGCCATCCGCAAACTCGTGGGCCCCGGCATAAATTCGCAGCGTTCCATAGCGTTCTGTGAGAGGGTTCACGTCGTTCGCGCTTTCCTGGTAGATATTCGAAGTCTGCGACACGACTCCATCCTTCACGGCCCAACGCCCGGGGGCCGATGATACCCTTGCCCCGCTCACATCCCACTGCCTCCAATGTGATTCCTCGATGGGCAGCAGCAGTGGATCAATCACAAACGCCACTTCCGCAATCCGCCCCGCGCGCCCATCCTTGTCGAACGATCGCGCCTTGAGCGTCGCGTTTGCCGTCACCTTGAGTGTCCCTGAATACACCGGAGATGTTTTTCCAGGCTCGCTCCCATCCCAGGTGTAATGCACGACCTGACCGGCTTCGTCTGGCGTTAAGGTCACATCGATTTCCTTCCGGAACGCTCCGCCCGGCGGAGAAACACGTGGCGGATGCAATCCATCCGGTTCCAGGGCAAACCAGGTTTGATTCAAATAGCTGCAAACACACCCCGCCGACGCATCCGGAACCAGCACCAATCCTCCCGCGGGAATGGCATTGATCCAGCATCCGGGACGCACACCGCCAAAGTTTTCGACCTTCCCCTGACGCTCGAAATCGAAATACCCCAGCGTTGCCGACCGAAACACCATGGTGTGTTTCGAACCGGCCAGCACGCCACACCCATAGGAACGCTTGAACTCGAACGGCAGTTCGTACCCCGTCAAAAGATCCCAGGCTCCCCCCTGGGCGTAAATAGTCCGATCGTTGATCATGGGGCGCGAGGCATAACTGGTCTTTTTGCGCCAGCGTTCCTCGCCTGTTTTGATGTCGAATGTCGCCAGACTGTCGCCCCGCTCCGATTCCAGCGCGAAGCGCGTCGGCTGCCCCCCCATCATCAAGACCGGGTGCTGTTCGCTCAGGGCAAGCAGCGTGCCGTCGATCTGATTTTCGTTCCGCCAGCGAACCTTCCCCGAACGAGCATCCAATGCAACCAGCATGCCATTCCCATGTTCCTCGACCTTCGCATTCTTCACGCGATCGGCCAGCGCCAGGGGACGATCGATCAGGTACACCCCTTCCCCGTCAAACGCTATGGCATTGTGCCGCAACGAATCCCGAGCATCGTAACGCCATAACAACTTACCCGATTCCGCATCGAGCGCAAACAACGTTTCTGATTCCGTCATCAGGGACTTCAAATCTCCGCCCCGATTAACATAACGGTAGGTCACAACGTGCTCGGAATCTGCCAGAGACCCCAACAATACGCCATTCTGACACGCCACGTACCCCCATGTGCCCGGCTTGCCATTCTTCATGAGCGGCGCGTCGAACTTTCCCAGCAGTTTTCCCGTGACGCGATCGATTCGCAAACAGTGCCCCTCCCGGCGCACGTACACTCCCGATTCCGCCATGCAATAATTGCCATGCGTGCCCGCAGTTCCCATCAATTCGTCGCCATCATAGGCCTTCAGAATGTCGGGCAGCGGATACTTCCACAACAATCGACCGTTGTAGGCATCGACACAGGCCAACTCGTGCATCCCCATGGAATACAGCCGACCATCGTAAAACAAGGGGCCCGGTCCCCTGCCATGCCGCTGGGGCATCTCGACATCGATATCGCGAAACCAGAGCAGTCCCAGCGGCCCCTTGACCAACTCATCGGTCGAACAGGTGGCGTTGCCCGCGGTGGCATACTGATGCGTCCATTGCCCGGCCCCTGCCAGGGGGCCACGTTCGTCCCGTTCCAGCCTGTCCGTGGTTCCCACGAGTGACACCCCTCCATAAGGTCGCAGCAACCGGGACATTTCCGACGCGGGGAGCCAATCCCGGCCTTCGGTCAACGCGCGTTGAGACACGATCAGATTCGCGAAATAGTTGGGCAGGCCCGTTTCAGAGAGTTCCGCCACCGACAGCACCGTGACGCGGGCTCCCAGCAGACGGGCCTCGTGCAGACGGCGACGGGCTTGCGACAACAGCGCGGGATCACTTTCGACAGCGACGATCTGCAATTGACTGCGACGCGCCAAGGCCTCGGCGAGCCGCCCATCTCCACAGCCCAAATCCAGACAGTAACCTTCCTTCAGGTTGGAGTCTCGCAGAATCCGCTCGGCTACTTGATCGATTTCGGCATCAATACTCTGAACGGCAGGACGCGGAGCCGGGTTCAGTTTGCGTTCCTCCACGGGAGGAGTCGCGTGAAAACAGTAAATCGTCCCTTGATCGGTGGACACCAGTAATCGGCCATCACTCGCGGCCAAACCGAACACGCTCCCGTCCACCTGGGCCCGCCAGACAATCTTCTGGGCCTGTTGATCTACCGCCAGCACTTCACGATCGGCCCCCACGATCACCGTTGTTCCCGCCATGATCATTTCAAGGGGAGTCGGCAGTTCCCCCACGCTCCAGAGAGGAACCAGGCTCGGGGCGGTGTAGCTGCCCCCTTTCCGATCCTGCTTTTCGACAGTTTCCCAACGAAAGCCCGCCAGCTTCCCTTCCACGAATTTCACCAGGCCGCCGGGCGTCGCAACCACTGGGCCAGCGCCCACCACTTGCGACCCTTCTCCCGTGGCCAGAGCGAACAACATGCCACTGTTAATGAAATGATTCCGACTGGCGACGACATTGGCCCCCCCCTTATGGCCATATTTCTGCAGATGAAAGTATTGAAACGCACCTGTCTTGCGATCGAAGACCGCAGGGACGGCACGCCCCGTCGGCACCAGCAGCCATTGATTTATTCCGCCCGACGTTTCCCCTATCTCCACGGAAGTATCCACGGCCACCAGATGTCCCTGGGCAGCGACGCCACTTTCGGCATCCGCGCCCCCATGCGGTTGGGGCATGTAGAGACTGCCAGACTTATCATTCACCCATATCGGTTCGCCGCCACGGGCATCCAGGGCATGCAGGTAGACACCATCCGAGGGCCAGATACCAGCGGCATAATACACGGCCTCTCCCAGGACCACCGCGCCCCCGCGCGCCGGCCAGCGCGAGATCATGCGTTCATTGCCGAGTCGTTTATTATGATCCGGCCCGCCGCGATGCTTCCAGGCGAGGCTGCCATCCTGCCGATTCAAGGCATACAGAAATCCATCGTCACTCGTAACATACAACAGATTTTCGAAGACCACGGGCGCAAAGCGAACCGGCCCTTCCGTAAAGAATTCCCAAACGACCGCACCCGTTTGCATATCAACAGCAGTAACAACCCCGCTGACGGTGTCTCCCCAATAGGCCAGACCATCGTAAATAACCGGTTGCGGTGCGCGATCGAATGTCTGACGATCGGAACGGGGCCAAGCCACGCGCGGCGTGTGTGGTGCCCGATATACCCATCTGGTATGGAGTTCCTTGGGCAGCGACTCCGCGGTATAGCCACTGCGCGCGGCATCCGCGCGATGCATGGGCCAGTCGGCCCGAGCCGAGACTTCACACAGACAGAACAACCACGAGCAAATCGCGAGTAACCCGGTTATCCGCTCCACACGACATCGATGCCCCTCTCTCATCCGTCACTTCCCCCTTCACCTGGCGATGTTCGACGTTGTCCCGGGAAATCCTGTTCATTAGTTGTGCCGCTCGCCAGAGCGACTTCATAAATCCTAACCTGTTTCAGGCATTTACCGCAGGTCTGCCCAGACACTTCACGAGAAATTCTCATGAAATCGCCGCCTGCAAGAAAACATGTTTCCCATCGGTCAGGACTCCGGGGGTGTGACCGGACGCAGTACAAAATGGCCATGCGGACCTTTTGCCCCCAGGCCGACCTCCTGGCCGGCATATCCATAGGGCCCGCCCGTCTTGTGGTGATTGGGCCCTGTCTGGTAGGTCAACTCGAAGAAATCCTGGTCGTTTCGGTGATACAGAAATTGCAATTTGTAAGAAAATTCGTCGGGTTCCCCCTTGGCGAGTGTATTTGAAACCGTCGCAACCGTCGAATTCCCCAGATCGAGCGCGTGTTCCGTCCCATCGGGCGCGATGTAGACAAGTTCGCAGGAATACTTTCTGGTTGTGTCGGGCCAGCCGGTCTCCGCGATTTCCGCCTGGGGAGCCTGCCCCGACGGGATTTCATTAGTTTGCCGTGCCTCGGACGGCTGCGAATTCTCCATCCGGGAAGAACCGCCACAGCCCGTAGCGAATACCAGTGACACCATCAAACCTGGCAGTGCCCCCTTCTCCCACATGCTACAAAACATCGTTTGTATCTACCTTTCAATCTTCCTGCACACTTTCCAAGCTTGTCGCCCCAACATACCGACGGGGGAAACTGCGCCGCAGCGAAATAGACGCGTTGATTTCCGCCTTTTGCGTGTCTCGGCTCTCCAAGTATTTTCCCGCAATGGAATGGCTCGCAGAGCCGTGACCCCTTGTATCAACGGGTTGTAAATGGTGTGGTTCGGATGATGCATGGATACCGCGTAAATAATACGCGCTACGTTCCCTACGAATAATTCATAGGCTGAATGCATTGAAAACCCCTGTTTCGCAAACGAATCAACTCGCTCACGACTCTTTCTCCCTGTCGCTAATGCCCGCGCCGTGGGGTAAATCCCGGCGTATTCGGGGCTGCCGTTCATCGCTTCCCGTCACTATTGGATTCCGTGTGTAGCTTCCCTCCATTTCGGGAGACGGAAGTTGCACCAGTCGGCGGGTCTCCTGGGGACGGTCCACGCAGTACCAGACGTTGCGGGCAAAACGAAACGAAGGGGCATCTGTATTGCCACCAATATTCAAGACCGAGCGCAAGGTATCCGTGCGAAACACGATCACATTGTTGGAGAACTCACCCTTGCGGCACGGGACAAAGGGGGGACCAACGGATTCCTGCAAAATGCGGGCCACCCAGCGTTGGGGATACAGGATGAGATTATGACGCACAATCGCGCCATCGACCCCTACGAATGCCACCGCTGCTCCCCCTTCGCGAAATTCGCAATCCTCGACGAGAATATCCTTCGCCTCGAACCCTTGAACCTCGGGACGAAAATACGGAAGTCCCGTGCTTCCCCCAACATTCACGCCACGGCCACCCGCGCGGTCGAAGAGACAGCGTTGAATCGCCACGTCGCGTGTCCCTCCCTTCGCCTGTACCCCATTGGCCTGTTCTCCCCGGGCATCGCGAAAATGGCAATTGATAATCACCCCCTCGCGGCAGCCGACCATGTCAATCGCCGAACCGCCACTCCCCCAACTTTCCACCACACAGTTTTCGATGCGGAATCGTTGCAAGCCAGACAGTTTGATGCCATCGCGATTCCCCTCCGGGCCAACATTTCGTACTGTCAAGTTTCGCAGCACGATATCTTGCGCGGGAGTCTGGGGAGATCCCGAATCATCGAGGTTTAAGCCATTTTGTGTCGAACCAGAGACAATGAAGTTTCGCAGTTCCAGATGGCGCGCCGAGGAAATTTGAAAGGCGTTGGAGCCGCCGAGTATCGTCGGGGGATTGTTGGTATCTTCTCCCGCAATCACGATTGGAGCGGATGCCGTCCCCTGCAGATTCCGAACGTGAAAGCCCCCCTCGTATTGACCTGGAGCAATCAAGATCGTCGTGCCCGCCTGGGCAACCTGGAGGGCGCGCGCCAGTTGCTCACGATTACTGACACGAATCTCTTCCCCCTGAGCTACCATGGGAATCACTACGGGGAACACAACACTCAGGGCGACCAGGAACGGCCTCGGGCAACCCTTGAGAATCTGCACACACATACTCTGCTCCTGTCGTTGTGATACTGTGCAATGTGACCGCAACAATCCAATCCACTTTCGGCAAGCAGGGCTAGCTATCCCGAGAATAAACGCCCCCACGCCCCAGAGCCTGTTATCTCGACGGGTTTGCAGGAGCCTCGACGTGTTACAACCCCAAGGCCCGTTTTTTTTCTTCGATCATCTCCAAATGATGAGGGATATGACCAGTGATGCGTTCCAGCAATGTCTTGAGGGATAGCTCTCCATCGTGACTGTGGTGACCGACCCGCTCGAAACTGGCCGGTTCCAGGGTCCTCAGGATGCATGCCATCTGTTTGCGAACGCAGGTTATCAGTTGCAGTTCGTTTTGCACGTCGCGCGCTTCATATGCCAGATTGCTGGCAAACACGGTGGGGTCGCCTCCCATCAGCACGGGTTCCCGCTCGGCAATCACCCGCTTCATGCGATCCGCGTATATGGGTTCGAAATCCGCCAGATGACAAACGACCTGGCGCGTAGACCATTTTCCGGCGACAGGTTTCGCATCCAGTTGCTGTTCCGTCATACTGGCAACGCTGTTAACCAGCAGCAACGGACCGGTTTCGTAGTGGTTTATCAATTCAGAAAACATGGTGTGTCTCCTCGATGGCATGTAGTGTGACGACCATCGCATTATGCCAGATTTCACGCGAAACGCCAGATGATCTCCAGCGACATTTCCTAACCATGGCCCACTTCGATATCCACCAGCACTTTATGCTGATCCGGCCGGCATGCCAGTTCCAGAGCTTCCACGATCCGCGTCAGGGGATATCTCGCGGTTATCAGTGATTCCACCTCGATGCGTTCTTCCGCCAAGGCACGCAACGCCACCGAAAATGGGCCGCAACGCGATCCCAGCACCTGAATCTCGTCGATCACCAACGGTGCCAGCGACAGTGTCTGTGTCCCAGCCACCGTAGTTTTTAGAATTATTGTGCCACGGGGCTGCACCAGTCGGCACGCCCATTCAAATCCGGTGGGGCTTCCCGTGCAATCGACCACCACTTCCGCGGAGCGCTGTTCCATCCATTCCCGCGGCACGTCTTCGAGGAGACATGTTTGCAGATCCCGCGCGGCACAGCGTGCCAGCTTGGCCCGATGTTTTCCGACAACGCAGACTCGCGCACCGGCCGAGGCAAGTACCTGGGCACACAAATACCCCAGCCGCCCATCTCCGAGTACCAGTACCCGCCGTTCCGTGACCTGCGGAAATTGTTCGAGAATTTCGAATGCCGCTGCCAGTGGTTCGGTAAACACCGCGCGATCGTTGCCTACATGTTCCGGCACGGGATGCAGGTTTTCCTCAGGAATCGCCACATATTCCGCGAAGGCTCCGTCCCGCTGAAGGATTCCCAGCACCGTGCGGCGCGGGCAATGCCGTCGATTTTCCGGACACCGCGCGCACCGCGCGACGGGGCAACAGTTGATCTCTCCCACCACCCGCTGTCCCGTGTATCGGCCCGATTCCGCAATCCCCACAAATTCATGGCCCAGCGTCCCATTGAACTGCATATACCCCTGCATCAATTGCAGATCCGTTTCGCAGATACCGGCCAACAGTACACGCACGAGCACCTCGTGCGGACCTGGGACGGGCACGGGGGCATCTTCTCGCAACCGGGAAACACCATCCTGCAACACAAACGCCCGCATGTTACTTCCCTTCCGTACCATCTTATCCTGCTCGGCAGCGCGCGCCACCTCCTCGAGTCCCTCCCTGGCGAACCGTCGGGCATCGTGACTCATCACAAGGTCCCATACTTTACCGGCAGGACCGGCATAACACGAATGACCCGCAGCATAACGAATATTCATGCATTCGGGCATTTCGTCACCTTCCGATTCTGGATTCCGATGGAGGCCGAAGGGACCGGATCCGTCAGGGCATTTGCTGACCTATGTTTCCAAAAGTGAACGCATGCCTTGCGCAATCACCACATGACGATTCACAATCGATCGGAGGAAGAACTCCGCCTCGTCATCGCGGGAAATGACTGTACTTGTCCATGAAAATGACTCCCTCACAAATTGGCTTTGCGGTGTTTCTCGTCGCGAACGCCACGATCTACGTCAGGCCGTGGGAAATCTATCCCCAACTGGAGGGAGTGCAGATTTATCTGGGGCTGATTCTACTGGCGGCCTTCATTTCCTATCGGCAAATCCAGCAACACCTGCGGCCCGCGAGCCTGCTGGCACAACCAATTACCTTGTGTGTCCTCGGCGTGTTCGTTGCGGTGATCCTGTCGCATGTCTCAAACGGCTACCTGAGTGGAGCCGTCAAGGGGGCAACCATGATGTTCAAGACGGTCTTTTATTACCTGGTGTTGGTTGCAACGGTGGACACCACTTTACGCCTGCGGGTATTTGTTATTTCACTGGCTTTGTGCGGCACAGTTTCGATTGCGGTAGCCCTGGCGGATTATCACAACATCATCCCCGTGGAATCCCTGACGCACATCAAGGAAAGAGCCGGTTACAGTGCCACCGGGATTGATCAGTTTTTGATTCGCCTGTGCGGGCTGGGCATGTTCCACGACCCGAACGACATGTCCCTGCTGATTATCACCACGGGACTGCTCTGCCTGTCGCAATTGTTCGACATTCAATGGGGGTATGCCCGCCTCCTCTGGCTGCTCCCCTTTCCCATACTGCTGCAGGCCATGCTGGACACGCATTCGCGGGGCGGGCTGATTGCAGCGGCAGCCGCGGGCATGGCCTATATGACACTGCGTTATGGAAAGACCTTTGCGATCGCTGCGGCAGGCTGCGGCGTGCTCGTCGCGCCACTCGTCCTGGGACGCATGGCGAACATCGATCTTTCGGAAGGGACGGGACAGCAACGGATCCGTTTGTGGAGCGAGGGTTTCCAGGCGATCCAGTCGCCGAAAATTCTCTTTGGCATCGGCGAGGGAATGTACGAAGCGCTGGCCGATTATGTCGCCCACAATTCCTATGTACATGCCTTTGTGGAACTGGGACTGATCGGGGGGAGCTTCTTCGTCGGTTGCTTCTTCTTTGCTGCCTATTCGCTTTACCGGATCAGTGCCGATCGGGAAATTGTGTACGACGAGCGTCTACAACACTTTCAGCCTTATCTGGCAGGCATCCTGGCGGCCTGGTGCGCGGGGATGCTGTCGCTGTCTCGATGTTATCCGCCTCCGACCTACACCATCATCGGCCTGGCTGCTGCCTACTTCAATATTGCGGGGGTCTATCTGCATCCACCACGGCCGGTGATCTGGCTCGACAAGCCTCTGTTCAAACGCTGGGCCACCGGCTGCGGGCTGGTCTTTCTTGCCATGTTCGCCGCGACAAAGCTACTGGCCCGATTTTAAGTTCGTATCTGGGCAGCGGGCGTTGCCCCTTGTTTCAAGCATGGAAGTTAAGTCTTTGATTGAATTCACGCTCGTATAAGGTTTGTTCCGTGTCCCTCAAGGTCAATGTACTCGTCAGTTGGCTGGCGCATGCGGTGACATTGGTAATCGGCTTCTTCCTGATGCCGTATATCCTGCACGCCGTGGGAGACAATACGTATGGAACCTGGCTATTCCTGAACTCGATTGCCGGCCAGACCAGCCTGCTGTATCTCGGTTTTGGCGATGCCATTTCCCGTTTTACCGCCCGTCACTTTGCCCGACGACATTGGGTGCAGTTGAATCGCACCTTCAGTTGTGTTACCTCCGTTTATTGTGGATCGGCGTTGATTGCGCTATCGATCGGATGCCTGCTTGCCTACCTGGCCCCCGCGTTGCATTCCTGGCCGGGGCAATCGTTGAGGGAAGTCCGGCTGGCAATTCTGCTGCTGGGGTTGAATGCCTCGATTTCCATTGCCGGCAGCGCGTTCGGCGGCGTCTTGATGGGGATTCAGCGATTCGATGTCGAACGGGGCATCATCATCGTCATTACGCTGTTGCGATTGGCGCTTACGCTGTTGTTTCTGAAGGCACAATACGGTCTACTGACGCTCGCCAGTATTTTTCTGGCCGTCACGGTGATCGAAAACCTGCTGACCTGCGCGATGGCATTTCGCCATGTGCCTCATCTGCAGTTTCGCTTTCGCCATCTCCGCCGCGACACCTATCGCGAATGCTTTGGCTTCAGCCTGTTTTCGTTCCTTTCGCTGATTGCCGAACATCTGATTTACATGGTCGACACCATCGTGATCGGCTTCCTGCTGGGCCCCGTCGCCGTCGTCCCTTATTACATTGCCTCTCGATTATGCGACATGATACGGATTCCCGTGCTGCAGATCGGGCATGTGATGCTGCCGCGCGCGGGTCAATTGCATACCCAGCAGGAATTCCAGAGACTGCGCAAGCTGGTCTGCCAAGGGATGGGGGTGGCCTTTCTGCTGGCGGGTGCCGCGCTCTGCGGGGCCGCCTGCTTTGCCGACCTGATGATCCAGGTCTGGATCGGCGGCGGCTACGCACAAAGCTATTGGATTTTATTGATACTCCTGTTTGGGCAGGTGGTGGCACTCCCCACGCATCTGTTGCGTCATGTGTTGACGGGCACGGGGTATGTGCGACTCCCCGCATTGCTGTTCGCGGCGGAAGCCGCCGTGAATCTGATCCTGTCCCTGATACTCATTCGCTGGTGGGGGGTGGTTGGTGTCGCGCTGGGCACACTCATTCCCTTGCTGTTGATGGAAACCGGCCTGTTGTTGCCTGTCGGGTTGAAGCGGCTTCAACTCCGCTGGCAGGACCTGCTTCGCTTCGGAATTGTTCCTCAATTCATTCCCCTGAGTTTGATTCTGGTCTATTCCCTGCTCGTAAGGATGCTGCCCCTCTCCGCCACATGGCCCTGTGTCATCGGCATAGCGACGGGTGCCCTGGGCGTGCTGGCTGTCGGGGTGCAGCTTTCTCGCTGGAATAATCGCCTGCGGACCGACAGACAAAATCCTCATCCCAAGTTGGCAAAGGGAGCCTTGACATGACTTCGGTTATCCATGGCGTACCAAGTGAATGGTGTGCCCGAACCCTGCCGGAAACTCCGACCACGGAACGGCCAGTGGCAGGTACAGCTGCCATGCAACTACTGGTATATGGGGCGGATCAACGTTCCGAGGTCCTGAACCTCTGGAGGCAACTCGAAGAACGACTGGCGGATACGCCACTGGCCTGCAGCCACGCCTGGACGGAAACCTGGCTTGAGGTTTACCGGGATGTCGTCCGGCCCTGGTTCGTCGTTGGGGTGATCGAAAACCAGATACACGGGATCTGCCTGCTATCCGAATCCCGCCAGGCCCGAGTCGCCGGTTTTCCCGTATGCAGCCTGCATCTGGGGACAGCGGGGGAACCCCACGGCGAAAGCGTTTGCGTCGAGTACAACGACATTCTCGTCACCCCGCGCCATCGCCGGGAATTCACCGACCGGCTGCAGCAATTGATCTGCCTGGAACCGGGCTGGGATCAATTTCAACTGGATGGCATCGGGATGGACGAGGATTCGGCCTGGCCCTTCGTTCCCTCGTCCGGGGAACATTCGGACAGTTTAACGGCGAAACCGGCATTGCAGGCCGAGATTCGCACGCGCGAGTCTCGCTATTTCGATCTGGAAGCGACCCGGCAGCAAGGGACCGATGTGCTGTCGCAACTGGGGAAAAGCACCCGCGCCAACCTGAAACGCCGGTTGAAGCAAATTGGCTCGATTGAAGTGGAATGGGCCGAGAACCTCGACCAGGGACTCGATATTTTTGAGGAACTCGTACGTCTACATCAGGCACGCTGGAATTCGGCCGGGCAACCCGGAGCCTTCGCCAGTTCGCGGTTTCATGCGTTCCAGCAAAAACTGATCACCCGCCTGCTCCCTCGGGATCAGGTTGTGCTGGCTCGCATAAAGACCCCCCAGGCAACGGTGGGCTGCCTGTATTTGCTGGTTGACCGGAATCGATTGCTCGATTATGTCTCGGGATTCATTTCGTTTGAGGAATTTCCCAGCCCCGGTCTGATTTCGCACTATCTTTGCATGGAGGCCGCCTTGCGCCGTGGATTCGACGCATACGACTTTCTCGTGGGCGAGAAACGGCACAAGGAAAACCTGGGCAAATCCCTTCACATGCTGAGTTGGCAGGTTCACGAACGACCGCGTCTGCAATACAAACTGAGAAATTGCCTGAGAACGGCAAAACAACTGCTCAAGAAGGCTCTGAAGTCAACATGAGTTCCACGAAACAGATCCCATTACCGTTCGGGACGACTCGATCGATCGCGGCCGGGCGGACTCCCGTCCCGGAAGCCGCCTCTTCCCGGGGCGAACGGTTGCGCGTCTGCCATGTCAGCATGTGTCTGGCAACGGGCGGACTGGAACGGTTGCTCGTCGAATTCGCAAAACGCACCGATCGGCAACGCTACGATGTCCAGTTCATCACGCTGGGTGAAATCGGCGCGCCAGCCGAGGAAATCCGCGCGCTCGGACATTCCGTGACACCCATCACGCGAGCATCGGCAGGATCTCGCGGGGGACAATTGCGCGCCTTGGCCCGTCATTTCCGGGAACATCGCATCGACCTGGTGCATACGCATAACACCTACGCCCACTTTTATGCCACGCTTGCCGCAAAGCTTGCGGGGGTGCGCACCATAATCAACACACAACATGGGCGCGGTTGCGGCAATCACTGGAAACAGCGACTGCACTTCCTGCTTGCCAACCGCTTTACCGACCGCATCCTGGCCGTCTCAGAAGACAGTGCCCGCCTGTGCCGTCAGCAAGATCCCTGGAGTCGTCGGCGCATACATACGCTATGGAACGGTATCGACCTGCGGCAGTTCGCCTTTCATGGTCCCGTATCCGCCCCCCGCGCCATCAGCGTTGCGCGGCTTTCTCCCGAGAAGGATTTCCCCACACTGCTTCACGCCGTGCAGGGTGTTGTGAAACAATTCCCCGACTTTCACTTGACCCTGGTGGGCGAGGGTCGCGAACGCCCCAGACTGGAACAACTGACAAGCCAACTGGGGCTGAACGCTCATGTCGAATTCCTGGGCGAACGCCACGATGTTTCCGCGCTGCTCCGGCAATCGGCCATGTTTGTTTCTTCTTCCTCGACGGAAGGAATTTCCCTGACGCTCCTGGAAGCCATGGCCGTGGGACTCCCCATTATCACAACGGCCGTGGGAGGCAACCCCGAAGTGGTTCAGGATGGAGTGACGGGACATCTCGTTCCCGCGGGCCAACCCGCACGTCTGCAGGCGGCCATTTGCGCGCATCTGGCCCAGCCCGATACCTGGCAGGCCATGGGCAACCTGGCACGCACGCGGGTGGAAACACAATTCAACATCGAACGCATGATGCGAGAATACGAAGAGACATACGAGCAACTGTGCGGTAAAACATAAGTGATCAACGAACGCCAGGCCGAACCGAGGCAGTGGGGGCAGGGCTCAACAGTTTACCTGTCAACACACCAGTTGGATCAGGCACTGCCCGTTATCATCAACAGGTCCAGCAGAATGAACATACTCTTCCTGAGCACGATTTTTCCCGACACGCTGAATCCCGCGCGGGGAACGTTTAACTACGAACTATGCCTGGCCCTGCAACGCGCGGGAGCCGATCTCCGAGTGATCGCGCCGCAACCCTGGACGGAGGTCTTCGGTCGTAAACTCAGCGGAAAAGTCTCCTACGCCACCGAGGGGATGGTGAGGCATCGGCTGGACGTCTCCTACCCCACCTATTGGTATCCTCCGAAAATTGCGCGGGGGACCTACGGACAATTCTACTGGCGTTCCATCGCGGAAACCGTCGATCGACTGCTCCGCGACTGGCAACCTGATTTCATCCTGAGTTACTGGGCTCATCCCGATGGCGCGGCCGGATTGCGGCTGTCGGAACGGACCGGCGCGCCCTGCGCGGTAATTGTCGGCGGTTCCGATGTTCTGCTGTTGCCGAAATCTCCCTCCCGCAAGCGGCAGGTGGTCGATGTCCTCACCCGTTCCGATGCCGTACTAACCGTCAGCCAGAAGCTGGCCGAGGTCGTTGAAGACTTGGGGGCCGACCCCGCGCGGGTAATTCCGGTCTATCAGGGAGTCGACCCCCATCGATTCCATGTCGAAGATAAACTCGTCGCCCGCCGCTGGCTGGGCATGGACCCGAATCGCCCGCTGTTGCTCTGGGTGGGGCGCATGGTTCCCGTTAAGAATCTCGACATGCTGATTGCGGCGGTCGAATTCAAAGCCAATCGAGGAGACGATTTTGTTCTCTGCCTGCTGGGCGACGGTCCGGAACGTCCCCGGATCGCCAAACTCATCGCGGACAAGGGACTCGAGGGGATTGTGTCTATCGTTGGGGCAGTCAGTCACGAAGAACTTCCGAACTGGTATCAGGCGGCCGACCTCACCATTCTGTGCAGTCATTCCGAGGGGCTCCCCAACGTGCTGCGGGAATCGCTGGCCTGTGGCACTCCCTTTGTTTCGACCAACGTCGGCAGTATTTCCGAAATTGCCGATTCCAACTACTCCATGCTGGTCCCCGCGGGAGATGCCCCCGCGCTAGCCAAGGCCATTGACCTTGTGTTGTATGGCCCGCAGCAGGAACGAGCCGCCCACACACACATCCGCACCTGGGACAACATGGCTACGGAGGTCCTCGAAATCGCCGATACGTTGCTGCACCCCCCCGTAATGGAATCGGATTTGCTTCCCGATTCCGAACATCAGCAGGAATACGAGGAGGAACACGAATCGCTGCCCGAATCGGCACAAACGCAGCCTGCCGATATGGAACTCCGCGCCGACTCCGAAGACGTGGAACCCACGGAGGAAATCTCGCCCCCCGAACCGGGTATCGAAAAGGTGCAAGAATAACTTAAGCAGCCGCTGCGCATGAGGCAGAAAGAAGCAGGCTCACAAGATTCAACAGGACGAACGCAGGCCGCAGTTAGAAAGCAGACAGGCTCTCGTGAACACCAACTTCACGCCCAAACGGGTTTTATTTGTTGCCTACCAGTTTCCACCCGCCGGTGGAATTGGCGTGCATCGTGTGGTCAAGTTCGTCAAATACCTGCCGGAGTTCGGCTGGGAATCGTCGGTGCTGACGGTTTCCAATCCTTCGGTCCCGCTGACAGACAACAGCCACGCGGCGGATATCCCGGCCACCACGCACGTCCTGCGTGCCCGCACCTGGGAACCCGGTTATCACTGGAAGAAAAAGGTCTCCGCCAGCCACGCCCCGGCCCAGGGGAAAAATCCGGAAAGTATGCTTAAGCGGTTGGCCCGCACGACGGCCAACATGCTGTTTCAGCCCGATATGCAAATACTGTGGGCCCCGGCGGCGATTGCCGCCGGCAAAAAACTACTGCGGAAACAGCGCCACGATGCCATTATCGCAACCGCTCCCCCTTTCTCTTCGTTCTACGTGGGAGAACAACTGGCCCGTTACGCGAAACTGCCTCTAATTCTCGATTACCGCGACGAATGGGGCATCAGCAACAACTACTGGGAAAACAAGCAGCAGGATCCCCTTTCCCGCTGGATTCAAACCCGCATGCAGGCTCGCATTCTCCGACATGCCGATGCCGCCCTGGCCACCACTCCCTCCAGTTGTGCTTCGATACAACAGGCCGCCGATCAGGCGGGGGCCACTACGCGCTGTGAATATATCTACAACGGCTACGATCCCGACGATTTTATCCTGCAAGGGGACTCGGGAGGCCAGCTTGTCCGTCAGGATTATGGCAACGGCCTGGACAAATTCCGGCTGGCATATGCTGGCACGCTCTGGAATCTCAACAGTATCGAGCCTCTCGTTCAAGGCCTTGAACGTCTGGGGGAGCGGTCTCCTCGATTGCTGGAACGCGTGGAATTCATCGTGGCGGGTCGACGCACCGCTGAACAGGAACAACTTCTCGATCGCCTCGCACCACTCTCCTGCACATGCGTCCGGCTCCCTTTCATTCCGCACGACGAAGCCGTCCGCCTGATGCAGACCAGCGACTGCCTGGCCCTGCTGAATTCCAACGTGCCTGGTGCCGAGAGAATTGTAAATGGAAAAATCTTCGAGTACCTTGCCTCCCGCAAGCCATTTCTGCTGATATCGCCCCGGGGTGATATGTGGGAACTGACCGCCGACTGCCCCTATGCCCTGCCTTGCGAACCCGCACGGCCAGCGGAAATTGCCCAGGGTCTAGCCGATCTGGTCGAGCAGCACCGCCTGGGTCTACAACCCCTCCCCCCAGACTGGAATCCCTCCCGGCACGAACGCCGCCACCGAGCCGCACAACTCGCACAACTGTTGCAAACCGTTACGAATACCTCTTCGTTATCTCCCACGGCGAATGGCAAATTGCAGCAACAACTTCAACCACACACATTGTGAAGTGGGTTCTCGATACGTTAAATTTCACCTGGTTGTTTCCGTGTCAATCCATTACCCGGTGATTTCTCACATGCTCGAAGCAGGAAATAACAGCCGCGACTTTTTCGACTTTTCCCTATACCCCCGATGACGACTTACCTGATAATTGGACTGTGTCTGCTGCTCATGCTGCTGGGCCTATACGCCTACGCGCTGAAGCTGCGGCACATGGACCGCTGGATGGGTAGCTACTATTTCCCGATCGATCCGCCCCGGGAAAACCGCGACTGGAGGAATTCACCGGTCGATGTGTTTCTCGCCATTTGCGACCATTACGAACCTCAACGCGACCACCTCCCCAAGCAGGAGGCCATCAAACTGGTGGAACGCTGGGTGGCCGATTATCCCCGACTGTTCGAGCACTGCCGCGATTCCCAGGGCCGCGTTCCCCAACACACCTTCTTTTTTCCCCAGGATGAATACCAGCCCGAATACCTGGATCTGCTCAAAACCCTCTGCGACGCAGGCTTCGGCGATATCGATATTCATCTGCATCACGAACACGATACCGCCGAGGGGTTGCGAGAAAAGCTCAGTGTCTTTCGAGACATCCTGTTTCAACGCCATGGGTGTCTGCGTCGCGACCCTGCCACCGGAGAGATCGTGTATGGCTTCATCCATGGCAACTGGGCCTTGTGCAATTCGCACCCCCAGAAACACTTCTGTGGCGTCAACGAGGAACTGAACGTGTTACTCGAAACCGGCTGTTATGCCGATTTTACGATGCCTTCCGCACCCTCCTCCACGCAAATCGCCACTATCAACAGTATCTATTATGCCTGGGATCGACCGGGACGTTCCGCCAGCCATCAATCCGGACAACGGGCGGCCTTCGGGCGGACGCCCCCCCCGAACAGCCTGTTAATGATTCAGGGGCCACTCGTCCCCGATTGGAAGCGGGCCAAGTGGGGTATATTCCCGCGCATCGAAAACGGAGACCTGCACCATCGACGCCCCGCCACCTGGGACCGTTTCGAACTCTGGATGCAGGCGCATGTCCATGTTCTTGGACGCCCCGACTGGCGATTCATCAAGCTGCACACCCACGGTTGCAAGCCCGGCAATATCGATACCCTGCTCGGCCCCGAGATGGTCGCGTTTCATGAACAACTCGCGACTTTTGCCGCCTCGCACCCCCAGTTCCGCTACCACTATGTCACGGCCTGGGAAATGGCGCAACTCGTCAAGCTGGCTGAAATCGGCGTTCCGACCGCCACAGCCCTCGAACGCATTCGCACTCACGCCACGCGAAACTCCTCCTCGCTGCCCGTCTGAACCCGACACCCATCCCGCGCGATAGGCCTTCCAGCAAACAAGGCTACTCCCGCGGAGAGATACCGTCCCTCCCCTTCGACCCTCTGAAATCGTTGTTTCCACGTTCCGCCGCGCGCGTGTGGTTGACGTAACGAAACACAACATCGATACTCGTCGATATGTATGACTCGACAGGCTGTGTTCCATCTCCATGGAGAATCTCCCCATGCGTACCCCCGCTTCCCATGCAAACGGCTCGTTTCCTCGTGTCTGTCCGACGCTATTTCGCCAGGTTTTTCTGGTTTTGATGGTATTCACCGCATGGCAAGTGTGGACGGGCTCAGGGCATCCCGCCTATTCGAGCGAGCCTACCCGCACCCCCAATATCGTCGTGATCCTGGCGGACGATCTCGGTTATGCGGATGTGAGTTGCTATGGCGGCAAGATATCCACCCCTCATGTGGATCGGCTCGCCGCAAGGGGCATGCGGTTTACCGATGCACACACCACTTCGTCCGTCTGCACACCGACACGCTACGGTTTGCTGACCGGGCGTTATAACTGGCGGAGCAAGTTGCAATCGGGAGTTCTGGGAGGCTTGAGTCCGCACCTGATTCCTGCCGAGAGACTGACCGTGGCCTCGCTGCTGCGGCGGCAAGGCTATCACACCGCCTGCATCGGGAAATGGCATCTGGGGATGAACTGGGCCTTGAAACCGGGAACGCAAGTGGCCGAGTTCAGCATCGAGAAACGCGACCAGGTGTTCAATGTCGACTTTACTCAACCGGTCCTGCATGGGCCGAACAGCGTGGGATTTGATTACTACTTTGGCATCAGCGCCTCGCTCGACATGGTTCCCTACACCTACATCGAAAACGACCGCGTGGTTGCCTTGCCCACGGAGGATCGCGATTTTTTAATGATGCACGACCGGGCTCCCGAACGGCGCACCCGCAAGGGGCCGACCGCTCCCGCATTCGATGCCGCTGATGTGCTGCCCATGCTCGCGAAAAAGTCCGTGGCCTATATACACCAGCGTGCCGAACAGCCCGAAACGCCGTTCTTGCTGTATGTTCCGCTCGCATCGCCCCACACCCCGATTCTGCCGACACCTGACTGGCAGGGGAAAAGCGGCATCAATCCGTATGCCGATTTTGTCATGCAGAGCGACTGGGCCGTTGGCGAAATCCTCGCGGCCCTGGACCAGCACAACCTGACGGAACGGACGCTGGTCCTTTTCACCAGCGACAACGGTTGTTCGCCCCAGGCCCAATTCGAGGAACTGGCGGCCCACGGCCATATCCCGAGCGGTCCTCTCCGAGGCCATAAGGCGGATTTATTCGAAGGGGGACTGCGTGTGCCGCTGGTGGCCAGTTGGCCTGCCCGTATCCCAGCGGGAACCACAAGCAATCAACTGGTGTGTCAGTCCGATCTGTTCGCGACATTCGCTGAATTGACGGGAACTACCCCGCCACCAAATGCCGGCGAGGACAGCTTCAGTTTTCTGCCCACCTTGCTGCGCGAAGAGGCGAGCACGCGGGATCATCTGGTTTCGCATTCCATCAACGGGAGTTTTGCGATCCGGCAAGGCCCCTGGAAACTGTTACTGTGTGGCGATTCGGGCGGTTGGAGCCAACCTCGTCCAGGCACCCCCCAGGCTAAGGGCTTGCCTTCCGCGCAACTCTACCATCTCGACGACGATCTGGGGGAGACCACCAATCGTATCGCCGAACACCCCGAAATTGCCCGAAACCTGCTGGCCTTGTTAAACAAACTGCTGGTAAACGGCCGCAGTACGCCTGGCCCCACACAATCGAATGACGTTGCGATTATCCAGAAAGGCCATCTTCCCGAATAATGCCTCCGGAAATAAACGTGGCCTCGGGAACCTCCCCTGGCCGCCGGAACTTCCGCCCGGATAACATCCAGGAAACCAGCCGTACCGATCAGGGAGCAGGCCACGCGGGTGCGGAGAGTTCGATCGGATTTAGCAATCCTGTTTTATTGTCCTGGCGAGAACGCCGGGCTAATTCTCTGTATTCAGCAACGATCACGCGAGGACATTTCCGTTCATGATCTACTTCCCCATGCAAACATCCGCAACGCTTCTCGTTTCACTGCTCGCGCTTTGCATAACGGGCGAATCGACCGCGGCAGCGGATGATCGGCCTAATATTCTCTGGCTTACCAGCGAGGACAACAGTCCTTACCTAGGGTGTTATGGCGACACGTTCGCGCAGACGCCCCACCTGGATCGGCTTGCCAGCGAGGGAGTACGGTATCGGCACGCCTTTGCGAACGCGCCGGTCTGTTCGGCTGCCCGGTCGACGCTCATCACGGGCATGCATGCCTCGTCTCTGGGTGTGCACAATCATCGGAGTCGAGTGGCCATTCCCGCCCGGTTTCAGCCGTATCCCAAATATTTGCGCGCGGCCGGTTATTACTGCACCAATAACAGCAAAACCGATTACAACATTCCCGATCAGAGCGGAATCTGGGATGAGTCCTCGCGAAAGGCCCATTACCGCAATCGCAAGCCGGGACAGCCATTCTTTGCGGTCTTCAATTCCACGACCAGCCACGAAAGTCAGGTCGCCCCCAAGCCGGGCAAGACGACGTTTCGAATTTCCCCCGACCAGATCGTGCTCCCTCCCTATCATCCCGATACCCCGGAAATCCGCCGGGACTGGGCCAACTATTACGATCAGATGACTTTGATGGATGCGGAAATAGGCCATTGGCTCGAAGAACTGGAACGCGAACAGTTGGCCGATAACACAATCGTTTTTTACTACGGCGATCATGGAGGAGCCTTGCCCCGGGGGAAACGAAACATACACGATTCCGGCACGCGGGTGCCGCTGATTATCCGCTTTCCCGAAAAATGGGCACGCTACGCTCCGGCTTCCGCCGGAGGCTGGGTGAACGATCTGGTGAGCTTTGTCGATCTCCCCGCAACCGTCTTCAGTTTGTGCGGCGTGACCATTCCGGCACATTTCGAAGGGCACCCCTTCCTGGGCGCTGCCCGGGTCAAGCCGCGCGAACACGTATACCTGTTCCGCGGCCGGATGGACGAACGCTACGACACCGTGCGGGCCATCCGCGATGCCGAATTCCGCTACATTCGCAACTATTCGCCACATCGTCCCTGGGGACAGCATTACACCTATCCCTTCCGGGTACAGCCCAGCATGGTCTCCTGGCATGCGGAATTTCAGGCCAGCAGGTGTAACGCCTTGCAGTCCCAATATTGGCAAACCAAGCCCGGCGCGGAGTTGTATCGACTTGCGGACGATCCCCACGAGCTACGGAATCGACTCGACGACGTGGAGTTCAGCGGACGGCAGGATCGCCTGCGGCACGCCTTGCGACAGGAAATCCTGGCCACGCGGGATATCGGTTTCATTCCCGAGGGGATGTTTCCCCGACTGGCTGATACTCGGACGATTTACGACTATGCTCAAAGTGATGCCTATCCGCTGGAACGCATTCTGGACATTGCCGATAAAGCCTCCGATGCCCAGGCAGCCAATCTACCCGAGTTGATTAAGGCGTTGGACGATCCGCACCCCGTCGTCCGCTATTGGGGGGGGACCGGCTGCCTGATTCTTCGCAAGTCCGCGGCCCCCGCGAGTGCCGCCTTGCAAGCGCGCCTGCACGACGACTGGCCCGATGTGCGGGTGGTTGCCGCCGAGGCACTCGCCTGGTTGGGTGATGCCCCCGCAGCCCTCCACGTACTGACCGAAGTCATTCAGACGGGGAACCCGCACGAAGCCCTGGCGGCCCAGAATGCCATCGATTTTCTGCGCGAGGCGGGGCACATCTCGCTGGAAGAGGCCCGCGCCTCCATGAGTGGTCGCACCTTCAGTGAACCGGCGGACCGAATCCCGAATTATCTGCTGAATCTTTCCGAATAACTTGAGGCCTCTCCATGAAGACTATCCGACCCGCGTGGTTTCGCCCACAACTCCTGCTCCTGCTTGCGCCGCTGGCCTTCTCGAGTTTTGCAATTTGCGCTCCGGCTCAAGCTGGGGAAAGACTCCCCAACTTCGTGTTGATCAACATCGACGACCTTGGCTATGCGGACATTGGTCCATACGGTTCAAACAACAATACTCCGAACCTGGACCGCATGGCTCGGGAGGGACGTAAATTAACCAGCCATTATGCCGCGCCTGTCTGCTCTCCATCGCGAGCCTCCCTGCTGACGGGCTGTTATGCCAAACGCGTGCTGCCCACACCGCACGTGCTGTTCCCGGTGAGTGCGGTGGGGCTGCATCCCGATGAAGCGACGATTGCCGAAGTCCTCAAGCAGGTCGGATACGCCACCGCCTGTTTCGGCAAATGGCATCTGGGGGATCAACCGGAATTCCTGCCGACCAGTCAGGGTTTCGATGAATACTTCGGCATTCCCTACTCGAACGACATGGGCCCAGCCGCCGATGGTTCGAAAAGCAACCCCGATAAACCGCTGCCTAATCCCGCGGACCTGGAAAAGCGAATCGCCCAGGGACGTTTGCAATCCGACGAAGCGGGCATCCGAGGATACGCACAACCACCCTTGCCCCTCATGGAAAACGAGAAGGTCGTGGGGCGGGTACGTGCCGAGGAACAGTTCGCCGTCACCCGACTTTACACCGAACGTTCTCTGAAATTTATCCGCCAACACCAAGACGAACCGTTCTTCCTGTACCTGCCGCACACCGCTGTCCATTTCCCCCTGTATCCCTCCGAGACGTTTCGTGGAAAATCGCCCAACGGTTTGATCGGCGACTGGGCCGAGGAAGTCGACTGGAGTGTCGGCCAGATTCTCGAGACCCTCCGTTCGCTGAAGCTGGATCGGCACACCCTGGTGATCTTCACCAGCGACAACGGTGGGGCGTTGAATCACGGTTCGAACAATCGTCCTCTCCGGGGGAGCAAGGGACAAACCTTCGAGGGAGGGATCCGCACCTGCACGATCGCCTGGTGGCCCGAAACCATTCCCGGCGGCACTAGCACCGCGGCCATCAGCAGCATGATGGATATTCTGCCGACGTTCGCGAAACTGGCGCAGGCACCACTGCCTCCAAGCCGTCATCTCGATGGTGTCGACCTCACCCCGATTCTGCTCGGCGACCCCGCGACACCGCCCCGCGAGCAATTTTTGTATTATCGCGGGTTGAATTTGGAAGCCGTCCGCTCCGGCCCCTGGAAATTGCATTTATCCCTCGCGGACGGTCCCGTCGGCCAGCGCAAGGGGACTGCCCGCCCGCAACTCTTTCATCTGGGCGAGGACATCGGCGAAACGCGGGATGTGTCCGCGGATCATCCCGATATCGTGGCCCGTCTGCAGGCCCTAGCGGAAACTCAACATGCAGATCTCGGCTTGACGGGTGTTGGTCCTGGCTGCCGTCCCCTGGGACGTGTACAAAAGCCCCTTCCCTTGATCGACGACAAGGGAACCGTTCGGCCCGGCGCGGCAGGTACGCAAGTGGAATTCCCCTGATTCCACTCACTGAATTCTCCGATTCAAGCCCAAGCAAGTGGAAATTCTCCAGCGAATCTCCCCAGGCCTCTCGCCTTTTCAGCCAGCGACTCGAAAAATATTCCCGTCGTGATAAGCTGTCCCTGCCGGAGTATTTCTCGCTCCCGCAGTCCGGACTGGACTGGGGACGGGTGTTCATTCAAGGAATCGAGAGAGATGTCGAAAATTGTTGCCGTCGTCTTCGACCTGGACGGCCTGATGTTCAACACGGAAGAAATCTTCAATGAAACGGGTACGGAACTGCTGCGCCGCCGCGGCATTACTGAGACACAACCCGTCATCGATCGCATGATGGGCCGGCGCGCACACGAAGCGTTTCGGGAAATGATCACCATGTGCGGTTTTTCGGAAACCATCGAGGAACTGCAACAAGAGTCGGACAGTATTTTCCATGGTTTGCTGCACGAAAGAATCGCGCCTATGCCCGGTTTGTTTCAACTGCTGGATCGCATCGAACAGCAAGCCCTGCCCAAGGCGGTTGCCACATCCTCGGGACGCGGTTACCTCGAGGAAGTGCTGGGACGGTTTTCCCTGCTGGAACGCTTTCAGGCCACGCTGACATCGGAAGACGTGACTCATGGAAAACCGCATCCGGAAATCTACCTGAAAGCCGCCGAGCGACTCGCAGTGGAGCCGGCGCAAATGCTGGTCCTGGAAGACAGCAGCATCGGCACGAAGGCGGCCGCCGCCGCGGGGGCTCATATCGTCAGTGTCCCGCATGTCTTCAGCCAGGGCCAGGACTTTTCGGGAACGCGGCACATTGCCACGTCGCTGCTGGACCCTTACATTTTAAGCCTGCTGGGAAATTGAACCCCTCATGAACTCCCCCCGAAAAACATTCGTGAATCGCAACCGTCCGACCCCCAAGCCGCCGCTGGCCGGCGAACATTTGCGTCCGCTGCCGTTAGGTGTCGACGCCGGGAAGCCCCTGCCGGTCGTGGAAGTGAAGGCACCGGTCCGTAATCCGATTTTGTATCGAAAGCGGCTGGGACGCTACGATCCCCTGGCACGCCCGGGGGACCTGGTGCGTCTGGAACTGTCCGATGGAAGCCACTTCGGCTACGGGCTGTTCAATTCCCGCGCGGAAGCCACGATTCGGGTTCTGACGCGGGGAACGGAAATCCCCGACGAGGCCTGGTGGCGCGACCGCGTGGACCGGGCATGCGAACTGCGGACCGACTGGCTGAAACTCCCGGAACAGACGACCGCCTGCCGACTCATTCATGCGGAATCCGATGGCTTTCCCGGTCTGGTCATCGATCGCTATGGGGATGTCCTGGCCGCGGAATGTTTTTCGCTGGGCATGTTTCGCCGAGCCGAGGCCATACTGGAGATGCTGCGGGAAAAGCTGGGAATTCCGCACACCCGTATTACAACGGGACCTCACACGGAAACCACTGAAGGGTACGGACACGTGCCTGTATTTTCCGAAAATTGTCCCCGGCACGTTGTCATCGAGGAATATGGCACGCGTTTTCGCGTCGATTTCGCCGAGGGCCACAAAACCGGCTTCTTCTGCGACCAGCGGGAAAACCGGAAACGCCTGGCCGATTTCTGCGCGGGGAAATCCGTGCTGGATGTCTGTTGTTATACCGGGGGGTTCTCGATGCAGGCCATGCGGCTGGGACATGCCAGCGAGGTGACGGGAGTGGATCTCGATGAAGCTGCGATCGCCACGGCTCGGGCCAATGCCAAGTTGAATCGGCAAAACATGAAATTCGTGCATGCCGACGCCTTTCCCTACATGCGCGACATGCTCCGCAATGGCACCCAGTACGACGTGGTGATCCTCGATCCCCCGAAGTTGATCAACACCCGGGAGGAGTTCGACGAGGGGCGCCGCAAGTATCTCGATCTCAATCGCCTGGCCTGCCAGCTCGTCAAGCCGGGCGGGTTGCTGTTGTCTTGTAGTTGTTCCGGTTTGATGCCTCCCGAGGAATTTTCCAAAACGATCGCTGCGGCACTGCCGTCCGATAGCTATGGGCGTTTCCTTTACAAATGGGGGGCAGCAGCCGACCACCCCGTGGCCACCTACTGTCCGGAAACGGAATACCTGAAGGCCTATCTGGTGCGCATCGATCGACACTGACGCCCTCTCCCGCCAATCAGGGCCGGAAACAGATCTCCGCCCCGGAGCAGAGGCGGATTTCAGGCACGACTGGAAATGGACTGGACTACGATGAACGAAACCAAGCCCCGTGCCCGGTTGCTGGCGTTGATTGGCCCTGGAATTCTCGTCGCCGCAACCGGCGTGGGGGCCGGAGATCTGTCGGCAGGGGCCTTCACGGGAAGTCTGTACGGACTGACGGTGCTGTGGGCCGTCCTCGCGGGGGCGACCTTGAAGTTTTCCCTCAATGAAGGCCTGGCCCGCTGGCAACTGGCCACCGGCAAGACAATTCTCGAAGGCTGCCTGGATCATTTCGGCAAGCTGTTCGGATGGTTGTTTCTGGCCTACTTGCTGGCCTGGACATTCATGACCTCTGCCGCCCTGATGAGCGCCTGTGGCGTGGTCTCGCACGCGATCTGCCCTTTGTTCGCCACTCCCGCGCAAGACAAGATCTTCTGGGGTTGCCTGCACAGTCTGGCGGCTATTGTTTTGATTCTCGTTGGTGGATATCGCGTGTTCGAGCGGGTGATGTCGGCTTGCATCGGCCTGATGTTTGTCACCGTGGTTGGAACCGCGATCCTGTCGCGCCCCGATCTCACCGACTTCTTCCGCGGGGTCTTCTTTCCAGTCATTCCCGACTGGCGCGGCGAAGGCCTGGAATGGACAATTGCCCTGCTGGGAGGCGTGGGCGGAACCCTCACCATCGTCTGTTACGGGTATTGGATTCGCGAGGAAGGCCGCGTCTCGCTGAACACATTGCGGGTCTGTCGGATCGATCTGGCCACGGGGTACTTCATGACTGCACTCTTCGGCATGGCCATGGTCATCCTGGGGTCGCAAACGGAACTTCCCCTCGGTTCGTCCGCCAGTACGATTGTGCTGCTGGCCAATCAACTGGAAGAAATCGTGGGGCGCTGGGGCACACTGGCCCGCTGGCTGTTTCTGGTGGGTGCCTGGGGAGCCGTCGCAAGCAGTCTCCTCGGCGTCTGGCAATGCGTGCCCTATCTGTTTGCCGATCTGTACGAATCGCTGAAGGCCAGTTATCAGGAACGCAAGCCCCACCCCGTGCAAACCGCCAGTTGGCCTTATCGCATTTATCTGTTGCTGATGGGCAGCGTCCCCATGTTCGCCCTGATGTACGATTTCAAAACGCTGCTGAAATTCACCGCCATGTGCGGCGCCCTCGTCATTCCCGGGCTGGCCCTGGTGTTGCTCACGCTCGGCAGTCAACAGAAACTGATCGGGCGGGATCATCGAAATCCCTGGTGGAGCACGGCACTCCTCAGCATCGGCCTGCTGCTGTTTGTCTATGCTGCAGTGTTAAGTATCTCCAGGCAGTTTCGCTGAACCGGTGCACCAAGCCTGTCTCCCCGTGTACGCGGCAAACGAGCAGACGGTTCAGGTCTTGCGCATCTGTTCCCGCAGGATGCCCTGCATCAGAAAGCGATTGATAATGCCCCCCGAGGTCGCTTGTTCCTCGTCGGGATATTCCTGCTGGCGTATCTCGATCCCCGAGGCATGCAGCAGTGACGCCAGAGACGACACCGAGGAGACGCCCCCCCGTCTCTCCAGAAACAGTCCCCGCAGATGCTTCAACTGCCGAAAATTTCCCAGCGAAATATTTACAGACAGGGAAACCGGGGCCACCGCCACGAAGCCACCAAATTTTCCCGGCTCAGCCAGGACATGCTGCAACGCCAGCGAGGCGTAATGACGTTCCCCGCACAAATAAATTCGCTCGCTGTGCAAATTCGCATAACGAGACACCATGTGAACGGCCCGGGGAATCTCCTCCAGCCGCAATTCCCCACTCGCCCCCTCGGGGACGGGAAAACGAATGCCCACATAATTCCGCTCGCTGATCGCTTCCATCCGCAATTGAAACTCGCCGCGACATCCCTCCTCGGAATCCAGCCAGATCAGCACCGGATACGCATAATTCTTCTCGAACCCCACGGGCAGAAACACATCCGTGGAATCGGCCGACCAATCCGCGGTCGAACTCTCCCCCCGAACCAGACCGGATTGCCCCAGATACGACGTTCGAACAGACTTCATCTTACTTACCTTCCAACAGGCCAGGCCCGGGAGAACGATTCGAACGCAGACCGACCTGGCCTGCCCCGATTCCAACTGAAAATTCAACGCCTCACCGCGGCGGTCGGCTTGGGAGCATCCTCGTCCACAAGTCGGCTCCGCTCGTGCCCTTGCACAACCGTCTGGGGAGGCAGAATGCGGGCCACCCGAGCCATGGGGAAATACTTTCCGGGACATTGCGTCGGCTTGACTCGTCCATGCCCGACCACCTGTTCCGCCGATATCCGGTAGTCCCGTTTCAACAGAGTAACCAGGCGTTCCACCGCCCGCATTTGTGCCTCGGTGGGGTGATGCTCCTCGAAATTTCCAATCAGGCAAATACCGATCCCCTGCTGGTTATAATTCGCGTCTCCGGCATGCGCCCCTTCCAGTTGTTCGTGCCAGCGAAACGTCGCTTCGATTTTCCCGTCTGGCATCCCCTGACCATTGCCGATTACGAAATGATAGGCAATCCCACGCCAGGGCAAGCCTTGTGCGTCGACACGATTCCGATGCAGCTCATGGATGCCGGCCACACTCCCTTGAAGCGACGCGCTGTGATGCAGGACGATATATTTCCAATCGCGGGGCTTTGTCTCGGGCTTCCACGTTTCCATCCAATCCAGGAGAATCGGAGCCGGAGCTCTGGCCCCCTGTGGTGGAGGCTGCACTTGTGGCGTTTGCGAAATCTGTTGCCGAGTCTGGTTGTTCTGACGCTGCAGTAGCGTTTGCGTAAACCCCGAAACCGGAGGCTGCCCCACCGCCGATCCGCCGATTCCCAGCACCAGGAGAGCCGGCAGCCAGGGAAGGGACCCGCGACCGGACGGACGAAGATTACGCATGGCCAAGCGTCTGTTTCTGTCGGAGGGATTCAGAAAATTGACCCGCACGCACCGGGCACGGGAGGCCAGGTCAAGAAGAGACTCCCCCGTCGCAGGGGATTCGTCCGGCCCTGTCCTTATGCCCGAAACTGTACTTGGCCTCGAAAAACGTGTCAATTGGGGGTTCCCGGGGCGGACGGAAACGGGCCAATCCACCCGGCAGATCATGGCCCGCAACTACCACGGAACGAGAAGCGGGAGAATCCGGGCAGACTTTCCGGAGCCCGCAAAGTCTGCGCGTTTTCCCCCTGCACCGCCAATTGCCGCCTGCCCGGAATTTTTCAAGTGTTTTCCGAGAATTGCGAATTCCGCTCCAGTCAGCCGGTGCGAGTACCCAGGAAACCTCCTTGCGCTGGTCTCGGCGTTTATTCCGATTGGGATGCGAGTTCGAACAGCGGCATTGTCCGACCGGTCTGGTCGCAGGCAAATGGGAGCCAGGCAAGTGCGACCTCCGCCACCGTGATATCCGTTTTCCGGGGACGCACGGGATAGGGGGTCACATTCAGTGTTTCCGGATTGACGGACTGATCGAGTTGCTCCACGTCACGATCGAATTGATCTTCCAGTTCGCGGAGTTTTTTCTGCTCGATTTCAAGTCGTTCAATGGATCGTGCGAGACTTTCCTTGCCCGAGGAAAGACGGCCCGCGCTGCGCATGGCGGTAGCCGCCTTCGAGACATTGGTTTGCGTAGCGACACGCCGCCCCATCAATGCCCCCAGGATCGAGGAGCCGATGGAGATAAACGACGAATAGGACTTTTCCTTGTACTGCGACTGTTCCCGCTTGACACGTTCTTCCGCGCGGAGCACGCGTTCGCGTGCGGAGGCAAATCGAGTGGAGTATCGGGCCTTCAATTTTTCCACTTCCAGATCATTCCGTTCGCGCTGCAGCTGAGCGACTCGCAAACGAAATGCCGCTTCCGTTTCCGTGGGAGTGGAAAACAGACTGGGCTGGCTGTGTTGCCACAGCGGTAGTGTCACTTCCCGATAAATGTGCTCACGCAGTTGCTTTTGCCAAGTGCGAAACTTTGTCGAACGGGTCAGATCCCCTGAAATCCGCTGGAATCTGGCGGCTTCCAGCGGCGCATTGTCGAACCGGATCTCCGGTTCCCAGACGACACGTCCCAAATCCCACACGTCGACGACGGCATCCGCGTAGTCCTCCACCAGAAAGGCCGCTTCCCGCCACAGATCGACCTCGGCCCTTGTCTCGGCAAAGTGGATTTTCGTCAGCCCGAGTACCGCGGGATGATACACCAGTGTTGCACCACGCGGCAGCGCGCGCACGGGAGCCAGGTAACGTTGCACAACCGCATCGGTCAGGCTGGGTGGCAATTCGGTGTATCCAAGCGGGTCGGTGCCGTCTCGTCTCGAAAAAGCCCCCGTCGAAGCCCCTTCGGAAGCAGGCGTTGTACTGCCCGACGGGCCGGCAGTAACGGAACTTCCGGCCCTTGGCGCGACGACTTCGGGAATGCCCGGTGAATCGGTCGACTTGCGATCACTCATCAGGCGTGCAATTTGTTGGCGCGTGAGTGGACCACGCAAATAGGAAAGTGCCCAGCGCGTCTGAAACACCACGGGGTGATCCTCGTGCACATTGTGCAACAGGAATGTTCGCTGCCCGAGACCCGACAGGATGAGTGCCATTTCCGCGCGATCGAAGCGCGCGCCGGTCGAGCCCGCCACGCTTTCCAGTCCGTCCAACACCCGCGACTTGTCCCGCTCGGTCTGCAAACGCCCCAGGAACCAGGTCCCCGTGTTCGATAACCCCTTGTAATCCAGATCCACCGGATTCTGCGTCGCCAGGACAATCCCCACGCCAAACGCCCGGGCCTGCTTCAGCAAGGTCAACATCGGTAGCTTACTGGGGGGATTGGCCGTCGGCGGAAAGAAACCGAACACTTCATCCATGTACAAAATCGCCCGCAGCGTACTGGTTCCTGGCTGACTCCTGACCCACGACAGCAATTCGTTGAGTAGCACCGTCACGAAAAACATCCGCTCCGCATCGCCCAGATGGGCAATCGACATGATCGAAATGCGAGGCTTGCCCGCCGGCGTGACCAGCAGGTGTTCGATATTCAACGGTTCCCCCTGCATCCAGGCGGCAAAACCGGGCGAGGCCAGTAGATTATTCACGGAAATCGCGAAGTTGAAACGCTCCTTCTGGGGAAAGAAGGTTTCCAGGTCCAGGAACCCCACTTTCTCGAAGGGGGGCTGTTGAATTTCGTGCAGGATTTGCGGTATCGTCAAACTGCGTCCCTGTTTCCAGGCTCCCCCAATGATCGTGGACAGCAGAATGTGTTCGCGACTGCTGATGGGATCTGCATCGATCTTCAACAGTGCCAGCAGACTCGAAACCGCGGACATCACCCGATCGCGAAAGGCATCGGAATCTTGCAGTACCGCAGCCGACGGCGCGCGAAACGATTGCAAGATGGACAAGGGCAAACCCGCATCGCTACCGGGAGTGTATATTGCCACATCGGCGGAATCCTTCAATAATTGTATCCGCTCCGGAGACTGATCCCATTCCGATAATCCCTCGCGCCAGCGTTCCGCCACCTGCTCCGCGTACCCCGCGGGTGTCTCCCCCCGGCGCAACGCTTCCCCCTCGTCGATCCAGGGAAGAAAATCGCCCCCCGCCAAATCGGGAAATGTCAGCAACAGGTTCCCCAGATCCCCTTTGGGATCGATCGCGATCACTGGCACATGATCGATGGCAGCTTCTTCCAGCAGCGATAGACACAACCCCGTCTTTCCACTCCCCGTCATGCCGACGCAAACGGCATGCGTGGTCAGATCCTTGCTGTCGTACAGCACGAGATCGGAAAGTGGCTTCCTCTCGTTCAGATCGTACTCACGCCCCAGATAAAAGACTCCCAGTTTCTCGTAATGCGGCAGTGACATCGTGAATTCCGGCAATAGAGTACAAGGCGGCAGGTCTGCCGTGGACATCCTGTTCTGAGTGAACTGTGGTTTCTCCGTGCCAGAAAATCAACTCTTGGTCCGCTTGACGGCAGGTCTGCCCCCCCATGGACGCGACAGGCCACATCTTACCGGACTCACTTCAAACCGACACATAATTTGGCTATACAATACAGGAACAGGAAACAGGGTGTGGCTTCGCGCCCAGATGTGTTCAATCGAGAACGAATACCATCGAGAACGAAAGTGTTTTGTGACAGTATCTTTTTTGGGCTGGGTGCCACGGGCCTCGCCAGTGCACCCCCTGTTGACCGAAATCTGCAAGGCAATGCCAATAGCAAAAGATTCCTTGCACTGATAGACCAGTCGCGTCATGAACGATGATCAATCCGAGAACAACTTCGCCCCCAATTCCCCCCGCCCGTTACAGGGCGAATTACTGCATCGAGCAATGACGGCTCGCGTGCGGGAACAAGCCAGCCGGGGGACCTTTGCCAACGCCGCCATCGTACTGAGCGGACTCCAGGAATTTGTGATCGACTTTATCCTGCGGATGGGACAAAACGATCGAATTGCGGCTCGGGTGATCCTTGCGTTTCCCGTCGCCGAACAATTCGTGCATGCGTTGAATGAAAACCTGTCGAAATACGAACGGCAATTCGGCCCGATCACGCTACCGGGGCGCACGGCAGGGGCAGTTACTCCCGCTGTATCCCAGCCGCGAGCGGATGCAGTGTCGCCACCCCAGGCTCCGCCGATACCCTCCCCTCCCCCCGCATCCGCTGGTGGCGTGGATGCGGTCGAGGCGCAGCCTGCCGATCCCGCATCCGTCCCTCCCCCCGCGATTGAAGAAATTTATGCAGAGCTCAAGCTGGAGGATGATATGCTCGGGGGAGTCTATGCGAATGGCGTCCTCATCCGGCATACCGCGGCAGAGTTTTGTTTTGATTTCGTTGCCAACATATTTCCGCGCTCAATTGTAAACGCCCGCGTCTTCATGGCCGCGCCCCATGTCCCGTCGCTGGTAGCTTCCTTGGCCCATTCCTGCGAGCAGTTTCGACGTCGTCAGGATCATGCGGGCTGACGATTTTCAGATTTTCAGCGGATAGGTTTCTTGTCATGTCGAACGATTGTGTCAATCACCGGTTCTGCAAGCAAATTCCGGAAGGGGACGACCGGGAACGCATGATCTGCACTGACTGTGGCTGGATTCACTATGAAAATCCAAAGATCATCGTCGGAGCTGTTGCCACGTGGGAAGATCGCCTGCTGCTGTGTCGCCGGGGAATTGAACCACGCAAGGGATACTGGACCATTCCCTCCGGGTTCATGGAACTTTGTGAAACAGCGGAACAGGGAGCAGCCCGCGAAGCGTGGGAAGAAGCCCGCGCCCGCTTGAAAATCGGAAACCTGCTCGGACTCTACTCCATTCCACGTGCCGCCCAAGTTCATATGATTTACCGAGCCCGGATGCTGACGCCCGATTTTGGGCCCGGGCCCGAAAGCCTCGAAGTGAAACTCGTGGCATGGGAGGATATTCCCTGGGAGGACCTTGCCTTCCTTTCCAATCACTGGGCATTGCGCCATTTCCATCTGGCGCGCGACTGGGATGACTTTCCCCCCTTTAGCGTCCCCGAGGAAGATGTTGAGAAGGTCGCAATCCGCCCCTGTTGAGCTCCGGCAGGAAAGTCGCCTTCCGATTCAGCAGCTAGCGCAACACAATACTGAATAATAATTTACACCGAAATGACAGACACATTGGCAGCCTTATTCCTTGCCGTGATACACATATTTCCAGAACCCCGGTACTAGGGAATTCTGCTGATTTTTTCGCATCCACCGGAATTTTATGGGAAAATGGGGATCCTGCGAGATATAGTTAAGCACACAGACTGCATCCAATGAGCAACAAGCCTCAGGCAAGCGGTCAAGTGGATTTATTCGATCAATGAAAGGGATCCCATGCAATTCCATCGACTCGGCATGACAATGACGTTTGCGGCCTTGTTATTGGCGGGCATCGTGCAAGCGCAGCCCCGCTTTCCGAGTTCCAGCGATTTGCAGCTCAGTGAACCCGCCCCGCTACCGTTCGCTCCCGGTCAGCAGCCCTTGGATCACGGTGCCTACTATGCTCCGAACATTGATCAAATTCAGCCCATCACCCCTTATCACGAGGGGGGCACCTACGTCGGGGGAGCAATGTTGGAACTTTATCCCCATGTTGTGTACAGGGATACGAGAAAAATTCACCCCCATGCCATTCCTTATCTGGTGGAAGTTCCCCTGCCGCAACCGCGTCGCAAAGGCTGCCTGGATTGTGGGCCGACCTGTGGCTATGTAAAAATTTGCGTTCCGCCCTGCGAAACACCTTGCGTGCGCGTCCGGCGTCACGGATATAAGTTGCAGTACGACTTCGGCAAGTTTCAGGTCGATGTGGTCGTTCGCCGCGATGGACGGGTGATTGTAAATTACGACGCCTGAGCGAGGATCGTCCTGCATTCGCCCTCACTTTTCGCAAGTCTGCCTCCACATGCAGGCTGAGGTGGAACGCGATTCCTATCGAAGGTTGCTTAACAGGATTCCACCAGCGTGGGGATAGCTTGAGGTACCCCCCAACGTAAAGCCGATTCATCGAAAACACGGGTGGTTTGCCGGTATTCATACGCGGCCCCCGCCCAGTTATTCACGATGTGCCCTTCCGCGTCCTTGTACCAGTTGCCACACGCCTCATTCCAGACCAGCTTGCCCAGTTTCTGCTGGAGCAAAGTGTCGTACTGGTGCGTGGCTTCCGAGGTCACTTCGGCCGTCTGACTTTGTTGAGCACGCATCCGTTTCAGGCATTGCAGGATCCAGCGGACCTGGCATTCGACCATGAAGATAATCGAATTATGCCCCAGGTTCGTGTTCGGACCGTACAGCATGAAGAAGTTGGGGAATTCCGGCACCATGATCCCCAGGTAGGTGCGGGGCCTTTCGCCCCAGTAGTCATTGAGACTCTGGCCATTTCGACCAAGGATGGACATCGGTGCGAGAAATTTGGTCGATTGAAACCCGGTGGCATACACAATGGCATCGACGGGGATCGTCTTTTCCCCCGTGGAGACCCCCGAGGAAGTAATCGCCGCCGCCCCTTCGGGAATGACGGTGACATTCTCCTGGCCCAGCGACTGCAGGTAATTGTCGGACAACAGGACCCGCTTGCAACCGGCAGGATACTTCGGGATGACTGTCCGCCAGAGTTTTTTCGGCAGATGCTCCCGCATTTGCATTACCAGCCAGGTACGAAACCGCAGGTTTTTTTCCGTCCCCCGTTCATAGTATTGAAACAGGTGTTCCTGCGTCCGAAACAGTTTCCAGCGGTGCAGCAGTGCGACTCCTGGCACAAAGCGGAAACAGGCCTTGGCAAGCGCGGAATACTCGTAATCCCCACGCGGTGCGATGTAGGTGGGGGACCGTTGAAATACAGAGACATGCCTGGCGACCTTGGCCAGTTCGGGAATCACCTGAATGGCCGAGGCCCCACTGCCGATGACCGCGATGTTGCGATCGGTCGGATCAAAGGCATGATCCCATTGCGCGGTATGGAATTGAGGCCCCGCAAAGGTCTCGCGGCCCGGCAGGTCTGGAATTTTGGGACGACTTAACTGCCCCACCGCGCTGATGAAAATATCGGCGGCCAGCAGCTCGCCGCCGCGCAGTTTGATTCGCCACTGCGCGGTCTCTTCAGAGAATTCCGCGGATTCCACCACCTCGCCGAACCGAATGTGCGAGCGCACGCCGAACCGGTCTGCACATTGGCGAAAGTAATCCAGCAACTCGGGCTGCAGAGCGTATTTGCGAGTCCAGTCGTATTTTTTGGCAAAGGAAAACGAATACAGCATGGCAGGGACATCGCAACCACACCCGGGATAGGAATTATCGAACCAGGTCCCGGCCACTTCAGTAGATTTCTCGATGAGCGTAAAGGAGTGGATGCCTGCCCGCTTGAGTTGTATCGCCATGCACAGGCCACTCAAGCCTGCTCCAACAATTACGATCCGGGGAAAGGAGTTCGCCTCGCGGGGGGAGTTGTTGTTCATCTGCTGCGATGCTCTGCGTCACGGGTGCGGAAGGGGTGTAAACAATCATGCGATGATTTCGAGCTGGCGAGATCACGCTGGCGGGGAAACAATCGGCACGCCCTATGATAAAACAGAGGATTCGCGAAGATCCAGCATGCAAGGATGTAATTTGGTCGCACTTCTGGTTGATGGAACCCGGGCACATGCTCCCGCAACTCCTTGTCCCACAACACTCCGGCATCGTTCTCCACGTGGATTCACCAAGCAAACTGGGGAAATCCGCATCCGAACCCTCATTGGCTCAGCGTGCTTGCGATTTCAATGTGATCTTATTCAGGCGGGCCAGCAAGTCGCGTTCCAATTCCAGATCGCGTCCCTGGGGAATCCAGCCCGACGGTCGCGATTGTCCGACAACCTGGCTCAAATCCCGTTCCAGAGGCGCGCTTTCCTGAAATGTGGCACCACCAGGCGAATTCGCGGCGACAGCATCGAGATTTTCCAGTTCCTTGAGGGCGACCACCTGCACCGCGTACCCTTGTTGGCATGGGGAGATGGTCACAATGACTTTCCGCCGGATCGACTGCAAGGTGCTCTCGAAACGATTCTGCCACCCCACGGACTCCTTGTGCCAAGGTTCGAGGATGCCCGAGCCGACCCGAAATTTCGTTTCAATGGTGCGGGCCTGACGATTTTCCCGTTCGATCTCGAAGTGATACTCGTGGAGCACATCGACAATTTGTTCCCAGGCGACGTCCTCGTTTGCGGTGGAAATCAGCAGGGGATTGGAGACAGCCGCCAGCGAAGCATTCCGACTGCCCGGCAGCGCGCACCCCGAGACCAGCAAGGCGGCAAGCAGAATCAGGACGAGCAGTCCGTGCACCTGTCGGTTCCTGAAAGGGAGGAGGCGAGACAAACCGTTTTCGAGCGGGCAGTTTCGCTGATACCCGGAATTCGGGCAAGAGGAAATCAAAAACGGGCCTGACGCTGGGAAAGATATTCAACCAAGGCCTTGTCAAAGCGATTACTGGTATCGAGTGGCACAAAATCGATACCGGATGCCCGGCATTCCTTCTGGTAGATATCCCGAAGCTGCCGGACAGCGGACAGATATTCCTCCCGGATTCCCGAGGCATCGAGTTTCAGTTCCCGATTGGTTTCCGGATCGCGCAAGGAGACCGAACCGGAAAAGGGAAAGGTCACCTCGGCTTCGTCCAGCACATGAAACAGAATAATATCGTGCCCTGCGTGGCGGAGCAGCCTGAGAGATTCCAGGACGGGTTCGGGAGCCACCAGCAGATCCGAGAAGACCATAATCAGACTTTTGTGTCGTATCATGGGGGCGAAACGACGCAAGGAGTCGGCCACATCGGTCTGCCCCGTCGGGCGTGCCTTCGCCAGCAACGCGAGAATCTGAGGCAACTGGGAGCGGCGACTTTTCGCGGGCAATATCGTCCGCAGTTTTTCGTCGAACAGGACTAGCCCGACTGGATCCTGCTGATGAATCATCATGTACGCCAGCGCCGCCGCCAGAGAGACGCTGTACTCGAACTTCGTCAACTGCTGGCGAAATGTGTACCCCATGCTTTCCGACAAATCGAGCAGGAGATACCCCGTAATGTTCGTTTCCGCCTGGTATTTTTTGACGTAGTAGCGATCTGTCTTAGCGTATACCAGCCAGTCGATATCCTTGGGATCGTCCCCTGTGGCATAGCGCCGGTGCTCACTGAATTCGACACTAAACCCATGAAAGGGACTGGCATGCAGACCACTCAAAAACCCTTCCACGATAAAGCGGGCCCGCAAATCGAGCCGGGCGACATTGCGGATCACTTCGGGTTTCAGATATTGCTCGGCTGAGGACATGAACGGCCAATACTCCAACGGGCTGGAATCGTCGTACCAGTCGATTGTGCGAGAAGCGGGGATTCTCGTCAATCGCGGGACCATGCCCCGACGCCGGGCATTGCAAATATTACAACACTCAAGACATTTCCCCCGTACCGCGGGCAGCACGAAAGAACGCCTCGACAAAACCAACGAAAATGCGTTATATGCCATTTTCTTGTCGATCACTCGAAGGGCGTCCTGTCTCGGATCCAGCAAATCGACGTAAATTTCGCTGGGTAGTCCTGTGTCCCGATTCGCGGAAAGATCATGAAATATCTCTTGATCCTGTCAACGGCCTGCTGCCTGCTCCCCCTCGGTTGCAGAGCAGATAGTCTCGCGCAATCCGGATTGCCCGGCAACCTGCTGGGCCTCCGAAAATCCGAGCAGTCCATGCAAGGGAATTCCCTGGCGGCGAATACTCCCGATGCGACGAAAGCGGTCTCGGCAACAGGATCGCCCCAGACGACGGACTACGATCGGGGCGAACAGGCTTTCCGAAGTGGCGACCTCAAGGAAGCACGCAAGCACTTCCAGAAAGTCGTGCAGAACGACCCCAATAATCCCGGTGCACATCATCGCCTGGGGTACATTGCAGATAAAAACAAGGAATACGCCATCGCGGAAATCCACTACCTGGCCGCCATGCGAATTCAACCCCGTAATCCCGACATTTGCTGCGACTTGGGATATTCCTACCTGCTGCAGGATCGCCTGGAGGACAGTCGGCGATACCTTGAAAAGGCGATTTCTCTGAACCCCAATCACCAAGCCAGCCTGCTGAACCTGGCGACGCTGCATGGCAAGCAGGGAGATTATGCCGGCGCGCTGGCCTTGTTTCGCCAGGCGGGCAACGAACAGGAAGCCCAGGCAAATATAGCCCGACTATTCCCCAGTGGACCTCCTGCCGGGGGACAGGTTGAGCTGGCCTCGAATTCCGGCATGCCGGGCAATCCTGCGAGAGATCGGGCTTCCGAGACCACGCGGGAACTACAGGAAAAACTGGCCAATGCGAAAGCGGGACAACAAAAACCTCTCGATATTCAAAAGCTCGACCCTCGTGAAATTCCCCCTGACCAGATCAACGACCTGTTTTCTCGCATTGATGCTCAATACGATGAAACGCGATTAAACGCTCCGCATATTTCGCCCACCAATCATACCCAAGACGCTGCCCCCTTCCCCGCGGCACGCATGCAACACGCCCAGCATGCCACGCCCGCACCACCCACCCAGGGAAATTCCTTGCCGGGTGAATTACCACTCCAAGCCCCTGCAGGGCCATACGGTGACTACGCCGTCGTCATGGCCGAACCCCCGCAGCAAACGCCTTCGATTCCGTCCGCGCGGCAAGAAAGCCCCTATTTTCAACACGAACAACAACCGGCGCAGCCTCGGCAGGATTTGATGCTGTCGGGTCCGGCCATGACGCAACCCGCGCCGTCACTTTCGTCGCGTCCGCAACCAGGTTCGCAGCGCTTGAATCTTATCGAGCCTGGGGCATCTCCCGCCATGCCGGCCCCACACATCCCCTACGCAGCAACTGCCGGACAGCTCGCAGGTCCTGGTCCCAACAGCTACAACGAGGCAATGGCGATTGCCAGGCAGATGGGCATGGCCTCCGGCCCTGGCCAGATGTTTCCGCTGCCAACGGCCACTACGACTCCATATCCGGCTAGCCTGCCGGTTCCGTCTCCCGCCATCCCGAATGAAACACGATACCATGCCCTCCCCCCGCAGGAAATTCCTCGACTCCCTTCCAGCGTGCCTGCGGGACCACAGGCGGGACTACAAACTCAGCCGTCGTATTCACAGGGATTTGGTCCCGGGCTGAATCCGCCCATGACCACTCCCGCGTCGGAAATTCAGCAAGTTGCCAACGAACAGCCCAACAGCGAAAGTTACCAGAGATCCATTCCATCATCCTCCACCGGAACGACCGGGGTGGTGCGTGATTGGCCCTATGCACCAGCCACCAACTCTCCCCCCGCGGTGAATCCACAGCCTGCAGCACCTGCAGCGGGTTCCAGTCACTCGCCGACCCCCTGGTTCAATTCCCCGGGTCAGGCCACTTCTCATAGCCAACAACACGACTTACCACGCACGATGCCCCAACCGACGCAACTGACACCCCAACAATGGCCTCACTCTCCCCAAGCACAGATGAATGCCAGCAACAGCACTAATGCGCCGGTCATTCATCGCGGGACACAACCTGGCAGCAGTTCCCAACTGCCGCAAGTGGTACCCGGAAACCGCTGAGTGCCGGGAATCTATTTCTTGCCTCGACGCTCCCGGGCCGACTCGGTTTCTCTCGGATTGTCCAGACCGTTGCGAAATCGGCAAGCAAGCCTCGCTCATGAGCAAGTGGACCAGAGCCTCCGTGCCGCCAGCGCGAGCCGCGGGGATTTCAAGCATCCGTCCGCCATCATACAACACTTGTAAGTGCGGGTCAGCGACAGGGGAGGCGCGTGCGAACGAATGCGGCGATTCGGATCATGAACGTGGCGGGAAACGGGGTTTCGCGACGAATCTTGTAATTCCATGCGCAATCCGTTCTATTATGTCGAAGAAACATTGAATAAGAGGGATGCGGGCTCACGTCATTTTTTGATTTCGACAAACAGTCGCTTCTGGAAGTTCTTCCGGGGTGGTGGGCGCGGCTTCCTCGTGACCAGGCCTTGAAGTAACTCAAGGTAAGTTTACTCATCCGAGTGTTTTTTTTCCGTCGATTTTCTCTGGAGAAACCTGTGACTGCTCCCGATGCTCCGTTTCGGTTTACGCAAGAGGGGAATGTCTCCGTCCTGGTATTGTTGCCCGAGTTGAACAAGGTTCAATGGGGCGAAATCGACTCCATCGGGAATCAGGTGCTGAACTCGCTGGAGCCCAAGACCTCCCCCAGCATGATCGTGGATTTGTCTCATCTGAATTACATGGGCAGCGCGATGGTGGCCTTGATTGTGCGGGTCTGGAAAGCGACTGTGGCCAAAAAAGGGAAGCTGAGCGTCATTTGCCCCCATGCCGAGGTCAGGGAAGTATTGCAGGTGGCCTCGCTCGATAAGCATTGGGCCATTGTGGCAACCCAGGAAGAAGCCCGAGCGTCCCTGGGCGTCACTTGGAACGGAGGAACGTCCCCTCCTGCCGGTTCGTCGCATTCCGCCCCCTGGAAAACAATCGCCCTCGTCTCGCTCGGCGTGCTGCTCGTCACCAGTATTGTCCTTGTGGTGACGTTGTTGAATCAACCGTCCAGGCAACAGGTTCCCGTGGAAAACAACGCCCTTCCAGGCGGCACACAGGCCGATACATCGGAAAAAGGGGCGGAAGAAACTCCACTGGATCAGCAACCGCCCCCCTCGACGGAAGCCCCGAAAGGAACCGAACCCGCAGCTCCCGTAACTACGGAGCCCGCGCCCGACACTGAAAAAGTCGAACCACCAGCTGCGTCCCCCCCGCCTGCAACCGAGCCAGAAGTGAAGACGGATTGACACCCTGCACAAAGGGGAACGACTTGATACACAGAAATAATCACGGACACGTCTAACTCTCAGGCCGTTGTGATTTACGACAAACCCACAGGAAGCAGTTCAGTAGGAGCGTACCTCGATGAGTGATCCCGATTCCCCTCAAGCCCCGTTTCCTTTCAGTACTCCCAAGGTTGTCGAGGATCATGGTCCGCGGGGTGAGGTACGCCAGCGTGCCCTGCAGGAAGAATTACGCAGCCTGATCGATGTGGTCGGGCCTGGACCACTGGTGGACCTGTTGCTGGAACGGGCCTTCGACTTGGGGGCCACGGATATTCATTTCGATCCCCGCGAGGATGGCCTGTATATTCGACTTCGCGTGGATGGTATTTTGCACGATATTCTCCAGCTTTCGCCGACAACCACGCCCCAGGTGATCTCGCGACTCAAACTGATGGCGGGTATGGATATTACCGAACGGCGCTATGCCCAGGATGGACACATCTCCAATGCGGTGCTGAAGGGGCGGCGCGATATCCGCGTCGGCGGGTGCCCCACGATTCATGGAGAACGCCTGGTGCTGCGTTTGATGCCCGATACGGGGGTATATACCTCCCTGGACGATCTGGGCTTCGAAGCCGAACAAGCCAGCCTCGTGAAGAAATTCGTCGGGGCACCTTATGGGATGATGCTCAGCGTGGGGCCAGTGGGGAGCGGCAAAAGCACCACCATGTACAGCTGCCTGGAACTGCTGAACGAGCCCGGCCGGAGCCTGGTAACCATTGAAGATCCCGTGGAACGCCGTCTCACGGGAGTGAATCAAATTCAAATTGAACCCAAGATTAATTTCAATTTCGCCGACGCCCTCCGCGGGGCGCTGCGTCAAGATCCCGATGTGATTATGGTGGGCGAAATTCGCGATCCCGAAACGGCCCACATCGCAGTGCGTGCGGGGCTGACGGGCATACGCGTGCTCAGCACCCTGCACGCGAACGAAACCACGGCGACGATCGATGTCTTCCGCGATTTTGGCATCCCGCCGATGTTTATTGCGGACAGTCTGAACTGTGTCATCTCGCAGAGGTTGCTGCGAAAAATCTGTTCCCATTCCAACGAAACCTATCATCCCGATGAAGCCACCTGCCATTTCCTGGGCATCGATCCGGCTCGTGCGGGCGAGGTGAATCTGCGCAAAGGGATTCCAAGCGACGCGAATTTTCACACGGGTTACGCGGGACGGACCGGGGTATTCGAAGTCCTGCCCGTCGATGCCGAAACCCGCGAGGCGATTCTGCATAATCGCGCGGGTAAGGAGATCCAGAGACTGGCAATGGAACGCGGCATGATGACGCTGGAACAGGCCGGCAAGAAAAAAGTGCTGGATGGCGTGACCTCGATTGAGGAAATACATCGCGTCCTGCTGTTTTCCGCATAGGGGCAGATAATTATTTGAATACCCAGGAAACTGTCGACGGAATTGCGTGCCTGGGATTAAGCAACCACAAAACATTTGCGGTAAGCACGGCGTACCCTCCGATAAATCCATGACCTGACAGTATGGTTCTGTTTTCCGCGTAAAATGCGTCCGCCCGCTTGCCGCGATGACGAGAAATGCCAGTACTGGTGAACAGAGGATCGGCGAGTCCTCTCGGGTTTTTTATGCCAATGGCTTTTCGTCTTCATTACAATGAAGATAAAATAGTATCGGAACCGATTTCTGGTAATTGACGCTGTTTACATGACTCCACTCTTGTGGAGCGAAATGGGGTCGTCGGTTATCGGTTGACTGCGGGAAATCCTGCCTGCGAAGCGTGGCGACGAGTGCCGCGACGGCAGCCCGTTGATTCCGTGCCGCTTCGCCCCGAAACACTCGGGAAGTCACCACCGCCACTCCGCAAAAAAAAAGAAAAAGTTCATGTCCGTCAAGAAAATCGTGTTGATTGAAGATGACCGGGAAATCTCCTCTACCCTGCAGACCGTCCTTTCGAAATCGGGCTACGAGGTGGTTCCCTGCAGCAACGGGATCGAAGGTCAACAGGCGATCACTCGCGAACATCCCGATCTGGTAATTACCGACATGATGATGCCCCGCATGGGGGGCTTTCCCGTGCTCGAATTCCTCAAAACGCTGGAAAGTCCTCCCAAAGTAATCATGGTGACGGCCAACGAAGGGGGAAGGCATAAAGCCTATGCCGAGATGCTGGGCGTGAAGGCCTATCTGCGAAAGCCGTTTGCCATGGATCTGTTTCTCGACACCGTGGCCGAAGTGCTCGCCGAGGATGAGGATGAAGAGGCTCCACTCCGAAGGAAGCGCCCCAAGAAATAGGTTCTCCACGTACTTCGATCATCTTTAGTATGCCCCTGCATCCCCGCAGACGCGAGGCCGCCATGAACAAGAGATATTTGGATCGGCGCACGGGCCAGGTTGTCCCTCATCACGTTCCCGGTCTTTCCCGGCGCGAGATGCTATTGCGCGGCGGCGCGGGGTTTGGTCTGTTGCCGCTCACCTGGCTGGCTGCACGGGATTCCGGCTTCGCGGCCGAAGCGAGCAGTCAAAATCCGCTGGCTTCCCGCAGCCCGCACTTGCCGGCGACGGCCAAGCGGGTGATCTACCTGTTCATGGAAGGGGGCCCGAGCCATATCGATCTGTTCGATCCCAAGCCCGCCCTGAATGAACTGGCCGGGAAACCGCTGCCCGACAGCTTTGCCCGGGTCATCACCGCCATGGGCGAAGCCAATGCGCCACTGCTGGCGAGCCCGCGAAAGTGGAAACAACATGGCGAGGCGGGCACATGGGTCTCCGATTGGCTGCCTCACATTGCCACCTGCGTCGACGATTTGGCGGTGATTCGCTCCTGCTGGGGGAATGGCATCAATCATGCGGGTGGCGTCTGCCAGATGAACACGGGCATCACGCTGGCGGGCCGTCCTTCCCTGGGCGCCTGGGCCTGTTACGGGCTGGGGACGGAAAACCAGGATTTACCGGCTTTCGTGGTCCTCAAGGACAGCCAGGCCGAGGTCGTGAATGGTCCGAGAAGTTGGGGGACCGGTTTCATGCCTGCCAACTTTCAAGGGACAGTGCTGGAATCCGAAGGGGCTCCCATTTCGAATCTCAATCCCCCCGCGACGATCGGAAACGAACGGCAATTGCGCAAGCTGGCCTACCTCCAGGAATTGAATCGCCAGCATGCGGAATCCCGAGAGGATAATCATGAGCTCGATGCCCGCATCCGCAGTTATGAACTTGCCTATCGCATGCAGTCGACGGCTCCCGCGGCGGTCGATCTGGCAGCGGAAACGCCTGCCACGCAGGAAATGTACGGCATGCACGACAAAACCACCGAACGGTTTGGACGTATGTGCCTGCTGGCCCGGCGCCTGGCGGAACGTGGTGTGCGGTTCATTCAACTGTACCATGGCGCGGGCAGCAAATGGGACGCCCACAACAATATCGAAAAGAATCATTCCGGCTTGTGCGCCGGCATGGACAAGCCCGTGGCCGGTTTGCTGAAGGACTTGAAGCAACGGGGCCTGCTGGAAGACACACTCGTGCTGTGGGGCGGAGAATTCGGGCGCACCCCCATGAGCGAACAGGGGAACGGGCGGGATCACAATCCGACCGGGTTCACCATGTGGGCCGCCGGTGGGGGTGTCCGTGGCGGCCAGACCCTGGGGGCAACCGATGAAGTGGGACTGCATGCGATCGAACAGAAAATGCATATACACGATCTGCATGCCACCTGGCTGTCGCTACTGGGACTGGATCACATGCGGCTCGAATACTTCCATCGCGGTCGCCCCGAACGTCCCACGCTCAACGAAGGACATCCCCTGAGGAAACTGGTGACCGGCTGACCGGCCCGGCCCCTCACCCGCCCTATCTCCCAGATTCCTGGAAATATCGCGGCATCGCGGGTTTTGCATCCAGCAGATCCAGTTTTGCTTCAAGCATTTCAATCCGCATAACCGATAAACTCGATATCACATGGCTCGTTGGCCGCGCTGCGCGGATTCCCGGATCGGACTCCGTACGTCCCCGCAACGCACACACCGACAGCCAGTGGGAAGAGGAGGGGGACTCAACGCCACGACGCGCCACATAGGGACTTGGATGCGAGCAGAACGTGGCGTTTTCGGGAAGCGTCGAAAGGAATCGACCATGAAACGGTATCTGTTGCCCTTGGCAGCGGTACTGGCCACGCTTGCCGGTTCGGCTGGACCGATCCTGGCTGGAAACGTGCCGGAAATTGCCACGTCGCGCAGCCAGTTCACCATACCCTTTCGATACGATCAGGCGGAACTCGGCCGATTGCAGGTTCAAGAGGTACTGCTGTTTGTTTCCCGCGACTCCGGGAAGAACTGGCGGCCCCTCGATACCATGTCGCCCCAGCACAAGGAATTCGTGTTTAATGCGACCGAAGACGGCATCTATTGGTTTTCCGTGGCCGTCCGGGGAGGCGACCAGAGGTTATATCCCGATCCCGCCAAGCAACCTCCAGGCCTGCAAGTGACCGTCGACCGAATTCCTCCCACACTGAATCTGCAACTCCAGCAGACCGTCCGGGATCGAGTCGAATTGTCGTGGCAGGCCGAGGATGCGTACCTTGCGCACAATACCCTGGAACTGGAATATCACAACGCGCCCGGCGATCCCTGGAAAAAAGTCTATGTCAACCCGGCACGTTCCGGTAGCACCTCCTGGAAAATTCAAGAGGGACAACGCCCCGAGGTTCGTGGACGCATCGCCGACACGGCGGGCAATGTCACTGAACAGTCGACCCAACTGGACTCGCCAATTCACACGCTCTCGTTAACCGGGAATTCCCATGGCGACCGATCCCTTGCCGCAATCACCACGGGGGGCGATGCTCCCGTGGAAGTGATTCTCCCCCTGATCAACCCGGGTATAAAGAAAGCGGAGACGGTGGACCTCGAGAATGCTGCCCCTCTGGAACTTGCCCACGCGACCACTCCGCCCGTCCCCCCTGCACCACCCGTGCGTGCAGCCACCGAGCGTGTGCCATCCGTGCCACAACCTGCCGTCCAGGAAAGCCAGCCCCAGTTTCCGAGACTGCGGCAACAGGTGCAACATCTCCAGCCCGTGGAATACACAACGGATACCCGCGCGCGTTACTTGAACAGTCGGGAATTCCAGATTGAATATCAGGTGACGGGCGTCGGGCCCTCGGGGGTTGGCGTCGTGGAGTTATTCATTACCCAAGATAACGGGGATCAGTGGTGGCGTTACGGGGTGGATGCGGATCTGGTCAGTCCCATGGAGGTCAAGGTTCCCGCCGATGGGCAATACGGTTTTCACTTTCGCATTCACAGTGGCGTCGGGAATGCCGAACCTCCGCCGCAACCGGGGCAACGCCCACAAATCCATGTCTTGGTCGACTCCTCCGCTCCCCGCTTGGAAATACTGAATGTTTACCAGGGACACGGCGATCAGTTGAACCAGTTAACGGTTCAATGGGATTTCATCGATCAACACCCGGGAGACAGGCCCATCTCGCTGTTTCTTTCCGGAAACAAAGATGGTCCCTGGCAACCGTTGACGCATGCTTTGGAAAACACGGGGACACACACGTTTCGACTTCCCGAGAATGCCCCCACGCGGGTCTATTTGAAGGTTCAAGGAACGGATGTCGCGGGAAATGTAGCGGAAGCCGTTTCTCCCGAACCCATTCTGATCGATCTGGCGCGTCCCACCGCCCGCATCATCATGATTGATGCGATTCGGTAAGAGGTGGCGTTTCGCTCGGAGGGGAACTCCCTTGCGATTCCCGCAACACGTGTTGCCCCCACTGGAGCAGGGAATCGAGTTCCTCGCAACAGGCCTCCATGGAAATCACCGCCTGCTGGAAATTGGTGTGTGTGGAGGCAACCGGCGCATCCTGGCGAAATTGAGCACTGGCGGCCTTCAACTTGCCCAGTTTCTTGGCCAGCATTTTCAAGTAAGCCGCGGGATCGTTCACACGCGTTTCAAGTGCCCGAGAGGTATCAAAAACAGCCCGCACGATCTCCATCAGTTCCGGAAAATCTTCCGCTTCATCGGCATGCTTGATGAAAGTGCGTACCATCCAGGCGTGCGCCATAACCTTTTGGCACTTGCCGACAATTTCCGCTGGTGTTTGCAAGGGGTACATTTCACGATCATTCCAGGGATACGAGTCCGTCTGTGCTCACCGCGTCGCTTCGGAGCAGTGGAACTTCGCTGCCGGCTCGTTCGACCACACTTGTTATTTCCAGAACGAGAGCGGACAATTCGCAATGAAAAAAGTCTCGAAAGTATTGTAAGCAAGAGAATGCGCAATCGCGACCCTCTGTCGTTTTCCGTGTGGGGGCGCGTAGAATGTGGAATCCAGGAGCGAATGTATGACACAAATACAAAGGAATCGGATTGGTTTTATCGGTGCCGGCCGAATGGCGACCGCGCTGGCAAAAGGATTCCTGGAGCAAAAGGCCGTGACCCACACGGCGCTGTCGGCCTGCGATGTGTGGGAGCCTTCCCGGATTGCGTTTTCGAAATCGACCGGAGTGGTCTGCACGGCGGAATCCCGGTCGGTCATTGAAAACTCCGACGTCTTGTTTCTGGCGGTGAAACCACAGGTCATCAAGGATGTAACGCCCGAAATATCGCGTCACGCTCGTCCCGATCAATTGATCGTTTCGATTGCCGCCGGAGTGACACTCGCCCAACTCGGCAAGTACCTGGGCAATCATCGTCAACTGATACGCATCATGCCGAACACGCCGTGCCTGGTGGGCGCGGGTGCCGCCGGCATGGCAGCCAGTGCCAGCGTTTCCTCCGAGGATCGCGACTTCATCCGCCACTTGCTGGAAACAGTCGGAATCTGTATCGAAGTCCCGGAAAAACTGATGGACGCCGTCACGGGACTTTCCGGAAGCGGCCCCGCCTATGTCTTTCAAATGTTGGAGGCCATGAGTGACGCCGGCGTGCTGATGGGCTTGCCGAGGGATATCGCCACGCGGCTTTCCGCGCAAACCGTGCTGGGAGCCGCACGCATGCTGCTGGAATCAGGAGACCACCCAGGGGAATTGAAGGATGCCGTCACCAGTCCGGGAGGCACCACCATTGCCGGCATCGCCGCCCTGGAACGGGGGGGGTTTCGAGCCTCGCTCATCGACGCTATCGAGGCAGGAACCCTGCGCTCGCGCGAACTTTCCGAGTAGCCTGCCAGAACCTGTCCCCACAGGCCCAGTTTGCAGGCAAACAACAATCGAGAGGCAGACCCAAAACACTCATTCCTGGCATGTGCGAGCCCGTCCACCTCGGACGGGAACTCCAAGGAGGAACCTATTTCCGTGAGCGAACCTGAACTGATTTTTCTGATGGGGCAATACCAGGCCCGCATTCCGCGCGATCGGCTTTATGCCGAGAATCACATGTGGATTCAGCCGACGGAAGATCGGTTTCGCGCGGGGTTCACGGCTTATTCCGTCCGCCTGTTGCAGGATGTCTATTTTCTCGACTGGGATTTTACCGACGGATCGAGTGCCCTGAAGGGAGAGACCATCGGGGAAATTGAAAGCTCCAAGGCGGTTTCGGCCCTGTCCGCGCCCGCTGATTGCGAAGACCTGCAAGCCAATCCCGCACTGCTACAAGACCCTTCGCTAATCAACACGTCTCCCTACGACCAGGGCTGGCTGTTTTCGTTTCGCTCCTCCCGGAACTTCCTCACCCCCGAGGAATACGTGACAATGCTCGGCAGTGTCTGGGAAGAAACACAGCGGGTAATCAAAGGACAAATTCAATAACCCAGTCCCGGAAATCCCCCGGGTTCCGCGCGTGAAATTGCGACCTCAATTTGATTCCCGCCGCGAGAGTGTGTAGTATCAAAGGCTTACTGGCAAATTCCCGAACGCGTTGGAAGTTTTCCTCATGGCTGCCTCGAAATTAACCGTTGTCATCTCTCAGTCGCAGAGCCGCAATCCCCAGCAGAAACAGCTTGAGGAAGAACTGGCCGCCCGATTGATGATGGAAGGTCGGGTTGAAGTCGCCGTGGTCCCCCACCTGTACGATCTGCATGCCGATCACAGTGGTTTGCTGTTTTTGCGCGGGATTCCGGGCGATCTGGTCGTCCTGGCCTGGATGTATCCTCGCCCCATACGGTGGATTCTGCATCGCCAGGGAATCCTTGGAAAGGAAGGTCTCACCCAGCTTGTCGACGAGCAGGCGGATGACAGCGACGACGAGGAGGGAGAACCGCATCCTGGCCGTGGCGTGGGAATTGGGGAATTACCCAAGCGTTCCCTGTATTGCATCGACCTGCGTGTCCGTGCCAACGTGCAGGATTACCTCGATGAAATCCATCGCATCGCCAGCGAACGGAATATTCAAACCGTCGACTTGATGGATTGGATTCAAGGAACTCCCCAGCCGGCGCAGCTGCAGCGCTACCTACGCAGTCCCGAACTCCCGATCGTCAACGGTGCCAGTCACGCCAATGGACACACAAATGGGCACGCCCCCGCCCCGCAGGATTCCATTGCAGAAGAACCCGTGAAACGCCGCTGGTATCCCGTCATTGATTACGAACGGTGCACGAATTGCCTGGAATGTATCGATTTCTGTCTGTTCGGCGTGTATGGCGTGACCGAGAACGATCTGATTCTGGTCGAGACGCAGGATAACTGTAAAAAAGGGTGTCCCGCCTGCAGCCGGGTCTGCCCCGAGAACGCAATTATGTTTCCTGGTCATAAGTCCTCCGCGATTGCTGGTGCCGATGGGGAAATCGCAGGCTTCAAGGTGGATCTGTCCAAATTATTTGGTGCCGAGACATCGATCGATCTGGCGGTGAAGGAACGGGACCGGGAACTGGTGGCCGATGGGCGAGAAGCCGTCGGGGAGGAAGTGGGCTTGAACCGTCGGCGTTCGCGTCCCTCCTCGACACCACGCAACCATCTCGACGACCTGATGGATAGTCTTGACGAATTAAACCTGTAATTTATAGTCGTATTGCCACGACTCACGACTGCTTGACGGCTGCCAGCAACAGCCCGGCGCCGCCGCCGAAATGCAGGACTCGCACGGCATGCCGTCCCCATTTTCCTGGACCTGATTCTTTTTTCGCGAATGCCGGCAAATGTGGATCCATCTCAATGAACCGAGCCACTTCGACGACTTCGTCACCTTGAATACGGCCTGGATTACGCGGTATTTCACGTTGGAACCGCCTGATTTCGAGCTGTTTTCCCGCCCGGAATCGATTATCGAACAGGGAGGCTGTATTCTCAGCCTGTCCATTGCCTACGAGGCCCCCACCACGGTTGTCGCGGGTGTCTGCGCGCTGCTGCGAAAGTCGGATTCCCTGTTCGAACTCAGTAAAATGGCAGTGGACGAACGGTTTCAAGGCCAGGGCTTGGGGGATGCCCTGATGCGCGCCGCCTTCGACTGGGCCAACCGCTCCGGTGCCGAAAAACTTACGCTCATCACCAACTCTCGCTTGACCCCGGCTATTGCCATGTACCGCAAGCACGGATTTGTCACCATCTGGGAAGGCCCGCATCCCGAATACACGCGTGGCGACGTGATCATGGAGAAATCCCTGGATTGAACTCCCGCGCTACAAAGGCACGGGAGCCTGGTGTGGTGTCGCTAGCAAACCCGGCCCACGCGCCGCCGCAACGCGTTTCGCAACTTGATAAAGATAAGCTAGCAGGCATACACTACATATCCGTATTGCAGTAAAACTCTACTGCAATACGGTGGTCGAATAATCGTTCTGCCATTTCGAGCACGCACAGTGAAACTGATGTACAAAGACTTAGCGGGGGTTGACCTGCCCCAATTTTTTGTACCACGCGTTATGAGAGTTCGGGTTGGCTAATCTTCATCGGGTTTTCAAACACATTCCGCTGAGCCCCACCCACCCTCACTGCGATTGACGATTACGGGCTACTTGAACATTTACAATGCGTGTCATGCTCGCGGCCCGGCGGTCGCCGAGTTTGGATGTTCGTCACTCATCGTAAACCCAGGCCTTACTCTATAAGGAGACATAATGAACTCGAATCCATGGTCAACAACAATCAACTATCGCGTTCTCTTCATCGTATTTGCGATCTGCACTGCCTTGGGTATGGCTGGGTTGATTGTGTCCGAGCTTTTCATGCCACAGAACGCGGGCGGTTTGGCGGGACGACTCGCGATGTATCGGTACATGGGAACAGCAACGTTCTGTTGGGCTTTAATTGCTCTGTGGTCGTGGTATCAACTGCAGCTAGCAACAAAAGGGATAAAGTGACACGTGTGTGAAAGTGTCAGGCTCACGCCGTTGCTGCGAATTACAGACCGGGTAGCAGCTTTGACGAGGCTGGGATAAATCGCATAACGGCCATCCGCCTGGATACCCCTCCCCATACCAGCGGACATACGGGGACGGCGATTTTTTGGGGCAGCCCAACTGGAGTGGACCATAACATCACAGTTGCGGCTCAAAGGTGACCCGAGTATTTACGGGCGAGGCTCGTCGCACATGCTGGGACACGCCCCAGTTTACGTGGTTGCGGCCGGTACGATGAAGCGGGCAGGCAGCGGGGATGCTTGCTTTGACTCGGCCATTCTCCGACAATCCTGGAGGGGGTGCCAGCTTTCGTAAACCTCTGCGGAGCAGTTGCAATTGCAGAGAGAATCACCGGGAGGGGAGACTTCTAGCCCGGTTATTCCTGTCTTTTGTCTTTCCGTCCGGTTGCATCAAAGCTTGGCTCCACCCCGGATATTTTGCGGACATTTCCAGGAACGATACGTCATGCGGCAAATCTTATCGCGTGCAGGGCTATGCCTGCTTTGTCTGGCGTTTACCCCTCTGTTTCCGTGTGCAGCGGAACAACCCAACTTCCTGCTGATTTTCACCGATGACCATGGCTACGGCGATGTTTCAACCTACCACGCATCCGACGCCAGGACTCCGCATATCGATAGTCTTGCCGCCGACGGTATGCTGTTTACCGCCATGCGGGCCAATTGCACGGTCTGTTCCCCTTCTCGCGCGGCCCTGTTAACAGGGCGATACGCGGATCGCGTGGGAGTGCCCGGCGTAATCCGCACCCATGCGGAGAATTCCTGGGGGTACTTCAATCCGGCGGTTCCGACACTGGCCGACGAACTGAAGCGTGTCGGGTATCACACGGCAATCATCGGGAAATGGCACTTGGGGCTGGAATCTCCCAACACCCCGAACGAACGAGGGTTCGACTTCTTTCACGGGTTCCTGGGCGACATGATGGACAGCTACACCGATCACTTACGGCATGGCGAGAATTACATGCGGCGAAACCAGGAACCGATCGAACCGACCGGGCATGCAACCGACCTGTTTTCCGATTGGGCGGCAGACTACCTGCGGGAGCGGGGCCTGCAGCAGGGTAAGCCATTCTTTTTATATCTGGCTTATAACGCACCTCATTTTCCCATCGAACCGCCTGCGGCCTGGCTGGAACAAGTACGGAAGCGGTCTCCGCATCTAGAGGAGAAACGCGCCCGCAACGTGGCGTTTGTCGAGCATCTGGATGCCGGTATCGGGCGCGTGCTGGCGGCATTGAAACAGCATGGTCTGTCCGACAAGACCCTGGTGGTGTTCACGTCCGACAATGGGGGTTCGTTGTCTCACGCCCAGAACAACGATCCCTGGCGCGATGGCAAGCAGAGCCATTACGACGGCGGCTTGCGGGTTCCGTTCCTGGCGCGTTGGCCGGGACGAATCGAACCGGAGTCCCGTTGCGATTATGCCGGGCTGAATTTCGATCTGTTCCCGACATTCCTGGAATTGGCGGGCGTTCCTCTCGCCAAGGATCTCGATGCCGTCAGCCTGACCCCCCTGCTCCAGGGACAATCCCTGCCGCGGAAACGGGATTTGTATTTTACCCGCAGAGAGGGGGGACCGGCCTACGGCGGCAGCAGCTATGAAGCCATCATTCGCGGCGACTGGAAACTGCTCCGCAACAATCCGTTCAGCCCGTATGAATTGTACAATCTGAAGGATGATCCCCAGGAAACCCGGAATCTGGCAGGCAGCCAGCGGAAGATTGTTAACGAATTATTGACGGCGTTGCGTCTGCAGATTCAACGCGGAGGGGAGACTCCCTGGCAACCCCCGGCCCGATGAATTTCCCGATGCGAACAAGTCCGAGCGATCTTGCCAGAACGGCGGGGATCACTTCGGGGAACCCAACAGAATCGCCTGGGCGATACGACACTCTTTTTCCAACTGTTCGAGAGGCACGACCGTGAAACATATTTTCCCGAAGCTGATCTGGCTGCTTGCCGGTTGCTGTTTGTGGCTTTCCGAAATCCAGCCTTTGTTTGCGGCGGGGGAACAACCGAACGTGGTGGTATTCCTGGCCGACGATGCCGGCTGGGGAGATTACAGTCATTCGGGTAACACGATGGTAAACACGCCACACATCGATTCCCTGGCCCGGCAGGGGGTCTCGCTGGAGCGATTTTTTGTCTGCCCGGTCTGTTCGCCGACACGGGCCGAATTCTTGACGGGACGGTATCACCCGCGCGGTGGTGTCCGGGGCGTATCGACGGGGCAGGAGCGGCTGGATGTGTCCGAAAAAACAATTGCGGATGCGTTCCGGGCGGCAGGATATGCCACGGGGGCCTTCGGGAAATGGCATAACGGGTCGCAGTGGCCATATCATCCCCTGGCACGGGGTTTTGGGGATTATTTGGGACACACGGCGGGCCATTGGGGCGAATACTTCGATGCCCCGTTGGACGACAATGGCCGCATGGTCCGCACCCGTGGTTATATTGTAGATGTCTGTACCGACCGGGCGATTGCGTTTATAGAAAGGCATCGAAACAATCCGTTCTTCTGTTATGTTCCGTTTACGACACCCCACTCTCCCTGGGCAGCTCCCGAGGAAGACTGGAAACGCTTTGAGTGCAGACCGATCACGCAGCGAGGGACATTGCCAGACCAGGAGGACATCGACCAGACACGCTGCGCGCTGGCGATGGTGGAAAACCAGGACATGAATGTGGGCCGCGTGCTGAGCAAACTGGAAGAACTGAACCTTTCGGACAATACGATCATTGTCTATTTTTCCGATAACGGCCCCAATAGCTGGCGTTGGAACGATGGGATGAAGGGGCGCAAGGGGAGCACCGACGAAGGGGGGGTGCGTTCGGTCTGCTATCTCCGTTGGCCCGCACGCTTGCCCGCCGGCCTAAAGGTGCCCGAGATTGCCGGGGCGATCGATCTGCTGCCGACACTCACCTCGCTTGCCGGAGTCCCGCATGCGAAGGACCTGCCGCTGGACGGAATCGATTTATCCCCCCTGCTGTTGCGCGAGACGGAAACCATTCCCGATCGCCAGATTTTCTCGACCTGGGCCGGGCGCGTCAGCGTGCGGACCAGACAACACCGGCTGGATGACAAGGGGGAATTATTCGACATGTGGGCCGATCCCGGGCAGACCCGTGCGATCTCGAAAGAGCACCCCGAATTGACCGCGAGCCTGCGGGAAGCGGTGCGGAACTGGCGGGCCGAGATGTTTCCGGAATCAACAAAAAACGGCGCACGGGGACGAAACGCGGTTGATCCGCGTCCGATTGGTGTCGGATATCGTGAATTTCCAGTCACCATGCTGCCGGCGCGCGACGGGGAACCACGCGGTGCGGTCCAACGCAGCAGCAGCGCGCCCAACAGTTCGTACTTCGTGAACTGGAAATCGATTGAAGATGAAATGGTCTGGCTGGTCGATGTGCAAACCAGCGGGCGTTACGAGGTCACGATCGATTACACCTGTCCCATCGAGGACGCCGGCTCCACTATTGAACTGAGGCACGGGGAGCGGGCGTTGATCGGCAAGGTGGAGCCAGGATGGGATCCTCCCTTATACACCAACCAGGACACGCTCCCGCGCCCTCCCGCGGAATCTCAAATGAAGGAGTTTCACGGACTGCGTCTGGGAATTCTTTCATTGGATGCGGGCCAGGGGCCATTGGTACTGCGCGCCTTGGAGATTCCGGGGAATTCCGTGATGGACGTGAGGCGGGTCACGCTGACGCTGTTACCCTGATGGTTAGGGCGAATTCCGTGAGGGACCGGACAGTTCTCCCGAGGACCAATTCGCGCCACGGATTGTGCCCGCAACTCGCGTGGATGCCACATAAAAGGCACACTCAGCGTACCCTAAAAAAATTGAGACCGGGCCAGCCCGGATTTCTCACATGGGGCAATAAAACAGGATTGCTGACCTCGACGAACTAGCCGCGCCCGTCAGGGAGCGGGCTACGCTGGGGCCCGGTTCATCTCATACATTGCCAGAATTGATGTGGTGTCCAAGGAGTGTTCCTTGAGGAACTGCCCGCTTCCTGACGGGCGCGGCTAGTTTTCATGGCATTTTCGAGACAAAATTAACTGCCTTGGTAACTGTGTGAGAAATGTGGGCTAGAGCCTCACGGTTCGTGTTGTTGACACGCAAGGGAAATCTGTGTCGATATCGAGAGAAGGCAGGAAATGGCAACACACGAGCAGCTAAGACGTGAAGTTGGCATGTGGGGCGCCATGTTGCTGGGATTGGGCTCCATTGTGGGGACGGGCGTGTTTGTCAGCCTGTCGATTGCAATCGAGGTGGCGGGTTCGGCGGTACTGTTGGCGATTGTGGTCTCGGCGGGAGTGGCGGCCTGCAACGGATTGAGCAGTGCCCAATTGGCGGCCAATCATCCCGTCAGCGGGGGGACGTATGAATACGGATATCGCTGGCTGACTCCGGCATTAGGCTTTCAGGCTGGCTGGTTGTTCCTGTGCGCGAAATGTGCATCGGCAGCAACCGCGGCGCTGGGCTGCGCGGGCTATCTCCGGAACCTTGGCGGCTGGCATGAGCCTGTGGGAAATGTGCCACTCGCCTGCGGACTGGTCCTTGTAATGACACTACTGGTGCTGAGCGGGTTGCGGCGATCGAATCGGGCCAATGCCCTCATTGTGTCGGCCACTTTGGTGTCGCTGAGTGCCTTTGTCCTGTCGGGTTTTCCCCAGGCCTGGCAGCAAACACTGCAGCAGGACTTATACGATTCGCAATCCTCCGTGAGTTCACCGTTTGATTTTCTGCAAGCCTGCGCGCTGATGTTTGTTGCCTTTACGGGATATGGCCGCATTGCAACACTCGGCGAGGAAGTGCATGAACCCCGCAAAACGATTACCCAGGCCATTCTGGCGACTCTAGTTGTTTCGGCGCTGTTGTACCTGTCTGTCGGTTGGATCTGTCTCGCCGCCGTGCACGACGCGGGACCAGCGACTGCGACGGAATCTTTGTCCGCCCCGCTAGTGCAATACGCCCGCCAATTTGGTGGGGTCTGGGTGGTCTGGATGGTATCCGCGGGAGCAGTGACGGCGATGCTCGGGGTGCTGCTGAATTTGATCCTGGGGTTATCTCGCGTCGTTCTGGCAATGGGACGGCATGGAGATATCCCGGAGCGTTTCGCCAAACTCGATGCGTCTTGCACCACGCCGACCGCTGCCGTACTGGGCGTCGGCATTCTCGTGGGAATGCTGACGTTGATCGGCAATGTCAAAACAACCTGGTCCTTCAGTGCGTTTACAGTCCTGGTGTATTACGCACTGACGAATCTCGCGGCACTCCGCCTGAGCGTCGCGGAACGCCTCTACCCCCGGTGGATCTCCTGGCTCGGTTTGCTGGGCTGTCTCTCGCTGGCGTTCTGGGTGGAGCCCGTCGTCTGGCAAACGGGGCTGCTGTTGATGGCGATCGGCTGGATATACCATGCCTTTGTGCAGCGGCGGAAACTAATGCCTTCGAACGATACCCGCTGAAGATACTCACGCATCGAGTGGGTTCGCGTCGAGCCGTATCTCTCCGGGAAATTGCGGAAGTTTATTGGTGGCAAAGGCTGCAGGGACCAGCAATTGCAGGGCATGGGGCAACACGCGAAATTCTTGAGGCGTGTGCCCGACGGGATCGCCATCGGCTTGAATGGCAACTGGTTCGTCGGCTTCGACCTTTAAGTGCTGACAGCGATGATAGGCAACACCGGGGGATGCAATGCGACCGGTCATCAAGCCTCGGAGCATAATCCGGATCAATCGCCAAGGGGTCGCGTGGGCAATGGTACAGAGATCGAACAGTCCGTCGTGGTCCGCGGCCTGGGGATTCACGGGCAGATTCAATGCATAGCGGGAGATATTGGATATAATGACCATCTGGCAAGCGAGCGGTTCGGTCGACCGGTCGCAATAGAGCCGCAACGCGGGATGCCGGTAGCTATTCCAGATCTGCAGGATGGGCTTGATGTAGTGCAACTTGGTAATGCGTCCCTTGCGACGGGCGTGCGCCAGGCTGACCACTTCCGCATCGAAGCCGCAACTGGCCATCACCGCAAAACGACGTTCTCCCACTTGCCCCAGATCAATGGTCCGCGTGCAACGCTGAGCAATGATTTCCGCAACCTGCCTGCCGCCGCGAGGGATGCCGCAGTATTTCGCCAGTAGATTTTCCGTCCCCATGGCAAAAATGGCGAGTGGAATGCCTGGGTAGCGATTGATCAGGTCATCCACCGTACCATCCCCACCGGCCGCGACGATGCACACCAGATGCGCACGGAAGTCTGGATTTTCCAGATGATAAGCCAGTTTCTGCCGATCACTGAACAGGTACGGTTTCAACCCCGCTGCCTTGAGCCCCTCGATCATGCGGGCCAGTTCGGCCTCCCGGCGACCGGAACCAGAAATCGGATTACGCTGGATCGCCACTCGAGGTTGCGGATTGTGCACGTCGATACTCCGGGTGAAAAAGTGCAGCCCGGAATTGTGGCAGATTATGCAGTCGCTGGCCAGCGAGGCCGGCCGGGCGCTCAGCGGGAAACCAGGAAGTCATACACCGGTTTCAGGTTTTCGTACAAACCCCACAGCCCGGTGATCAGAAAGGAAATGCAGGAAAGGACCAGAAAAAAATCGAACCAGAGCGAGGGACGCAGCCGCGGATCGCATTGCCGATAACGAAAGAACAAGGCCCCCACCCCCAGCATCGGCAGCAGCGTGGCCTGCATGATCCCCGAAAGCAGAACCGCGACATCGGGCTTGACGTCGGAACAGAAAATAACCAGGCACAGGATCGGCAGGAAGATCCCCAGCAGGGAAATCGATTTCCAGTGCAGGCGGGGATTGTTCCTGGGCAACCAGCCCAACAGCTTAAAAAAATCGGTATAGAGCCGGGTGTGACTGGCCGTGGCAACGAGAAACGTGGAATACAACACGGCTATGGCCCCAATCAGAAACATCCACCGCGCGTATTCACCGAAGACGGGTACATACGCTTCCGCCAGGGTGCTCGTCATTCGCATCCCCTCGGGATCGCGACCGAAGCGATACAACACCGCCACCCCCACTAGATAAAAGGTAACCGTCGCAACGGTGTACACAATCATGGAAAGCAGCACGTCGATATGCATGACCCGCATCCAGCCACGTGCCCGCTTAATCCAGGCTTCGCTATCGTCACGTGGCCCGGTATGCAGCGCGTACCCCTTTTCCAGGCACCAGTAGGGATAGGCCACCAGTTCCGAGGCCCCGACACCGATTATGCCGAACGTAGCCAGAGCCGTCGCGAGAGGACGGGTTTCTCCCAAACCGGAAGGCAACCCAAACGAGAGTCCACGTAGAATTTCCGCACCCGAAATCGACCATTGCTGGGTGAACTGGAGCGAGACAAAGTTGCCTATCGTGACAAACGTAAAGGTCACCACCAGCACGGTGGTCACGTTTTGAATTAAGGAATACCGCCCGTGAAACAAGAGGATCGACGTAATAATCGTGGCAAACAAGGCCCAGATTTTGTCATCGTAGGTGTAGGGGTCCTTTAGTTTGCCCCCGGTGCGAATCGTCTGCACGGCGTCCGCGCCGCGTGTTCCCAGTTTTTCGAGACGTTCCTTGAGGAATTGCCCACCACTCAAAATCCGTTGCTGTTCGGCCGGCGAACGCTTTTGAAATTCGGGATCATTGACATGCGCGGCATGCTCCCATTGGATCATCCAGGCAATTTCCTTGCCCGAGGGGAGTGCGATGGCATGGCGATAGTCTCCCGTGATGGGCATGGCGATGGCAGCCGATTGCCCGACGCCACCCACAATTCCCCCCAGCTGAACGGCACTGGCAATCATCATGGCAAACCAGAACCAGACGATCCAATTGATGGAGTAAACTTTACCGGGGATTTGATTCAGCGCTTCGAGCGCCGTTTGCCCGTGGGTGATTGTATGCCGCCCCATCTCGACCTGCACGAACACTTTGACCACACACCCCAGGATGATCAGCCAGAGCAGCGTAATACCGGCCTGAGCCCCCGTTTTTGTGGTGGCAATCAACTCGCCCGAGCCGACAATGCTCCCGGCAATGATTAAGCCCGGTCCCAGTTGCTTCAGGACGGACAGGCCGCGCGTCGGCGCATCCCGAACAGGATCCGCCTTGGCAGGATCGGCAGCGGAGAGATCGAGCGCATTCATGAGTCAACCAAAAACCAGAAAGTGCCGCTTGCAGGAATACGGGCTGCCTGGGAACAGCGCGCTGCGTGATTGTTCCGGCGGAGCCCGCCTTGGGAGCGGGACCTGCAGGGATACAAACTGAACTATCAAATAGTATTGATGGGTTTTTATACTGATTTGTCGAGTCAAAGGCAAACCCGATGCCAATCGGAGAGGCCATCCGGCAGGCCTGTTGAGATTCAATGTCAGTTTGACATGAAGTCGCGAGTCATCTTGAATTCTACTTCAGAGGCACCTAGGATATTTTTCGAAAAAACAACAGGGAGACGAGTTTAAATTCGACGTCTTGCTCCCGATTCAGTCCCCAGGTTTCCCAAGGAATGCGAAGCCGGATTTGGCTTCCCGAAATGGTAAGGAAGAGTCATGCCTCACGTTGTCACACAACCCTGCTTCAACTGCAAATACACCGATTGTGTCGTGGTCTGCCCCGTCGAGTGTTTCTACGAAGGCGAAAAGATGCTGTACATTCACCCAGATGAATGCATCGATTGTGAAGCCTGCGTGCCGGAATGCCCCGTCGAAGCGATTTTCCATGAAGACAACGTCCCCGATGAATGGAAGGAATACATTCAGCTGAATGCGGAAAAGGCTCCGGAATGTTCCGTGATTACCGAAAAGAAAACACCTTTGGCCGAAGGGTGAATTTCACCACAGGGGGAGAGCCCTTAGCGTTCCAACCTCAGCGTGCCTTGCTTGACAAGGCACGTTTTTTTACGCGCGGACGCAACCCCTCATGGGAATGGCCGAGGCCAGCCGGAACGAAACTTCCACAGTCGTGTCGGATGCAGTTCCGCTGGAGATTTGATATTCTGCCGCCTGAATTACCGGAAATCCGTATCGGTGTGGGAGAGTGCCAGACGTGTCGATCATAGTGCAGAAGTTTGGGGGAACCAGCGTGGCAACGGCGGAGAAAATCCGCAACGCGGCCCGCAGAGCCGTCGCCGCAAAATCACAAGGCCACCAGGTAGTGGTGGTGGTTAGCGCCCGAGGCAAAAAAACGGATGAGCTCGTCGATCTGGCCGCCGAAATTACCAGTCACCCCTCGCCACGCGAGATGGATGTCTTGTTAAGCACAGGCGAGCAGGAAACGATTGCCTTGATGACAATGGCGATTCATTCCCTGGGAGAGCAGGCCATCAGCCTGACGGGGCCCCAGATAGGCATTGTTACCGACAATGCCAGCACCAAGGCACGCATCAAGAAAATTACCACCAGCAAACTGCACGAACTATTGGACCAGGGGAACATCATCGTCGCAGCGGGCTTCCAGGGACATGACGAAACAGGCAACATCACCACCTTGGGGCGCGGCGGGAGCGACACCACCGCGACGGCCCTGGCGGCTGTCCTGAATGCCTCGCTGTGCGAAATCTATACCGACGTGGAAGGCGTATTCACTACCGATCCCCGCATTGTCGCGCAAGCCCGGAAGATTCCACAGATTTCCTACGACGAAATGCTGGAACTGGCCAGCTTGGGTGCGGGCGTGATGCACTCGCGTTCGATCGAATTCGCCAAAAAGTACCGCGTCCCGCTGCGTGTGCGTCCCTCCTACGACGAAGGCGTGGGAACGCTGATCACGCAGAAATCCGGGGAACCGATGCCGGTGGTTACCGGTGTGGCCCTGGTCAAGGACGAATTACGCGTAAGCATCAGGGACGTGCCAGACCGCCCGGGCGTGATGAGCATGATCTTCGCCAAGATGGCCTCCCGCAAAATCCCGATCGACCTGGTCGTGCAGGACATCGCCGAGGCGGGTACGGCCGAAATTTCGTTTACCGTCCCCCGTGCCGATTTCGCCGACGCCCTGACCGCGGCAAGCGCCGCGGTGGAGGAGTTGGGACAAGGTCGCGTCACCCATGGCATGGAACTTTCGAAAGTCTCCATTGTGGGCAGTGGCATGGCGACGCATACCGGGGTGGCGGCGCAAATGTTTCAGACCCTGGCGAATCACGGCATCAATATCGTAATGATCTCGACGGGAGAAATTAAAATCTCGGTCTTGCTGGCGAGCGATCGTGCAGCCGAGGCAGTGCAGATCATCCACGACACGTTCCACCTGGATGCGCCGGACCAACAGTCGCCCAAGATTGGATTTCAACACGCCCCCGAAACCGAAGGGCGGCAAATCGACGAACATCGCGAGCAGGAAGTCGTCCTCAGCCTGTCGAACATGGAAGACATCGTGGTCAGCGATGTGCTAGTGGACTCCACTCAGGCACGGGTGACAATCGAAGATTTACCAGATCGTCCCGGTATCGCCGCCCTGATATTTGAAGCGGTTGCCGAGGGGGGGATCATGGTCGACCTGATCGTGCAGAACGTGAGTGAAGCCGGGGAAACGAATATCACGTTTACTATACCCCGGGCAGACCTGGAACAGTGCCTGCTGCTGGTCAGGGAAGCGGTCGATTTCGCCGAGCAGGTGCAACTCTCCTACGATGCTGAAATCGCGAAAATCTCGGTCGCGGGCATCGGCTTGCGGAGCCATACGGGCGTGGGGGAAAAATTGTTCCGCGCCCTGGCAGAGCAAGAGATCAACATACTGCTGGTCGGCACCAGCGAAATGCGGATGACGGCGATCGTGCAGAAAGCACATGCCGCTACGGCGGAAAAGTGCTTGCGCTGTGTCTTCTCGCTGGACTGATGCCTCCGTGGCGGGGGGCAAACCTTCTGCCTGCGAGGTCCCGTGAAAACACAAAAACTCCCGGTACCTTTCCGCAAAGGCAACCGGGAGTTGTTTTGTGTCGGAATGGAAAGTGGCAATCAACTTTCCGGGGTAAATGTCGTGGTCGGTTCGGCGACCTTGCGATACCCCAGATCTCGCAATACTTCGAGGACTTCGCTCCACGTGGGGAATTGACGCCCGCTACGGCGTTTGTAGTCATCGATGGCACGCATGAATTCGACTTCGTCCTCGGAATAATCGCGTTCGCAGGTCGTGGGATCGATTTGACGTCGACGTTCCACCTTGCGGCGTTCCTGTGTTCGCTGCTCCTCCTGCCGCGGCAGAGCTTCGGAGTGCTCCGTATCGCGTCGATTTCCCATCGAACGCCGGAGCCGTGTTCTGCGGTCGACGATCAACTCGTCGGAAAACTCAACCTCTTTCAACATGTTCCACCTCGCTGTGGCTTAAACGGATATACCCTCCTGAGCCTGGGCGCGGATTATCCCACTTTCCAGACTGACAATCTGTGTAAACATGCCACGGTTTTGACTGCCAGGCAGGGAGAATTGAGTTTTTCGATTTCGAAATCACGGAACACGGGCGAGAGATTGCCCATCGAAACGATTGTGACGTTTACAACAGCATAAATGGTATGCAGAGCGTTCCCTACGAAGAATCGCGGTCTCCACGGTTTCGCATGCCCAACCAGGACGGCAGCAAAAAAGACAGGAGGCGCCAGGCCTCCTGTCTTGAAACGCGTCGGAATGTGCCAATTTCAAGTCTTGCCCAGGGAATTGTTCAGGAAGTCCTGGAGCGGCTGCTGCTTCATCGTTCCAGAGGTTTCGTGTTGCTGTCCTCCGACTAGCAGAGGGGCCTTGGGCTCTTCCTTCTTCATCGGGTGGTCCGGGCCTGGATGGCCAGATGCCTGTTCAGGTGCCCCCGGGAACAGAGAATTCAGCAACCTGATAAAGAGATTGCGTCCGCGACCACCGTCCAGCAGATCTTGCCGGGAATCGCCGAATAACATGTCATCTCCTACCTGCCCGAACAACTGGTCGCGTCCCGGTCCAGCGAAAAGCATGTCATGCCCCTTTCCGCCGTACAGCCTATCGTTGCCCGCTTCGCCCCAGAGCTTGTCATTCCCTGCTTGCCCATCGATCACATCATTGCCTGCACTCCCGACGAGGATGTCATCCCCTGCTCCTCCCAGAATCGTCAGGTGTGTTGCCAGTTTACTGTTTCCCGCGGAAATGAAATCGCTCCCCCCCAAGCCTCGAACCTGGGTTTTTTCGAAGTTCTGTCCGAGAATACTTCCGCCATTCAGGTCGATCTGTTCGTATCGAATCTGAATCAAGTCTGCTTGTTTGGTTCCCTCGACGACGAGAGCATCCTTCCCACCGAATCCCCCCCAGGCCACTACACCACCGGGTAATGCCTGGCGGGTCACGCTTCCCTCGATCAGGATATTGTCGATCGCCTTGTCGCGTCCGACCAGTATCACCTGCTCGACATCGGCCACTGGCCGCCGGACGAGAATTTTACCGTTGTTCCGGTCAACAATTTCCACATGACCTTTCCTTACTCGCACATTCACGGCGGCGGTCCCGGCCTCCCGGGGAATCGCAAAATACATCACGGAAGAATCATAAAAAGCATTTTTCTGCTGGATCGCAACATTTGTATTCCGTTCAATCACATCCGCCAGGGTCGTCTGTTGCACCTTCCGTAACAGGTCTCCTTCGAGAATGTTCTCGTAGTAAAAGCGGTCTCCGTCTCGGAGCCGCATAAACTGATCGGCAATAATCGTGCGCATCAATTCGCCCACGCTGGCCCCCGGAACATGATCCTCCGCCAGCGCGCCAACCCAGGCATCGATATCATCAACACTGGCATACACCGATTTGAGGGCCTCGACGACGGCCGGATCGGACGAGATCTGCTCGAAATGTGTCACCCTCGCAAGGCCGAAGTCCTCGCGCACCTGGTTGTAGTCGGCCAAGCCATGATCCCGCCCCCGCTGAATATTCAAGGAGGCCAGATCGAAGCCTCCCGATCCGGGAGGGCCAAATAGAAAATTGCGGACGTCGTCGACAATCTGGTTATCCAACTCCTGGGCCTGCTGGGCGGCTGCCCCCTGCAGAATGGAATCAATTCCATGGGCAACAAGTTCTCCGGGATTGAAGAACGCGTTTCGCAGCGCGATGTTCCCCTCGTCCGCCACACTCCCGTCCGCATTCAGTCTCAGTAATTCGGGCGACAGCAGGCTATGTCCCAGTCGATATGCCGCTGTCGCAAAGACATTCGCAATTCCAGGATTCACCGAGGCATCGTAACCCTGGTAGGCCTGAACCGCCCCATGGCCCAACAAGGCAGGCAGGAATTCCTGATAGGTAATCACCTGTAATTCCGCCCGCACCAGGGCACGGGCCTGCTGATAGATGGCCTCATCGTCCAACCCGGGATTATCCGCCGCGATTTCCTCCGCCAGGCGATTATGTTCCCGTACCCAGACGGTATGCATCGCCGTCAAGGCAATGTTTTCATTGGCGCGGATATCCCCCGCCAGAAACAAGCCGTCCCCTGCCCCGCCGGCATTGGGCAAACCCGCCTCGTTGAAGGGGAGCAGATCTCCATCGCTGGTTTTCAGCTTCCCGCCCTCGAAGGCCCGCAAGGCATTTCCCCTGACTTCGTCGGCCCCATAAATCATCGATCCATCCAGAAAGGCAGTAATCTCGTTGATCTGCTGGCGCGGATTATCGGGGGAATCGCCCGTGCCTGTATCAAATCCGGATCGAGAAAACGGAATGATCTGTGTCCCAGTTCCCGCTGGATCGAAATAGGGATCGCCCGTGGGAACTGCGATGTTTGCCTGCTCGCCCAGGGTTCCCCCCGCCGTCAAATCGAGGTCGTGATCGATGAATTGTCCCCAGATCCAGACCAGGTCGGTCAGGTAACGGTCGTTCTCTCGCAAATCCGCCTGCGCGGCCAAGGCGTTGCTGAGTCGCAATAGTAGCGACCCTACACTACCCCAGTCGGGATTCTGCAAATTGTTGCCCGTGCCATCCAGGCTGGCTACTTCCAGATCGGCAAGCGTGGCACTCAACAGCAGTCGCAGTTCACAGGCCTGAGACTGCGTGAATTCACGCGAGGGTTGACGGCGTCCGCGACCGCGGTGTTTTCTTCGAGCAGACATGGGGGAACCTCCGAGTTGAAATGTGGACAGGAGAAAATCGATGTTTTCTCGCGTGACAACAGAAGTGACTCTCTTCTGTTAGTAACGACGCTGATCGGAGGAATCTACAGAATTGGAAAATTCCCATATCAACGCTGCCCGTGGAGAATACCCCCTTAGTCATACATTGCCGCTTAACCAAAAAAAAGACAAATTCCTTCGCCAGGAAGGAATCTGTCTTTTATTAAGGAAGTGACTCCGTATTATACTTCCGGAGGAGCATCAGGCAGCAGCGATATCGCCGGAGAATTGGGTTTGAAGGATGGCTGGGGAACCATGATCGTTTGTGGTTCGGCTTCCTTGAACTTCTGATCGGGCTTGGCAGGCGTGGGAGATTTCTGCCCGTTGTTTTCCGTAGGCAGCGGTTCGCCCGAGATATAACCGTATTGAGCTCCACTGTAGTGGGCCTCGTGGTACTGGGGGTGACCGTGGCCGGAGCGACAGCGGCTGCAGAACCGGTTATGCCAGTAGGCCGGGTGGGGGGGACCAGGAATCCGCCAGGGCTGGGCGGTCCAAGTGGGCACATGCTGGTAATAGAACCCCAATTGAGCGGTGTCCGTGGGTGTGTGCACCATTGGCAGATAGGGTGTCGCCGGGCCGGGGCCGTAACCCGACCAGTAATTCGGGTAATATTTCCAGTATTCCACTCGCTCGCGCACCATGGGAACCTTGCCCGGCGCGCACCAACCGGTTCCGGGAGCCAAGCGACGATGCCCTTGCCCGTGATGACAATTCTCGCAATAGCCTTGATCGTAGGTAGCGTGAACATCGTAGTGCTGCGCGCTGCCCGATTGAATGGCTGCTTGCGAGTCCATACTCGGCTTGGCCTCGTTCTGGCCTTCCTGGGCAGTTGCCGCTTGCGTCCAGCAGAAACCGGCACTGATTGCCAGAACCAGGGAGAGGGTTAGGTGATTTCGGGAGAACATCATGTCATTCGTGTCCTATACGATCGAAACTCGGAACGTTCTGTGTCTTGCGGCTTGGCTTCTCGCGAATCGGAATCAGTGCCCCTGCCCAGCTTGGCATTGAGGACAATATCCGGGCGGATATCCTGGTCCCATGTAGCCAGGATATCCATATCCGTGGCCTCCCTGCAGATAATGCGGAGCATGGTTTGAGATGTGGGTAATTCGCGATGCTGGCACGCCCCAACTGTAGTTGTACTGCTGACGTACAACCGGGGCGAGCGGGACTGCCATCGGCACGCCATACCCCTGAGCCGCATGCACTTGCCCATCCCGCAGATCGAAATGATCGGGATTCAACGGATAAACCATTTGATAGGCTCCGAAGGGAGGACAACCCTTGCCACCACAACCGTTCGGCAGGAAACGGCTTCCCAATCCGCCCCGGCAGTTTCGGCAATGCTCATTTTCGCAGCGATATCCGCAGAACGCCCGCATCCGCCCAAACAGTCCCAGTCGTCGGCAACGGTCGCAGTAGCCGTCGACGTAACAGACATCACCAGATTTGCAACACTTGTCCTTACAGTGTTCCGTGCAGACATCGTGTGCGACCTGCTGAATGGCGGGGGACGCGGTTTGCTCACCTGCCGCTTGCACAACTTCCGTTGGCGAATCGGCCCATGCCGATGCAACAGAGACACAACAGCCTGCGATGACCGCAACTCCAAACAGCATTCGGGCAAGTGAGTGAATCATATTTACATCCTGTTCAAGGTCGCCGGCGACGGTCGCGACGCCGGGTAGTTACTGTCTCGAGGTGAGTGGCCTGGCTTTCAACCTGTCCCTTTAGCGGGTGACTGGAGGAAAGTAGAACGAAAACGGCCGGTAATGGCTGCGATACTTAACTTCCACTTCCGTGCCTTGCAGTTTCCACGTATCGTGGGAGCGGACCCCCCAGGGAGTGAGATACCAGCGACCGTTGACTTGATAGTAGAACGGCCCGTACATGGCTTTGTACTGATGCGGGTACAGCATCTCGTGCGGGGAAAACGCCTGATTGGTGATATTCGTACCTCCCACGTAGAGCGGAGTCATCGGCTGAGGACTCGGGTACAAGGGGGCATTCAACTGAGGGTATCCCATTGACGGAACCGACTGCACGGGCCCCAGCCGACTGGGGTGGCTGTTGTGGTGCTTGGCCACCGGAATCGCCTGGGTGGACGAAATCGCATGAATCGGCTTGGCTTCGGCGGTCTCGGGTATCAATCCCGGAGTCTTCTGCGTTGACTTGGCATGACTCACAATTCGCACCACGCCGGAATCGTCATCCGCGGTGGGAAAGACCTGTCCCTGAACCGGGCCTTGAGCCATGATGACGACCGCAACCGTACAAATCGTGGTTGCAAAAACGGTCAACCGCGACATGATCCACCTCCCTGCCGGAACTTTTTTATACGACTGATCTGAAATAGTGGTGTCGATGCTTCTGGTAAGCCTCAACTCCAGCAACCGCATTCCCGCAGTTGCTCCCCCCGATGTGTCCCCGTCCTCACGCACGCCAATCTCAACCGTCTGGCTAAAGGCCGTGGGTTGAGAGCTCCCCTGTTTGCGGGCCGTTCAAGGCCTGCATGGCAACGACTTCGAATAAGCAGCATTCTGTGGTTCGGCAAATGATGAACAGACTAATGAGACGTTCTTTATCGCCGGACCCGATTTGCATGATTTTTCCTAACTGGATGCTATTTATGAAGATACAACCTGCATACAACCACTACAATCCGTATAATCAGCAGAGCCAGCAAATCAATCAGGCTCCACCCAATCTCCCTGGTTTAACAGTGCAAAGACCTCCTCGTTTGTTCGTTTCAGGGTGACGAGGGTTTGAATTTTTCCCATGCCCGCCGCGCGGCGTGTTTCCGGGAATTGCCTTACGCCGCTGCCCACGATAAATTCGAACAACGCTTAACTCCGTCGGGGCCGACATGAAGAAATTAGGAATTATCGGGCTGGATACCTCGCACGCGGTGCAGTTCACCCGTTCACTGAACCAGGACCATCCTCCTGCTGAATTTGCTGGATTTCGCGTAACGGCCGCGGTTGCCGAGGGAAGTCGCGAGATTGAATCGAGTCGCTCGCGAATCGCCGCCTACTCTGAACTGGTGCGGGCAATGGGCGTGGAACTCGTCGCCGACGCCGACGCACTTGTGCAACGGGTCGATGCCGTGTTGCTGGAGACCAACGATGGACGACTGCATTTGCGGCAATTATTGCCGGTGTTACGCGCCGGCAAACCGGCGTTCATCGATAAACCCGTGGCCGCCTCCCTGGCGGATGTCTTGGTCATTTACCAACTGGCAGCCCATTATCGGGTTCCCATATTTTCATCGTCGGCTTTGCGCTTTGTCCCGGAACTTGCCGGCATCCGCGCGGGCGAACTGGGGGAAATCCAGGGATGCGATACTTTCAGCCCCTGCCCCCTGGAGGCAACACACCCGGACTTATTCTGGTACGGGATTCACGGAGTGGAACTGTTGCACACACTGATGGGGCCAGGGTGTCTGTCGGTGTCGCGAACGCACACGACGCGTTGCGATTTCGTCACGGGTGTCTGGCCAGAAGGACAGATCGGAACCTTTCGAGGCCGCCGGGATGCCGCTGGCAATTACCAGAGTGGCTTTGGAGGCACGGTGTATGGCAGCCTCGGCATCCGCACCGTGGGCCGATTTCTGGGATACGAATTATTGCTCCGGGAAATCTGTCGCTTTTTTCGGACGGGGCTTCCCCCCGTTACTCCCGCGGAAACCGAGGAGATTTATCTGTTCATGGAAGCCGCGGACGAAAGTCGTAGCAGAAAGGGGGCCAGCGTTCTGCTCGCGGAAGTGCGCGAACGTGCGGAACTGGCATCTCGGACTCGATTTCATTCGTACCTATAGCTTTTGAATTTCGTGATAAATCAGTGCAGCCGCCCCGCGGAACGTCCCGGCTCGTCGCTCGCGGCATCCGATTCTCGCCTGCCGGCAGGTTCTTCGAATGTCACTCCCCGGTTCGCGGAACTTCTGCCTGCAAGGCCCGTCGAACCAAATTGCATTGTCCTTTCCGCAAGTGTATTTTGAGCAACGGTTGAATCCTTCGGAATATCCCTTTGGTTCCACTTTTTCTTCGCACTGAACACCCATCAGCATGAACGACATTTCTACACTCCAGGCAATGCAAACGTATTTCGACGAGTACGCCGGGGAGATTCTGCGGTGGCGTTCGGAATCGTATCAGACCCTGTTGCGGAATAATTACCGATTCTACATTCCTCCGGGAGCCCGGATTCTGGAAATCGGCAGTGGTACGGGGGACCTGCTGGCTTCGCTGCATCCTGCCCACGGGGTGGGCGTTGATATCAGCCCCCGCATGGTGGAACTGGCCCGCCAGAGACACCCTCAACCCGAGTTGACATTCGTGGCCCAGGCCGCCGAAGTCTTGACGCTTGACGAGCCGCCGTTTGACTACATCGTAATCTCGGATACATTTTCCTTCGTGGAGGATATCCACGGGGTCTTGCGGCAACTGATCCCGTTATGCCATGCCCGCACTCGAATCATCACAAACTTTTATTCGCGACTCTGGCAACCGATCATTAAACTGCTGGAATTGATGCGATTACGCAAACCCCAGCCGGTAACGAATTGGGTCACGCGGGAAGATTTGCGTAACCTGCTTGAACTGGCTGGCTATCAAGTGATTCTGACAGATTCCCGGATCCTCCTGCCCTGCCGGGTTCCCCTGTTTAACGGCCTGTTTAACCGTTTTCTCGCCCCGCTTCCCGTGATCCGCCATTTCTGCCTGAGCAACTGGATTGTCGCGGGCGTCCCGGAGGCGTTACCTGCGGAGACATCTGTTTCGGTCATCTGCGCCTGTCGAAACGAAGCCGGGAATATCCCCGAAATTGTTCGCCGCTTCCCCCGGTTCAATGGCCCCGCGGAACTGATTTTTGTCGAAGGGCACTCGCGCGACGATACACTGGCAATCTGCCAGCAAGAGGCGATGGCACACCCGGAACGGGAAATTCGCGTCCTGCAACAGACCGGCAAGGGGAAGGGAGATGCCGTGCGTCTCGGGTTTTCCGTTGCGAAGTACGATATCTTGATGATTCTCGATGCCGACATGACTGTCCCGCCCGAGGATTTGCCCAGCTTTGTGAGTGTTTTGCTGTCAGGCCGGGTCGAGTTCGTAAATGGTTCGCGGCTGGTGTACCCCATGGATCCGGCCGCAATGAGGTTTTTGAATCTGCTTGGCAATAAGTTCTTTGCCCTGGCGTTTTCCTGGCTGCTGGGGCAGACCATCAAGGACACTTTGTGTGGCACCAAGGTGCTGCTGAAATCCGACTACAACCGCATTGCGGCGGAGCGCGAGTATTTTGGGGACTTTGACCCCTTCGGTGATTTCGACCTGATTTTCGGAGCGGCACGCCTGGGGCTGAAGTTGCGTGATTTTCCCGTGAAATATCGGGCACGGGTGTACGGCACCACTCAAATCAGCCGCTTTCGTCATGGATTGCTGCTGTTGCAAATGTACGTATTCGCCCTGTTCAAATTCAAATGGCGTGGCTTGTAAGTCCATGGCGCACACCTCACGTGATCCGTTCCAACCCGGTAAGAATTCCCCCAGGCAGAAACGGGAGATGTTCGGTTGGATGCTCGGCTGTGGGGCATGGATTTCATTCGCATGGCTAATTCTGGCCCCCGGGGAAACACGCACCTTCACGATTCCCGGGCAGGAAATGCGAGCCGATTCCGAAGACCCCGCCCTGTTGGTATGGTCAATTCCCGCGGAGTGGCATTCCTGGCTGCCCCCCTCGCGCTGGGTCAACAATTCCTCCACTCTGTTGCTGAACAACCGGTTGATCCCCCTGGACAGAAACGTGCAGTCACCGCGGATTCAGCCGATTCCCGGCTGGGGCGCTCATCGACTGCGGGATCATCAACTGGAAGTGATGCTGCCGGAAGACCTGCGAATTACGGAAAACACCGAGATTCGACTCGGCCTGAATGCGGATGTTTCCTTAAGCCGTTCGGTTGCCTTGCTGCTTTTTTCCGGTTGCCTGTTCTCGTGGACTTACTTCCGGAGATGTAGCGACCAAGGAACGTGGTTACGCCGGACGGGTCAAATCCTGGTCTATCTTGCGCCACTTGTTGCCTTCCTAGGTTTCTATTGGACGCCCGGCACCACAGTTCCCCCCGCGTGGCGCGGCACGTTGCCGATCCGCGCGTTGCAACACCTGGAAAGCCTGGCGCCGGGATTGTTTCTACTCCTGGTGATTTCCGCCTGGCTAGGCAGTCGGCGGTCGTGTCCAAAGTCAGATTCCTCCGGAAGCGAACGCCGGCTGTTACTCGATTTTCTGCGATATGGCTGGGTGGTGTCGGTGACTCTGCTGATGTTCTCCTGGATTCGTATTGGCGCCTGCGGTCTGGAGGGACGCAACGACTGGAATCACGGCTTGTCCTACGCTCCATTTCATGCCTGCGTTTCGTATTCGGACGCGCAGGGATATCTGGACGGTGCCTGTCGCATGCGGCATGCGCAACCATTGGATGAATTCAATCAGCGACGGCCCATCAATGTCAGTTATTACACGCTATTACTGCTGATATCGGGAGATCGGATCTGGCTGGCACGCTGGCTACAGACTCTGCTGATCGCGCTTGCCTGTGGAGCAACGGCCCGCCAGATTGCCGCCACCCATGGCTTGTGGGCAGGACTGGCCGGTCTGGGATTTCTATGGGGGTTGAGTCGCTCCCTGCTCCCCTTGACCAGTTCGGAACCCCTGGGCTTTCTCCTCGGTTGCCTGGCGACTTGCGCCTTGCTGCGTGGTCTGAGAACTCGTTCGCTGCCGGCCTTCCTGGCGGGACTGGCATTCCTCGGGCTGGGCCAGGCCAGCCGTCCTGGTGCCTTGCTTGTTCTGCCGCTGATGGGTCTTGCCAGTGCATCCGCCTGCAAATCCTGGAAGACGCGCGGGCAGGTTGTTGGTGTCTCGGCGGTGATCGTGGCGCTGGCGTTGAGTATCAACTCCGCGCTGCTGGCCTTGTATGGGACGGGGGTGAACCAATCTGGCGCGAATTTCGCTTATACATTCGCGGGATTGGCATCGGGGCACACCTGGTCGGAAGTCATGCAGCAGCAACAACAACAACTGGACGCATTGGAAACGGAAAAGGAAAAAGCCGCCTATCTGTACCGCCTGGGCTGGAAAAACATCCAGGAACATCCCGGCGTACTAATAAAGGAGTTGTTGCGGGCGGAGTATCTGTTTTGTCTGTATTCGCCCCACTTTCTATTGGCTATCAGCCTCCGCGAGGCAGTATTTTATCAGAAAGTATTTTTCCTGCCCTGGCTGCTGGCATTCACAGGATTGGCCTTTTTGAGTTGCCGGCGCGTCTGCCTTGTCGCCGGGCGTTCCGAACTCCCCTATTGGATTGCCTTTTTTGCGGGACTGCTCGGTTCCGTGGCGATTGTTTTCCTGGACGGCAGTTTTCGCTCGCTGACTGCTACCTGGCCTCTGTTTTTCACTTTCGTCGTTTCCGGCTTACGCGGTGCTCGCGTGCCAGCCGTCCCCGAGTCGCATCCGTCCTGGCATGGGTCACGCTGGATGGAAATGTACTCCGTGGGCGGTTTCGTGGTGTTGATACTTGCCGCGATTGGGGCGAGCCAACAGGTCTGGCCTCTCCCTGCCAGCGGGGAATCGGCTATCCTGGAAGACGATGGTAAAACCTGGTTCTCGCTGCACAGCCCGCTCGCAAATCCCCTGGTGCGGATTGAACAGGAACCCGGGGAATTTTCCTTTGTGGAGTGGCAGAAGCTAATTCAGTTCGCCGGGCTGGAGTATCCCGAGGATTTCTGGAAACAGGCCCCACGGGGCGCGTTCTGCCTGCGGCAATGTTATCTACCGGAGTGGAACCGAACCGGAATGTTGATCTGGCCGGGATCGTCTGACTTGCCCAAGGGAGCGAAAATCCGGATTTATCACACCGCGGAATCGGAATGGGCCTTCTACGTGAACCCGGAACGTCTCGATAACTGAAGAATACCCCCAGCGTATGCCCAAGCAAAGACACCAGAATTATCTGACGGAGTTGCAGGAGCAAGCCGCCGCCTGGCAGCGTAAGCCAGGTTTGCGCGCGGTTTATCGGCGCTGGTACGAACGGATTGTCGAGCAACTTTCCCCGCTGCGTCCCGTGGTCGAAATTGGGGCGGGATGCGGCAACTTCAAGCAGTACCTGCCCGAGTCGCGCGCCACCGATGCGATCCGCTGCGGCCCCTGGATTGAACAGATCGTGGATGCCCAATCGCTCCCCTTCGAACCGGATTCGATCGGCAATTACGTGCTGATCGATTGCCTGCATCACATCCCGCACCCGTTGCAATTTCTGAGCGAAGCCCTGCGCACATTGAAACCGGGAGGGCGTATCGTGCTGCTGGAACCGGCCGTCACTTGGGGCTCACGCCCTTTCTGGGCAGTTTTCCATCATGAACCGATCGACCTGAGCGCGAACCTGCTGGACGCCAGCCGCGCCCTCCCCGAAAACGACGGATTTACCTACGCAAACATGGGCACCGCCTGCTTGCTGTTCGAACGCCATCTGCCAGAACTGAAACGACGCTTTCCGGATCTGATCCTCAAAACTTTGCAATACAGCGACTTCCTGGCTTATGCCAGCACCGGTGGATTCAGTTACTACAGCCTGCTCCCCTCCCCTCTAATCCGGTCGCTGCTGCGCTGGGAAGAGCGGCTTGTACCGCAATGCATGTGGCGTCTGATCGGGCTGCGCATGCTGATCGTGCTCGAAAAATCCGCGGACGCGGTGCCAGCGGAACACATTTAACCTGTGTTTATTCGCGGTTGCGAATGCTGTCATCAAGCCACGCCCGTCAGAGCTGTAAAAATTGAATACGATGGCTCACAACCCGATAATTAAACAACGACAATGAGAAGGGAGAGACAAAGGTTATGGCTGTTTTTGCAATTCCGCAGCCATTTCCAGCAGAGTCTCCAGCAATTTCTCGGAGGTCTCGGGCTGTACCCGGCACGTTCCCAGCCAGGTTTCGTATCCACCGAGTTTGTGATGCCGCGGCGTCGGGAGATAGCCATAATAACCATGGGCCAGTTCCACCATGAAGGCATGCTGGAAAGGACTGCGCGACTTGAAATCAAGACCGGTTTCGCAGAAGACTTCAAACGGCATGGTCCCAATGCTGACATCCCCGATCCTGAGCAGATGCACCGGCACCGTCGTGGTCTCGGGATAGGCGGCCATCTGTAGTGTCCGCTGTGCGTAAATGTAGGAAAGATCGCGATCGTTCTTTTTTCCATCGGCCAGAGTCTGTTCGGCCCATGCTAGTTGCTCGGGCGTGGGACGTCGCAGTCCGACTTCCGGTTCACGATAAGCGGCCGCCAGCTTCAACTCCCGTTGATATTTCAGATCGCCCAGCGAGGAGTGCACCTTACCCGCAACATCTTCGCCGACATACCGAATCTGCTCATAAGGCAACTTGCGGCCCCTGGGTTGGCGGAAATTGATGTTGTTGATATCCCCACTGGTGCCATTGGCCAGCATGGCGACAAACGGTGGCAGGGACTTAGGCCTGGCATCGTCGGCCAGCAACTCTTTCAGGTGCTCGCAAAAGACGGCATAATAATCCGCGGAAATGTCTCCATTCCCCACGCCCCCCACATAATGCAGGGAATAGGCGGCATAAACGGCAATGGGATACCCTTCCAGGTCGCGCAGCGATAGGAACGAGACGACCGGATCGGTGGGGCCGGCAGGATCCGTCAGGTTTTCACTTCCCGCGGGTGGATTCATTTTGACCTGATCCGTCCCATTGAAGGGATTCACCGGCACGGTCCCCTCGCGCATGTGCCAACGGCGGTTAAAGACATGTTCCGGAGCCTCAACAGCCCCAAATGCCAACTCGGCTGGCCGCAGGTTATTGATCGCTCGGGCCACACCGTCCGCAATCCGCCGCGCGACGAACCGCTGGTATTCGTCCGCGGTCTGATTCAACACGCGCGAGTCCTTGCCCAGAGCGCTCGAGGCCGAGTGCGTGTGAGTGGCACTGATCAGCACCTGCTCGCGCGGGATACCATGCCGCGTCGCAATCAACTCGCGAGCCTCCTCGCTGACAATCCGATCGATACCTAGCAGGTCGCAAACCACCAGCGCCAGACGCGTCGCGCCATCGTCCACCACCAGGCAACGCGCGTGGAGTTCATCGTGCACGTGCCGCGAGGGAAAGGGAACAAACCCCCCAATGATGGCATGCCCCAGTTCCGGAGTGATGTTGCTGGTGGCGGCTCCGGCCTGGAATTCCGCACGTACCAGGGACGCAGGCAGCAGCCAAAGACAGATAATCAACGTTATTATCAGCATACGACACATCGCGTTCTCCTCCTGTGTTTGATCTTTACTTCAACCGAAACGCCTGGCAACCAGCAAGACCAGCCTGGGACGGATCCCGCATCCGGAATGCCATGCGAAATTGTAACTCCCAGCATCTGTAAATTGCGACCCTGGAACAAACCTCGTCCTCGGTTCCTCCAACTTGGCAACGCAACCCTTCGGCACCAACGAACAGCCACAGCACCATATTTTCATCAAGGTAAGATTCACGCGGCATGTATTCACGGACAAACGTGAGTGGCCAAATGCTGGCAGTGAGTGTTAAACTTGCTCTTATACCGTACCCGGCCTATCACACAGGGGGAGAAACATGTTCTGCTTTGCGCGTGGGTTGACACGATTGATCTTGCTGGCAATCGGACTGGTGGTAGTTGGTACTCCGGCCAAGGCGGAAGACATCTCGCTGCCCCTGGCGGAGTATCTGCAGCAGGCAAAACTCGCCGATGCCGAAGCCTTTCTCAAGGAGCGTCTCACCACGGAACCGGAGCACGCTCAAGCCCGATTTGCACTGGGGCTCGTCCAGGTTCTGTCGACCGTTGAAAAGCTGGGCCAGGACCATTATCAGCATGGGCTGATGAATGGTACGGTTCGCAATCTGCCCGTGTTCCGCTTGCCACTTCCTTCCAATCCCGATCCCCAGGAGATTACCTACCCGCGAGTCCGACAAATTGTTTCCGATTTCCAGACACGACTCCTCAAAGCCGAGGCAGAATTGGCCCAGGTAGACATTAAGCAGGATGTCAAACTGCGGATCGACGTCTCCACGATTCAACTCGACCTGAACGGCGACGGCAAGGCCGATAAAAACGAAGGCCTGCTGCATATCCTGGGAATTGCGAATCAACCCCGTCGCGGTGCGGAACCATTGAGCATGCGGATACAGATCGATGCGGGTGACCTCCGCTGGCTACAGGGATATTGCCACTTCCTGGCGGGTTTTTGCGATATCGTTCTGGCCTACGATCATCAGCGAATGTTCGACCACACCGGACAATTACTGTATCCCCGCCACGTCCCTTCCGAACAATTCGCCGAACCACTCGACGCCAAGCAGGATAGCACCAATGATCGCCTGTTTCTCGATCTCATTGCGGCCATTCATCTGATGAACTTTCCCCTCAAGGAACCGGCCCGGATGGAAAACGCACGTCAGCACCTGCTGCGGATGATCCGCTGCTCGCGCGAATCCTGGGAACTGATTCTCGCTGAAACCGATAACGAACTCGAATGGATTCCCAATCCCCGGCAAACGGGAATCCTGAATATCGCGGTGACGGACAAGATCATTGAAAGCTGGCACGAAATTCTCGACGAAGTCGAGGATCTGCTCGAAGGCCGCAAGCTGCTACCTTTCTGGCGCGACTACGCACGGTTTCTCAGCCCGCAACATCCCATTCCTCCCGAGGGACGGGGCGTGAATCTCAAGCGGTGCTTCACCGAACCACGCGAATTCGACTTGATTCTCTGGGTGCATGGGTCGGCTGCGCTCCCCTACGTAGAACACGGGGCGCTCTCCCATCCCAACAGATGGAATACTCTAACCCGTACCTTTCAAGGGCGATTCTTCGGCTTTGCCCTCTGGTTCAACTAAGCCGACTCTGCCACCGTTCCCCCCGTCCCTGCCCTGGAATTGGGCATGGGCGAAAAGAGTCGCGGTAAAAAACTACAGCCGACTGATGCGATACCCCGGCTGGTCTGCCTGGAAGAGCTCCGGCAGAAGCCGTGTCCCCAGCCCCGGAGACTCGGGAAGCAACGCTTGACCTGCCACAATTTCGATATTGGTATCGATCAGTAGCGGATACAGCGTGCGAATGTGGGCCCGCACAGTCTCCTGCCACATCACATTGGGAACTGCTGCCGCGACCTGAATGCCCGAAAACAACGTCAAGGGGCCGGTGCAGTCGTGCATCAGCGTGGGAATATTATCGAGCTGGGCCAGTTCGGCGATGCGTCGCGTTTCGCTGATTCCGCCAACCCAGGTCGGATCCGCCATGACATAATCGGCTGCCTGGCGTTGCAACAGCCGTCGATACGATTCGCGCGTCACCAGCATCTCGCTGATCGCCAACGGCACCCCCCCGCGCTGCCTTAATATCTCCAGCGATTCCAGACAATCCGGCCGCAAAACGTCTTCCAGCCACAATGGACGCAGGTCACGAATCGCCTCGCAGATTTTCAAGGCCGCTGGCAGAGAGAAAAAACCATGCCCATCGAACATAATCTCGATCCGGTCGCCAACCCGGTCGCGCACTTCCTGTAACTGCCGGAACGCCTGTCGCAGGGCGTCGGGACGCAGGTAATGTCCCCCTTCAGCCTGATACAACTGATCCAGAGTCCAGACTTTCATCGCGGAATACCCCTCCGCCAGCAATTCTTCTGCCAGGTCCGCCGCTGCATGCTGGCTTTTCCAGTTGTCCTCCAACGGCCCAGGCTGCCCCGAGGCCCCATGACCGGGCCACCCCTGGGACTGTAAGGCATTCTGCGAACGCCGACCATAAAATGGTCCGCCGCAACTGTTGTAAACCGGCACGCGATCCCTCACGGGCCCCCCCAGTAAACGCCAGATCGGCTGTTGCAGCATCTGTCCCGCAATATCCCATAGCGCCAAATCGATCGCCGAGATAGCCCGCATTTCCGCCCCGAAACCGCCGAACGAAGCACAGCGTTCATACAGGAATCGCCAATGGCTTTCGATCGCCAGTGCGTCGGCCCCCAGCAGACGCTGCGCCATCCAGTCATGCAGCACCGCCGCCACCGCCTGGGGAAGATAATACGATTCCCCATGTCCGATCACCGGTTGCCCATGGATACTCCCAGCGTCGGTATGGATTCGCAGCAACACCAGTCCCGCCATGATGTCATGGGGAATCACGGTTTCGATCGCCGTGATGATAGGCCCCCCGCGAAACGCGTGCTCTTGGATCGGACTGGATGCCCCTGGACGAGGCGGCTGACAAAACTGGTTGCTCGGCATGGATCGAATCTCACCTTGAGGCAATGTCACCGCGAAGTCTCACCCCTAAGCAAGGCAGACATCACACAACCAGTGTCGTGAATCCGCGGCCCGCGCACAACCATACCAGAACGGCAAGAACGCCAGTACTTCGTCTGCAGGCATCCGAGATACAGCGATTCACATGAATCAAAGCGAAAAACCAACCGCCGAGTGCCATGCCCTCGCTTGCGTGGGCATAAAATCAGGGCAGGTCACCTGCACCAAAAGAGCAAACGCCCAAGAAATAAATTTTGGCAGAACATCAGCGATACTGGTCAATCAAATCGTGCAGAAACCATCCCGAATCGTCCCAGATTGACGCTGAACCCGAAAACGGCATTTGGTTCATCTTGCCAGAATCGTGCATCCACGGGCGGTCTGGGGACGCCAAATTGGAGACGTGTTCGTGGTCTAAATTGAGACCACTACTGGTCGTTTTGGTGGTCGTTTTGCCCGTGCCAATTTAGCCCACGGATTAGCCCACCATTTAGCCCTCGGATTTAGACCACAAGCCCTTGCCGCAGAGTGTTGTGCAGCAAGGGCTTGTGAGCCGAGAGTTCAGAGGCCCAGTTGAACTTTTTCTCGCCTCCGTCGCCGAGTGGGACGCCCATGTTTCCCACCTCCTTCTGGCGGCGTAGATCGCTGTCGAG
>JACTNB010000020.1 GCA_014584345.1 Planctomycetota bacterium
AAACGGAGCATTCACGGACCGAGCCAAGCCACCCCGACCGAGGTAGTTGTAATCGACCAGGTGGGTTGTGCCGTCGTCGTCTATGAGGGAGGCCACGCGGCTGGCGGCGTCGTTCATTTCGCCGGTGGAGCCGTAATCGTAGTGCAGTTCGCGACCGTTGGGGTAGACCAGAACCATCGGCCGGACGGTGTTGTCCGCCCCGTCGGCGTAGGTGTACTGGACCTTGGGAGTGGTCGCGGTATTCACAGCGTCCTCGTGCGATTGGTAATCCGTGGACAATTGGCCGAAGTCATTGTACACGAAAAGGACGTCGTTGACGATATTTCCCTGGCCGACGGCCGGATTATCGTAGGAAGTGAGGTGCTCCCGCATTCCTCGAACCTCGTAGGTCATCTCAATCCGGCGAACGGCGGCGTCCACATCGGTCCCGAGCGTGGTGACCCGATCCTGAGTTTGCCGGCCGAGATTGTCGTAATCGTAGGTGTGGACCGTGCCGTTCTGGTCGGTGACGGTGGTCGTCTGCTGCTGGCGATTGTAGCTGAAGAGAATGACGTCGGAAGAATCGACGGAATCGGGGTAGATTTCCTGGCGTTTGAGGAGAGTGCTGGCGATGTCGGAATCGGCCAGCGTGGTGCCGTAGATGTACTGGGTAGTCTGGTCTCCCGTGACGGAATTCTCGGCAGTGATGGAAATCACATTGCCATCTGGATTGTAAGCCGTGCGGACGGTGACATTTGCGTCTTCCGAGGCTTCACACAGTCCGCCGGAGGAGGAACTGGACGAAGATTGCGGATTCATTATTCTTTTGACCTCCCGCCCCAAGTCATCGAATTCCACGACCGTGACCATCCCGGCGGGGTCTACGGTTTCGGACGAATTCCCGGCCTGATCGTATTCGAGGGTGGTGACCAGGATGGTGTCTGAGCGGTTGGGGATGGTGCCGGAACGGGTGAGAGCACTGCCGCCGTTGGTGCCGTAGTTGGCACTGGCGACCATGCGACCGATGCCGTCGGTATATTGAGCCGCATACGACACTCTGGCTTTGGGGGTGGTGTCCGGGTCCTGCAGCTGGCCGGTTTGCGAGGCGGGAGCATCGTGGTAACGCTGCCGACTCCGAGTTTCGAGAACATTCGAGGCGTCGTCGTAGACCGTTTCGCTTTGCTCCAGAATGGTGTCGTCGGTGACACTGCCAGCCTCGGCGTACGTGGTTTCGTCGAGATCGTAACCGACATAACGAACGGTTGGCCGTCCGAGGCTATCGTAAGTGGTTTTCGTGAACAGGTCCGATCCTGCCGGCAGGGATTTGATGACATTCCCGGACGGATCGTACCAGGTGTTGTTGACGAGCGAATTGCCCACGGTCCCCGTGCTCGGGTCCACGCCGTATTGGAGGGTGCGATAAACACGGTTGAGGTCGTCGTAGTCGGTTTCGCTACGGGCGATGAGGTTGCCGTTTTCGTCGGTGTCGTAACGTTCGGTTTTGATGACGCGGTTGAGGTTGTCGTAGTACACTTTTTCGTAGTAGTCGAGTTCGCCTTCGGTGGTGGTGCGGCGGTTGCGGAAGTCGTAGGTGTAGGTGGTGACGCGGGTGGTGGTGGCATCGACGTGCTGGGTTTGTTGAGTCAGGTTGCCGTTGCCGCCGGGTTGGTTGTTGTCGTACTGGTTTGCGGAGACGACGACCATGTTGTTGCCGGTCGCACCGCCGCCAGTGGGGTCGGTAGGGGTGGCGCCGGTGTCGTTGGTGCCGATCCAGTTCGAGAGGACCAAGCCGCGGGGGCCATACACGCCGCGGCTGATGGTGCCGCCAGGGGAGATGGTCGCAATGCGGCGTTTCATCTCGTCGTAGCGATAACTGGTCTCGGCGTAATTGACCGATTTCAGGCCGACGCCGGTGGCCGGGATGTCGAAGTAACTTCGTTCGGAATGGACCTGACAGCATTCCGTGTACTGATATGTGTGCCAGCGGGTGTAGCTGGATTGGGCGAAGGTATCCGAGGGGAGGAGTTTGCCGGCGGTGCTGGCCCGGGTGGCCTGAATCTGTTCGCGGATGTTGCCGTTCTTGTCCACCACGCTGATGCTGACCGGATTGACCAGCGTGTAGGTATAACTGGGGGCCGATCCGGTGGCGTAGCCCTGGGCCGTGCGGGTGGTGTTCGCGGAGGCGGTCGCCTCATACACGATCCAGTTGGCCGTGCGGACGGTGGTCGGCGTGCCCCCCAGGTCGATCTGGTGAGCCGGGCCGAGCGATTGCGTGATCCGGCCCCGGTCATCGTGCTCGAAATCGGTGACGAGATTCAATCCGCCCCCCGAGGGAGTGACCCAGCCGGTTGGGTGATCGGTCTCGATGTCGGTATCGACATCCTGAATCTGCCGGACGATGGCCCCGGTGGGGATATCGTACACCATGCGGGAGATGAAGCCCCGCTCGTCCATGCTCCAGGTGTTGTAGCCGTGGGTGTCGAAATATTCACGGCGAGTACTGGCGATGCCGGAGCCGTTTTGGGATGCGGCAATGACGGGGAGCGTGGTGACCAATTCCTGCACCTGACAGGACCCCTCGTACCAGGTGTAGTCGTAGGTGGTGACGATGGTTTCCTGGGGATCGGTGGCGGAGGGGTAACGGGTCTCTTGGGAGAGGAAATAAACGGTGTGCGTCCCGTCGGAAGAGGATGAGGAAGAAGAAGATTCGTTACAGCATTCGCAGGGGATGTATTCGAACTCGTGAGTCAGAATGGGATCTCCCAGTTGGCCTTCCTGGACACGCTCAGAAGCAACCCATCCCGTAGGGGTATGACGAGAATAGGTCCGAATCAAGCCTGCATTGTCTCTGAGATACTGATATTCTCCATCGTCCTTATTGAGCAAATCGGCGTAGGTGTCGTCGTAGCCACTCACGGCTGCTGGAGTTGCCAACAAGGAAACGCCAGCGTTGCTGTCATACTCAAAGAATTCCACCCACTCATCGGTACCGGATTTGATCACCTTAAGCATTGTCGTCCCAGCATAATTGCTGTAAACAATCCGCTGGGTTCCGTCCGGCAGGGTTTCGGTGGTTTTGGTTTTCCAGTGATTGTAAGCGTCTTCGAATTCGCTGGTTTCGTACTCAAACAGAAAGGTTTCCGAGCCACCTTTCACCACTTCTTTGGTGGCACGTCTTAAGGCATCGTATTCAAAATAGTTGTCCGCATAGAGGGAAACTTGCTGATCCGTGGCGGTCAGGGGGTCAGTGATTCCGTCGGCAATCATCCGCGCATAGGCTGCCGGGTTAACAATATACTTGATGAGATGTGCCCCCTCATGGGAGTCGCTTCCAGCGCCACTGGAGGAACTCGAAGAGGAGTCATTCTGAATTGTCTTGTAATATCTGTAGTATGTTGTTCCAGTATCTTCCCAGTCTGAACCAGTCCATTGTTGCGTGGTGACGGTTTTGAGGTCCTCCTGCCCGCCGTACTCCTCATTCCATACGTAATAAGTGTAGGTGGCACGCGAGACATTGTTCCACGCACCCGAGTTCGTTTTTCTGCGGACGGTAACGCTGCTCAGAAGAGAATCTGCTTGCGACTTGTCGTAGGCATACAGGAATTGCTCTGTGATCGTGTCACCACCGGACGTGTAGGTTCTTTCGACTTCCGTGAAATTGTAGGCATTCGTGTCCATGGCGGTGACTTCGATGCAGTTACCGCCGGGAGCAATCCGTTTACGAAACATTCCTGTGAAATCGTCGAATTCGGTAATCGTTCCATCGGGTGCGTAGAGGCGATAGAGGCCGGCCTCAGTGTCCAGTTCCAGAGCATGCTTCGTACTGAAGCGAGGAACGTAAGAATTGTCCACTTTATCGAACCACAACGAACCGGAGGCTCTTCCCATGACGGTCACGGTGCCATAATAGTCCACGATCAGATAGGGCCATTCCTCCACGTTCCAGTTGAAGCCATTCCCAATGGTTTCGTTGTTCGTCAAGCGGCTCTGAAAGGTGCGTGTGTGCCCCCAGGGTACCCCGTAACCACCCACTTCGAGGTCACGTGACCGGACGATGATTTCACCAGAGGAATAACGCACCGGATTGGCAGAAACTCGGAGTGCACCACTGCAGGAACTCTCTGTGCAGCCACCCCCTTGCTGACTGTTGGGCAGATTGCATGAATCGCCGCATCCTCCACCCAACTCACTACAGGGGACAAGTTCTCCTTTGCAATTGTAGCAAAGAGGATCTTCCGGTGGTGGTACACTGTCGGGAATCGGAATGCCGTCATAAAAATATACACCAGAAGGCGCAATGATTTCAGGGCAACAGGGCGTACTTATTGAAAAAAATGCCCTTACGGAAAAAGGTTTACACGATTCAGGGTCTGTGTATTCGTGTGCATCGACTTGGCATGATTCATACACAGCCCCTACGATTACAGACAGATTTTCTGGATTAGGTGGAGCTGCCAGGCAGAACACTTCCAAGGGACCTAGTTCTCCTGTGTATCCTCCTAAAACTTCATCAAACTTTATCCTGAAGTTGTAGGAATTCTCGACTGATGTGCATTGGTCTTGGGCTCCAAACCAGAACTGAACGTTTATTATCGAAGGAACATCGTCGCAAAAATCACTATGCATTGTTGGCCTCATTAGTTGTGATTGAGTATTTACTGAAAAACTTATGCTTTGCACCTATTGTTCGCCAACATGTGCATGTTGAGTTTCGTAATCCCCACACCCCGCGCAGCAGGCTGTCTCTTCCAGGGCTTTTCGCAGGGTGCAGCGGTCGTGGATGTTGCAGGCGAAGACTTTGATGCGGATGTTGCCGCGACAGGAGGGGCAGTCTTCCGTACCGAGTTCCTCCCCCCAATGGCGGCAGTTGTTCCGGAGTGGGGGCGACGGAGCGGGGGGGCGTTGGATCACCGTATCCCCCCGCTCAAAGGCCGCAAACCAGTCCTCGCGCCGACGGCAGAGTTCGAAGTCGTGCCGTGACTTCTGGCAACGATGCCGCTCACACCAGCCCGGGGCGGTGCACTCACAGGTGGTCACTTTCACGTCCATGCGGTTCGGTCCTTTTTGCTGGTCCCCTGATGCGTGGTACGCTGGAAATAAAAAATCACCAGGCGCTGATTCGCTGGTATGGTCAGCATCTGCTCCTCGACAACAACCTCCGGAAACTCCTCCAGAAGTTGCTCGACCAGCGAGCCCGGGGAAGCAGCGTTGCCACCGGTCAGGCAGAGCACCACTTTGCGTGTTCCTGCCGCCAACGCGGAGCGGAGGTCAGGCTGCCAGACGTCGCTGTCGGTTCCATTACCCCGCAGAAGGAGGGCGTCGGCTGAGATGAGTGTGGGTCTCGAAATTCGTGCCCCCGAGAAGGGAGCGACCGTACTTCCGTTTCCGTGGCTGGCCGTGTGTGGTTGGCTGGTTTCGATAGAGATCTCTTGCACCTGCGCGCAATCGGCCAGGAACTGCTGGATGCACTCCCAGGCCCGGGGATGTTCGGTCGCAGGTTTCGCCGTGGATAGGCTGGCCACGGGGTCGGCTGGTGCGGTGTTCGCGCCGATATGCTCGCATTCGCAGTCCCAGCGAACGCGGGCCTCCCAACCGGTCTGCCTGAGCCGAGAATAAAAGGCGATATCAAAATCGGCCGGATGCCCCTGGGCCGTGAAGACGGTTTGCTGCAGCACGCTGCCCCGAACCAATGTGCAACCAAATCCGTTGCCACCGATGGACTGCAGGCCTTGACCGGGCTGGCTCACGTGCGCGACATCGTCGATCCAGGCACAGTATCCCTCGTGATAACGACTGCGATAGGGAGCAGCGACGGAGACCACGTCCTTCCCGAAGCCCTGCAGCAGACGCTCACAGACGTCTGCCGGAGGAATCACATCATCCTCCAGGAACCAGACGTACTCGGTATTCACGACCGAGGCAAAATGATTGTAGATCTCTGCCATGGCCTGCCGGACAGCCAGTTTGGTGGACTGTTCCCGGCGATCCTGATCCGCCAGACGGGGAGGGCCGACCTGCCTGGCCGCATAGGAGACCCGCGCGAAGGGGGACTGGCTGGCCCAGGAAGTGACGCACTGTCCAAATTCGGCATCCTGGCTGGTGTCCAGCAACTCCAGGACGATTTGCGCGGGGGGCCAGGTTTGCCGTTCCAGGAATTCCACGGTGCGGGGCCAGATCTCCTTTCGCCCGGACAGAGCCAGGCACAGTGTGACACACTCCTGGGCCAGGCCCGCGTACAGGAAGTAATTGTGATGCTCACGGCGCATGGTCTGCATCCAGTTGTTCCCATGCTGCCGGTAGTGATAGACCGACGGCTGCTTGCAGGCCGTCCAATGACTGCGGAGCACGTGCTTCCAGAGGAACCAGTCTCCCTGGGTCAGGAAGGGATCGATGCGACGCTCAAAGACGCCCGATTGCTCCAGGGCTTCCCGGCGAACCAGGCTCCCCGCATGGATGAAATTGTCCCGCTCCAGCTCCGCCTGACTGAACTTCGAGGGATAAGACCGGTATGTGGTATCGTTGCCGAACATCTGACAATCGGAATAGACCACCCCGACCCGGTAATCCTCGAACAACGGCAGTCCCCGTTCGAGGTAGTCGGGAGAGAGCCGGTCATCGGCATCCAGGAAACAGACGATCCCGGCACGCGTGGATTCCAAGCCCTGCCGCCGGGTTTGATGGACGTTCCGATATTCCACCCGCTCATAACGCACACCCTGGTCTGCATACTGTGCGGCCACTTCGCGGGTGTTGTCGGTGGAGGCATCGTCCACCACCACGATCTCCGTCGCAGAAACCGTTTGCCGCAGCACACTCTCCAGGCAATCTGCCAGAAAACGCCCATAGTTGTGGCAGATAATGGCGACGGCGACTTCCGGAGTGGAGAGTGTGCGGAAGCCTGCGGTTCCCGCTAGCCGGTTGGTCACGCGGGGATCCGCCGGGCGCGGCCCTTGTCCGCATTCCCACTGCGTGAAGACGCTGGGATTGAAGCGGCACAGGCGATACCAGGCCTGGTCTTTCTCGATCCCATGTCGCTGACACCAGCCAGCCGCCGGGCATTCACACGCGGTGTTGGATTTCATCGACCTGCTCCTCCTTGAGGTGATATTCGGGTATCTCTTCCGTCTGCCAGGTCGAATCGCCGCGCCGCCAGCCCAGGTGCATGGCTCCCCCGGGTAGAACCGCGATCCGCTTCCCCTGCTGCTGCAACGCGTGCGGCGCGTCCCGACAGACCCACCAGTCGAAATCCTTGATCTGCTGGACCGGGAGCGGCCGGAACCGCTCGAATTGTTCGCTGGCAAACACCAGGCTGCAGCCCCGTTCCGAGGATTTCAAGTAAAACTCCTGCCCAGCAAGCGGGACTGTTCCCTCCGAGGGATGTTCGGGACTGTGCTGGTAACTGATCGCCCCCAGGGCTGGCTGTTGCCGCAGAGCATTCACTGCCAGCGCCACGGGGTGACGATACTCCATGTCGGCGTCGCTGATGAGCAGAAACTCATACTGGTCAGACAATGAGCGGGGGAACACTCGTTCCAGAGCCCCGTTGATGCCCAGGTTGCGGTGGAGCAGCAGGTACCCCGACACGCTGCGGTTCTGCCGAATGAGCTGGCGTGTTTCTTGCCCCGAGCCGTTGTCCACCACGCACAGATCGGCCGACAGTCCCTGCAACTGCTGTTGCAGGCTGGTGATGGTCCGTTCCAGAAATTTCGGGCGGTTCCAACTGACGATGATCGCCAACAGATCCTGTTTCATGGCTCCCTCCTGGCGACGAACCAGTCCCAATCGTAACGTGAAAAATACGACTGGGGGTGATCGGTCAGTTTCGCCTGGAACTCCCGGGAGACATCTGCCCAGCCCGCCTGAGCCGACTGGGTCTGCCACCACGCCCGGGGCCGAATGCACAGATGCGTCGGATCGTCCTCCTCGGCGCGACGGCCAGACCGCTGAAAGAACTCGGCCGTATCCAGCACGCAAAAGAAATGACCTCCCGGCCGGGTAACACGCCGCAACTCCGCCAGGATGTGAGGCACAAGAGCCGGTTTCCAGTGCTCGGCGACCTGGGCACAGTGCAGGAAATCGAATGTTTCGTCTGCGTACAGATGCAGATTCACGGCATCGCAGACCTGCAACCGGGCAGCCAGATCCGGCCATTGCGAACGCCCCAGGTGGATCATGTACTCATTCAGGTCCACTCCGGCCGCCTCCAGGCCGGCCTCCCGGAATCCCTGGACAATGGCCCCGCAGGCACAACCGACATCGAGGGCAGGACGCCCAGCCAGCCGGAAGACCTCTTGCAGCCAGCGGGTATACTTCCGCTGCCAGTCCCCGTAAGCCAAATAATCAAGGCCCCCCACCCGATGTTCCTCGTAATAGGTCTGGTTGTAGGCTGTCGAGGTGAGTTTGCGCTGCAGATGTTGCCCCGAGAGTCGGCTGCGAATTTCGTTTTCTGGTTCACCGGTCAGTCGACTGATCACATGCGAACGGACTTCCAGTTGCATGTCCTGATAGGCGTGATGGTGGTAGGCTCTCTCGAAGTAGGCCAGAGACAAAGGGCCGGGGGCAAAACGCGCGTGGTTTTCAGGAACCAGGTGCGTCACGTTCTCGGCCAGGTCAAAAAACCGCACAGGGTGCTGCTGGTGCCAGACCCCCAGGGTCGGCGTGGTGGTGGCCCCCGCCACATGCAGCGGCCCACTGTCGATCCCGATCATCAGAGTCGAGGCTTCAATCAGGGCGGCGATGAGTGCCGCGTCTCCTGTCCGGGTCTGCCCGGTACGGGATTGTTCCCAGAGCGGATGCCCGGCTCCCGGATTGAAGATGTATTTGTTGTCCACAAACGGGCAGCGGCGATCCCAGTCCAGCACGATCGGCACATACCCCTGCTTAATCACATCCCGGCAGACTTCGGCGATCAGGGCATGCGGCAGATCTTTGCGGGACTGGGAGGTGTTCCCCTGATAATGGATGACCACAACCGGGAATCGCGCGTGCGCAGCCGGTGTGGCTCCCGTGATCTCACGCAAATAGTCGCGTGCAGCCTGAGTATCACTCGCGCTGCGGAAGATCGTATACCGCATCCACTCGGGGCGGGGCGCCACCTGAAACACCTCCAGCAGGCAGCGGGCGACCTTGGTGCTGGGCCAGTATTCATGGTCCGTCTCGCATTCATGCCAGTCCAGGACGAACCGTTCATCCACCGGGATGGATCGTTCCCGCACCTGCTCCAGCAGGTGCACTTCGTCCGCCAGACGATAAAAGCAACTCTGTTTTCCCTGCAGGGCGGCGACCTGAATGTTCCAGTCGGGGAAGAAACGACGCATGTGCGTCAGCACGGCAGTCAGTTGCACCGCATCCCCCAGGCCATGCCGAAACTCCAGCAGAATGTTCCGACCGGGCCGGGATCGCCCACAGGATCGGGTGGTAGCGGGAGGCCGATGCTGTTGTGTGGGATATTGCAAAACGCCACCCTCGTAATAACGCGCAATGTGCTGAATGACTTCCTCGGGGCCAATCATCTGCAGGCAACGGGGAATGACCAGTGATTCCGAGACCTCGACGGGCTGTTCACACAGGTTCCGCCGATCCTTCTCATCTCCATCCCCCACTCTCTGGCAGCGGGATTTCCAGCAACCACCTGTTTGGCAACAGGAGAGTGCTCCCACGGTGTGCAGAAACCGGTGCTGTGGATAGGCTTCCCACTGGGGAGGTTCCCGCCCCCCCGCGATGACCACGCAGGGGCGCGCACGAGGCTGTCCTGGTGCCGACTCCAGCGCGGCCGCCGCATGCATGGCAAATGTGACCGGACACAACACTCCTTGCGCATGATAGATCACTCGTAGTAAATCCCGCAGGGATGTCTGCCCCACGAGGTTCAGTACGCCCTGCAGTTCCGGGTGCCAATGCTCGCGGGCTCCACACTGTACAAAGTCAATTTTTCCCCGAAAATGATGGACCACTGCTTGATAATAGTCTGGGTTCCACCACTTGGATGTGAAGTCATACTTGCCACCCGCCAGCACCGCCCAGTAATGCTCCGGCAGTTCGATACCGGCCACCGTCCTGTCTGCCTTTTCAGCATCACTTAAATAGAGATCTCCACAGAACCGGGTGAGCGGCACAGACACTCCCAGTTGGTCTTCCATGTACTGCAGATAGCCATGAATGAAATGCAGGGACGTCTGATTGCTGCGATGGATCAGCGGATAGTGCATGGTCAAGGACCGCACCGCCGGATCCCCCTCCTCCAGGGGTGTCAGATGGGGATTTCCTTCCCAGAGTTCGCTGGCAGATGTCCGTACGTCCGTTTGAAACTGGCCCGGATAGGCGGCATGCAAATCCCGCACGGCCGCAGTCAACATGACGATGTCGCCAGGACTCTGAAACGACTTGAATATCAACTTGTTCAAATCCGCTCCCCGTCGGGCTGGCACGCCGGGCCAACGGCCGCGACGAATCAACTTAGAAGGGGGCCGAGACATACAAGTCCCGACCAACTGGGCTCATAAACAATTGTTTCGATCGGAAGATAGCGGAGCCTAAGACGAGTCGACCACCGATATCATCTGCCGGGCAGAAGTCTCAGCATAAATTGATTTTTATCGACTACAGAGGTAAAGACGTGCTGTGTAGATTCAAGACGGCAATGACAAGAGACTACAGATAGAGCGGATATTGACTGTTGTAGAAATCCCTGACAAGTGCAGCTAAGACAAATTTATTGATATTCCTATTTTTTAATATTCTGTGAAATAGCCGTGTTCCCACTGGACAATACCGGGGGGTGACAACCCTCTGTCACAGGGAGGGCAGATCCCGCGACTGGCCAGCGGGGCGCTATTTCCTGGCCCCCAACGCCAGGCCGACACGCAGAAAGCGGCGTGTAAGTCAACCTCCGCGCCTCTTCCGGTCTTGTGGACCCGCCTTTCCGCCGGTGAACGGGGATATCGCGGGAAGTCAAGCCTGACTTCCCGTTAGATAGCGTAGTAAATTGCTGAAACACCAGCTTGCCTTCTGTCGTTTCAGCCGCATGCTCAGTTTTCCCTCCTCGTAACGTTTGACGAGCGATAGGGCCAGCCGACGGAATATTCCCGCGTTGGCTGGGCCACTGTCTTTGTGAATCCGGCTTACATCTTCAGCAAAAGACCCTGCGCAGAACGAGGAACGCTCGCACAGTTCGTTGGGGTATCAAACTCCCGCGGCCTATGCGGCCGACCAGACCTCCGCTCGAGCTCGACTGACGTAGCTCAGCAGAATGTGATGGAAAACACCACGAAACTTACCCAATCCGAACTCTCATAACACGTGTCACAACGAATGGGGGCAGATCACCCCTTCAGAAATCCGAACACGACATACAGTACATGCACGCCCTGCTCAGACATCGCCAGCCGGGCAGCGGCAGCGTGCCGTTCGTGGAATCGGCCACCCAGTGGTTACGACCGTGAGCCCCTTCACGAGGTTTGATAGGAAAACCAAGCTCATCGAGCAGTTTCAGATCTCGGCGAATTGTCTTCTGAGAGACCCCCAGATCGTCGGCTAGTTCGCGAACGGTCACTCCATACCGTCGTGCGGAGAGCGTCTTGATGATGATCCATTGCCGTTCCAGTGGGTGCTGCCCGCTCATTCGCAGCCCGTTTCTGTGTTGTCGGTCGTATGTCTGTCTCGTTTCGTCCATGCGAGACAGTCTAAACGACTGGAGCCCATGTCCTGTCCAACGTTACTTCTGTGCAGTAAAGCACAGCCGTCTCGGAAAGACAAGAGAACAAAAGAAACTCGTCCGAGTTTCGAGTTGGGAATAGGCGGAGCAGCAGAAAGGAATTTCGGGTAGAGCCATACTCACTCGAAGTTGGCCGGGCGTCCCATGGGCAATCGCATGAATTGGTGCGGGGATTGCATGGTATCGTAATCGGTTTTTGAGGCCAGTACGGTTTCGGTATGCGCTGGGATTTATGCCACTTCAGCCGGAGCGATTGTAATGTTTGCCGATCCGTTGTCATTTTTGCTTTGTTTCGAAGAACTGCCCGAACCGCGTCAGGACAAAAAAGTTCTTCACTCGCTGACCGACATGATTTTTCTGGCGATGTGTGCGGCCGTCGCGAACTGCGACACCTGGACCGACATCGAATCTTACTGCAACGATCATGTCGACGAATCCCGCAAATACGTCCCCCTCAACAACGGCGTCCCCTCCCACGACACTTTCAGCCGCGTCTTTTCCCGGCTTGCCCCGGTCGTATTCGCCAAATTCCTGATCAAGTGGATCAACTCGCTGCAGTTGAGTCTGGCTGGTCAGGGGGTGCACCTCGACGGCAAAGTGCTGCAAGGAAGTTTTGATCGGGCGGCAGGCAAAAATGCTCTGCAAGTGGTGACCGCCTGGGCCGGTGATTTGCATTTGTGCCTGGGGCAGTTGCCGGCCGAAGAGGGTTCGAATGAAAAGACGGCGATGCCGAAACTGATCGAACTACTGAAGCTCACAGGGGCCGTGGTCACCGTCGATGCGGCCCACACCACGACGCAGATCGCGAAACAACTGCGTGAAAAGAACGCCGACTACGTGATGACCGTCCGGTGTTGTTCGCGAACCTAAGGTTCGACAAACCCAGCCGACGTTGTACGGCATCATCGACGACACGTTTGCGAAGTTGTCGTCCGAGAATATCGCTCATTCCCGGGCACGTTCGCGCACGACAAAGGAGCGTAGCCATGGTCGCGATGAATACCGGCGTTATACGGTGTTTCCGGCACCGTGGGAGATACGTCAACTGGGGTGGACCGATGCCTGCTCGATCGGGATGGTCTTTCGCGAGCGGACCGTGAACGGCAAGACATCGCAGGAGTTGATATATTTTGTGTCGTCACGGCCGCCGAAGGTGCGAAAGATCGCAAAGCAAATTCGGGACCATTGGAAAGTAGAGAACACGCTGCACTGGTCAATCGATGTCACGTTTGCAGAAGATACAAGCCTAATCCGCAAAGGGAGTGGCCCGGCGAACGCGGCGATTTTTCGGCGACTGGCGTTATCGATTGTGAAGCAGGATCAGAGCGAGAAAATGAGCATGAGACTGAAACGCCTAAAAGCGAGCTGGCGTTTCAGCAATTTACTGCAATATTTAACTGCAAACCAGGCCTGATTTCATGCGATTGCCCTGGCAGACGACCGCAGTGCCCCAGTCGCAGTGGCAGGCAGTGATGGGGACAGAACCTTGGAAAGGCCGAGGTAATATCAAAGAGGGGCCCAATTACCCTGCCACCAATGTCAATGGAAGGATGCGGTTGCATTCTGCCGGAAGCTGTCTCAGCGTGAAGAGAGAACATATCGATTGCCGACAGAAGCGGAATTGGAATACGCCTGCAGGGCCGGGACGACGACGCAGTATTCCTTCGGCGATGATGAAAGTCAGCTGGGGCAATACGCCTGGTACGACAAGAACGCCTTGGAAATCGGTGAGAGATACGCCCACGAAGTGGGGCGTAAACGGCCCAACCCGTGGGGTTTGTACGATATGCATGGGAATGTGTGGGAGTGGTGCAGCGACTGGTATGCGGGCGACTACTACGCCAACAGTCCCACACAAGATCCCCCTGGACCAGGCTCCGGTCCCATAGCCCCGCAAGTCCGGCTGGAACGTGGGTCATTTTTCACTGAGTCGTCTCGAGTGTTGCGGGGCGGCGCGTGGCACGCCGACGCGATCTACTCGCGTTGCACGTACCGCGCCTACTTCCCCGCCGTCCTCCGCCTCAACTCCATTGGTTTTCGTGTGGTTGCTGAGTAAGTTTCTTCCCAGTCATCCTCTTTTCGGACTCTGATCCTCTGACCTCTGGACTCTGCCCCTCTTAAACGCCCAAAAGCAGCCTTGGCGTGCGGGTTATTTTTGTGAAAATACCCGATAACCCCATGTTCTCGAATTCTGTGAAGACAGCTCATCAGTAAATCACTACTCCCAGTTTACGGACCAATTCGGATTTCAATTCGATGGGTTTCACGTGTGGGCTCCTATTTCAATGGGCCAGAAACGGACTTGGGGATTGTGTTTGGCAAGGCGCTGGAGCCAGCGGAAGTCGCTGCCGCACTGGCCGCGTTGGTCGTCAATCCAGCTTTCCTGCAGAGCGAACTCCCGTCTCACGACTAGACACATCGTGTCTACCTCGGCATGCACAAATTCCGGAGGTCGCCAGGAGGCGGGCGGAATGACGCGGCAACGCTGGCCATCGCCATAGTGGCGGGTTTGCAAAACGTGGATGTCGGCATCAAAGCGGAGAGCGTCCATGATCGCCTCCAACGCGTGGGGATAATAGACGTTGTCATCGTCCCAGAAACAGCCCCACTTTCCCTGGACGTGCTCCAGACCCCATTGATGGGCGGTCGCCCCGTAATCGTGATGGGGGCCGTTTCTGAGCCGGACATAACGGCAATCGTTGTCTTTGCAGCGTCCCTGCAGGACGGGGCTGTGACCGTCGCAGACCAGCAGGTGCTCTGTCTGATAGTGTGGTCGTTGTCTTCGTTGGTGCTGAATGGTCTCCATGGCGTTCGTCGCCCACTGGACGCGATCCTGCGTGGTGGCGGTGATGATCGAAAGGAGGGGCATCACCAGGTTCCCTTTTCCTTGAGATAACTCACTGCCTCCCGTTGCAGGGCCTTGCGATCCTGGCCGCTACGGCGGAAGGTACTTTTGTGGTCGTGGTCGGCGAAGGCGTCCAGGGCGAGCAAGACCTTCCAGCCAGCGGCTCGAGCCCGGTGACACCAGTCGTCATCGGTCCCCAGCCCATGGGACAGGTGGTCATCCAGCAGGCCAATTTGCTGCAGGGCTTCCTTTCGCTTGAGTTGGCAAAAGCCGACCACCATGTTCCGGGTGAGCGATTTGCGCTGGCCGCGCTGTTTGGCCAGTTCGGGATGCCGCTTGATTGACTGTGAGCCATGGTCGGCGGTCAGTGGGCCGACGGTGGCCACTTTCGGATCGCTCAGCAGGTGGCGGAGCATGGCTGGCAGGCAGCCCGGGTGGATGTAACAGTCATTGTTGAGCAGCAGGACGTGTCCCTGGGCGGCGGCCATGCCGGCGTTAGCGGCGGGGCAGAAGCCGCGATTCTCAGGGAATGTGATCATTCGCAGCGGCAGCCGCAACGCGGCGGCCAGATTGTGGACCTGATCGATCACCCCGGGCTCGCTACCATTGTCCACATAGATCACGTCCAGCGGCTCCACGCCCGCATGCTTGGCCAGCGCAGTCAGGCAGCGTTCCGTGAGATCAAAACAGTTCCAGGCGGGAATCACGACGGACAACGGTTCGGCCAGCCGCAGGCCACCATCCCCATTAAAACGCACGGCGGGATGATCCGGGAACAAATCAAATGGCGTGATCAGTTCCCCCGCGAATTTGCCGCTCCGCCGGAAATGCCGCCCGCGGCGGAGCGAATTGTTCCCCCCGTGGCCGATCGAGGAAGTTTCGGCGATGTGCTGGCAGAGGGAAGGATTCGGATAATAGGTGTGCCGCTTTTCCGCGTGGACTGCGTGCCCAATCCAGGTATCGACAGCTTTCCATTTGGCCGGATCCTTGATCGTCCGTTTGGCTCCACCGCGCCAGGTCGTGTGGCGACTCAAGGCCTCGGCGACCTCTCGCGGATACACCATGGCGCAGGCCCCCATCAGCCATTGGCTGTGGATTCGTTTCCAGCCGGTTTTCTCGCGGGCCTCGTACAATTTGAAATCGGGCGAATAGAGCGACACCACCCCCGTCCGGTCCGAGGGCCACAGGTCGTGTTCCAGGAATTCCCGGGTGCGTTGAGCGACAACGATGTCGTCCTGGAAGATCACAATCGCCTGCGCCCGCGGCTCAGCCGCCAGCAGATCCCGCAGGGTCTGGACATAATTCCGCCAGCAGCCGAGCCGCTCCGGGCGGACCACGACCGGACAGGAAACGCCGGCCAGATCGGTGCCGGGCTCGGCATAGACCGTGGGGGCAAATCCGGCCCCGATCACGGAGGCCACGCAACGGGCCAGCGTGGGGCGAGGTCGGGGAGCGGAGGTGATGCCGACCGCAAAGCGGGTCACATGCCGGGGGAGCGGATGCGGCGCGGGGGGCCCCGTCCGGCGAGCGGGGCAAGTGTCGCAGTCCCTCAAGGCGTGCCGCGTGGTCTCGTCCTTGATTTTGAGCCGCTGGGCACTCTCGGGGATACACTTGCCGTGCAGGGCGCAGGCGTGGACCGCAATTTTCTGTTGTGATCCACAGTGACACGGCTCGCGGTGGATCACATCACCCAGGAGCCGGCACGTTTGCGATTCCAGCACCTCCGGCTCGGCCACTGGGGTGCCATAGCCGAGGGTGGCGAACAGCGCCTGATATTTCGCCACGGTTTCAGGGGGCAGGCGCGTCCGCCCCTCACAGATTTCCAGCAGGCGACCGCGCGGCGGTTTCAGGGATGCAGGCATGGGTTCACTGACTGATTAAGAACACAATTTCAGGGTTGGGCCAAAAACAAGCGCACGTCTCGACGTTGTGATAAACCGTCTGGTCTTTGGCGTCGTACACCAGAAGGAAGGGATCGCAATGCTGACTGGTCCGCACGCCACTACTGTCGAAGGCAATACAGATTTCCGTGGGAGGTTCCCCGATCCCCATTTCCCCGTTGGCCACCCCCCATTGAATCGAACAGTCGGATTCCAGCCAGAAGGTCAGCAATCGGTCGCAGACCTCCAGAGTGCCTGTCCAGCGTCCCGTCTCAGCGTGGTATTCAATGGCAAATTGTTGTCCATCCAATTCGCTGTTGAGGGATTCGATTGTCACATTGAGAGTCTGCCCCATGCCGGGACAGCAGCCCTCGATCACTTCCCCTTCAGTTTCTGTGTCCGTGAAGGAGGGATCGCCAACGGATGATCCAGACTTCGCCGATCCGAATTCGCTGCCGGTTAATTCGCCTGTACCGCTCATCGCTGGTGGTTCCTGTTTTTTTGGGGGGGACTCAATCCTGCGCGGAACTTCCGGGGTAGGCACTCCGGATGAAGCGTTCGTTGGCGACGAACTGCGCTCGTGTGCGCGTTGGGAGTCGATGGCCAGCAAAGCCGCGACGGATAGCAGTAAGACGCAACACCACCCGCACCCATTCATCGGGCGATTGCTGCGCGAATCGTAGCGTGATGTGTGCCCCATGCACTCGGGCTCCAATAGTTACGGGCGCGTCGCAGGACGTGCCACAGACTTCGATACTGCCCGGCTCGCACACGGCGACAAACCGGGGGTCAATGTCCATGACGATGTCCGACTGCCGCACCTCGACCACAATCACATCGTCGAACCGGACCTCGGGGCATTCCGCGACGAACAGGGCCGCGTAGCCGGTGGGCGACCAGGCGACCGGTACGATGGCCGTCGATTTGTCCGAGCCGGGCTCATCGCCCGTGCCGGAGCCGTCCCCGGAGCCGGTCCCGGAACTTTCCCCGGTCCCCGTCCCGCTGCCAGTGCCGCTCCCGGTTTCCTCGTCGCTGCCGGATCCCGCCCCCTCCGAGCCGTCGCCCGTCCCAGCGGTGCCGCCGGTCCCGTCCCCGGATCCGTCGCCGGTGCCCGACCCATCACCGGTGCCAGCCCCGGAACCAGAATCGTCGGTCCCGCTGCCGTCGTCATCCCCGCTGCCGGAGCCGCTCTCGTCGTCCGAGCCCAGGCCGGTTCCCGTCCCGGTCTGGTCGCCATCCTCTGTGCTGGTGCCGGTCCCCTCGCCGGTTTCATCGCCGGTGCCTTCCGTCCCGTCGCCCGTCCCTTCCGTGGTTTCGGTTGCCTCGCCCGTGCCGTCGGTCTCGTCGCCGGTCCCGGTTCCGTCACCGGTTCCATCCGTGCCATCACCCGTTTCGGCGTCCGTGCCTCCGGTCCCGTCTCCAGTCCCGTCCGTGGTCTCGGTCCCCTCGCCCGTGTCGTCGCTGCCGCCGTCTGTCCCGTCCCCGGTATCCGTCCCCAGGTACGTGTCCTCGGGATCGGGTTCCGAATTCTCCGGCTCCGAATCGTCCGACCCCTCCGGATCAGTGAATTCCTCCGTCCCCTCCGGTTCGGAGTCCGTAAATTCATTCGTCGCTTCCGTCTCCTCCGTCCCCTCGGAGCTCTCGGAACTGGAGGAATCGTCTTCAGGGGGGCAGAGTGAGACGACGACCCAGCAACAACAGTCCTCGGACTCCTCCCCGGAGAGTTTGCGGCGCATCCGCACGGCCACGCCCCGCCGTCCTATCAAGTCCTCGGTATCGTCCCCGCCAAACCGACACAGATCGTAGACTTTCAATTGGCGGGGGACAGAACTGCCACAGGCCTCGTAGAGCACCGTCGCCTCGAAGCAGCTGGCGGGGCCGCCACAACCGCAGACACGGGGGCCGTCAGGGTCCTCGCAGGTGGCCGTGATCTCGAAGAAGACCGTCTCATTGAGCGGCGTCGATCCGAAGCGGACAACTGCCAGCCGTTCCTGCTGGGCGGGGCCCGGATCGTGCAGCACCGTGAAGGGCCCGTGTTCGCTGGTCTCCAGGACGTATGCGTTTGCGCGGGTGGTGGCCCGCCGCAGGCCGGTCTCCCCCGTTAGCAGTGCAATGCCGACTCCCCCATGGAGCGCACTCCGGATCGATCCGTTGGGGCAAGGCTCCTGCAGAATGGCGACCCGGTCTTCGCTGTCGGCCTCGATCGCCAGGCCCGCGAAACTCGTATGATTGAGGTATTCGAGCAGGTTGTCGCTCGGGCCAAACAGCGGATTACCAATCCGCAACACTTCGTAGCGACGCCGCTCGACTCCGGTCTTATTGCGGACCCGGGTGCGCCCGGAATCCGGGGGACTCCCGTCGGTGGTATCCGCAGTGATCGACCGCTGCGACTGGCGGTGGTGCCGGGCGGCATCCACAAACGCGTTGAACGTCTCGGCCTGAATTCGCAGAGGTTCTCCGGCACTCACTTTTTTGAAGGGGTCGCCCATCAGATCCCCAGCAGACTGAAATCACCAAATGGATAGACCCGCTCGACATATACCGCCACGGGACGTTTCACGACGACCTGAGCGGCCAGATCCTCGACATCCTCATACCGGACCCACAGATAATCCCAGCCCCCTTTGTTGATGCCGGAAATACTCCCCACGACTAGCCCCGTGGCATTGGGGGCAGCCACAAAGCGATAGCTGATCTCCCACAGATCGAGACCCCGTCGGGCACCGTTGGCTCCCAGAAACAGCACTTCGCCCGCTGCAAAGCCTCGGAACGATGCCCCATTGGTCCGGCCGGTCAGATTGAAGAGCGTGAGTTTGTAGGCCTCCGTGATGACCGCGGCCGGGGAAAAGTGCGTCTCCGTGAAGGCGTACTGCGGAATCGTGATATCGACCCCTTCGACTCCATCGCGAGTCACCCCGATCGCTCCTTGGTACAAGGGGGGAGTGCCGCCGCTGGCGGCGTACGCGCCGACCGTGCCGAGGGATTGCGTGATGTGCTGCGTGCCACCGCTGGTATCAAACGAGACGGTGAGATCGCCTAACTGGGGCGGTTCCGTGGTGCCGTAACGGACCGAACCTTCCCAGGCCTCTTCAGCCAGCCGGTCCACGGTGGCGTTCTGCCGAATCAGACCGGCGTAACTGGTGGGGGAGTTGGCCAATAACTCGGCATAGGCCTCCGCGCCATCGTCGGTCCCCCGAATGGTGTAACGCAGATCGTGACTTTCCCGGCCGATGGTTTCATTGTCCCAGGCCGGTTCGACGGTAATGGCCATCATTGCTCCTGATCAGCCGAATGTCAGCATCCCCTGACGCGACTCTTCCAACAGTTTTTTCGTGTTCTTGGCGGTCTGCTCAGTCGCCCGGGCGGTCCGTTCCTCGGGGCCGCTGCTCCCCAGCCCCCGGACGCCCGCCGCGCTGAAGGTCCCCCGGACGCTCGCCGACCGCTGACTGACCTCCCCCAGCAACTGATCCATTCCCTCGAAGCGATCGGTGCCGCGACGGCCCCGCCCGGGTGCCGACGGATCCTCCTCCATCTGCTTGCGATTGCGGGCTGCTGCCGTGACGGCCGCCTGCCATTCATCGCGGGCTTTTTGCAGGGCCGCCTCCGAAGCCTGCATATCCGCCTCGTATTGCTGCTGACGGGAATTGTGCTCCTGGTCCCGCATCTGGCCCAGTTCCTCGTGCGCCCCGGTCCGGCTGGCTTCGATTTCCTGGAGGCGCTTGCGGCGGGCCTGTTCCCGCGCCCACAGAGAACTGTCCTGAGACTCCTGTACCTGCTGATTTTTTCCGGCAACCTCGTCATTGATCTGCTGGAACTCGGCATCGACATCAATGCTTTCATCGAACAGAGATTTCAGTTTCACCCAGGCTTTACGAATGAAGCCAACCGCCGTGTTCCAGGTTTTCAGGAGGCCAGTGGTAAAGAGATTCCAGGCATCCGCCAGATAATCGACCGTCTGTCTCCAGCCAGACTCCATCAGCGCCCCGGCATTGGTCAGATGGCCGGCCGTGTCATAGACCGCTTCAGTCCAGGCCGTTTTGAAAAACTGTGTCGCCTCGCCCGTCATCTGATTGAGAGCGTGGATTCCCTGTTGCCACTCCATTTTGAGTGTCAGCCACAGGATGCGTGCCGCCAGGCCAAGATCACCGGCAGCCAACGCTTCACCAATGGCCCCGAACGCTCGGGTGGCTGTCGACTGGAGAGCCTGGAACCGCTGGCCCAGCCAGGCGAGCGCCTGACCACCGAGGTCTGACGTATGAATAAGGTAGGCGCCGAGCGCTAAGACTCCCGTCACGACCAGGCCCATCGGGGAGAGCAACGCTCCCAGCAGCCCGGCGAGTGTTCCAATGGCGGTGGCCAGACCACCAAACCCAAACGCCACGAGTTGAATGGCGCCCCCCAGGCCAATCAGGGCGACGCCAGCCGTCATGAGGCCCCCGCCGATCCCGACGGTGGTCAGGACCACCTGTTTGTTCTCACCGATCCAGACACCGAGCGCGGACAAAAACGAAGTCACCCCCCGGACAGCGGCCCGCAGTTCCGATCCAAAGGCTGTCCCGACGGCGATGGCCACTCCTTCCAGCGAGGAGAGCAGGATCGTGACGTCTCCCTTGAGCGTATCGAGTTGCGTGCCGGCGATCCGCGAGGCAGTGCCGGAAGCATCCGCCAAGGCTGCCGTGGCCTCGCGCAGCCGGTCCGCTCCCTGAGAGACGAGTTCTGCCGCCCCGGCGGCCTGCCGCGCCGGGAAGATCGTGCCCAGCACGCGGAGCTTCTCACCGGAACCGACCCCCGACAGGGCTCCTTCCAGATCGGTCAAAATCGCCGTCAGCGACCGGACGTTGCCGGCTTCGTCGGTGACCCGCACCCCGAGCCGCTGCAGTTCCCTGGCTGCCTCGGCGGACGGCGAGGTCAGCGACAACAGCATGCCCCGCAGCGTCGTCCCGGCCATTTCGCCCTGGACGCCGGCATTCGAGAGCAGCTGAATCGCGGCGGTGATCTCTTCCAGCGAGATTCCGGCGGACTTCGCCATCGGGCCGACGAATTTGAATGCGTCACCGAGCATCGTCAGGTCGGTGTTGGCCGTGGTCATCGCCTTGGCCAGCACGTCGACCGCGTTGCCGAGTTCCTCAGCCGACAGTCCCATCCCGGCCATGAGTTTTGCCGTGATGTCAGCCGCTTCGCCGATCTCAATTTGCCCGGCGGCTGCGAGATCGAGTGTCGGACCGATAGCCGCCAGAATCTGGTCAACACTGAACCCTGCCAATGCAAACGAACTCATCGCCTCGGCCGCCTGACTGGCCGAGAAGACCGTCGTGGCACCCAGGCGTTTGGCTTCCTGCTCAAGCCGTGTGAACTGCTCCCCGGTTGCCCCAGTGAGCGCCTGCACACGCGCCATCTGCGATTCGAAGTTCGCGAACGTTTTTGCCGAGAGCGCAAACGGCACGGCCGCCAGCGACCCCACGGAGAGGAGCTGACGGCCGAATTGCTGGACAGATTTGCCGAATGCTTTCAGTTTGGCCTGGGCTCGGCGGAGTCCCCGCACGAGCTTCGAATCGTCAAGAAAGAGTTCAACGAACGCCTTTCCTGCCCTGATCGCACCGGCAGCAGGCACATTAAGTTCCTGGGTTCGATTAGAGAATCAGTGGGAGTCGAATGGACGCCGATCGACGAACACCTGTTTCAGCACGTCGACGCCGACACGGGGTTTTTGTTCATGACGAGAGCGTTGGGCCTTCGCGTGGGGATGATAATCCTGCGGCCGGGCCACCCGGGCCTTCTTGGGATCGCGATGGCAGTTGGTGAGCAGTGCCAGGAGGGAAGCGGTGTGGTTCCAGCGGTCACGGGACGCGGCGTCGGCCATCCAGCAGAGTTGCCGCAGCGTCAGCGGACCGGGGTCGACGCCGACGATGCCGCCAAGCTCGTAGCCGAGCTTCCAGACGTCAATTGGCTGGCCTCGTCGAGGGCGGTCTCGATCGCCTGGCTGAACTCCGGACTCTCCACCGCCTGCAGCGCCTTGTCCAGCGTCGCCAGTTGCCGGCGTTCGGCGGCGGTCAGAACTTTCGTCAGCGCCCGCTTGAGCAGCATTCGCTTCCCTTCCGGGAAAAAATCGATGATCGCCTCAATCAGCGCCATCGAGGCTTTGTCGCCGGATTCCTCATCGAGGGCTTCGCCGAACTGCTCAGCCGTAATCTGTTTTTCATCCAACTGTGGCTGTAGGATGGCAATGAGGCAATCGAACAGGATGAATGGATCGCCTGTCAATTGCTCCATCACGTTCGAACGGGGTTCAACGATGCGGGTCAGATTGATCCCGGTCAGGGCATGCACCCGCCGCAGCGAGGTGTAATTGATTTCAATGATCCAGGAGCGTCCCTGGCGATCAGTAAAGGATTTCATCGGAGTTGAACTTTCTGGCGAACCTTGTGAGTGGTAGCCTGTCTGGAAACAAATACCAAGATGCATGATTTGTAGTCAGTCTCGCGCCATCACAACCTGGGAAGTGGCTGTAATATGCAATACCGCGCTCTCACATCGGAGGATGCCCTAGAATTTCAGGCCCTGCGTCTGGAAGCACTCACCGAGTCCCCGGCTGCGTTTGCTTCCAGTTACGAAGAGGAGTGCGGGACCGCAGAAACTGTCATCTCAGAACGCCTCATGAACCGATCGGAGAGTGTGGTGTTTGGAGCGTTCCGTGAATCGCACCTGATTGGCATGGTTGGCATTTACCGTGAGACGCATCTCAAGTTGTCACACAAGGCCTGGGTGTGGGGGATGTATATCACGCCAGCCTATCGTCAGCAGGGAGTTGGTCGTCAGCTCCTGACCACCGCCCTTGAACACGCGACGACTATCTTTGCTGTTCGACAGGTGAACTTGGGCGTCAACATGACCAACGTCGCTGCCATCGCACTCTACGAGTCCCTGGGCTTCCAGACATTCGGCATCGAACGCGGGTTCATGATCCTGAATGGCGAGTTGCAAGATGAGATGCACATGGTCTGGATCAGTCCCATGTGGACATCTGCTAACAATCATGCTACACCGTCGTCATCCACTCGGGCGGATGTTCGCTGTAAGTCGGTTTTGCTGTGATCGAAACCGTGATTGCTTCCTCGAGCGGTTCATTGCGGCTGAAGTTGGTGATCGCCATCGTGGCCCGCAGTCCCTGCGAACCGGCGGTCGCGACATCCCCATCCAGAGCAGCGAACTCGATCGGCGTGTTGTTGAAGAACGCATCCTTGATCGCTGTGAACCCGGCATCGGCCGTGTCCCAGACCATCTCAAACTCGATCGAACCATCCTTGAGCGTCGCCAAGATCGCCCGCCAGCCACCGTTGCCGCGTGTGCTGGCATCGGCTTCGCCCGCCTCCACATTCAGCGTCAGATCCTTGACGTTCTTCATCTCCTGCCAGCTGGGTGTGTCGTAGCTGGCGGTATTGCGGAACAGTTTTGCGTCCAGGCCTAACCGTACGCCCATGGTGGATTCCTTTCAGGAGAGACTGAAGGCGGTAGACTGAAGGCTGAAGGAGACAGCCATGAGAGACCACACAAAGCTCAGAGCGTTCGAGCTTGCGGATGAACTTGTCCTGCTGACATACCGTGCGACGGCATCGTTTCCGTCGCACGAGCAATTCGTCCTGACGAACCAGATGCGCCGGGCCGCCGTGTCGATCGCGTCCAACATCGTCGAAGGGAGCGCCCGGGCATCCGAGGCGGATTACCTGCGATTTCTGGACATGCCCTACGGTTCCTCACGAGAGGTCGCGTACCAGTCATCGATCGCAGCACGCCTCGGATACCTGAGCGACGAAGCCTTCAAGGAACTGGAAGCGAAGGCTGTCGAAACATCGAAGGTGCTCAACGGTCTGATCCGCTCATTACGCGGCCAGCGCTGACTCCTTCGGCCTACAGCCTTCGGTCTTCAGCCTAAGCCGAAGGCGCAGGAGCGAACGATTCGCCGACCGGAACCGAAGTGCTGCTTCCAATCGTGCCGCTCGGCCCGGATGGCCAGCGGCCGAGGACCGGCAGATGGCTGATCGGGATGCCGTTCGTCAGGACTTCGAGATCATCCTCGGTCGGCCAGTCATCCAGCGGCGCGACGGTGTCGATCAACTCGGTTGACGTAAACCAGACCGAGGGGTTGTAGCCCGCCAGCTGCTCCTCGCTGAGCGTGAAATCCGGCTTCGTGGCGTCCGCCAGCGGGATGCGGAACAGTTCGGTCGCCATCAGGCGATAGACCCGCTGCACGTACTGGCCGATCAGGCCAGAGAACGCTTCGCTGATTTCCAGTGGCCGGGCATTCTCCTGGTGCTGCATGGACTCGGTCAGCGCCAGGAGCATCAGCCCGGCGTACTGTTTGAGCCACTGGTTGCGAACCTTGAAGTACGGGGTCGGGTAGACCAGAAACTCCTCAGGAGCCGGGAGCGCATGAGCCGTCTCCATGTTCAGGATGTTGGCCGGGACGGCCCGCGAAGCCAGGATCGACCTCGCCCGTGTGCAGAGCTTGTGGATCCTGGTCAGCGTATTGATCGATGGCGGAGTCCGCAGCCGGGCATCGGGATGCCAGAGGATCGCCTGCAGGTTCCGCCCGACGACATCGGTCAGATAGCGGATCGTGTCGTTCTGCGACTGGGTGTCGTTGGAAAAGTTGGGGATCGCGAGGCCGAACCGGCCCCAGTCACCGACGTTGTACCAGAGAAAAGCATCGTTACCGGACATGGGCATTCTTTCGTGAAGGTGGAAAACAACAGGTCAGATGAAATTTTCAGCAGCAGACTACTTCGCCGACTTCACCCCTTTCGCAGCGAGGAACTGATTGATCAGTCCCTTGATCGATTCCAGCGTCGAGACGGAGCCGGGATACTTGCGGGCCATCTCGGCCTCGGCCCAGGCGAACGCTTCAGCAAACGTGTCCCGCTCATACGGAGCAAAGCGGGTCTCCGGAACGATCGCCTGCGGAGGGGGTGGACTGTCGACCGTGACAACGGACGGAGGAGTGAATTTCTCCGGTGGATCACGGGCCGGTTTCGGACTGCGTCGGCGACGGAGTGATCTCCACAGCGCGAGGCCTCCCAGGATTAGTCCACCTGCACCCCCGGTCATGCCGCCCACACCGAGCCAGGTGGCGATTGAGACTCCCGTTTGCACAAGTCCACTCAGGCGATCAAGCCGGTCGGTGATATCGGGCGACGTGGCAACGGATGGTTCGTTGGGAACTGTCGGTGCAGGAGGTTCCGTCGCCAGTGGATCAATGACTGGGGATTCAACCGTGGCCGGTGGTTCCGGCTCCCCATCGGTTTGCGGAGGTGCCGACTCGACCGGATCAGGCACCGCATCACGCTGCGGCGGTGGCCGGGCTGCGATTTCCGGTTGAATCCCGAGCCGCACCAGCAGATCGTCCGGCCCCTGGTAACCGGTAACGCGGACGCCACCGGGAACAATGAACGCCGGGACTTCGGTTACGCCGAACCGGCTGGTCAGGTCCACCTGCGTGTCGACATCGACAAACTCGACCGAGAACCGGGATTCCAACTGTCGGCAAAACGAGGCATTGTTTGCATAGTCCTCCTTGAACTGCCGGCAGGGGCCACAGGTCATCGAACCGAGCACGTACAGCGTGGCTCGGCCATCGTTGGCTGGTCGTTCCTGCTCGAGTTGCTGCCGGACGGTCGCATAAGCCTGCCGCACGGCGGCCCAGGAAATAAACACGCTCGTCGAGCGGTCGCTGCTGTTCAGCAGACCGCAGACTTCCGCCTTCGCATTCAGCAGCGGTCCGCCACTCCAACCGGGAGCAGTCGCGAACCGGACGACGTTGCCATTGAATGCCCCGCCCGCATACTCGAACGTGCTCCACCGCAGCAATGGGCCACAGGCCCAGCGGAGTTCCCGCCGACCGTTCAGGTGAGGGTAGCCACAGGACCAGACCCGTTCGCCGACCCGTGGAGCCGTGGCCGCGATGGGCAGGCAGGGATACCCGTCCCCCTCGCAGTCATACACTACCGGTCCTTCCGCCTCGCGACTGACATACACTCGCTGGGCAGTGACCGCCCGGTCCTTGAACCGGACCGTGACGGTCGTCGGCGACTCGCAATGTTTTGCGGTCAAGACCAGGCCAGCGGGATCGACGCAGACCCCACTGCAACCCTCCACCATGACGACGGCGTCGTCGACGGCCGCCAGAGAGGCTTGACTCCACAGGCCAATGCCGCACGCCGCGACCAGAGGGAGGTCTCTCAGCCCAGACAGGATCGCCCTGCACAATGTTCTTCCATACGCCGCTCTAAGCAGTCCGAGTGTGATAAGCAGGATCGTCAAAGTGTCTCCTTCATGAACGAGTGACAGAACTGGAACGTCCCCTGGCGGACCAGTTCCCGCAGCAGACAAGCGGGGTTGAACCGGGTCGGGTTCGCACGATTCAGCCGGCCCAGCCGCATGCAGACCGCCGCGACCAGTTCCGAACAGAACAGCTCGTTGAGGTCCGCCTGCGGCAGCAGTCGGGTCCGTTTGAACAGGCGGGTGCCGGAGACTAGGGCACCGCCCAGGTCATAGGTCACCCGCTGGCCAATGAAGTGCCGGACCAGGATTGTCGTCAGCAGTTCCGACTCCGACTGCGACAGCTTTTCGATGGGCGACAGCCGATAGAGATCCACGTGCCCCCCGCTGGCGAGGTAGTCCCGCACACGGTCTTCCGGCAGGTGAGCCTGGCAGCCGTCGACCGGATAGCCGAGGATCGCACAGGGGTGTTTGCACAGCGTGGTCGATTCCACCCAGACCATGCTGCCCCGGAACTCGCACAGGACCGCGACGTGCGATGGTCCGATTCGCAGTCGCGGCGGAGCGAGCAGCGAGGCGGTGCCATAACGGATTACCTTGGCCGTGAATCCGGTGCCGTAACAGGCGGCGATATCGAGAGGCTGGAATTCAGCCTCTCGTCTGGAGTCTGCAGTCTCGGGACTCTTCATCATTTGATCTCCCGCAGGCGGTCGAACAGGTCGTCGTGGCGGGCCAGTCGGCGACGGATGTCTTCGAGTTCCGCGCCACGCAGTTCGTTCTGGGCCCGGACCTCCGCCTTGATTGCGGCCACGTCCGAACTCATCTGCCAGGCCCAGAGGACGGCCCCGACGAAAATCACCGAGACCGTGAAACTCAGAAACGAGACGAACCATTTGGGGATGACGACATAACCGTTGCCGTTCATTCCCAGCGCGTGCAGCGGTTCAGAATTGGAAGGTAATGCAGCCATAAGACTCCTGATCAGCGAACAGAATCCCGCCACAGGGCGGGGACTTTGGGAAGCTCCTGGCGAAACGCCGGACCCATGTAGGGGCGTTCCTCGATGGCGACGCGCACCGGTTGGCCAGCGGGGGTTACGACGACCGCCTGGCCGCCGTGTTCCAGCGTGGCGGGGGCCTCGCTGCCGGTACGCAGCCGCGCCGGGCCGATCACGACCGAACGACGGTCGGGATCGAACAGAAAATAGATGTGCCGCTTGAGCAGCCCGGTCTGATTGGTCGGGGACTCTCCGGACTGCGATGGCCGTTTCCGCCGGCGAATCCGCTGCCTGGCATCCTGCCGGACATAGGCTCCGAACCGGGACAGCACCCGCCGTTCAGCCCGGCTGAGCTTGAACAGGACTTTCTGGCGATCAAAAAACAGCCGTTTCGCCTGCGAGAGGCGGACTCCGATGAACATCAGGCTTCGGGCTCCAGACCTCAGGCTTCAGGAGATGACTCGACGCGTGACTTCTCTTTCCTGGAGCCTGAAGCCTGGGGCCTACTAACCAATCACTCGAAACGTCAGCGTGACCACGCTCGTGAACGTCCGCAGCTGATCGATGTGGTCCGGTGCATAGATTGTCTTGAACTCGGTCTTCACCCAGATGGCATTCGGAAACGAAGTCAGCCGCTGGCCGCGAAAGTGAGCAGCAATCTCCTCGGCAAGCGCCAGCAGCGGGTCGAGGTCCGCGTTGTTTTCGCCGGTCAGCTTCTGCTGGACAGCGATATCGATCGCCACATCCTGCTGTGTCTGACCGCGTGAAGCGGTGACGACCGACAGGCCACTCGGGACAACCGTGACCTTCAATGTCTTCAGTTCCGCCAGTTCCGACCGGGGCAGGTAGGACCGCACCGCCGTGAACGGAAGGCTGAACGTCGCCCCATTCAGTTCGGTAATGACAGCCTCAGCAACCTGCGTGATCAGCGGCATCGTCATAGGCTTGAGACTGAAGGCTGTAAGCTGAAGGAAAGAAATGGATCACATCCCTTCAGCCTTCGGTCTTCAGCCGACAGCCTTTGTTGTGATTCGAAACGTCTGGCGGTAGGGATCGGAGTACTGCCACTCCAGCACTTCAAACTCCCGCGGTCCCTCGCGGATCAGGTCCCCACGCTGCGGTTCCGTGGTCTGGCCCACGAGAATCAGGTCCGCCACCAGGATCAGAAAATCCCGGTCGGTGAACTCAACCCGGACCACATGGCCGTCATCGACTTCGAACTTCGTCCGACCGATCGTGGCCAGCACTTCCACGGTCGACGCACCGCGCACATAGGTGACGGTCGTCGCCAGGTGCCGGGTCCGCTGCTGCTCCAGCCACGCGGCTCCCTGAGCCAGCAGGTCACCCATTACTGCGACATCCGGACGCGAACCTCCGCGTCATTGTCACCGGCAGCCGCGACCGTCTTACCGATCAGCTTGTTGGCCCCGGTTTCGCTGTCGGTCTTCGCCTCAGCATCCGCGACGTCCCAGTAAACGCTGACGCCAGCCGCGATTGCAGTGCTGGCCCCGGTCGCCTTGGGGAAATCGAACACGCCGGCCACATGCAGAGCTCCCTGCGTATTCGCCGGGAGCTTGCGTTTGGTGACCCCGACCAGATCGTTCTGCACGACGACATCACCGGCTTCGACATCGGCGTTCGGCGTGTAGTCGACCGCCGATCCTTCTTGTACAAAAGTCACGAGAGGCATGTGTATGAAGCTCCTGGATTGTGAAAGTCATTACGGGGGATGAGGAGAAGAAGACCACGGACCAGCCTGGACCGGTCCGTGGTTCGAGGGAACCGTTACCCCTCGCCTTTCACCTTCACCGCGCCGCGAGGGTCTTGAGAATTCACCCCCACATCGATGTATCCTCTGAACCCCATCCCCAGTGTGTTGGGCGGTGCCTCGACGCGTTCGATGGTGGGTGTCCGCTTGCCGTTGAGGAACACAATCTCAAACGCCGGCAGCAGCGCGGGATCGGCGAACAGATACCACGCCTTGGCGCTGGCTCCGCTGTAGTACGCATCCGAGAGGTGTGGCATCGACACGACTTCGTACTTGTTGCGGTGCGGGTTATCGACCGGAATCTTGGTCTTGGTGCCGGACGCGTCGATCATCAACTGGGCCGATCCCATCAGCAGTTCGGCGTCCGTTTCAATCTCCACGGGCACCACGAGGTACTTCGGCCGCACGTTGATCGGCTTCTGATCCTTCGCCTTACTGCCAGGCCCCGCCTTCTGTTTGCGGAACAGCGTCTTGGCGGTGGTCAGACTGTCCGGTCCGAACGCGGTCTCCGCCCCTTCCAGGTAGTTGCTATTTCCAGCGGCAAAGAAGTTGCCAGGGTTGGACAGGAACAGCGTGAAGAACAAGTCGTCAATCGACTCCGCTCCGCTGCGCCCCATCTGCCGCGGCAAATCCAGAAACGCATCCAGGTCATCGTTGACGATGTCGCGGCGGTCGAGAATCAGCATCTGACCATAGGTGTCCGCCTTGTTGCCAAATGCCTGCTCTCCGAGAACCCCCGCTTTGAGTTCCCCGGTGGGAGAAACCTTCTCGAAGCCGCCGGTTCCGAGCAGCCGGTAGCGAGTCACCTCCTTAAAATCGCTCACCGAACCGATGGCACAGAGTTGGAACGCGGCGATCGGGCTGGCTTCATAGGCGGCCAGCATCGTCCGGTTCATCACGCTTTCGAGGATGCCGGGCAGGCTGACTGTTGCGAACCCGGCATGGATCGTGGCCCGGCCGTTGCCGAACACACGCGGAATGTCGTGCCCTTCCAGCCGGGCGCACTCCGCGACCAGTTCCTTTAGGCCAATCTGCCGCAAGGGATCGGCCGCATCGAGCGTCTGCTCGCCAAATTCCTGCATACACTCCCGCTCGGGAACCCTGGCGGAGAGCCAGACGGCCGCTTCCAGAACCCGAGCCGACGCCACGGCGGGTGCGGCATGCAGCGGAGGAGCCTTGGGACGAGCCGCTCGCAGCACGGCCAGTTCGGTCTGTGTGGCGTCCCAGCCTTCTTCAACCGCCTGGGCTTCGATGTCGGGATGAGCACCGCCGCAGATCGTGGCAATCTGCGCAATCCGCCGCCGTTCGGCCGCCCATTGCGCCCGCAACTGATCTACCGGATTGAGCGGAGGTTGAGGAGACGTGTTGGTCCCGGTGGTGGTGAGTGGCGAGGAATTCGTTGTCGCCCCTCTCGAAGTTGGATCAGACGCAGATTCGGCAGCATCGTCATCAGCCGCGCTCAAATTCGCGGTCCACATGGCCCGCAGGGACTGGGACTGCTGCTCGGAGAGGGCGTTCGGATCAAACCCTTGAGCCTCGACCCACGCTTCAAATTCCATCGGTTGTGCCTCAATCAAAGAAGGACTGGAGACCGGAGACTGGAGTCCGGAGGAACGAGAAGAACGCGCTGTCGTCTGGCTCCAGTCTCCAGACTCCGGACTCCTGCCTCTGGCAGCGATGAGTTGGGCGATCGTCTGATCGTCGGCCCCCAGTGCCACGAAGCTGATTTCCCGCAGAGTGGACTGTCGGGCGACATAGACCGGTCCGCTGAACTTCCGGCCGTTGACTTCGACCGACTCCCCCTGGTCGACAAACACGATTCTCTGCGCGATCGCTCCAATGGAGGACTGCCAGGGGAATCCGTTGTCTCCGGAGGCCGTTACCTCGCGGGCGTGATCGTTCGCGCCTGAGATGACGCCGGCCAGCTTGATCGAGCCGGCATTGACCTCAAGCGTCTCGGTGTGGCCGACGATGCGGGAGGCATCATGGTCCCGCAGAATCGGTCGGCTCTTCGCGGAAACTTTCAGCCCGGAGAGATCGACGATCACCGGGAAGGCAAACCCGGCCAGTAGCAATTTCCCGCCGGTGTAGGCGGTCATCGCAAACCGCCGCAGGTCCTTCTCAGAACTTTCCCCAGCGTTTTCATCTGCGGCGGCTTCCAGAAACCGGAAATCGGTCGGTCCTTCGGCCTCAATGATTCGCAGGTTCGCGGGCACTCGTAGTGGTTCAGGCGGCTGCGACGGTGTCACGGGTTTGGGTTTGGGTTTGGTCTTCGGCATCCGGCTCCTCATCATCAATGACAGTCGATTCAGGTGTCAGTCCCAGTGCATTCAACAGCGCCAATTCCTTGGCCCGCTGACGAATCTGTGTCTCCCAGTCGAGTCCCATCCGGGCGTACTCGTCTGCCAGCGTGGTTGTGAATGACGCCAGGCGCACCGCTTGGGCATTCGCTTCCTTGAGCGGGTCAACGTGGGAGGTCCCGTCCCACATCCAGGTTCTTTGCGTCAGCGTGGGGCGAGCGGTTTTGGGCAACAGCCCGGGGACGAGCGCGGCTTCCGCGAGCCAGGCTTCCAGAATGCGATCCATGACGACCGCTTCCATGTGCGACTGCTCGACACGGATCGACTTGAAGTAGGTCTGGTGATCGAGTCGCCCCGACGCATAGTTGTGCCGACTGGAATCTCCCGTTAGGACGTTGACCGGAACGAGCAGACAGCGACCGATTTCGCCGAGAATTTCCCGCTTGAATTCTCCATAGGTGGTCGTCGGAAACTGGGCCTGGATCTGGCTCACCTTCCAGCCGCCCGGCATTGTCATCAGCATGCCCCGTTCCAGCTCGATGAGGTCCATCGGTTCGACCGATTCCGCTTCCCCGTTGGCCGGAGCGTCGGTGTAGAGCACCCCGCCAGGCAGCGCGGCGATTTCGGCAGCGGTGATCACCGCCAGTGTGTATCGCCGCAGATGCGCGAACAGCGGAAGAGCCGGCGTGATGTCGGGAACACCGCGTGCCTGGCCCGGCCGATCCGCCCGGTAATAGTGAATCACGTTGCGGGCGGGGACCCGGTCGTACCTGAAACCAAGCCCCACCTGGGGATCACCTGGATGATCCCGCAGAAGGTGGTACTCGACCGGATTGCCATCGTCGTCGAACCGGATGCCATCAATTGCCCGCAGGGCTTTGAGTGACAGATCGGGAGTGGTGACCTGGTCACACTCGACCAGTTGCACATCCAGTTTAATCGCTGATGGCAGGGCCTGGTTGTCCGTGAGCAGCGCGAAGGCTTCGCCATCGGCCGCTCGGGCCATGCGCATGGTCCGCAGTTTTTCCGCCAGGCGGACGATGCGACACCAGTGTGAAAACTCCTGTTCAATCCGATGATTGACACTGTTGTCCGGCGTGAGCAGTTGCAGACGCGGACCAGTTCCGACGGTGTCATGGGCCAGTGTCAGCACCAGCCCCTTGGCATAACTGTTGTTGGCGACTTCGTAGCGGCTGCGGATACGCAGCAACCGGCGGACTTCCGCATTGTTGGCCGCATTGGCGGAAAGATCATCCGCATTTCGCCAGTGCCGCCGGTTTTCGTCGGTCGTCGCCGCCGCGTCGTATCTGGCCTTGATCAGCCGCAGCGCCTGAAACACCGTTTGCGATGGTTCAGGACGTCGAGCAGGCAAAAACTGGCGCAGCCAACCAAGCAAGAAGGTTCATCCTCGAAATAAAGGAACATGCGGCAGCCAGCGTGGCTACGACCGCTGAAAGAGAATCACGAAGCGCCCGGGGGGCTGATCTTGGTGAACCGAATGCCGCGTTGCTTCGACTTCACTGCCTGCTTCGAGGTGAGGTATCGATCCGCTTCGATCTGGTTTTAGAGTGAATGTTGTTTCACGCTGCCGGAATCGCCACGAGCCTCGGCAGGGCCCTTTGCGTTCTCGCGGATTGTTTCATCGAGTGGTTGATCGGGCATCAGCAGAAACATCCCCCTCCATTATTATTCATATGCAAAAAAATCCCGAATTCGCACGAAAGTTGGTCGGATTTCTGAAAATAGTTGTGTCACCGCCGTCGCTGTAAGACGGAGAGCTTGAGGCGGCCCGACTTTGCGCTGACGGAGTTGTTTTGATACTCGGAAAGTTTCACTCCCAGAATTGATGCCCCCACTGCGCAGCCGACCAGGCAGTCGAGCCAGTGGTTGTCCGGCTGACTCGGGCGAGGTTTCCATTCATCGACCGTGCGGCCGCGACCTTCGGTGCGCACGCGGTATTCAGCGACAAGGTGTTCGGCGAACAGGCGGTGAGGCTCCGGTTTCTGGCCGAACAAAGAGAGCGAGCCTTTGTCGGCAATGGCCACGGCCAACCTGGCGAATACGAAGGACTTCCAGAAGTTCGTGTCGAACAGGACGTGTCGGACGGCCCGCTTGCCCATGACGCCGGGAATGCGCCAGTTGAGACCGACCCGGTCCCCCGGCCGGCGCTTGTAATCCGAGAACGGGAGACTCGACGCCCCCACGAACCGTCCGTGGCTGGGGAGCAACAGCGCCGCATGCGGGGACTGTCGGCAAAACTGGTAGACCACGTCCGTCGACGTCCCCCAGTTGGCATCAATCAGGCAGCGTTCGATCCGCAATGAGGCTCCATCTTCGCGCTGCCACTCACGTGCTAACTGTTTCTTGGTGAGCGTCTGCAAACCGGCGTAGATGGCTCCTTCAAGCCCAGTCCCTTCCGCGACGGTCGATAGTGTCTTGGTGACATCCCGCAGTGAAAAGTAGGCCCGCCGGGGATCGGGCCAGGCTCCGTATTCGAGGACAGCACCGCTGAACTCCTCGCCCCAGGCGCAGACCACATAGAACAACAGCTTCTGCTGCACGTCGATGAACATCGTCAGGTGCTGGCAGCCAAGCGGAACCCGTCCCTTGGGGAGCCCATTCAGTTTGGCCGCGATTTGGTCTGCCGTCAGTTCGTTCTCATCGACTTCCACTTCCGGCAACGGCTCATTCTGGTATTCCGCCCAGAATGCCGCCTCATCCTGCAGCTTTAGGTTCATCGCATGCTGGATCGCTGACAATTCGTCATGGTTGAACCGCACCGGCCAGGCAATTTTTGCCCCTGCGTCCATCTGCTCCCGATGTTGCGCGTAGAATTCCGTCGCCGCGACCCCGCCATCTTCGTTGCGCAGGCCTTCCGCCCGGAGTTCCGCATACCGATCCCACAGCTTGGTGTCGCAGGGGAACGCATAGACCATTTTCGTGCGCTCCCCTTGCCACGACGGATGGTGATCCCGGTTCAGGATTCGGTCGGCCATGTCTCCCGGACGGATGACCGTGCAGGGCATGATCCCCGAGATCTTGTGACCGGGCCCGGCCAGACCGAGTACCGCGCCAGCGAGAATACTCTCCCGTTGCTGGCACTGGGAAACCGATCGCGCGGACTCGTCGGTTTGCGGGTCGTCGAGTACGACGAGGCTGGGCCGAACACTTTTCCCATCCGGTCGTTTGAACTTCATGCCTCGAATGCGACCGGTGATACCTGCCACTTTGATAATCGCACCGCTGGCCAGTGCCCGCCCATCTTCCCGGATCAACGCGCCAAGCGTCTCATCTTCGGACCACCCCTTGGGCTGCAGTGTTGGCAGGACGATGTACTTCGCCGTCCAACCGATATGGGTTCGTTCGCCGTGGTAGAGCTGGCCATTGCAGCGGTTGGCGATCCCGTCGAGCGACTGGATCGGATGACAGACCTCCGGATAGTCGGCCAGCAGGAGGTCGTTGCCATCGAGTTCCGTCTTGATCGATTCGAGCATGTCCATCGCATGCCCCTCGTCCGAACCGATCAGGCAGACGAACTCGCGATGCCCGTTGAGCACCGCCCAGATGCAGGCCGTCTCCACAAGGGTCGTTTTGCCTGACCCGCGGGCCATCGCCATCGCAAACAGGCCTCCATGAAGGACCGCCTGCTCGATTTTTCGAATGACCTTCAGGTGGTCCTGCGACCAGGCCAGATGAAATAACTGCGGAAAGTACGCTTCGCAGAAGCACTGGAAATTCGTCACCGCCGTGGAACGCCGCGCCAGATCAGCAATCACCGGCAGGTCACCGATATCACGTCCGGCGGCTGACAGTACCGCGCTGCGACGTGCGGCCCGGTCTTTGTGCTGCTCGTAAGACTCAGGGGTCTGCGCGGGCTTCGGGTTGTGGCGCTCCCAGGCGAGCCACGCGGTGTAGCGCACCAAGTCAACGCGATTCCCGTCACCGACCCGGAACCCAGCCCGCTGCCGGTTGCGGTACAGCTGCCGCTCGCTGGTCACTTCACCGAGCGGCGTCGAGTTGAGCAGCCGTACCAGTTCGCTCGGCTTCAGTTGTCGGGGGTCAATCGCCACTACTTTGTCCCCCACGGGCGATCGAGAGCCAAGCTGCGTATGTCACCAGGTTGATTGTCCCATCGCCGTTCGTTGGCGCACCGGCGGCGATATCCGCCTCGATCTGCTCGACCCGGATCTGTCGTGCCCCTGCCTTCGAGAGCAGCTGCGCCGCGTCGGCAATCGGGAGCGCCAAGGGATTGATCGGGCCACGTTCGGACATGTGAAAGACCTGCTGAAAACCTGCTTTTTCTGCTCAGAACTGAGTGGATGACGTTCCACACTCGAGGTAACTCGTGTCCTGTCGAAAGCGAGAACCACCCGCCACAGGGAGACCAGCATGAAGACCAACGACATTCCTACAACGAACAGCCGCGAACTCCGCCAGCTCGCCGATGGCCTCAAACCAGACGCGAAGGCCTTGTGGGAAGCGGGCAATAAAACAGAGGCCCTGCGGTTGTTCCGGCTCTTTCGCCAGATCGCCACGGAACTCCATCGCCGCCGTAACCCGGCGAACCGGCACCATTTTAACTGACCCACAACCAGGCATGACCAGCCAGCCTCGAGGTTGGCTGACTTCTTTTTGAGACCCTTTTCCAAGGAGCAGAAACATGACAAACAAAACCAGGAAGACCACAACGAAGTCCGCGAAAACCGCGAGGGCCCAGGCGTTCGTTCCCCGCAAGGGAGAGCACTACGAGACCCGCTCGGGCCAGGTGCTGGAGGTGACCAATGGCCGCCTCAAGGACGAGGGTGACCAGGGAGCCTCCTTCGCGGGGCGCACGATCGAGTTCCACGCGGCAACCGGCAAGGCAACTCCTGCGATGGCAACCGATCGGTTCTACCTCGACGAACTGGTGCGCAAGCTCTCGAAGCCGGACTACGAAGAATGGATCGCCATCCAGCGCCGGGAGGCCGAGGCGCTGGCGGAGGCCCAGGCGACTACAGCCCCGGCCGAGCCGACCAAACCATCGACGCCTGCGAAGCCAAAACCGAAAACCCGCTCCCCGAAATCGACTGGCAAGCTGAGCCAGCTCGACGCGGCGGTCCAGGTCCTCGCTGAGGCCGGCCAACCAATGACCGCCAAGACGATGATCGAGGCGATGGCTACGCAGGGATTGTGGACCAGCCCCGGTGGCAAGACCCCGCACGCGACCTTGTACGCCGCCATCCTCCGCGAAATCCAGAACAAGGGGGCGGACGCCCGTTTCCAGAAAGTTGATCGCGGCCAATTCACCACCAGCAAATAGGAGACATTCACGATGCTGTATTTTGTCGCCACGCTCAGTCGTTATGTCCTGGCCGAAGCTGATGACGCCGACCAGGCGCGCACACGCGCCCTGCCAGAATTGCAGCGGTTGTATGACGAAGACCCGCCGCCGGGCGGCCAACCGTTCCCGATCACGATTCGCACGAGCCGACCGGCCACACCGGACGAGATCGAAACCTGGAAATGGTTTCAAGACAAGCGGCTGGAACAACACAACCTTGAGGAGACCAGCACCATGCAGCCCCCTGAAACGCCCGAAGAACGAATCGCCGACGTCCTGCGACTGGTCGCCATGCGGCTTGAGCTGGCTGTCGATGCCGGGCGCCGCTCGCCCCGTATCGACGCCAACGACCTGCTGGAAACGCTCCTCTCGGTTGCCGATGAACTTGATCCTCCAATCCCGGAAATCAACGCGGAACCGTAAACCCACGGCAACTCCGCCACCCCACGCCCCACGTTCGCCACGTGTGGGCGTTTGGTCGTTGGTGGGATCATTCGTTGGAACGTGCGGAACAACGCCACACGGCCCAACGTTTGGTATGGTGTGGTTGCCATGATCACGAATTACATTCATGTGTATGCTTGAGATCCTACTATCCAGGAGATTGTTCACAATGGCTTCCTGCCAGAATGTCAACTGCGACAACTGTGATATTGAGTTTTGGGTCTGGTCCGATGTCCATGCTTATTACTGGGCTGATGACACGAAAAAGAAAAAAATGTTTGTCTACCATCCCAGTGATAAGATGGATTGGGTAGTCGGAGCTGAGATCGAACACCTATGCTTGGATTGTGCCAGGGAGTTTCGGATCGACAGTGAAGCCCCGACCAAGTGCTGCCCCAGGTGCAAGTCTCTAAACATATCTGATATGAGAGAACTTGATGGCAAACCATGCCCGTTTTGTCGCAAGGGACACTTCGTTGAGAACCCTGATGTTTCAGCAATCTCATAACGTGCCTACGCCTAATTGGAAGAAACCCGCTCCGCATTGCGGCCCGTGAACTGCTCCCAGCGCTGTACGATGACATCGCAGTACAGCGAGTCGAGTTCCATAAAAAAGGCCTTGCGGCCGGTCTGCTGGGCGGCAATCAGTGTGCTGCCGCTGCCGCCGAAGAGGTTGAGGACGTTATCGCCGGTGCGCGTGGGGACTCCCAAATCATTGTTGAGATCCGCAAAGCAACTACTTGTCAGCGTTACTTGGGAGGATCACTCTGTGCCCGGCGATTCACGGAGTCTGTCCTTTCTGCAGAGTCGTCATGCTTTCGCGCCCGCCGCCGTCGCTTATTGTCGACCGCCACGTCCACCGCGCAGCGGCGGCAGATTCCCATAACGCCGTTGCTGCCCGGATAGGCATAGAACTCCGTGGCGATATCGCGGTACCAGCGGCAACGGCGGCAGCGCTTGAGCCATGTTGCCCCGAACCGGATACAGCCGCAGTGAATCCGCTTGTGTTCCAAACGCGTTACGAGCCGCAGATTCTCTATGCGATTGTCGAGTTTATCCTGATTGACATGATGGATCTCATGGCCGGGAGGAACGGGACCGAAGTGGGCCTCCCAGACCAGTACGTGCTCAAAGCGATGGCGGCGGTCTTTGGTCCTCAGGCGTCGATAGCCGTGTGGCGTGACGCCGGGACCGCGGGGCGCTGGGACGTTCATCGCATCTGCTCCTCGCGGGCTTTCATCGGAACGGGGGATGTCCCGGTGCGTTCGAGCACGGCTGCCTGGCCGCTGAAACGCTGGAAGCGATCCACAATGACATCACAATAGAGCGGGTCGAGTTCCATCAGGAAGGCCTTGCGGCCCGTGCGATGAGCACCAATCAGGGTCGAACCGGACCCGCCAAACAAATCCAGGACATGCTCGCCAGCGACGGTGGAATACTGCATGGCCCGCACCGCCAACTCGGCAGGCTTGGCTGTCAAATGCTCCATTTGTTGTGGCGGAATCTTCTTGACCGGCCACAGATCGGGAACATTGTTGGGCCCGTAGAAGCGATGCGCTGCCCCTTTCTTCCAGCCGTAGAACGCCAGTTCAAAGCAACCGAGAAAATCTTTGCGCGTCAATACAGGATGCTGTTTGTCCCACACAATCCCCTGGCTGAAGTAGAGTCCGTGTTTCTTGAGGAACGGTGGATAGTTGCCCAGGTTGGCGTAGCCGCCCCAGATGTAGAACCCGCGTCCCGGCACCAGCACGCGGGCGATGTTACCGAACCAGGCATCAAGGAGGCGGTCGAACTCGTCGTCCGAGACGAAATCGTTGGCCAGCGGGCGGTCCTTGGCCCGCAGTTTTTTCTGTGTCGGCTTGGACTTCTCCGGATGCCGGGCCACATCCATCGACTGATGGTGCGTGGTCCCCTGGAATGATGACAGCCCAGCGGCGATGGCGTTGTTCGACCGGGGTTCAACCTTCACGTTGTAGGGGGGATCGGTGTTGCAGAGATGGATCGGTTGACCATCCAGCAGTCGGTCGAGGTCGTCCGGTTTGCTGCTGTCCCCGCACAGCAAACGATGCTCGCCGAGAATCCAGAGATCTCCCGGCTTGGTGATCGCCTCGTCCGGAGGGGCGGGAATCTCATCCGGATCGGTCAGTCCCTCCTGCACGCCGGGATCGAGCAGCTTGGCGAGTTCATCCTGATCGAATCCCAGCAACCCGAGGTCAAAATCCATCCCCTGCAACTCGGCCAGTTCAATCGGCAGCAGTTCCAGATTCCATTCGGCGATCTCGGCCGTTTTGTTGTCCGCGATGCGGAGCGCCTTGATCTTCTCCGGCGACAGGCCATGAGCGACATGCACCGGCACTTCCGTGAGGCCGAGCGTCTTGGCCGCTTTCAACCGGGTGTGGCCGATAATGATCACACCTGATTCGTCGACCACGATCGGCTGCCGGAATCCGAACTCCCGAATCGACCGGGCGACGGCCTCAACCGCAGCGTCATTGAGCCGCGGGTTCTTATCGTAGGGAATCAGGCGATCAATCGGCCAGGTCTCAACTTGCATCGTCGTCGTCATATTGGCTCCGAATGGGAGTGTTGGGTGGTTCAGGAATGGAGATTGACCAGCGGTGCGTGGTTCCATGTCAGGTTCAGGTCGTCGATGGCTCCGCTGCCGCAGTGCTCGTGTATCCAAGCAAGCCCACGTTTGGTGATGGAGACTTGCCGGACGCGGTCGCGATTTGGTTCCGTGAGCCGGCGGACCAGGCCGGCGCTCGCCAGTCGCCGCGTCCAGCGGGACCAGCGGCTGCGATTTCGCGAGGTCGGACGCTGCCGGAACCAGGCCGCCGGTTCGTAGCGTGCGGGGCGGCCATCAGAAGTTCGCTTGGCTATCGCCAGGAGCAATTTCAACGCGACAGGGGGCCAATCGTTTGCGCTAGTTGCCACAGAATCTCCGCCGCAACATCAGCCATCGAAACACGTTGCCATGACCGGCCCAAAGAATCCGGACACACGAAACAAAGACTCATTGATTCGGCGACGGTTCCCCGCGTCGTAACCTCTTGTCCCCCAAGGGGAAGGAACCATTGCAGTTGACGTAAGTCGAGAATAGCACCATGGGCCATTGGTGGCCACGTGTCGCGTTGCTGGCCGATTCGTCCCATTGGCCAACCTTGGCGAGCCAACGCGACACGGGCCAATGTGGGCGATGTGGCGTCATGTGGCGCGTGGATTGAACTCACCACACCAGTCGGTGACCAGCACCTTGGGGAATTCGCCCAACAGCTGGATGGATTCGCCGTTCCGTTCGATCTCTGGTCCGAGCACGGGTGGACCGAACCGGCATTCCCCTTCAGCACGACCTTCATCCCAATCGCTATCAGAGACCTCTGGGACGTCTTTGCCGTCAATCTGGAAGCAGTCGCAGTCAAAACAGCAGCGGTGCACGTCATCTCCTGTGGGGCTCGCGGACATCAATTCTGGGAGCGGCAAATCCCGAATCCGTCACGGAAATCCGTCATCCCCCCCTCACACACAAAATCAGCGTGAGGGGGGGTAAGTGTGACGGATCTCTATATTGAGTAAGAGAGAGATACTATATTTATATATTTCATAGACTT